>CAVPRL010000001.1:0-912600 GCA_963707845.1 uncultured Actinomycetota bacterium
GCGCAGCGCGTCTCCGGACAAGCTCGCGCTGACCTCGCGCGTGCAGCTGTGGGACCCGACCGGGACGCCCGTCCCGAACCAACGGCAGGTCAGCGTCCTGAGCTGGAGCCATCAACGATGAACGAGATGACGCCCGGTCTCGTCGCCGGGATGTGTGCCCTGTTCGGCCTGGCGATCGGGTCGTTCCTCAACGTGGTGGTCCACCGGGTGCCGCGCGGGGAGTCCGTGGTGAGCCCGCCGTCGGCGTGCCCGCGCTGCGGGACGCCGATCCGGAACCGGCACAACGTCCCCGTGCTGGGCTGGCTGGTGCTGCGCGGGCGCTGCTACGACTGCGGCCGAGCGGATCAGCGTGCGCTACCCGCTCGTCGAGGCCGCCACCGCCCTGCTGTTCGCCCTGGCAGGACTGCGGTTCGCCGACCGTCCCCTGCTGCTGGCCGCGTACCTGGCCTTCGCCGCGCTGGCGGTCGCACTGGCGCTCATCGACCTCGACGTCCACCGGCTGCCCAACGCCCTGGTCCTGCCGGCGTACCCGCTCCTCGCGATCCTGCTCGCGCTCGACTCCGACGGTACGGACCTGCTCCGGGCCGGTGTCGGAGCAGCGGTGCTGTTCACGTTCTTCTTCGCCATCGCGGTGGCCGCGCCGGGCTCGATGGGCTTCGGTGACGTCAAGCTCGCCGGCGTCGTCGGCGGGATGACCGCCTACCTCTCCTGGGGCACTGCACTGACCGGCGCCTTCGGCGCCTTCGTCCTGGGCGCGCTGGCCGGTGTGCTCCTGGTGGTCGGTAAGCGAGCGGGGCGCCGGACCGCGGTGCCGTTCGGACCGTTCATGCTGGTCGCCGCGTGGGGATCCATCCTCGGCGCGAGCGGGCTCGGGGACCTCTACCTGGCGAGGATCGGTGCCTAGCAGCAGAACCGTTCCGACCCGCAGGAGCACGGCAGCTCAGTAGTACCAGGGGAAGCACGTCACGCTCAGCGGCTCTCGGTGGTCATCGTTGGCATTGTGCGGCTGACCTGCGCAAACGCGTTTGTTGACGTTGGTAGCGAGCGGTCGCCGGTGACTCTCCTGCCACGCATTTGCCACGCACGAAACCGTCACCGGGCCGCCTCCGGAGGGTCTTCCGCCTCGCCGAGCACGGCCTCCCAGTCCTGGCCTTGATGAAAGATGCCAAGGATGTTGACCACGAGCTCACCCGACGACTCATCCACCTGATAAGCAACGAACGTTCGCTTCTTGTCAGTACTGGTCCGCATACCCGGTCGCACGTCATCGCGCATTGTGCCGGCCAGCGGGAACAACAGGATGCCGCCGATGTGATCGAGAATCACCAACACGAAGCGCTGAGCGATCTCGGCCGACGCCGCCCTGGTGATCCAGACGTCAAGTTCGTTGAGCTGCTTTTCGGCTTCGGGGGTGTAGTTGATCCGACCCGTCATGAACGGGCGGCCCACTTCAGGAGGCCGCCCGGGATCTGGTCCGGGCGCGGGAGGCCGCCCGCGCAGACCTGATGCGGGCTCGGCACCGCGTCTCGAAGTTGCTGTTGCGCCACGGCATCGTCTATTCCGGCGGGAAGGCGTGGACGCAAGTGCATGACGCGTGGCTGTTGGCTCAGCACTTCGATCGGGTCGGCACCCAGGCAGCCTTCGAGGACGCCTACGAGGCGGTCGTGCTGGCCACCGGCCGTCGAGGCCGGCTGGACGAGAAGATCACCGCGATGGCTCTGGCCAGCGAGTTCACACCGATGGTGCGCAGGCTGGGCTGTCTGCGCGGGATCTCGACCTTGACCGGGTTCGCGTTGGCCGTCGAGATCGGCGAGTGGGACCGGTTCACTGGTGGCAGCATCGGCGCCTACCTCGGCCTGGTCCCCTCCGAGCACTCCTCCGGCTCCTCGCGCTGCCAGGGCCCAATCACCAAGACCGGCAACAACCACGTCCGCCGGTTGCTGGTCGAGGCGGCGTGGCACCACCGCAAGCCCTACCGTCCCACCGTGGTGCTGCGGCGACGCTGGGACGCGGCCACTCCCGCGGCCCGAGCCCGGGGGCACGCCGGCAACCAGCGGCTGCACGCCCGCTGGGTCGGCTACGCCGAACGCAAGAAGCGCCCGGTGGCGGCCAACGTCGCGGTCGCCCGCGAGCTAGCCGGCTGGTGCTGGTCGCTGGCGATGCTGCCCGACTGAGCGGAGCCAACCTATGAGCAACCATCGACCTCTCTCACGCCCGGGTCACCACGGCGGGGTCCTGCCCGCTCGATCATCGGGCCTCGCTCGTCGGCGTCAAGGTCGTTCGTCCTCGGCCGGGCCCGGTCCGCTGACGCGGCCTCCGCCCGCCCTGTGGGCGCTCCATCTTGACTCCTCCTCACTCAGCCCACCCAGGCAGCGATCCAGGACACCGCCGATGCGCTCACGCCGGACCCGACATCGCTGGCCAGGAGATCCCCGGAGCTGACCGTGGGGTCAGCCCAGCCGGGGTGTGCAGCGTGTGGAGCGACCCGCCCCGAGGCTATGAGCAGCCCTGTCCACCAACCTGGTGTTCATGGCCACGCTCGTTCTTAGAATGCGGCGAAGCTCCCGCCGAAGACACGGTCCTGCGGTAACCAACCCGCGCATATCAGCCTTGACCACGCGTCGAACAGACACGCTGACCCGACACCATGGCTGGCCCCACGCGTCACCAAACCACCCTTTCCTCGACGACCTGATCGAGGAAACCTCGCCCTGCCCACTTGACAACAAGGCCCTCCATACAGCCTCGAACCGGGCCTGACATCCTCAGTCGGGATCGCTCGCGACGGATCGACCCTCAACGCGTCGGAGGCGGCAACGGCCTCAGAGTGCAGCCATTCCTCAGCGGCCCCATCCAAGGTCTCATCCGGCTCAACCGACTCGAGGAGCCGTTGTGCCACGTCCTTGCGCACCGCAGGAGGCAGGTTCATCCCCGCCTCGTAGAACTCCGATGCGCTCAGCGTCCCGCGGCCATCCCCGCGACCAGCGAGGCGACCTCCAGCCGACGTTCGCGCCCTTGTCCGTGGGCACGCTCAGGTGCTCCCGGACCAGCTCATGGAGCCCCGAAGATCGTGCCAACGCCAAGACCGGGACCAGCCCAGCGCACGACACGAGGTTCGGGTCATCGAACACCGCAGAGGTCGCTCGAGGCGTGTGGCAGAGTTGCACCTACGAGATGCCCTTCGTACTGGCCCGAATTGGATCCTAGAGAAGTTCAATTCTTCCGACACGTAAGGGCATTCTCGCGTCCGACTCACACCTCAGGCGTTCCCCATCGGTGGATCGAGGCTTAGAGGCGGACAGCCGGTCGTCCGACCACCGTGCACGAGACTCGTGTCCGGCACGGCCGTGCTGCCCAGACCGCGGCCGGCATCGCTCCGTTGTCCCGATGACCCCCCGGACATCATCCGAAGAGAGTGGCGCCCAGCGGGCGTCGGTGATCGAAGCCCGGAAGCACCAAGAAGCTGCCTGACGCGGTCGTCGTGGCGAAGCGCATCAACTCGTCGACCTCGTCCAGCCGCTGCTGGGTGCGGACGAAGGTGGCGAGATCGCGCTGGAAGCAGACGAAGAGCAGGCCCTGGTCGGCCGTGCTGTTCTCGTAGCCGTAGCTGCGGCGCAGCATCAGGTGGCTGTCGGTGAACGACGGATGCGCGGCGCGGGCGTGCGCGTGCTCCGGGACGACGTACTCACCCTCGGGGGTCTTCGCCTCCAGGTCGACCTGGGCGAATGGTCCACCGCCGGACAGCGGCGCGCCATCGGAGAGTCGTCGGCCGATGATGCGCTCTTGGCGGCGTACCGGTAGTGACCGGAAGCGTTCGACCTCCAGCTTGAGCCGGCGTACCACGCAGACGGTGCCGTCCGGCGGCCGGGCCGTCGGGGATCCAGACGTTCTTCTGCAGTTCGGCCCCTGTGCGGGGGATCACGACTCCGTCGAGGAAGCCGAGCGGGTTGCGGGCGCGTCCATCGCCGGCGCTGTGTGCGGAACCCGTGCTGCGCCCACCGCTCGTGCGCACTCACTCGTGGGACCAGGCGATCGCGGACCCGCTCGATGCGGTCAGCGTCGGGTCCGTGGATCGCGAGCAGGAGGTCGCCGCCGGTGCAGGCGGCGGCGATGCGGTCGTCTCCGGCGAAGGTGGGCAGCGGGTCCCGGCCCGGCCGTGCATCGCCGGCCAGCCGGGCAAGTCGAGGGCCGATCCCGACGGTGATGGTGAGGTCTCCGTCGCGACCAGCGGTGTTGGCGCCGATCATGCGACCGAGTCGGGCGAGGAGGTCGGCGACCTCGCCACGGGTCGTGGCCGAGACGTCGAGCACCGAGAGCAGTGCGAACCCTTGGGGGTCGAACGGTCGGTCGACGCCGGCCTGATGTGCGCCGTACGCCGACGCGCCGGCGCTGGGCGCGCTGGTGGCGGGGACCGACCCGTTCCCCTGGGTAGTCCGGCCGACCGCGTACACGCCCGCCGCGCCGGCGCGCCAGGGCGGCCGTGGACGTCAGTACCTGTCTGCGGTCGAGGTTCATCGGCGTATCACCGGCAGCCGCGGGAGCGACACCCCAGCCGCGTCCCCGAAGTCGACGTCGGCCCAGCCCTCGCCGGTTCGGATCTGGGCCCGGTGCACGAGCCCGGTCGCGTCGATCCACAGCCGAAGGCCGGAGTCGTCGGCATGGACCGGGCCCGTGGCGCGGCGTGTCGGACGGCGGCGCGGCGTACTCGGTGACCTCTCGGTCACCGAGCTTCTCCCGACCCAACCACAGCGCGCCGGCCTGCTGGAGCAGGAGCGGGTTTTCGGGGCGGTCCTGGGCGAGGCCGGCGACGACGCCCAGCACGGTGTCCAGGTCCGAGCGGGTGGGGTCGATGGCCCGGGTCTGCCAGCGTCCACGTGGCATCGGGAGCGGGGGCTGGGTGGTGGCCGTCGTGGTAGCCGGGCGCACGCCGACCTGGCGGAGGTTCCACCGCAGCAGCTGGGGCGCGAAGCCGACGCCGGTCGCCAGCGCGTAGCCGGTGTGCGTCCGGTAGTCGATCCAGCCGTCGAGCCGGACGTTCTGCGCATTGACGGCCACCTGCGTGTGGAGTGATCGGCTACCGGCGTCGTAGTTGCGGAACAGTGTGGTTGCCAGCACTTGCGCCTCTTCGGCGCTCACTGGCCGGGGCGAGGCTGATGCGGGGGTTGGTGGAGGGGAGGCGCCGCTGCCGCAGCCCGCGGCCGCGAGCGCCACGACCGCGAGGCCAGCCAGCCACCGTCGCCCGCGTCATGCTGGTCCCGCCAGTCCGGCGAGCAGCGAGGTGGGCGGAACACCGATCTGGGCGGTGTCCGGCATCGCAACGTTTCCGGGTAGTGGTTCGGGCGGGCTGTCCGCGTCGGGCAGGCCGGGCTGGTCGGGGGGTGGCGCCACGTCGAGGAAGCTGATCCCCGGCGGCGCCTTGGCGAGACGGGCCACGTCGGTGGCTGGTACGGCGGGCTGCCGCCGCGCCGACGTGTCGCAGGTGAGCGTCGCGGCGAGGGCGACCGGAAGGGTCGTGACCCGCTCCCGGACACAGTTACCGGTGGCCGGGGCACGCTCGGCGGAGATGTTCGCGACATCGACACCGTTGTCGGCGTAGACGTTGTCGGTCAGCCGGTTGCCGGTGGCCGGCAGGTCCTCGGTGTTGACGATGAGCACGCCAGCGCGCGGGTTGCCCGCGATCCGGTTGCGTGAGATCTCGTTGTCGACGCCGCCGGCGATGCCCAGGCCGGTGCCGAAGCCACCGTCGGCCTGCGCCGGGGAGTCACCGGAGCCGCTGTCACCGATCAGGTTGCCCACGACCTCGTTGCCACGCTGGGGGAGGAACGCCTCCTGGTAGTTCGACAGCAGGGTCATGCCCACCCGGTTGCCGGTGAACCGGTTGCTGGCCACCAGGAGTGGGCCGGAGGCGTTGGCGTTCTCGAAGCCGACCGCGTTGCGCTCGGCAACGTTGCCTTCCACGAGCACGTCGCAACTGTGGCACTGGCCGACGTAGAAGCCGCTGTCCGCGGAGCCCGAGGCGTAGGAGTCGGTGATGACCCCGTGCTGGGCGTCGAAGGCGTAGATGCCGTAGAGCCCGTTGTTGTGCGCCGTCACGTGGTCGACCGCGAACCGCTGCAGCGGCGGGAACTTCGCGGGCTCGAACTCGTCGTAGTCGTCGCCGTTGTTGGCACTCGGGCCGTTCTTGTCGTGGACCCCGGTGATGAGCACGCCGTAGAACGTGTGGTTGCGGACGGTGAGGTTCTGCGACCCGAACGCCGTCGGCGATGCCGACCACCCCGTACGGGCGCAGACCCTCGCCGTCGATGACGGTCCGGTTCCGGTCGGCGCCGCGCACCGTCACGTCCTTGGTCGAGACCACGACGCTCTCGCGGTACACGCCGGCATCGACGAGCACCATGCCGCCGTCCGCGACCTTGTCGACCGCCGCCTGGATCGAGGGCGCATCCTGCGGCACACGGACGAGGTCGGAGCCGCCGCCCGACGGGGACGAGTCAGGCGAGCAGGCCGAGGCGGCGAGACAAATACCGCCAACAACCAGGCCCAGCGTCATCGCCCGGCCGAGACCCATGCGGCCAGAGTACGGGCTCAACTTCCCGATCCGGGTCGAGTCCCGTCAAGTCGAGCTCGCGCAGCAGATCCGGCGACGCGTGGGCCAGCTGCTCCTCGAGCGTCCGGGTAGGGAAATTGAGGTCGATGCCGCGCACGGTCACGTCCTTGGTCGAGACCACGACGCCCTCGCCGCGGAGCCGTAGACCTCTCTGGCCTCACTGGGACCGTGCGTCCAACGTGTACCTCTGGACCGACGGCTGGCCGTCTGTGATAGTGAGAGTTCCGCGGGGTTCGCGCATTCCGGCCCACCGCTCGGAAAGCACCGATAGGGGTCGGCATGGGCTTGAACGGGCGAGGGAGCCGGGCAGCGCGAGCGTCCCTGGCGTTTGCGGTCGCGGCCACCATCATGGTGGTCGGCATCGGGCAGGCGCCGCCGTCGTATGCCGCGCCCGGTTCGGTGACCGGGTCTGTCTTCCAGGACTTCGACGGCGACGGCACGCGCGACGCGGGCAACACCGCCGCCGGCGTCCAGACCGACAACGGCTTCGCCGGTGTGACGGTCACCGCCTACGGCCCACACAACGAGGTGGTCGGGACCGCAGCCACGGCAGCCAACGGCAGCTACACGATCAACACCACCTCGGTCCCTGACGGGACGCCTCTGCGGATCGAGTTCACCGACGCCAACGGCGGCACCACGGCCCAGCTCCCGGGCGACCTTCAGTCGTCCTTCCATGGCGTGAACAACGGCACGAGTGTGCGGTTCGCCGCGGCCGGAGCCACGAACGTCGACTTCGGGGTGCTCGAACCGGAGGACTTCGCCGACAACAACGCCCCGATCATCACCGCCATCCAGTACGCCGGCCTCCGCACGGCGGCGGGCTCCACCGATCTGCCGGCCGTGGTGGTGAACCCCTGGGTGGTGCCTGCGAACGACCCGACCCCGCCCGCGAACACGACGTACCCGGGCCGTGTCGATCTGGCGTCGTACGGCGCTGTCGGCTCCGTGTGGGGCACCGCGTTCAACCGCCGCCAGAACGCCGCCTACGCAGCCGCGACCTACAAGCGCGTCTCCGACATGGGACCGTTGGGACTCGGCGGGATCTACCGGATCCCCAATGTCGTCAACCAGGCCACCGGCGCCCTGAACCCTTCCCCCGGTGCCGTTGAGCAGTGGCTGGACGTCGACGCTCTGCCCGGCGTCGACCTCGGCGCCATCTCCTCGTCACGACCGCGGGCTCGGAGCGCCGAACGCCCTGGTGCGCGACCCCGACGCCTTCACCAAGGCCGGCAAGGTCGGCATCGGGGGGATCGCGGTCAGCGAGGACGGCTCGACGCTGTTCTTCGTCAACCTCTTCGACAAGAACCTCTACGCAGTCAACCTCCCCGCCGATGGCAGCAAGCCGACCAGCGCCACCCGGATCCCGCTCAACCTCGGGGCCGGACCAGCGGCCCTGGGCCGTGGCGGTGCACCGCGACCGGGTCTACGTCGGCTACGTCGACACCAGTGGTGACGGCGCCACCCCCGGGCTCGCCGGCCACCGGGAACTTCTACGTCGTCTCCCAGCCGGTTGCCGCCGCCGTCGCTGGCGGCACCGGCTGGCAGGCTGACCTCACTGCGCCCCTGAGCTACACCAAGGGCAACAACATCACCGGGTGGGGTGCCACCATCGCGAACGGCGACGCCATTCCCTCCAACCCCCCTCGGCAATCCGCCGGCCCAGGTCACGCGTTGGAACTCCTGGACCGACAGCTGGTACTGGGGGACCAACGAGTCCGTCGGCTTCAACACCGGTTATGGATGGACCCACATCTACCCGCAGGCCATCCTGGGCAGCCTCGCCTTTGACGCCGAGGGGTTCCTGGTGCTCGGGTTCGTCGACCGGGCCAGCGTGCAAGCCGGCAATCGGCAGTGGGGGGCCTTCCCGCCACCGGGATGTGCGGCACCGTGTACGGCCGACAGACGCTTCTTCGAGACAGTCTCCAGCGGAGACATCCTGGTCGCCGCACCGACCGCGGGCGGCGGGTTCACGCTGGAGAACAACGGCACTGTGGGAGGCCGGACCGGTGCCGGCACGACCGCTGCCCAGGGTCCAGGCGGCCGCGAGTTCATCAACGACCGACAGAACCTCGGGACAGGATCGAACCACTACGAGAACACCCTCGGTGGCGTCGCCACCTATCCCGGCGTACCCCAGGTGGCCTCCACCGCCATGGACCCACTCGGCGCCATCCGCCTGGCCGGACTGCAGTGGTTCTCGCTGGCCAACGGCGCAGCCCAGCGCGGGTACAACCACACCGACGACCCGCTCACCAACGGCACCCACGCCGACGGCCCGAAAGAACCCACTGCCGCGTACTTCCAGAAGGGCGGCGGACTCGGTGCCGTGTCCATCCTCACCCGCGAGGCACCTGTCGAGATCGGCAACCGGGTCTGGCTGGACGCCGACTTCAACGGACGCCAAGACTCCGACGAACCCGCCATCCAGGGGGCACCGGTCCAGCTTTTCGCCCGCGCCGCGGACGGCGCGCCCGTCGGCGCAGCGCTCGCATCGACCACGACCGACGCCGCCGGCGAGTACTACTTCCGCAGTGACCAGATCCCGGGCCTCGACCCGGCCGCCACCGAGGGCGACACGAACCCGTACGTGGTGGTCTTCGGCCGCGGCACCGGCGCGGTCACCCTGACCGGGCCGAATGCGGACCACCCAGGCTTCGCCGGTATCACCTGGGCAGACCTCGACTTCACCACGCGGACCTCGGCTGCCTCGGCTGGCCTCCAACGCGACTCCAACCCCGACCCGGCCACCGGGCGCGCACCGGTCGACGTGGGCTCCGCGAGCCGCAACGACCACACCATCGACGCCGGGTTCCACACCACCGGTGCGTTCCAGATCCAGAAGCTCACGGAGGGCGGCCCGCCCGCCCCGGGCCAGACCTTCACGTTCGACGTCACGGCGGCGACCAACTTCCGCGGGGACGACGTGCTCGGCACAGTCAACCCGGCGACCTTCCAGATCCGGTCCGGCGAGACATCGCCCGCGGTCCCGCAGCGACTCCCGGTTGGCACCGAGATCACCATCCAGGAGCGCGGAGGTGATGCTCTCGGTGCGAGCTACGCGCCGGGCAGGACGCAGGTGATCACCGTGAATGGTGGACAACGGCTGCTGTTCAGAGTGACCAACCAATTGCCGCCGCAGCCGACACCGACACCGACACCGCCGCAGCCGACACCGCCGCAGCCGACACCGCCGACACCACCGAGCACTCCTGAGATCCGCACCGTCGCCTCAGCCAGTCGCGTGGAACCCGGCAAGCCGTTCCGCGACAAGATCCGCGTCAGCGGACTGGCCGCCGGGCACGTGGCCACCGCCGTCGCGCGGCTGTACGGGCCGTTCGAATCCCGCGCGGACGCCGCCTGCAACGCGGCCCATCAGGTTCGGTCGCAGACGCTGCACGTCACCAACGGCTTGAACCTCACCCACAAGGTGAGGGTCAACGCACCCGGCGTGTACACGTGGAAAGTCAGCATCAAGGCCGACCGTGCGACCGCCCCGGCGACCCACCCCTGCGGTCAGGTGGCCGAGACCGTCGTGGTGGCCAAGCCCCGATACGTCGCGCCGGAGATCGTGGGCGGGTACTCCGGCACCATCGACTCCTCTCCCGACTCCAACCGCCGCGCGATTACGACCATCCGGATGCCCGGCATCGGCATGCGCGCCGCGGTCCTCCCCGAACGCGTCGTCGACGGGCACATGACACTGCCCGGCAACGTCCGTGACGTGGGATGGCTCCGGAAGTCGGCCGGGATCAACGACAAGATCGGCACCGCGGTCATCGGCGGACACGTCTCGGACCGGCACGACCACCCCGGTGCGATGTTCGACCTCGAACGCGTCCACGTCGGACGAGCGGATCACGGTCACAAGGGGCGGGACGCCGTACCGGTTCGAAGTTGTCAGCAAGGCGACCTTCGACCGTGGCCACAAGTTGCCGAAACGCTACTTCGCCACCACCGGTGTCCACCGTCTCGCCCTGATCAGCTGCACCGCCCGGGTCGTCTTCTCCAACGGGCACTTCCACTACACCCGCTACATCGTGGTCCTCGCCAAACAGGTACACCGATAACGCGACAGCCAGCCCGGCACACAGCGTGTCGATTGCTCCGTGCGGCGCCTGCCGGTTGGGCCTGCTGGACCTGCACGAGCGTTTCCGTTCCACCCTTGAGCTCGAGCGCACTCCAGGTCGTACGTTCGACGCATGACTGAGAACACCCCCGGCAAGACCTGGTTCATCACCGGCACGTCCCGCGGCTTCGGCCGCGAGTGGGCGATCGCCGCCCTCGAGCGCGGCGACCGCGTCGCCGCCACCGCCCGCGACACCGGCTCCCTCGACGACCTCGTCGAGCAGTACGGCGACGCGATCCTGCCGCTCGCAGCTCGACGTCACCGACCGCGCGGCCGACTTCGCCGCCGTCGCAGCAGGCGCACGAGCACTTCGGCCGCCTCGACGTCGTCGTCAACAACGCCGGCTACGGCCACTTCGGCTTCGTCGAGGAGCTCACCGAGGAGGAGGCCCGCGCCCAGATGGAGACCAACCTGTTCGGCGCGCTGTGGGTCACGCAGGCGGCGCTGCCGTTCCTGCGCGAGCAGGGCTCCGGCCACATCATCCAGGTGTCGTCGATCGGCGGCATCTCGCGCGTTCCCGCTCGTCGGCGTCTACCACGCGTCGAAGTGGGCGCTCGAGGGCTTCTCGCAGGCGCTCGCGCAGGAGGTCGCCGGCTTCGGCATCCACGTCACGCTGATCGAGCCCGGCGGCTTCTCGCACCGACTGGGCCGGCTCGTCGTCCAAGCACTCCGAGCCGAGCTGCCCGGCGTACGCCGAGCTGCACGAGCAGGTCGCCGAGGCCGCGCAAGGCGCGCATCGGCACGCCCGGCGACCCGACGGCCTCCGCCGCCGCCATCCTCGAGATCGTCGACGCCGACGAGCCGCCGCTGCGCGTCGTTCTTCGGGACGGCGCCGCTCGGCATCGCGAAGGCGGACTACGCGTCGCGCCTCGAGACCTGGGAGCAGTGGCAGCACGTCGCGGAGCTCGCCCAGGGCTGAGGGTTGCCCGGTCTCTCGACCTCGGGTATCTTGACGTCAAGAGATATCCCGTTCGACCGTCTCGTGACCGAGTGCTGGGGCTGACTTAGGGCAGCCTTGCTTTTCCCACACTCGACAGCGGCGGCAGGATGGGAGATGCGATCTGGACGACGACGAGACATCAGGAGATGACTGCTGTGGCCAGTCAGGACAGCTTCGGTGCGAAGAGCACCTTGGACGTGGACGGCAAGTCCTACGAGATCTTCCGCCTCGACGCGGTCGAGGGCGACGGCCTGGACGTCAAGCCCTCCCGTTCAGCCTCAAGGTGCTGCTGGAGAACCTGCTCCGCACCGAGGACGGCGCGGACATCACCGCCGACGACATCAAGGCGATCGCCGGCTGGGACGCGGATGCCGACCCCAGCAAGGAGATCCAGTTCACGCCGGCGCGCGTGATCATGCAGGACTTCACCGGCGTCCCGTGCGTCGTCGACCTCGCCACCATGCGTGAGGCGATGGCCGACCTCGGCGGCGACCCGACGAAGATCAACCCGCTCGCGCCCGCCGAGATGGTCATCGACCACTCCGTGATCGCCGACGTCTTCGGCACGCCGGAGGCCTTCGAGCGCAACGTCGAGATCGAGTACGAGCGCAACCGCGAGCGCTACCAGTTCCTGCGCTGGGGCCAGGGCGCCTTCGACGACTTCAAGGTCGTCCCGCCGGGCACCGGCATCGTGCACCAGGTCAACATCGAGCACCTGGCCCGCACCGTCTTCACCCGTGAGGTCGACGGCGAGCTGCAGGCCTACCCCGACACCTGCGTCGGCACCGACTCCCACACCACGATGGTCAACGGCATCGGCGTGGTCGGCTGGGGCGTCGGCGGCATCGAGGCCGAGGCCGCGATGCTCGGCCAGCCGGTGTCGATGCTGATCCCGCGCGTCGTCGGCTTCAAGCTCTTCGGCGACCTGCCCGAGGGCGCGACCGCGACCGACCTGGTCCTCACGATCACCGAGATGCTGCGCAAGCACGGCGTCGTCGGCAAGTTCGTCGAGTTCTACGGCCCCGGCGTCTCGGTGCTGCCGCTGGCCAACCGCGCCACCATCGGCAACATGAGCCCGGAGTTCGGCTCCACGATCGCGGTCTTCCCGATCGACGCCGAGACCACCAAGTACCTCAAGCTCACCGGCCGCTCCGAGGAGCAGCTCGCGCTGGTCGAGGCGTACGCCAAGGAGCAGGGCCTCTGGCACGACCCGGACGCCGAGCCGCGCTTCTCCGAGAAGCTCGAGCTCGACCTGGCGACCGTCGTACCGTCGCTCGCCGGCCCCAAGCGCCCGCAGGACCGGGTCTCGCTCTCCGAGGCCAAGGACTCCTTCCGGACGGCGCTCGCCGACTACGTCGACGAGCAGGGTGACGAGAACGGGTACGACGAGGCGGTCGCCGAGTCCTTCCCCGCCTCCGACGCTCCGTCCAACGGTCACGGCGAGGCTCCGCCGGCCGGGCACGTCGCCGCCGGCACCGGCGCGAGCGGTCGCCCGAGCAACCCGGCCCAGGTGACCCTGGCGGACGGCACGTCGTTCGAGCTCGACCACGGCGCGGTCACGATCGCGGCCATCACGTCGTGCACCAACACGTCCAACCCGTCGGTGATGATCGGCGCGGCGCTGCTCGCCAAGAAGGCCGTCGAGAAGGGCCTCGAGCGCAAGCCGTGGGTCAAGACGACCCTCGCGCCCGGCTCCAAGGTGGTCTCCGACTACTACGACAAGTCCGGCCTGACGCCGTACCTCGACAAGCTCGGCTTCAACCTGGTCGGCTACGGCTGCACCACCTGCATCGGCAACTCCGGTCCGCTCATCCCCGAGGTCAGCCAGGCCGTCAACGACAACGACCTCGCGGTCGTCTCGGTGCTGTCGGGCAACCGCAACTTCGAGGGCCGGATCAACCCGGACATCAAGATGAACTACCTCGCGTCGCCGCCGCTGGTGGTCGCCTACGCGCTGGCCGGCTCGATGGACGTCGACCTGTTCAACGACCCGCTCGGCACAGGACACGGACGGCAACGACGTGTTCATGAAGGACATCTGGCCGACGCCGACGCGAGATCGAGGAGGTGATCGCCGCGGCGATCAACTCCGACATGTTCGACGAGAGCTACCAGGACGTCTTCGCCGGCGACGCGGCCTGGCAGTCGCTGCCGACCCCCGAGGGCAAGACCTTCGCGTGGGACCCGGAGTCGACGTACGTGCGGAAGCCCCCGTACTTCGACGGCATGCCGGAGAAGCCGGAGGCCGTGACCGACATCGAGGGCGCCCGCGTCCTGCTCAAGCTGGGCGACTCGGTGACCACCGACCACATCAGCCCGGCCGGTGCGATCAAGAAGGACTCGCCCGCGGGCAAGTACCTCGCCGAGCACGGCGTCGAGCAGCCGCGACTTCAACTCCTACGGCTCGCGCCGCGGCAACCACGAGGTGATGATCCGCGGCACGTTCGCCAACATCCGGCTGCGCAACCAGCTGGCTCCCGGCACCGAGGGCGGCTTCACCCGCGACTTCACCGTCGACGGCGCGCCGGTCACGACGGTGTTCGAGGCCTCGGAGAACTACATCGCCGCCGGCACCCCGCTGGTCGTGCTGTGCGGCAAGGAGTACGGCTCCGGCTCGTCGCGCGACTGGGCGGCCAAGGGCACCTCGCTGCTGGGCGTCAAGGCGGTCATCGCCGAGTCGTACGAGCGCATCCACCGCTCCAACCTGATCGGCATGGGCGTCATCCCGCTGCAGTTCCCGGAGGGCCAGAACGCCGAGTCGCTCGGCCTCACCGGCGAGGAGACCTTCTCGATCTCCGGCATCACCGAGCTCAACGAGGGCCGGACGCCGAAGACCGTGAAGGTCACCGGCCCGGAGATGGGCGACGTCGAGTTCGACGCGGTCGTCCGCATCGACACCCCCGGCGAGGCGAACTACTACCGCAACGGCGGCATCATGCAGTACGTGCTGCGCAACCTGCGGGCCCAGTCGGCCTGATCCAGCGCCGAGTCGGCGCAGACTGACCCGCGAGTCGGCGCAGAGTGACACCTACCAGGGGTCACTCTGCGCCGACTCGGCATCTCGGCGCCCTGACCCTGCTGCGTGTGCAGGGGCTCGCTAGCGGTTTCCCCATGATCGTGGCGTTCAGCATCTCCCCGACGACCGGCGACGACACCGGCAGCGTGTCCGAGGCGGTCGCGGCCGCCGTGCGCGTGGTCCGCGAGTCCGGGCTGCCCAACGAGACCAACTCGATGTTCACCAACATCGAGGGGGAGTGGGACGAGGTGATGGCCGTCGTGAAGCAGGCCGTCGACGTCGTCGCCGCGGTCTCGCCGCGGGTCGGGCTGGTGCTCAAGGCCGACATCCGGCCCGGGTTCGACGGTCAGCTGACCGCCAAGGTCGAGCGCGTCGAGCGGCTGCTGGGCGAGTGATGTCGGAGATCCCGCCGCCGCCGTCGTACCCGCCGCCGCCGCCGCGCTACCCGCCGCCGGGGTACCCGCCACCGCCGACCGAGCCGACCCTCGCTCGCGTCGCTCGGGACCGACGCCGCCGCGGCCGTCGCGCGGGCCGGTCATCGCGCTCGCGGTCATCGGCGTGGCGATCGTGGTCGCGCTCGCGGTGGCCGTGCCGATGCTGGTCAACGACGAGCCGCCGGTCAGCAAGGACCTCGCGGCCGTGAAGTCGTACGACGACCTCGAGGCCGACCACACCGACGACGACGTCGACTACCCGCAGAGCCCGCCGGTCGGCGGCCCGCACAACCCGGTGTGGCTGGACTGCGGCGTCTACGACGACGCCGGTGCCGCGAGGAGAACGTCGTCCACGACCTCGAGCACGGCACGGTCTGGATCAGCTACGACCCCGACCTCGCCGACGACGACGTCGCCGCGCTCGCCGAGCTGCTGCCGCAGAACGGCATCCTGGCGCCGTACCCCGGTCTGAAGGCGCCGTCGTCGTCACCGTCTGGGGCCGCCAGCTCGACGCTCGACGGCGCCGACGACCCGCGGCTCGCGCTCTTCATCAAGACGTACGGCGGCGGGGAGACCGCGCCCGAGCCGTCGGCGTCCTGCGCCGGCGGCACCGGGACCCGGCGAGCTCCGGTCGGGGACCGAGGTCTGACGACTTCGGCGGCGCACGGACGGCTGCCGTCCGATGTCACCATGGCGGTATGGATTCGACGACGGTGGAGCTCCGGACCGGACGCGACGAGGTCGTGCTCGACCTGACCGACGAGTGCCGCGACTTCGTCGCCGGGCGCGGGCGACGGCCTGCTGCAGGTGTTCGTGCCGCACGCGACCGCGGGCATCGCGATCATCGAGACCGGCGCCGGCAGCGACGACGACCTGCTCGCGGCGCTCGGCGACCTGCTGCCCGCCGACGACCGGTGGCGGCACCGGCACGGCAGCCGCGGGCACGGCCGGTCGCACGTGATGCCGGCCATCGTGCCGCCGTACGCCACGGTCCCCGTGCTCGACGGCCGGCTCGCGCTCGGCACCTGGCAGAGCGTGTGCCTGGTCGACCTCAACGTCGACAACGCCGTGCGCGAGGTGCGGTTCTCCTTCCTCTCGGACGACTGGTCGGTGGTTTCGAGGCTCAGGCCTGGCGGCCTTCGCACCTCAACCACCGGGTCCGCGACGGCCTTCGCACCTCAACCACCGGGTCCGCTCAGGGGAGCAGCAGCATGGAGTCGCCGAACTCGTGCCAGAGGTACGGCGGCGCACCGGGGGCGCTGATGTCGGCGTACGCCCGGTCGACCAGGGCGCGGCCGGCGACGGCGGCGAGCAGGTGCAGGTGGCTGGCCTCGGGCTCGTGGAGCCCGGTGAGCAGGCCGTCGACGACCCGCGCGGGCCGGGACCGGGTCGAGGACCAGCGAGGTCCAGCCCGGCGGAGGGGACGACCCGGTCCGCCGGCGGCGGCCGACTCGAGCGCGCGCACCACCGTGGTGCCGACGGCGACCACCCGGCGCCCGGCCGCGCGGGTGGAGCCGACGAGCCGGGCGGTGGCGGCCGGTACGACGTACTCCTCGGGTTGCGGCGGCTCGTGCTTCTCCTGGCTGGCGACCCCGGTGTGCAGCACGATCGGCGCGACGACCACGCCCGCGGCCATCAGCGAGACGAGCAGCCGCTCGGTCAGCGGGCGGCCGGCGCTGGGCATCTCGGCGCTGCCCGGGTGGCGTGCGTAGACGTTCTGCAGGGCCTCGATCGGCCACTCGCCGTGCACGTAGCGGTAGCGGATCGGGTGCCCGTGCGCCCGGAGGTACGCCGTACGGTCCACCTCCGGCGACGGGCGCGCACGCCACAGCCGGCTCTGCCCGGCCGGGTGCGGGTCCAGGACCCGAGGGCGACCCCGCCCGGCAGGGCGAGCGACCTCGCCGGGCACCGGCGTCGCCGGGCCGCTGTTGTCGGGCTGGCGGAGCTCGACCACCCAGCTGCCGTCGTCGAGGACGGTCGACACGTGGACACCCCACCGCTCGCCGGCCACCGCCGACGGCAGCGTGGCGCTGGTGTTGACGACCAGGAGGTCGCCCGGGCCGCAGGTGGTCGCGGCAGGTGCGCCGGCGGTCGTGTGGGTGGTCGCGCGACGGCGTCACCACGGCCAGCCGGACCTCGTCGCGCGCGACGCCGCGCGCCTCGGGCGGGACCGCGGCCTCGCGGATCGTCGACGCGTCATGCGCGCACCACCGGCTCGAGGTCCGCGGCGCGGTGCCGACCGCTCGGGATCGTCCCCGACGACCAGGGCCATCAGCCGGGGCACGACGGACGCCGGCTCGGGTCGGTCGCTGATGTCCTCGCCGGGGAACGCCGCCTGGTGCATCGCCGTGCGCAGGTCGCCGGGGTCGACGGCGTACACCCGCAGTCCGGGCTCCTCCGCGGCCAGCACCCGGCGTGGCGTGGTCGAGCGCCGCCTTGGACGAGCCGTAGCCGCCCCAGGTCTCGTACGCCTCGACGGACGCGTCGGAGGTGATGTTGAGGATCCGGCCGCGCCGTACCCGCAGCTGCGGCAGCAGCAGGGAGGCGAGCGCGATCGGCGCGACGACGTTCACCTCGAAGGTCCGCAGGTAGGTCTCCGGCTCGAGGTCGGCCAGCCGGGGGAGCGGGCTGGCGCCCAGGGTGCTGGCGTTGTTGACCAGCAGGTCGGCCCCGCCGAGGTCGGCCGCCGATGCGGCGAGCGCGCCGCGGTGCCAGGAGTCCGTGACGTCGCCCGGTACGGCGAGGTGCGGCCCGCCAGGCAGGTCGGCGACGGCCGCGTCGAGCCGTACGGCGTCGCGCGCGTCGGCCACGACCGACCAGCCGCTCCGGCGAGGCGCGCGGGCGAGGGCGAGTCCGAGGCCCTGCGAGGCCCCGGTGATGACGGCGACAGGCATGCGAGATCTCTCCTCGGGGTCGGGTCATTTCGTTCGTTCCCGACGAGGGTGCAAGTTGAAGTGGACTTCAAGTCAAGGGCCGCACCTGGGCCGGCGAGCCACGTCCGAACCGGCACGCGGGCCGAGCAGAGCTGCCGCAGGAGATGGCCCACATTGACCAGGCGCACGGGCGCCTCGACGGCCTAGCGTGTGGAGATGACGGCGCGACATGGATCCGAGAGCTTCTTCATCGAGGGCGAAGGCCTGGTGAACACCCAGCTGGGTGGTCGCCACGGCGACCAGCCCGACCCGATCACCGACCCCGGCGCGGACCCACCGGCCGCGCGTCGCGTCGGCAGCGCGCCACCGTTCCGGTTCTCACGCATCGGTCCCCGTGGCCGCGCGGTGCCGGCGCCGCTCGCGCTGGCCCTCGCTCGGGCGATGATCAAGGGAGGCGGCGGGTGCCGGCGACATCCCGGCCGGCTACACCTACCTCGGGCAGTTCATCGACCACGACCTGACGATGGACGTGACCGACGTGGCCCTCGGTGAGGACGTGACGCCGGCCGAGCTGCTCCAGGGCCGGTCGCCGACGCTCGACCTCGACTCCTTGTACGGCGCCGGTCCCGCCAATCCCGGGTCCGCACGGTTCTACGAGGCGGACGGGATCCATCTGAGGACGGGGACGACGATCCGGGTCGGCCCCGACCGCGCCAAGCCGGGCCATGACCTTCCGCGAGTGGGCACGGGATCCGCGAGGGCACGGCGCAAGGCGCTCATCCCCGACCCGCGCAACGACGAGAACCTCATCGTCGCCCAGACCCACCTGGCGATGATCCGGTTCCACAACCGCCTCGCCGACAGGGTCCCCGCCAGCGTGCCGGCGCCCCAGCGGTTCCGGCGTGCGCGGAAGTCGGTCACGCTCCACTACCAGTGGCTGATCCGGCACGACTACCTGCCGCGCATCGTCGAGCGCGAGCGTGGTGAACGACGTCTTCGCCCACGGACGCAAGGTCGTGCAGCCGAATCCGCCGCCGACCGCCATGCCGACGATGCCGGTCGAGTTCTCCGTGGCGGCGTTCCGGCTCGGGCACAGCATGATCCGACCGGTCTACGACTGGAACAGACGTTTCCCGCGCGGCGTGGGCTTCCTCGACTACATGTTCCAGTTCTCGGCCGCCGGTGGTGACCTCGGCGGGGAGGACCGCCTGCTCAGCAACTGGCTGGCGGACTGGCGTCGGATGTACGACTTCGCCGGCGGTGGTCACCCCGACCTGGACCCGCCCGAGCGGGTGAACCTCGCCCAACGGATCGACACCCTGATGACGGACCCGCTGAAGAACCTGCCGCCGAGCACCTTCGGTGGGGGTGCGGGCATCCCGTTCGACGACCGGCGCCGCAACCTCGCGTTCCGCAACCTCACGCGGTCGTCGATGGTCCGGCTGGCGAGCGGGCAGCAGATGGTCGCGAAGCTCCGCAGCTCCGGAGTCGCGGTGCGCCCGCTCACCCGCAGACAGATCCTGCAGGGCAACGACGGTGCGAAGCTCACCGGACTGACCCCCGTCAGCGGGAGGTCCTGGTCGCGCACACGCCGCTGTGGTTCTACATCCTGCGGGAGGCGGAGACGGGCGACGGACGACTGCGGGGCGTCGGCGCGCGGATCGTGGCGGAGACGATCCATCGGGCCATGGAGGGCAGCCGATTCTCGATCGTGCGGCAGCCGGAGTTCCGTCCCCGGCACGGCCGGGGAGACGTCTTCGAGATGACCGACCTGCTCTTCTTCGCCTTCGCCGGCAAGCAGACCGGACTCAACCCGCTCGGCGGTCCCTGACCCGCTGCTGCCCGGGCGCCCGGGCCCCCGGGCGTGTGAGATTCTTTCCCGGTTGTCGACAGACCGGGAGTGCGAGTGAGGCGTTGGCGGTACCGGCCGCTCCAGGCGGCTGCGGTCGCGGCGCTCGCCGCACTGATGACCGCCTGCGCCGCGTTCGCGCCTCTCTACTACCGGGCGATGCAGCAGGCGCTGACCGAGATCACCATCCAGAGCTCGTCGGTCCTCGACACCAGCGTCCAGCTGGCGCAGTCGCCCGGCGACGGGTTCTACGACACCCTGCCGGTGCAGCCACCCGAGACGATCGCCGGAGGAGCTGCCCCAGCCGTACCGGGCCGACTTCCACCCGCCGATCCTCGGCTACGCCGCGACCTCCAGCGTGCTGCCCGGCGGGCCGACCGATCCGTCCGGCGACCTGATCTGGCGCAGCGGTCAGTGTGAGCACCTGGAGCTCACGAAGGGGGCCTGCCCGGCCGCCGCCGGTGAGATCGCCGTGAGCGCTGCCGACGTCGACCACTTCGGCTTCGACGTCGGGGTCCCGGTCGAGGTCGCAGGGATCCAGCGTCCGGACGGATCGAGCGACGTCGCGCGGCTGAAGGTCGTCGGCATCTACCAGCAGGAACCCGGCGACTACTGGTTCGGGCAGTCGCTCACCGGGCGCTCGGGAGTCACCTCCACGATCCCGCCGCCAGCGATCCAGCACGACGTGTGGATCACGCCGCGGGACACCTTCGACAGCGGGACCGTGCCGGTCGACACCCGCACGTCCAGCGCCGGTTTCCTCCTCGACGAGGACGCGGTGGGCGTCGACGAGCTGCTGGCGCTCGGCCCGGGGGTCGACGAGCTCGCCCATCGACCACCGGACGTGGGCATCGCGCCCCTCACCGTGGTCTCAGGTCTGCCGGACCTCGCCGCTGACGTCCAGGACCAGATCGACCAGTCCCGGATCACCGTGCCGTTGCTGATGGCGCAGCTGTGCCTTCTTGCCGTGGTGGTCCTGTGGCTGGTGCTGCTGGCGATCACCGAGCAGCGCCGGCCCGAGGCAGCCCTCGCCCGGCTGCGCGGACGCGGTCGTCGCGGCGCCCGCAGACTGCTGCTCGCCGAGCTGCTCCCGATCACCCTGGTCGCGGTGGCCCCTGGGGCGGTGCTGGCCGTGCTCGCTGCGTGGGTCGCCCGATCCGTGCTCCTCCCCGGCGACGCACCGTTCGAGCTCGGCTGGCCGTTCCTGGCGGCGCTGGTCGCCGCGGCGCTCGTCCTGGTCGGCGTCACCCTGATCGCCGTCAGCCGGGTCGCGCGCGAGCCGGTCGAGCGGCTGCTGCGTCGGGTCCCCCCGCGTAGCACCGGCTGGGCGTTGGGCGCAGCCGACGCGATCGTCATCGCCGGTGCCGGTGGGATCGTCGTCGTCTTCGCGACGGGTGGTCTCGACGGTCCGATCGCGCTGGCCGCTCCCGGTCTGCTCGCCATCGTGGTCGGCCTGGTCCTGGCGCACCTGACCACCCCGACTGCCGCGCTGTTCGGCCGACGCCAGCTGCGCCGGGGGCGGGTGCGTGTCGGGGTGAGCCTGCTCGACGCCGCACGCAGCCCGGCGACCCGCCGGATCGTCGCGATCGTCACGCTCGCCTCGGCGCTGGCCGTCTTCTCCGCCGATGCGCTGATCGTCGGGCAGCGCAACCGGGCGACCGCGGCCGAGCAGGAGGCGGGCGCCGCCATGGTGCTCACCATCCGCGGCAACGAGCTCGCCAACCTCCGCGCGGCGCTCGATGAGGTCGATCCCGCAGGGCACGAGGCCACGCCGGTCGTCCGGGTGGTGCCTCCCGGCAAGGACGCTCCCGGCACGCTCGCCGTCGTGGCGTCGTCCTTCCGCGACATCGCGCTCTTCCCCGGCGGCGCGCCGCCCGACGCCCTGTGGGACCGCCTGCCGCCGCCGGGCGACGCCCCGATCGACCTCACCGGGACCGAGCTCGGCATCGACGCCGACGACTCGACGCTCGCCTCGCGACGGGTCGACGGCAAGACCCACCCCGTGACGCTCGGTCTCGACCTGGTCGACCGGACCGGCCAGACCCTGCACACCACGCTCGGCACGCTCGCGAGCAAGACCGGCCACGTGCGCTTCACGCACCGGGTCAGCTGCGCCGAGACGTGCCACGTCACCGGTGTGTGGGCCAGCACGCTCCCGGGCGCGAGCATCACCGGGCGCGTCACCCTCCGCAATCTCACCGCGGAGCCGTCCGGCGAGGTGGTGCCGCTGGGGCCGGCCGAGCAGTGGGCGGCGTACGCGGTCCCGACGTCCGGTCGGATCACGCCCTCCTCGACCTCGCCCGACGAGCTCACGGTCACCTTCGCCGGCAAGGGCGCCTCACCGATGACCATGCAGCAGCGCTGGCTGCCGACGATCGGTGCCCGCTCTCGTGTCCGGGCCGCTGCCACAGGGCAGCGTCGGCAACCGGTTCACGATCTCCGGGCTCGACGGCGAGGCGCAGGCCGCCGCCAAGGTCGGCACCCTGCACCGGGTGCCGGCTTCACCGCCGAACACCTTCGTCACGGATCTCGACTACGTCCAGCGGGGGCGCTCCGTCCTCGCGACCGCCCAGCTCGAGGTGTGGTTCGCCGACGACGACCCGGCGCTGCTCGCCCGGGTCACGGACTCGCTCGACCAGCACGGCATCGCCGCCTCCGGCGTGACGACCTTCCGCGACATCAAGCGGACGTACGACGAGTCCGCGGCCGCCTGGAGCCTCCAGCTGGCCGCGCTCGTCGGTGCCGTCGCGCTGCTGATCGCCCTGCTGGTGCTGGTCGTGAGCGCCGTCAGCGGGTGGCGCTTCCGCACCCGCGACTTCGCGGCACTGCGGATGAGCGGCGTGCCGCGTCGCTCGATCCGGTCGATGGCGGTCGCGGCGCAGCTCCCGGCGGTGCTGGTGGGCGTCGCGGCGGGCGGGGTGTCCGGGATCGTCGGGGCCAACCTGGCGATGCCGATCGTGCCGCTCTTCGCCACAGCACCCGCAGGTGTCGACGCTCGACCTCAGCACAGCCTGGTGGGCGGTGATCGCGGCGATCGTGCTGTCCCTCGCGGTGCTCGGCACCGGAAGTGTGCTGATCGGCCGGGCGCTGGCGTCCCGGGCCCAGCTGCGACGACTCCGGGAGACGATGTGACCGGGCCGACCAGCTCAGGGTTGAGCGTGAGCACCCAGCGCCTGGTGCACATCTACCGCTCCGAGGGGCACGAGGTGGCGGCGTTGTCCGGTGTCGACCTCGAGGTCCGTGCGGGGGAGATGGTGGGGCTGCTCGGGCCGTCCGGCGCGGGCAAGTCCACGCTGCTCAGCCTGCTGGCCGGGGTCTTCCGGCCGAGCGCCGGCAAGGTCTTCGTCGGCTCGGTGGAGCTGTCCGCAGCCGGCTCGCGCCAGCTCGACGAGCTGCGCGCGCTCGAGGTCTCGCTGATGCTCCAGGGCGCGGGCCGCAACCTGCTGCCGTACTTCACCCCGCTCGAGAACGTCCGCTTCGCCCAGGACGCCGCCCGCGCGGCCGGCAAGGACCTCCCCGACCCCGCCGAGGTGCTGGCGGGGGTGGGTCTCGTGGCCGATGCGGAGAGGCCCTTGAGCGAGCTCAGCCCCGGGCACCTCCAGCTCGCGGCGCTCGCCGTGGCCATCGCGCCGCGACCGGGTCTGCTGCTCGCGGACGAACCCACCAGCCAGCTCGAGCACAGCGCACGCGACCTGGTGCTGGAGCGGATGGCGGCACTCAACCGCGAGCTCGGCACCACCGTCGTGCTGGTCACCCACGACCCGGACGTCGCCGCCTTCCTGCCGCGGACGATCACCATCCGCGACGGCCGGGTCGGAGGGGAGGGCCGCGCTGGCGAGGAGTACGCCGTGGTCACGCCCGACGGCTTCCTGCCGCTGCCGCTGCACGTCCGCGACGACCTGCTGCCCGGGACCCTCGTCCGCTTCCACCTGCAGGCCGACGGCAGCTACGCGCTGGTCCCCGAGGCCCGATCCGAGGAAGGTGGCTCCGGTGGCTGAGCTGATCGCGACCGGCATCGAGGTCCGGTACGGCGACCTGGTGGCTGTCCACGAGATCGACCTGGTCGTGCCGCCCGGTCGGCTGCTGGCGGTCACCGGGCCCTCGGGCGCGGGCAAGTCCTCGCTGCTCTGGGCGCTCGGTGCTGCGCTGCGACCGACCGCGGGACGGGTGGCGCTCGCGGGCACGGAGCTGACCGGTCGGGAGCAGGCAGCCGCGCAGGGCGTGGTCGTGGTGCCGCAGGGCAACGGGCTCGCGTCGTCGCTGACGGCGGCCGAGAACGTGCTGGTCCCGCTGCTCGCCGGCGGCGTACCCGCCGACGAGGCCGCCCGTCGTACCAGGGACGCGCTCACGCTGGTCGGTCTCGAGGAGAGCGGCAACCACCTGATCGAGGAGCTCTCCGGTGGACAGCAGCAGCGGGTGGCGCTGGCGCGGGCGTTCGGGGCGCGGGCTCGCCTGCTGCTCGCCGACGAGCCGACCAGCGACCTCGACGCCGCCAACCGCGAGCGGATGATGGCCGCGCTCCGCGGCGAGGCACTGCGCGGCGCGGTCGTCGTGATGGCGACCCATGACCCGGAGGCCGCGGAACAGGCCGACGGCGAGCTGCACCTCGACGAGGGCGTCGCCACCTGGCGCCGGCCGCTCACCTGACCCCGCTCGACCTCCCGGCACCCCACGAAACCTCCAAGTCAGCTCCCAGTCGGTCCCAAGGGCCTGTCGTCAGAGTCGTCCCACCAGACCACCTCTGACAGGAGCACCACCGTGTCTCGCATCCTCCACCGCCTCGGTTACAGCACCGCGGCGCACCCCTGGCGGACGATCTCCGCCTGGTTCGTGGTCGTCGTCGTGGCCTTCGGGCTCGCGAGCGCCTTCGGGGGCACCACGCACGACGACTACGACGTCCCGGACGCGCGGGCGCAGGTCGGTGTCGACCAGCTGCGCGCCCACGTACCCGACGGCGGCGGCGCGACCGCACAGGTCGTCGTCCACGACCGCGAGGGCGACCGAATCTCGGCCGCCGACCTGGATGCCCTCGTGCGGCGTCTGGGCGCCCTCGACCACGTCAGCCAGGTCAGTGCGCCCCGCCTCTCCGCGGACGCCGACACCGCCCTGGTGACGATCAGGTACGACGCGCCGGTCACCGACGACGACCTCGTCGGCGCGCACGGCTACGACCCCCTGGTCGAGGCGATCGAGCCGCTGCGCGACGGCGGCCTCCAGGCCGAGCTCGGTGGCGAGCTGCCCGGCAGCGCCGAGTCGGTGATGAAGGGGACCGGTGAGCTGGCGGGCATCATCGCCGCGCTCGCGCTGCTCATCGTCGCCTTCGGCTCCGTCGTGGCCGCGGGGCTCCCGCTCGCGGTCGCGCTGCTGGGCCTCGCGGTCGGCTCGGCGGGGGTGACCCTGCTGTCGGCGACGATGGACGTCTCGACCGCCGCCCCGACCGTCGCGACCATGGTCGGCCTCGGTGTCGGCATCGACTACGCGCTGCTCCTGGTCACCCGTCACGTCGAGTTCCTCGGCGAGGGTCTCGACAAGCGTGACGCCGCTGGACGGGCCATGGCCACGGCCGGCCGCTCGGTGGTGTTCGCCTCGCTCACGGTGCTGATCTCGTTGATGGGCCTGCGCCTCGGCGGGCTGCCGGTCTACTCGACGTTCGGCTACGCCACCGCGATCGCCGTCGTCTCCGTGCTCGCCGCCGCGCTGACCCTGGTGCCGGCGCTGTGCGGGCTGGCCGGTCGCCGGCTGATGCCGCGGCGGGCCCGCAAGGGGCTGCCGGCGCGTGGCCGGAAGGCTCCGCTCACCGCACGCTGGGCCGCCCAGGTCGTCAAGCGCCCGGTGGTCGCGGCGACCGCCGCCCTGGTCTTCCTGCTCTTCCTCGCCGCCCCGGTCCTCGGCATGCGCACCTGGCCGCAGGACGGCAGCAGCAACAGCACGGAGACGTCGGTGCGGCAGGCCTACGACCTGATCGCGACGGAGTACGGCGCCGGTGCCAACGGCCCGTTCACGATCGTGGTCGACCCGAGCAGGGTCGACCCGGAGGCCGTCGCGTCCCAGGTTGCCGACCATCCCGGGGTCGAAGTGGTCACCACCCCCTTCACCACGCCCGATGGTGCGCTCGCGGTGTTCGACGCCGAGCCGACGTACGGCCCGGCCGACGAGCGCACCTCCGACCTCGTGGCAGAGCTCCGGGCGGACCTGCCGGCCGGCGCTGAGGTGACGGGGACGACTCCGCTCTTCGCCGACATCTCCGGGATGCTCTCGGAGCGGCTGTGGATCGTCGTCGGGTTCGTGGTGTCGGTGTCGGTGCTGCTGCTGGCGATGATGTTCCGCTCGGTGGTCGTCCCGGTGAAGGCGGCCGTCATGAACCTGCTGTCCATCGCCGCGTCGTACGGCGTGCTCACCATGGTCTTCCAGTGGGGCTGGGGCGGGAGCCTGCTCGGCATCGACCACGCGGTCGCCGTCTCGAGCTGGATCCCGATCCTCAACTTCGCGATCCTCTTCGGGCTCTCGATGGACTACGAGGTGTTCCTGCTCTCGCGGATCCGTGAGGACTGGCTGCGCACCGGTGACGCGAAGGGCAGCGTGGAGCGCGGCCTGGCCGCCACCGGCCGGGTCATCTCCTCGGCCGCGGCGATCATGGTCGTCGTCTTCCTCGGCTTCTCGACCGAGGCCGACACGGTGGTCAAGCAGCTCGGGTTCGGCATGGCGGTCGCGATCGTCCTGGATGCGACCGTGGTCCGGATGGTCCTGGTCCCCGCGACCATGACCCTGCTCGGCAAGTGGAACTGGTGGCTGCCGGCCTGGCTGGACCGCCTGCTCCCCTCGATCGAGGGGGAGAAGGACGACGCCGACCTCTGGGCAGAGCTCGACGAGTCCGAGGACACGAAGGTCGGTGCCTGACATGTCCACGACGCAGCACACCTGGCCGCGGCAGCTGCGGCTGCCCGGCCAGGTGGCGGCCCCGGAAGGGCCGATCGACATGAAGATGATGTACGTGATGCACCACGCCTTCCGGCGCGACCTCGACCTGTTCTCGGCGGCCGTGCGCAACACGCCCCCCGACGAGCGTGAGACCTGGGGGCTGCTGGGCGAGCGCTGGGAGCTGTTCGCCGAGGTGTTGCACGAGCATCACACGATCGAGGACGACGGTGTCTGGCCGGAGCTGGAGCAGGTCGGCTCCGTCGAGGTCGCGGCCACCCTCGCGGCGATGGCGGCGGAGCACGGCGAGATCGACCCGCTGCTCGAGGGCTGTGCGGCCGGCTTCCGGCGGCTGGCGCGGCAGCCCGACGAGGACGCCCGGGCCGCCCTGGCGGTCCGCGTGTGTGCCGCCCGCGAGTCCCTGCGCCGGCACCTCGCCCACGAGGAGACCGAGGCGATCGCCATCATCCAGCGGCTGCTCACGCCCGAGGACTGGCAGCGCATCGAGGAGGAGCACGTGCCTCCGGTGCGCGTCGGCAAGGCGCTGCGGGTCGTCCCCTGGGCGGCGTACGGCGTCCCGCGCGAGGCCCTCGACCGGGTCTTCCGTCAGCCGGGCGGGCGGGGGTTCCGGGTGGTCTGGCGGCTGACGCGCCGCCGGTTCGCCCGGCAGCACGCGCGGACCTTCCGGTTCGCGTGACGGGTCACGCCACCCCGGGCACGATCCGGATGTCGCGGACGGCGCCGTCGTCGAGAGCAGCGAGCGCTTCCGCGTACGCCGGGCTGTCGTGGGCGGCCCGGGCCGCGTCGACCGAGTCGAACTCGATGACGACGGTCCGGGTCGTCTCACCCGCCTCGTAGGTCTGCTCGGGGAAGCCGCGGGCCACGAACGTGCCGCCGGCTCCCTCGAGCGCAGGGCCGGCCAGCTCGGCGTACGCCCGGAGCTTGGCCTCGTCGCTGATCTCCCGGTAGATGCTGATCCAGTAGGCGGTCATGGCGACATCCTGCCCGACCTAGGCTGAGGCGTCGTCCAACAGTGTCCGCTGCTCGGGAGACAGGTCCAGGTCGACCGCGGCCAGCGTCTCGTCCAGCTGGGCGACCGAGGACGCGCCGACGAGGGGTACGACGGGCAGCTCGCCGCCGATCAGCCAGGACAGCACGACCTGGTTGTGCGTCGCGCCGGTCTGGCGGGCGACCTCGGCCAGCGCCGCCTGCCGTGGGGGAGTGCCGGCGTGGTCGAAGCGGGCGCCCATCGCCTTGTCCGCACGGACGTACGCGCCGCCGAGCAGCGGCGAGTACGCGACCAGGTCGAGCCCCGCCTCGCGCACGAGGCTGGTGATCTCGGGGCTCGCGGCCCCGGCATCCCCCTCGGGTGCCCGCAGCGCGGGTCGATCGGTACGCGGCTGCAGGTAGGTGTGCGCGTACTGCAGCACGTCATACGCCGGCAGACCCGCGGCGGCCGCCAGGGTGCGCGCCCGCTCCACGCGCCATGCCCAGTGGTTACTGGCACCCAGGAGACCGACGGTGCCGGCCGCCGCCAGCTGCCCGAAGGCCTCCACCTGCTCCTCGAGCGGCACGTCGAGGTCCTGGACGTGGGCGTAGTAGAGATCGAGCCGCGCCAGGCCCATCCGCTCCAGGCTGCGCTCGGCCGACTCCCGGATGGTGGCGCCGGTCAGCGGCTCCATGCCTCGTGAGAAGTCGTGGCCCGGCACCAGCGGCCGGCCGCCCACCTTGGTCGCGATCACCAGCTCGTCGCCGATCCCGCGGTCCCGGCGCCACCGCCCGAGCAGCTCCTCGCTCTGTCCGCCCATGTCTCCGCCGACCCAGAACGCATAGTTGTTCGCGGTGTCGAGGAACGTCCCGCCGGCTTCGACGAAACGATCGAGGATCGCGTACGACGTCTCCTCGTCGGTACGGCTGCCCATCAGCATCGCCCCGAGGGCGATGACACTGACCTTCAGCTTTCGTGCGGGGTCCGAGCCGATCTCGCGATAGCGCATGCCCCCATCGTGGGCGTTGGAGTGCACTCCAGGTCAACGGGCTCAGAAGCCGAAGTGCTGGCGCTCGCGGAGCACCCACTCCTCCGCGAGCGGCGCCTCCCAGGCCCGGCACCGCTCGACGGCGTCGTCGGCGTGACGGGTGGCGAGGTCGGCCTCGCCGGCGGCGTGGGCCGCCATCGCCAGGAACATGTCGACCGGGCCGACGTAGGTCCCCGAGCCCGCGCCCGCCGGTCGGCCGGTGAAGGGCGCCAGCCACTCGTACGCCGTCGCCGCCATCTCGCGATCGCCGAGGTGGCAGGCCGTCTCGGCGGCCATGCAGACCGCCATCGTCGAGAACCAGGTGTCGAGCGTGAGGGCCTCGGCGACCTCGTCGGGATGGCCGTCCAGGTAGTCCCGGGCCTCGTCGAGGCGCCCGACCCGGCACAACATCGCCGTCCGCGCGGTGGCGAGGGGGAGGAACGTGTCCTCGGTGAGCGCGACCAGCCCGTCGAGCACGGCCGTCTCCTGACCCTGCCAGATCGCCTGCATCATCAGGGCGCCCGCGAGCGACTCCTCGTTGCCCACGATCGACACCATCTCGCCGACCTCGAAGAGATGCGCGATGTGCCGGTCGACCTCGTCGAACCGGCCGCGCATCGCCGCCCAGGCGGTGTCGAGCGAGTCGAGCAGGAGATACGCGTAGAGGTGACGCACCCGGTCGGCCTCGGCGCGGCCGGCGGCGAGGCAGGCGGTCAGGATCTCGACGTCGCCCAGCTCCCCGGCCGCCACCGCGCGCAGCGCCAGCGCGGACGCCAGGGCGACGTGGTCGTCCAGCTCGCGGGCCACCTCTTCCGCGGTCGTGGTGAGCTCCAGGCGGAGGGGAGCGGTGGCCGGACGCCAGATCGCGATCGTCGCGCGCAGGCAGGCATCGACGACGAGCGCCGGGTCGCCCAGGCGCCGTGCCATCGACACCGCCTCGTCGGCGAGCGCCTCGCGCTCCTGTGCGGTCGCGCCGTAGTAGAGCTCCCCCGCGAGAGCGAGCATCACCCGACACCGCCGTGGGTCGTCGCCGCTCGGCAGCCCGTCGAGAGCCCGCCGCAGCGCGGAGACCAGGACCTCGTCGACCACGCCGGCCGCGGGGGTCCACAGGGAGCCGGTGCTCGTCATCTCGCCGGCCCGGGTGAGCAGGTCGACGTCGTCGGCCTCGTCGGCCACCTCGACCGCCTCGTGGGCGACCTCACGCAGCTCGACCCAGCGGCCGGCGCGCCGGAGCACGTCGGCGAGGTCGGCGAGCACCTCGAACCGGTCCGCGGGCGTCGACGCCAGGTCGTCGTCCTGAGCGTGGAGCGCGTACTCGAGCATCTCCAGTGCCTCGACGTACGCGTAGACCGCCATCGCGGAGCGGGCGGCGGCCTGCGCAGCCGGCCACGCCAGCGCCAGGTGTCGGGGCCCGGCGGCCAGCCAGTGCCGGGCCACCTCGGTCTCGCGCCGGGGACGCCCGGTCAGCGCCTCCGCGGCGCGGGCGTGCACCCGGGCCTGACGCGACTGCGGCAGCCCGTCACGCACCGTGTCGCGCACCAGGGCGTGGTTGAAGCGGAACCGGTCGACGCCGTCCTCGGCCACGAGCCCGGCCGCGATGGCGGGGTCGAGCCGGTCCAGCGCGGCGTCCTCGTCGACGCCGGCGACGGTGGAGAGCGTGGACAGCTCGAAGATCCGGCCGATGACGCTCGCGATCTGGAGCAGGTCCTGGGTCGCCGAGTCCAGGTGGGCCAGGCGTCGGGAGAGCACCTCGTGGACTGCCGCAGGCGGTCGGCCCTCGGCGACCAGGGCGGCGAGATCGCCGTCGCGGGCGAGGCGGGCGTACTCCACCAGGAAGAACGGGTTGCCCTCGGTGCGCTGCCGCAGCGTTGCGGCATCCGCGTCCGTCGGCTCGGACTCGGTCACCTGCGCGAACACCTGTGCGGCGGCCTCGGTGGAGATGCCGCGCAGCTGAAGCCGGAGCGCGTGCTTGCGGGCCAGTGCCTCGGCCACCTCGGCCAAGGCGCCGGTCGGCACCGGGTGCTCACGCCAGGTCGCCAGCACCAGCAGCCGGGCCGGGCTCTCCACTGCCACCGCCTCCGTGAGCAGCCGGAGCACCCGGAGGCTGGAGGTGTCGGCCCAGTGCAGGTCGTCGAGCACCAGCAGGAGCGGTCCCTGCTCGGCAGCGTCGATGACGGTCTGGACGACGGTCTCCCATGCCCGGAACGCCGCCGCCCCGTCGTCGCCGTCCTCGGTGGACGGGAGCGCGGAGCCGAGCCGCTCGAGGACCGTCGCCCACGGCCAGAGCGCCGGCGCGCCGTCGTCCTGCGAGCAGCGACCCCACGCGATGGCCACCCCACACTCGTCGGCGTACGTCGCCAGCTCGATCGCCAGCCGGCTCTTGCCGATGCCGGGTTCGCCGGTGAGCGCCACGAAGGCGGGGGAGGAGCCGGACCCGGCGACGACCTGGTCGACCAGTCCCCGGAGCGCGGCGAGCTCCTCGTCGCGGCCCGCGAGCGACCAAGGCCAGAGCGTCGGGAAGGGCAGGGGTGCATGGGTCTCCAGCGCCGACCCACCTGTAGCGCGTGGTGGGGCCGCCGGCGCGGCAGCCGGCTCCGCGACGGCGATCTCGTCCTGCCTCAGCACGGCGCTCTGCACCGCGCGCAGCTCGGCCCCGGGCTCGAGCCCGAGCTCCTCGTCGAGCACGTCGCGGACCTCACGGAGCACGGCGAGCGCGTCGGCCTGCCGACCGGACCCGGCGAGGGCGAGCGCCCGCAGGGCCCAGGCACGTTCGCGCAGCGGGTGCGATCGGGTCAGCGCGTCGAGCTCCGCGGCCACCGTGGCGTGCAGTCCGAGCAGGATCCCGAGGGCCGCGCGGTCCTCCGTCGCGAGCACCCGCAGCTCCTCCAGCCGAGCTCGCTCGGCGGCGGCCGCGGGGACGTCGCCGAGCTCGGCGAACGGGACGCCGCGCCACAGGGCCAGGGCCGCGTCCAGTGAGTCGTGCAGCACCGACAGCCCACCGGCGTCGGCCGAGCCCGCCGGGAGCGCTCGTCCTCGGCACAGCGCGTCGGCCAGCGGTGCGACCGACGTGTGGGCATGCGCCACGGCGGTCTCGAACGCGACCGTGTCGAGGTCGTCGTCGGGCAGCCGCAGCGCGTAGCCCGGTTGCTCGGTGACCAGCAGGGTGCCGCCGCCGCGGGTGGTGCGGTCGGGTTCGAGCGCGCGACGCAGGCCCGCGACGTACCCCTGCATGGTGCCGGCGACCCCCGGCGGTGGGGTCCCGTCCCAGACCAGGTCGGCGAGGGTGTCGACGGCCACGGCGCGGCCGCGGTGCAGCGCCAGCGCAGCGAGCAGGGCTCGTTGCTTGGGGCCGCCGAGGCTGACCGGACCCGAAGGCGCCGAAGCCACCGTCGTGCCCAGGACACCGATCCGCATGAGCGCAGGATAGGACCGTCGTCGTGGCCGGGTCAGGACATCGCGGCCACGTACCCGGGACTGTGGATGCGGGACGGTGGTTTCGAGGCTCAGGCCTAGCGGCCTTCGCACCTCAACCACCGTGCTCGGTGGTTGAGGTGCGAGGCGCCCTGGCGCCGAGCCTCGAAACCACCACTACGGTGGCCGGATGCACCGCTTCGCCTGCGTCTTCCTCGTCGACCCGCGTGGCTGGCTGTTGCTGCAGGAGCGCGACGAGCACCCGGTGATCGACCCGGAGAAGTGGGGTCTTGTCGGCGGCCACGTCGAGGACGGCGAGGAGTACGAGCCGGCGGCGTACCGCGAGCTCGAGGAGGAGACCGGCATCCGGCTCCCGCCGGGCTCGCTGCGGTTCTGGCGCGAGCTCCCCGTCTTCCACGAGGCCTACGGCACCCTCGACACCACCCAGGTGTACGTCGGGCGCACCGACCTGACGGACGCCGACATCGTGGTCGGCGAGGGTCGCCAGATCGTCTTCGTCGAGCCCGCGGCCGCCCGAGGTCTCGACCTCACCACGTCGGCCACCGTCGCGGTTCCGGAGTTCCTGGACTCCGCGGAGTACCGCGAGACCCTCGACGGATGACGACCGGGAGGTGCGCTCGGTGGTTTCGCTGCTCGGCAGTGGCGCGGCTCGCACCTCGATCAGCGACCCCAACCTGCCGGAGTCCCCGGAGACGTGTGTCCACCACGTGAACCCGTAGACTCGGCCGCTATGGGCATCCTCGAAACCATCACGTCGCCGCGCGATCTGCGCGGCCTCTCCGATGCCCAGCTGGACCAGCTCGGCAGCGAGATCCGCGACTTCCTCGTGGAGACCTGCAGCCGCACCGGCGGACATCTCGGCCCCAACCTCGGGGTCGTGGAGCTGACCGTGGCGATCCACCGGACCTTCGACTCGCCGAGTGACCGCGTCGTCTTCGACACCGGGCACCAGGCCTACGTCCACAAGCTCCTCACCGGCCGGCTGGCGGGCTTCGCGAAGCTCCGCCAGGAGGGCGGCGTCAGCGGCTATCCGAGCCAGGCCGAGTCCGACCACGACATCGTCGAGAACTCGCACGCCTCGACCGCGCTCAGCTACGCGGACGGTCTGGCGAAGGCCTTCACGATCCGCGGCGAGGACCACCACGTGGTCGCTGTGATCGGCGACGGCGCCCTGACCGGCGGCATGGCCTGGGAAGCGCTCAACAACATCGCGATCGCCAGCAGGAGCAAGCTGGTGATCGTCGTGAACGACAACGGCCGCTCGTACACCCCGACCATCGGCGGCCTCGCCAACGCCCTCACCGGGTTGCGCACCAACCCGCGCTACGAGTCCGTGCTCGACATGGTCAAGCGGCGCCTCAACGCCGTGCCCGGCGTCGGGCCCGCGGCGTACGACGCCCTCCACGCGATGAAGAAGGGCGTCAAGGACGCCCTCGCGCCGCAGGGTCTCTTCGAGGACCTCGGCCTCAAGTACGTCGGCCCGGTCGACGGGCACGACCGCGTCGCGATGGAGCAGATCCTCGCGCAGGCGAAGAAGTTCAACGGTCCCGTCATCGTGCACGCGCTCACCCGCAAGGGCTTCGGGTACGACGCCGCGGAGCGCCACGAGGCCGACCAGTTCCACTCGCCGGGCCCCTTCGACGTCGACACCGGCGAGGAGAACCCCAAGGCCCAGATCTGGACCGACGTCTTCGCCGACGAGATCGTCCGCATCGGCCAGCGCCGCAAGGACATCGTCGGCATCACGGCGGCGATGACGCACCCTGTCGGACTGGACAAGTTCCAGGCCCGCTTCCCGGAGCGCACCTTCGACGTCGGCATCGCCGAGCAGCACGCCGCGACCTCAGCGGCGGGCCTCGCCATGGGCGGGCTGCACCCGGTCTTCGCGGTCTACGCGACGTTCCTCAACCGGGCCTTCGACCAGGTGCTGATGGATGTCGCGCTGCACAAGTGCGGCGTCACGTTCGTGCTCGACCGATCCGGTGTCACCGGCGACGACGGCGCCAGCCACAACGGGATGTGGGACATGTCGATCCTCCAGGTCGTGCCCGGCCTGCGGCTCGCCGCGCCCCGCGACGCGACCCGCCTGCGTGAGCTGCTCAACGAGGCGGTCGAGGTCGAGGACGTCCCGACCGTGGTGCGCTACCCGAAGGGCCCGCCGCCCACCGACATCGAGACGATCGGCAAGGCGGGCGGCTGCGACATCCTGGTCCGCAACGGCACCAAGGACGTCCTGGTCGTCGCCGTCGGCTCGATGGCGACCGTCGCCGTCGGCGTCGCCGAGCGCCTGGTCGCCCAGGGCATCGGGGTCACGGTCGTCGACCCGCGCTGGGTCAAGCCCGTGGACCCGGCGATCATCGAGCTGGCCCGCGAGCACCGGCTGGTCGTGAGCATCGAGGACAACGGCGAGACCGGTGGCTGCGGCGCGGTGCTCCTGCAGACCCTGAACGCCGTCGGCGTGCACACGCCGTTCCGCCTGCACGGCATCCCGCAGGACTTCCTGACCCACGCGAAGCGCGGCACCATCCTCGAGCGGATCGGGCTGACCCCGCAGGCGATCGCGTTGAGCATCGTCGAGGAGATGGGCATCGTGGAGGACCTGACCCCGCTGTCCGACGGTCGTTCCTCCCTCGACGTCGAGCACACGCCGTAGCCCTACGGATCGGATGACGCCGGTGCACCCGCCGACGAGCCCGTTCGCGTGGTGCCGGGCGACCGGGTTCTACACCCTGCTCCACGACCTGCGCAACGCCTGAGGATCTGGTTTCGAGCCTCGGCGCGGAGGACACTGTGGGTTCATGGACGTCCTGCGGACCAAGTCGATCGAGCAGTCCCTCGAGGACACCGAAGACGTCGAGTTCAAGCTGAAGAAGGAGCTCAGCGCCCTCGACCTCACGGTCTTCGGCATCGGCGTCGTCATCGGCGCCGGCATCTTCACGCTGACCGGCCGGGTGGCCAACCAGTACGCCGGACCCGGCGTGGTCTTCTCGTTCGCGCTCGCCGCGATCTGCTGCGGCCTGGCCGCGATCTGCTACGCCGAGTTCGCTTCGACGGTGCCGGTCGCGGGCTCGGCGTACACGTTCTCGTACGCGACCCTCGGCGAGCTGGTCGCCTGGATCATCGGCTGGGACCTGATCCTGGAGCTGATGCTCGGCGCCTCGGTGGTCGCCCAGGGCTGGAGCACCTACCTGGTGACCTTCCTCGACGAGATCGGCATCACCTGGCCGGCGTCGATCGGCCCGGCCGACACCGAGAACTTCGACTGGGGCCACATCAACCTCGCGGCCGTGCTGCTCGTCGTGCTGCTGACGAGTCTGATCGCGATCGGCATCAAGGAGTCACTTCGGGTCAACCTCTTCCTGGTCGGCGATCAAGCTCTTCATCGTGCTGTTCGTGATCATCGCGGGCCTCTTCTACGTCTCCGGTGCCAACTACCACCCCTTCATCCCGCCGGCGGCCGACCCGATCTCGACGAACGGCCTGACGCAGCCGCTGATCCAGTGGGCGTTCGGGATCGAACCGCAGACCTTCGGGGTCCTCGGCATCATCTCGGCGGCGTCGGTGGTGTTCTTCGCCTACATCGGATTCGACGTGGTCGCGACCACGGCCGAGGAGGCGCGCAACCCGCAGAAGGACCTGCCGAAGGGCATCCTCGGCTCGCTGGCGATCTGCACGCTGCTCTACATGGCGGTCGCTCTGGTCGATCACCGGGATGGTCCCCTACGAGAAGATCGACCCCAACGCCGCGCTCGCCACCGCGTTCACCTCGGTCGGCAAGGACGGCTTCGCGACGATGATCGCCGCCGGCGCCGTCGCTGGTCTGACCACCGTCGTGATGACGCTGATGATCGGCGCCGTCCGGGTGCTCTTCGCGATGAGCCGCGACGGCCTGCTGCCGACCGCCTTCGCCCACACGAACCCGAAGACCGGTACGCCGGTCCGGATCTCGCTCACCATCGGTGCCACGGTCGCCGTCATCGCCGGGTTCACCCCGATCGGCAAGCTGGAGGAGATGGTGAACATCGGGACGCTCACGGCGTTCCTGCTGGTCTCCCTCGCGATCCCCGTGCTGCGTCGTACCCGCCCCGACCTGGAGCGCCCGTTCCGCGTCCCGCTCAGCCCCTGGCTGCCGATCCTCGCGGCCCTGGTCTGCTTCTACCTGATGCTGAACCTCAGCATCGAGACCTGGCTGCGGTTCGTCGTCTGGATGATCCTCGGCTTCGCGATCTACTTCGCCTACGGACATCGCCACAGCCGGGTCAAGCTGGCGGAGCAGAAGGCGGCGGAGACCCCGACTGCGTCCTAGCCCGACGATGAGACCGGTATCACCTCATGGAACGGGCGCGCATCGGGCACGGCTCGAACTGACGACCCGTCTTCCAGCCCGAGGAGCGTAGCCACGATGGCTGACTTGTTCGAGACCCTGACCGCCGGCGCCTGGACGCTGCCCAACCGGATCGTGATGGCGCCGCTGACGCGCAACCGCTCGACGGGCACCGTGCCCGGCGACCTGGCGGTCGAGTACTACGCCCAGCGTGCCTCCGCCGGTCTGATCATCACCGAGGGCAGCCAGCCGAGCGCGCGCGGTCAGGGCTACCTCGACACCCCCGGCTTCCACTCTCCCGAGCAGCTCGAGGGCTGGCGCCGGGTCGCGGACGCCGTGCACGCCAACGGCGGCCGGATCGTCGCGCAGCTCATGCACGCCGGGCGGATCTCGCACCCGGACAACACCGGTGGTCAGGAGATCATCGCTCCCAGCGCGATCGCCGCGCCGGGCAGGATCGTCACGCCGAGCGGCCAGCAGGAGTACCCGACGCCGCGCGCGATCGAGACCGACGAGATCCCGGAGGTCATCGAGGAGTACGTCAACGCCGCGCGCAACGCGGTCGCGGCCGGCCTGGACGGTGTCGAGGTGCACGGCGCGAACGGCTACCTGATCCACCAGTTCCTGGCGCCGGGCTCCAACGAGCGCACCGACGAGTACGGCGGGTCGCCGGAGGCACCGTGCCCGCTTCGCGATCGAGGTCGTGCGGGCCGTCGCCGACGCGATCGGACCCGACCGGGTCGGCCTGCGGCTCTCGCCCGCACACAACATCCAGGGTGCGACCGAGGAGGATCCCGACGACGTCGAGGCGACGTACGCCGCGGTCATCGAGGGCATCGCGCCGCTCGGCCTTGCCTACCTCAGCGTGCTCGCCCAGCCGCGACTCGACCTGGTGCAGCGGCTGCGCAAGGACTTCGGTGGCGTGCTGATCGCCAACGACGGCTTCGGCGTGGTCACGACCGCGGCGATGGCCCAGGCACTGCTGGACGAAGACGTCGCCGACGCGGTCGCCATCGGTCGGCTGTTCCTCGCCAACCCGGACCTGCCCCAGCGCTGGGAGACCGGCGCGGAGCTCAACGAGCCCGACCCGGACACCTTCTACGGGGGCGGAGCCGAGGGCTACACCGACTACCCGTTCCTCGACGACTGACGCCCGGACGGGACTCAGCCGGCAGCGGGCAGGTCGTTGGCGACCCATCCCGCACGGCGCACGACGGCCACGGCACCGAGCTGTGAGCGCACCTCGAGCTTGGCGAGGATCGACTTGATCTGGGTGCGGATGGTCGCCTCGGCCACGAAGTCCTCCCGTGCGATCTCGGCGGGGGAGCGCCCTGACACCAGCTTGCAGAGGACGTCGCGCTCGCGGCAGCTGAGACCATCGAGCCTCTTGCGTGCCGTCCAGCACTCGTCGTCGACGTCGGCGCGGATCGCGGCCTCCCGGAGCCGCTCAGCGAGCGCCGGTGACAGCGGCGACCGGTGCGACAGGACCTGGTCCAGCATGCCCGTCAGGTCGGCGAGGTTCGCGGTCTTCGGTAGCAGGCCGACCGCGCCGGCGAGCAGGCATCGCCCCCAGTGCACCGGGTCGTCGTCCAGGTCGACGGTGCTGAGGGCGACCACCGGCACGCCCGCCGCGTGCAGGCCGCTCATCACCCTCTCCCCGTCGACGAACGGGCCCGGTCGCACCGCGACGATCGCGACGTCCGGGCGGGCTGACCGAGCAGCGGCCACGGTGGCAGCGGCCGACCGGTGCCCGGTGGTGATCACCGACCGCACGCGGTAACGGCCCCAGAGACCGGCGTCGAGGACGTCGGCCACGGCCGCGTGCTCCTCGACGATGACGAGGCGGGGGAGACGGCGTTGCGCCGCCCGTGCGCTGGACGTTGTGCTGACCATGGCGACCATCGGAAACCCGATCTCCTGGGGGACGTCTCCGCTCGCTGCGGGGATGCTCACGAGGAGCGGCGTGCCGTCCGAGAAGTACGAGACGGCCGACTATTTCTCGCCGGCCCCGATCCCGTCTCCGGGCACCGGGCCGCGCAGGCGTTCGACCTGGCGACGGATGGCAGTCGCCCTGGCAGCGGATGTCGTCGCCTTGAGCACCGGCAGCATCACGGCGTACTGCTCGGTCCTGCCCAACGCGTCGAAGGCCGCTTGCGCGGCGGGGTCGGCGACGAGCGCGGCGAGGAGGTCGTCCGGAGCGGTCGCCGTACGCTGCCGTTCGTAGGCCGCATCCCAGCGCCCGTCCGCCTGCGCGGCCTGGACCTGAGCGGTCCCCGCCGAGCGCATCCGGCCGGCGGCGGTGAGGGAGACGACCTTGTCGACGTTGACCTGCGACCACGAGCTGCGCGCACGTCGCGGGCAGTAGCGCTGCAGGAACGACGCCTCATCGAATCCCTTGCGCTGCCCGTCGATCCACCCGAAGCAGAGCGCTCCGTCGAGGGCGTCCGAGATCGACAGCAGCGCCAGACCGGAGCCCTTCTTAGCGATCCGCAACCACGCCTCCGGCGCGGTCGCATGGTGCTCCGCGAGCCACGCCTCCCAGGCGTCGCCGTCCGCGAGCTCGAGGACCTCAGACAACCCGCACCGGCGTGGGTCGGGTCGTGTAGTCCCAGACCTGCTCCGAGAGCCTCCTGCTCAGCCGGATGCAGCCGTGCGACTGGGCGAGGTCGGTCCCGAGGAGCCAGTCGGCGTGCATCTGCTTGCCGGTGGACCGGTAGCGAGGGATCCGGTGGAAGCCGACGCCGCACGGCGCGAACCGCACGAAGTCGTCCATCCACACCGCACCGCTCCGGTTGAGCTTCACCCGGGTCGGTCGGCCGCAGTAGGAGCCGACGCCGTACCGGCCTCGTCCGAGCACGTGGGTGTTGTCGACCATCCCGCCCTGCGCGACGATGCCGCCCTTCGGGCCGATCAGCCAGACCCAGTTCTGCTTCTGGGAGATGACGATCCGTCGGCCGTGCCCGGAGCCGGACGGCACGGGACGTACGTCGCAGCGCGGCGCGTCGTCGGCGTACAGGCGCTTGCGGGTGTGCGGCCCCGCCTTGCCGCTCTGCGGGAGCCGGACCCGGGACTGGAACCGGATCACCGCCGACCGGGTGTGCTCGCCGAGCTTCCCGTCGGCCGGACCTGCATCGCAGTGCAGCGCGTCGAGCCGCTTCTGGAGCTTGACGGTGTCGCGCGCGCCGGCGGCGTACGCCGGTCCGGGGGAGACCGGGCCGATCAGGGCTGCGGCGACGACGCCGATCACGAGGGTCCTGAGCACGTGCACCCGCCCATCCTCGCCTACGGTGTCCACCACCGTCGGCGCGTCAGTGGATTTGCCGAGACCCTCTGGGCGCCCAGGACACCTGCCCCGACCGCGGTCACCTGGCGCGGAACAACGGGGGTGACCACTACGGTTGAGGCGAGTGCGTCGACCACCGAAGCCGTCGGCCACGAACGGAAGCTGAGGTCACGTGAGCAAGCGCGAGCGTCTGGTGCACATCGTCGACGAAGTGCCGGAGCTGGACGCAGTGCGCGAGGCGGGCGACGAGCTCGCGCTGGTGCTCGTGCTCGACGGGTTCCTCGACGCGGGCAACGCTGCGGCCCGGGCCGCGCAGCACCTCGTCGACCTCTCGGACGGCCCCGTGGTCGCGACGTTCGACGTCGACCAGCTCCACGACTACCGGGCCAGAAGGCCCGCGATGTCCTTCGTCCGCGACCACTACGAGGCGTACGACGCGCCGCGGCTCGTGGTCCGCCTCCTGCACGACACCGGTGGTACGCCGTACCTGCTGCTGCAGGGCCCGGAGCCCGACAACCGGTGGGAGGCGTTCTGTCGCGCGGTCCGCGAGGTCGTCGAGCAGCTGGGCGTCACCCGCGTCATCGGCATCGGCTCGGTGCCGATGGCGGTCCCGCACACGCGCCCGATCGCGCTGACCCCGCACGCCAACGACGCGGCGCTGTTGACGGCCGTCAGCCCCTGGCGCGGCGAGCTGCGGATCCCGAGCAGCGCCCAGGCCCTGCTGGAGGTCCGGCTGGGCGAGTGGGGCCACGACGCGATGGGGTTCGTCGCCCACGTGCCGCACTACCTCGCGCAGATGGACTACCCGCTGGCGGCCGCCGTGCTCCTCGAGAACGTCGAGATCGCCGGTCGGCTCACCATCGACCTCTCCGGGCTGCGTGCCGAGGCCGAGGACAAGGAGGCCGAGATCGCCGCCTACCTGACGGCCAACGAGGAGGTCGCCGAGGTGGTGGCGGCCCTGGAGCGCCAGTACGACGCGTTCGAGCGCGCCGAGGAGGACGGGGCGAGCCTGCTGGCTCCCGACCAGCCCCTGCCGACCGGCGAGGAGATCGGCCGCCAGTTCGAGCAGTTCCTCGCCGGCCTCGACGGCCGCGAGGACCCGCCGGGCGGTGCCGGCCAGGAGAGTGACTGAGATGCCCCGCGACGCCGACGAGCTGCTCGCGCTGCTCGACCTCGAGAAGCTCGACGACGACCTCTTCCGGGGCACCCAGATGCCCACGTCCCGGCCGATGGTCTTCGGTGGCCAGATCGCCGCCCAGTCGCTCGTCGCCGCCTCGCGGACCGTCGAGGACAGGTTCGTCGCCCACTCGCTGCACTCCTACTTCCTCCAGCCGGGAGACCCCAGCATCCCGACGGTGTACGACGTCGAGAACCTCCGCGACGGCCGGTCCTTCGTCACCCGCAGGGTGATCGCGCAGCAGCACGGCAGGCCGATCTACGCCCAGACGGTCAACTTCCACGTGGAGGAGCCGGGACTCGAGCACGAGGAGTCGATGCCCGTCGTACCCGGCCCGGACGACGAGTCGGTCCGACCGGTCAGCCGCCAGACGCAGGAGGAGCTGCACGCCGACCAGTGGAACGTCGCCGACATCCGCTTCGTCGGCTCCTCGGCCGGCGGGCTGGACGACGATCCCGCACACCCCGCGCGGCAGCGGGTCTGGCTGCGGGTGTCCTCACCGCTGCCCGACGACCAGTTCTTCCACCGCGCGGCGTTCACCTATCTCTCCGACATGACGCTGGTCGGCGCGGCGATGGCGCCGCACGGCATCAGCTTCGGCAGGGGCGACGCGTTCGTGGCCTCGCTGGACCACGCGGTGTGGTTCCACCGACCGTTCCGGGCCGACGAGTGGTGGCTCTACGACCAGGTCTCGCCCTCGGCGTCGAGCGGACGCTCGCTGATCCTCGCCCGGGTCTTCACCCAGGACGGCCACCTGGTCGCCTCGGTCGCCCAGGAGGCCGTGCTCCGCCGGCGGAAGGACGCGTCGTGAACCCCACCGAGGAGCTCGTCGACCTGCTCGACCTCGAGCGGCTCGACGGCGACCTGTTCCGTGGCAAGCAGCCGGAGACCGCACGGGCCCGGGTGTACGGCGGCCAGGTCGCCGCGCAGGCACTGATCGCCGGCATCCGCACGGTCCCGACCGAGTTCGTCGTGCACTCGCTGCACTCCTACTTCCTGCGTGGCGGCGACTACTCGGTGCCGATCGTGTACGACGTCGAGAGGATCCGCGACGGCCGCTCGTTCCTCACCCGACGCGTCGTCGCCCGCCAGCACGGTCGGCCGATCTACTACCAGACGCTGAACTTCCAACGCCCCGAGGAGGGCTACGAGCACCAGGACGCGATGCCGGCGGTCGGTGCGCCGGAGACCGGGTTCGACCTGGTCGACGTGATGCGCAGAGGCGGCAACGAGGAGGCCGATGCGCTGGGCAAGGAGTGGGGTGCGCTGGACGTCCGTTGGCTGGGCAACACCCGGTTCGGGCTCGAGCCCGACGACGGTCACGTGTCCCAGGCGCGGATGTGGATCCGGCTCCGCGAGGGGCTGCCGGACGACCCGGCCATCCACGTCGCCGCCTTCACCTACGCCAGCGACGTCAGCCTCCTCGGGTCCGCGCTCTCGGTGCACGACGTGAACCCGTCGAGGACGCAGATGGCCTCGCTCGACCACTCCCTGTGGTTCCACCGGGGCTTCCGCGCCGACGAGTGGTGGCTCTACGACCAGTGGTCGCCGTCCGCTCAGGGGGCCCGCGGCCTGGCCTTCGGTCGGATCTTCACCGCCGACGGCACGCTGGTCGCCACCGCGGCCCAGGAGGGCCTGATCCGCCCCCGACGCCCCGGCAGCGAGGGGCCCGGCGCCAAGGAGTGAGCGTGGTCCATCGGCTGACGCGGGCGGATGCGCGGCGGATCGCCGTCCAGGCCCAGCTGCTCGGGGCCGCGCGTCCGGACAGCCTGCTCGGAGTGGTCCGGCACCTCATGGTGCTGCAGGCGGAGCCGACCAGCGCCGTCGCGCCCAGCGCCGATCTGGTGCTGTGGAGCCGCCTCGGCCCGTCGTACGACGTCGCCACGCTGCGCGACGCGATCGACGAGCAACGGCTGATCGAGCACCAGGGCTTCATCCGGCCCGCGGAGGACCTCGCGCTGCTGCGGGCCGAGATGGCGCAGTGGCCGGGGACCGGCGAGCTCAAGGAGTGGCAGGTCGCCCGGGCCGCGTGGGTCGAGGCGAACGACGACTGTCGCCGTGACCTGCTCGACCGGCTGCGCAGGGACGGTCCGCTGCCGACCAGCGAGCTGCCCGACAGCTGCGAGGTCTCGTGGCGGTCGTCGGGGTGGAACAACTCCCGCAACGTCCAGATGCTGCTCCAGCTGATGGTCGCGCGCGGCGAGGTCGCCGCGGCCGGCCGCCGGGGCCGCGAGCAGCTGTGGGACCTGGCCGAGCGGATCTACCCGGACGACCCCGTGCCCGACGTCGACGAGGCGCGGCGGCACCTCGACCGGCGGCGGCTGGCCGCGCTCGGCATCGCCCGGTCGAAGGCGGCGGCCTCGCCGGGGGAGCAGCACGGCGTCGGCGAGGCCGGGGAGCCGGCGGTCGTCGACGGCGTCCGAGGCGCCTGGCGGGTCGACCCGACGCTGCTCGGCCTGGCCGGCAGCACGTCGTACGCCGGCCGCGCGGCGCTGCTGTCGCCGTTCGACCGGCTGGTCCAGGACCGCAAGCGGCTGGCCGAGATCTTCGAGTACGACTACCTGCTCGAGATGTACAAGCCGGTCGCCCGCCGTCGGTGGGGCTACTACGCGCTGCCGATCCTGTACGGCGACCGCCTGGTCGGGAAGCTCGACGCGACCGCCGACCGGGCGGAGGGGGCGTTGGTCGTCAACGCGGTCCACGAGGACGAGCCGTTCCCGGCCCACACGCGGGAGGCGGTCGACGCCGAGATCGAGTCGCTCGCCGAGTGGCTCGGGCTCGACGTCGTACGGATCTAGAGGTCGAAGACCAGGAGTGTGCTGCTGGCGGTCGCGACCAGGGCGCCGGAGCCGTCGGTGACGGTCGCCTCGGTGAACCCGACCCGCGAGCCGGCCTTCACCACGGTGCCGGTGACGGTGAGCAGGCCGCTGCCTGCACGCACCGCCTTCAGGTAGCTGACCTTGATCTCCACCGAGGTGTAGCCCTTGCCCTGGGGCAGCGTCGTGTGCAGCGCGCAGCCGGCCGCGGAGTCGAGGAGCGTGCACACCAGGCCACCGTGCACGGCGCCGATCGGGTTGTAGACCGACTCGTCCGGCGTACAGGTGAAGACGACGCGGCCGACCTCGACCTCGACCAGGTCGAACTGCATCGTGGCGGCGATCGGCGGCGCGGGCAGCTCGCCCTTCAGCACCGCCTGCAGGTAGTCGATGCCGGGCATCGACAGACCCTTCAGGGTGCCGGGCCCGGGGTCCTCCCAGGTGATGGTCCGGGTGCGCCGGGTCATCGCGGTCCTGGGTCATCGGTTCCTGGGTCATCGGGTCACCTCGGTGATCGGGCGGTAGCGCCGTAGTCGTCGGGGGTCGTCGGGCGCGACGACGTGCTTGTCGCCCCACGCCAGCAGCGCATCGAGCACCGGCAGCAGGTCCCGGCCCGACTCGGTCAGGTGGTAGTCGAAGCGCTCGGGGCGGCTCTGGTACGCCGTACGTCCGATCACGTCGGCGGACTCGAGCGCCTTGAGGCGGGCCGCGATCCGATCGCGGGGAGCGCCGGTGCCGCGGACGATGTCGCCGAACCGGGTGCTGCCCATCGCGATCTCGCGCACCACCAGCAGCGCCCAGCGCTCGCCGACGAGCTCGAGCGATGCCGCGATCGGGCACGGGCGGCCCGGGAGCTCGGCTAGAGGAACGGTGCTCATGGGTGTAGCGTCCCTCTAGTGAGTTTGGAAGTCAAACCAACTGTCGAGACCAGGTCCCTCCTGCCGATCGCGCTCGGGACCGCCCTGGTGCTGGTCACCTACGTGACGCCGATGGCCACCATCCCCGCGACCGCCGCCGACCTCGGAGCCGGGCCGGTGGCACGAGCCTGGATCCTCAGCTCGATGTCGGTCGGCCTCGCGGCAGCGCTGCTCGCGGCGGGCGTGCTCGGCGATGCCTACGGTCGCCGCCGGGTGTACGCCGCGGGGCTCGCGGCGATCGGCGCCGGCGCGTTGCTCTGCGCGGTCGCGCAGGAGCCGCTGCTGTTCGTCGCGGCCCGGGTGCTCGAGGGTGTCGGGGGAGCGGCGGTGCTGGCCTGCGGTCTGGCGGTGCTCGCCCACGACTTCGCGCCAGGTCCGGCCCGCGTCCACGCGACGTCGATCTGGGGCGCGAGCGTCGGCCTCGGGATCACCGCCGGCGCGATCCTCTCCGCCGCCCTCGACTTCGGCTCCGGCTGGCGGGAGACCTACGCCGTGGTCGGCGTGCTCGCGCTGGTCCTGCTCTGGCCGAGCCTGCGCCGGATCGGCGAGTCCTCGGCCGCTCAGCCGCGGCGGATCGACGTACCGGGCCTGGTGCTGCTGGTCGCCGCGATGACGCTGCTCGTGTCGGCGCTGACCCAGGGCCGCAACGGCATCGACGGTCCGACCGTCGTCCTCGCGGCTCTGGCCGTGCTCGCGGCCATCGGTTTCGGTGCGATCGAGCGGCGGGTGCCGCAGCCTCTGGTCGACCCGGACCTGCTCCGGGCGCCGCGCTTCCGAGCCGCGACCCTGGGGTCGCTGACGCTCGGCCTCGGCATCATCGGGATGTCGTCCTTCGTGCCGACCGTCGCCCAGCTCGGACTCGGCGCCAGCCTCTGGACCGCCAGCCTGCTCGTCGCCGTCTGGTCGGGCACCAGCGTGGTGACGTCGTACCTGATCCGACACCTGCGCCACCCGCTCGAGGGCTCGCGTCCGATCGCGATGCTCCTCGTCGTGGTCGCCGTCGGCCAGCTGACCGGCTACGGTCTCGATGCGTCGTCCAGCGTGTGGCGCCTGGTGCCGCCGATGTTCATCGCCGGACTCGCGACGGGCGTGCTCAACGCGCTCCTCGGTCGGGAGGCGGTGGCCAGCGTCCCGCCGGACCGCGCCGCGATGGGCAGCGGCGCCAACAACACCGCGCGCTACCTCGGCGCCGCCTGCGGCATCACCCTCTTCGTGGTCGTCGCGACGCACGCCGGCGCCGACCTCCTCGCCGGGTGGAACGTCGCCGTACTGGTCGCCGCGGCGCTCAGCCTGCTCGGCGCAGCCACCATCGCCTGGTCGGGCCGCCCGGCCGCGACGCCGTAGTCGACGACGGGATCGGGGCGTGCGAGCCCGACGTTTGGTCCCCAACCGCAGCTGGGAGCGCTCCCCATCTGCGGTTGGTGACCAAACGGCGGGCTCAGCGGCGTCAGTCCGCCGTACGCCGACCTGCGATCAGGTAGCCGAGCGGTCCGAAGGGCTGCACCACGAGGGCCAGCACCCACTGCCACTTGCGGCCGCGGATCTCGCTCGCCGGGCGTCGTGCCAGGTCGCGCAGCGCCCATGCGGTCAGCACGACCTCGACCGCGGCTCCCGCCGCGATGGCCTTCTGCTGGGACGGGGTGAGATCGCTCCACTGCTTCTTCTGACGGGTCACTGCTCGAGCCTACGAGAGGAATCCGCGGACCGACTCGATCGTGTCGATCTCGGCGACCGGCTTGTCGTCGCGGTAGCGCACGACCCGGGCGAACCGCAGAGCCACCCCGCCCGGATACCGAGTCGACCGCTGCACCCCGTCGAAGGCGATCTCGACGACCTGCTCGGGACGCACCTCGACGACGTAGTGGTCGCGGACGGTGGCGGGGGAGACCGCCAGCTCGAGGAACCGCTCCGTCTGCCAGGCGAGCATCTCGTCGGTCATCCCCTTGAAGGTCTTGCCGAGCATCACCAGGCCGCCCGAGGCGGGGTCCCGCGCGCCGAGGTGGATGTTGGAGAGCAGGCCCTCGCGCCGACCGGAGCCCCACTCGATCGCGAGGACGACCAGGTCGAGGGTGTGCACCGGCTTCACCTTGACCCAGGAGGCGCCGCGGCGCCCGGCGTCGTACGGCGCGGTGAGCGACTTGACGACGACCCCCTCGTGGCCCGAGCCGAGAGTCTCGTCGAGGAAGGCCTGTGCGTCGACCGGTGAGTCGGTCAGCAGTCGCGGCACCCGATGCCCTTCGGGCACCAGTCGGTCGAGCGCCGCTGCTCGCACCGAGGCGGGGGCGTCGAGCAGGTCGACGCCGTCGAGGTGCAGCACGTCGAAGAAGTACGGCGTCACCACGACTCCCTCGGTCATCGCGGTGCGCGATGCCGTCTCCTGGAAGGGACGCGGCCGGCCGTCGTCCCCCAGCGCCAGTGCCTCGCCGTCGAGCACGAAGGAGGTCGCCGGCAGGGACCGCGCCACGTCGACCACCTCGGGCAACCGGGCCGTGATGTCGTCGAGCGATCGGGTCGCCACCAGCACGTCGTCCCCGGACCGGTGCACCTGGATCCGGATCCCGTCGAGCTTCACGTCGACGGCGACCTCCGCGCCACCGCCGGCCTTGGCCAGGGCGTCGGCCACGGTCGGTGCGCTGGAGGCGAGCATCGGCACGACCGGTCGGCCGACCTCGAGCCCGATCGACGCCAGGGCGTCGACCCCGGCGAACGCGGCGCGTGCGACCGCCACGGTGGAGCCGGCCAGCATCGCCGCCCGTCGTACGGCGGCCAGCGGCACGTCGGCCGCGGCGGCCAGTCCCTCCTGCACGAGCGAGTCCAGCGCTCCCTGCCGCACGGCACCGGTCACCACGCCCCGCAGCCAGGTCTGCTCCTCGGGCGCCGCCCGTGCGAAGAGCTCGGCCACGGCCGTGGACCGTGCCGCCTGCGAGCCCGACCCCGAGAGGGCCGCCAGGGCCTCGAACGCCGAGTGCACCTCGGCCACCGTGAGCGTCGCCGAGTCTGCCGGCGGCGGCAGGGTCGACAGCCCCCGCCAGCCGAGTCCCGTCCGGCGCTGTCGCAGCGCGCCGCCGACGTACGCCGTCACCGTGTCGACCTCGTCGAGGTCGGCCCCCGCCAGCAGCGACGCGATCGCCGCCACCTTCGCCTTGCGGGACCGGGTGGCGCCGACCGTCGCCGAGGTGGCGACCACGTCCGCGAGCAGCATGCCCTCATTCAAGACCAAGGGACCGACACTAGGGTGCGTCCGTGGGACGCAAGCAGTGGGTGCTGGTCGAGGCCGAGCGCCGGTGGGACGCCGTGCGGTCGCGCCGGAGATCCGGGCAGGTCCCGGAGAGCTTCCGGATCGACGCCTACCTCGGCCACGGCGGTCCCGAGGGCGTCGTGGTGCGCGGCCGGGTGCTCGACAACCCGCCACTGACCCCGGCCATGGAGGGTGAGGGGGCTGGGGCGACGTTGCGCCGCAGCCTGAGCCAGTTCGTGACCGACGAGCTGCCCGGCGTACCGCTCCGAGTCAGTGTCGGCGACGCGAGCGTCGAGGTCGCCACCGACTCCGAGGGCTACTTCCACGCGGAGCTCGCCCCCAGCGCCCTGACCGACCCGTGGCACGACGGCTGGGTCGAGCTGGCGGGGGACTACCGCGGCCTGACGGACTCGTACCGCACCCAGGTCCGGATCCGCGTGCCGGGGCCGGGCGCCAGGGTCGGTGTCATCTCCGACATCGACGACACCATCCTCGAGACGGGTGTGCAGCGCGTCGGGCAGATGCTGCGCCAGACCTTCACCGGCTCGGTCCTGACCCGGACGCCGTTCCCCGGCGCCGCCGAGCTGTACCAGGACCTCGCGGCCGGCCCGGACGGGCAGAGCAACCCCGTCTTCTACATCTCCTCCAGCCCGTGGAACCTGCACGCGTTCCTCATCGGGTTCCTCCGCCACCGGGACTTCCCCCTCGGGCCGATCCTGCTGCGCGACCTGATCGGCACCCACACGGGTCGTGCTCGCAAGCACGAGCGGATCGAGGAGGTGCTCCGGCTGCACCCGCGCCTGCCGTTCGTGCTGATCGGCGACTCCGGCGAGAAGGACCCCGAGATCTACGCCGACATCGTGCGGGCGCATCCCGGCCGGATCCTCGCCGTCTACATCCGGGAGGTGCGGCTCGACCCCGGCGACGGCCGGGTGGAGGCCGTCTCGGACACCTGGGCCAAGGACGTCCCGTTCGTGCTGGCGGCCGACAGCGACGCCGTACGACGGCACCTGCTCGGACTGGGCCTCCTGTGACCGCTCGCCAGCTGCTGGTGGTGGATGCCCCCTCGCTCCTGCACCGCAACCACCACGCCCGCGCCGAGTCCGGGCTCCGCGACCGGGGCGGACGTCCGGCCTGGGCGCTGCACGGGATGCTGCGCCAGGTCCTGGACGCCATCGACCAGTTCGCCCCGGACGCCGTGCTCTTCGGCCTCGACGACCGGACGTCCTCGGTGCGGAGGGAGGCCTACCCGGCGTACAAGGCCGGGCGCGCCGAGAAGGATCCAGTCCTGGTCGAGCAGCTCGAGCGCACCGGGGCGATGCTGGACGCCCTGGGGCTGCGCACCGTCGAGCCGGCGGGGCTGGAGGCCGACGACGTCAGCGCCTCCGCGGCCGCGTGGGCCGAGCGCTCCGACTGGCAGTGCGTGATCATCACCTCCGACCGAGACACGTTCGCCCACATCAGCTCCCACACCCAGGTGCTGCGTCTCATCAACGGCGGGATCGCCGGCTCTCCGCTGCTGAACCCGACCCGCCTGCGTGCGCTCTACGGCATCGCCGCCGAGCACTACCTGGAGTACGCCGCGCTGCGCGGTGACGTCAGCGACAACCTCCCCGGCGTCCCCGGGATCGGCGAGAAGACGGCTCCGGTGCTGCTGTCCCAGATGGGGTCGATGCACGCCGTCTGGGCCGACATCGACCACTGCGAGGGCGTCAACCTGGTCGCCACGATCGACTCCTACTGCGAGGAGAGCGGCCTGCGTCGGATCGGTCCGGGCCTGCTCAAACGACTGTCCGCACCGGGAGCCCGGGAGCGCTTCGAGTTCAACCTGTCGATGATGACCGGTCGCACCGACGTCGACCTCGGGCTCACGCCCGACGTCGCCGGCAGCCCGGGACTGCTCCCGCTCGAGCCGGACCGGGTCTCGCGCGTCGTCGGCCACCTCGGAGTCCCGGCCACCACGGACCTGGCCCTGCGGGTGCTCACCACCCCCGCGGCAGCGAGGTGAGGTCGAGCCCGACGAACGGCGCCCCGCCGTACCTCGGGCATCACGGTTGGCTCGTCGCCACCCCGGCGACCGCGGCCTCGATCAGGGCGAGCACCTCGTCGGGCTGCGACACCATCGGCACGTGGCTCGACTCGACCTCGACGGTCGTGGCGCCCATGCGGGCGGCGAACTGACGCTCGCCGTCCGGCGGGATGGCCTCGTCGTTCGTCGCGACGAGGTACCACGACGGAAGGGTGCGCCAGGCGGGGACGCCCATGACGTCCTCGAAGGTGGACAGCGAGATCGGCTGCTGGACGGCGTGCATCACCTTGGCCTGCGCCGGGTCGACGTCGGCGGCGAAGTGCCCGACGAAGTCGTCCTCCGGGAGCCAGGCGAAGCCGAGCGCGTCGATGTCGAGGTTCCCGAGCGCCGGGGACGGTGGGCCGGCGGCGATCAGCGCGCCCAGGGACTCGCCCTCGTCGAGGCCGAAGGCGGCGATGTAGACCAGGGCGACGGCGTTGGGAGCGTCCTCGCCGAGGGCGGTGATGATCTGGCCGCCGTACGAGTGTCCGACGACGACCGTCGGGCCGGTCTGGCGGGAGAGGACCTGCCGCAGTCGAGCCACGTCGGCGGCCAGCGACGACTCGGGGAACTGCGGCGCGGTGACGCCGTAGCCGCGGTCGTGGAGGCGGCTGATCACCGAGCTCCAGCAGGAGCCGTCGGCCCAGGCGCCGTGGACCAGGACGATGTGGGGGAGGTTGCTCATGGGTACGACGTTAGAGCGCTGGGCGCGCTCCCACCATGGGTCGGGCGAGATGTAACGGGACGTTCACCAACCTGAGGGAAGGCCGGTGAAGTCCGGCTCGCGGCCCTCGGCGAAGGCCGCGAGCGCCTCGAGGTTGGCAGGTCCGCCCATCAGCTCCGCGAACGCGGCGTTCTCCCGCTCGCGGGCGGCGGCGATCCCGGCCCGCAGCGGTTCGATCATCGTCCGCTTCACGGCGACCAGCGACGAGATCGGCCGAGCGGCGAGCACCTCCGCGTGCCGGCGCGCCTCGGGCAGGAGGTCGTCGGGCTCGCAGACCCGCCACACGAGCCCCATCGCCAACGCCTCCTCGGCCGAGACCCACTCGGCCGAGAGCAGCATCCAGGCCGCGTCCTGACGGCCGACCAGCTGTGGGAGGAGGAACGACGACGCCGCCTCCGGCGCGACCCCGAGGCTCGTGAAGGGGCACTTGAGTCGCGCGGTGGTCGACATGAACGCCAGGTCGGCGTACCCGAGGATCGTGGCGCCGATGCCGAGCCCGAGCCCGTTGACGGCGCAGACGAGCGGCTTCGGGAAGTCGACGAGCGCGTCCAGCAGTCCGAGGAAGCCGTGCTTGCCGGGCACGAAGTCCGGGTCGGTCGCGCGGGCGTGCATCTCCAGCAGGTCCGTGCCGGCGCTGAACGCTCGGCCGTTGCCGGTCAGGAGCACCACCGCCACGCCCGGGTCGGCGGCCGCCTCGAGCAGCGCTTCGGCGGTGGCGTCGTACAACGCCTCGTTGAACGCGTTGAGCGCCTCTGGTCGGTCGAGGGTGATGGTGCGGACCCGGTTGCGGTCGTCGATCTGCAGAGTCATGGCAGCAGACTAGAACGTGTTCCACCGTCGGTGCCGTCGACTACCGTCAGTCTCGTGGACCAGGAGCGCGTGAGGGACTGGCGCCCCGACTGGCCGTGCTCCGTCGGCGGCGCGCTCCGCGCTCACCGGCGTGGCGCCGGCGACCCGACGTACCGAACGGCCGGCGGCCAGCACTGGCGCGGCATCCGTACGCCGGCGGGGCCGGCCACGCTCGTCATCGAGCCGCGCTCGGGTGAGGGCGTGGTCCGCGCGCAGGCGTGGGGCCCCGGCGCCGACTGGGTGCTGGACTCGGTGCCGGCGCTGCTCGGCGCCGAGGACGACCTGTCCGGGTTCGTCGCCGGACACCCGGTCGTCGACGCGGCGTGGCGCCGCCACGGGCGGTGGCGGATCGGCCGCACCGGCCTGGTCATGGAGGCGCTGACGCCGGCGGTCATCGAGCAGAAGGTGACCGGGCAGGAGGCGTTCGCGGGGTTCCGGATGCTCGTGCACCGGTACGGCGAGCGCGCGCCCGGCCCCGGCGCCGAGCACCGGCTCTGGGTCCAGCCGTCGGCCGACGCGATCCGCCAGGTGCCGTCGTGGGAGTGGCTGCGGATGCACATCGACCCCGCCCGCTCGCGCACCCTCGTCAACGCCGCCCGCGTCGCCGGCTCCCTCGAGCGCACGGTCGGCCTGTCCGGCGACGAGGTCGAGCGCCGACTGACCAGCCTGCCCGGTGTCGGCGTCTGGACCGCCGCGGAGGTGCGCCAGCGGGCGCACGGCGATGCCGACGCGGTGTCGTTCGGCGACTACCACGTCGCCCAGGACGTCGGCTGGGCCGTGGCCGGGCGCGACTTCGACGACGACGAGCTGGCGGAGTTCCTCGAGCCCTGGCGCCCGCACCGCAACCGGGTGGCGATGCTGCTGCTCCTCACCGGGCGCAAGCGCCCGCGACACGGTGCTCGGATGGCCCCGCGGACGCACCTGCCGGCGAGGGTCACGCGTACCTGAGTGGTCGCCTACCCAAGATCGGGTAAACGGCGGCTTTCCGTCGTTGACCGTCGGTGCGCGGGGTACGCGTACCCCATGTCGTCGCATCGCGTGGTCCTGGTCTCGGCCGTCATCCTCGCCGCCGCCGCCGTGTCCACGGTGGCCGCCGCGTCACCTGCGCCCGGCCCGCTGGCGGCTGCAGGTCAGCTCTTCGTCGTGCAGGCGGTGCCGGGCACGACGTACACCGTCTCCGTCGATGGGCAGGAGGAGTCGGCCAAGGCCGAGGTAGGAGCCGTGCTCGGACCCTTCGACCTCGACGCGGGCAAGCACGACGTGCGCTTCGAGCCGGGCAAGGGCGAGCCGATGACGGCCACGGTCGAGGTGAAGAAGGGAGCGAGCGCCGACCTGGTCCTGCACCTGCCTGCTGACACCGGCGGCGACCCGGTCGCCGACGTCTACCGCGCCTCCCCGAAGCCGGTCGCGCCTGACACCGCGCGGGTCCTGGTCGCTCACACGGCGACCGTGCCTCCGGCCGACGTCCTGGTCGACGGCACCGTCGTGTTCGAGGACATCGCCAACGGCGAGTTCGCGGTCGCCGACGTGCCGGACGGCAAGCACTCCGCAGCCCTGGTGCCCGCTGGCAGTGCCGGCGACCCGATCCTCGGGCCGCTCGACGTCGATCTTCCGGCCGGGACGGTGACGATGGTCTACGCCGTCGGGACCCCGACGGACGGGTCGATGAACGTGATCTCGCACCAGGAGGCGATCGCGACGAAGGACTCCGCACAGCTCCGGGAGATCAGCACGGGATCGGCCGGACTGGTCCGTCGGATCCCTGCGTTCGGTCGCTGAGTCGTGGCCACGTCGAGGTGCCTGGTGACCGCCGCGGCCGTGGTCGTCGCGCTGGGAGCGAGCGCCTGTGCGCAGACGCGGGCCGGCGCGTCAGGCGAGTCGGCGCACCCTGACGACGGCCGGTCTCTCGCGGCCCCCGCGGCCCGACGGGCCGGACCACCGGATGCCGAGCCGCCCGTGAGCCTGCGGCTGCCGAGCGGCACCCGCGTACCGATCCGCCCGGCGGGCGCCGGGGCCGGCGGGGTGCTCGACGTACCCGACGACATCACCGAGGCCGGCTGGTGGCGGGCCGGCTCCCGACTCGGGGACCCGTTCGGATCGACCCTGGTCGCCGGCCACGTCGACGCGGCGGACCAGGGGCTCGGAGCCTTCGCCGAGCTGCTCGAGGTGCGGGAGGGGCAACGGGTCCGGGTCCGGTCGCGCGGCCTCGAGCAGACCTTCACGATCCGGTCCCGAAGGCTCGTGCCTCGGGCCGAGCTGCGCGCCGCGGCCGACGTCTACTCGGTCCACGGGGCCCGACGGTTGACCCTGGTCACCTGCGCCCCGCCCTATCTCCGCGGCGAGGGCGGCTACCAGAACCTCGCCGTCGTGACGGCGGTCCCGGCCGGGGACGTGCACGTCAGGAGCCGGCCGTGAGACCGAGCTCGCGGGCGGTCCCGCCAGGTCGACCGCCCCGCCCGGGTCCGGAGCGTGGGGGCGTCGGCACCGTGCGCAGGTCGCCGCGCCGGCTCCCGCTGCGGCTGGTCGACACCCCGGCCCCCGCGCCGGGGCCGGAAACCGACCTCGATCCCGAGCCGACCGTCGAGACAGCGCCGGTACGACGCCGCCGGTGGCGCTGGCTGCGGCGGTCCTTCCTGCTGATCGCGGTCCTGGTCCTCGTCGTCGAGTGCTTCGCGATCGCGCGGTCCCTGCGGTCGTCCGACCCGCAGGAGGGCGCCCTTCCTGCGCCGCTGGTGCCACTGGTGGCTCCCAGAGCACTCCCGGATGAAGGCAGCCTCGTGCAGAGCGACGTCCGCAGCGACGGCAGCATCGCGGTGACGCAGTGGATCCGGACGTCCACCGACATCGACGAGGTGGCCCTCTCGGCCGCGACCCCGGCCGGAGGCGCTGGCACGCCTGAGGCGGTCGACGGACGCCTCGTCGGGTCCGACGGCACGATCCTCGCCGACGACATCACCGTGGACACCGCGGCTGTTCGGATCCGGTTCGACGAGCCGACGAGGCTGGTGCGGGCGACGTACGTCCTCCGCGGCGCGGTCGACGCCAGCGGCACCGTCGACGGGCGGCTTCGCGCGAGCATCGTGTCGCTCGACCTCGACTTCGCCGCCGAGGCCGGACCGACGGTGGTCGTGGTCTCCGGTCATGACGGCGAGGTGCTCAACCTCGCGTGCGCGAACGCCCGCTCCGGCGTGGCCCTGCTCCGGCCGTGCGGAGCTCCGGACGGCGCCCGTTGGCGGGTCCGGCTGCCGGCCGCGGACCGCGAGGACCGCGTGACGGCCCAGGTCGACGTCCCTGCAGCCTGACATCGCGTGCGCCGCACCTGCCGGCGAAGGTCACGCGTCGCCGACGTGGTTTCGAGGCTCGGCGCCGGGGCGCCTCGCACCTCAACCAGGGCAGGTGCGTGCGGCTCGCGCCTCAACCAGGTGACGGGTTTCGAGGCTGGCGCCGGGGCGCCTCGCACCTCAACCACCGGCAGGTCGCGTGCGCCTCGCACCCCAACCACTGGCACGGTGGTTGAGGTGCGAAGGCCGCCAGGCCTGAGCCTCGAAACCACCACGGGTCAGAGCAGCGGCCGCAGGGGCGCGAGGATCATCTCGGTGAACTTGCGGTGCAGGTCGCGGGCCGCCCACTCGGTCGCGGTGAGCTCCAGGCAGTTCGACTCGTCGGCGGCGTAGATCTCCTCCATCGTCGCCGCGAACCCCGGGTCGATGACCTCGACGTTGATCTCGTAGTTCCCCTGCAGGCTGAGCCGGTCGACGTTCGCGGTGCCGATCGTCGACCAGGTGCTGTCGATCGTGGAGGTCTTGGCGTGCACCATCGCGCCGCGGAACCGGAAGATGCGCACGCCGGCGTCGAGGAGCTGGGTGAAGTACCCGCGCGAGATCCAGTCCGCCACGATGTGGTTGGACTTCAGGGGCAGCAGGAGTCGTACGTCGACGCCGCGCTGCGAGGCGGCCTTCATGGCGTCGACGAAGTCCTGATCGGGGCAGAAGTAGGCGTGGGTCATCCAGACCCGCTGCGAGGACCGGTTGATCGCCTCGATGTACATCGCGCGGATCGGGAACATCCACAGCCGCGGCACGTTGCGGTGGAAGCGGATCCGGGTCTCCCAGGTCGACGCGGTCTCCAGCAGCAGCGGCCGCTCCGACGTACCGATGCGGCGACGGCGGTTGAGGTTCCAGAAGTCGGCGAACGCGCGCTTGAGGTCCCAGACGCCCGGACCCGTGATCCGCACGTGGGTGTCGCGCCACTCGGTGGCGTACGCCGTACCGATGTTGTAGCCGCCCACGAACCCGACGGCGTCGTCGACGACGAGGATCTTGCGGTGGTCGCGGCCGTAGCGGGACAGGTCGTAGAACTTCCAGCCGGCCGGGTAGATCGGGTAGCGCAGGACCTTCATCGTCGGTGGGAAGCGCTTGAACCGCGGCGAGACCACGAGGTTCGCGAACCCGTCGTAGATGCAGTAGACCTCGACGCCACGGTCGGCAGCGGCGGCGAGCGCGGCCTTGAACCTCTCGCCGATCTCGTCGCCCTTCCAGATGTAGGTCTCGAAGAGGATCTGCTTCTGCGCGCCGTCGATCGCGGCGAGCATGGCGTCGTACAGGTCGCGCCCATAGGTGTACGGCGTCAGCGCGCCGCCGCCGACCGGGACCTCGTGGGGTGGCGTGATCGGGAAGGGCTTCGACTTCTTGCCGCGACGGCGGTAGGAGTCGACGACCGACATCCCGATGGCGAGCGCCATCTGGATCCCGAACAGCGCCAGCAGCGACCGGCGCAGCACCCGCAGCACCTGGTCGAGCCGGGACGGGGACGGGCTGCTGCTCACCGGGCCAATCTAGCGATCGGCTGGGCGACGTCGGTCGGTGCGGTCAGGCACTGACCCCGGCGCTCAGCTTCTCCAGCGAGAACTCCGTCACCCGCACCAGTGCCTGCTTGACCGAGTCGCGGCGGCGGGCGTCGATGCGGATCACCGGAGTGCCGGGGGAGAGGGCGAGCGCGGTCGCCACGTCCACGAGCGGGTACTGCGGCGCGTCCTCGAACTGGTTGACCGCCACGATGAAAGGCAGGCCGCGCTGCTCGAAGTAGTCGAGCGGCGAGAACGCCTCGTCGAGCCGCTCGGTGTCGACCAGCACGATCGCGCCGATGGCCCCGACGCAGAGGTCGTCCCACATGAACCAGAAGCGGCGCTGCCCCGGCGTACCGAAGAGGTAGAGCACGAGGTCCTCGCCGAGCGTGATCCGACCGAAGTCCATCGCGACGGTCGTGGTGCCCTTGGTGGGGACGGCGGCCAGGTCGTCGATGCCCTCGGACTGGTTGGTCACCAGGGCCTCGGTGCGCAGCGGCATGATCTCGGAGACCGTCCCGACCAGCGTGGTCTTGCCGACGCCGAACCCGCCGGCGATGACGATCTTTGTCGACGCCGCAGTGCGTGGGTCGCTAGAGCGTGCGTAGTCCACGAAGCGTCCTTTCGATCAGCTCTCGGCGCTCGTCGAGCGACGAGTCCTCCTGGATGGTGGTCTGCACCCGGACCTGGCCGAGTTCGACCAGGTCGGCTAGCAGCACGCGTACGACGCCGATGGGCATCGAGACGAGGGCCGACACCTCAGCGACCGAGCGGCGGTCGCAGACCTCGAGGATCCGGGTGAGGTGGGACTCCACCGGGCCTGCGCTCGCCGAGCCGAGCCGGCGCAGGGTCGCCTCGAACGGCAGGTCGACGCGGGGCGTCGTACGGCCCGACGTGAGCGTGAACGGTCGCACGCGCACGGCCGAGGATTCGCCCGCGTCGGCGGGCCGGAGGTGGAGTGTCGGGGTCCATGAGATCACCTGGGTGAGTCACTCAGGACGCGGGCCCGAGCCTGGATCATCTGGCCGACCCGGTCGACCAGCAGCGCCATCTCGTAGCCGACCTGGCCGATGTCGGCGGAGTCCTGGGTGAGCACGGCCAGGTGCGATCCGTCACCGACGCTCATCAGCAGCAGGTAGCCCTGCTCCATCTCGACGACGGTCTGGAGCACCGCGCCGCCGTCGAAGAGGCGGGCGGCACCGACCGCGAGGCTGGCCAGCCCGGAGGAGACGGCGGCCACCTGCTCGGCGCGGTCCGCCGGGATGCCGTCGCTGGCCGCCATCAGCAGGCCGTCGGCGGAGACCAGGATCGCGTGGGCGACCGACGGCACGTCCTCGACGAAGCGGGTCACGACCCAGTCCAGCTCGCGGCGCCGCAGGACGGGGTAAACGGAGATCGAGTTCATGCGGGGTCGGCTTCCTTCTGTGACTGGTCGGCAGACTCGGGATCGTCTGGTCGGCGACGGCCGCGGGAGACACCCGCGGCGTGGGCGGCGAGGCGGGCCCGGATGGCCTCGGGGTCGCGTACGACGGGCGGTGCCGCGGCCGTGACGCCACCCGGCACCAGCACGCTGCCCGGGGCGTCGGACCGGCAGCCCGGACGCCGCCCACCTTCTCGACCGGCGCCTCGGCTGACCCGCTGCGCCGCCTCCCAACCCGCCTCGACCTCGGTGGACGCCCAACCATGTGGGCGTTCCGCGGAGGAGCTGAACCAGTTCGACTGCAGCGTCGCGAAGATGGGGGACTCCTCCGTGCTGATCGGGTCCTCCTGCGGGCAGGGCCTCGAGCAGCGGCTCGCGTCGGGCCAGTGTGCGGGGGACCAGTTCGGGCTCGGCCGCGGTCGCGACCGGCGCGGGCTCGGAGCCGACCGCCACCGACTCGGCTTCGACTTCGACTTCGGGTTCCGGCTCGACCGCGACGGGCTCCGCCACCACGGGCTCGGGCTCAGGCACCAGCGCGACCGGTGCCGGCTCGGGCACAGCCGCCAGTGCGACCGGAGCCGGCTCGGGCTCCGGCTCTGGCTCGGACACCCGGCTCGGCTGCCGCTGGGGCAGCCGGGTGAGCGCGTCGATCGCGGAGAGGTAGCGGGCCGTGGACTGGTCCTCGTCCGAGACCGGCGCGACCGGCGCGGACGCGGAGCACCGGAGCGGCGGCGGCCGTCTCGGCGACGGCCGGCTCCTCGTCAGACGGCGTCGCGGCGGTCGGGGCGGACGGCTCGACCGCCGCCCATGCCGGCGGCGCAGCCGCCGCGGCAGCATCGGGGAGCAGAGCGACCGGCAGCACCACGTGAGCGGTCACGCCACCACGGTCGTTGAGCTCAAGCCGGACCTGGATACCCCGGCGGCGGGCCAGCCGGCTGACCACGAGCAGACCCATCCTGCGGGCGGTCTCGGCGGTGACCTCGCCACCGGAGGCGAGCTCGGCGTTGAGGCGGGTCAGGTCCGCCGGCGAGATCCCGAGGCCGGCGTCCGCGATCTCGATCTCGACACCTGCGTCGGTGCGGACGGCCTCGACCATCACCGGAGCGGTGGGCGGCGAGTAGTTGAGCGCGTTGTCGACCAGCTCGGTGAGCAGGTGCACGACGTCCGGCGCCGCGACGCCGGAGATCCGGCCGTCCGGCGTCGAGAGGATCTGCACGCGCCGGTAGTCGCGCACACCGGCGATCGCGGCCTGGACCAGGTCGCCGAGCGTGAGGTCGGCGTCGTCGGGGCCGCCCGGGGTCGGCGCGTCGGCGAGGACCATCAGGCTCTCCGCCGTACGACGCATCCGGGAGGCGAGGTGGTCGAGCCGGAAGAGGCTCTCGAGACGGCGCGGGTCCTCCTCGTCGCGCTCGAGCTCCTCGATCAGGCCGAGCTGCTGGTTGATCAGGGTGGTGTTGCGTCGCGACAGCGTCGCGAACATGTCGCCCGACCTGCGATCGCAGCTCCGCCTCGCCCGAGGCCAGCGTGATCGCCTGACGGTGCAGGTCGTCGAACGCCCGGGCGAGCTGGCCCATCTCCTCCTCGGTCGTGACGTCGATCGGCTTGATCTCGCCCGGCTGCTCGCCGGCGCGGATGCGCTCGACGGCCTCGGGAAGCTCCTCGTTGGCGACCTGGATCGCACCGTCGCGCACCCGACGGATCGGGCCCAGCATCGTGCGAGCAACCAGGAGGGCGAGGAGCACGGCGACCAGGAGGCAGATGCCGGTGACCGCGGCACTCGCGACTGCAGTGAGTCGTGCGTTCCCGGCCGCCGTGGTCAGGTCGCCGTTGATGTCGGCGAGCAGGTCGGCGGACAGCCTCGTCGTACGGCTGGTAGGCCTCGTTCCCGCCCATGTCCACGCCGCCGGAGTGGACCTCACCGAAGCGTTGGGAGTTGCCCTGGGTCAGGGCCATGACGCGGTCGTCGTCGAGACCGAGCGAGGTCCCGAGACGGTCGATGGCGGCGCCCTCGACGCCGACCTCGGCGGCGAGGTCGACGGGGATGGCGGTGGTGCCCTTGTCGTAGGCGACCTGGAACTGCTGCATCGACAGGGCCAGCCGGCCGTCGAGAGTCTGGACGAGCACCGGCAGCTTGGGCTCGGGCTGCGCCTGCTCGTTGACGATCTGGGTGACGAGCTCGGTGATGCCCTGGTGCAGCTGGCGCACCTGCGAGACCGACTGGCCCACGCTCAGGTAGCCCTCGTTGGTGCGCAGCTGCTGGCTCAGGGTGAGGATCGAGTCCACCTGCTCGCGCTGCTCGTCGGTCAGGTCGGCGTCGTCGGCGGCCGCCTCGAAGGCGTCCGCGGCGACGTCGACCTCCTTGACGGCGGCGTCGCGCTTGGGGTCGACGGCCGTGGTCTTGCGGCGCGCCACGACGGCGGCGTTCTCCGCGGCGTTGAGGAAGTCGACTGCCGGGGGCAGCACGGTCACCTGGCTGGCGGCAGCCGCGTGGTCGGTGTACTCCAGCCACTCGCGGTAGACGCGAGAGACGCCGAGGGAGACGGCGAACACAATGGGGAAGACCAGGACCAACGCCAGCTTTCGGCGCAGGCTCCAGCCCGGAACGTGCAGGAACTTGCGTGACATCGACATCCACCTTGGTCACGAGGCGATGGTCAGGGCACTCAGAATCGGGTATTCCGGACGCTGGCAACATCGGCCATCTGGCTATGTCGGATGGCCCGTCTAGGCTCACCACATGCGACCAGTGACCGATCTCGAGCGCCGGGTGGCGCCCTTCAAGGTCGTCTCCGACTACCAGCCCTCCGGTGACCAGCCGGCCGCGATCGAGGAGATCACCAAGCGGATCAACGGCGGCGTCCAGGACGTCGTCCTCCTCGGCGCCACCGGCACCGGCAAGACCGCGACCGTGGCCTGGGTGGCCGAGCAGGTCCAGCGACCGATGCTGGTGCTCCAGCCCAACAAGACGCTGGCCGCCCAGTTCGCCAACGAGCTGCGCCAGCTCTTCCCGGACAACGCGATCGAGTACTTCGTCTCCTACTACGACTACTACCAGCCCGAGGCCTACGTCCCGCAGACCGACACCTACATCGAGAAGGACTCCTCGATCAACGAGGAGGTGGAGCGGCTGCGGCACTCGGCGACCAACAGCCTGCTCACCCGCCGCGACGTGATCGTGGTCAGCACCGTGTCCTGCATCTACGGCCTCGGCACGCCGCAGGAGTACGTCGACCGGATGCTGCGGCTGCGCATCGGCGAGGAGCGCGACCGCGACTCGATCCTGCGCCAGCTCGTCGAGATCCAGTACACCCGCAACGACATGTCCTTCACCCGCGGCACCTTCCGGGTCCGCGGCGACACGCTCGAGATCTTCCCGGTCTACGAGGAGCACGCGGTCCGCATCGAGTTCTTCGGCGACGAGATCGAGCGGCTGATGACGCTGCACCCGGTCACCGGCGAGGTGGTCACCGAGGACAAGGAGCTCTACGTCTTCCCGGCGACCCACTACGTCGCGGGGCCGGAGCGCATGGAGCGGGCGATCACCGGCATCGAGCTCGAGCTGGAGGACCAGCTCGCGACGTTCGAGCGCCAGGGCAAGCTGCTCGAGGCCCAGCGGCTGCGGATGCGCACGACGTACGACGTCGAGATGATGCGCCAGGTCGGCTCGTGCTCGGGCATCGAGAACTACTCGATGCACATGGACGGCCGCACCCGCGGCTCGGCGCCCAACTGCCTGCTCGACTACTTCCCCGAGGACTACCTCGTCGTCGTCGACGAGTCCCACGTCGCCGTCCCGCAGATCGGCGGCATGTACGAGGGCGACATGTCCCGCAAGCGCAACCTGGTCGACCACGGGTTCCGGCTGCCGAGCGCGATGGACAACCGACCGCTGCGGTGGGAGGAGTTCCTCGACCGGATCGGCCAGACGATCTACCTGTCGGCGACGCCGGGCAACTACGAGCTCGACAAGGTGAGCATCGACGGCGGTGAGCCCGACGTGGTCGAGCAGATCATCCGGCCGACCGGTCTGATCGACCCCGAGGTCGTCATCAAGCCGACCAAGGGTCAGATCGACGACCTGATCCACGAGATCCGCACCCGGGCGGACAAGGACGAGCGGGTCCTGGTCACGACGCTGACCAAGAAGATGTCCGAGGACCTCACCGACTACCTCCTCGACGCCGGCATCCGCACCCGCTACCTGCACTCCGAGGTCGACACGCTGCGCCGCATCGAGCTGCTCCGCGAGCTGCGGATGGGGGAGTACGACGTGCTGGTCGGCATCAACCTGCTCCGCGAGGGTCTCGACCTGCCCGAGGTGTCGCTGGTGTCGATCCTCGACGCCGACAAGGAGGGCTTCCTGCGCTCCGACAAGTCGCTGATCCAGACGATCGGCCGCGCGGCCCGCAACGTGTCCGGTCAGGTGCACATGTACGCCGACAAGATCACGCCGTCGATGGAGAAGGCGATCGAGGAGACCAACCGGCGTCGCGAGAAGCAGGTCGCCTACAACCTGGCCGCCGGCGTCGACCCCCAGCCGCTGCGCAAGAAGATCGCCGACATCACCGAGATGCTGGCGCGCGAGGACGAGAACACCCAGGCGCTCCTCGAGACCTGGGCCGGCACCGCCGCGAAGGGGCGCGCCGGTGGGGTCAAGGTCCGCCAGCCGGTGCCCGGCCTGTCGCAGGGCGGCTGCCGGCCAGCACGCCGCCGACATCGCGGGGATGCCGAGCTCCGACCTGGCCCAGCTCATCCAGGAGCTCACCGACCAGATGAAGAACGCCGCCGCCGAGCTCCAGTTCGAGGTCGCCGCCCGGATGCGCGACGAGATCTCCGACCTCAAGAAGGAGCTGAGACAGATGATGGAGGCCACGAAATGAGCGGGGTCCGCGAGGTCCAGGTCACCTTCGACTGCGCCGACCCCCGGGCGCTCTCGTTGTTCTGGAACGAGGTGCTCGGCTACGAGCTCCCACCCCCGCCGCCCGGCTTCGACTCCTGGGACGCGTTCTCGGCGTCGCTCCCACCGGAGCAGCGCAACAGCGCCTCGGCCTCGGTGGACCCCACCGGCGCCGGACCGCGGGTCTTCTTCCAGCGGGTCCCCGAGGGCAAGGCCGCGAAGAACCGGGTCCACCTCGACGTCCGGGCCGCCCCGGGACTCCAGGGCGACGAGCGGATGGCCGCGCTCGAGGCCGAGTGCGAGCGCCTGGTCGCCCTCGGCGCGACCCGCGTCCAGCGCCACGAGCCTGCGCCGCCGATGAGCGGCGGCCACATCGTGATGCAGGACCCCGAGGGCAACGAGTTCTGCCTCGACTGAGCGCGCCGGTGGTTTCGAGGCTCGGGCCTGGCGGCCCTCGCACCTCAACCACCGAAGTCGTGGTTCGAGGCTCGGGCCTGGCGGCCCTCGCACCTCGACCAGCGCAGCCGGTGGTTGAGGTGCGAAGGCGCCCTGGCGCCTGAGCCTCGAAACCACCACCTAGGATTCGGGGAGTGAATCAGCCGACGACGATCACCGCTCGCGCCTGGTCGGTGTGGGCGGTCGGGCTGCTCGTCTACCTGGTGGCGGTCTTCCACCGCTCCTCGCTCGCGGTCGCCGGCCTCGCGGCCACGGAGCGCTTCGACATCTCGGCCTCCCAGCTGGCGACCTTCACGATGCTCCAGCTGCTCGTGTACGCCGGCATGCAGATCCCGGTCGGCCTGCTGGTCGACCGGTTCGGCTCCCGCAGCGTGCTGCTCTGCGGGATGGTGCTGCTGACGGTGGCGCAGGGCGGGTTCGCGCTCGCCGACAGCTACGCCGCGGCGCTGGTGGCGCGGATCTTCGTGGGCATGGGCGACGCGATGACGTTCATCTGCGTGCTGCGGCTGGTCGCCAGCTGGTTCCCGCAGCGCCGGATCCCGCTGGTCACCCAGCTCACCGGCACGCTCGGCCAGCTCGGCGCCGTCCTTGCCGCCGTACCGATGACCTGGGCGCTCGGCCACCTCGGCTGGACCAAGGCCTACCTGATCGCCGCCTCGCTCGGCCTGGTGCTCGTCGGTCGTGGTGCTGCTGGTGCTCCACGACTCGCCGTCGCACCGCAACCTGCGCGGGCCGGCGATGTCGTTCGGCGGCCGTACGCCGCAGCCTGGCGTCGTCGTGGGCGCACCCCGGCACCCGGCTCGGGTTCTGGATGCACTTCTCGACCCAGTTCAGCGCGACCGTGCTCAGCCTGCTGTGGGGCTACCCGTTCTTCGTCAAGGGCGAGGACCAGTCGTCGGCGACGGCGGGCCTGCTGCTGACCCTGATGGTGCTCGCCGTGATGGCGGCCGGACCGACGCTCGGCTGGCTGGTCGGCGCGCACCCGTGGCACCGCTCGACGATGGTGCTGGTCATCGTCGGCACGATCGTCGCGGTGTGGACGGCGGTGCTGTCCTGGCCGGGCCACGCCCCGACCTGGCTGCTGGTCGTGCTGGTGATCGTCGTCGGGATCGGCGGTCCGGCCTCGATGATCGGCTTCGACGTCGGGCGCACGTCCAACCCGCACGAGCGGCTCGCGAGCGCCAGCGGGATCATCAACCAGGGCGGCTTCGTGGCCAGCCTGGTGCTGGTGATCGTGATCGGCCTGGTGCTCGACTGGCGTACGCCGGGCGGCGGCTCCGACTACACCCCGTCGGCGTTCCGCTGGGCGATGAGCACGCAGTACGTCATCTGGGCGCTCGGCCTGGTGCAGGTCTACCGCTACCGGGTCCGCACCCGGCGGGTGGTCGACCGCGACGAGCTCGAGGGCATCGCCCGCTCGGTCGCCTGAGCTCGCCGATGTAACGCGATCAGTCGACGAAGCGCTTCCCTGGTTGGGACGGGCCGCGTGCGCCCGCCCGAGGAGGTTCTGAACGTGTTGCTCACTGCCAAGGTCGGCGTCGCCGGCCTCGTCGTCGCACTCACCGCAGGTCTGAGCGTCCCGGCGGCGGTCGCCGGAACCTCGGCCGACCGTCGCGCTCCTGCCTACCGGGCGAGCCTGAAGGTCAGCGCGCCTACGGTGCTCAGTGGGCACCGGATCGTCCTGTCAGGCAAGATCAAGCCGGCCGTGAAGGGCGGCACCGTGATCGTGCAGAAGCGAACGGCGGGTCGCCAAGAAGTGGGCCAACGAGGCGCGTCTGAAGACCACTCGGAAGAGCACCTTCAGCTATGTCGACAAGCCCAACCGGGCCGGGGTGCGCCAGTACCGCGTGGTCGTGCCGAAGGCTGGCAGGGTGCGGGTCGGTGTGAGCGCACCCGGTGAAGGTCACCGTCTACCAGTGGCGCAAGCTCACGACGGTCGCACCCCGCCAAGCCGAGTCCACCCTGTGGAGCTACGCGAGCATCGGCGCGCACGGCTACCCCAACTCGTACATCCCGGAGTACGCGAAGCCGGCCCAGGGCTCCGCGGACTGGAACCTGGATCCGTCCTGCGTGCAGCTGCGAGCCCGCTTCGGCAACGGTGACCAGAGCGACCAGGGCGCTGTCGGCAACGTCGTCCTCAGCGGCGACGGCGTCCAGCTCTACTCCGGCTCGTTCGGTCTGACCCAGTCGGACTACGCGTCGTTCGACATCAAGGGTGTCTTCCGGCTCGCCTACTCGTGGACGATCGACGCTGCCGGGCAGCACGGAGCCGCAGGCCGGCGCCCAGCCTGTCTTCGCCGACCCCGAGCTCCTCTGCGCCTACTGACCGGGTGGCGATCTCGACCTGTCGAGGTCGCCACCCCAGGACCGGCCACCTAGGGTGGCGGGCATGACCGTTATCGATCTCGGCAGGCCGGTCCAGGGTGACGTCGTGGAGCTGATCCTCGACGACCACCGACGCTTCGAGACGCTGCTGCGCGACCTGCGCGACAGCAGCTCCGACCGCGACGCCGTACGCCGTGCCTTCGCCGCCCTGCACGTCGCCCACGCCGAGGCGGAGGAGAAGTTCGTCTACCCGAAGCTGCGCAAGAAGCACGCCGTCGGCGCGCACGAGGCCGAGCACGGCGAGGAGGAGCACGCCGAGGGCCACGAGGCGCTGCTGGCCGTCCTCGAGCTCAAGGGCACCGACACCCAGGCCTTCGACGACGCCGTCGAGGAGCTCGCGAAGGTGGTCAACCACCACCTGACCGAGGAGGAGCTGACCATCCTCAACCCGGCCCGCGAGGAGGTCGGCCCGCAGGTGCGCGCCGAGCTGGGGGAGCAGTTCGCCACCGAGCGCAACGCCCAGATCGACGCCGACTGCGGCACCCTCACCAACGTCCGCAAGATCGTCGCCGCGGCTCGCAAGCAGGGTCTGCTCGACGAGGACGAGGACGACGAGGACTGACCGCGTGGACGTCGACCAGCCTCCAGGCCCACTGCCTGGCCAAGCCGGGTGCCTGGCCGGACCACCCGTGGGAGCCCGAGCCACCCGGTGATCAAGGTCGGTCCGGGGGAGTCGGGCAAGATCTTCGCCTTCCTCGGCGAGGCCGGCGGTCGGGGTCAAGGGCGGCGCGAGCCGCGAGGTCGCCGACGAGTGGCTGCGACCGCTTCCCGGACGACGCGACGGTGATGCGCTACATCGGCCGCTCCGGCTGGAACGACCTGTCCTTCGGCGGCGCCATCCCGGACGAGGAGCTGTTCGAGGCCGTCGACGAGTCCTACCGGCTGGTGGTCTCGAAGCTGCCGAAGAAGCACCGCCCGGACGGTCTGGCCGGCGGCTAGAGGTCGGGCCGCTGCCGGACGACCGCGAGGCTGACCAGGCGGGCGACGACCAGGGCGACGTAGAAGACGCCGGCGACCATCTCGACCATCGCCAGCGACCGGGCGTGCGCGTGCACCGGCACCACGTCGGACAGTCCGACGCTCGTCAGCGTGGTGAAGGAGAGGAAGAGCAGCTCGAACCAGGTCCGATCGCCGGTGCCGTCGGCGCCGATGAACGAGCCCGGCCACACGACCTGGGCCGCGGCGAAGAGGTAGGCGAAGCCCCAGGCGACGACGGTGAACGCCGCTCCGGTCGCGAACAGCTCGTCGCGGGTCACCTGGTCGTCGTGGAAGAGGTAGCGGAGCATCGCGTAGGACACGTAGAAGTAGAACGGCGCGTGGAAGAGCGCGGAGGCCAGCACCACGCCGTCGACGTCGGGCTGCACGGCCTCGACGACGGTGAGGATCATCGCCGGGCCGCCGAGCAGCACCGCCACCCAGGTGAGCGCGGGGGTGCGTCGTACGGCGGCCAGCGCGGCCAGCACGATGCCCAGCTGGACGACGCCGAGGACCGAGCGGCCCAGCGCGGTGTCGTCGAAGAACGGGTAGGCGAGCACCGCCAGGAGCTGGGCGCCGAGCAGGATCGCGGACGGGTGGGCGACGGACGACGCCGACGCGCTCGCGGATCCTCACTCGGATGCCTTGTCGTCGGGGGACCAGGCCGGCCGAGCTCCTTGGCGCGCTTCTTCTCGAGCCGGCGCTCGTGGCCGGCGACGATGTCCCGCTTGCGCGAGACCGTCTTGGCGACGTTGATCCCGGTGCCCAGGGCGACGAACGCCGGCCACGGGAAGCCGTCGGCGCCGGTGGTGAGCGAGCCAGATCACCGTGCAGATGAGCGTGGCGAAGAGGAAGCCGAAGACCGCCTCGCGGCGGTCGGTGCCGTACTTCTCGACCGCGCGCTGGTGCAGCTCGGCCGGCGTGGCCGGCCGCGAGCTCGGAGCCGTGGCGCGGCCAGGTCTCGGCGAGACCAGGTCGGCCACGATCGGCGACAGCTCGCCGAGCGTGCGGGCACCGGTCGCCTGCTCGCTGCGCTCGTCGAACTCCTCGCGGTCGAGCCGCCCGTCGGCGTACGCCTCGGTCAGCGCCTGCTGCACGACGCCGCGGTCCTGGTCCGAGGCGCGGATGGACTGGTACTGCGCGTCGCGCGGGTCGTGGGTGAACGACGACCAGAACTCCCTGTCCACGCGGTCATCGTAGGAGTAGTCGGCGGATTGTGGTTTCGAGGCTCAGGCCTGGCGGCCTTCGCACCTCAACCACCGTCTCGGTGGTTGAGGTAGAGGGGGGATCGTGCCCGGTGGTTGAGGTGCGAGGAGCGCTAGCTCCGAGCCTCGAAACCACCGTCCTCCTCGGCACGGCGTCGTTGCACCGCCAGGCGGCGGGACAGGTCGGGCAGGGCGTCGTACTCGCCCCGGATGAGCGCCTCGCGCTTGCGACGACTCCAGCCCTGGACCCTCTTCTCGAACGCGAACGCCTGCTCGATCGAGTCGTACCAGCAGCACCAGACGAGGGCGACCGGCTGCCGGTGCCGGGTGTAGGCAGCACCCAGGTCGGGGCTGTTGTGCTGCCAGACCCGAGCCTCGACGTCCCAGGTGCTGCCGACGTAGTAGCTGTCGTCGGAGCAGCGGACGATGTACGTGTAGGGCACGCCAGGAGCCTCGCCGCGGCAGGCGGCGTCGGCAACGACGCACAGCGCGCCTGTGGATGACGGTGGTTTCGAGGCTCAGGCCTGACGGCCTTCGCACCTCAACCACCGCGACGGTGGTTCGAGGCTCGTCGAGGAGCGCTAGCTCCGAGCCTCGAAACCACGCCCCGAGCCCGCGGATCGGCACGCCCAGATTTCGGGGGCGTTACCTCCGCGGGAAGACGCTCGTTGAGCCTGCGGGAGAACACGTTCTAGCGAGTCTGGGGAGGTGCAGCGTGGCGTTCTCGGCTGCGTCGATCGTCCGGGGACCCGGCGAGATGGCCGCGATGGTCGTCGACGTCGCGCAAGCGGACCTTCACCACGCCGCTTCCAGTTCCGCGAGTTCATCGAGCAGGCCTGGTTCATCACCAGCGTCACGCTGATGCCGACGATCCTGGTCTCGATCCCGTTCGGCGCGGTGATCTCGCTGCAGGTCGGCAACCTGACCGGCCAGCTCGGCGCCCAGTCGTTCGCCGGCGCGACCGCGGTGCTCGCCGTCGTCCGCGAGGCGGCCCCGATCGCGGCCGCGCTGATCATCGCCGGCGCCGCGGGCTCGGCGATCTGCTCCGACCTCGGCGCCCGCAAGATCCGCGAGGAGATCGACGCGATGGAGGTCCTCGGCGTCGACCCGATCGCCCGGCTCGTGGTGCCGCGGGTGCTCGCGACCATGTTCGTCGCGTTCATGATCATCGGCATCGTGATCGGCGCCGGCATCGGCGGCGGCTACTTCTTCACCGTGATCGTCCAGGGCGGCTCGGCCGGCGCCTTCCTGTCCTCGTTCACCGCGCTGGCCAGCATCAACGACCTCTACATCGCGATCGTCAAGGCCGTCGTCTTCGGCGGGATGGCCGCGATCGTCGGCGCCTACAAGGGCCTGAACGCCGGCGGCGGCCCGAGCGGCGTCGGCCGGGCGGTCAACGAGTCGGTGATCGTCGCGTTCATGCTGCTCTTCTTCATCAACGCCGTCATCACCGCGATCTACTTCCAAGTCGTCCCACCGGCGGGGCTGTGATGGCGAGCATCGGCGCGCTGGGCGGCGTCCTTCTACCAGGGACGCCGCGACTCCCTCGAGCAGTACGGCGACCAGCTGCTCTTCTACGTCAAGGCGCTGCTCTGGGTGCCGCGTGCCATCAGGCGCTACCCGCGCGAGATCACCAACACCCTGGCCGAGGTCACCTTCGGCGCCGGGGGACTGACCCTGATCGCCGGCTCCGCCGGCGTGATCGCGTTCCTCGCGTTCTTCGCCGGCACCGAGGTCGGCATCCAGGGCTACGCCTCGCTGAGCCAGATCGGCGTCGCCAAGTTCAGCGCGTTCATCTCGGCCTACTTCAACACCCGCGAGGTCGCCCCGCTGATCTCCTCGATCGCGCTGGCCGCGACCGTCGGCTGCGGCTACACCGCCCGGCTCGGCGCGATGCGGATCTCGGAGGAGATCGACGCGCTCGAGGTGATGGGCATCCCGTCGCTGCCGTTCCTGGTGACCACCCGGATGATCGCCGCCTTCATCGCGGTGATCCCGCTGTACGTCGTGGCGCTGAGCGCGTCGTACCTCTCACCGCGCCTGATCACGACCTACATCTACGGGCAGTCGCCGGGCACCTACGACCACTACTTCCTGCAGTTCCTGCCGCCGATCGACATGCTCTGGTCGTTCTTCAAGCTGCTCTTCCTCGCGACCGCGGTGATCCTGATCCACTGCTACTACGGCTACACCGCCTCGGGCGGACCGGCCGGCGTCGGCACGGCCGTGGGCCGCGCGATCCGCACCAGCATCGTCACGATCGTGGTCGCCGACTTCTTCCTGAGCTTCGCGATCTGGGGCTCGACCACGACCGTGCGGATCACGGGGTAGGCGCCGATGCTCGTCAACGTCTACCACGACAGCCCGGCGGAGCACCGCCGGCTGCTGCTGGCGGGCGTCGTCTTCCTGACGGTCGATCGCGCTGCTGATCGCGCTGTCGATCGCGGTCTACCAGAAGACGTTCGAGACGCTCGACGACCGTGACGATCAAGGCCGACCGGGCCGGCCTGCAGCTCGCGAAGTTCGGCGACGTCCGGCTCAACGGCGCGCTGGTCGGCCAGGTCCGCAAGATCGACCAGGACGGCAAGGAGGCCGGTCATCACGGTCGCGCTCGAGCCCGACGAGGCCAAGCAGATCCCCGACAACGTCTCGGTGCAGATCATGCCGACGACGCTCTTCGGCCAGAAGTTCGTCTCGCTGGTCCGGCCCGAGGACCCGTCCGCCGACGTCGCTCGCCGACGGCGCCGTGATCCCGGCGAGCCGGGTCGAGACCAACGTCGAGCTGAGCCGGATCCTGGCCAACCTCTTCCCGCTGCTGCGCGCCGTGCGCCCCGCCGACCTCAACGCGACGCTCAACGCCCTGGCGACCGCGCTCGGCGGCCGCGGCGAGCAGCTCGGCCAGACCATGGACGAGCTCGACAGCTACCTCGGCGAGATCGGCGACCACCTGCCGACGCTGCGCGAGGACCTGGTCAAGCTCGCCGACGTCGCCGACACCTACGACCTCGCGGCCCCCGACCTGCTGGCCGTGCTGAGCAACGTGACCGACGACCGGGCAGACGATCGTGGACAACAAGGCGCAGCTCGGCAGCTTCTTCTCCGACCTCAAGGGCGTGGCCGACACCTCGACCCGGGTGCTGCGGCGACAACGAGAGCAACCTGATCCGGCTCGGCCAGGTGACCGAGCCGGTGCTCAAGCTGCTCGCCGTCTACTCGCCCGAGTTCCCGTGCCTGATCAAGGGCGCCGCCAAGTACGCACCCCGGCTGGCCAAGACCTTCGAGGGCAACCAGGTCAAGCAGTACATCGAGCTCGGCACCCCGCAGTACCGCGCGTACGACGAGCGCGACCAGCCGACGTACGGCGAGGTCGGCCACGGCCCGTGGTGCCTCGGGCCTGCCGAACCCGCCGGTCCCGGCGCCGCCGGTCGCGCTCGACCAGGGCAGCGACCTCGACGAGCACCCGCCGACGTCGCCGCTGCCCGACCTGCTCGGCCTCAACCGGGTCGGCGCCGACTACTCCGGCAGCACCGGCGAGCAGCAGATCCTCAACGCGATGCTCGCCGAGCGCACCGGCTCCGCCGCCGACGACGTACGGCGCGCTCGGGCTCGCTCATGTACGGACCGCTGGTCCGCGAGCCGGCCGGGGGTGCGCGATGAGCTCCCGCAACGCCACCACGATCGCGGCCGGCATCAAGCTCGGCATCTTCACGGTCGTCTCGCTGCTGGTGACCGGCCTGCTGGCCGCGATCATGGGCAACATCGGCTTCGGCGCCAGCACGACGTACCAGGCGGTCTTCACGCACGGCCTCGATGCTCGAGAAGGGCGACGACGTGCGGGTCGCCGGCGTCAGCGTCGGCGAGGTCAAGAAGGTCGAGCACTACGAGCGCAGCGAGGCGCTGGTGACCTTCCGGGTCCAGTCGGACGTGCCGCTGACGACGGCGTCGCGGGCCGAGATCCGCTTCCTCAACCTGGTCGGCGACCGCTACCTCGCGCTCGAGCAGGGCGGCGACCAGACGGCGAAGCCGCTCGCCGACGGCGGCACCCTGCCGATCGACCAGACCAAGCCGGCGCTCGACCTGACCGTGCTCTTCAACGGGTTCCAGCCGCTCTTCCAGGCGCTGAACCCCAAGCAGGTCAACGACCTGAGCATGAACCTGGTGCAGGTGCTGCAGGGCGAGGGCGGCACCGTGCAGGGCCTGCTCCAGAAGACCGCGTCGCTCACCAACACGCTCGCCGACCGCGACGAGCTGATCGGGCGGGTCGTCACCAACCTCAGCGAGACCCTGACCACCGTCGACAGCCGGCACCAGCAGCTCAACGACCTCGTCGTCGGGCTGAAGGACTGGATGACCGACCTCGCCCGCGACCGCTCGACGATCGGGTCGTCGCTGCAGAACATCTCGGACCTGACCGTCGGTGGTCGCCGACCTGATCCGCCAGGGCCGGCCGCTGATCAAGTCCGACGTCGCCAAGCTCCGCAAGCTCGCCGCGCTGCTGAACAAGAAGGAGTCGCGCAAGCAGGTCGATCGAGATGCTCGACCGGCTGCCGGAGTCGATGACCGACCAGACCCGCACCGGCACCTACGGCAGTTGGTACAACTACTACGTCTGCGGCTTCAGCGGCCGGATCACGCTGCCGGCCGGGCTCGGCGACATCCCCGGCGTCAAGCAGCTGATCGGACGAGCTCAACCACCTCGACTTCCACTCGACGGCACCGCGCTGCAACGGGGCGGCGGCCCGATGAGGCGGACACGTGAGGCGGCTACAGCGAGGCGCGGATCCTGCGGCTCGGCGCGATCACCCTGGTGGTGATGGCGCTGATCATGGCCGCCGCGTTCAACCTCGGGAAGTTCCCCGGGTTCCGCGGGCACGACGTACCGCGCGGAGTTCAAGGACGCGAGCGGCCTGCACAAGGGCAACATGGTCCAGGTCGGCGGGATCCGGGTCGGCCGGGTCCAGGACGTCGAGCTCAAGGACAGCAACACGGTCGCTCGTGACGTTCGACGTCGACAACGGGGTCGAGTTCGGCAAGGACACCAGCGCCTCGGTCGAGGTGCTCAGCCTGCTCGGCGAGAAGTACCTCGAGCTGCAGCCCGCCGGCACCGGCCAGCTGTCCGCCGACGACGTGATCCCGGTCGACCGCACCCAGTCGGCGTACGACATCGTCGGCGTCTTCAGCGACCTGACGACGACCACCGAGCGGATCGACACCGACCAGCTCGCGCAGGCGCTCGACGTCGTCGCCGACACCACCAACAAGGCGGCGCCGGAGATCGAGCAGAGCTTCCGCGGCATCGCCCGGCTCTCGCAGTCGGTGGCCTCGCGCGACGAGCAGATCCAGACGCTGCTGAAGGGCTCGCAGAGCGTGAGCAAGGTGCTCGCCGCCCGCAGCGACGACCTCGTGTCGCTGATGAAGAACAGCGACCTCGTCTTCCAGGAGGTGCAGCGCCGCAAGGAGGCCGTGCACCTGCTGCTGGTCAACGCCCGCGACCTGGCCACGCAGCTGCGCGGCGTCGCGGCCGACAACCAGGCCCAGATGGGCCCGGCGCTCAAGGAGGTCGACGACCTGCTCGTCGCTGCTGAACTCCAAGGAGAAGGAGCTCAAGGCGACGCTCGGCGCGCTCGGGCCGTACGTCGACATCCTCAGCAACATCATCGGCACCGGCCCGTGGTTCGACGCCTACGCCTCCAACCTCCTCGGCATCCCGACCGGCGAGTTCCTGCCCGACCCGGGTGGAGGGCTGACATGGCGCATCAACACGCGTCGTCGGCCGGGTCCTCGCCGGCGTCCTGGCGCTGGTGCTGCGTCGTCGGCATCTACTTCTTCGCGGTCCGCGACACGACCGAGACCAAGACGGTGACCGCCCACTTCCCGCGCGCGGTCAGCATCTACGAGGGCAGCGACGTGCGGATCCTCGGCGTCAACGTCGGCCGGGTCACCGCGGTGATCCCCGAGGGCAACTCGGTGCGGGTCGACATGACGTACGACGCCAAGTACGACGTGCCCGCCGACGCCAAGGCCGTCATCGTGACGCCGACGCTCGTCGCCGACCGGTTCGTCCAGCTCACCCCGGCGTACGCCGAAGGGCGACAAGCTGATGGCCGACGGCGCCGACATCGCGCTGCCCGACACCGGCGGTGCCGGTCGAGCTCGACCGCATCTACGCCAGCCTGCGCGACCTGTCCGAGGCGCTCGGCCCCAACGGCGTCAACAAGGACGGCACCCTCGACCACGTGCTCGACGGCCGGCGCCAACGCGCTCGACGGCAAGGGCGAGCTGGGCAACCAGATGCTCACCGAGCTCGCCGCCGCGGCGCAGACCTTCGGCGAGGGCAGCGGGCCGCTCTTCGACACCGTCACCCAGCTGGCCCAGCTCACGACGACGCTGGCGGAGAACGACAAGTTCGTCCGCGCCTTCGTCCAGGACCTGGCCGGTGTCTCGTCGCAGCTGGCCGACGAGCGCACCGAGATCCAGCAGGCGCTGGCCGCGGTCGCCGACGCGGTCGGCACGGTGAAGGGCTTCGTCCACGACAACCGGCAAGGCGCTCGTCACCGACGTCGAGAAGCTCACCCGGGTGATGCAGACGATCAACTCGGAGAAGGACAGCCTCGACACCGCGCTGAAGGTCGCGCCGACCGCGATCGGCAACCTGAGCCTGGCCTACAACTCGCAGACCGGGACCATCGGCTCGCGCATCGGCGTCAGCGGCAACCTCTGGGACGCCGACGGCTTCCTCTGCTCGGTGGTGCAGCAGGCCAGCCTGCCCGGCAAGACCGCCGACCTCGCCTGCGCGCCTCTTCAAGCAGCTGCTCGAGCCGGTCGAGGGCCAGCTGCCCACGATCCCGCCGCGCCGCGCCCGCAGGGCGCGGCGGCCAACCGGGTCGCCCCCGGCGACCTCGCTCGCGCCTGATGGGCGGCGGCTCGATGACCCGGCTGCTGCGCTGGTGCGTGCTGGTGGTCGTCCTCGCCGTGGCGGCGAGCGGCTGCAAGTTCGACGGCGCCTACGACCTGCCGCTGCCCGGGCTCGCCGGTCTCCGACGACAACTCCTTCCAGATCACGGCCGAGTTCGCCGACATCCTCAACGTCGTCCCGAAGTCGCCGGTGATGGTCGACGACGTCACGGTCGGCGAGGTGACCGACGTCGAGCGGGTCGGCTGGCACGCCCAGGTGACGATGCGCGTCAAGAACGACGTCGAGCTCCCCGACAACGCGATCGCCGACATCCGCCAGGTCAGCCTGCTGGGGGAGAAGTACGTCGCCCTCGAGCCGCCGACCGCAGGGCGCAGCCGACCGGCCGGCTGTCCGACGGCGACAAGATCGACCTCGCCGACACCGGCCGCAACCCCGAGGTCGAGGAGGTGCTCGGCGCGCTGTCGTTCCTGCTCAGCGGCGGCGGCGTCGCCCAGCTCGGCACCATCACCCACGAGCTCAACCAGGTGATGGACGGTCGCACCGACCGGCTGCGGCACCTGCTCGGCGTCGCTGGAGGACGTGGTCGGCACCCTCGACGACCAGAAGGCCGACATCATCAACGCGATGGAGTCGATCGCGCACCTGACCGCGACCCTCAACGCCGAGAAGAAGACGATCACCGGCGCGCTCGACGTGGCCGGCCCGGCGGTCGAGGTGCTGGCCGAGCAGCACGACGAGCTGATCGCGATGCTCGGCTCGCTCGACAAGCTCGGCGAGGTCGGCACCCGGGTGATCGGCGCGAGCAAGGACGACATCCTCGCCTCGCTCGACCACCTCCAGCCGATCCTGGCCAGCCTGCACCGAGGCCGGCGACTCGCTCGCCCCCGGCCTCAACCTGCTGGTCAGCTTCCCCTTCCCGAAGGAGGCCGGCGACATCGTCAAGGGCGACTACGCCAACACCTCGATCCGCGCCGACATCAACCTCGAGAACATCATCCCCAACGGCGCAGCGACGGCGGCGGCGTCCCCGGCCTGCCGAACCCCGGGCGAGGTGCTCACCCAGGTCGAGAAGTGCCTGCGCAGCGGCAACCTCACCAGCGCCGCGTGCGCGCAAGGTGCTCGACTCGCGTGAACCTGCTCAAGCAGCTGCGCGCGGACTGCAAGAAGCCGGCGTACCAGACCAACCCGGTCTGCCGGCTCATCAACGTCGTCCCGGCGCGCCGGCGACGGCGGCACGCCGACGGTCCCGGGTCTGCCGGCGCTGCCCGACCTGCCGGTCCTCGGCGGCCTGCTCGGCGGCCTCGCTCGGCGGCGCTCGACCCGCGGTGACCCGACGCCGACTCCCAGCCCGACCGCTCTCTACGGAGGTCCGTCATGACCGCGGCGTACGGATCCGGATCGCGCGCGTTCGTGGTGCTGAGCGCGGTCGGCATCGTCTACATCGCCGGCACCTACCTCGGCCTCGTCGACCGCGTGCTCGGCCGCGGGATCACCGTGCAGGCGACGCTGCCCACCTCGGGCGGTCTCTTCGAGGGCAGCGAGGTCACCTACCGCGGCGTCAAGGTCGGCAAGGTCTCGAAGATGCAGGCGACCGCCGAAGGGCGTCACCCTCGACCTCGCGCTCGAGGACGGCACCAAGCTGCCGGCGGACTCGCCGATGTACGTCCACAACCTCTCGGCCGTCGGCGAGCAGTACCTCGACTTCGAGCCGCCGGACGACAAGGGGCCGTACGTCGAGGCCGGCGCACGTCCTGCACGGCACGGCCGAAGTCGCTGCCCGTCGACGAGGCCGACCTGCTGGTCGAGCTCGACCAGTTCGTGAGCTCGGTCGACAAGGAGAACCTGGAGACCGTGGTCCGCGAGCTCGGCACGATGTTCGACGACACCGGCGCGCCGCTGCAGCGGCTGCTCGACAACGGCAGCAAGTTCGTCCGCGAGGCGTCCGCCCACACCGACGAGACGATCGCGCTGCTCGACCAGGGCAAGAAGGTGCTCGACCACCCAGCAGGGGGAGAGCGAGAACATCCGCTCGCTCTCCAGCGACCTGCACTCGCTCACCGACGCGCTCGCCGCCAGCGACGGCGACCTCGAGAAGGTCCTCGACGGCACGCCCGGCACCGCCCGCGAGCTCGACGCGCTGCTCAAGGACCTCGAGCCGACGCTGCCGGTCCTGCTCGGCAGCGCGGTCAGCGTCAACCAGGTCGTGGTCTCGCACCTCGACGGCGTCGAGCAGCTGCTGGTGACCTACCCGCGCACGATCTCCGTCGGGCTTCACCGGCACCCCCGGCGACGGCTACGGCCACGTCAACCTGCAGCTCGCCTACAACCAGCCGCCGTGCACCGAGGGCTACAAGCCGCGCACCGACTGGCGGCCAGCCGAGCGACCTCGACCGACAGCGAGATCTACCCGGCCCACTGCACGAGCGGCCCGCCGTTCGCCATGCGCGGCGCCAACTACTCGCCCGGCACGCCCGGCAACCCGTCGCCGGGTCGGCTCTACCGCTCGTCGTACGACCCGGAGCACCGGGATGGTCGGAGGTGCCGTGGACCGACGCGGCAACCCGGTACGGTTCGTCGATCAGGGCAACCTGTCGATCCTGGGAGATGACGCATGGAAGTGGCTCCTGGTGGGTCCGGTGACGCCAGTGAGCGACCGATGGTCGGCGCGGGCTGCACATCGGGCTGTACGTCGTGGCGCTGCTGCTCGGCTGCGCCGTCGTCTTCGGCGGCGTGCTGGTCCAGCAGGAGCACCAGGACCGGCAGCGCGCCGCCGCCGAGCAGGAGCGGTACGGCGACGTGCTCGCCGCCGCGCGCAAGGAGATCGAGGCGTTCGTCAACATCGACTACACCGAACGCCCAGGAGAGCATCGACGCCGTCGCGGCCGGTGCCACCGGCGACTTCGCGAAGCAGTACGACACCAGCACCAAGGACGTCGTGAAGATCCTGACCCAGGCGAAGTCGGTGATGGAGGGCAAGGTGCTGTGGGCCGGCGTCGTCGACGCCGACAGCGACAGCGCCTCGGTCATCGTGGCCACCTCCGGCACCGTCGCCGAACACCTCGACCGGCAACAAGCCGGTCGCCCGCCAGTTCCGGATCAAGGTCGACCTGGTCCGCGAGGACGACGCCTGGAAGACCAGCAACGTGGAGTTCGTCGGATGAGCACGCCGCGCAAGGGCCAGTCCCGACCCGCCACCGGCCGCCCGCGCAAGATCGCGGGCCGAGGGTCGAGTCGCCCGCCGCCGAGCCGTCGCGAGGCCCGGTGGTCGAGGAGCGAGCGCGCCGGCGCCGGTGGTTCGAGACCACCGCCGACGCACGACGCCGGTGGCTCGAGGCGCGCGGCCGACGCCGAGACGCGACGAGCCTCGACGACGCACCGAGCCACCGAGGACGCCGACGGTGGCCTCGAGGCTCGCTCCGCTCGCACCTCGACCACCGGCGGCCGGCGTACGACGCTACGTCCTGGTCGCGGCGCATCGCGATCCTCGCGCTGGTCGGCATCGGCGAGATCGTCTACCTCAACCGCGACCCGTCCCCGACGGTGTCGGCGACGCGCCCGGTGGTGACCGGCGAGCTCAGCCACCGCGCGGCCGTCGAGGCGGCGGCGCGCGCGACCGAGCAGATCCTGTCGACGACGCTACCAGGACTACGACGGCCAGGTCGACAAGGCAGCCGACGAAGATGACCGACACGTTCGCGAAGGAGTACCGCGAGACGTCGGACGACATCAAGGACGAGTTCATCGCCCAGAAGACCAAGCTCCAGGTGAAGGCGGTCGCCCAGGGCGTCGTGCAGGCGTCGCCGGCGCAGGTGCAGGCGCTGCTCTTCCTGAACCAGTACGTCGAGAAGGTCAGCAGGACGGCCAGCCGAAGACGGCGTACGCGCAGTACCGGGCGCTGGTGACGGTCGTGCACACCGACCAGGGCTGGCTGGTCTCCAACATCGAGACCAAGTAGAGGTCCGCGAAAACTAGAACACGTTATAGTTGAGTCGGTGCCCGGAGAGGAGAAGGATCGCCGCGTGCCCCCCTCGCAACTCAGCTCGCACCGTCGACACCGACCTCCTCATCATCGGAGCCGGCCCGACCGGCCTGTTCGCCGCCTACTACGCCGGCTTCCGCGGGATGCGCATCGCCGTGGTCGACTCGCTGCCCGAGCTCGGCGGCCAGATCACCGCGATGTACCCCGAGAAGCAGATCCTCGACGTCGCCGGCTTCCCGTCCGTCAAGGGCCGCGAGCTCGTCGAGGGGCTGGTCGAGCAGGCCGCGAAGGCCGAGCCGGTCTACCTGCTCGAGCGCACCGCCGCGACGCCTCGACCGAGGACGAGGACGGCGTGACCGTCGGCCTCGACGACGGCACCACGGTCCGCGCCAAGGTCGTCCTGATCACCGCCGGCATCGGCAAGTTCAGCCCGCGCGCGCTGCCCGCGGGCGAGGGCTGGCTGGGCCGCGGCCTCGAGTTCTTCGTCCCGAGCTTCCAGCCGTACGTCGGCAAGGACGTCGTCATCGTCGGCGGCGGTGACAGCGCGTTCGACTGGGCGCTGCACCTCGAGCCGGTCGCCGCGTCGGTCACGCTCGTGCACCGCCGCGACGCGTTCCGCGCCCACGCCGGCACGGTCGACGCGGTGAAGGCGTCGCCCGAAGGTCGAGATCGTGACCAAGGCCGAGGTCTCCGCGATCAACGGCAACGGCACCGTCGAGTCCGTGGACATCACCGTCGACGGCGAGGTCACCACCCGCCCGGCGCAGGCGATCGTGGCCGCGCTCGGCTTCATCGCCGACCTCGGTCCGATCCAGCAGTGGGGGATCGAGGTGCAGAAGCGGCACGTCGTCGTGGACTCCTCGATGCGCACCAACCTGTCGCGCGTCTTCGCCGCCGGTGACATCACCGAGTACCCCGGCAAGGTGCGGCTGATCGCCGTCGGCTTCGGCGAGGCCGCGACCGCCGTCAACAACGCCGCGGTCGTGATCGACCCGAGCGCGCACGTGTTCCCCGGTCACTCCAGTGAAGGAAGCTGAGGCACCGCCCGTGAAGATCAAGATCGACTTCGACCTCTGTGAGTCCAACGCCCTGTGCGAGGCGATGGCTCCCGACGTGTTCGAGCTGGACGACGACGACTTCCTCCAGCTCAAGACCGAGCAGACCACCCCCGAGAACATCGACGCCGTGAAGCGCGCCGTGGCTGCCTGCCCGCGCGCCGCGATCTCCCTGGAGGACTGACACCTTGAGCCCACCTCTCTCGACGGCAAGGTCGCGATCGTGACCGGTGCCGGCGCCGGTCTCGGCCGCGCCGAGGCGCTCGCGCTCGCCGACGCCGGCGCGCGCGTCGTGCTCAACGACCTGCCCGGCGGCGCCGACGGCACCGCCGAGGAGATCCGCTCACGCGGCGGCGAGGCCAGCATCGTCGCCGGCGACGTGGGGGAGCGGTCCACCGCCGACGCGATGCTCGCCGCCGCGGTCGACGGCTTCGGCCGGCTCGACGTCGTGGTCAACAACGCCGGCATCACCCGCGACCGGATGCTCTTCAACATGTCCGACGAGGAGTGGGACCAGGTCATCCACATCCACCTGCGCGGCCACTTCCTGCTCTCCCGCAACGCCGCGGCGTACTGGCGCGCGCAGGCCAAGGAGTCCGGCCCGGTCGGCGCGAGCGTCGTCAACACCGCCTCCGAGGCGTTCCTCTCCGGGCCGCCCGGACAGGCCAACTACGGCGCGGCCAAGGCCGGCATCGCCGCGCTGACCGTCTCGACCGCGCGGGCGATGGCGAGCAGCGGCGTACGCGCCAACGCGATCTGCCCGCGCGCCCGCACCGCGATGACCGCGCAGGTCTTCGGCGAGGACGAGTCCGGGATGGACGTCGACCCCTACTCGCCCGAGCACGTCGCGCCCGTCGTCGCCTACCTCGCCTCCGACGCCGCCGAGCGGATCACCGGCCAGGTCTTCGTCGTGTACGGCGGCATGGTGGCGCTCGTCGCGGCCCCGGTCGTCGAGGAGCGCTTCGACAAGGCCGGCAACCTCTGGACGGCCGACGACCTCGACAAGCAGCTCGGCGGCTACTTCACCGACCGCGACCCCGCCGTCGGCTTCGCGGCCGACTCGATCATGAAGCTGAAGGCGTGAGCATGAGTCGTCTGGACGGCAAGGTCGCCATCGTCACCGGTGGCGCGCAGGGTCAGGGCGAGGCCATCTCGCGCCACTTCGTCGCCGAGGGCGCCAAGGTCGTCATCGCCGACATCGCGAAGGAGGCCGGCCAGGCGCTCGCCGACGACCTCGGGCGCCGACGCGCACTTCGCCGACCACGACGTCAGCGACCCGGCCTCCTGGGCGCGCGTCGTCGAGGACACCAACGAGCGCTTCGGGCCCGTCAACGTGCTCGCCAACAACGCCGGCATCCTCCGCTTCGGCGACATCGAGCGGCAGCCCGTCGAGGAGGTCGAGCTGATCTGGCGGATCAACCAGCTCGGCTGCTTCCTGGGCATGCAGGCCGTCACCCGCACGATGCGCAAGAACGGCGGCGGCTCGATCATCAACGCCTCCTCCGTCGAGGGCCTCGCGGGCATGGCCAGCTGCACGGCGTACGCCGCCACCAAGTGGGCGATCCGCGGCATGACCAAGTGCGCCGCGATGGAGCTCGGCCCCAAGGGCATCCGGGTGAACTCGATCCACCCCGGCATGATCGACACCCCGATGACCCGCGTGCACGGCGGCGACGCGGCGATGGAGTTCGGCGCCTCCCGGGTGCCGCTGCGCCGGGTCGGCTACCCCGAGGACATCGCGCCGCTCTACGTCTTCCTCGCCAGCGACGAGTCGTCGTACATCAACGGCGCCGAGATCTCGATCGACGGAGGCGTGACCGCGACGCACGCCTTCGGCGGCTAGGTTCCCGGCATGGCCAACCAGCGCGGTCAGATCGTGATGTCGGACGACGAGGTCGCCGAGTTCCTGCAGCAGCAGCGGTCCTCGACCCTCGGCACCGTCGGCGCGCAGGGCCAGATCCACCTGGTCGGCATGTGGTACGGCGTGCTCGACGGCCAGATCTGGTTCGAGACCAAGAAGAAGGCGCAGAAGACCGTCAACCTGCGCCGCGACCCGCGCTGCTCGTTCCTCGTCGAGGCCGGTCACACCTACGACCAGCTCCGCGGCGTCGCGATCGAGGGCCAGGGCGTCGTCGTCGAGGACGAGGACGTCGTCTGGGACGTCTGCGTCAACATCTTCGAGCGCTACAACGCGCCGTACACCGAGGAGATGAAGCCGTTCGTGGAGTTCATGGCCAAGAACCGCGCCGCCATCCGCCTCGACGTCGACCGGGTCCGCTCCTGGGACCACCGCAAGCTCGGCCTGCCGGCGATGGACCTCGGCGGCAAGCACGGCGCCGTTCATCTAGTTTGGGTCGCGTGACGCGACTCGTCGAAGCCGACTACCTCGTGGTCGGCGCCGGCGCGACCGGCATGGCGTTCACGGACGCGCTGATCGACCACGCCGACGTGCGCGTCGCGCTGGTCGACCGCCGGTACGGCGTCGGCGGCCACTGGCTCGCCGCCTACCCGTTCGTGCGCCTGCACCAGTCGTCCACCTTCTACGGCGCCGCGTCGACCGTGCTCGGCGGCGGCCGCATCCAGGCGACCGGCCCCGAGGCCGGGCTGCACGAGCGGGCCGACCAGCCGAAGATCACCAGCTACTACAGCGACCTGCTCGCGGACCGGATGGTCGGCTCGGGCCGGGTCGAGTTCTTCGCCGGCTGCGACTACCTGGGGGAGCGCACCTTCGTCTCGCGGGTCTCCGGGCAGCGGTACGAGGTGCCCGAGCGCTGCCGGATCGTCGACGCCCGCTACCTGTCTCCCGACATCCCGGCGGAGTCGACGCCGCGGTTCGGCGTCGACGACGGCGCGCGGGTGATCCCGGTCAACGAGGTCGTCGGCCTCGAGGAGGCGCCGAGCCAGTACGTCGTCGTCGGCTCGGGCAAGACCGCGACCGACGCCTGCATCTGGCTGCTGGCCCGCGGCGTCGACCCCGACGCGATCTGCTGGGTGCGACCCCGCGACCCGTGGATGCTCAACCGGGCGCTGATCCAGCCCGATCCGGCCATCTACCTCGGCATGTTCGCCGACCTGATGGAGGCCGCCGGCGACGGCGCCGTCGCTGCCCGACCTGTTCCTCCGGCTGGAGGAGCTCGGCATCATGCACCGCATCGACCGCTCGGTCACGCCGACGATGGCCAAGGCGCCGACCCTCGGCACCTGGGAGCTCGAGCAGCTGCGCACCATCGAGCACGTCGTCCGCCTCGGCCACATCCGAGTCCGTACGCCGCGGCCGGATCGACCTCGTCGACGGCTCGGTCGGCGTCGCGGACGACGCCGTCGTCGTCGACTGCGCGGCCGACGGCCTGAAGCATGCCGCCGCGGCTCCCGATCTGGGGTCCGGACGTGATCACGCCGCAGCCGATCCGCGCCGGCTTCCCGTGCTTCGGCGCCGCGCTCGCCGGGTACGTCGAGGCGACCCGCGACGACGACGCGCGAGAAGAACCGGCTCTGCCCGCCCTCGTCGTACGGCAACACCCTGACCGACTGGGCGCGGATGAACGTCCTGGGCATGCGCGAACGTCCGCCGTCGTTCGGCGCCGAGCCCGACATCAAGGACGTGGGCCGACCGGGTCGCCCTCAACCCGGCGCGGGTCCCCCCGGCGTACGGCGCCTTCAGCCGCGAGCTCGACGACGCGCTCGCTCGCCTGCAGGCAGCACCTGCCGGCCGGCGTCAGCCGGCTCGCCGAGCTGCAGCGGGACGTCGCCGCCTTCCAGCCGAGCCGCGGTGCTCCCGCAGCAGTGAACGCCGCGAGACCGACGGCCGGGACGGCATCAGGCGCTGAAGTAGATCAAGTCCATGGACTTGATAGGGGATCTCCGTGACTGACCGTCTGCACCTCGCCGTCGCGCTGACCGACACCGGCTGGCATCCCGCCTCGTGGCGGGAGGCGGGCGCCCGCCCGCAGGACGTGTTCACCGCGGGCTACTGGGTCGACCTGGTCCGCGAGGCCGAGCGCGGACTGGTCGACTTCGTCACCATCGAGGACGGCCTGCGGCTCCAGTCCGACCACCCGTGGTCTGCCCGACGACCGGACCGACCGGGTGCGCGGCCGGCTCGACGCCGTCGCTGGTCGCCTCCCGGGTCGGCCCGGCGACCACCGAGCATCGGCCTGGTGCCGACGGCGGTCGTCAACCACACCGAGCCCTTCCACACGTCCAAGGCGATCGCGACCCTCGACTACGTGACGTCGGGCCGGGGCGGGGTCCGGGTCCAGCTCGACGGAGGCGCCGCGACCGCCGCGCACTTCGGCCGCCGCGACGCCTCGTTCGGCGCGGCCGACCTCCGCGACCTCGACAACCCGGAGGTGCAGGCCCGGATCGCCGAGGCCTTCGACGAGGCCGCCGACTACGTCGAGGTGCTCCGCCGGCTGTGGGACTCGTGGGAGGACGACGCCGAGATCCGCGACGTCGCCACCGGTCGCTTCGTCGACCGGGCGAAGCTGCACCACATCGACTTCGAGGGCCGGTCCTTCTCGGTCAAGGGCCCGTCGATCACGCCGCGGCCGCCCCAGGGCCAGCCGCTGGTCACCAGCCTCGGTCACGCCGAGATCCCCTACCGCCTGATCGCGCGCTCGACCGACGTCGGGTTCGTGACGCCGCGCGACGCCGAGCACGCGGCGAGCGATCGTCGGCGCAGGTCCGCGCGGAGCAGGAGGCCGCCGGCCGCGCCGACGAGACGGTGCACGTCTTCGGCGACGTCGTGGTCCTCCTCGACGACGACCCGCGAGAGCCGCCGAGGCGCGCCGGCGACGGCTCGACGACGTCGCGCCGTTCGAGAGCGACGCCCACGTCTTCGTCGGCACCCCGGCCGAGCTCGCGGACCTCCTCCAGGAGTGGGCCGCCGCCGGGCTGACCGGCTTCCGGCTCCGGCCGGCGGTGCTGCCGCACGACCTCCGGCAGATCGTCGACGGGCTGGTGCCCGAGCTGCAGCGCCGCGGCGTGTTCCGCACGTCGTACGACGCCGGGACGCTGCGCGGCCTGCTCGGCCTCGCCCGTCCGGCCAACCGCTACGCGACCGTCTGAGAGGCGACCACGACCATGACGACCACCGAGCACCCCAAGCAGGTCCACCTCGCCGCCCACTTCCCGGGCGTCAACAACACCACGGTGTGGAGCGACCCGGCCGGCGGGCAGCCACATCGAGTTCGAGTCCTTCAAGCACTTCGCGCAGACCGCCGAGCGCGGCAAGTTCGACTTCCTGTTCCTCGCCGAGGGGCTGCGGCTGCGCGAGCAGGGCGGCGAGATCTACGACCTCGACGTCGTCGGCCGGCCGGACACCTTCACGGTCCTCGCCGCGCTGGCCGCGGTGACCGAGCACCTCGGCCTCACCGGCACGATCAACTCCACCTTCAACGAGCCCTACGAGGTCGCGCGCCAGTTCGCGAGCCTCGACCACCTCTCCGGCGGCCGCGCCGCGCTGGAACGTCGTCACCAGCTGGGACGCGTTCACCGGCGAGAACTTCCGGCGCGGCGGCTACCTGCCGCAGGACGAGCGCTACGAGCGGGCCAGGACGTTCCTGCAGACCGCCAAGGAGCTGTGGGACTCCTGGCGCGACGACGACGTGCGTCGCCGACCAGGCGAGCGGCGAGTTCCTCGCCCGCGCCGACGCCGGGTCCTTCGAGCACCACGACTCGCAGTTCGACATCCGCGGCCGGTTCAACGTGCCGCGATCGCCGCAGGGCCGTCCGGTCGATCTTCCAGGCCGGCGACTCCGACGACGGCCGGGACTTCGCCGCCGCGGAGGCGGACGCGATCTTCAGCCGGCACTCGCAGTACGACGAGGGCCGCGCGTTCTACGCCGACGTCAAGGGCCGCCTCGCCAGGTTCGGGCGGCGCCGCGACGAGCTGCTGATCCTGCCGGCGGCGACGTTCGTCCTGGGCGACACCGACGAGGAGGCGGCCGAGCGCGCCCAGGAGGTGCGGCTCGCAGCAGGTGTCGCCGGCGACCGCGATCAAGTTCCTCGAGCAGCTGTGGAACACCGACCTCTCCGACCACGACCCCGACGGGCCGCTGCCGGCCTCCGACCCGGTCGAGTCCGACGTCGAGGGCCTCTACTCGAAGGGGCGCGCCAGCGTGCGGATGCACAGCGACCGCGTGCAGACCGCCCGGCAGTGGCGGGCGCGCGCCGAGGCCGAGGGCCTGAGCACCCGCGAGCTGATCGTCGAGGTGACCGGCCGGCAGTCGTTCATCGGCTCGCCGCGCACGGTCGCCGAGACGATCAACAGGTTCGTGCAGGACGACGCCAGCGACGGCTTCATCCTGGTCCCGCACATCACGCCCGGCGGGCTCGACGCGTTCGTCGACCAGGTGGTGCCGATCCTGCAGGAGCTCGGCGTCTACCGCACCGAGTACGACGGCACGCACGCTGCGCGACAACCTCGGCCTCGCGCCACCCCGACCGTGCCCTGACCGCGACCGCGCGAGTCGAGCACGCACGACCGCACTCTCGGTCCTCGACCTGGTCCCGATCTCGTCGGGCTCGACCGCCGCCGAGGCGCTGCGCAACTCCATCGACCTCGCCCAGCAGGCCGAGCGCCTGGGCTACGCCCGCTACTGGTTCGCCGAGCACCACCTCAACCCGGGCGTCGCCGGCACCTCGCCGGCCGTCGTCCTGGCGCTCACGGCGGCGGCCACGTCGACGATCCGGCTCGGCTCCGGGGCCGTCCAGCTCGGCCACCGCACCGCGCTGTCGACGGTGGAGGAGTTCGGCCTGCTCGACGCGCTCCACCCGGGCCGGTTCGACCTCGGCCTCGGTCGCTCCGGCGGCCGTCCGGCCGAGCGGCGAGCGCGGTCGCCGTACCGTCGCGGGTCGTCGACGGGCGCGCCGAGAACGGGCTGCTGATCCCGCCGAAGTTCGACTTCACGCCGCTGCTCGGCTCGCCGCGCTTCCTGCTGCAGACGACAGCTGCTCCTGCTGCCCGACGCGCAGCCGCAGGACTACACCGAGCAGGTCGACGACATCCTCGCCCTGATCGCCGGCACCTACCGCTCGGCCGAGGGCGAGGAGGCGCACGTCGTGCCCGGCGAGGGTGCCGACCTCGACGATCTGGATCCTCGGCAGCAGCGCCGGCGAGTCCGCGCAGGTCGCCGGCGCGCGCGGGCTGCGGTTCGCCGCCAACTACCACGTCAGCCCGGCGACCGTGCTCGAGGCGGTCGACGCCTACCGGGCCGCGTTCCGGCCCTCGGCCGACGCTCGCCGCGCCGTACGTCGCGGTCAGCGCCGACGTCGTCGTCGCCGAGGACGAGGCGACCGCGCGCGAGCTGGCGACCGGCTACGGGCTGTGGGTGCGCAGCATCCGCACCGCCGAGGGCGCGATCGAGTTCCCGACGCCCGAGGAGGCGCGCCGGTTCGCGTGGACCGACGCCGACCGGGCGCTGGTGCAGGACCGGGTCGACACCCAGTTCGTCGGTACGCCGGCGCAGGTCGCCGACCAGCTGGAGCTGCTCCGCGACGCCACCGGCGCCGACGAGCTGGTCCTGACGACGATCACCCACGACCACGCCGACCGGGTCCGGTCCTACGACCTGATCGCCGCGGAGTGGGCGCGCCGGGGGAGCTCGACCTTTCACGGCTCGACATCGAGTCGGTGGTTTCGAGGCTCGGCGCTAGCGCGCCTCGCACCTCAACCACCGATGACGGTCAGTCGCGGAGGAGCAGCCTGACCGCGACCTTGCCGCCGATCTGCTGACCGGTCTCGGCGGCGGTGCTGCGGCCGGTGACCCAGCCGACGAGGGCGGAGAGCCAGACGTCGCCGATGACGCGCGCGATGGCGACGTCCTCCTCGGTGAGCTTGTCGTGGCCCTCGGGGTGCATCGCCTTGGTCAGCATCGAGGTCAGCAGCATGCCGACCTGGTGGATCTCGGCGGCGACGGAGGCGTCGGCGAACATGAACGCGCGGGTGAGTGCCTCGGTGAGCTGGGGGTCGGACTGCATGCCGCGGGTGGTGCGCTTGAGCGAGTTGATCACCCGGTCGGCGGCGGTGTCACCCTCGGAGGGGCGCTCGCGCATGATCGTCTCGGTGCGCTCGAACTCCCGCTGCAGGGCCGAGACGAGCAGGTGGATCTTGGAGGGGAAGTAGCGGTAGAGGGTGCCGAGGGCGACATCGGCCTGCTCCGCCACGGCCCGCATCTGTACGGCGTCGAAACCGCCCTGCGAGGCGAGCGCGATCGTGGCGTCGAGGATCCGCTTGCGGCGGTCGCGCTGGGCGGCCGAGCCGAGATCTTCGACGGCCAGAGAGTTTGCGCTGCTCACTCGGACCCCCAAGGGTGTTGTTGTGGTCGCCTCGAGAACGACGAAGGTCCGCCGATTCTAGTGACCGGATCCGGCGTACCCGCTGGTAACGACGCTGTGATCTGCGACTAGGCTAACAATCGATGGGCTAAAATAGGAACACGTTCCAGTTCGCCAGGGCACCGTGTCCGTTGGTTCTAGAGATTGAGGTGCGGATGCGAGTCGCATTGCTGTCCTATCGAAGCAAGCCGCACTGCGGGGGACAGGGCATCTACATCCGCCACCTCAGCCGTGAGCTCGTCAACCTCGGCCACACGGTCGAGGTCTTCTCGGGCCAGCCCTACCCGGAGCTCGACCCGGGCGTGGAGCTGACGAAGCTGCCGAGCCTCGACCTCTACCGCGAGCCCGACCCGTTCCGGCTGCCGAAGCTCAAGGAGTTCCGCGACCGGATCGACGTGGAGGAGTTCGCGACGATGTGTGCCGCCGGCTTCCCCGAGCCGAAGACGTTCAGCCTGCGCGCCGTACGCGAGCTGAGCGGCCGTGTCGACGAGTTCGACATCGTCCACGACAACCAGGTGCTCGGCTACGGGATGCTCGAGATCGAGAAGCTCGGGCTGCCGCTGTTGACGACGCTGCACCACCCGATCAGCTACGACCGCCGCATCGACATCGCGGCCACCAAGAACCCGTGGCGCAAGTTCACGCTCACCCGCTGGTACGGCTTCGTGAAGATGCAGGCCCGGGTCGCCCGGCAGGCGCGCAAGATCCTCACGCCGTCCGAGACCTCGAAGCGCGACATCGCCCGGGACTTCGGCGTCGACCCCGAGCGGATGCAGGTCATCCTCCTCGGCGTGGACGACGCGTTCGTGCCGCCGACCAAGCCACGCGTGCCCGGCCGGATCATGGCGATGGCCAGTGCCGATGCGCCGATGAAGGGCATCGCGACGCTGCTCGAGGCGTTCGCCAAGCTGCGCACCGAGCGCGACGTCGAGCTGCTGCTCGTCACCAAGCCCAAGGAGGGCGGCCGCACCGAGAAGCTGATCGACAAGCTGTCGATCAACGACTCGGTCCGCTTCGTGCACGGCATCAGCGACGCCGAGCTGGTCGAGCTGATGGGCTCGGCCGAGCTCGCCTGCGTGCCGTCGCTCTACGAGGGCTTCTCGCTCCCGACCGCCGAGCTGATGGCGTGTGCCACCCCGCTCGTCGTCTCCGACGCGGGCGCCATCCCCGAGGTCGTCGGACCCGACGGGCTGTGCGCCGACCTCGTCACGCCCGGCGACGTCGGCGAGCTCGAGGCCGCGATCGCGAAGATGCTCGACGACCCCGAGCGCCGGGCCCGGTACGGCGCAGCCGGGCGCAAGCGCGTCGAGGAGCTGTTCAGCTGGAGGGCGGTGGCCGCCAAGGTCGCCGTCGCGTACGAAGAAGTCATAGCCCAATATCGGGCAGAGAACCGGCGTGAGCAGGAGGAGAGCTAAGTGCTGACCGTTGATTTCGACCGGCTGGGCCTGCGGCCCGGCGAGCGGGTGCTCGACATGGGTGCCGGCGGCGGACGCCACGCGTTCGAGATGTACCGCCGTGGGGCCGACGTCGTCGCGTTCGACATGGACGGCGACGAGCTGGCCGGCGTGCTCGAGATCTTCGGTGCGATGAAGGAGCAGGGCGAGGTCCCGGCCGGTGCCTCGGCCGACATCAAGCAGGGCGACGCCCTGCAGCTGCCCTTCGCCGACGGCGAGTTCGACCGGATCGTCGCGGCCGAGATCCTGGAGCACATCCACGCCGACGTGGACGCGATCAAGGAGCTCGTCCGCGTGCTGCGCCCGGGCGGCACGCTGGCCATCACGGTGCCCCGCTGGCTGCCCGAGGTCATCAACTGGAAGCTCTCGGACGACTACCACAACGCCCAGGGCGGGCACATCCGGATCTACACCGACCACGAGCTGATCGACAAGGTCACCAAGGCCGGCAAGTACAACGACGGCACGCCCGGCGACGCCATGGTCTTCGAGGGCAAGGACTACGCCCACGGCCTGCACGCGCCGTACTGGTGGATCAAGTGCGCCGTCGGCGTCGAGAACGACGACAACTTCTTCGCCCGCCAGTACCACAAGCTCCTGGTCTGGGAGATCATGAAGCAGCCCAAGACGCTGCAGTACGCCGGCAAGGTCCTCGACCCGCTGATCGGCAAGAGCATGGTCCTCTACTTCCGCAAGCCCGACGCGGCATGACGGATCCCCTCGCACAGCTTCCCTACGTCGAGGGCATCCTCACCGCCGAGCAGGTCGCGGCGACTGCGGCCTCGATCGTGGCCATGCAGGAGCCGTGCGGCGCCGTGCCGTGGAGCGTCGGTGAGCACGTCGACATGTGGAACCACGTCGAGGCCGCCATGGCGATGCTCGTCGGCGGCGAGGTCGAGGCGGCCGAGCGCGCCTACGCGTGGATGCCGACGATGCAGCACGAGGACGGCTCGTTCCCGACCAAGATGGTGGGCGGCGAGGTCGAGGACGATCGCGGCGACGTCAACATGACGGCGTACCTCGCGGTCGGCATCTGGCACCACTGGCTGGTACGCCGCGACATCGCGTTCGTGCACCGGTTCTGGCCGAGCGTGCGGTCCGCCCTCGACTGGGTGGTCTCGCAGCAGCTGCCGTTCGGCGGCATCAACTACACGCCAACCGAGGACTTCGCGCTGCTGACGGGTTCGTCCAGCATCTACCAGTCGCTGCGCGCCGGCGTCGCGCTCGCCGACCTGCTCGACGACCCCCAGCCGGAGTGGGAGCTCGCTGGTGGCCGGCTCGGGCACGCCGTACGCGAGCACCGCGACCTGTTCGAGGACAAGTCCGCGCACTCGATGGACTGGTACTACCCCGTCCTCGGCGGCGCCGTGCGCGGGCGGGACGCCTTCGAGCTGCTGGAGAGCCGCTGGGACGAGTTCGTCCGGCCCGGCCTCGGCATCCTCTGCGTCGACACCAACCCGTGGGTGACCGGCGCGGAGACCTGCGAGCTGGCGATGGCGCTCGACACCATCGGCGACCACCGCCGCGCGCTGACGCTGATCAAGGACATGCAGCACCTGCGCGAGGACGACGGTCGCTACTGGACCGGCTGGGTGTACGGCGACGAGGCGGAGGCCGACGGCGAGCCGCGCAACGTCTACTGGCCAGTCGAGTACACGACGTACACGGCCGCCGCGGTCATCCTCGCGATCGACGCCCTCGGCGAGGTCGCGGGGCACAGCACGGCCGGGTCCGGCATCATGCGCGGCACCTCGCTGGCGCCGCACTTCGCCGAGCTCGCCCTGGAGTGCGGCTGCCCGTCAGCCGACGCTCTGCCCGTCCACCGAGGCTCCAGCCTGTCCTGACGTACGCCGCAGCACCCGCATCGAGCCCAGTGCCTCCACCTCGGTGAAGGCGCCGCCCTCGAGCGCGCGCAGGTAGACGTGGTACGGCGGCTGCCCGCCGTCCGCGGGGTCGGGGAAGACGTCGTGGATGACGAGCAGTCCGTCGGTCATCAGCCAGTGCGCCCAGCCCGAGAAGTCGTTCTGGGCGTGCTCCTCGGCGTGACCGCCGTCGATGAAGAGCAGCGACAGGGGAGTGCGCCAGTACGTCGCGACTGTCGTGCTCTTGCCGATCACCGCGACGACCTGGTCTTCGAGGCCGGCGAGCGCGAGGTTGCGGCGGAAGACGGGCAGGGTGTCCATCAGCCCGAGCTCCGCGTCGACGAGAGAGTCGTCGTGGTGCTCCCAGCCGGCCTGGTTCTCCTCCGAGCCGCGGTGGTGGTCGACCGTGAAGACGGTGCCGCCGACCTCGCGGGCAGCGGCGCCCAGGTAGATCGCGGACTTGCCGCAGTAGGTGCCGACCTCGAGCGCCGGGCCGTGCGGGAGCCGCTCGCGCGCGTAGCGGTGCAGCAGCAGCCCCTCGTCCTCGGGCATGAAGCCCTTCGCGTCGAGGGCGTGCTGCAGCAGGTCGGCCGGCATGTTCGTCACGGACCGGACCCTAGGGCACCGGTGTCGCCTGGGCATCCAGGGCCTCGGCCATCGCCTCGATCGCCGCGACCAGCTGCTGCTCCGTCGGTGGCTTGCCCGACACCTGCCGGGGTCCGACGTCGCGGACCGCGGCGAGCCGGAGCTCGTACGGTCCCACCACGACGTGCACGATGCGGGTGCGCAGCGGGTCGCGTTTGGTGGGCGCGACGTCAACGACGTACGCCGTCGCGTCGGAGCCTGCGAGGTCGCGGATCTCCGTGCCCTTCGGGTAGCGGTTGGCGAGGTGCTGGTCGAGCGCCTTGTCGGCACTGACGGCGTCGGGGGCGACCCGCACCTCCAGCACGGCGTACGTCGAGCGCGTGCGGCGCGGTCCGCCGTCGCGGCGGGTCCCCGACCGCTCGCAGCTGCTGACGGCCGTGTTGGTGTACGGGTCGTGCCGGATCACCGACGTGTCGACGACGACCGGCTCCGGCTCCTGGCCGCCGAGCGACTCGAAGGTCGCGGTGTCGAGCAGCGCGCACGGCTCGACGTACGGCGTGCCGCCGACCGTGCCGGAGACGCTGTCGGTCGTCGGCACGGGGCCTGCGATCGCCGAGCCGTCGGCTGCGTACAGGTCGACGGCGGTGACGACCTCCTGCATCAGCGGGACCTGCCGGTCGCGGGGGATCGTCTCGTCGGCCGAGTAGTGCGCCTCGACGACCAGGCTGCCGGTCCTGAGCACGAATGACCCGCTGCCGGGCAGGTAGAGCAGCCGATCGTCCGTGCCGGGCACCGGCCGGCCGGTCCGGGCGAGCTGCCGCCACCGGCGGTCCACCTCGTCAGCGGAGGGGAACTGCGTCACCACCACGTCGAGTGAATGGCCGGCCTCGTCGTCGAACCAGTGGGTGCAGCGGGTCCCGAGGCCGCCGTACGCGAACGCGGTGGCGCCGTCGAGCTCCTCGGTGGTCGGGGTGCGGTCAAGGTACTGCTGGCGCACGTAGCCGCGCGGCCCCGACGGGCCGAAGATGCGCTCCACATCGGCAGTCGGGAGCACCCGGCACGCATAGACGAACGGCTGGTCCCACAGTCGGACACCGGCGTCGTCCGGGGCCGCCTCGGGTACCGCGGTCTCGCTCGAGGCCGGCTGGGGGTCGTCGCCCAGCGGGTTCGCGCTCGGCTCGATGATCGCGAGGATGCCGGCGATCGCGATCGCGAGAGCGACCAGGACGACGAGGGCGATCAGCTCGTCACGACGAGCGCGGGCAGGCACGGTCTGGAGATGCCCCGCCGGGTGGATGGGCAAACGGCGGCGGCGCCGGTTAGGATTGGAACACGTTCTAGTTTTCGGTGGTTGAGGTGCGAGCGAAGCGAGCCTCGAAACCACCTCGCCGAGGAGTGGCATGTCGATCGGGATCTCCGACGAGCACGTCGAGCTGGCCGCGAGCCTGCGCAAGTGGGCGGCCGACCTGAGGGGCCGCGAGCTGGCCCGCGAGGCCGAGACCGACGCGGACGCGACCTTCGAGACCGCCTGGCAGGCCGGGCAGGAGATGGGGATCTCGACCATCGGCCTGCCCGAGTCGGCCGGTGGGGGTGGCGGCTCGGTGCTGGACGTCGCCGTGGCGCTGGAGGCCTGCGCCTACGAGCTGGTGCCCGGTCCGTTGCTCGGTCCCGCGGTGGCCTCGCTCGTCCTTCCCGAGATGTCGCCGGACGCGATCGTCGGGATCGGGCTGTCGGACGTGGTCTGGGACCTGCCATCGGCCACCCACGTGCTGCTCGCCGGCGCCGACGGCTCCTGGTCGGTCTACCCACGAGACGCGGTCGAGGCGTCCTCGTCGGTCGGCCTCGACCTGAGCCGCCGGTTCGGTACGGCGCGTGTGGTGGACGAGTCGGCCGGGGTCGCCGTGCCCGGGCTGACGACCGACCTGCTCCGCCGTACGACGATCACGCTGGCGGCCGCGGAGGCCGCCGGGGTGGCGCGGTGGTGCCTGGCGACCGCGGTCGAGTACGCGAAGGTCCGCGAGCAGTTCGGCCAGAAGATCGGCGCCTTCCAGGCGATCAAGCACCTGTGCGCGGAGATGCTGGAGACCGCCGAGGCGGTGACCGCGGCCGCGTGGGACGTCGCCGGCGTGGCCCTCGGCGACGACGACGAACAGTGGGCGTTCGCCGCGGACGTCGCCGTCGCGATCGTCTTCGACGGGGCTGTCGAGGTCGCGAAGTCGTGCATCCAGGTGCTCGGCGGCATCGGCTTCACCTTCGAGCACGACGCGCACCTCTACCTGCGCCGGGTGCTGGCGCTGCGCGCGCTCGTCGGGGACAGCGACGCTGCCGCCGAGCGCCTCACCGCGGCCGCGGTCGACGGCACCCGCCGACGGGTCCACCTCGACCTCGACGGCCGCGACGAGCCGATCCGCGGCGAGATCCGCGCGACCGTCGAGCGGATCGCCGCGCTGCCGCCGGAGGAGCGGCGGGCTGCCTTTGTCGAGACCGGCTACCTGACCCCGCACTGGCCCGCGCCCGACGGCCTGGGCGCGGACGCCGTGACCCAGGTCGTCATCGACCAGGAGCTCGCGCGCGCCGAGCTGACCCGGCCCGACATCGTGATCGCCGGCTGGGCGGTGCCGACGATCCTCGAGCACGGCACCGAGGAGCAGCGCGAGCGGTTCGTGCGTCCGTCGTTGCTGGGTGAGCTGACCTGGTGCCAGCTCTTCTCCGAGCCCGGTGCCGGCTCCGACCTGGCGTCGCTGCGGACCCGCGCCACGAAGGTCGACGGCGGTTGGAAGCTGTCGGGGCAGAAGGTCTGGAACTCGGTCGCCGAGCGCGCCGACTGGGGCATCTGCCTGGCCCGCACCAACGCGGACGTCGCCAAGCACAAGGGCATCACCTACTTCCTGGTCGACATGAAGAACAGCCCCGGCATCGACGTGCGGCCGCTGCGCGAGATCACCGGCAAGGCGCTCTTCAACGAGGTCTTCCTCGACGACGTGTTCGTGCCCGACGAGATGGTGGTCGGCGAGGTCGACGACGGCTGGAAGCTGGCCCGCACCACGCTCGCCAACGAGCGGGTGGCGATGGCGACCGCGCGGCTGTCGAAGAGCACCGAGCGCGCGATCGAGCTGGCCGCTTCAGGTGTGACCGCTGCCCAGCGGGTCGCCGTCGGGCGCTCGATCGCGCTGGCGACCGTCTGCTCCCTCCTGGGCGTGCGCGGCACGCTGCGCTCGCTCGCCGGCCAGGGGCCCGGTGCGGAGTCGAGCGTGGCCAAGCTGCTCGGCGTACGCAACCGTCAGGACGGCGCCGAGCTGGTCGTGTCGCTGCACGGCGACGCCGTACTCCTCGACGCGTCGGACGACGTGCGCGCCGACGTCTGGGAGATGCTCAACACCCGGTGCCTGTCGATCGCGGGCGGCACGACGCAGATCCTGCGCAACGTCGCGGGGGAGCGGATCCTCGGCCTACCGCGGTGACCTTGCCGCGCTAGACGTCGAGCGTCAGACGGACCTCGACGACGTCACCCACGTCGACTGCTTCGGCCCGGCGTACGGCGAGCTTGAGCGGCACGACGTAGCCGCCGTCCTTGGGCCACAGCGAGGTGGTCCAGGTCGAGCCGCCGAGACGCACGGTCACCGGGATCATCCCCCAGCCGTAGGTGACCGCGGCCGCGACCGACTCGATCTGCGCCGCGTCGTCCTCGGGGACGCTGACGAAGTGGTGCGGGGCCGGCCCGCGCCAGTGCCAGACATCTCCGGAGAACTCGAGATCCATGCGGCTACGTTACGGCCGCAGCCGGTGCCTCAGTCGATCTTCGCCAGCGCTCCCGGGCCGAAGACGGGGCCGACGACGTACGGGTCGTCGGCGACGTCGACGCCGCCGGGCAGGTTCAGCTGGTCGGGCACCAGCTCGGTGATGCTGGTCTTGCCGCCGCCGTGGCCGCCGTGGCCGCCATGGCCGTGCCGGCGCCAGGACGGGCCGTGGCGGTCACCGCGGACCAGGAACAGCCCGCCTACCTCGGCTCCCGGGATCGGGGTGGGGCTCTCGACGGCCAGCCAGCTCAGCTTGGACAGCGTCACCGCATAGATGCCCTTCTCGTCCGCGCCGAGGTCGACGATCGAGGTCAGGCCGTCGGCGTACCTCTTGCACGCGCCGGTGGGTGCCTCGGGGTCGCAGAGGGCGTCGGTCGTGCCCGGGCGCACCCGCCAGATCTCGGACGTGCCGGGCGTGGCCGGGTAGCCGCGGAGCTCACCGATGTACCAGGCGCCGTCGGCGCCCACGGTCACCGAGGTGGCGACCGCCTCGGCGGTCGCCGGAGTCCCGGCGCCCGGCAGGCCTTCAGGTGTCTCGACCTCGCGTGGCTTCAACCGCGCGACTGTCTCGATGTCGCCGGACTTCGACACGTGGAGCAGGTCGTTGCCGGCGGCGTCGGCGACCAGGACGCTGCCGTCCCTCAGGGCCGCCAGCCCGAACGGGTTGCTGTCCGCGGGCAGGCCTTCGAGGTCGTACGGGTCGGGGTCGGACACCTGGTACTCGGCGATGTCCGCGAACGCCACGGGCGCCGCCCAGCCCGGCTTCCACTTGAAGAGGGTGGCGCCGTTGTCGGCGGCGGGCTCGTCGGGGGAGGCGCCGCCGGTGAGCAGCCAGATCGTGCCGTGCCGTCCCGCGGCGATCGCGGGTGCGAAGTTGCTGGGCACCTGGCCGAGCTCGATCTTGCGAGGTGCGCTGCCGTGCCGGGCGCCGCGCCAGTGGTGCCAGCGGTGTCGCGGTTCGAGGACGAGGCTGAAGGTGCCGTCCGTCTCGGTCACCAGGGTGCGACCCTCGCCGAGGGCGTCGATGCCGCGCGGGCCGTCGAGCCCGTCGAGCACGGTCTCAAGCGAGCCCTGGTCCTGGTGGTTGCCGCCGTGACCGCCGTGGCCCCCGTGGCCGGCGAGTGCTGGGGCGGTCCCCGACACTGCGAGTGCCAACACGGCTCCCGCGGCCAAGCTGATGGTGCTCCGTCTCTTCCCCATGAGAGTTCCTCCCGGACGTGGATGTCGTGGTCCCAGATCACTCCTGCGAGAAGACGACCGCAACAGTCGAATTTGGGTACTTCGTCCGCACGCGTACGGCGCCGCCGGCGCAGGCGATCACGACGAGCCCACCGAGGATGGTCGCTGCGGTGAGCTGCTCGCCGAGCAGCAGGCCGGCCCACGCGATGCTCATCACCGGCTGGACGAGCTGCACCTGGCTGACCTGGGCCATCGGGCCGATGGCGAGGCCGCGGTACCAGGCGACGAAGCCGAGGAACATGCTGACGACGCCGAGGTAGGCGAAGGCGGACCACTGCGTCGCCGAGCCGTGCGGGGCATGCCGGACAGCGGAGACCGTCGCGAGGAGCGCCATCAGCGGCAGGCACACCACCAAGGCCCACGACACCGTCTGCCAGGCGCCCAGCTCGCGGGCGAGCAGCCCGCCCTCGGCGTACCCGACGGCCGCGGCGGCGACGGCGCCGAAGAGCAGCAGGTCGGACCAGTGCAGATCGCCGGCCCCACCGGACTGCACGGAGGCGAAGCCGATCGCCGCGACCGCGCCGAGGCCGGACGCGACCCAGAACGCGGTCGGGGGGTGCTCGTGCCCGCGCACGACGGCCATCACCGCGGTCGCGGCCGGCAGCACCGCGATCACGACGGCACCGTGGCTAGCGGGCACCGAGGTGAGCGCGTACGACGTCAGCAGCGGGAAGCCGACCACGATCCCGCCGCCGACCACGGCGAGCCGGAGCCACTGCGCGCCTCGGGGCAGTCGCTGTCGGGTGAAGGTCAGCGCCGCTACCGCGAGCACAGCGGCGACGACCGCACGGCCGGAGCCGATGAAGAGCGGCGACAGTCCGCCTACCGCGACCCGGGTGAACGGCATGGTGAACGAGAACGCTGCTACCCCGAGGAGTCCCCAAGCCAGGCCGACGTACGGCGCCCGGGATATCGGGCGAGGTCCGACTGCGATAGCGCTACTCTGTGTTCCCATGACCGACGATAGCAGTTCCCGGATCGTGACGGGCCTGCGGAGCTGGCTCGCCACGGCGGCTCCGGGTGCCCGGCTGCCGTCGACCCGCGAGCTCGCGGCGCGCCACCAGGCCAGTCCGGTGACGGTGCAGCGTGCGCTGCGCACCCTGGTCGGCGAGGGTCTGGTCGAGGCGCGTCCCGGGGTCGGCACGTTCGTCCGGGGGGTGCGGGTCGCCCGGCCCGCCGACTACGGCTGGCAGACCGCGGCGCTGCGCTCTCCCCAGTCCCGGATCGAGTCGATGCCCGCGGCGCTGCGAAGCACCCCCAACGACGTCATCGCGCTGCACGCCGGCTATCCCGACGCCGAGCTGTTGCCGCAACGACTGGTCCGTGCGGCCTTGACCCGGGCCGCGCGCGGTGATGCGGCGCTGGCGCGCTCGCCCGCCACCGGTCTACCGGAGCTGCAGTCCTGGTTCGCGCACGAGCTCGGCGCCGTAACGCCTGCCGGCGTCACCCCGCCCGCGCCGAGCGACGTGATCGTGCTGCCGGGTAGCCAGAGCGGCCTGAGCTCGATCTTCCGCTCCCTCGTCGCGCCCGGTCAGTCACTGCTGATGGAGTCGCCGACCTACTGGGGCGCGATCCTGGCCGCCCAGCAGGCGGGCGTGCGCGTCGTACCGGTGCCCAGCGGACCGGCCGGTCCCGATCCAGCGGAGCTGGCACGCGCGTTCGAGGAGTCGGGCGCCCGCGTCTTCTACGCGCAGCCGAACTACGCCAACCCCACCGGCGCGCAGTGGCCGGTCGGGCTGCATGGCCAGGTCCTCGACGTCGTCCGCTCGTACGGCGCTTTCCTGGTCGAGGACGACTGGGCGCACGACTTCGGCATCACGACCTCGGCGACGCCCGTCGCGGCGTACGACGACGCCGGGCACGTGATCTACCTGCGCTCCCTGACCAAGAGCGTCTCACCGTCGATCCGGGTCGCGGCCGTGATCGCCCGCGGGCCGGCGCGTGAGCGGATCCTGGCGGACCGCGGCGCGGAGTCGATGTACGTCAGCAGCCTGCTGCAGGTCGCCGCCCTGGAGGTCGTCACCCACCCAGGGTGGCGGACCCACCGACGCGGACTGCGCGAACAGCTGCGGTCGCGGCGCGACCTGCTCGCGTCCGCCGTACGGGAGCAGTTGCCGGCGGCGGACATCCAGCACCTCCCGCCGGGCGGGCTCAACCTGTGGGTGCGGCTCCCGGATGGCACCGACGTCCCTCGGCTGGTGTCCGACTGCGAACGGGCCGGGGTCGTGATCGCATCGGGAGCCGAGTGGTTCCCGGCCGAGCCGGCCGGGTCCTTCATCCGGCTCAACTACGCCGGTCCCAACCCCGCCCGCTTCGCCGAAGGAGCTCAGGTCATCGGGGCCGCGCTCGCCCGCCGCCTCGCATAGTCGGCCAGCGCGCGGTCGAGGTCGCGCTCGGTGAACGCCGGCCACATCCGGGGGCTGACGTGGATCTCGGCGTGCTGGGTCTGCCACGGGAAGAACCCCGAGATCCGCTGCTCGCCGCTCGTCCGGATGACCAGGTCGATCTCCTTCGCCGGCCCTCCCGGCAGCGCGTCGGTGATCGCCGCCTCGAGCTGGTCGTCGGAGAGCTGGGTCGCACCTGCCCGGACGGCCGCCCGGACCCCGGCCACGATGTCGCCGCGCGGGTCGTACCCGATGGCGAGCGTCAGGTGCCGGGGCCGCGAGAGCGTGGCATCGATTGCCTGCTCGAGCGCGGCGCGAGTGGTGTCGGGGACGAGGGCCAGGTCGCCGCTCACATGCAGCCGCCAGCTCCGGGACGTCGCGACGCTGTCCAGCACCACGGTCTCGATGAGGTGGAACAGGTGGTCGAGCTCTGCGCCCGCACGCTTGCGGATGTTGTCGGCCGACAGCACGTAGATGGTCGCGTGTCCGATCCCGCGGGCCGTCACCCACGACAGGAAGTCGCCCAGGTGCTCGGCGCCGGCGCGGTGCCCGAGGCGCGGATCGTGTCCAGCAGCCCGCGCCCACCGTCGGTTGCCGTCCATGATCAGGCCGACGTGGTGGGGTCTTGCCGGGGCGCTCCGCTGTCTGAACACGGCGTAAGTCTGTCGGATCGACCGGCGACCAGGCGGTAGACCTCTGCTTCAGCGCCGGGGCGTCGGTGGTTGAGGTGTGAGGCGCGCTAGCGCCGAGCCTCGAAACCACCGCCGCTGGTCGACTGTTGACGCCGCCAGCCGTTCCAGTGCCAGTGCAGGTAGCGGTCGATGGCGCGGACGACGTGGGCGGAGCGGATGGAGGGGAAGACGTCGAAGGCGTGCTGGGTGCCGGGGAGCTCGGCGTAGACGACGGTAGCGCCGGAGATCTCGCGCAGGCGGGCGACGAAGAGGCGGGCCTGGTCGACGGCGACGAGCGAGTCGTGGGCACCGTGGATGACGAAGAAGTCCGGGGCGTCCTTGCCGACCCGCAGCAGGGGAGTGCCGGCCTCGAAGACGTCGGGGTCGTCGGCCCAGCGCCGCTTCACGACCCGCGGCGCGAGGAACTGGTCGCGCATCTGCTCCGCGGACCGCAGGCCCGTCGAGCCGGCGAAGTCGTAGACGCCGTAGTGGGGCACGGCGACGGCGACGCTGGTGTCGGCGCCCTCGAACCCGGGCTGGTAGTCGGGGTCGTTCGCGGTGACGGCGGCGAGCGCGGTCAGGTGGCCGCCCGCGGAGCCGCCGGTGATGGCGATGTACTCGGGGTCTCCGCCGTACTCCGCGATGTGGTCGCGGATCCAGGCGATCGCTCGCTTCACGTCGACGATCTGCGCGGGGAAGGGGTCGCGCGGCGCGAGGCGGTAGTTGATGGCGACGCAGATCCAACCCTTCGCCGCCAGGTGCTGCATGAGCGGGATGCCCTGCTGGTCCTTGTTGCCGATGGTCCAGGCGCCGCCGTGCACCTGGAGCAGCACGGGCGCGCGACCGTCGGTGCCGGCGGCGGGTCGGTAGACGTCGAGCAGCCCGCGCTTGCCGTGCTCGGGTGCGTAGACGACGTCCTTGTCGACGACGACGTCGACGTTGCGCATCCGGAAGGGGTTCGCCAGCCGCCGCCACGGTGTGGCGAGCTCGGCAGGAGTCGGCTTGGCGTCCAACTGCTCGACGTAGTCGACGCCGAGACCCTCGACCAGCGCGTCCTCGACCTGGTTGTGGGCACGCCGGGCCTGGTCGATCAGGTAGGCCTGACCCGCGAGGTTGAGCCCGGCGAGCGCTAGCCCGAGCCGCCGGCGAGGGCGACGTCGTACGACCTGCGCGGCGGTGTCAGTGGCGGTGAGAGCCATCAGGTGCGGCGCCAGCTCGGTGGTCAGCCAGCCTCCGAAGAACGACGGGATGGCGGACCGGTAGCCCGGCACGGGCCGGATCGCGTTTGCGGTCAGAGCGGCGGTCACGAGCTGGCGACGAAGGAACCCCATGGCGACAAATGTAGAACGTCGGTCACGCGGTGAGGCGCGCCCCGGCCGAGGCGACCCCCAGCCAGGTGTGGTGGTTGTGCTCCCAGCACCAGCCGAGGGTGGGCGCGTTCTGCGAGATCCACAGCGCGGGGACCCGCTTGTCGGTGCCGCGGGAGGCCGCGGTGTGGAAGCACTTGTTCTTCTCGAGCGCGCCCGGACATGCGTGCAGGAAGCAGAGTCCCTCGTCCATCGTGATCGGTGTCCGGCCCCGGTCGGCGATGGTCACCGCGGCGTCGGCGGGCCGGACCCCGCAGAACTCCTCGCCGCGCTCGACGTCGAGCACTGCATAGATCGGAGCGGACGGCACGTCGAGGATCGGGCCGAACGAGTCGACGTCGGCGAAGTGCCGGTTCAGCACGCCCGGCCGGCCGCCGAGCGCGACCAGCTCCACGCGAGCCGAGACCGGGACGAGGGTGCGGTTGACCACGAGCACGAAGGGCGCGCGCTCGGGGCTCGGCGTCGGGTCTCCGGTGACGGCGGCGCGCAGCGGCTCACGCAACGGCTCGACGAGGGCGCGGAACTCAGCCTCGGACATCCCGGCATCCGACAGCCCGGCAAGAGCCGGGTAGCCGAGCGAGACGAGGGTGTCGGACTGGCGGTCGATCTCGGAGTCGAGGTGACTAGTCATCGGGTGTTCAACGCCGTACGGCGGGGGAGGGTTCCCGCGAGTGACCGGTGACACGTGTCGTCCGAGCGCTCGGCTCGTTAGAATTAGAACATGTTTCACCATTAGACCCGCCGTGCGCTGGGGGAAGCGAGCTGTCATGGATCGTCTGTCGGGGCTTGATGCGAGCTTCCTCTACCTGGAGACACCCGCCCAGCTGATGCATGTGTGCGGTGTGATCGTGCTCGACCCCAGCACCATGCCGGGCGGCTACACCTTCGAGGCCTTCCGTGCCGAGATCGACCGCAGGGTGCGCGACGTACCCGAGTTCACTCGGCGGCTGCGCAAGGTGCCGCTCGGGCTGGACCACCCGATCTGGGTGCACGACCGGCACTTCGACATCGGCCGGCACGTCCACCGGCTCGCGCTCCCGTCGCCCGCTGGCCCGGCCGAGCTGGCCGAGCTCACCAGCCACTTCGCGGGCCTGCCGCTGGACCGGTCGCGGCCGCTGTGGGAGATGTGGGTGATCGAGGGGTACGCCGGCGCGCACGCCCACGACTCGGTCGTCGTCTTCATGAAGATGCACCACGCGACCGTCGACGGTGTCTCCGGCTCCAACCTGCTCTCGCACCTGTGCAGCCTCGAGGCCGACGAGCCGCCGATGGAGTCCGCCGAGCCCCTCGCGCTCGGCCGCGAGCCGGGACAGAGCGAGCTCTTCGGCCGCGCGCTGGTCACGACGGTGACCCGCCCCCTCAACGCCGTACGCCTGGTGTCGCCGTCGGCCCAGCTGATCACCAAGACGGTCGGCCGGGCCCGGGCGGGTACGGCGATGGCGGCGCCGTTCTCGGCGCCGCGCACGTCGTTCAACGGCACCATCACGGGCCAGCGCGTGATTGCCCTGGCCGACATGGACATCGAGGACATCCGGCAGATCAAGAACGCCACCGGCACCACCGTCAACGACGTCGTGCTGGCGATCGCCGGCGGCGCGCTGCGCTCCTACCTGCTCGATCGTGACGAGCTGCCGTCGAGCTCGCTGCTGGCGACCGTGCCGGTCTCGGTTCGAGCGGAGTCGAAGCGGTCGAGCGGGGCCAACAAGGTGTCGGCGCTCTTCGCCAAGCTCGGCACGGACACCGAGGACCCCCTGGAGCGCCTCCAGGACATGGCGGTGCACAACAAGTTCGCCAAGGAGCACCACCAGGCGATCAGCGCCGACTCGCTGCAGGACTGGGCCGAGTTCGCCGCCCCGCGCACCTTTGGCCTCGCCGTCCGCGCGTACGCCGGCCTGAAGCTGCCGGAGAAGCACCCGGTCGTGCACAACCTGGTGATCTCCAACGTCCCAGGCCCGCCGGTGCCGCTCTACTTCATGGGCGCCCGGATCGACGGGCTCTACCCGCTCGGCCCGGTCTTCCACGGCGCCGGCGTCAACATCACCGTGATGTCCAACAACGGCCAGGTGCACGTCGGGATCATCGCGTGCAAGGAGTCGATGTCGGACGTGGACGATCTCGTACGCCGCTTCCCCGTCGAGCTCGCGACCCTCAAGGCGGCCGTCGTCACCGCTCAGGCGCCGGCTTCGATCAAGCGAGCAAGGAAGAAGAAGGCGGCTTCCGCCGGTTGAAGTCGCGACGGCGGGCGTTGACGGTCGTGACCGCCTCGAGGAGGGCTGGCACGAACCGCTCCGACTGCAGCACGCAGGCAGCGTGACCGGCCTTGACGTCGTGGATGGTGGCGCCGGGGATGCGGCGGGCGAGGGCGATCTGGTTGTCCGGCGGCAGCACGTGGTCCTGGAGGGTCACGACCACGGCCGTCGGTACGTCGATGCGGGGGAGCCACGGCCGCGAGTGGTGGCGCCCGAGCGCGGCGACCGCCTGGCCGACGGCCCAGGGACTCGTGCTGCGGAACTCCGCGAACGCCCAGTCGTAGACGTCGTCCGTCCCCAGGTCGAGCGCCTTGGCCGCCGTACGGGCGCCGAGCCTCGCGATGCGCGAGCGGGACAGCCCGCGGGTGCCGAACATCGCGGCCTCCACTCCGGCATGGAAGCCACGCTCCGCGATCGACGACCGGAATCGGTCGGTGGTCGCACAGAGCACCAGCCCGGACACGATCTCCGGGTGCTGGCGCCACACGCGCTGGGCGATGATCGAGCCCATCGAGTAGCCGGCCACCATCACCTGGTCGAGGCCGAGCACCGCGACCAGCGCGGCGACGTCGTCGGCGCAGTCGTAGAGCGAGAACTCCTCCGACTGGATCCCGCGCCCGTGCCAGCGTTGGTCGAGCGTCACGACCCGGAACCGGCGCGACAGCGGCTCGATCGCCGGGAACCACGTCAGCAGCCCGGTGCAGCCGACCGCGTGCAGCAGCACGATGGTCGGGGAGTCGGGCGACGGGCCCGGCGTGTTGGTGACGTACGTCGAGCCGCGGTCGGGCAGCTCGACCATGCGACCCTCGGGGATCCGCACGTGGGGGACGTAGATCTGGTTGACGAGCTGGTCCTTGAGCATCGTCAGCGGGGACGGCAGGTGCACCTGGTGACCCTCACTCTCGACCATCGCGACGGGCTAATGTAGAACAGGTTACAGTTTTGCCGTTCCGTTCGTACCCGAGACGGTCGTAGGAGATGCACGTGACGTTAGACCCCCAATCCTCGGAGACTGCCGAGTCGGTCGAGGCCGTCCGTTCGGTCGTTCGTGAGGCCCTGGACCGGGCGACCGACCCGGAGACGCCGGAGGGCGCGGATGCGGCCTGGGCGGCGTTCGCCGCCGCCGGCCTGCTGTCGCTGCCGGTGCCCGAGGCACAGGGCGGCGAGGGCCTCGGCCTGCCCGAGGTGGCCGTGCTCCTGCGCGAGACCGGCCAGCGGGCGGTGCAGCTCCCGGTGTGGGAGACGCTCTGCTGCGGGGTCCTGACGCTCGCCGCCGTCGGCTCCGAGGAGCAGCGCGCCGCGCTGCTGCCCGGCGTCGCCTCCGGCGAGACGCTGCTGACCCCGGCGTGGCGTGAGGTCGGGGGCTCGACCACCGCGACGACGTACGCCGACGGCCGGATCACCGGCCGCAAGGTCGGCGTGACGTACGCCGACCGGGCGGCCCGCCTGCTGGTGACCGCGACCTCTGCCGACGGCCCCGTGGTCGCGCTGGTCGACCCGAGTGGACCGGGCGTCGAGCTGCTGGAGTCCGGGTCGTCGTACGGCACCTCCCAGCACACGGTCGTCCTGGACGGCGCCGCCGCCGAGCTGCTGCCCGGCGAGGACGCGGCTCGGGTGCTGCGCGACCTCGCCGTCGCCGGTCTCGCTCTCACGGCTGCCGGTCTCGTGGTGGGTGCGCGCGACCTGACGGCGTCGTACATCAAGGGACGCACGCAGTTCGGCCGGTCGCTGGCGGAGTTCCAGGCGGTCGCCATGCAGATCGCCGACGTCTACATCGCCTCGCGGACGCTCGACCTGGCCGCCGACAACGCCGCCTGGCGGATCGCCAACGGCATCGACGTCGCCGACGACCTCGCCGTCGCGGCGTACTGGGTCTGCCACGAGACGCCCGGCGCGATGCGCACCTGCCACCATCTGCACGGCGGCATGGGTGTCGACATCACCTACCCGATGCAGCGCTACTTCTCGTGGGTCACCGACATCGGGCACGCGCTCGAGGTGCAGGCCGAGGACGTGCGCGTCGAGGACCCGACCACCAAGAACCTCGAGCTCACCGCCGAGCAGCGCGCGCTCAAGGCCGAGCTGCGGGCCTACTTCACCGGCCTGGCCGACGGCAACGACCACCGCGACATGGCGCTCGACCGGCACGGCGAGACCTACCAGCGCGTGGTGCGCCAGATGGGCGAAGACGGCTGGATGGGCGTCGGCTGGCCCAAGGAGTACGGCGGCCACGGGCTCGGCGAGATCGAGCAGACGATCTTCGCCAACGAGGCCCAGCGCGCCGACGTGCACCTGCCGGCCGTGACGCTGCAGACCGTCGGCCCGACGCTGATCAAGTACGGCACCGAGAAGCAGAAGGACCTCTTCCTCAAGCGGATCCTCGCCGGTGACGTGCACTTCGCGATCGGCTACAGCGAGCCCGACGCGGGCACCGACCTGGCCTCGCTGCGGACGACAGCGAAGCGAGATGGCGACCACTACGTCGTCAACGGGCAGAAGATGTGGACCACCGGCGGCCACCAGGCCGACTACCTGTGGCTCGCCGTACGCACGGATCCCGACGCGCCCAAGCACAAGGGCATCTCGATCCTGATCGTGGACACGACTGACCCGGGCTACTCGTTCACGCCGATCATCACGGCCGACCGCTCGCACCACGTCAACGCGACGTACTTCAACGACGTGCGGGTCCCCGTCGACATGCTCGTCGGCGAGGAGAACCAGGGCTGGAAGCTGATCACCACCCAGCTCAACCACGAGCGCGTGATGCTCGGCCCCGCCGGCCGGATCGAGGGCCTGCGCGACCGGGTCGCCGACTGGGCCACGAAGGCGGGCGTCATCGACCGCCCCGACGTACGGCGCGTGATGGGCGAGGTGACCGCGGTCTTCCGGGTCAACGAGCTGCTCAACTGGGAGGTCGCCCGCGCAGCCGCGGTGGGTGAGATCTCCGTGGGCGACGCGTCGTCGTCCAAGGTCTTCGCGGCCGACCAGGTGCAGCACCTCTCGGCATCGCTGGTCGACATCGTGCACCGCTACGGCGACCCGTCTGACAAGGAGACCGGCGACCTGATGACCTATCTGGACGGACAGGCCAAGCGCAACCTGGTCCTCACCTTCGGTGGGGGCGTGCAGGAGGTGCAGCGCGAGCTGATCGCGATGTTCGGCCTCGGGATGCCGCGGGTGCCGCGATGAGCGCACACGACAGCATCATGGCCGAGGCCGAGCGGATCAAGGCGCTCGGAGAGGCGTCCGAGTCGCAGGCGCCGTACGCCGTCAACCAGGCGACGATCGGCCCCTGGCTCGACGCGATGGGCTACGACAACGAGCGCTTCCGCACGGGCGAGGCGCCGCCGTCGATGGCGCAGGTCTGGACGATGCCCGGGCTCGGTCGGCGCCGTCCCGACGACGACCCGCTGAGCCGGATGATGGAGGTCCTCACCGACGAGGGCTACACCGCCGTGCTCGGCACCAACTGCGAGCAGACCTACGAGCGCTACCTGCGCGTCGGCGAGGACGTCCGGGTGACCACCGCGCTGGACTCGGTGGTCGGCCCCAAGAACACCGCGATGGGCGAGGGCTACTTCGTGACGTCGCGCAACACCTGGTACGTCGCAAATCCCGACGGCACCAGCGAACGGGTCGCCACGATGCTCTTCCGGGTGCTGAAGTTCATCCCGAAGGAGAAGAACGGTGGTTGAGGTGCGAGCGGAGCGAGCCTCGAAACCACATGTGATCCGCCCGATGATGGGCCGGGACTCGCAGTTCTTCTGGGACGGTACGGCGGCCGGTGAGCTGCGCATCCAGAAGTGCAACGCTTGCGGCGTCCTGCGCTTCCCGCCCGGGCCGACGTGCGTCGAGTGCGGGAAGTTCGACCGGGGCCATGTCGTGTCGGCGGGCACCGGCACGGTCTTCTCGTACGTCGTGCACCGCTATCCGCCCGTGCCCGGCAAGGAGCTGCCGATCGTGATCGCGCTGGTCGACCTAGACGAGGGCGTGCGGATGGTCGGCGAGGTCGTGGACGTGGCTGACGACGAGATCGAGATCGGGATGCGCCTGCGGGTGGACTACCGCAAGATCGACGACGAGCTGACCCTGCCGATCTGGAGGCGAGCATGAAAACTCTCGAAGCCGGCCAGGTGATCCCCGAGTGGAGCCTGCCGATGACGCCGACGACGATCGTGAGCACCGCGATCGCGACCCGCGACTGGCAGGACGTGCACCACGACCGCGACATCGCCCAGGCGGCCGGGTCGAAGGACATCTTCATGAACATCCTGACCAGCAACGGTCTGGTCGAGAGGTACGTCGTCGACTGGCTGGGCCAGGACGCCGAGCTCAAGGGGATCGCGATCCGCCTCGGCGCGCCCGCGCACCCCTACGACACGCTTACCTTCCGTGGCCAGGTGGAGTCGGTCGAGGACGGCATCGCGACGATCAAGGTCGTCGGGTCGGTCTCGCTCGGCGACCACGTGACCGGGACCGTGCGGGTCGTCGCATGAGCACCCCATCAATTGGACTGAGCAGGAAGGCCGCAATCGCCGGCATCGGCGCGACCGAGTTCTCCAAGGCGTCCGGACGCTCCGAGCTGCAGCTCTCCGTCGAGGCCGTCCAGCACGCCCTCGCCGACTGCGGTCTGACGGCCGACGACGTGGACGGGCTCACGACGTTCACCATGGACACCTCCTCCGAGATCGCGGTCGCCCGCGAGCTCGGCATGAAGGAGCTGCGCTTCTTCAGCCGGATCAACTACGGCGGCGGCGCCGCCTGCGCGACCGTGCAGCAGGCTGCGATGGCCGTCGCGACCGGGGTCGCCGACGTCGTCGTCTGCTACCGCGGCTTCAACGAGCGCTCGGAGTCGCGCTTCGGCCAGGTCTCCGTGGCCGCTGCGACCCAGGTCAACACCAACGGCCTCGACAACGCTTGGTCCTACCCGATGGGGCTCGGCACGCCGGCCGCGACGGTGGCCATGCAGGCGACCCGCTACATGCACGAGTACGGCGCGACGTCCGCCGACTTCGGCGCCGTCGCGGTGGCCGACCGCCGGCACGCCGCCACCAACCCGAACGCGTTCTTCTACGGCAAGCCGATCACGATCGAGGACCACCAGGCCTCGCGGATGATCGTCGACCCGCTGCACCTGCTCGACTGCTGCCAGGAGTCCGACGGCGCGGTGGCCCTGGTGGTCGTCTCCGCCGAGCGGGCGCGCGACCTCAAGCAGAAGCCGGCGTACATCTCGGCGGCCGCCCAGGGGAGCGGCGCCGACCAGTTCGTGATGACGTCGTACTACCGCGACGACATCGGCATCCCCGAGATGGGCGTCGTCGGGCGCGAGCTGTGGCGCCAGTCCGGCCTCGGCCCGGGCGACATGCGGATGGGCATCCTCTACGACCACTTCACGCCGTACGTGCTGATGCAGCTGGAGGAGCTCGGCTTCTGCGGCCGCGGCGAGGCGCCCGGCTTCATCGCGAACGGCGCGATCGAGGTGGACGGGAAGTTCCCGCTCAACACCCACGGCGGCCAGCTCGGCGAGGCCTACATCCACGGCATGAACGGCATCGCCGAGGGCGTCCGCCAGATCCGCGGCACCTCGGTCAACCCGGTCGACAACGTCGAGCACCTCGTCGTCACCGCCGGCACCGGTGTCCCCACGAGCGGCCTGGTGCTCTCGGTCTGACGGGTTGAATCGGGACTTCCGTCGGTCGAGTCGAGGGTTTCGTACGTCTAGTCGAGAGTTTCGGTCACCAACGACGGTTGGAGTACGTCGGGGCGAGGGCTGTTCGCAGTTCTTCGATCCACCGGTCGAGGCGGTCGCCGCTGAAGTCTCCTTCGCGGATCACGATGACGGTCCACCCGTGGCTGCGGAGCCAGTCGCGCCGCTCCTCGTCGTACGACTCCCGGCCGGCGTGCGCCTCGACGCCGTCGTACTCGACGCAGACCCGACGGCGTGGATAGGCGAAGTCGAGGCGGTACGTCGGCACCCCGTCCACCACGATCCAGAACTGCGGCTCCGGGAGCGTCAGCTCGGCGTCGGCGATCGCGAGGAAGGTCCAGGCTTCACGCTGCGACTCGATGCGCGGGTCGATGAGCTCGATCAGCTCACGAAGCTGCACAACCCCGCGCCGCCTGCGATAGCGCGGAAGCGACCGGCGAAGGTCGTGGCGCTGGATCTGGTGATCCCGCGCGAATGCGCAGAGCGCGGCGAACGCTTCGCGGCGGCGTAGGCAGCAGCCGAGATCGAGAGCGGTCCGCAGAGGCGTCGTCACCGGCACGCCGTGGAGCACCATCACGTCCTCCTTCCGGAGGTCCCGGGTGCGGCCGTCGACACCATGGAGCGTGGACGGGGCATGCCACCGCAGGGCACAGGTCTCGATCGGGAGAGGGCCGTCGTGCTCGGCGTACACATGGACGTCGATGCCGTGGAGCCAGGCGGCGGTGCGGTCGGTGACGACCTGATGCGGGCGCGCGACCAGGGCGACGGCCGCGGCGCGCAGCTCGACGGTGTCGGGCACGTCGCTGACGGTGAACACGCCGCGGAAGATCACGGAGATCTCGCCCCGGCGCTGTGCTCGGCGCAGGTCGATCTCCGAGACACCCAGCCGCGGCAGGTCGGCGCGGGTGAAGGGTTCGTCGGGCCACGGCATCGCGTCCATGGGTGGGACCCTGCCGACCGGCGACCGGTCAGGGGGCGTCGAGATTCCCTGTCTGTGGAGAACGCCGTCGGTGCAGCCGATGTGGACGCGCAGTGGTCCGCACGGCGCGACGGAACTCTCGACTCGACGTACGGAACTCTCGACTCGACGTACGGAAGTCTCGACTCAACCGGCGGAAGTCTCGATTCAACCGTGGAGCTTGTCGTCGAAGAACGCGAGGACCCGGTCGACGCCCTCCTGCTGGCGGTGTTCGGTGAGCGTGGAGTGGCCCTTGCCGCCGAACTCGACCCGGATGAACGCGTCGCCGATCTCGTCGGTGAGGGTGTCGAAGCGGGTGCCGACGGCCACGTCGCCGCGGTAGCGCAGGCCGAGGACCTGGCAGCCGCCGGCGGCGCGGGCGCGTACGTCGGCGAGGTCGGCCGGCGACAGGTTGAGGTCGGCGCCCCGACGCTTGCCGACCGGGAACGGCAGCGACGGCTGGGCGAGCACCGGCGCGACGACCGACGTGTCGACCATCATCGCCAGCGCGAACCCACCGGTGAAGCACATCCCGAGCGCGCCAACGCCCGGCCCGCCGAGCTCGTCGTGCAGGGAGCGGGCCAGCGAGCGCAGCCACATCGCGATCGGCGAGGTCTGCCCGGTGGCCATGGTCGTGAACTCCCGGCTCACGCAGAGCTTGGGCAGCACCTTGCCGACGTACGCCGGGGACATGGGTCGTTCGGGGGTCCCGAAGAGGTGCGGGAGGACGACCGTGAAGCCGGCCGCCACGACCTCCTCGGCAAAGGCGATGACGTCCGGGGTCAGCCCGGGGATCTCGTGGATGACGATCACGCCGGGGCCGGCGCCCTTGCGGTACGTCGGGTGGGTGACCCCGTCGGCGGTATGGGACGACTGCGTCCAGCTGTCGAGGAGGGCCATGCCCGGAGTATGGCTAGGTTCGGGGCATGGTGGAAGCACGCGTCCAGGCGTCGGTCTGATGCCCAAGATGCACGCACTGGAGCTGGTGCCGGACGAGGCCGGGCAGGAGCGCGTGCGCCGCGACTGGCAGGTGCTGCACGACGCGGGGCTGCCCTCCCAGCTCGACCACCGCGGCACGACGAACACTCCGCACGTGACCGTGGTCTCGGCCCCGAGCCTTCCCGAGAGCGCCATCGACGTGGCCCGGGCACGTCTGGGCACGCTCCTGCCGGTGCAGGCGCGCGCCTCCGGCCTGTTGCTCCTCGGCGGGCAACGGGTCACGATCGCCCGGGCGCTCGACATCGAGGACGACGTCGTACGCCGGGTCCTGGCCGTGCGGGTGCAGGTGCCCGACCGGCAACATGTGGGTTGGCTGCCGCACGTGACCCTGGCGCGACGCGTCGACCGCAGTGCGGCGCAGCGCGCGGTCGACGTCCTCGATCATGACGACGTCGTACTCACGCTCACCGAACTGCGCCGGTGGGACCCTGAGCTCGGCGCGGTCACCTGGTTGGCCGGCCACTGACGGGCCGACGAGTTCGGCGTTCGCCGCGGATCGTACGGCGAGTGGTTCGCCGGCCGCTCCGCGGTGGGGGAGTTCTTCGCCGCCTACCCGATGCGCGCCGGGCGCCGGTGGACCTGCCGGGCCACGACCGCCAACGGGCAGCCCGCGTTCGTGGAGCACATCTGGGACGACGAGGTCGGCGCGTTCCTGGCCCACAACCTCACGGTGCTGACGCTGGACGACGAGGGGCGCATCGCGGCGATGGACTCGTTCCCCGACCCGCTGCTGGTGACCTGAGTCAGGCCTCCGCGCGCGCCGGCTTCCCGGGCAACAGGAAGGACAGCGCGACGGCGAGCACCGTGAAGCCGATCGCCCACCAGAAGGCGACGTCGAAGGCCTCCGCGATCCCCGCGAGGGACGTGGCTCCCGCGGCGTTGCTGGCCAGGATGACGGCGAGCACGGCGACGCCGAAGGAGCCGCCGAGCTGCATCGCGACCCGGGTGATGATGCTGGCGTGCGGGATCTCGTCTCGCTCGAGACCGAAGTAGGCGCCGGTCATCAGCGGGATGGTGACGGCACCGAACCCGAGTCCGCGGACGAAGAGCGCCGCCATCAGGAAGGTCTCGCTGGTGGTCGGGGTGGCGAACGCGAACGGGACGGTCGCGATCGCGAGCACCGCGAAGCCACCCACGGCGACCCAGCGGCCGCCGATGGAGTCGGTGAGACGACCGGCGAGGGTGCGCGAGCCCAGCGCGCCGACGCCCTGGGCGATGAGCAGCAGCCCGGCGCCGAGGGCGTCCTGGCCGCGCACCTCCTGCCAGTAGAGCGGGAGGAGCAGCATCGAGCCGTACAGCCCGAGGCCGGCGAGGAAGAGGAGCGCCGAGGACGACGTCAGCGCGCGGTGGCGGAAGAGGCGTACGTCGACCAGCGCCCGCTCGCCGGCGTGGACGGACCACGCCGCGAAGGCGGCGAGCAGCACGAGGCCGATCACCAGCGGGGCGATCACGTCCGCCCGGCCGAAGCCGCCCTCGCCGCCGACGTTGGACAGGCCGTAGATGACCGCGACGACGCCGGGGGAGACGAGCAGCATCCCGACCACGTCGAGCGGCACCGGCCGGACCGTGTCGCGGTCGGCCGGAAGCAGCCGGACGGCCAGGTAGAGCCCGACCAGGCAGAGCGGGACGTTCACGAGGAACAGCCACTCCCACGACAGGTAGTTGAGGATCAGGCCGCCGATGACGGGGCCGAGGATCGGGCCGAGTGCTGCCGGCAGGCTGACCGCCGCCATCAGCCGGCCGACGTTCTGCCCGTGCGCCGCCTGCATCAGGATCGTCGTCATCAGCGGCATCATCACGCCGCCCCCGAGACCTTGGACGACCCGGAAGGCGATCAGGCTCTCGACGTTCCAGGCGCAGGCGCAGAGCACCGATCCCACCAGGAACAGCGCCAGTGCCATCAGCCACAGCCGCTTCGCGCCGAGCCGGCTCTGCGCCCAGCCGGAGAAGGGGATCGCGACGAACATGGCGAGCAGGTACGCCGTGCTCACCCACTGGATCGTGCTGACCGACGCGTCCAGCTCGGTCCCGAGCTCGTGGATCGCGACGCTCACGATCGTCGTGTCGAGGATGACTGCGACGGCGCCGGTGATCACCGCGGCGGCGATGCGCTTGAGCTGCGGGTCGAGCGCATCGCCGGTTGTCGACGCGGCGGTCTGCTGGGACATGGACGGGCTCCCGATTGGATACGTAGGTGTTTCTTGTGGTCAGCGTAGGCCCACGGGATAAGGTACGCAAATGGATCTTGACGAGCGTCCCGTCGCCCGTCGCCGCCGCGGCGCCGAGCTGGAGGAGGCGCTCCTGAAGGCGACGTGGGACGAGCTCGCCGAGGTCGGGTACGGCGCGCTGACCTTCGAGGCCGTCGCGCAGCGGGCCGGCACCAGCCGGACCGTCGTCTACCGCCGCTGGGCGTCGAAACGCGAGCTGGTCGAGGCCGCGATCACCTTCGTCGGCCGGCGCGACCGGGCGACGGCACCCGACACCGGCAGCCTGCGCGAGGACATGCTGACCGTGCTGCGGCACACGAATGAGAAGCGGGTCGGCCTGATGGCGCTGATGGTCGCCTTCATGGGTGGCTACTTCCAGGAGACCGGCACGTCGCCGTACGACCTGCGCAGCCTGGTGATCGACGACCAGGCGCCCACCGTCCTCGACGCGATCGTCGAGCAGGCGGTCGAGCGTGGCGAGGTGCCTGCCGAGGCGCTGACCCCGCGGGTGCGCACCGTGGCCTTCGACCTCTTCCGGCACGAGGCACTGATGCGGCTCGGCCCGGTGCCGGACGACGTCCTCGTCGAGATCGTCGACGACATCTTCCTGCCCCTCGCGACGGGTCGCGGCTAGCGAGCAGGACGTCGTACGCCGCGGGTCGGCGGCTCGTGGGCGGGGTCCTCGGGCCAGGCGTGCTTGGGATAGCGGCCGCGGAGCTCGGACCTGACCTGCGGGTAGCCGGTGGTCCAGAACGACGCCAGGTCGGCCGTGACGGCAGCCGGTCGGCGGGCGGGGGAGAGCAGGTGCAGGAGCAGCGGCACCCGACCGTCGGCGAGCGCCGGGGCGGCGGTCCAGCCGAAGACCTCCTGGATGCGTACGGCGAGCACGGGCTGCTCGCCGTCGTAGTCGACCCGCACGCTGGACCCGCTCGGCACCTGGAGCCGCTCGGGCGCGAGCTCGTCGAGGCGACCGGCCTCCGGCCAGGGCAGCAGTCGGCGCAGAGCAGCGAGCACGTCGATGCGGCGCAGGTCGCGGGTGCCGCGGATGCGCGCGAGCTCGGGGCCGAGCCAGGTCTCGATGCTCGCGGTCAGCGCCTCGTCGGACACGTCGGGCCAGGGGTCGCCGAGAGCCCGGTGCAGGAAGGCCATCCGCGACCGCAGCGCCGTGGCGGCGTCCGTCCAGGGCAGCAGCGCGAGCCCCTCCTGGCGCAGCCCCTCGCGTACGGCGTCGGCCACGAGCTGCGCCGGAGGGTCGGTGATCGGGACCGAGCTGAGCTCGATCGCGCCGAGCGCGACGACCCGGCGGGCGACGACCCGACCGTCGGACCACGCCACCTCCTCGGACTCGTGCCACAGCGCGGTCGCCGCCTCCAGTGCGAGGTCCTCGCCGAGGGGCGCGGCCGACCGGATCGTGGCGTCGCGGACACCCGGCCTGCGGTCGGCGTCGGCGACCGCCAGCCAGGGCAGGCCCGCGAGCGACGACCCCGGTGGGACCACGGCACCGGTGCCGGACGTCATCAGGTACGCCGTACCTCCCGGTCGCAAGCGGGCGATGCGGTCGGGGTGCGCCAGCGCGACGACCAGTCCGACGGCGACGTCGTCGCCGACTCCGGGATGGTCAGCGGGTGGCAGGGACGCCTGGAGCTGCTTGGTCGCCGCAGCCCAGCCTGCCGCTTCCGGCCCGCCACGCCGTACCCCTCGCAACGCCGCGACCATGTCGCCACCGGGCGCTCGCACGTCCTCGGAGAGCAGGGCGACGATCTCGGCCGCCCGACGAGACCCGACGACCGAGGCGCCGTCGAGGAGCGCCCGGGCGAGCCGCGGATCGGCGGCGATCCGGGCGATCTCGCGGCCGCGGTCCGTGACCGAGCCGTCATCCGTGACCGCGCCGAGCCCGGCCAGCGTCGACCGGGCGGCAGCCATCGCAACGGCGGGCGGCTGGTCCAGCAGCGCCAAGCCGGCCGGGTCGGGGTGCCCCCAGGTGGCGATCTCGAGCGCGAACGACGTGAGGTCCGCCGTCGCGATCTCCGGCTCCGGATGGGCCAGCAGGTGGGCGTGCTCGGCCTGCGACCAGCAGCGGTAGACGTTGCCCGGCCCCTCGCGGCCGGCCCGGCCGGCCCGCTGCTCGGCGGCGGCGCGGCTGACGCCGACCGTGACGAGCCCGGCGAGGCCACGACGGTGGTCGGTCCGCGGCTGGCGCGAGAGCCCGGCGTCCACGACCGCGCGTACGCCGGGGACCGTCAGCGACGACTCCGCCACGGCGGTCGAGACGACCACCCGGCGCCGGTCGCCGGGGGTCAGCGCGAGGTCCTGCTCGCGCGGGGGCAGCCGTCCATGCAGAGGGCGTACGTCGGCATCGACGCCCGCCAACCGGGTCACGACCGCCGACACCTCGCCCACGCCGGGCAGGAAGACCAGGACGTCGCCGGCCTGCTCGGCGAGGGCTCGCCGTACGCACGCGGCGACGTGGTCCAGGAAGCGCGGCGTCAGCCCCCGGTCGTCGCTGCGGCGTACGCCGGCGGGCAGTGGACACCACACCTCGGTCACCGGGTGCAGCGCGCCGGGCACGTCGACCACGGGCGCCGGGTCGCCCACGAGCGCGGCCGTGCGCTCCGCCTCGACGGTGGCGGACATGGCGACCAGCAACAGGTCGGGCCGGAGGTTGGCCCGCACGTCCACCAGCATCGCGAGGGTGAGGTCGGCGTCGAGCTGGCGCTCGTGCACCTCGTCGAGCACCACGGCGGCGATGCCGGGCAGCTCCGCGTCGCGCTGGAGGCGACGGAGCAGGACGCCGGTCGTCACGACCTCGATCCGGGTGCGGGCGCCGACCTTCCGGTCACCGCGCACCGAGTAGCCGACGGTCTCGCCGACCGGCTCGCCCAGGAGCTGAGCCAGCCGACGGGCCGCAGCGCGGGCGGCGATCCGGCGCGGCTGCGTGACGACCACCCGCCCGTCCACGAGGGCGGCCACCGCCGGCGGGACCAGCGTCGTCTTGCCGGTGCCGGGCGGCGCCTGGACGACGACCGTGCCCGTGGCTTCGAGGGCGGCGGCGACGTCCGTCAGCCCGGTGCGCACCGGCAGATCGGGCGGCTCCGCGAGGAGGCGCTGGATCGGGTCGGCGGGCACGGGGACAGTGTGGCGGGTCAGTAAGGTCGTGGTCGTGCCCGACCTGCCAGTCCTCGACCCGGAGGAGCAGCGCGTCCTCGGCAGCCTGCTGGAGAAGCAGGTCACCGTGCCGGCGTCGTACCCGCTGTCCCTCAACGCCCTGCGCACCGCGTGCAACCAGTCCAGCAGCCGCGACCCCGTCACCGAGTACGACGAGCACACCGTCGAGCAGACGGCCCGACGGCTCAAGGAGTCTGGGCTGGTGCGGATCGTCTGGTCCGACACCGGGCGGCGGACGCTGAAGTACCACCAGACGCTGGAGGAGCAGCTCGAGCTCGCCGAGGACGAGCGGGCGTTGCTGACCGTGCTGCTGCTCCGCGGCCCGCAGGCGCCGGGCGAGCTGCGGAGCCGCACCGAGCGCTTGCACGGCTTTTCCGACCGCGGGGCCGTCGAGGAGGTGCTGGGCCGGATGGCCGCGCGCGGGCTGGCCTCCGAGCTGCCGCGACGCAGCGGCGACCGGGACAGCCGGTGGATGCACCTGCTCGGCGATCCTCCCGAGTCAGCACCTGTCGTGGCAGCCCCCGCCGTCGACCGCGAGAGCGTGCTCGCCGAGGGTGGCGCTGCCCGCGACGCGCGGGTGCGCGCGTCGTACGACGCGGTGGCGGAGGTGTACGCCGAGCAGATGGTCAACGAGATGAGTGGCCTGCCGTTCGAGCGCTGGCTGCTCGACCGCGTCGTCGCGCACGCCGACGGGGGACCGGTGGTCGAGGCCGGCTGCGGACCGGGCTACACGACGGCGTACCTGGCCGCCGCGGGTGCGGACGCGACCGGCATCGACCTGTCGCCCGGGATGATCGCCGAGGCGCGTCGTCGCTTCCCCGACGGCACCTACGAGGTCGGGGATCTGCGCCAGCTGATGCGTCCGACCACGGCGCCGGGATGGTCGGCGGTCCTGGGCTGGTACTCGCTCATCCACCTGGCCGCCTCCGAGCTGCCCGATGCCATCGGGGCGCTCGCGCGGCCGCTGGCACCCGACGGCTGGCTGGTGCTCGGGATGCACGCCGGCTCCGCCGTACGCCACAACGACGAGTGGTTCGACGTGCCCATCGACCTGGACTTCGTCTTCAACGAGCCCGAGGACGTCGCGGCCCTGGTCGAGACGGCCGGGCTGGTCGACATCGAGTGGTACCGCCGGGGCCCGCTGACTCACCGCGGCGAGACCACCAACCGCCTCTACGTCGTTGCGAGGAAGCAGGGCTGACGATTGTCACTGATCTTCCCGCGCTCGCCGGGTGACGCCGCGGGCTGGGCCCTTGCGGCCGAGCGTGGCGTGCCGCTGATCTACTGGCGACCCGGCTGCATCTTCTGCATACGGCTGCGGTTCGCGCTCGGACCAGCCGGGCGCCGGGCGGTGTGGGTGAACATCCACCGCGACCCGGCCGCGGCCGCTCGGGTCCGGTCGGTCAACGACGGCAACGAGACCGTGCCGACGGTCTTCGTCGGCGATCAGGCGCGCACCAACCCGCCGCCGCCCTGGGTGCGCCAGGCGCTTCGGCGCTAGCGCCCGCGGACGAAGTCGGCGTAGTTCGGCAGGTAGGGGAGCAGCACCGGCTGGCGCTGCTCGGGCGCCGTGACGCCGAGGGCGGCCTGCGCCAGGTTGTGGCGTACGGCGTCGACGGGGTGCGCCGCCAGGTCCTCGAGCAGCTCCACCTCGTCGGCGTGCAGCAGCGGACCGATCTCGGCAGCCGCGCGTACGCCGGCCGGTCCCGCATCCGATGCCACCACGTCGAGCAGGGCATCCAGCAGCTCACGCCGTACGTCGTCGGGCAGGTCGGTCGCCGGCAGGTGCCCGACCCCGACGCTGGCGGCGAGCCGCAGGTATCCGTCCGAGCGCAGGCCGCGCAGCACCGCGGGGACGCGGTGCGAGGACGGGATGAGGGACGGATACATGAGCACGTTGGCCAGACCCTGCGGATCTGTCCAGGCGTCGACGACGCCGCCGATCCGTGCGGTGTCGGCGTCCGCGGGCAGCGCCTCGACGGCAGCCATCAGGTCATCGAGGTCGGTGCTCGCGAGCAGCTCGTCGATCGGGTCGCCGCTCACTTCTCGCCCACCGGCTTCTTGTCCGGGTAGGCGTCCTTCATCGCCTGTCGCACCGACTGCGGCGGGATCGCCTGGTAGTTGGCGTCCTCGACCTCCCACTCGCCGTCCCACTTGTCGAGCTTCCAGCCCTTGGCCTTCATGACCTTCTTCATGGCGTCCTTGCCGACGAGGTCCTTCCACGCGGTCAGCAGGGCCTGGGTCTTCTGGTAGTCGTGGCTCCGCTTCTCCTTGAGCTGCCCGTCCTCGCCGACGCCGTCGACGAGCTGCTGCGCGGTGACGCCCTTCGGCACCCCCCAGCCCAGCACGGGGAAGTTGAGCGGGACGTCCTTGCCCAGGTGGTGCAGGAACTGCTGGAACTGCACGACGCTCGGGGTGTAGTGGCCGCTCTTGTTGGAGAGCCAGTCGATCTTGCCGTCGGTCACCTGCATCTCGCCGGCCATCGAGACGGTCGCGCCGCCGAGCAGGCTCGAGTGGTGGAACTTGCCGATCTTGTGCGACGCCATGTGGATGTCGTTGCCCATGCCGACGACGAAGATCTCGGCGCCGAGGCCGGAGTGGAAGGTGGAGCTCTGCTTGGTGTCCACCGGGGTCTTCTTGTCGTCGTTGCGGAAGAGCTTGCTGCCGCCGACGAGCACGAGGCTCCGCTCCTGGGCGGCCTGGTCGTCGTACTGCACCAGCCGGGCGCTGATGTCGCCAAGCTCGCCCTCCTCGGTCACCGGCAGCTCCTGGCGCCGGGCCATCTCGAGCTTGTTGGCGTGCACCTTCTTGGCCATCTCGATGGCGTCGGCGAGGTTCGTGAGGTCGCGGATCGGATGGCCGTCCGGGGCGTCGCCCAGTGCGGTCACGAGCTCGTCGGGCTCGCTCTCGACGACGAGCCCGAGCTCCTCGATCAGGTCCCACCACAGCTTGATCTCGTTGGCGAGCCCGGTCGCCGCCTTCGTGAGGTCCCCGCGCTGCACGCTGCGCTCGTGCTCGTAGTCCTTGCTCAGCTGGGCGACCAGCCACGCGCGGTGCGTGCGTACGGCGGGGCTGTCCTTCGCCGCCGATGACAGCGGCGGCTGGGGCGCTACGTCCTGCTTCTGCTCCGGCCCGTCATCGAGGTTCTGGTAGAGGATGTCGTCGTCATCCTCGGAGTCGTAGTCGCTGTCGTCGTCCGCCTCGAGCATCGCGGCGATCTCCTCGCGGGTGCCGTACTTGCCCTTGGGCGCCTCGTCCTCGACGTCGAACTCGGTGACCTTGTACGGCGCGTTGCCGCCGTAGTTGTTGTAGGGGCCGGAGTCCTTGTCGTCCTCGGCCTCGAGCATCGCGGCGATCTCCTCGCGGGTGCCGTACTTGCCCTTGGGTGCCTCGTCCTCGACGTCGAACTCGGTGACCTTGTACGGCGCGTTGCCGCCGCCGTAGTTGTTGTAGGGGCCGGAGTCCTTGTCGTCCTCGGCCTCGAGCATCGCGGCGATCTCCTCGCGGGTGCCGTACTTGCCCTTGGGTGCCTCGTCCTCGACGTCGAACTCGGTGACCTTGTACGGCGCGTTGCCGCCGCCGTAGTTGTTGTAGGGACCGGAGTCCTTGTCGTCCTCGAAGAGGTTGGTGCCGGGGGAGGTGTAGCTGTAGTTGGCCGTGTACGGCGCCTTCTCGCTCTCGGGGCTGCCGTATCGGGCGTAGTTGTTGTAGGGCCCGGAGTCCTTGTCGTCCTCGAAGAGGTTGGTGCCGGGGGAGGTGTAGCTGTAGTTGGCCGTGTACGGCGCCTTCTCGTCCTCGGGACCGGGACTGGGACTGGGCTTGGGTGCCGAGCTCCCGCGCCCGCGCCCGATCAGCGCCGGACCAGGTCGCGGCGACTCGCTCTTCGTGCCCGGCGACCACTTCTGCAACGTGGTCAGGGGCGGAGGCTGTGGTGTCCGGTTCGCGCCGATCGTGACGGACGACCGGGACCGGGTGCTCTGGGGCGCGCCGGACGTCGTCCGGTGCCGGCCGATGACTGGCAGCGGCATCGGGTTGGTCGGTGCCGGGCCCGTCGAGCCCTTCTTGTCGGACTTCGACGTCGACTTCTTCTTCTTCGACGTCAACTTCTTCAGGAAGTTCTTGGCCATCGGACTCCTCGTACGACGAACGATCGCGCACAGGATTCCACAGCGGAAACGTCCAGACCGGCGGTTGGCGAACGTGTCGGAACTGGTCTGAACCGCGCGGGGCTCAGGCGAGCGTCAGCACCACGTCGCCGAGCACGGGGGCGCCGTCGCGCTCGCCCCCGGCGACCGTCGCGGAGCCGATGATCCGGCCGTCCTCGAGCCAGCCACGCACCCGCATCGTCTCGCCCGGGAAGATCACGCCCGCGAACTTCACGCCGAAGCCCGCGACCTTCGTCGCGTCGCCGTGGAGCAGCTCCTCCGTGAGGGTCCGCAGCACGATGCCGTAGGAGCACAGCCCGTGCAGGATCGGCGCCGGGAAGCCCGCGCCCTTCGCGAACTCCGGGTCGGCGTGCAGCGGGTTGCGGTCACCGCACAGCCGGTAGAGCATCGCCTGCTGCGGCGTCACGTCGTACGTCGTGTCGGTATCGGGTGCGCGGTCCGGGACCTCGACCGGCGTCGACGTCCCCCGGTCGCCGCCCCAGCCGCCCTCGCCCTTGACGAAGATCGACGACCGGGTGGTCCAGAGGCGCTCGCCCGAGGGAGAGGTGGCCACGCCCTCCTGCCAGATGACGGCGGCCTTGCCCTTGTCCCAGATCTCGCTGATGCGCGTGGTCACGGTGGCCGAGCCCGAGGTCGGGAGCGGGCCGTCGACGGAGACCGACTGGGAGCCGTGCACGACCTGGGCCAGGTTGATGTCACAGCCGGGCAGGTCCAGCGGCGGCGGGTCGGTCATGTGGAAGGTCGGGGCCACGACCCCGAACGACGGCAGCACCTGCAGGCCAGGCCCGTCGAGGGTGAAGCGCAGCGCCGTGGGGGACAGGTTGTCGCCCGGCTTGGAGCCGGCGCCGATGCCCAGGTGGTAGAGCAGCACGTCGCTCTCGGACCACGAGAAGTCGTGCGAGCCGAGCTCGGCGCCGATCGCGACGTCGGGATCGATGGGCATGCGATGTCTCCTGTCGGGTGACGGTGGTTTCGAGGCTCAGGCGCCAGGGCGCCTTCGCACCTCAACCACCGTTGACGATGTTCTCGGCGGCGAGGTAGCCGAAGACCAGCGCGGGGCCGATCGTGCCGCCGGGGCCGGGGTAGGTGTGGCCCATGACGGCCGACGACACGTTGCCGGCGGCGTACAGGCCGGGGATCGCGGACCCGTCGGGGCGCAGCACCCGGGCCTGCTCGTCGGTGACCAGGCCGCCCTTGGTGCCGAGGTCGCCGGGGACGATCTTGACGGCGTAGAACGGGCCCTCGTCGATGGTGTGCAGCGACGGGTTGGGCTTCACCGTGGGGTCCGAGTAGTACTTGTCGTACGCCGACTCGCCGCGGTGGAAGTCCTCGTCGGTGCCGGACTTCGCGAAGCCGTTGAACCGCTCGACGGTCGCCGTGAGCGCCTCGGCCGGCACCTCGATCTCGGCGGCCAGCGCCTCGATGGTGGCGGCCTTCTTCACCACGCCGTTCTTGTACCAGCGGCCCGGGAACGCCTGGCGCGGCATCAGGCCGGCGAAGACGTAGCGGTTGCGGTAGCGCTGGTCGATGACCATCCAGGCGGGCACGTGCCCGACCCCGGTGGCCTCGCCCTTGTAGATCTCGTGCACGGCCTCGACGTACGGGAGCGCCTCGTTCATGAACCGCTCGCCCGCGCTGTTGACGATGATCGAGCCGGGCAGGTTGCGCTCGGCCAGGCAGAACCACGGACGACCCGGCAGCGGGATCGTCGGACCCCACCACGCGTCGTCCATCAGGTCGGCCTCGGCGCCGGCGGCGACACCGGCGAGCAGTCCGCCACCGGTGTTGAACTGGGAGCCGGTCGTCCAGTCGGCGGAGGTGGGCTGCGGCAGGTACTTCTCCCTCAGCTCGGCGTTGCGCTCGAAGCCACCGCTGCCGAGGATCACGCCGCGGCGGGCGCGGACGACGGACTCGACGCCGTCGCGCAGGACGCGTACGCCGACGACCCGGCCGTCCTCGATCACCAGGTCCTGCAGCTCGGTCTCGTAGTGGACCGGCACCCCGGAGTCGCGCAGGCCCTGACGCAGGCCGATCGCGATCGCGTTGCCCATGGCGTACATCCGCCGGCGGAGCAGCAGGCTGACCAGTCGCTTGAGGGTGACCTTCACCATCGTGATCGGGCCGCGGATCGTCCGCAGCCCCAGGCTGATCTTCCGGAAGTCGGCCTGGGTGACGATCATGTTGGCCGGTGCCTTGGTGTACGGCGGGTGCAGCCGGTCGAGCTCGTCGCCGAGGAAGCGCGCGTCCAGCGGGATCGGCTCCACGGTCCGGCCCTTCGGCCGCCCGCCCGGCTGCTCCGGGTGGTAGTCGGCGTAGTCGGGCACCCACGTGAAGCGCACCGGCGTCTTGGCCTTGATGAAGTCCATCACCTCGGCGCCGCGGTCGAGGTAGGTGTCGCGGCGGACCTTCGGCACCACGTCGCCGACGATCGAGTCGAGGTAGAGCTTCGAGTTGTCGAGCGGGTCGTCCTCGCCGGCGGCCTTGAGGGCATAGTTGCCGGGGATCCAGACGCCGCCGCCGCTGCGTGCGGTCGAGCCGCCGAAGTAGGCGCTCTTCTCGAGCAGCACGGTGTCGAGACCGTGCTCTCCGGCCGCAAGCGCAGCGGACATCCCAGCTGCGCCCGCGCCGATCACGACGACGTCTACCTCGGCGGGAAGGGGGGTCTCCATGGCCAGAAACTGTAACAGGTTCTACTATTGCTCTCGTGACCTCCCAGGACTCGATCGCTGCCGCCGTGGAGCGACTTTCACAGGCGCTGGCGACCCGGGTGCCGTGCGCGCCCGTGCGTGACCTCATCGGCACCGACGACCTGCCCGCGGCGTACGCCGTGCAGCAGGGACTGGTCCAGGCGCGGATCGCCGCCGGCGCGCGCGTGGTGGGTCGCAAGATCGGCGCCACCTCCGAGGCCGTGCAGCGCCAGCTGGGGGTCGACCAGCCCGACTTCGGCTACCTGCTCGACGAGATGGACGTCAGTGCGGGTGCCGTCGAGGGGGCTGACCCGATCTCGATGCGGACCCTGCTGCAGCCGCGGGTCGAGGGCGAGGTCGCCTTCGTGCTCGCCAAGGACATCGACCCGGCGGACGAGGCCGACATCACGATCGACCTGGTCCGCGACGCCGTGGAGGTCGCGCTCCCGGCCCTGGAGATCGTTGACTCCCGGATCGCCGACTGGGGCATCACGTTCACCGACACCGTCGCCGACAACGCGTCGAGCGGGCTCTTCGTCGTCGGGGGCGAAGGGCGCACGCTCGACGACCTGGAGCCGGTCGACGTCACGATGTCGCTGACCATCAACGGCGAGGAGCGCTCGTCCGGCAACGGCGCCGCGTGCCTCGGCGACCCCCTGGAGGCGCTGCGCTGGCTCGCCGTCCAGGCCTACCGGTTCGGCGACCCGCTCCGCGCCGGCCACCTGATCCTGTCCGGGGCCCTGGGCCCGTTCGTGCCGTTCGCCCCGGGGGACCGGGTCGTGGCGACCATCAGCGGCTTCGCGCCGTTGAGTGTCACCTTCAGCGACTGAGCCAAGGAGTTAGTCAGATGACCAAGTTGACCGCCGCGATCGTCGGTCCCGGCAACATCGGGACCGACCTCATGTACAAGCTGCTCCGGTCGGACGTGATCGAGCCGCGCTGGATGATCGGCGTCGACCCGGCGTCGGAGGGGCTCAAGCTCGCCGCGGCCAAGGGCCTCGAGTCGACGCACGAGGGGGTCGACTGGCTGCTCAAGCAGGACGTGCTGCCCGACCTGATCTTCGAGGCGACCTCGGCGTACGTGCACCGCGAGTACGCGCCCCGCTACGAGGAGGCCGGCATCCGTGCGATCGACCTGACGCCGGCCGCCGTCGGCCCCGCGGTCATCCCGCCGGTCAACGGCCAGGAGCACGTCGCCGCGATGAACGTCAACATGATCACCTGCGGTGGCCAGGCCACGATCCCGATGGTGGCCGCGGTCTCGCGCGGCGCCCAGTCGTCGGGGGGAGTGTCGTACGCCGAGATCGTCGCGTCGGTCTCCTCCATGTCGGCCGGACCCGGCACGCGCGCCAACATCGACGAGTTCACCCGCACCACGGCGTCCGGGGTCGAGACGATCGGCGGCGCCGCCCGTGGCAAGGCGATTATCATCCTCAACCCGGCCGAGCCGCCGATGATCATGCGCGACACGATCTACTGCGCCGTGGCGCCGGACGCCGACCGCGACGCGATCATCGCGAGCATCTTCGCGATGGAGAAGGCCGTGCAGGAGTACGTGCCGGGCTACCGCCTGCTCCAGGAGCCGCAGATCGACGAGCCGTCGGCCGCGACCCAGGGCCAGACCAAGGTCTCCGTCTTCGTCGAGGTCGAGGGCGCGGGCGACTTCCTGCCGCCGTACGCCGGCAACCTCGACATCATGACCGCCGCTGCGACGCAGGTCGGTCAGAACATCGCCCGCTCCATCCTGGCCGGTGGTTGAGGTGCGAGGAGCGCTAGCGACGAGCCTCGAAACCACCTCTGAAGGGACCTTCTGATGAGCGACATCAACACCCTCAAGCGCACCTGGTCCGACGACCTCGACCTGCGCCTCACCGACACCTGCCTGCGCGACGGTTCGCACCACAAGCGGCACCAGTTCACCGCGCAGGAGGTGCACGACATCGTCGAGGCGCTGGACAACTCCGGTGTCCCGGTCATCGAGGTGACCCACGGCGACGGCCTCGGCGGATCGTCGTTCAACTACGGCTTCTCGCGCACGCCGGAGCAGGAGCTGATCCGGATCGCGGCCGAGACCGCGAAGCGCGCCAAGATCGCCTTCCTGATGCTCCCGGGTGTCGGCACCAAGGACGACATCCGGGCGGCGCAGGACAACGGCGGCCAGATCTGCCGGATCGCCACGCACTGCACCGAGGCCGACACCTCGATCCAGCACTTCGGGCTCGCTCGCGAGCTCGGCCTGGAGACCGTCGGCTTCCTGATGATGAGCCACACCCAGCCGCCCGAGGTGCTCGCCAAGCAGGCGCGGATCATGGTCGACGCGGGCAACCAGTGCGTGTACGTCGTCGACTCCGCCGGCGCGCTCGTGATGGAGCAGACCGCCGACCGCGTCGCCGCCGTCGTCGCCGAGATCGGCAACGAGGCCACCGTCGGCTTCCACGGCCACGAGAACCTCGGCCTCGGCGTCTCCAACACCGTCATCGCCGCCCGCGCGGGCGCCACCCAGATCGACGGCTCCGTCCGCCGCTTCGGCGCCGGCGCCGGCAACACGCCGCTGGAGGCGTTCGTCGGTGTCTGCGACAAGCTCGGCTGGAAGACGGGCATCGACTTCCTCACCATCGTTGACGCGTCCGAGGACGTCATCAAGCCGGCCATGCCCGAGGAGTGCCAGCTCGACCGGATGACGCTGATGATGGGGTACGCCGGCGTCTACTCGTCGTTCCTCAAGCACGCCGGCAACGCGGCCGACCGCTACGGCGTCTCCGGCGCGAAGATCCTGCTCGAGGCCGGTCGCCGCAAGCTGATCGGCGGCCAGGAAGACCAGCTCATCGACATCGCGCTGATGCTGAAGGCGGAGCAGGACAAGGCTGCGGCGAACTCCGGCACGGCGTAGCGCGGAACCAACCGGCAGGACACCGCCAGGCGTTCGTCCTCCCGTGACGTCATGATCGTTCGATAGTGAGGCAATGGACGACTACTACGTGTACCTGCTGGTCGACGAGGACCTCGAGCCGGACGTTGCCAAGAGACAGCGGGACCGAATCTTCTACGTCGGCAAGGGACGCAACAGTCGAGCGCTGCAGCACCTGCTCGAGTACGTCCAGGCACTCGAGAATGGCGATGTCGGCGACGATGTGACGCTGGGTGAGTTCTACGAGCCGCCGCCCAGACAGGAGCCGCTTCCCAAGGACAGCATTCGTGCTCTCGAGCACGAGAAGATCCGCCAGATGCGAGACATCTACGCTCGGGGACATCAGGTCCGCGTCGACGTCCTCCGCGCGGACCTGTCGAACGACAGGGCGTTCCAGATCGAAAGTGCCGTCATCGACGCCATTGGGCTCCCTCACCTGGCCAACGAGGTCGCAGGGCACCTGCACTTCCGCGCGCCCGCGCGGGCTGTCGACCAGATGCTGAGGGCGCAGGAGGTGACAGTCGACGTCCCAGGACTGCAGGTCACTATCTCCGGCGTCTGGGGCGGCGCCTCGGTGGGCGGCCTCGTCGGCGCCGATCCCCAGCACGTGTGGGAGAACGCCAGACAGACGTGGAGCTTGAGCCCGGCGACCCGTGGCCGCATCGAAGTCGCTGCCGCCACGGATGCGCCCTGGGTCCTTGTGGCCGTGTCCAGGGGCCCCACCGCTCTGTGGGGCGGGATCATCCTCGGTGTCTGGGAGCTCGACGGCGTGATCCGAGGCCACGACCGCGTCAGCGTCAGCAAGGAGACGCAGGAGGAGAGCCATGGTCCGGGTTGGGAGTTCGTGGCCCGCGAGCCGGTGACCGCACGCCTAGCAGCCCTGCGCCACAAGTGGCTCGAGACGCCGTCGCGCTCAAGCGACACGAGGCAGCTTGGACCCACGGGCATCGGAGGGGTGCGGCTCAGCAGCTGACCTGGCCCGCGTGGCAACCGGCTCTGCGGCTCCCACGAATGCAGCGCGGTCGACCTCCCCACCGGGTGACAACCAGAGGGCGTCGGAGTGCCCGGTCCGCTCATCGTGCGCGCAGGCTGAACTCGTTGCCGTCCGGGTCGGCGAGCTCGAACCCGTCGGCGAGATCGGCCAACGGAGTCGCGCCCAGGGAGACGAGGCGGTCGACCTCCCCGCTGGGCTCAGCCGTGACCAGATCCAAGCGCTGCCGGCTCCGCCCGCGCTTGGGTTCGACCGGTGGACCACCCCACGAGACCTTGGTGCCGCCGAGCGGTGACTGGACTGCCGTCTCCTGGTCTTGGTCCCACACCAGCGGCCAGCCGAGCGCGTGGCTCCAGAACAGTCCCACGTCTCGGGTGCCGTCGCAGGTGACCTCGCCGAGCCGGCCGGTGCCGGCCAGGAACCGGTTCTGTGGCTCGATCACGCACAGCTCGTTGCCGCCCGGGTCTGCCAACACGACGAATTCGTCGTCGGGAGCTTGGCCGACATCGAGGTGGCGACCGCCAAGTCGCAGTGCCGACGTGACCGTCCGCTGCTGGTCCTCCAGGCTGGTGCTGGTCAGGTGCAGGTGCAGACGGCGCGGGCCGATCTGTTGGGTGTCGGCGGCCAGGAAGCGAAGTCCGACCTGCGTGGGGCCACCCGGCAGCAGCACACCGTCCGTCTCCTGGACGGGGTCGCGCTGAAGCAGCCCAGCCCAGAACGCTCCGACCTCGACAGCATCAGCGACCTCGAACGCCACCGCCTCGAGCTGCAACACCATGTGGGCACCGTAGATCCGTGACTGGTGGCCCGGCCACACGGTTTCGCCCTCGTCGCGCATGAGACGGTGCCCCTGGGCCCGGCCATCGGTTCCTGGGACGATGGAACGTTCTTGTCCGCTCATGACGATGAGTAAGTGAGGGCCGACAAGGGCCGACAGGGACAGGACACGATCATGGTCGAACCCGCGGGGCCAGCGTCAGACGGTCCCGTCGCGGATGACGCCGGGTTCCGCGAGTGGATGCTCGTTCGCGCATCGGCGTTGCGCCGTAAGGCGTTCTTCCTGTGCGGTGACTGGTCTGCAGCTGACGACCTGGTACAGGACGTGCTCGTTGCGATGTACCCGCGATGGTCGCGGATCGTGCGCGGTGGCAACGTGGATGCCTACGCCAACCGGGTGTTGGTCGGCAAGCACGTCGACGCTCGGCGCCGCCCGTGGCGGCGGGAACAGCCCGTGGAAGCGTTCCCGGAGTCGGTCGACTCCACCAGTGAGCGCGCCATCGCCGCGGTGGACGAATGCGACGGGCCTCTGATCGCGGCCTTGGCCGCACTCCCGGCGAAGCAACGCGCCGTCCTGGTCCTGAGATATACCGACGACCTCTCGATCGAGGAGATCGCCCAGATCGTGGGCGTCCCGCCGGGAACTGTGAAGAGCCGGCTCTCGCGCGGCACCGAGACGCTGCGCATTCATCTTGCAGCGGGTGATCGCGCTCGGCGTACGGCGCCTCCTGATCCCGCCCCCATGTTCGCTCCCGTCACGGAGGACCTGTCATGACCGCGGATCTGCAGGATCTCTTCGATCAGGCGGGCAGGAACCCACCTGCCGGTGCCGTGGACGCGGACGCGGTCCTGCACAAGGGGCGGCGCTCCCGCAACCGCCGGACCACCGGTGCGGTGGCGGCGATCGTGACGGTGATCTTGGCGGTGACGGTGGGCCTGGCGAGCCACCGACGGCTCTCCGCGGACCCCGGCCCTGCGGATTCCCGGCGCACGGTGCCTGCGCTGGGGAGCCTGGGCGCTCTGGCGTACGGGATCGACGGAGACATCTATGTTGCCGACGGGGACGGCAAGAGCCGCCGGATCGCCAACGGTGCCCCGAGCGAAGCGGGCGACTGCGGAGGCTACTGGGGAGAGGGATCCATCTGGTCCCCTGACGGCAGGTACCTCGCCTACCGGGGCGACGGCGGTGGAAACGGTGAGCCCACGTGTGACCGGACCGTCAACATCAGCGACTCGACCGGCCGCCGCGTCGCGTCGTTCCCCGGTGACGGGTGGGCCGTCGCGTGGTCGCCCGACTCCACCCGGGTCGCTGCCTGGGTCGACTTCTACGGGGACGCGAAGCTCGAGATCTACGGGCTCGACGGGGTGCGCCAGGCCTTGCTCGCCATGCCCCCCGGGTGGAGTGCGTCAGGCGACGTCGATCCGGTGTGGTCACCCGATGGCGCGTCGCTTCTGGTCCCTGGCGGCGCGGAGATCCCTGTCGACGGGTCCGCGCCGAGGCGGCTGCCTGCGGACGACCCCCGGTCGCAACGGATGGCGACGTACTCGCCCGACGGGGCCGACGTCGCCTACATCTCCAGCGACGGGCTCGGGGTCGCAGCTGCCGACGGCTCCCAGGCTCGGGTGCTGATCCCTGGCACTCTCGATCAGGAGTTCCCACTAGGGCCTCATGGCCTCGTGTGGTCGCCTACGGGCGATCAGATCGCCTTCGTACGGTCGAGCGAGGGGGAGCCGCCGGAAGCGGGCGGTGCTACCGAGCTCGCACTCCTCGACGTGGCGAGTGGAAGCGTCACACCGCTGGCGGGCATGGGCGGGGCCCACACCTTCAAGTACGTCACGTTCTCGCCCGAGGGTGACCAGATCCTGTTCACCAGAACGAACCCTGCGAGCGTGTCCTCACTCTGGAGTGTCCGCACCGACGGCTCCGACCTCCATCGGCTGGTAGAAGGCACCGGCTGGGGCGATTGGCAAACGCGCATACCGACCGGCTGAGGCGGCCCAGCGAAAGGTTGACCTCGCATCGAGAATGTGTTCGAATAGGGGCATCGATGTAGTAGTCCTTCGGTCTCGACCGTTGCTCGTCTCGTGACGCGCTGACATCGACGTTCAGTGAAGTCCCGTGCGGTTCTAGTCCCCGGGCGCCTGTCGAGCCAAGGTGCGCCCATGTCTGCAGAGACGTCCTCCGACCTCCACCCCGTGCTGGCCGCGGTGGCTGTCGTCGACGACGCGCTGCGCGACGTGGTCGACATCGACCCGATCTATATGTCCGCCCAGGACAAGGGAAGTGCGCTGCTGGCGCTGAGCTCCGTGATCGACCGCGCGGACGAGCTTCGGATGCGCGTGCTCGCCTCTGCCGACGACCTCGCCGCAGAGGAGGGTGCCCGCGATGCTGCGGCGTGGCTGGCGCACCACGCGCGGCTCGACCGGGGTGAATGGCGCAGGCTGCGGCTTGCCCGCTCCCTGGAGGCGCGCGAGACCACGGCGGCAGCGCTACGTCGCGGGGAGATCAACGTCGCTCAGGCGGAGGTGGTCGTGCGGGCGATCGATGACCTGCCGGACGAGATCGACGACGCGGTGCGGACGGCCGCCGAGGAGCGCCTGGTCGAGGAGGCCGGGCGGTTCGGGCCGCGGGCCCTGCGGGTGCTAGGTCGCCGAGTGGTCGACGTAGTGGCGCCCGAGGTGGCAGAAGACCTGGAGCGGAAGCTCCTCGAGCAGGAGGAGGCGCGGGCGGCACGACGTACGAACCTCTCGACCCGCCGCAACGGCGACGGGACGACGGACATCCGCATCCGCGTCTCCGATCTCGTGTGCGACCGGCTGCTCACCTACCTCGAGGCGTTCACGTCGCCACGACGCGAACCCGGTCTCCCGGCCGACGAACGCCAGCCGCACGGACAGCGACTCGGTGCCGCCTTCGCGTCCTTCCTCGAAGCCGTCGACCCGGCCCGCCTGCCCCTGCACGGCGGTGACGCGACCACCCTGTTGGTCACCGTCGACCTCGAGGTCCTCCGCAGCGGCCTCGGCGTCGGCTATGTCGGCGACGAACCTCTGTCGGCCGCCGAGGCCCGCCGACTCTCGTGTACGGCGAGCATCATCCCCGCGGTGCTCGGTGGCGCGAGCCAGGTGCTCGACGCCGGGCGGGCCCGCCGACTGTTCTCACCGGCCCAGCGCAAGGCGCTCGCCGCGACCCAGCCGACGTGCCGTGCGGTCGGGTGTGACGTCCCCGCCGCCTGGTGCGAGGCGCACCATGCGGCCAAGGCTTGGGCGAGGGGCGGCCTCACCGACCTCGCCGACGGCGTACTCCTCTGTCCCTTCCACCACCATCGAACCCACGACATCCACTACGAGCACGAGCGGATGTCCGACGGTCGGGTCAGGTTCCACCGACGTACCTAGCAATCGACATCAGGAGCGGAGTCGACTCGGTTGAGCATCTCGGTCAGGTGGTCTCGCAGCCGCTCTCTGTGCTGGGTCGCGACCTGCTGGAGTCGAGCGACGTCGTTCGTCGCCTGCGCGGCCTCGGCCCGAGCCGCGGTCACCAGGCGTTCCGCCTGCTCGCGTGCGGTTTGCACCAGCTCCCCGGCTTCCGTGCGGGCGTCTGCCACGATCGCGGCAGCCTCGCGTCTCGCCTCGGAGCGCCACCGGTCGGTGTCGCGGGCGGTCTTCTCCAGCAAGCGAGCCGCGGCCGGCGACTCCTCTGGTCTGGAGCGCGGGTTGTCGTTCCACTCTGCGTCGATGCTCATGACCTTCTCCCGAGATTCACACGTACGCCCTCCACGAAGCGCTGTCTGGTCCTACCAAGAGTGCCTTTCGACCGAAATTTCCGGGAATCGGCAGGCGCGGCTCGGCTCCGCCGCGCGACACTGAGGAGACGACTCCCGGGAGGGAGGCACGATGAATGTCAGTACCTTCTATGCGGTCTTCTCAGCCACCTGCTTCACCCTCGTCGGGTTGTGGTGGGGGGTGACGCTGCGCGACACCCGCTGGGTCGGAGATCCCGTACGACGTCGCGCGGTCGGCGGGGTCTATCTCGCCTTCCTGCTGCCGGCCCTCATGGGTCTGTTCGCGCAGGTGGGCGGGGTGGAGGAGCCGCTCGTCTGGCGGATCAGCTTCATCATCATCGCCGCCGTCGGGGCGGTGGCGACGCTGCGCCTGCTCGCGACCGACGCTGAGCCCGGCATCACCGCGATCCGAGCCGGCGCAGCGGGGGTCTACGTCTTGGTGGCCCTGCTGGGCGCGTTCCCTCGGGCGGCCGACCTCGTCGGCCTGCGACCGATACAGGTCGAGGCGCTCCTCCTGGTCCTCCTGGTCGCGCTGGGGCACGCCCTGGTCTGGCACTTCCTGATCCACGACGCCGGGGACGACGACGCGGCCGACGACACGGAAAGTTGACGCCAGCGGCGGCCCTAGGCTGCGTGCAGCACCCGTCTCGGCGGGTCGATCGCCAGGAGGTTCCGTGCGACGCGTGGTCCAGGAGAGGTACGGCGGCGTCGAGGTGCTGCGCCTGGAGGAGGCGCCGACACCGGCGCCCGGTCGCGGCCAGGTGCGGGTCCAGGTCGCCGCGACCTCGGTGAACCTCAGCGACTGGGAGTGCCTCCGCGGGTCGCCGGCGTACGCACGCCTGGGCGGTCTTCGCGCCCCGGCTCGCCCGGTGTTGGGGTCCGACATCGCGGGCGTCGTGGACGAGGTCGGCGACGGGGTGAGCCGGTTCCGACGCGGCGACGAGGTGTACGCCGACAACCTGGCGCTGAAGGGCGGGTTCGCCGAGCTCGCGATCGTCCCGGAGAGAGCGCTGGCTCTCAAGCCGCCCGGGCTCTCGTTCGTGGAAGCGTCGACCATCCCGCAGGCAGGGGCGATCGCGTGGCAGGGGACCGAGCGAGCCACCCCCGGCATGCGCGTGTTGGTCAACGGGGCGGGCGGCGGGTCGGGCACGTTCGCGATCCAGCTCGCGAAGCGGGCCGGTGCACACGTCACGGGCGTGGACAACGCAACCAAGCTGGACTTCATGCGGGACCTCGGCGCCGACGAGGTCCTCGACTATGCGCGCGCCGACTTCACGCGCACGTCCACGCCGTACGACCTCATCCTCGACCTGGTCGCAGACCGCTCGGTGCTCGCCTACCGGCGGGCGCTCGCGGTCGGCGGCCGCTGTCGATGTGTGGGCGGACCCGTCCCGACCCTCCTGCACGTGCTGACGGCGGGGTCCCTTGTCGGACTCCTCAGCGCGCGCTCGATCGGTGTGCTCGCCGTACGGCAGGGGCCGGCAGAGTTCGAGCCGTTGGCGGCGCTGTGTGCGAGCGGTGACGTGCGCATCCACGTCGACCGGACCTACACCCTCGACGAGGTCGCCCAGGCTCTCGCACACGTGGGGGAGGGGCGGGCGCTCGGCAAGGTCGTCGTCGTCCCATGACCAGCGTGCGCTGCTAGCCTCCCGCCGTGACCAGCTCCGTCCCGCTCGACCTTGCCTCGTCGCCGCGCGACAACCTCTACGCGTTCGGCAAGACGTGGGGGACGTTCGGCGAGGACCCGCTCGTCTCGACGTTCCACGGCGCGATGTACGCCTCGGTCGGGACCTCTCGGCTGCAGCCGCTCTTCGGGTACGCCGGCACGGGGATCACGAAGGTCCGGTTCGTCGGCGAGGGCGCGGACGAGCGCCTGCAGATGCGCGGCAAGGAGACGGGCTTCTTCTACGACCTGCGCACGGGCGCGGTGATCGAGACCTGGGACAACCCGTTCACCGGTGAGACGGTCGAGGTCTTCCCGTTCCTCAACGACAAGATCGGCGGCGAGCTCACCCTCGAGATGCCGAAGCTGCACGTCGGTGACGCTGAGGAGCACGGCGTCCACATGAACGAGAACGTCGATGCGGCCGACGACGGGTCGCTTCCGTTCATCCTCCCGTGGGCGGTGTACGGCGACGAGGTGCTGCTCGAGTGGGACTACGCGCACGAGTACCCCAACCCGGTCACTCCGTCGGGCTGGCCGAGGTCCTCGACGGGCGAGACGATCAACCCGTCGGAGCACTTCGTCATCTACACCTCCAAGCGCGAGCTCGAGGACCGCGACCTGGCCTCGGCGCACTTCCGGGCCGGGTTCTCCCGCGTCTCGCCGTTCTGGCCCTGGATGCGGATGGGCGGCTCCGGGCTGGAGGGCGGCGTGATGACCGGCCGGCTGCATAGCCGCAAGACGATCCGCGGGCTCGACGACGTACCACCCGAGATCCGGGCGTACACCGAGAAGCAACACCCGGAGTACTTCGAGGCGCCGAAGGACTGGGACGTGTCCGGCCCGATCCTGTCGTCGTGGGAGGCCTACGCCCGCGCCACCCCGCGTGAGGCGTGAACCGCCGCAGCAGCGTGCCTGGGTCAGCCCTGGAGCGGCACGCGGAGCCGCGAGCCGACCCGGATCTGATCGGGGTCCTGGATCCGCGGGTTCGCCTTCACGATCTGCGCAACCGTGACCTTGGTGAACGGCTTGAGCTTGCGCACGATCCCGGTCAGCGTGTCGCCGGACTCCACCCGGTACAGGAGGAAGCCGTGCGACTCCGGAAAGCAGATCACCTCCACGGTGCGGGTGTTGAAGCCGGGGCTCGGGCCCTCGTCCGGCAGACCGGGGTTGTCGCCGAACACCTGGACCGTGAGCCGGGTCCCAGGGCGCGGAGGGTCTGGGATGCGGACTCGGGTCGTGAACTCGCCGACGCCGATCCCGCCACCGCTCGACTGCGCAGAGTCGGTCGCCAGGACCTTGCCCGCCGGGCCGAGCACGCGTACGCCGATCGTCCCCTCGAACCCGGCGCCGATGCCCGAGACGACGAACCGGTCGCTCACCAGGTCGTTCGCGGCCGGCTGCCGCACGCGCACATCCGTCACCAACGCCATGACCCATCTCCTTCGATCCGGCCGCCGTCTCTCGCCGTCACCGCTCGTCCATAGTGCTCTCGGCGATCGGCCGCTGTCGACGCCCAGCACGAGCTGCCGCTGAATCATCGATGCGCGCGCATCCTCCGGGCTGCCATCATGCGGTCATGGGCCCGTCCCCACCCGACGCGACCGGCACCGCTGCGCGGCCGGGTGCCCTGGTCGCGCGCGACGACGAGCTCGAGGCGATCCGTCGTCTGGTCGACCGAGCCGACGGCAGCGTCGGAGCGCTCGTCCTGGAGGGTGACCCCGGTGTCGGGAAGACCAGCCTGTGGGAGCAGGGGCTCGCCTTCGGTCACGACCGGGGCATGCGGGTCCTGGTCGCCCGGGCCAGCGAGGCCGAGACGGGCCTGCCCTTCGCCGGTCTCATCGATCTCTTCGACGACGTAGCGACCGAGGAGCTCGGCTCGGTTCCTGCGCCTCAGCTGCACGCCCTGGAGGTCGCGTTCTACCGCGCCGACGCCGACGACCACCCGCCGACGGACCACCTGGTCTCGCTCGCCGTGTTGTCGGCGGTCCGGGTCCTGGCCGCAGACGAGCGGGTGGTCGTCGCCATCGACGACGTGCAGTGGCTCGACCAGTCCTCCCAGGACGCCCTCGCCTACGTCGCCCGGCGCCTGCAGTCCGAGGACGTCACCGTGCTCCTCTCTCGCCGTCCTGGCGGCCGGACACCGCTGGAGCGTGCCTTCGCCGACGACCGGCTGGAGCGGCTGCGGATCTCGACGATCAGCCTGGGTGCCACGCGACAGCTGCTGGCCTCCCGCCTGGGTCTCCGCCTTCCGCACCACCTGCTGCGCCGGGTCTACGACACGACGTTGGGCAACCCGCTCTTCGCTCTGGAGGTGGGCCGGATGCTGGCCCGCGTCGACCTCGAAGCCCTCGGCGAGGACCTGCCCGTCCCGGAGGCCGTGGAGGATGCGCTGGGGCTGCGCGTCGCTGATCTCGACGCCGTCGGGAGCAGGGTCCTGCTCGCACTCGCGCTGGACGCCGACCTGCGTGTCGACCAGGTCCGCGAGCTCGCCGGCGACGACGCGCTCGAGCACGCGACCGAGGTGGTGCGGATCGACGGCGAGCGCGTGCGGGCCGCCCACCCGCTCCTCGCGGCGGTCGCCAAGCGCGCGGCCTCCGAGCACGACGTACGGCGTCTGCACGGCGACCTCGCCGACGTCGTCATCGACAAGCCGCGCGGCGCCCTCCACCTCGCCCTGGCCCGAACCGAGCCGGACGAGACCGTCGCGGCACGGCTGGACGCGGCCGTGGCCCGGGCTGCTGCCCGCGGATCCACCCGCTTGGCCGTCGATCTGGCCACGCACGCCCTGCGCCTGACGCCTGACGGCTCGGCCGACGTGGAGCGGGTCATGGTGCTGGCACGACTCCTGTTCGGTGCGGGGGAGAAGCAGCGCCTCACCGACCTGCTCACTCCTCGGATCGACGCCCTGCCGGACCGCGTAGACCGGGTGCGGGCCTGCATTCTGCTGACCGGCGGCGTGGTCCGGACCAACGACGACATCCTCGACCTGCTGCAGCGGGCACTCGACGAGGCCGGCGACGACGCCGCCCTGCGGCTTCGGGTGCTGTGCCACCTGGCCGAGAACGAAGCCGTCATCGAGGTCCGCCACGTCGCGCTCGCCGATGCGCGTGCCGCCGATGCCGTCTCGGCCTCCGTGTCCGGCACCGCCGAGGACCAACGGCTGGCGCTCTACACCCAGGTGTGGACGCAGGCTCTGCGCGGCCGGCCCGTGTCCGACATCGCCGAGCAGCACGACGCCCTGCCCGGCGATCCGACGTTCCTGGCGCGGACCCCGGGCCGGGTCGTCGGGCAGCGCCACGTGTGGCGCGGTGAGCCCGGACCGGCCCGGGCGAGGTTCGACGGCTTCCGCTCCATCGCGGCCGAGCGCGCCGAGCCCTCGTCGTACGCCCTCGCTCGGCTGCACCTGTGCGAGCTCGAGCTGCGGACGGGGAGGTGGGACGCGGCCGAGGAGCTGCTGGACGAGTGGGCGGCGTCCGCCGACAGCAGCCTCCTGCACTGGCCGATGTACGAGCGCTGCCGGGGCCTGCTCTTCGCCGGCCGCGGCGACGCCGCCGCTGCACGGGAGTGGGCGGGCCGGGCGGTGGCGCAGGCCGAGTCGATGGGCATCCGCTGGGACTGGTTGGAAGCCACCCGGACGCTGGGGCTGGTGGCGCTGCTGGACAAGGACCCCGCCGAGGGCGCCCGGCACCTGCGCACCGTCTGGGACCACACCCAACGAGTGGGAGTGCTCGACCCGGGTGCGTTCCCTGCCGCGCCGGACCTGGTCGAGGCGCTGGTCGAGGACGGGTCGTACGACGAGGCGCGCGGGGTGGTCGACGTGCTCGCCGCGGCGGGCAAGGAGCAGGACCACACCTGGGCGCGGCTCGCAGCACGGCGCGGGGCAGCCTCGATCGCCCTCGCCCGCGAGTGGTCGGACGGCCATGCGGAGGAGCTCGCCGCGGTGGCGACGGCGTACGGCGGTCTCGGGCTGGCGTTCGACGAGGCGCGCACCTGGCTCCTCCTGGGCCGGGCCGAGCGCCGATCACGGAAGTGGGGCGCCGCCCGTACGTCGCTGGAGCGCGCCGTCGCGCGGTTCGACGCGATGGGCTCCAGCGGGTGGTCAGCCGACGCGCGGGCCGAGCTCGACCGCGTCGGGGCGCGTCGTCCCGCCGCCGGCCGGCTCACCAGCACCGAACGCCGCACCGCCGAGCTGGCCGCGCAAGGCCTGGCCAACAAGGAGATCGCGCGCACGTTGGTCGTCACCGTGAGCACGGTGGAGTTCCACCTGCGCAACACCTACACCAAGCTCGGCATCCGCTCCCGGATGGAGCTCGGACCCCGGCTGCAGGAGCTGGACGAGCCGACTCCCTGACGCCTACGCGGTGTCAACTGGGGTTGTTCCTGGGGTCATTTCCTCGGGTCTTCCGCAGTTTCGGACACCCCTCCCGGGCCAGCACCGTTGAGGCATGGCTGAGTACCTCGTCGAGCTCTACGTCGCACACGGCGACCACGTCGTAGCGCGGCACCACGTCATGTTGGCCGAACGGGCCGGCACCGAGCTGTCCTGCGAGGGACGGGCGGTGCGCTACCTGCGGTCGATCTTCGTCCCCGAGGACGAGACGTGCTTCCTGCTCTACGAGGCCGACACGGCCGAACTGGTCGCGGAGGCGGTGCTCCGAGCCGGCCTCCGGCTCGAGCACGTCTCCGCGGCCATCACCTCCGTCGCCGGCGCGACCGCGTCGGCGTACGACACCACGAAAGGAACCAGCATGACCATCACGACTGACCTGACCGAGCTGCGCAACAAGCAGCAGAAGGTCTGGAGCAGCGGTGACTACAACCGGATCGCCGCCCTGACGGTGCCCGTGTCGGAGCACCTCGTCGAGCACGTCGGCGTCGCACCCGGCGACCGCGTGCTCGACGTCGCCACCGGCACCGGCCACGTCGCCCTGGCCGCCGCACGTCGCTCGGCCGAGGCCGTGGGCATGGACTACGTGCCGGAGCTGCTCGAGATCGCGCGGCGCCGCGCCGCGGCGGAGGACCTGATGATCGGCTTCGACGAGGCCGACGCCGAGCGCCTGCCGTACGGCGACGCGACGTTCGACACCGTCCTGTCCGCCATCGGCGTCATGTTCGCCGCGGATCACGCGGCGGCCGCCGCCGAGCTGGCGCGCGTGTGCCGACCCGGTGGCCGGATCGGCCTCGCCAGCTGGACGCCGGAGGGCTTCGTCGGCGGCATCCTCAAGACCGTCGGCAAGCACGTCGCGCCGCCGCCGGGTGCTCAGCCCGCGACCCGGTGGGGCACCGAGGAGGTCGTCGCCGAGCTCCTGGGCGACACCGTGACCGACGTGCGGTCGGTGACGTCGACGGTGCGTCAGCGCTTCGCCGACGGCGCCGGGTTCGCCGACCTGTTCCTCACCTACTACGGGCCGACGTACGCCGCGGCCGGCCGCCTCGACGACCAGGGGCGCGCCGCGCTCCGGGCCGACCTGGTAGCGCTGGCTGAGCAGTACGACCGTGGCGAGGGGACCGGGCTGGTCGTCGACTGGGAGTACCGCATCGTGACCGCGACCCGCCGGGCCTAGACCTGATGTCAGGACGGTGCGGAGGTCGGGTCGCCCGTCACGGCGGCCCGGTCTCCGGTCGCGATCGCCCCCGTCGTGACAACGTCGGACCAGACGCCGAACGTGCCCTGATGATGACGCGCGAGCGTGCGGAAGACGTCCTTGTCGGCGTCGAGCCCGGGTTGCGCCCTGGTCACCATCGTGCACCGGGTGCAGGGCTGGGTCGGACGTACGACGGCGCTGCCGATCTCGACGGGTCGCTCGACCCAGCCGTCCTCGACCCACCCGTCGCCCTCGACGTCGAGCAGGATGTTGGGCCGGAAGCGGCGCGGGTCCCAGACGCCGTCGGGATGGAGACCGGCTCCGGTCCGCAGCGACGCTGTGGTGAGGACCAGGACCGGTGCCGCATCGACGTACCGGCCGTCCGGCATCGTCCACTCGATCGCCTGGCTGGTGTCGTCGGTAGCGTCCTCGAAGTACTCGGCGCGCCCCGGCTCGGCCGACGGCACCAGCGACACGGGGCTGCCCAACCACTCCGACAGCAAGCGGTCGGTCCGCTCGCCCGGGCCGACGGCGATGCCGCCATCAGGAAGCGCGATGACTGGGAGGTCGTCGTCGTACGACGCGGCCGCGGCGAGGAGCTCGGGGCGGCGGCGCGCCGTCAGGATCCGACCCGTGCGCTCGTCGTGGATGCCCCACCGGCGATCGCCGAGGATGCCGTCGCCCTCGACGCTGGCGACGCGGAGCGCCTCGCCCTGCAGTGACTTCACGGGGTAGCGCCACAGGCCCACCACCTCCATGACAGCCTCCAGCCGCTCGAACCAGGTCTCGACCCAGCCTCGGACACCGGGGCCGCCGATGTCCATAGGCGGTTGCCGGCCGCCGAGGCATGATGGCCCGGTGACCACCGGAGCCGCGAACGACAAGGCAGCGACGCTCCTCGCTCTGCACAGCGGTCCCGGTTTCGTGCTCCCGAACGCCTGGGACGCGGGCTCCGCGCGGATCCTGGAGCAGGTCGGGTTTCGGGCGATCGCCACGACCAGCGCGGGCATCGCCTGGTCCCTGGGAGTCCCGGACGGCGGATCGCTGGACCGCGACACGATGCTCGACCACGTCGGTCGGATCGCGGCAGCGGTGAGCGTGCCGGTGACCGCGGACCTCGAGGCTGGGTACGGCGTGACCGCCGACGACGTCGGAGAGTCCGTGGCCCGCGCCGCAGCGCTCGGCGTGGTGGGCGCCAACATCGAGGACGTCCGTACGGGCGGGTTGTACGGCATCGAGGAGGCGGTCGACCGGGTCGCGGCCGCCCGGGCCGCCGTACCGCGCGGCACCTTCGTCCTCAACGCCCGCACGGACACCTACCTCGCCGGCACCGGAGGGGACGTCTTCGACGAGACGGTGGAGCGTGCCATCCGCTATGTCGAGGCGGGTGCCGACTGCGTGTTTGTGCCCGGCGTCGTCGAGGAGGGCACGATCCGGCGGCTCGCCCACGCGATCCCGGGGCCGCTCAACGTCGTGGCCGGGCTGGCGAGCACCACCGACGCACCCACGCTCTTCTCACTCGGCGTCAAACGGGTCAGCCTCGGCGGCAGCCTGGCCCGGGCCTCGATGAGCCTGCTCGAGAGCGCGGGCCGGGAGCTCCTCGGCCCCGGGACGCTGGGCTTCCTCGACGGTGCGATCTCGTACGCCGACCTGCAGCGCCGCTTCGGGTCGTGAACGTCTGTCGGGTGTGCCCGAGAGCGGTGATGATGGGGCGATGACGACCTACTCAGGCACGAACGAGTTCGAAGGCGCGACCTTCGTCAAGGCGAGCTTCAAGGGCGCGACGCTGCGGTTCTCCGATGTCAGCGGCGTGACGATGCGCAGCGTCGACGTCGGCGGACTCGACATCGACAGCCACGACCTGGCCTTCGGCAGCCTCTTCGTCAACGGCGTCGACGTGGTGCCGCTCGTGGAGACCGAGCTCAACCGGCAGTTCCCGGGGCGCGAGCTGCAGAAGGCGCAGACACCCGAGGGCCTGCGCGAGGGGTGGGTCGCCGTACAGGCGGCGTGGCAGGAGACGGTGGCGGGCACGCCACCGGACCTGGTGGACGCCCACGTCGAGGACGAGTGGTCCCTGGCCCAGACCCTGCGGCACCTCGTCCTGGCGACCGATGCCTGGCTCCGCGGCGGGATCCTGCGGATGGAGCAGCCGTTCCACGAGATCGGCCAGATCTTCACCGGTGCCGAAGGGATGGGCTTCGACATGTCGATCTTCCGCGCCGACCCGCCGGCGTACGAGGAGATCCTCGCGGTGCGCGCCGAGCGGCAGCAGCTGGTGACCGACTTCCTGGCCACGGCCACGCCGGAGCTGCTCGCGGAGGAACGTGACGACCCGTGGGGCAGCGATGACTGGCATCCCAGCGTCGGTGACTGCGTCCGCGTGATCCTGGAGGAGGAGTGGGCGCACCTGCGCTACATCCGACGGGACCTCGCTCGGTGTCGCTCTGAGCGCAACGCCTCGAGTGCGACGGACTGATCACGGCTCGATCAGGCCGGCTCGTATCGCGTAGCGGGTCAGCTGGGTGCGGTCCCGCATGCCGAGCTTGGCCAGGATGTTGGCGCGGTGCCGCTCGACGGTCTTGATGCTGATCGTGAGCGCCTGCGCGATCTCCTTCGACGAGCTGCCCTCGGCGATCAGCTTGATGACCTCGTCCTCGCGCTCGGTGAGGACGGTCTCGGGCACCCGCTCACCGCGGCGCATCCGGTCCAGGTAGTCGCGGACCAGGGCGCTCATCGCCCCGGGATAGACGAAGGCCTCCCCGCGCAGCGCCGCGCGGCACGCCTCGACAAGGTCCTCGTCGGCGACAGACTTGAGCACGTAGCCGGAGGCGCCGACCTTGAGCGACTCGAAGAAGTACTGCTCGTTGTCGTGCATCGACAGCATCAGCACCCGCGGCGGCTCGCCCCGCGCCGTACGCCGGCCGATCTCGCGCGCCGCCTGGAGCCCGGTCATCCGCGGCATCGCGATGTCGAGGACGACGAGGTCGACGTCGGTGCTGCGAGCCAGCTCGACGGCCTCGGCGCCGTCGCCGGCCTCTGCCACGACGCTGAGGTCCGGCTCCTGGTCGAGGATCAGCCGGACACCGCGCCGTACGAGCGCGTGGTCGTCGGCGAGCAGCACGCGGGCGGTCATGCCGGGACCACCGGTACGGCGAGCCGGACCGTCGTACCGCGTGGGCTGCTGGTGACACTCAGGTCGCCGGCGACCAGGCTGGCCCGCTCGCGCATCCCGCGGAGCCCGGCGCCGTCGCGGGTGGCGTCGAACCCGTGCCCGTCGTCGGCCACCTCGAGCACGACCCGGTCGCCGACCCGCGTCAGCGACAGTGCGACGGAGTCTGCCCGGGCGTGGCGAGCCGCGTTGGTCAGCGCCTCCTGGGCGACTCGGTAGAGAACGAGCTCGGCCTCGCCCGTGAGCGCCGGCAGCCCCGGCGCGACGATCCGCCGTACGGACGCGCCGCTGTGCTCGGCGAAGTCGTTGGTCAGCGACGCGAGCGCACTGGTGAGGCCGAGGTCCTCCAGCACCCCTGGACGCAGCTGGCGCGCCACCCGCCGTACGTCGTCGAGGCCGTCGCGGGTCGCCTCCCGGAGCAGGGCGAGCTCGGCGGCGATGTCGGCGGGCGCGCGTTGCTCGACCTGCTTGAGGCCGAGCAGCACCACGGTGAGGTTCTGGCCGACCTCGTCGTGCAGCTCCTGGGCGATCCGGTGTCGTTCGGCCTCCTGGGCGGCGAGAGCCTTCGCGTTGCTGGTGGTCTGCTCGGCCCGCATCTCCCGGATGACCCGATCCACCGGGGCCAGGCTGGAGCGCAGCACCAGGGCGTTGGCGAGCAGCATGACGCCGAGGCCGACCGCCAGCACGAGCACCTCGGAGACCACGACCTGGCGCGACACGCTCACCGGCGCCAGCACGAGGGCCAGGGTCGCAGCGCACAGGACGGTGCCGTTGATGAGGAAGACCTTCCAGTAGAGCGGCACGCCGCCAGCCTCTCCGACGGATGGTCGCCGGGTCCACGTCTGGAGCCCGATCGGGGCCGAGATGGGTGGTAGACCCCATTCAGCGGAGCCCTCCGCTCCCGAAGACTCGAGGTGTCGGACCGGAGGGAGACCACCATGACAAGAGCCGAGACGCGTGCCGTCGTCGACCCGTCCTCGCCCTGGCTGCTGGTCCTGCTCGGGGTGGTCGTGGTGCTCGCGGTCGTGGCGGTCGCCGTACGCCGGGTGGTCGCCGACCAGGTGGTCGTCGTCGTGCGCCGGGGTGTGGTGCGCAGGGTGCACCGTCGCGGGTTCGCCTGGCGGGTGCCCGTGCTGGAGAGGTTCGAGGCGCAGCTGGCGCTGGAGCACGAGATGCCGGTCGGCGTACGGGCGACCACCCGCGACGGCGTACCCGTGCTGCTCCTGGTCGAGCTCACCATCCGGATCCCGCCACCGGCGCCGGGTGACCCGTACGCCGATCCCTGGCCCGACGCCGAGCTGGCCGCCGAGTCCGTGCTGGCCGACGCCGTGGCGTCGTGGACGGTCGGAGGCCTGCCGGGCGCGGCAGCGGTCGCGGTGCGGCCGCTGCTGCGTCCGGTCCAGTCGGCCACCCGACCGTACGGCGTCGAGTCGGTGCGGCTCGAGCTCGTGGAGCTCGACGTCCCGCTCTCGTGAGCCACTCGTGAGCCGCCCGTGAACCACACCGTCGTCCTGGCCGCCGTCGCGATCTTCGCCGTCACCTACGCCTTCATCGCGACCGAGAAGGTGCACCGCGTCGCGGCGGCGCTCGGCGGCGTCGCGGCGATGACCGCGATCGGTCTCGTCGACGCCGACAGCGCCTTCTTCAGCCGCGAGACGGGCGTCGACTGGAACGTCATCTTCCTGCTCTTCGGGATGATGGTGATCGTCGGGATCCTCAAGCACACCGGGCTCTTCGAGTTCCTGGCGCTGTGGGCGGCGCGGACGTCGCGAGGCCAGCCGGCGCGGCTGATGACGTTGCTGATCCTCGTGACCGCGGCGGTCGGGCCGATCCTCGACAACGTCACCTGCGTGCTGCTGGTCGCACCGGTCACGCTCTCGGTCTGCCAGCGACTCGGGCTGTCGCCGGTGCCGTACCTGATCACCCTGATCCTGGCCGCCAACATCGGCGGTACGGCGACCCTGATCGGCGACCCACCCAACATCATCATCGCGAGCCGCGGCGGGCTGACCTTCAACGACTTCCTGGTCCACTCGCTGCCGATCACCGTCGTGCTGATCGGTGGCCTGATCCTGCTCACCCGCTTCCTCTTCCGCCGCGAGCTCGCGGTCGAGACGCTCAACGACATCGCCGACATCCGGCCGGGCGAGGCCATCGTCGACCGCCGTCGGCTGGTGCGGTGCCTGGTCGTGCTGGGGATCGTGATGGTCGCCTTCAGCCTGCACACGGCGCTGCACCTCGACCCGTCGATCGTGGCGATGCTCGGCGCCGGGGCGATGGTCGTGGTCGCGCGGGCGACGCCCGAGGAGTTCCTCGCCGAGATCGAGTGGACGACGCTTGCCTTCTTCATGGCGCTCTTCGTGCTCGTCGGCGGCCTGGTCGAGGTCGGCGTGATCGGCGGCCTCGGTCGCCACGCCGCCGACGCGATGGGGGAGCACGAGCTGCTCGCCTCGACCGTGCTGCTCTTCGGCTCCGGGATCGTCGGCGGCTTCGTCGACAACATCCCCTACACCGCGGCGACCGTCCCGATCGTCGACGACATGGTCGCGGCCTCACCCAACGACGGGTCCGGCAGCCCGTTGTGGTGGGCCTTCGTCCTCGGTGCCGACCTCGGCGGCAACACCACCGCCGTCGCCGCGGGCGCCAACGTCGTCGTGCTCGGGATCGCCGCCAAAGCGGGTCACCCGATCAGCTTCTGGCGGTTCACCCGCTACGGGCTGGTCGTCACGTTTGCGTCGCTCGTGATCGCCTGGCTCTACGTCTGGCTGCGGTATTTCGTCCTCGCAAGCTAGCGACGCGAGATCCGCCACCCCGTCCAGGCGACGAGGCCGAGCGGGATCGGCAGCCAGAACGAGAACAGCCGGTAGAGCAGCGTGCCGATGACGGCGGTGTCGGCGGGTACGCCGATGAGCACCAGCATGGCGGTGAGGCCGAGGTCGACGAACCCGACGCCGCCGGGCGTGATGGGGACGATCGCGAGCGCCTGCGAGACGACGTACGCCAGGAGGACCTCGGACGGTCGGGCGTGGGCGCCGAAGGCGACGAGCGCCGCGACCAGGGAGGCGTAGTCGAACATCCGGCTCGCCGCCATGGCGAAGACCGATCGCCACCAGCGGCCGTGGAACGCGTCGGCGATCCGGGTGCGCTGGGCCAACAGTGCCTCGGCGACGCCGGCGGCGGTCACCTTCGGGCGTACGACGTGGACGAGCCGGCCGATCCCGTGGCCGGTCGCCCGGAGCATGCCGGGCCAGGTCAGGGCGGTGACGCTGATCGCGACGATGACGGCGGCCAGGATCACGGAGACGACTAGACCGAGCTGGAGCTGCTCCGCCGGGGGAGGCCCGATGAGGAGGGCGGGGATCGTGAGGACCGGGAGCAGGAAGAGGACGGCGTTGTTGAGCAGGCCGATCGCCGTGAGGCCCGACGCGACGGAACGCCCCGGCTGGCCCGCGTCGATGAGCACCTTGGCCTGGACCACGCCGCCGGTGGCTCCGCCGCCGGGGAGCACCTTTGCCGCCGCGCTCCCGGCCAGCTGGGCGGTGGCCGTCGTACCCCAGCCCAGGTGCGGTACGGCGTCGTCGGCCGCGGCGTACGCCGGTGCGAGCGCCAGCTTGGTCAGCCACCAGAGCGACACCAGCCGGCCCAGCTGGAGCCCGGCGAGGACGAAGAACCACGGGACGTCGACCCGGGCGAGCTCCGGCCAGGCCTGGAACATCGTCAACAGGCTCGGCGCGACGACGTACAGCCCGATCCCGGTGATCGTCAGGCCGACCGCGCGCCCTCCCCACCGCCGGAGCAACGTCCTGCGGGAGGTCTCCACCTGCGGGATTCTTCCTCCGGGGCGACGCGAAACACAACGTTCACGGCGTACGGCGGGTTCCGTCTCGACCAAAACGAGAACGTGTTCTAGTATTCCTCTGTCCCACCACGACAGGAGAAGTCCATGTCCCAGGCTGTTCTCGACGGCGTCCGTGACCTGCTGCCCGGTATCCGGGAGCGGGCCGACGAGGCCGAGCGACTTCGCGTCGTCCCCGAGGCGTCCATCAAGGAGCTGGAGGCGGTCGGTTTCTTCCGGCTGCTGCAGCCCAAGCGCTTCGGCGGCCACGAGGCCGACCCGATCGACTTCTACACCGCCGTCCGCGACATCGCCGGCGCGTGCGGCTCGACCGGCTGGGTCTCCAGCGTGGTCGGCGTGCACCCGTGGCAGGTCGCGCTCTTCTCCGACGAGGCGCAGCAGGCGGTGTGGGGCAACGACTCGACGACGCGGCTGAGCTCGTCGTACGCCCCGACCGGCAAGGCGAAGCTGACCGAGGGTGGCTACATCCTGTCGGGCAAGTGGAGCTTCTCGTCCGGCTGCGACCACTGCAGCTGGGTGCTGCTCGGCGGCCTCGTCTTCAACGACGACAACCAGGTGGTCGACTTCAAGACCTTCATGGTCCCGCGCGAGAACTACACGATCAACGACGTGTGGCACATGGTCGGCCTCTCCGGCACCGGCTCCAACGACATCGTGGTCGAGGACGTCTTCGTGCCCGACGCGTTCACGCTGTCGATGGGCGACACCGGCCGCTGCTTCGGCCCGGGTCAGGAGCAGAACACCTCCGACCTCTACAAGCTGCCGTTCCACTCGATCTTCACCGGCACCATCACCACGCCGATCATCGGTATGGCGGCCGGCGCGTACGCCGAGCACGTCGACATGCAGCAGAAGCGCGTGCGGGCGGCGTACCTGGGTGAGAAGGCGTCGCTCGACCCCTTCGCCGCGGTCCGGATCGCCAAGGCCTCCTCGGAGATCGACGCGGCCTGGGCGCTGCTGGTCAACAACATCCGCGAGGAGCAGGCCCACGTCGCCAAGGGCGAGAAGATCCCGCTCGGCCTGCGCCTGAAGGTCCGTCGCGACCAGGTGCTCGGCACCCAGCGCTCGATCGACGCCATCGACTCGCTCTTCGAGGCCTCCGGTGGCCGGGCGCTCGCCCAGGGCACCTACCTGCAGCGCGCCTGGCGCGACGCCCACGCGGGTCGCGTGCACGCGGCCAACGACCCCGAGCGGGCGCTGCAGATGTACGGCGCCCACGAGTTCGGGCACAAGGTCGACCCGGGGATGTACTGACCGTGACCTTCACCAAGGAGTCCGTGCAGCACTCCGCCAAAGCAGGGGAGATCACCCTCAACTACTACGAGGCCGGTGAGAGTGCCGACGGCGCGCTGCCGTTGGTGATGCTGCACGGCGGCGGGCCCGGCGCCTCGGCGTGGTCCAACTTCGGCCGCGCGCTGCCGCACTTCGCGGCGTCGTACCGCACCCTGCTCGTCGACCAGCCCGGCTTCGGTGCCTCCGACAAGCCCCCGGTGGTAGGCAACTACTACCGGCACTCGGCCGACTACGTCGTCAAGCTGCTCGACGAGCTCGGCATCGACCGGATCCACCTGCTGGGCAACAGCCTGGGCGGCGGTACGGCGATGCGCCTGGCGCTCAGCTACCCCGACCGTGTCGGACGGCTGATCCTGATGGGCCCGGGTGGCCTGTCGCTCAACCTCTTCCACGCCGACCCGACCGAGGGCGTGCAGCGGCTGATGGACTTCGGCGCCGACCCGACGCCGGAGCGGCTGCGGGCCTTCATCTCGACGATGGTCGTGAACCAGGCGCTGGTGACCGACGAGCTGGTCGCCGAGCGGTTCGCCGACGCGACCGCGCCCGGTGCCCAGGACGCGATGCGGTCGATGGGGATGTCCTTCTGGAACCCCGAGACCGCCGAGGACGGGATGCTCTGGCGCGAGGCCCACAAGCTGCGCAAGCACACCCTGCTGACCTGGGGCCGCGAGGACCGGGTCAACCCGCTCGACGGCGCGTTCGCCGCGCTCAAGCTGATCCCGAAGGCGCAGCTGCATGTCTTCCCGAACTGTGGGCACTGGGCTCAGATCGAGGCGGCCGAGGAGTTCGCCGAGATCTCGACCGCGTTCCTGAACCGTCACGTTGAATCTCGACAGGCTCGATCACCGGAGGGGTCATGACGATCGACATCAAGTCCATGGGCTACGTCCGCGTGGCCAGCACGGACCTCGAGCAGTGGAAGACCTTCGCCGGCAAGGTGCTCGGCCTGGCCGAGGGCCGGGGACCAGACCCGGACAACCAGTACTGGCGGATCGACGCGGTCTCCGCGCGCCTGGTCGTCTACCCGTCCGACGTCGACCAGCTCGGCTGCGTCGGCTGGGAGCTCGCCGACCACCGCGCCCTGCAGGAGGCTCGCGAGCACCTGCAGAAGGCCGGGGTCGACTTCGAGGAGGGCACCACGGAGGAGCTCGCGGAGCGCCGCGTGCAGGAGCTGGTCCGCTTCTCCGACCCGTTCGACAACGTCTTCGAGCTCTTCCACGGCATCACCTACGAGTCGCGCCCGGTCGTCACGCCGTACGCCGCGAAGTTCGTCACCGGTGACCAGGGGATGGGCCACATCGTGCTGCCCGTGACCGACGACGTGGAGGCGCTGCGCTTCTACGCCGACGTGCTCGGCTTCCGGCTGCGCGACTCGATGAGCATGCCGGGGGAGTTCGTCGGCAAGGAGCCCGGCTCCAAGGTGTGGCTGCGGTTCCTCGGGGTCAACCCGCGGCACCACTCGCTGGCCTTCCTGCCGATGCCCAACGCGTCCAAGTGCGTCCACATCATGCTCGAGGTCGACGAGCTCGACCACGTGGGTCGTGCGCTGGAGCGGGTGCGCAAGCACAAGGCCCCGCTGTCGGCCACGCTCGGCCGGCACATGAACGACGAGATGATCTCGTTCTACGTGAAGTCGCCCGGCGGCTTCGACATCGAGTTCGGCACCGAGGGCCTCACCGTCGACGACAGCAGGTGGGTCGCTCGCGAGTCCACGGCCGTCTCCTACTGGGGACACAACTTCGGTGCCGGAGACCAGTGAACGAGCCAGTGAAAGACTTGCTCGCATGACCTCGGAACCCAGCGGCGAAATTCCCAGCGCCGAAATTCCGGAAGGGATGAGCCCGGACGCCCGGGAGACCTGGCCGAGCCCCGAGCTGATCATCTCCTGGCTCGGTGACCAGGAGATTGACTTCGAGTTCCGCCCGGGCGAGGACATCGCCGTCCACGACGACCCCGAGGCGGTGTACGCCGCCCGCCGCTTCCGCGACGTGCTCGGCCGCTTCGGCTCCGGCGTCACCGTGGTCACCGCGGTCAGCAACGACGAGCCGGTCGGGCTGACCTGTCAGTCCTTCTCCAGCGTCTCGCTCGACCCGCCCTTGGTGCTCTTCGTCCCGGCCAAGACCTCGCGCGCGTGGCCGCTGATCCAGCGCTCGGGCCGCTTCTGCGTCAACCTGCTCGGCTCCGACCAGGCCGACCTGTCCAACACGATGGCTAGCCGGGGCACGGACAAGTTCGCCGAGGTGAAGTGGACGCCGGCGCCGCAGAGCGGGTCGCCGATGCTCGAGGGTGCGATCGCCCACATCGACTGCTCGATCCATGCCGTGCACGAGGCAGGTGACCACTTCGTGGTGATCGGCCGCGTCCTCGACCTGGTCACCGACGACGACGGTGACGACGACGTCGCACCGCTGCTGTTCTACCGCGGGCAGTACCGCACCACAGACGCCCGCTGAGGCCCGCCTACGTGTGTCGAGTGACGCGAACTGGCTGTGAAATCGCACGATCAGCAGCCATTTGGCGTCACTCGATGGGTCACGGGGTCCAGTCCCGCCCGAACCAGCGCCGGATCCGCTCCGCCCCGAACGTCTCCTTGTCACGGGCGAGCTCGGTGGAGGGGCCCTGGAGGGTGCCGACGGGCGCCTGGCCGCTGAGGAACGTGACGTCGACCTTGGCGACCTGGTCGGCGCCGAACTCCAGGTAGCAGACGCCGCGGCCGTCGTACGTCGTGGCGCTGGCCTCGCCGCGTGCTCGCGCGACCAGCTGTGCGGCGACGACCGCGGCCTGACCCTCGGCGAAGACACCGGCCTTGGGGGTCCCGACGCTGGTGACGTCGCCGACGGCGTACACGTCGTCGAAGCGGGTCTGCAGGGTGAGCGGGTCGACCGGGATCCAGCCGTCGACGGCCAGCCCGGACTCGACGACGACGTCGGGTGCGCGATGGGTCGGCACGGCCAGGAGCAGGTCGAAGGGGATCGCGGTGTCGTCGTCGAGCACCGCCCGACCCGGCTCGACCGAGCGCACCAGCTGGCCGGGGTGCCAAGCGATCCCGCGGCGCTCGAACTCGGTCAGTAGCGCGGCGGACGCCTCCGGCGACGGCGGGATTGGCACGCCGAGCGGCATCACCAGCGACACCGTGGAGCGGTCCAGCAGTCCGCGCTCGCGCAGGTGGTCGTGGACCAGCAGGGCGGTCTCGCTCGGCGCGGGCGGACACTTGAACGGTGTCGAGGTCACGGCGACCACGACGTCGCCGCCGGGGAAGGCATCGATCACGTCGCGGAGACCGAAGGCACCGGCGACGGTGTAGAACTCGTGCCCGTGCTCGACCAGTCCCGGCGTGGCACCGGGGTGCAGGTCGGCACCGAGGGCGACCACGAGGACGTCGCAGTCCAGGGGACCGGCATCGGTCTCGACCCGCTTGGCCTCCGGGTCGATGGCGCGGACGGTGGTGGCGACGAACCGTACGCCGGGCGGCGCGAGGTCGGCGTACCGGTGCAGGACGTGCTCGGCGCTCGATCGGCCGAACATCACGTCCAGCTTGGAGAAGCCGAAGACGAAGCCCTCGGCCTTGTCGACCAGGGTGACCTCGACGGCGTCACCGGCCCCGGTCGCGAGGGTGGCCGCCAGCTCGAGCCCGCCGAAGCCGGCGCCCAGGATCAGGATGCGCATGGCCGCAACCTAGGGCATCGCCGCACGTGCTGGCCGGTCTGGATCGGAGCGGACTCAGATCTGGGTACGGCGCGGGTTGGCGACCGCGCCCGGGAAGGTGCGGGCGTCGGCGGCGGTGGACTGCTGCGCTGCGGGCGGCTTCGTCATGCCTCCGAACCTAGGGAGCCGAATCCACGCCCGGGCAACACGTCGTCCACACTCCGCCCACAGCTCGACAACACCACGCGCCAGTGCCCGTGCCCTAATGCCCGGGCGGCGGGCCGCCGACGTTGACGGTCGGGATGCCGCCACCGGCGCGCGCGATCACCGCGAGGGACGGCTCGTCGGTGGGGTTGGACTCGCGGTGCACGGTCCAGGCCGGCACGTGCACGAAGTCGCCGGCCTCGGCGTCGAGATGGCCTTCATGGCCCTCGAACTCGAGGCGCAGCACCCCGCGTACGACGTACAGGCTCGACTCGTTGCGGTCGTGGTGGTGCCATCCGGAGACGGCACCCGGGGCGGTCACCACCTGTCCGGCCCAGAGCATCGAGACCTCGAACGCCCGCTGCCGGTCCATCCCCGGTGTCGGGTCGGTGGCGACCAGGTCGGCCGGGGTCAGCACCCGCACAGGGCGGGGGAGCTCGATGCTCATGAGATCAGAGTGTCACGGCCACCCGGTGCTCGCGCGCGGAGCCGTAGAGCTGGCCCAGCGCGTGGGCGCGCTTGAAGACCAGGTGGGCATCGTGCTCCCAGGTGATCGCGATCCCGCCGTGCAGCTGCACGGTCTCGCCTGCGAGGTGGGCCACGGCGTCGGAGCAGTAGGCCTTGGCGACGTGGGTGAGCTCCCCGGCGTCGTCGGCGTGCGTCGCGACGGCGTACGACGCCGCCCAGGATGCCGAGCGGCACATCTCGGTCAGCACGAGCATGTCGGCCATCCGGTGCTTGAGCGCCTGGAAGGAGCCGATCGTGCGGCCGAACTGCACCCGCTCCTTGCTGTAGGCCACCGTCATGTCGAGGGCGCGCGCGGCGAGCCCGGAGGCCAGGGCCGCGCAGCCGGCGGCGCCGACCAGCTCGGCACGGGCGCGGGCGGCGGGGCCGTCACCGATCCGGGTCCGGGTGCCGCCGGAGACCGTGGCGAGGCGGATCGTCTGGTCCATCGACGGGGTCCAGGTCGCCTCGGCGCCGTCAACCTCGAAGAGACCGTCGTCCTCGGCGAGCACGACGATCGTCGCCAGGTCGCCGTCCAGCACGGGGGCGTCCCCGTCCACGAACGCCGCGACCTCGCCCATCGCGATCCGGGGGAGCAGGCGAGCCTTGGCATCCTCGTCGGCGCCGGCGAGCAGCGCCTCCGAGGTCACCAGCGAGCTGAGCAGTGGAGACGGGACGAGCGAGCGGCCGACCTCCTCGAGCGCGACCAGCGCCTCGAAGAGCGAGAACCCGGCCCCGTCGTACTCCTCCGGGATGCCGAGCGCGGCGACGCCGATCTGCTCGCAGAGGGTGCTCCAGAGCGCTTCGTCGTACGTCGCGACGCGGGCGTCGGCGCGCTTGTCCAGCAGCGACCGCACGGTCGCGGCCAGCTCCTGCTGCTCCTCGGTGAGCGCGAACTCCATCAGCTCACCAGCTCTTCCAGCAGGCGAGCGCGGTGGTACGCCGGGGTGCCCCAGGCGCCGACCAGCGCGCGGATCTTGGTGATCCAGATGCTGAGGTCGAACTCCTGCGTGTAGCCGATCGCGCCGTGCACCTGGAGACCCGTGCGGGAGGCGAGGTACGCCGCGTCCGCAGCGGCGACCTTGGCGGCCGAGGCCGGCACCTCGCCCAGCGCGGCACCGAAGACCAGCGGACGAGCGAAGTCGAGGGCGATGCGCACGTCGGCGAGCGCGTGCTTGATCGCCTGGTAGGAGCCGATCTCGCGGCCGAACTGCTTGCGCTGCTTCACGTAGGTCACCGAGTCGGCCAGCACCCGCTCACCCGCGCCGAGCAGCTGCGCCGAGACCGCCAGGACCGCGAGGTCGAAGGCGTCGTCGGTCGTTGAGGTGCGAGCGGAGCCGGCCTCGAAACCTCCGACGCGGAAGAGCCGCCGGGTGCGATCGACCGAGCCGACCAGCTCGCCCACGTCCGTGGTGAGGGTGTCGCCGACGTACACCTGGTCGGCGACGTCGGCATCCAGCGCGTAGGGCACGTGCGGCGGGAGAGCGACCGTGGCAACGCCGTCGACCTCGCGGCCAAGAGCGATCGGCAGGTACGCCGCCGACTCGACCCAGGGGCCGGGTACGGCGTACCGGCCGAGCGCCTCGAAGGCGATGCAGAGCTCGGTCGGCGTGGCGTCGGTCGCGAGCGACAGCACACCCTGCTCCGCCAGGCGGCTCCACAGCTTGAGGCCGGGAGCGCTGTCGCCGTCGGCCCAGGCCCGGGCGACCGCGACGGTGTCGGACGAGGACAACAGCGAGTCGAGGGACGCCGCGAAGTCGCGCTGGTCGGCGTCGAGGACGAACTTCACTTGGCTGCTCCCTTGGGCTCGCGGGGGAGGCCGAGGATCCGCTCGGCGACGATGTTGCGCTGGATCTCGTTGGTGCCGGCGTAGATCGGGCCGGAGAGCGAGAACGTGTACCCGTCGAGCCAGGTCGACTCCACCTCGCCCTCGGCACCGCGCAGGTCGAGTGCGGTCTCGTGCAGCGCGATGTCGAGCTCGGACCAGAAGACCTTGTTGACCGAACCGGCCGCGCCCATCTCGCCCCCGTCGGCGAGCCGGGTGACCGTGCCCCAGGTGTAGAGCCGGTAGGCCTGCGCCTTCATCCAGGCGTCGACGACCCGCTCTCCGATGGCGCTGGTTTCGAGGCTCGGGCCTAGCGGCCCTCGCACCTCAACCACCGACTCGGCAACCACCTGCTCGCCGCTGGCGGTGGTTTCGAGGCTCGGGCCTAGCGGCTCTCGCACCTCAACCACCGACTCGGCGACCACCTGCTCGCCGCTGGCGGTGGTTTCGTGGCTCGGGCCTAGCGGCGCTCGCACCTCAACCACCGACTCGGCGACGACCTGCTCTCCGGTGGGGGTGGTTTCGAGGCTCGGGCCTAGCGGCTCTCGCACCTCAACCACCGAGTCGGTGGTTGAGGTGTGAGGCGCGCCAGCGCCGAGCCTCGAAACCACCGTGTCCTTGTACAGCCCCACGAGCCGGTCGGCGGCCGCGCAGAAGCGCCCGGGGGAGCGCAGCGACAGGCCGCGCTCGTTGCCGGCCGTGCTCATCGCGACCCGCCAGCCGTCGCCGGGGGCGCCGAGGACGTCGGCGTCCGGGACGAACACGTCCTCGAAGAACACCTCGGCGAAGCCGGCCTCGCCGTCGAGCTGGGCGATCGGGCGGACCGTGATCCCCTCACGCTCGAGCGGGAAGAGGAAGTAGGTCAGCCCGTTGTGGCGCTCCGCCCCGGGGTCGGAGCGGAAGAGCCCGAAGCCCCAGTGCGCGAAGGACGCCCGCGACGACCAGGTCTTCTGGCCGTTGAGCACCCAGCCGCCGCGCTCGTCGTCCCGGGTCGCGGTCGAGCGCAGCGAGGCCAGGTCGGACCCGGCCTCGGGCTCGGACCAGCACTGCGCCCAGATCTTCTCGCCGGTGGCCATCGTCGGCAGGAAGCGGTCCTGCTGCTCGGGCGTGCCGTGGTCGAAGATGATCGGGGCGAGCAGGAAGATCCCGTTCTGGGAGACCCGGCCGGGTGCGCCCGCGCGGTAGTACTCCTCCTCGAAGATCACCCACTCGACCAGCGACGCCTCGCGACCGGAGTACGCCGTCGGCCACGACACGACCGACCACTTCGCGTCCGACAGCTTCGCCTCCCACGCCTGGTGGGCGACGAAGCCGTCGGCGGTGTCCATCGACGGCAGCGGCTCCGCGGGCACGTTGGCCTCGAGCCAGGCCCGCGCCTCGGCCTGGAAGGCCAGCTCGGACTCGGACAGGGTCAGATCCACTTCAGACTTCCTTCTCTGTGTTCGGTGGTCGAGTGCCGCCGAGGAACGAGGCGGCGTATCGAGACCCCTCAACCACCGTTGCGCAGCTCGTTCTTCAGGACCTTGCCGGACAGGTTCCGCGGCAGGGCGTCGACGATCTCGACGAGGCGCGGGACCTTGAAGTTGGCCAGCCGCGCCTTCGCGAAGGCGATCACGTCGTCCGGCTGGGCCGTGCCCACGACGTACGCCTTGCCGACCTCGCCCATCCGCTCGTCGGGGACGCCGACGACGGCGACGTCGGCGACGCCGTCCATCCGGGCCAGCGCCTGCTCGATCTCGGCGGGATAGACGTTGAAGCCGCCGGAGATGTACATGTCCTTGAGCCGGTCGGTGATCGACAGGTTGCCGGCGTCGTCGAGGACGCCGACGTCGCCGGTGTGCAGCCAGCCGTCGGCGTCGATCGCCTCGGCCGTCGCCTCCGGGTCGTCGAGGTAGCCGAGCATCACGTAGTCGCCGCGCACCAGCAGCTCGCCCTCGCTCTGCTCATCGGGTCCTGCGATGCGGATCTCCATGCCGGGCACTGCCCGACCGCACGTGGTGGCGACGGTCTCGGCCGAGTCACCCTCGCGGCACATCGTGACCACGACCGCCTCGGTCATCCCGAAGGCCGTCACCACCTGCTCGAAGGCCAGCTCCTCGCGCATCCGCTCGATCAGCACCACGGGTACGACGGCCGCGCCGGTCACGGCGAGGCGCAGCGACGAGAGGTCGCGGTCGGCGCGGCCCGGCGCGTTGAGCAGCGAGGTGAAGATGGTGGGCGCTCCCGGCAGCACGGTGATCCGCTCGGTCTCGATGAGCGACATCGTGGCGTCGAGGTCGAAGGTCGCGACCGGATAGAGCGTGGCGCCGGTCAGCAGCCCGGTGACGATGCCGACCTTGTAGCCGAACGAGTGGAAGAACGGGTTGACCACCAGGTAGCGGTCCTGCCCCGTGACTCCGCCGAGGCCGCCCCAGGCGCGAGCGACGCCGACGGTCTGCCGGTGCGCGGACAGCGCGCCCTTGCTGCGGCCGGTCGTGCCGGACGTGAAGAGGATGTCGGCCACGTCGTCGGCGGAGACAGACTCGGCGAGCGCGTCGACCTCGGCCGTGGTGACGGTGCCCATGTCGACGTCGGGCAGGTCCTTGAGGTCGATCACAGCCTGGACCGACTCGAGGTCGCTCGCGGCGCGCAGGTCGGCGATCTGCGTCCGGCCGAGGAAGCCGTCCTCGACGACCACGATCCGGGCACCGGTGCGGTCGACGACCTCCGCGACCTCGTGGCCCGTGTAGCGGGAGTTGACGGGCACCAGCACACCGCCGGCGTACGACGTGGCCAGCGCGGCGACGACCCAGCCGATGCTGTTGGGCGCCCAGACGCAGACCCGGTCGCCCGGCTGCAGGCCGAGCGCGACGTACCCCCGCGCGGCGCGGCGCACGCGGCGCAGCAGCTCCAGGAAGGAGACCTCCTCGCCGTCCTGGACATACGCCGGGTGCTCACCGAAGCGATCGGCGGCCTCGCCGAGCGCGGCCGGAATCGTCTCTGCCAATGCCTTGCCTCTCCTTGATGGCACCCGGGACTCGTTGGTTGAGGCCTCGAAACCCCCAACCAAGCAATTGCTTGGTAATGTACCACTCGTGGACTTGACCTACTCCGAGGAGGACCAGGCGTTCCGTGCCGAGGTACGGACCTGGCTCGAGGAGCACCTGACCGGCGAGTGGGCCGCCCTGCGCGGCCTCGGCGGTGCCGGGCGCGACCACGAGGCGCACGACGAACGGCTCGCCTGGAACCGGCTGCTGGCCGAGCACGGCTGGACCTGCGTCGGCTGGCCGAAGGAGTACGGCGGGCGCGGGCTGAGCCTCACCCAGCAGGTGATCTTCCACGAGGAGTACGCCAAGGCCGACGCGCCGGTGCGGGTCAACCACCTGGGCGAGGAGCTGCTCGGCCCGACGCTGATGGCCTTCGGCACGCAGGAGCAGAAGGACCGGTTCCTGCCCAAGATCGTGGCCGTCGAGGAGCTGTGGGCCCAGGGCTACTCCGAGCCCAACGCCGGCTCCGACCTGGCCAACGTGCAGACCAAGGCCCGACTGGACGGTGAGCCCGGTGACCAGCACTGGGTGGTGGACGGCCAGAAGGTGTGGACGTCCAACGCGCACTTCAGCCAGTGGGCGTTCGTCGTCTGCCGCACCGAGCCCGGCTCCGAGCGGCATCGCGGCCTGTCCTTCCTGCTGGTTCCGCTCGACCAGGACGGCATCGACGTACGCCCGATCGAGCAGCTCACCGGCGGGTCGGAGTTCAACGAGGTCTTCTTCACCGACGCCCGCACCGACGCCGACCTCGTCGTCGGCGAGCCCGGCGAGGGCTGGAAGGTCGCGATGGCGCTGCTCGGCTTCGAGCGCGGCGTCTCGGTGCTCGCCCAGGTCGTCGGCTTCGCCCGCGAGCTCGACGGCGTGGTCGACCTGGCGAAGTCCAACGGCGCGATCGACGACCCCGTCCTGCGCGACCGTCTCGCGGGCCTCAAGGTCGAGCTCGAGGTGATGCGCCGACAGGCGATGCGCGGTCTCTCGAGCGATGACGCCGCAGGACCGTCGGTCTTCAAGCTGGTCTGGGCCAACTGGCACAAGCGGCTCGGCGAGGTCGCCATGGACGTGCTCGGGCCGGCCGGTCTCACCACCGCGACTGCTGACGGCTACGAACTGGACCGCTGGCAACGACTCTTCCTCTTCTCGCTCGCCGACACGATCTACGGCGGCAGCGACGAGGTGCAGCGCAACATCCTCGCCGAGCGCGTGCTCGGCCTACCCAGAGAGGCACGCGGATGACCACCGTCAGACCCGAGCAGCCCACCCCCGACTACGTCCCCGGCCACAATCTGCTCGCCGGCAAGGTCGTCGTCGTGACGGCCGCTGCGGGCGCGGGCATCGGCGCCTCCGTCGTACGACGGGTCCTGGAGGAGGGCGCGAAGGCGGTCGTCTTCAGCGACACCCACGCGCGGCGCCTCGCGGAGGCCGAGGAGGCACTCGCCGCTGAGTTCGGCGCCGACCGGGTGCGCCAGCTGGTCTGCGACGTCACCGACGAGGACCAGGTCACCGCGCTGCTCGACGCCGCCGACGAGTTCGGCGGCGTCGACATCATGATCAACAACGCCGGCCTGGGCGGCACCGCGAGCATCCTCGAGATGACCGACGAGCAGTGGCTCAAGGTCCTCGACATCACCCTCACCGGCACCTTCCGTTGCGTGCGGGCCGCCGGCCAGCGGATGGTCGCTGCGGGCAAGAAGGGCGTGATCGTCAACAACGCCTCGGTCATCGGCTGGCGCGCCCAGGAGGGCCAGGCCCACTACGCCGCGGCCAAGGCCGGCGTGATGGCGCTGACCCGGTGCGCGGCGCTCGACCTGGCGCCCCATGGCATCCGCGTCAACGCGGTGTCGCCGAGCCTGGCGATGCACCCGTTCCTCGCCAAGGTGACCTCCGACGAGCTGCTGCACGAGCTCAAGCAGCGCGAGGCGTTCGGACGGGCCGCCGAGCCGTGGGAGGTCGCGAACGTGATGGTCTTCCTGGCGAGCGACTACGCGTCGTACCTGACCGGAGAAGTGGTGTCCGTGAGCAGCCAACATGCCTGATGCCCAGGTGACGGCGACCCGGCGCGACGAGCTGCTGGCGATCGCCGCGCGCCTGTTCGCCGAGAAGGGCTTCAAGAACACGACGGTGCGCGACATCGCCGATGCCGCCGGCATCCTCTCGGGCAGCCTCTACCACCACTTCGACTCCAAGGAGTCGATGGTCGACGAGATCCTGTCGACCTTCCAGACCGGGCTCTTCGCGGCGTACGACGACGTGCTGGCCAGCGACGCCGACGCGCGCACCAAGATCGAGCGGGCGGTCCGGCTCTCCTTCGCGGCCATCGACCAGCACCCGGACGAGGTGGCGATCTTCCAGAACGAGGCCGACTACCTCGGCACCTTCCCCCGGTTCGCCTACCTCGCCGAGCGCAACGCCCAGTCGCGCAACGTCTGGATGACGCTGCTGACCGAAGGCGTCGAGACCGGCGCGCTCAAGTCCGACCTCGACATCACGCTGACCTACCGCTTCGTGCGCGACACCGTGTGGGTCGCGGTGCGGTGGTACCGCCCCGGCGGCGGGCTCTCCCACGAGGCCATCGCCAACCAGTACCTCACCATCCTCCTAGACGGGATCTCCCAATGAGCGAGCGCAGCGAGCGAGTCATTCAATGCAGCCTGACATGTGCCTCATGGGCGCACGGAGCGAAGCGAGTACGCACATGAGTGAGGCCTTTATCGTCGATGCCGTCCGCACCCCGGTCGGCAAGCGCGGGGGAGCACTCGCCGCCGTGCACTCCGCCGACCTCGCCGCGCACACGCTCGCCGCGCTGGTCCGCCGTACCGGCGTCGACCCGGGTGCCGTCGACGACGTCATCCTCGGCTGCTGCGACACGATCGGCTCGCAAGCCGGCGACATCGCTCGTACGGCGTGGCTGGTTGCCGGGCTTCCGGACCACGTGCCCGGGGTGACGATCGACCGCCAGTGCGGCTCGTCGCAGCAGGCGGTGCACTTCGCCGCGCAGGGCGTCATGTCCGGCACCCAGGACCTGGTGGTCGCTGGCGGCGTGCAGAACATGAGCGCGATCCCGATCTCGGCCGCGATGCTGGTCGGCCAGCAGTACGGCTTCTCCACGCCGTTCGCGGAGTCGCCGGGCTGGCAGGCACGGTACGGCGACCAGGACGTCAGCCAGTTCAACTCCGCCGAGATGATCGCGGAGAAGTGGGGCATCTCGCGGGAGGACATGGAGGAGTTCGCGCTCGCCTCGCACGATCGGGCGCGCACCGCGATCGCCGAGGGGCGCTTCAAGGACCAGATCGAATCGGTTGGCGACTTCGACACCGACCAGTGCCCGCGCGAGACCTCGCTGGAGAAGATGGCCGGGCTCGAGCCGCTGGCACCCGGCGGCCGGATCACCGCCGCGGTCTCGTCACAGATCTGCGACGCCTCCGCCGCGATGCTGATCGCCTCGGAGCAGGCGGTCGCCGACCACGGGCTCACCCCCCGCGCGCGCATCCACCACCTGTCGGTGCGGGGCGACGACCCGGTCTGGATGCTGACCGGCCCGATCCGCGCGACCAAGCACGCGCTGGACAAGACCGGCCTCTCGATCGACGACATCGACCTCTTCGAGTGCAACGAGGCGTTCGCGTCCGTCGTGCTGGCGTGGATGAAGGAGACCGGCGCGCCGCACGAGAAGGTCAACGTCAACGGCGGCGGCATCGCCCTCGGCCACCCGATCGGCGCCACCGGCGTACGCCTGATGACGACGATGCTCGCCGAGCTCGAGCGCACCGGCGGCCGCTACGGCCTGCAGACCATGTGCGAGGGCGGCGGTCAGGCCAACGTGACGATCATCGAGCGCCTCTGATCCCCGCCGCCGGCGGTGGTTTCGAGGCTCGGCGCTGGCGCGCCTCACACCTCAACCACCGTGATCCGTGGTTGAGGTACGAGCACCTCAACCACCGTGATCGGTGGTTGAGGTGCGAGCGAAGCGAGCCTCGAAACCACCCTGTCGGGCTGGGTGTCCGCTAGTTGAGGTTCCGCATCGTGGCCGGCACCCCGCCGCCGCGGTGCACGTCCTCGACGAGCTCCTGGAGCGCGGTGAGGGCGACGTTCTGCGACATCGGGCCGTACGAGACCCGGGCGACGCCGAGCTCCTGCAGGCGGGCGAGCGACGGTACGCCGGGGATGCCGATCATCGTCAGCCGCTGCGGGCCGTAGGCCTCGACCAGCGTGGCGACCTGGGCCTCGTCGAGCCTGGCCGGCACGAAGACGACGGGGGCGCCGGCGTCGAGGAACGCCTTGCCGCGCTCGACCGCGTCGGCCAGCACCTCGGCCTGGTCGCGGTCGCGACCCTTGACGAAGGCGTCGGTGCGGGCGTTGAGGACGAAGTCGACGCCCTCGGCCTCGGCAGCCTTCATGATCGCCTCGACGTTGCCGGCGGCCTCGGCCAGCGGGCGCATCTGGTCCTCGATGTTGGCGCCGACGATGCCGAGCCCGATCGCGCGCCGGACGGTCTCGGCGGGGTCGCCGTACCCACCCTCGAGGTCGGCAGTGACCGGCAGGTCGGTCGAGGCGGCGATCCGGCCGGCCGCCTCGAGCATCAGGTCGACCGGGATCTGCTCGCCGTCCTCGTAGCCGTACGCCGCCGCGATCGAGTGGCTGGCCGTGGCCAGCGCGGTCGTGCCGTCGACGGCAGCGACGACCTTGGCGCTGATCACGTCCCAGACGTTCACGACGGTGAGGAGCTCCGGTGCCTGGTGGAGGCGGAGGAGCGTGGATGCCTTGTCCCGAGTCTTGTCGTCGGCCATGCCGTCGACCTTACTGGGGGTGCGCACCCGCGTCCTGTCGCGGTCGCGGCCTGACCACCCGCCGTCGCGGACCGCGCGGGATGCGGCAGAGCTGGTCGTGTTAGTGGCGTGCCGTGACCAGGAGTCGGTCAGGAGAGCGTCGCCCAACTCCGTCGCGCATCTCGATGCGGCTGTAGCCCGCGCTCGACAACCGACGCTGCAGCTCCTCACGTGTCCAGGGGCGCATCTCAAAGAGAAACTCGCTCACCGTCGGTGTCTCATCGTGGTCGCGAGCGAGTTCATAGCGTTCCTCCACGACGATCCGTCCGTCGTTCCAGGTCGGTCGACTGACGAATCGCAACCGCGAGCCGTCCGGCAGATCGGCTTCCGCGGTGCGCCAGACTCCGTCCGCGCGTTGCTGCGACATCGCGGTCTCCCGAACATCGAGCACCAGGACCCCACCGGCGCGTGTGAGTCGTGCGAAGGCCTTGAGGGCATCCGCTCTCTCGCCATCCGTCAGCAGATCGTTGAGCACGCCCCGAGCAACCACGGCATCAAACGCTCCCGTGATGGCTGGTTCACACAGGTCCGTCACGAGAGCAGGTGCCTCGGGGCAGCGCTTGCGAGCGATCGTGATCAGCGCCTCCGATGCGTCGAGCAAGGTGACGTCGTGCCCGTGTTCGATCAGTGCCGCGGCGTGCCGTCCGGTGCCACAACCAGCATCCAGCACCTGTGCGTTGCCGAATCCGGCGGCCCGAAGTGACTCATCCACAGCCGCTACCCACGGCTCGACCGGGTCCGAGATCAACGCGTCGTAGGCGTCGGCATGGCGGTCATAGAACGGCCGCTCAGAGGCCACGCCAGCGGAAGGAGATGCCACCTCGGCAGCGTGCCACAAGAGGTGCCACCCCTGGGGGCCAAGGCCGCAACCGGCAGATCCGATGGACGGGGTCGTCACCACGGACACACCCAGCTAGGCGACAACCCGCTTGTGGGCCCGGCCGCCGAAGTGCAGGTACGTCGGCGCGGCCGAGTCGTCGTCCGGGTTGAAGAAGACGGCGAGCAGGTCGCTGTCGCTGATCGGCAGCTTCAGCAGGAACGACTGGTCGCGCTCCACGGGCACCAGCGGCAGGTCGTCCATGGGCGGCAGGTCCTGCATCTCCGCGGCGGCATGGCTGGCCTTGATGGTCGCGGTCAGGGACCCATCCTCGGCCCGGCCGACCTCGAAGACCAGGCCCTCGCGCTGGTAGGTGCCGACGTACCGGCTCGGGTCGGCGACCACCCGTGAGGCGAGCGGTGCCGGGTCCTGCCGCGGCGCGACGCCGAGCTGGCCCTCGAAGAGCCAGGCGGCGAGCTCGCGGTACATCGACAGTGCGCTCTCGACGTTGGTCTGCAGGCAGAAGCCGAAGCGCTGGTCGGGCGCGACCCGCATGAAGGCGTTCTGCCCCAGCGAGTTGCCGTCGTGGCCGATGACCGCGACGTCGCCGAAGTGGTCCAGGATCCAACCCAGTCCCCAGGCCTCGCCGAGCACGGTGTCGTCGACCAGCTCGATCTGCGGCTCCTGGGCGGCGGCGACCCGGTCGGCCGAGAGCAGGCGGGTGCCGTCGGCGGCGACGCCGCCGTCGAGGTGGAGCAGCGCGAACCGGATGACGTCGCCGGCGCTGGCGACCAGTGAGGCGCCCATCGGGCCGCAGGAGCGGAACAGCCCCCACACCGGGCTCACGACGTACGACTCCGGGTCCTCGGGGTCGGGCACGTGGCCGACTGAGTTCGGGTGCGGGATGACGTCCTCCGGGAAGACCACCGAGTGCTCGAGGCCGAGCGGGGTGAGGATCCGGTCGCGCAGCGCGGTCTCGTAGACCGTGCCCGCGACGACCTCGATGAGGCGGCCGAGGACCGAGAAGCCGCTGTTGCTGTAGCTCCAGATCGTGCCGGGCGCGGCGATCTGCGGCAGGTCGGCGATCTCCGTGATGTAGCGCTCGAGCGCGTCGTCGCCGCGGCCGGTGTCGAGGAAGACGTCGCCGTCGAAGCCGCTGGTGTGGCTGAGCAGGTCGCGCACCGTGACGGTGTCGCGGGCGTGCGCGTCGCGGACCTCGAAGTCGGGGAGATAGCTGCGCACCGGCTGGTCGAGGTCGATCAGGCCCTCGTCGGCGAGCATCAGGACCAGCGTCGCGGTGTAGAGCTTGCCGATCGAGCCCGGCAGGAACAGCGCGTCGGTCGTGACGGGGGAGCCGGTCCGGAGACTGAGGACGCCGGCCGCCACCTCGGTGATCGAGTCGCCGTCGAGGACCGCCAGCTGCGCGCCGGGGACATGGTGGGTCTCGATGAGCTCTGCCAGCTTGTTCTCGAGCTCGGCCTGGGTGAATGACACGGTTCCTCCTCGGGGCCGGACGCACCGGCGTAGACCTACACTGTAGGTAACCTCCACCTACAGTGTAGGTTTGTCAAGTGACGGACCGGAATCGGTCCGAAAGGAGGGGCCATGCCAGCGCTGACGCGCGAACGGATCCTGCAGGCGGCGGTGCATCTCGCCGACCGGGACGGACCGGATGCCGTGACCCTGCGCCGGATCGCGGGCGAGCTCGGCGTCCACGTCACCTCGCTCTACAACCACGTCCCCACCCGGGACGCCGTCACCGACGGGATCGTCGAGCTGCTGCTCGACGAGGCGAAGTTGCCGACCGCGCCGGTCGCGTGGGACGACTGGGTCCGCCAGTTCATCGACGCCATCGTCGCCGTCGCGGCCACGCACCCCGGTGCCTTCCACGCGCTGCAGCAGCGCCCCGTGCAGGGAGCGCGCGCCACTGCCTCCTTCGAGGTCGCGCTGGCCGCCTTCGGCAGTGCCGGGTTCAGTCCCGCCGACGCCTTCGCGGCGCTGAAGTCGACGGCGTACCTCGCGCTGATGATCGGCACCGAGAGCAGCATGGTCGCGCGCGGCGACCTGCTGGAGACCCAGGTGGACCAGCTGCCGGCCGAGTCGTTCCCGCTGGTGCGGTCAGTCCCGACGGACGTGTCCGACTACGAGTACGTCTGGGCCTTCAGCGTCGACACGCTGATCGCCGGGCTCCGGGCCAAGCTGTCCGGCTAGGGGCCGTCAGCGGAAGGTCAGGTAGAGGCCGGCGACAGTCGGGATCAGCCCCAGCAGGAGCCAGGCCGAGAGCGGCTTGAGCTGATGGATGGTGCGGAAGACCACCACGGCGATGACCCCGAACGCACCGGCCAGGACGTTGAGCCCGATCTGCGCGTCCGTGCGGCTCTCGTCGACGTACATCGCGGCGATCACCAGTCCGGCGGCGAGGTGGGCGATCGTGACCGCCGCCAGGATCGAGAGCACCCACTTCTGGACGGGCTCCAGGTGCATCGAGCCGGAGGCCGCCGACTTCACCTCGCGGACCGGGTTGTCCGGGTCCATCAGGTGGCGAGGGCGCTTCCTCGCCGGCTTCTGGGGCGTCGGGGTCTCGCTCACCTGTCCATTGTGGCGGCGCGCTCTCCGGCATCGGTGGCCGGGGTCTCGTCTCGCCGGGCGAACAGCAGCGCGCCGAGCAGGACGACGTACGCGACGACCGTGAGGACGGCGAACCCGATGGTCACCGTGTAGCTGAGGTCGAGCATCGCGTCGGTGTGGTCGAACACCTGGGTCAGCAGCGAGGTGTGGCTGTCCTCGGTGTCGCCGAAGTCGGGGCAGAACGCGCCGAAGCCGAGGAGCCCCACCCACGTCAGCAGCTGCGCCCAGGCCTGGGTGCGGGTCAGCGAGCGCGGTCGCCCGCGTTGGGTGTAGGCGAGCACCGTCGTCAGGACGAGGGCGATCAGCACGACCGGGACGATCGAGATCAGGAAGATCAGGAAGAACCAGCCGCCCACGCCGAAGACGATCCGGCCGATCCAGATCCAGGCCACGAGCAGCAGGTTGAGCGGGATCATCCACAGCAGCGTCGCGCGCCCCAGCTTGGTCACAGCCGAACCGTAGGGGATCCGTCATGCTCGAGGAGTGGAGATCGAGAAGGTCGAGTGGCCGGACGCCGACGCCGTACGCCGGCTGGTCGCTGTCACCAACGCGGCCCGGGCCGTCGACTCGCCGTGGCTGCACCCGCTCACCGAGCACGAGTGCGTCGGCGAGCTGCGGCACGGGTGGGACGGTGAGCCGAAGGCGGCCTTCCTCGCCACGGCCGGCGACTTGGACGTGGGGTGGGGCGGCTACGAGGTGTCGGCGTACGACAACCAGCACCTGGCCTGGTTGGAGGTCGAGATCGCGCCTGCGGCGCGGCGTCGTGGGCACGGCAGCGCCGTGCTGTCGTGGCTTGTTGATCGCGCGCGGTCGGAGGGTCGTACGTCGGTCGGCGTGGCCGGGTGGGACGCGACCGGGCCGAGGGCCTTCGCCGCGCACCACGGGCTCGAGGAGAAGTCGGTCGAGGTGCACCGTCGGCAGTACGTCGACGGGCCACCTGCGCTGCCGTTGCCGGACGCCCCCGGCTACGAGCTGGTCCGGTGGCCGGCGCTGACGCCGGTCGCCGAGCTGGCCGCGTTGGCCGAGCTGACCGCCGCCATCAACGACGCGCCGACCGACGACCTCGACATCGAGGACGAGGCGTTCCCGCCGGAGCGGATCGCGGCGTACGAGCGCGCCTGGGCGTCACGCGGCCACCGGCTCTACCGGTTGGTCGCGCGGGACCGGGCGACGGGGGAGCTCGCCGGCCAGACCGTCGTGGCCGTCGACGGCGAGCGGCCCGAGCTGGGGGAGCAGCACGACACCTCGGTGGTCGCCGCCCACCGAGGTCACCGGCTCGGGCTGCTGCTCAAGCTGGAGATGCTGCGCTGGCTCGCCGACGCCGAGCCGCAGCTGCGCGAGATCGACACCTGGAACGCGGAGTCCAACGACCACATGATCGGCATCAACGAGCTGCTCGACTACCGCGTCCTGGGCAGGGTGCTGGACTTCCAGCGACCGATCTAGACGACGTACGACGACGCGCGGCGCAGCTCCTCGGCGGCGCTGGTGACGATGCGGTCGATCAGCTCGGCGCAGGTCGGCAGGTCGTCGATGACACCGACCACCTGGCCGCTGGCGAGGACGCCCGCGTCGGTGTCGCCGTCGACGAGCCCGGCCTTGAGCATCATCGGGGTGTTGGCGGCGAGCGCCATCTGGCCGAGGGTGCGGCCCTGCGCCTTCTTCATGGCGCGGCCGTCCTTGAGCAGCGCCGCCCAGGACATGCCGGAGTCCTTCTTGAACTCCAGGGTCCGGCGCATCGTCGGCCCCATCCGCTTGACCGCGCTGGTCTCCTCGAGCTGCTCGACGAGCTCGGTGCGCAGCATCCGGTGCGGCATGCCGTCGACCTTGGCGGTCACGACCGTGTCGGTCAGGCCGCGCTCGAGGTAGAGCTGCTTGACCGCGTCGGGGACGGCCGAGTCCTTGGTCAGCAGGAAGCGAGTGCCCATGCCGATCCCGGCGGCGCCGTACGACAGGGCAGCGGCGAGGCCGCGGCCGTCGAAGAAGCCACCGGCCGCGACGACGGGGATGTCGACGGCGTCCAGGACCGTCGGGAGCAGCAGGGTCGTGGGCACGGGGCCGGTGTGGCCACCACCCTCGCCGCCCTGGATCATCACCGCGTCGGCACCCCACGCGGCGACCTTGACCGCGTGCTTCGCGGCGCCGATCGACGGCATCACGACGATGTCGTGCTCCTTGAGCGTCGCGATCAGCTCGGGCTTGGGCGCGAGGGCGAACGACGCCACCTTCACGCCGTACTCGATCAGCAGCTGGCAGCGGGCGGGTGCGTCGGCGGCGTCGGCGCGCAGGTTGACGCCGAACGGCTTGTCGGTGCGGCTCTTGACCTCGACGATCGCCTTCTCGAGCTCGTCGAAGGTCATCGTCGCGCTGGCGAGGATGCCGAGGCCGCCAGCATTGGCAGTGCCGACGACGAGCCGTGGACCGGCGACCCAGCCCATGCCGGTCTGCACGACCGGGTGGGGCACGCCGACGAGGTCGGTAAACGGCGTCCGCAGCAGCTGCTCACTCATGCGGGACCTCCTTGAAGCGCAGGCCCTTCGGGTCGAGCATCTCCCGGATCAGGATCAGCTCCTCGGTGGTGGGCTCGCGCGTGGTGGGTACGTCGGCGGGCACCTCCAGCTCGAAGCCGGTCGCCTCGCGGACCTCGTCGACGCTCACGCCCGGGTGGACGCTGAGCAGCCGGACGCTGTCGTCCGCGCCCTTCACGTCGAAGACCCCGAGGTTGCTGACGATCCGGTGGATGTCGTTGTAGCGGGCGGCCGCGGGGCCGGCCTCCTTGGCGAGCTTCGGGCCAACACCGGAGACGATGTCGACGCGCTCGACGAAGACACGACCGGAGTGCTTGGGCACCCAGTACGACGTGCGGTTGTTGACCGTGTTGCCGGGTGCGCCGCGGGAGCCGAGCAGCTGCCGCTTGGGCTGTGCCCAGTCGCCGATGGCGGAGATGTTCTGGTTGCCGTGCTTGTCGACCTGCGTCGCGCCCATCATCACGTGCCGCTTGCCGTACGCGACCACGTCGAAGACCTTGCGGAACGGGATCCAACCTTCGATGACGTCGCCCTTGGCGAAGAGCGGCGGGACACCGGCGAGGAAGAGCGACTCGCCGTCGGAGATCACCAGGTCGGGGTTGCTGGTCAGCTTGGCGAGCCGGACGCCGAGCATCGGCAGCAGCCCCATCGGGCTGGCGAAGATCTCGCCGTCGTCCTTGAAGGAGTCCGCGATGGCGGCGGCGCAGACGTCTGCGCGGGTCACGGTGTCGGTTGCCGAGCTCATGCCTGCTCCTCCTTGAACGCAGTGACGGCGGCTTGGTACGACGCCTCGTCGCCCTCCAGGAACCGCGCGCTGAACGCGGCCCAGTCCTCGTCGCTCCCGGACGCGGCGGCGGCGTACGCGCGCTGGAACTTCTCGTCGCGCTCGTAGTCCGGCGTACAGGTCGTGAAGTGCGCGCCGTTGGGGGCCTCGACGACACCGCTGACCATCATCCGGCTGAGCAGCAGCCGCTGGACGGGAGTGTCGACGGTGAGGCCGGCGGTGTCGACGACCTGCTCGACCGACACGTAGGCCCGGTCGGCCGCCATGCAGAAGAGGTCGTCGAAGAACGGGTCCGGACCGAGGTACGTCGCGTTGCCGTGCTTGTCGGCGCGGTTGAGGTGCACCAGGGCGACGTCGAGGTGGAGTGCGGGCACGGCGACGAGCTCCTCGCCGTCGGCGTACGGGCTGGTGACGGTCTTGATCTGCGGCTGGTTGACCAGCACGTCAGACCCGAGGCCGGCGCGCATCGGCAGGAACGGCAGCCGCTGCGCGGCGGCGCGCAGACCAGTCTGGAACATGCCCTCGTCGAGCTCGACCAGCTCGGGGATGGTGCCCTCCTGGCGGGCCTTCTGGAAGTTCGGCTCCAGCGGGACCGAGTCGAGGCTGACGAACGCGTAGACCAGCTTGCGGATCTTGCCGGCACGGGCCAGCAGCCCCACGTCGGCGCCGCCCCAGCTGACGATCGTCAGGTCCTTGAGGTCGCTGCGCAGGATCGCGCGCACCAGCGCCATCGGCTTGCGCCGCGGGCCCCAGCCGCCGATGCCGATGGTCATCCCGTCCTTCAGCTCGCCGACGACCTCGTCGATCGTCAGCTGCTTGTCCCGTGGTCCCTTGCTCACTTCTTTGCCTTGTCCGTTCCCGCGAAGGTGTCGCGCAGCTCGTCGCTCACGCCGGCGAGGTTGAGCTCCATGGTGAAGCCCTGCTCGAACCGGTAGCTCTTGTTGACGTCGATCGGGTCGATCCCGTTGAGCGCCTCCTTGGCGGCACGGATGACCCGGGTGTCCTTGGCGGCGATCTCGCCGGCGACCTTCATCGCCGCGTCGTCGAGCTGGTCGCGCGGGACCACCTCGAGGACGCTGCCGAACTGGACCAGATCGGCCGCCTTGATGGTGCGCGCGGTGAAGTAGAGGGTGCGCATCATGTGTTGTGGCACCAGTCGTGCCATATGAGTCGCGGCGCCCAGGGCCCCCTGGTTGACCTCGGGTACGCCGAAGTAGGCGTCGTCGCTGGCGACGATGCAGTCCGCGTTGCCGACCAGGCCGACGCCGCCGCCGAGGCAGAAGCCGTTGACCGCGGCGACCACGGGCACGGCGCACTCGTAGACGGCCTTGAAGGCCGCGAAGCAGCCCTTGTTGGCACCGATCAGGGCGTCGAACCCGGTGGTGTTCTGCATCTCCTTGATGTCGACGCCCGCGTTGAACCCGCGGCCCTCGGCCCGGAGCACGACGACATGGGTGGCCATGTCCTTGCTGGCCTCGTCGAGGGCGGCGGCGACGTCGTACCAGCCCTGGACGGTGAGTGCGTTCACCGGCGGGGCGGACATCGTCACCACCCGGACGCCGTCGGCGCGCAGCTCGGAGGAGATGCCCATCGGATGCCTTCCTGTCGATCAACCTAACGCTTGCTTGGTAGGCTAGCAGCATGGCGCTGTCGATCGACCTGTCCGGACGAGTCGCGCTCGTCACGGGAGGCACCCGCGGGATCGGGCTGGGGATCACCCAGGCTCTGCTCGGTGCGGGCGCGACCGTGGCCACGTGCTCGCGGTCCGCCGTGGAGCCCGTGCCCGGGACCACCCACTACGTCTGCGACGTGCGCGACCCCGAGTCGGTGCACGCGCTGGTGTCGTCCCTCGTGTCCGATCTCGGGCGCCTCGACATCCTGGTCAACAACGCCGGGGGAGCGCCCGCGGCCGACGCGGCGACGGCGTCCCCGCGCTTCCACGACAAGATCGTCGGCCTCAACCTGCTGGCCCCGCTGGTCTGCGCGCAGGCGGCGAACGCCGTGATGCGCCACCAGGACTCCGGCGGCGCGATCGTGAACATCTCGTCGATCTCGGCGAGCCGGCCCGCGCCCACCATCGCGGCGTACGCCGCCGCAAAAGCCGGCCTCGACTCGCTGACCGGGTCGCTGGCGATGGAGTGGGCGCCGAAGGTGCGCGTCAACTCGGTCGAGGTCGGCCTGTGCCGCACCGAGGCCACCGACGACCACTACGGCGACGACGCATCTGTCGCCACGATCGAGCGGACCATCCCGCTCGGCCGGATGGCGTCGCCCGAAGAGGTCGGCAACGTCGTCGCGTTCCTGGCGAGCGACCTGGCGTCGTACGTCTCCGGCGCAACCGTTGCGTGTCACGGCGGGGGAGAGACGCCCGCCTTCCTGTTGGTCCAGAAAGGACTGTAGAAATGAGCAAGCTTCTCGAAGGTCGCGTCGCGATCGTCACCGGTGCGGGTCGCGGCATCGGCCGGGCGCACGCACTCGAGCTCGCGCGCCACGGCGCGGCCGTGGTTGTCAACGACTTCGGCGTCTCGATCTCAGGTGAAGGTACGGGGGAGTCGCCGGCCGAGACCGTGGTCGCGGAGATCGAGGCCGCGGGTGGGCGTGCGGTCGTCAACGGCGCCGACGTCGCCGACTTCGAGCAGGCCGCCGCGATGGTGCAGCAGGCCATCGACACGTACGGCGGGCTGGACATCCTGGTCAACAACGCCGGGTTCGTCCGCGACCGGATGCTGGTCAACACCTCGGAAGAGGAGTGGGACGCGGTCATCCGGGTCCACCTCAAGGGGCACTTCGCGCCGCTGCGCCACGCCGGCGCCTACTGGCGCGCCGAGGCCAAGGAGGGCCGCCAGCGCGCGGCCCGCGTCATCAACACCTCGTCCGGCGCCGGGCTTCAGGGCTCGGTCGGACAGACGACGTACTCCGCGGCCAAGGCCGGCATCGCCGGCATGACCTTGGTCGCCGCGCAGGAGATGGGGCGGTACGGCGTGACGGTCAACGCGATCGCTCCGGTCGCCCGCACCCGGATGACGGAGGGTGCCTTCGACACCTCGGCGATGGCCGTGCCCGAGGACAACTCCCCGATCGTCGCCTGGCTCGCGTCCGTCGACGCGGGTGAGGTGACGGGCCGCGTCATCGAGATCGACGGCGGTCAGGTCACCGTCGAGCTCGGGTGGCGCCACGGACCCGCGCTCGACCTCGGCCGGCGGTGGGAGGCGGCCGAGGTCGGGCCGGCCCTGCGGGAGCTGCTGGCCGCAGGTCCTGCTCCGGAGCCGGTGTACGGGGCCTAGGAGACGCCTCAGCCCAGCGGCTTGGTGCCGCAGCGGCTGAACCACGGCAACGAGCCCAGCTCCGCGGCGACCTTGACCCGGTGGCCGCCCGTGCGCTGGTCGCCGCGGCCGTGCAGCTGCCAGCAGCCGCGCGGCAGGTAGACCTTGCGGGACACGGCACCCTCGGTGACGACGGGCGCGACCAGCAGGTCCTTGCCGAGCAGCCACTCCTGGTCCTGGTGCCAGCCCTTCCGGTCGGTCGGGTCCTGCCACCACAACGGCCGGGTGGGCGGGGCGCCGGTGCGGTCGGCCTGCTTCCAGAGCCGCTCGAGCAGGGGACCTGCCCTCAGGTGCAGCCTCGACAGCTTCCTGTAGATCCGCACCGTCTCGGCGTCGTACGTCCACGGCGCGTGCGTGCCCGTCTTCCCGCTGCCGTGCAGACGGAAGATCGGGCTCAGCGCCGCCCACTCGGCCCAGCGCAGGAAGAGCTCCTTGCTGGTCGGGGGCGTGAGGTAGTCGAAGTAGCCGCCGATGTCGGTGGCGTACCCGTAGGCCCCGCCGACCGTGCGGCTGAGCATGTCGGTGGTCAGCGAGGCGAGGCCGGAGGCGCGGTCCCAGTCCGTGGTCTCGTCACCGGGGAAGTTCGCGTTCTCGTACGCCGTCGTGCCCGGCAGCCCCGAGTAGCCGGCGCGGGTGAAGAACCACGTCTGACGCTTGGGGTGGGCGCGGCGGTAGCTGTTCAGCTCCTGCCGCGTGGCCTTGGCCATCAGCGTCAGGTAGTCGTTGTGCCGCGTCACTCCGGTCGTGCCGTCGGCGAAGTGCATGTCGAACATGACCTGCTCGCCGTAGTCCTGCATGAACCCGTCGAACCCGAGGTCGAGCGTCTCGCGGACCCGCGCCTTCCAGAACGCGACGGCCTCGGGGTTGGTGAAGTCGATCAGCGCGAACCGTCGCTGGGCCGTCCCCACGACGTAGTACGGGTCGCCGGCGGCGTTCTTCACGGCGTACCCGGCAGCGACCGGCGCGGAGTCCGGGGTCAGCCAGGGCCGGAGGTAGGACAGCGGGTGGATCCCCCGGGCACGCAGGTTGCGGATCATCTTCGCCTGCGGGCCGGGGCGCACCCAGGTGTGCAGCGACATCCCGTGGTTGTCGGCGCTGGCGCGGAAGCCCGATCCCTCGATCCGGTACGCCGTCAGGGGCAGCTTGTGCCTGTCGATGTTCTTCAGGTCGGCGCGGAGCATCGCCTCGTAGTGGGGGACGGTCTCGCCGTAGTTCTTGACGAGCCGGTCGAACATCGGGCCGAGGGCCCACTTCGGCGGGATCCGGTGCCGGCCGGTGAGTGCCGTCACCGTCCGCACCGAGCGAGCGGGACCACCAGGCGCGACGATGTAGTCCAGGTGGGCAGCCGATGCGGTGACGTTCCACGCGTCGGCTCGGTCGGCCGCGAGCTTGAAGCGGGCGAGCTCGGGCTGGGGGAGCACGAAGCCGTACCGCGTCGTGTAGAACATCGCCTGCGGGTAGAACGCTGCGGCCGGCCCGTTCGGGTACATGTCCTTCCCGGTGGGGGCGGACGCCGAGTTCTGCTGGTTGACGAAGCTGGAGAGCACCCGGCCGCGCTGGTCGATCCGGTCGTGGCGGCCACCGAAGCCGAAGAAGCCATCCCGCTTGCGGGCGCCGGCCGGCGTCTGGAAGGAGTCGCCGAGCATGGCCACCCCGTCGGACGGTACGGCGTTGACCCGGACGCGGACCGCGCCGTTGCCCTGGCCGCCGACCCGGACCGTCAGCTGCCGCCCGGTCGGGTCGTTGGTCGCCAGCGTGAGGACCAGGTCGGAGCCGTCACGCTGGACCTGCTGGACCGCCTGGGCGGCGTACCAGGTCCCGCTGCGGCTGCCGGACTTCAGGTTGGCGATCCACTCGGTCGACGGGAACTGGGTCAACGTCTCGCTGCCGACCATGAACGAGAGCGGCGCATAGAGCGTCGTCGTGTCCTGGTTGTCGCCACCCGTGGGGAGCGGGTCCTCGGTGGGCGGCTCCGCGATCGTGTCGGTGGCCGGCCGCGCCACCTCGCGCAGCACCGTGCGGCCCGCGCCGTCGGTGATCGTCAGGCGGAACGGGTCCTGGTCCACGACGACCCGGGCGTCGCCGGCGTCGACCACGAGCGGGTCAGCAGCCCGAGCGGTCGGGACGGCGGTCGCCGGGGCGAGGACGGCCGCGAGCGGCACGAGGGAGAGCGCGAGGGCGGAGGCTGCCAGGGTGACGGGTACGCGGGACACGGCCGTCACCCTAAGACCGAAGGAGCCTCAGTGCGGCATCTTCGGACGTGATGCGTCGGTAAAATCCGGGTCAGAGCCGCTCGATGACCGTGCCGGTCGCCATGGCGCCACCGGCGCACATCGAGATCAGCGCGGTGGACTGGTCGCGGCGCTCGAGCTCGTGGAGCGCGGTGGTGATCAGCCGGGTGCCGGTGGAGCCGACGGGGTGGCCGAGGGCGATCGCGCCGCCGTTGACGTTGACCAGGTCCAGGTCCACCTGGTGCTGGCCGGCCCAGGACAGGACGACCGAGGCGAAGGCCTCGTTGACCTCGAACAGGTCGAAGTCGGAGATCGACATCCCGGTCCGGTCGAGCACCCGCTGGGTCGCGGCGATCGGGCCGTCGAGGTGGTAGTACGGGTCGGAGCCGACGAGGCAGTGCGACACGATCCGGGCGCGCGGCTTGAGGCCGAGGGCGGCTGCGCGGTCGGAGTCCATGATGAGTACGGCGGACGCGCCGTCGCTGATCTGCGACGAGGTGCCGGCGGTGTGCAGCCCGTCGGGGAGCACGGTCTTGAGGCCGGCCAGCCCTTCGAGGGTGGTGTCGCGCAGACCCTGGTCGGTGTCGACGACGCGGGTCTCACCCGTGTCGTTGCCCTCGGCGTCGAGGACGGGCGCGGTGATGGCCGCGATCTCGCGCTTGAAGCGGCCCTCGTCGACGGCGACGCGCGCCTTCTGCTGCGAGGCGAGGCCGAACGCCTCGAGGTCGGCCCGGCTGAAGCCGCGGTTCTTGGCGATTCGGTCGGCCGCCTCGAACTGGTTCGGCATGTCGATCGACCAGTCGGCCGGGCGCGGGTCGCCCATGCCTGCGGGCACGTTGGCGCCGAGCGGGATGCGAGTCATCGCCTCGACACCCGCGGCGATCCCGATGTCGATCGTGCCGGCGGAGATCATGTCGTTGATCATGTGGGCCGCCTGCTGCCCCGATCCGCACTGCGCGTCGACCATGGTGCCGCCGGTGTGCTGCGCCAGGCCCGCGTGCAGCCAGGCGCGCCGCGCCATGCCGTTGGACTGCTCGCCCGCCTGGGTGACGCAGCCGGCCACGACCTGCTCGACGAGCTCGGAGTCGAGCCCGGAGCGTGCGAGGACCTCGCTCATCGCGTGTCCGATCAGTACGGCGGGATGCACGCCGGCCAGCCAGCCCTTCCTCTTGCCGAGGGGGGTGCGGACAGCGTCGATGATCACAGGGGTGCCCATGGGACAAAACTAGAACACGTTCTTGTTCGGGACAAGCCTGGCTCCGGATCAAACGCGCCGAGATGGCTCGAAACCTTCCCTCACCTACCATCGGTATGTAACCTGTGCCACTAGAACGTGTTTCAGAATCAACTAGGAGAGCGCCCCGTGACCGCAACCGACGTCCTTCCCGAGGGATTCGACTTCACCGACCCCGACATCAACCAGGCGGGTGTCCCGCACGAGCAGTTCAAGCTCGCGCGTGACAACGCCCCGATCACCTGGATCGAGCAGGATGCCGTGCTCACCAGCGGCTTCACCGCGGAGTCGGGCAGCGGCTACTACGCGGTCACCCGGCACGAGGACGTCTCGGCGATCTCCAAGGACAGCAAGAACTGGTCGACGTACGAGAACGGCGCGATCATCCGGTTCCCCGGCGAGATGCTGCGCGAGCAGATCGAGCTGCAGCGCGTGATCCTGATCAACCAGGACCCGCCGGAGCACACCCAGACCCGGGCGATCATCTCCCGCGGCTTCACGCCGCGCTCGATCGCCGAGCTCGAGGACACCATGGTCCAGCGGGGTGCGTCGATCGTGAAGGACGCCGTCGCCCGTGGCACCGGCAACTTCGTCGAGGAGATCGCGGCCGAGCTGCCGCTGCAGGCGATCGCCGACCTGATCGGCGTACCGCAGGAGGACCGGCACAAGCTCTTCGACTGGTCCAACCAGATGCTGGCCGGCGAGGACCCGGACTACGCGGGCAACAACGACGTCGCCGCCGCCGAGATCCTCGGCTACGCGATGATGCTGGCCGCCGACCGGAAGGCCAACCCGCGCGACGACCTGATCACCAAGCTCATCAACGCCCACAAGGGTGAGCGCGGCCTCAGCGACGACGAGTTCGGCTACTTCGTGATCCTGCTGGCGGTGGCCGGCAACGAGACCACCCGCAACGCGATCTCGCACGGCATGAACGCCTTCCTCGACAACCCCGAGCAGTGGGAGATCTGGAAGCGGGACCGGCCGGCGACCATGGTCGACGAGGTCGTCCGGTGGGGTACGCCGGTCACCGTCTTCCAGCGCACCGCCCTCAACGACGTCGAGGTCAGCGGCCACACGTTCAAGAAGGGCGAGCGAGCGGCGCTCTTCTACGCCAGCGCGAACTTCGACGAGACCGTCTTCGAGGACCCGTTCACGTTCAACATCCTGCGCGACCCCAACCCGCAGCTCGGATTCGGCGGCCACGGCGCGCACTACTGCCTGGGCGCCAACCTGGCCCGCCAGGAGATCCGGGTGATCTTCGACGCGATCGCCGACTACGCCCCCGACATCTCCAAGCTGGCGGAGCCGGTGCGGCTGCGGCACTCGTGGATCAACGGGCTCAAGGACCTGCAGGTCAAGTACGCGTGATCTGAACGACGTCGTACGACGTCAGGCGGCCCGCTCGGTGAGAACCAGCGGGCCGTCTGCCGTGATGGCCACGGTGTGCTCCATGTGCGCGCCGCGGGAGCCGTCCTTGCTGCGCAGGGTCCAGCCGTCGTCGTCGGTGTAGATCTCGTCGGTCGTGTGCAGGAACCACGGCTCGATCGCGATCACCAGGCCCGGGCGCAGCTTGAGGCCGCGGCCGGCGCGCCCGTCGTTGGGCACGTGCGGCTCGCCGTGCATGGTGCGGCCGACGCCGTGCCCGCCGAACTGCAGGTTGACCCGGAGGCCGGCCTCGCGCGCTACGTCGCCGATCGCCGCCGAGATGTCGCCGAGGCGGTTGCCCGGCTGCGCCGCGGCGATGGCGGCCTCGAGGGCGCGGCCCGTGGTGGCGATCAGGTCGAGGTCCTCCTGGCGCGGCGTACCGACCACGACGCTGAGGGCGGAGTCGGCGACCCAGCCCTCGACGTTCGCGGCGAAGTCGACGCTGACGAGGTCGCCGTCCTGCAACGCGTAGTCGTGGGGGAGCCCATGCAGGACCGCGTCGTTGACCGACGTGCAGAGCACCTTGCCGAACGGCGAGGCGCCGAACGACGGGTGGTAGTCGATGTAGCAGGACTCCGCGCCCCGGTCCCGGATCATCTGGTGGGCCAGGGCATCGAGCTCCAGCAGGTTGACCCCGACTGCGGCCTTCGCGGCCAGCGCGGTGATCACGTCGGCGACGAAGCGGCCGGCGGGCCGCATCTGCTCGATCTGGGCAGGGGTGCGGAGCTCGATCATGAATCGACCCTATCCGCGCTCAGTAGGGTGGGCGAAATGGACCTGATCCTCGGCACCATGTACTTCGGCACCCGCACCGACGAGGCGACGTCGTACGCCCTGCTGGACCGGTACGTCGAGGCCGGCGGGCGGGTGCTCGACACCGCCAACTGCTACTCCTTCTGGACCTCGCCGACCGGCCGCGGCGGCCAGAGCGAGGCACTGCTCGGGCGCTGGCTGGCGGCCAACCCCGGCCTGCGCGAGGAGCTGGTGATCGCGACCAAGGTCGGGGTCGAGCCCACCGACGACGGTGGCGTCGAAGGCCTGTCGGCACCGGTGATCGAGCGCGAGTCGGCGCGCAGCCTCGAACGCCTCGGGATCGACGCGATCGACGTCTACTGGGCGCACGGCGAGGACCGCTCGACGTCGCTGGAGGAGACGGTCGCGGCGTTCGGAGCGCTGGTCGAGCGCGGCGTCGTACGCCGCCTCGGGGTGTCCAACCACCCGACCTGGCGGGTGGAGCGAGCACGCGGCATCGCGGAGCGCCTCGGCGTCGAGCCCTGGACGGTGCTGCAGCTGACGACGTCGTACGTCGAGCCGCGGCCGGGTGCGCAGGTGCCCGGCAAGGACCACCGGTTCGGGTTCGTCAGTGACGAGACCGTCGACTACCTCGAGGTGCACCCGGAGATCGACCTCTGGGTCTACAGCCCGCTCGTGCAGGGCAGCTACGACCGCGCGGACCGGCCGTTCCCGGATGCGTACGACCACCCGGGCACGACCGCGCGGCTCGCGGCGCTCAACACCCTGGCCGGCCGGCTCGGCGTACCTGCTTCCCAGGTGGTGCTTGCGTGGATGCTCGCGAAGGGCTGGCAGCCGATCGTCGGTGTCAGCTCGGTGGAGCAGCTGGACTCCGCCCTCCGATCTCAGCAGCTGAGCTCCGTGCCGCTGACAGCAGATCTGCTGGCAGCGGATTCGCTTCCGTAGCGGCCTGGAGCGACGAACGCTGGGGGCATGAGCCAACCCACCCTGACCGGCCCCTTCGACGACCAGCTGACCGCCCGCCTCATGCACCAGCGCATCCTGGTGCTCGGGCAGGAGGTCGACGACGCCATCGCCAACCGTCTCTGCGCCGAGCTGCTGCTCCTCTCGGCCGAGGACCCGCACCGCGACATCAGCCTCTACATCAACTCGCCCGGCGGCAGCGTGAGCGCCGGGCTCGCCATCTACGACACGATGCGGCTGATCCCCAACGACGTGAGCACGCTGGCGATGGGCCTCGCGGCGAGCATGGGGCAGTTCCTGCTCTCGGCCGGTACGCCGGGCAAGCGCTACGCGCTGCCGCACTCGCGGATCCTGATGCACCAGGGCTCGGCCGGCATCGGCGGCACCGCGATCGACATCGAGATCCAGGCCGAGAACCTCGAGCACGTGAAGGGCGTCCTGATCGGGCTGATCGCCGAGCACACCGGCCAGCCGCGCGAGGTGGTCGAGCGGGACTCGCTGCGGGACCGGTGGTTCACCGCCGAGCAGGCGAAGGAGTACGGCTTCGTCGACGACGTGCTCGCCGACCTCGGCGCACTGACGCCTACCCGCACCACCGCAACGTTCGGAGTGTCGGCATGAGTCAGTACACGATCCCGAGCGTCATCGAGAAGACGCACCGCGGCGAGCGCGCGGTCGACATCTACAGCCGGCTGCTGACCGACCGGATCATCTACCTCGGCACCGAGATCGACGACGGCGTCGCCAACGTGGTGATCGCGCAGCTGCTGCACCTGGAGTCCGAGAGCCCGGACTCGCCGATCAACCTCTACCTCAACTCTCCCGGCGGCTCGGTGACCGCGATGCTCGCCATCTACGACGCGATGCAGTTCATCCGGCCGGAGGTCAGTACGACGTGCGTCGGGCAGGCCGCGTCGTCGGCGGCGGTGCTGCTGGCAGCGGGAGCGCCGGGTCGCCGTACGGTGCTGCCGCACGCGCGCGTCGTGCTCCACCAGCCTTCGGGCGGGGGACAGGGCACGCTGCCCGACCTCGCCCTCCAGGCAAAGGAGATCGCCCGCATCCGCGCCGAGATGGAGCAGATCCTGTCCCTGCACACGGGACGGACGGTCGAGCAGGTGCGCGATGACACCGAGCGCGACCTGGTGCTGTCCGCCGACGAGGCGGTGGCGTACGGGATCGTGGACGGCGTGCTCGACAGCAGGAAGGGCTCTGCCGGGAAGATCGGGGCGGCCTAGGAGGTTGCGCCGGACATGACCTCACTCGCCTTCCGCACGATCGCGGCGCTGCGCGCCAACCACGACACGCTCGCCGCCCTGGTGCCGACGCTCACCGAGGACCAGCTGACCGCGCCCAGTGGCGCGTCGGAGTGGACCGTCGCGCAGGCGCTCTCGCACCTCGGCAGCGGCGCCGAGATCACCCGTCAGCCGATCGCGACGGCCGCCGGCGAGCCGGTCGAGGTCGAGGACAACCAGACGATCTGGGCGCGTTGGGACGGCTCGACCCCGGCCGAGCAGGCCACCGGATTCGTGGAGCACGACGCGGCGTACCTCGCCACCGTCGAGGCGCTCACGGCCGAGCAGCTGGAGAGCCTGCAGATCGACCTGGGCTTCCTGCCGCAGCCGGTGCCGGTCGTGGTCGCGCTCGGCATGCGCCTCAACGAGGTCGCCAACCACGCCTGGGACGTGCGCGTCGGCGTCGACCCCGCCGCGACCGTCGACGCCGGCTCCGCCGAGGTGCTCGTCGAGCTCTTCGCCGGGCCGCTGTCCTTCCTGCTGGGCTTCTCGGCCAAGCCCGACCAGCTCGAGCAGGACGTGCGGCTGGCGATCCCCGGTGGCGGCATCTCGATCACCGACGCCGTGACCGTCTCGGGCGAGATCGCCGACCCGACCGCGACGTTCGAGGGCGCGCCGGAGGCGGTCGTCCGGCTGCTGACGGGTCGCCTGCGCGCGCCGTACGACGCGGGCGTCGGCGTCACCGGCAACGTCACGCTGGACGAGCTGCGGAAGGTGTTCCCCGGTTACTGAGCCGTCGGCCTAGGCGGCCAGCGCGACTGGCCAGGAGATCCGGGTCAGTCGGCTGCTGACCCGCGTGGTCAGGTCGACGAGGCGCAGGCCGAGCGCGCCGGCGACCGCGCCGAGGACCTCGGAGCTCGGCTCCTTGAGCCCGCGCTCGACCTCGGAGAGGTACTGCGTCGAGACGCCCGCATCGGTGGCCACGTCGGCGAGCGTGCGCTCCGCCGTACGGCGCTCCTCGCGCAGCTCGTGGCCGACGGCCTCGCGCCAGAGCGGCTCCGGACGATGCGGCGCGGGACGGGACGGGAATGCGACGACGTCACCCATGCACCGACAGTAGGCCGGGCGGCGCGGCAGTGACAGGACCGTTCGCCACCAGCGAACTGCGCCTACTTGTCTTGGTCAGGCCCAGTGGTCGTCGGGGTCGACGTCGAACTCGTTGGTGACGGTCTCCAGCAGCGAGCCGGCCGAGTGCGCGTAGCCGGTGGTGGCCGCGGCCAGGAGCGCCTCGGCACCCTGTCCGTCGGAGAAGTCCGGCGGCACGACGAGCAGCCGCAACGTCGAGCGCTGGGAGGTGCGGAGCAGCACGACGTGGGTGTCGTCCTGGGGTACGGCGTCGACGTCGACGTGCCCGTCCCGGACCGGGATGCGGCGGGGTGCCGAGTCCCAGTCGGGCGGTGAGTAGACCGCGTGCTGGACCCGGCCGAGCGAGGGCGGGAAGTGGTCGACGAGGTCAGCCAGCTCGACGGCGAGGTCACGGCTCTGCGGCCACCAGCCGCCGTCCAGCGTGTCGAGCCCGGGGCGGTCGCTCATCCGCAGGCGCAACGGCTCCCGGGTGGACGTGGTCGGTGGAGATTCGTGCGACGTCGTCATGACGTCCGCCTTTCGGCCGGCGCGGGACCCAGGAGGGAGTCCGCTCGCGGCCATCAGTTGCCAGGATACGTCGTACGTCGTACGTCGTGCTCGACTCGCCCTGGCGACCTCCGCCTCACCGGCATCCCGCCAGGTGAGATGCACGCTGGGTTGTCCGGGGAAACCGGCACGACGCGCCGAGTCCTCCCGGCGCGTCGTGCCGGTTTCACCGGCTGACCGGTGAAACCGGCAGGCTCAGTTGGTCGGCTTCTCCGCACCCACGACCCACATCGCGAAGAACTGCGAGCCGCCGCCGTACGCGTGACCGAGCGCCTTGCGGGCGCCGTCGACCTGGTGCTCGCCGGCCGCACCGCGCACCTGGAGGGCGGCCTCGCCGAAGCGGAGCATGCCGGAGGCGCCGATCGGGTTCGACGAGAGCACGCCGCCCGAGCAGTTGACCGGCAGGACGCCGTCCATCGCCGTACCGCCGGACTCGGTGAGCCGCCAGCCGCCGCCGTTCGCGTCGGCGAAGCCGAGCGACTCGAGCCACATCGGCTCGAACCACGAGAACGGCACGTAGATCTCGGCCGCGTCGATCTCCTCGAGCGGGTTGGTGATGCCGGTCTGCTTCCACAGCGCGGCGGCCGCGTCGCGGGAGGCCTGCGGGTTGACCTGGTCGCGCTCGGCGGCCGACGTGGCCTCGGAGCGCATCACGGTGCCGTGGATCCAGGCCGGGTTGGGCGAGGCCGCAGCCACGTCCTCCGACACGATCACCAGGGCACACGCGCCGTCGGAGGACGGGCAGGTCTCGTCGTAGCGGATCGGGTCCCAGAGCATCTGCGAGGCCAGCACCGACTCGACGGTCGTGCCCTCGTTGTGCAGGTGGGCGTACTGGTTGCGCAGCGCGTTGTTGCGGTCCTTCGCGGCCACGATCGCGCCGACGTGCGTCGGAGCGTCGGAGCGTCGGATGTAGGAGCGCACGTGCGGCGCGAAGTAGCCGCCCGGCGCCGGCGTGCACCGGCATGTTGAACGGCAGCGGCACCGAGAGTGCCCACATCGCGTTGGACTCCGACTGCTTCTCGTACGCGACGGTGAGCACCTTCTTGTGCACGCCGGCCTGGACCAGCGACGCGGCCACGATCGCGGTGGAGCCGCCGACCGAGCCGGCGGTGTGCACCCGGAGCAGCGGCTTGCCGGCGGCGCCGAGCGCCTCGGCCATGAACAGCTCGGGCATCATCACGCCCTCGAACAGGTCGGGCGCCTTGCCGACCACGATCGCGTCGATCTCGTCGAGCGTCATGCCGGCGTCTTCCAGGGCGCGGTCGATGGCCTCGCGGCACAGACCGGCCATCGAGACGTCGAGACGCTTGGCACGGTGGTGGGTCTGTCCGACCCCGACCACGGCGGCGGGCTGCTTGGCCATCAGTTCGTTGCCCCTTCAGTCGTAGAGCCCAGCACGCAGAGCAGGTTCTGCTGCAGGGCGGGCCCCGAGGTCGCGTGCCCCACGCCCTTCGAGATCTCGCCGGACCAGATCCGGGACGCGGTCTCGCCGATCCGGATGCCTCCACCGGAGAACATCGGGTTGCTGGTCAGCGCGCCACCCGAGGGGTTGACGCGTACGTCGTCGTCCAGCCCGAGCTCGCGGCGCAGGATGAGCTCCTGGTGGCTGAACGGGGCGTGCAGCTCCGCGACCTCGACGCCGGAGAGGTCGACGGCCGCTGCTGCCCGAGCCGCCGAGGGCGAGCGCGTGAGGTCACGCGTGCCCATGCCCATCGGGTCGATGAAGTGCGACAGGCCGTGGATCCAGGCCGGCCGGTCGCGCACCTCGCGCGCCTTGTCGCCAGCGGCGAGCACGATCGCGGCCGCGCCGTCGGTGACGGGGGAGCAGTCGTGCTTGCGCAGCGGGTCGGCGTACATCGGCCGGGCGAGCAGTTCCTCGACCGACGAGCCGCCCTTGCGGATCGCGTACTCGTTCTTCTCGGCGTCGGTCAGCGAGCGGTTGGCCACCTCGGCCATCGCGGTCTCGTCCCAGACGCCCGCGTCGATGCCGGCGCGGGCCTGGAGCCCGGCCAGCGACACGGTGTCGGGCCACAGCGGCGTCATCGTGTACGGCTCCAGCTGGAGGCCCAGGGTCCGGCGGAGCACGCCGGCCGAGGACTTGCCGAACGCGTACACGAGGGCGGTCTCGACGTCGCCGGTCTGGATCTTCAGCCAGGCCTCGTACATCGCCCACGCGAGGTCCATCTCGACGTGGGACTCGTTGACCGGCGGGATCACGCCGATGGCGTCGACCGCCGAGACGAACGAGAAGGACCGGCCGGCCAGGTAGTCGGAGGACCCCGAGCACCAGAAGCCGATGTCGCGGCGGGTCCAGCCGGTCTGCTCGTAGCACTCCGCGAGGAGCGGGACGAGCAGCTCCACGCAGGTCGGCGACCCGTCGAACTCGGCCATCTGTCGCTGGGCGAACCCGACGACTGCAACGTCTCTCATACTGTGCACTCCATTGTCCGGGGCCCCTCAGAGGTGGTGCCGGTAGGTGTCGTAGTCCGCGTCCGGGTCGCCGGTCGGCTCGAAGTGGTCGATGTTCTCCAGGGAGTACGTCCACTCCTCGCGCGGCTTCCAGACTGCCTTGACCCGCATGCCCATCCGCACCTCGTCGGCGGGCACGCCCAGGATCAGGTGGAGGACGGCGATGTCGGCGCCGTCGAGCAGCACGTACGCCGAGACGTACGGCGGGATGATCTTCTGCCCGAGGAACGGCACGTTGACGATGCAGAACGTCGTGATGGTGCCGGTCTGTGAGACCTCCACCTCCTCCGCGGTCGGGGTGCCGTCGGCCGGGCACGCGCTGCGCGGCGGCACGTAGACCTTCTGGCAGGTGGGGCAGCGCTGGCCGACGATGCGGCCCTCGTTGAGCCCGCGGTAGAACGCGGACTCCTCGGGCGACGCGGCGTACAGGTAGTCGAGCGACACCGGGACGATGACGCCGGTGACGGGGTCGACCACGGTGGTTTCGAGGCTCGTCGCTGGCGCTCCTCGCACCTCAACCTCCGGGCCCGCCGGCTCGAAGCACGCGATGTCCGTGATCGACCCGACGCGCTCCTCGGCCCAGCGGACCTGCACCCGCATGCCCGTGCTGACCTGGTCGGGCGAGGCCACGTCGAGAGCGTGCAGGAACGGGCGGGTGGCGCCGTCGAGGGTCACCAGCGCGAACGCGAACGGCCGGTCGAAGGGCTGCTCGGCGACCGGCTCGGGCACCCAGGTCCAGGACGTGACCGTCCCGACCGGGGCGACCTCGACGAAGTCGGTGGTCTGCTCGTGGGTGTCCGGGTCGTACTCCAACGGGGGTACGACGACCTCACCCGCCGAGGTCCGGCCACCGACGACGACGCCGTCTCGGAGGCCGGTGAGGAACCGCCCGACGACGGGTCCAGTGGAGCGGGTGTAGTCGAAGGCTACGGTGACCGGTGCTGACAGTGTTCGTGTCATGGTCCGAAACTAGAACACGTTCTAAGATCGGGCAAGCACCTTGTGACAAGTCCCGCAATGAACAGGAGATCAACATGAAGCTCGGACTGCAGCTCGGCTACTGGGGAGCACAGCCGCCGCAGGGCGTCGGGGAGCTCGTCGCCGCCGCCGAGGAATCCGGCTTCGACGCCATCTTCACCGCGGAGGCGTGGGGGAGCGACGCGTTCACTCCGCTGGCCTGGTGGGGTCGTGAGACCTCGCGGATCAAGCTCGGCACGTCGATCGTCCAGATGTCGGGTCGTACGCCGACCTCGATCGCGATGCACCTGATGACGCTAGACCACCTCTCGAACGGCCGGGTGATCCTGGGCATGGGCGTCAGCGGCCCGCAGGTGGTCGAGGGCTGGTACGGCCAGCCCTTCGGCAAGCCGTTGGCCCGCACCCGCGAGGTCGTCGACATCATCCGCAAGGTGCTCGCCCGCGAGGACAAGGTGACCAACGACGGTCCGCACTACCCGCTGCCCTTCGCCGGCGAGGGCTCCGTGGGCCTGGGCAAGCCGCTCAAGCCGATCGTGCACCCGCTGCGTGCGGACGTGCCGATCTGGCTCGGTGCCGAGGGGCCCAAGAACGTCGCGCAGACCGCCGAGATCGCCGACGGCTGGATCCCGATCTTCTACACGCCGAAGTCGGCCGGCATGTACCAGCCGTGGCTGGACGAGGGCTTCGCGCGACCCGGCGCCCGGCGGACGCGCGACGACTTCGAGATCGCCGCGACCTGCCACCTCCAGGTGGTCAAGAACGCCGAGGAGAAGCAGTTCATCCTCGACGCCATCAAGCCGTCGGTGTCGCTCTACATGGGCGGGATGGGCGCCCAGGAGGCGAACTTCCACAACCAGGTCTTCGTCCGGATGGGGTACGCCGACCTCGCGGCCGAGGTGCAGAAGCTCTACCTGAGCGGCGAGAAGGACAAGGCGACCGCACTGATCCCCGACGAGCTCGTCGACGACATGCACATCGTCGGCACCCCCGGCGAGGTCAAGGAGCGGGTCGCGCAGTGGGAGGAGACCGGCGTGACCACCCTGCTGCTGAGCGCCCGGTCCGCGGACGAGATCCGGTCGGTGGCCGAGCTGCTGGCGTGACGGAAGCCGTGGTTTCGAGGCTCCTCGCTGGCGCTCGTCACACCTCAACCACCGACGTCGGTGGTTGAGGTGCGAAGGCCGCTAGGCCTGAGCCTCGAAACCACCACCGGCCGTACGACGGGCCGCCGGGCAATGGGAGAGTTGCCCGGTGACTAGCTATGGCGTCATCGGGGTGGGTTCGATCGCGGCGTCCATGGTCGTCGGGTGGTGCGACGGGGTCGCCGACGCCCCGGAGGTGATCCTGTCGCCGCGCAACGCGGAGCGGTCGGCCGACCTGGCTGCCCGCTTCGACTCGGTGCGGGTAGCGCCCGACAACCAGGCGGTCGTCGACGCGGCCGACGTGGTCGTCGTGTGCCTGCTGCCGGGCGACGCCGTCGAGATCCTGTCCGGGCTGCGGTTCCGTCCCGGCCAGGCGGTCGTCAGCGCGGTTGCCGGGGTCGATGTCGCGCGTCTGCGTGAGGTTGTCGCACCGGCGACCGAGGTGGCGCGCAGCATCCCGCTGCCGGCCGTGGCGACCCGCGAGAGCGTGACGCCCGTGCACCCGGCAGGCCCGGCGGTCGAGGAGCTGTTCGCACGGCTCGGCGGGAGCATGGTCCTGGCCGACGAGCTCGCGTTCGAGTCGATCGCGGCGGCGTCGGCGACGGTGGCGGCGTACTTCGGCTACCTCGGCGCGATCGCCGGCTGGCTCGACTCCCGTGGCATCCCCGAGGACGACGCCCGGCGCTACGTCGCGGCGACCTTCGCGGCGCTGGCGAGCGAGCTGGGCGCACCGGACCCGGACTTCGCGGAGTTGGCCAACGCCCACGCGACCCCGGGCGGGCTCAACGAGCAGTTCGCCCGCGATCTCGGCGAGGCCGGGGTGTACGACGCGGTGCGGACCGGACTCGACGCGGTGCTCGCCCGGATATCGACACCGTGATTGCCCCGAACTGAAACACGTTCTACTCTCGGGCCCATGACGGATGAGATGCGTGTCGGGACCCACAACGGCCACCTGATGGTTGCCGCTCTCAAGCGGCACCAGCACAAGCCGGTGATGTACCTCGGCGAGACCACGCTCACCGGCGGCCAGACCGCCGAACGGATCAGCCAGTACAGCCAGGCGTTCGAGGCGCTCGGCGCCGGCCGCGGAACCGCGGGCGCGCTGCTCGCGCTCAACCGGCCCGAGGTGCTCTTCATCCTCGGCGCGGGCCAGACCCAGGGCCACCGGCGTACGTCGCTGCACCCGCTCGGCTCCCTCGACGACCACGCCTACGTCATCAACGACGCCGAGATCACCTCGATCACCATCGACCCGGTGCCGATGTTCGTCGAGCGCGTGGTCGGCCTGCTCGAGAAGTGCCCCAAGCTGGAGAAGGTGCTCACGATCGGGCCGGTGCCCGAGGAGCTCGCGCACGTCGGCCACGACCTGGCGGCCGCCGCGGCGTCGTTCGACCCGCAGCCCCTCTCGGCGGTCACGCTCGACCCCGACCACATCGTGTCGATCACCTACACCGGCGGCACCACCGGCAAGCCGAAGGGCGTCATCGGCCTCTCGCGGCAGATGAACACGATGACCCAGATCCAGATGTCGGAGTGGGAGTGGCCGGAGTCGCCGCGCTTCCTGATGTGCACCCCGCTGTCGCACGCCGGTGCGGCCTTCTTCGTGCCGACCGTGCTCAAGGGCGGCTGCCTCTACGTGCTCGCGAAGTTCGACCCGGCCGAGGTGCTGCGGACGATCGAGGAGCAGAAGATCACCGCGACCATGCTGGTCCCGTCGATGCTCTACGCGCTGATGGACCACCCCGACTCGAAGACCCGCGACCTGTCGTCGCTCGAGACCGTCTACTACGGCGCGTCGGCGATCAACCCGGTGCGGCTCAAGGAGGCCATCGAGCGCTTCGGCCCGATCTTCGCGCAGTACTACGGCCAGTCCGAGGCGCCGATGGCGATCAGCTACATGTCCCGCGCGGACCACGCCGAGGCCCTGGCCGAGGGCGGCGACGAGCGTCGGCTCGCGTCGTGCGGCCGGCCGTCGGCCTTCACCCGTACGGCGCTGCTCGGTGACGACGGCAAGCCCGTCCCGGTCGGTGAGCCGGGGGAGATCTGCGTTGCCGGGCCGCTGCTGGCAGGCGGCTACTGGAACCTGCCGGACGAGACCGCCGAGACCTTCCGCGACGGCTGGATGCACACCGGCGACGTGGCTCGCGAGGACGAGGACGGCTTCTGGTACATCGTCGACCGCACCAAGGACATGATCGTCACCGGCGGCTTCAATGTCTTCCCGCGTGAGGTCGAGGACGTCGTCGCGGAGCACCCGGCGATCGCCCAGGTGGGTGTGATCGGCACGCCGCACGAGAAGTTCGGCGAGGCGGTCACCGCGATCGTCGTACTGCGCTCGGACGCGCCGCGCGACGAGGAGTCGATCGCCGCGATGACCGCCGAGATCCAGGAGATGGTCAAGTCCCGGAAGGGGTCGGTGCAGTCACCCAAGCAGGTGATCGTCGCCGACGCGCTGCCGCTGACCGGGCTCGGCAAGCCCGACAAGAAGGCCCTGCGGGCTCAGTTCTGGACCGGGGACCGCGCCGTCGGCTGACCGGCGCCTGAAGTAGTTGCGGAGGGCGGTGTCGATCGCGAGTGAACCAGCCAGCAGGCCGATCGCGACGATGCCGTCCATCCACCAGTGGTTGCCGGTCGCCGAGACGACGAGCATGGTCAGCACGACGTGCAGCAGGAAGAACCAGCGCCACCTGCTGGTGCTGGCAGCGATGATGCCGAAGGACACGACCGCGGCCCACGCGACGTGGATCGACGGCATCGCCGCGAACTGGTCCGAGACCCCGGTCGTCGGGTCGGCTGCGTAGACCGACATCCCGTACTGCCTGCCCATGTCGACGTAGCCCAGGTCGGGCAGGAAGCGCGGCGGCGCGACCCGGACGAAGCGGATGACCAGGCACCACGCCGTGATGAGTGCGAGCCCGTTGCGCCAGTGCGGGTACTTGTCCCGGTGCCGGACGAAGAGCCACACCAGGAACGCGATCAGCGCCGGCACGTGGACGGTCGCGTAGTACGACGTCGTGAAGTCCGCGATCCGGTCGTGGGCCAGCACGAACTGCTGGAGTGACAGCTCCGACGGCAGGTGCAGCCGGTCCTGGAACGACGCGATGGCGTGGGCACGCGAGATCGCCCCGTGGGTGGACGCGATCGGCAGCATCCGGGCGAGCCGCCACACGGCGTACAGCGACGCGATCAGGGCGAACTCGGCCGCCGCGGGCGCGACGTGCTGGGTCGCGCGGCTCGGCCAGCGCCGTACGCCGAGCCACAGCAGGCCGCTGAGGAGAGCAGCCAATGCGGCTTGATCCCAGGTCGGCCACGGCACGGGAGGATTCTGTCAGGCCGTGCCGAATGCCGGGTCGAGAGGTTGGCCAGGCTGGAACGACGCCGCGGCGAACCGCTCGCCGATCCGCAGGTGGGTCGCGGCGTCCGGGTGCAGGCCGTCCGGCAACGGCAGCTCCGCCGCGTCCTGCTCGCCGTACAGCGTGAGGCCGTCGAGGTAGTGGAGGTGGGGATCGGCGGCGGACCGCTGCTCGACGATGCGGGCCAGCTCGGCCCGGATGACCTGCAGGGTGAGCTTGCCGAACGGGACCTCGGCCGGGTCGCCGGTGGCCCTGAACCGGAGCTGTCCGTCCTTCATCCCACTCAGGTCGGGCAGCAACGGCCCGGGCGTCTCCTCGTGGACGCCGCACCAGATCGGGGAGACGACCAGGAGAGGGGTGTCCGGGTGGCCGTCGCGCACGGTGTCGAGGAAGCCGTGCATGCCCGCGGTGAACGCCCGCTTGCGCATGACGTCGGCGTTGACCAGGTTGATCCCCATCTTGATGCTGATCAGGTCCGCCGGGGTGTCGCGCATGGTCCGGGCGACGAACGGGTCGAGGAGCGCGCTGCCGCCGAAGCCCAGGTTGACCAGCTCCACGCCGCCCAGTGCGGCGGCGCGGGCGGGCCAGGTGGTGGTCGGGCTGCCGGCCTCGGAGCCGGCGCTGATCGAGCTGCCGTGGTGCAGCCACACCCGTCGGCCGCGGTCGGGCAGCGGCTCGACCGGGGCGTCCGTGCGCAGCTCGACGAGCTCGGTCGTCTCGCTGTGCGGCAACCAGATCTCGACGTCCTTCTGGGCGGGGGACAGTCCCTCGAAGCGCAGCGTGCCGGGCTCGCCGTCACGCTGCTCGAAGGACCCCTTGGTCATGTCGATGACGATCGCCCGGCCCTGCGGGACGGTGCCGTGGTCGACGAGCCGCCCGTCGACGACCAGGTCGTAGACCCCGTCGGGCCGGGGCGGAGCGCCGACGTACACGCGCTTGGTCGGGAGGGTGTCCAGCTCGATGCTGGTGGCCGCCGTACGGAAGGCCAGGCGTACGCCGGACGGCTGGCTCTCGGCCATCAACAGCTGTGGGTCGGGCACCTGTGCCCGGGCCCAGGCGGGGAGCCGGTGGGGGAGCAGGCCCCGGTCGGTCTGCTCCAGCTCGAGGGCGCCCCGGACGAGGTCGGCGGTGATGGGTGTCGTGAGGGTCTCCACGGGTACGACGTTGCCATGCGCCTGCGCAACGGCCCACACGGGTACGGAGTGGTCACCAAGACCCTGCACTGGGCGACGGTGCTCGCGGTGGCGGCCCAGTTCGTCGTCGGCTACTCGATGGAGGCCGACGACGGCGGCCACGGTCGCGGCCGGGGTCGGGGCCGCGGCGGCGAGAGCGGACACGGCCGGGGGCGCGGGGGAGACGACGGTGGCGACGACGAGCTGGAGCTCTTCGACGGCTCCTTCGACCTGGTCGACCTGCACGTCGTGCTCGGCCTCGCGATCCTCGCCCTCGTGCTGGCCCGGGTGCTGTGGCGGGCGACGACCCCGCTGCCGCCGTGGGACGAGCGACTGACCTCGGGCAACCGACGGCTCGTGCACGCGACCGAGGTCGCCCTGCTGGCGCTCTTGGTCGTCGTACCGCTGACCGGGCTGGCGCTCGTGCTCGGCGACGACGACCTGCTGCCGCTGCACATCGCGGCCCACGTCGCGTTCTTCGCCGCGCTGGCCGCGCACCTCGGGATGGTCCTCGGCAAGCGCCTGCTGCCACGGATGCTCTGAGGCCGCACGCTTGACTTTGTTTCGCCGGTGCCTTTGTTTCGAAAATGGCCAAACGATGGAAAACGTTATCGACAACGATTGACACGCTCACCGGCGAGTGACACCTTTCCGGAATGTGTGACGTGCGTCGCACCCGGCCCACGCCGAACGGAAGGGTTTCCCTATGAGGTCGAAGACTCGCAGCGCGGCACTCGCCGTCCTCTGCGCCAGCGTGTTGACGTTCGCGGCCTGTGGCAGCGACGACTCGTCAGAGGAGAGTGGTGGCGACACCACGATCACCTGGTGGCACAACTCGAACAACGAGCCCGGCATGGGCTACTACGAGCAGGTCGCCAAGGACTACGAGGCCGACCACCCGGGCGTGAAGATCGAGATCAGCGCCATGGCTCACGAGGACATGGTCGACAAGCTCGACGCCGCCTTCCAGAGCGGGGACATCCCCGACATCTACATGGAGCGCGGCGGCGGCGAGCTGGCCGACCACGTCGACGCGGGCATGGTCCGCGACATCTCCGACGACGCATCGGAGGAGATCGGCAAGATCGGTGGCTCGGTCGCCGGCTGGCAGATCGACGGCAAGACCTACGCCCTGCCGTTCTCGCTGGGCGTCGTGGGGGTCTGGTACAACACCGACCTCTTCGAGCAGGCCGGCATCACGGCGCCGCCCACCACGATGGCCGAGTGGTCCGACGACATCGTCAAGCTCAAGGACGCCGGCATCACGCCGATCTCGGTCGGCGCCGGCGACAAGTGGCCGGCCGCGCACTACTGGTACTACACCGCGCTGCGGTCCTGCCCCGAGGACGTCCTCAAGGACGCCGTCACCAGCCTGGACTTCTCCGACCCGTGCTTCGTCAAGGCCGGCGAGGTGGTCGAGGACATCCTGGGGACCGAGCCCTTCAACAAGGGCTTCCTGACCACGAAGGCGCAGGAGGGCGCGACGTCCGCGTCGGGCCTGCTCGCGACCGGCAAGGTCGCGATGGAGATGCAGGGTCACTGGGAGCCAGGCGTGATGCAGGGCCTCACCGACGACGGCAAGGGGCTCGGCGACAAGACCGGCTGGTTCCCCTTCCCGGCCGTCGAGGACGGTCAGGGCGACCCGACCGACGCCCTCGGTGGTGGCGACGCGTGGGCGGTCTCGGAGGAGGCACCCGACGAGGCGGTCGACTTCGTCAAGTACCTGCTCTCCGACGAGGTGCAGAAGGGCTTCGCCGAGAACGACATGGGCCTCCCGACCAACCCGGCCGCGAACGGCTCGGTCAAGGACCCGGCGCTCGCCGGCGTGCTCGAGGCTCGCGACGACGCGCCGTACGTCCAGCTCTACTTCGACACCGCGTTCGGCGCCTCCGTCGGTGGGGCGATGAACGACGAGATCGCCCTGCTGTTCGCCGGCGACGCGTCCCCGCAGGACGTCGTCGACGCGACCCAGCAGGCCGCGGACGCCGAGCAGTGATGGGTGCAGCAGTGAACGGAGCAGTGAGCTGATCGTGACGGACGAGGGCGTCGCCACCTCCACGGCGCCCCCCACTCTCGGGGAGGCCACCCGGCGCGAGCGCCGGGTGGCCCCACGGCCCGTCGGGGCCGGCTGGCGGCAGCGACTGGAGATCGCGTTCTTCGTGACCCCGGCCCTCGCGCTGATGGCGGTCTTCGTCGTCTGGCCGGTGGTCTCGGCGGTCCGGATGTCCTTCTACCGCTGGAAGGGCTTCGGCCCGATGGACGACTTCATCGGGATCGACAACTACCGCTACGTGCTGACCGACGAGGTCTTCACCGGCGCGGTGACGCACAACTTCATCATCGTGTTCGCGTCGATCCTGATCCAGCTGCCCCTCGGCCTGGCCGTGGCGCTGCTGCTCGACCGCAAGATCCACGGCCGTGGACTGCTGCGGACCATCGTGTTCGTCCCGTACGTGCTGGCCGAGGTCATCGCCGGCGTCGTCTGGTACCAGCTGCTCCAGCCGGAGTCCGGCGTCATCGACGAGCTGATCAGGGCGGTCGGGCTCACCCCGCCCGAGCAGGGCTTCCTCGGTACGCCGGACCTGGCGCTCGCCACGGTCTTCGTCGTGCTCACCTGGAAGTACCTCGGCCTGGCGATCCTGCTCTTCCTCGCGGGCCTGCAGGGTGTCCCGACCGACCTGTACGAGGCGGCCCAGCTCGATGGTGCCAGCTGGTGGCAGGTGCAGCGGCGGATCGCGATCCCGCTCCTCGGTCCGACCATCCGCACCTGGTGCTTCCTGTCGATGATCGGGTCGCTGCAGCTCTTCGACATGGTCTGGATCCTGACCGGCGGCGGGCCGGCCAACGCGACGACCACGATGGCGACGTACCTGATCAACCAGGGCACCGGGCGGCACAACTACGGCATCGCCGGCGCGGCCTCCGTGATCCTCTTCGCGATCGGGTTCGTGATGGCGCTCGTCTACCAGGTGTTCGTGCTGCGGCGCGACACCGCTGTGGAGAGGTGAAACAGACATGATCCGACGCGCGAGGCCGTTCGGCTCAGGGAGCCTGCTGGTCTACCTGCTCGCCCTGGTCGCGGTCATCATCACCCTGGGGCCGGTCGTGTACGGCGCGCTCGGTGGCTTCCGTAGCAACGAGCAGCTGGCCCGGGACCCATCGGGCCTGCCGGACCCCTGGGTGTTCTCCAACTACACCGCGGTCCTGACCAACGAGGCCTTCTGGCGCTACGCGCTCAACTCGTCGATCGTCGCCGTGATCACCACAGTGGTCGCCGTGCTGTTCGGCGTGATGGCGGCGTACCCGCTCGCCCGCTACCAGTTCAAGGGGCGCGAGCCGCTGTTCATGGTGTTCGTGCTCGGGCTGCTCTTCCCCGCGGCCGTGGCGATCATCCCGCTCTTCATCCTGATCACCCGCGACCTGCACCTGGCCAACAGCTGGTGGGGCGTGGCGCTGCCGCAGGCGGCGTTCGCGCTGCCGATCACCGTGGTGATCCTGCGGCCGTTCCTGATGGCGATCCCCAAGGAGCTGGAGGAGGCGGCGCTGATCGACGGAGCGTCGCGGATCGGGATCTTCTGGCGGCTGGTGCTGCCGCTGTCGGTGCCGGCGCTGGTCACCGTCGGCGTGCTCGCGTTCGTGGCGTCGTGGAACGCCTACCTGCTGCCCCTGCTCCTGCTGCAGGACGACATGCGTACGCTGCCGCTGGGTGTGGCCGACTATTCGAGCGAGCACTCGTCCGACACCGCCGGCGTCCTCGCGTTCACGACGCTGGCGATGATCCCGGCGCTGATCTTGTTCCTCGCGATGCAGAAGCGCATCGTCAGCGGGCTGCAGGGCGCGGTGAAGGGATGAAGGGGCCGGGCAACGTGGAGGAGGACGCCGTGGTGGAGCCGAGCAACCAGCGGTCCGGGAGCCGGGTCACGATGCAGCAGGTCGCCGCCGAGGCGGGCGTGTCCATCTCGACGGTCTCGAAAGTGATGAACGGCCGGTACGGCGTCTCGACGCAGACCTTCGACCACGTCAGCAAGGTGATCAACCGGCTCGGCTACGAGACCAGCCTGGTCGCCCGGAGCCTGCGCAACACCCGGACCAACGTCATCGGCGTGCTGGTCGCGGACTTCGAGCCGTTCAGCACGGAGGTGCTCAAGGGGGCGGCCGACGCGATCCGGGGCACCGGCTACGAGCTGGTGGCCTACTCCGCCGGCGGCCGCTTCGACGAGCACGTGGGATGGGAGCGCCGCTACCTGTCGCGGGTGATGGGCACCCTGGTGGACGGCGCCGTCCTGGTGACCCCGACCGTGACCGACGTGCAGTACGACGGGCCGGTGGTCGCGGTCGACCCGCACACCGGCCGGTCCAGCCTGCCGACGGTCGCGTCGGACAACCTGCAAGGCGCCCGGATGGGCGTCGACCACCTGCTGAGCCTGGGGCACCGCCGGATCGGCATGGTCACCGGTCGCGAGGACCTGGTGTCCGCGCAGCTGCGCGAGCGCGGCTACCGCGAGGCGCACGAGGCGGCCGGCGTACCGGTCGACGAGGCGCTGCTCGCGGACGGCGCCTTCGACCCCGAGCAGGCTCGGGACGCCGCCCGGACGCTGCTGCGCCTGCCCGATCCGCCGACCGCGATCTTCGCGGCCAACGACATCTCGGCCTTGTCGACCCTCGAGGTCGCCAGCGAGCTGGGCGTCGACGTCCCCGGGCGGCTGTCCGTCGTGGGCTTCGACAACATCCCCGAGTCGGCGCTGTCCCACCCGCCGCTGACCACCGTCCAGCAACCCATGCGCCAGATGGGGCACGACGCCGTCACGATGCTGGTCGCGCTGATCGCCGGCCACGTGGTCGACGAGACGCACGTGACCCTCGCGACGACGCTCGTGCCCCGGCGTACGACCGCAGCCCCAGGAGCAACCTCATGACCGAGCTGTGGCGCGACCCCAGCGCCCACGTCGACGACCGGGTCGCCGACCTGGTCTCGCGGATGACCGTGACCGAGAAGGTCGCCCAGCTGTCCGGGGTCTGGTGGCTCGACCCGGACGCCGGCGGGATGGCGCCGATGCTGCGCGAGAGCGTCGGGCCGTTGCCGTCGTGGCACGAGGTGATCGAGGACGGCCTCGGCCAGCTCACCCGCACGTTCGGCACGGCGCCCCTCGAGCCGGCCGAGGGTCTGCAGATCCTCGCCGACCGGCAGCGCGACGTGATGGCGGCGAACCGGTTCGGCATCCCGGCGCTGGCCCACGAGGAGTGCCTCACCGGCCTCGCCGTCTGGCGGGCCACGATCTACCCGTCGCCGCTGTGCTGGGCGGCCTCGTTCGACCCGGTGCTGGTCGAGCGGATGGCCGCGCAGATCGCCGGCACGATGCGCAGTCTTGGCATCCACCAGGGCTTGGCGCCGGTGCTCGACGTCGTCCGCGACCTCCGCTGGGGCCGGGTCGAGGAGACGCTCGGCGAGGACCCGTTCCTGGTCGGGCTCGTGGGCAGCGCCTACGTGCGCGGCCTCGAGGACGGCGGGATCGTCTCGACGCTGAAGCACTTCCTCGGCTATTCCGCTTCGCGCGCCGCCCGCAACCTCGCCCCGGTGGCGATTGGGCCGCGTGAGCTGGCCGACGTGATCCTGCCGCCGTTCGAGATGGCGCTGCGGGCCGGGGCCCGCTCGGTGATGAACTCGTACACCGACATCGACGGAGTGCCGGCCGCCGCCGACGTCGAGCTGTTGACCACGCTGCTGCGCGAGCGGCTGGGCTTCACCGGGACGGTAGCCTCCGACTACTTCTCGGTCGCCTTCCTGGAGACGCTGCACCGCGTCGCCGACGACCTCGGCGAGGCCGCCGGTCTGGCGCTGGAGGCCGGGATCGACGTCGAGCTGCCGTCGACGAACGCCTTCGGAGCACCGCTGCTGGAGGCACTCGCCGCAGGTCTGGTGGAGGAGAAGGTCGTCGACCGCGCCCTCTTCCGGGTGCTGCGGCAGAAGTGCGAGCTCGGCCTGCTCGACCCGGACTGGGCGCCGGCCGCCGTGAGCGACGTCGACCTCGACGACCACGAGTCGCGAGCGGTCGCGCTCGAGCTCGCGCGGCGCTCGGTCGTGCTGCTCGCCAACGACGGGAGCCTTCCGCTTGCGGCCGGGGCGACGGTCGCGGTCGTCGGACCCCGCGCCGACACGTCCGAGGCGATGCTCGGCTGCTACTCCTTCCCGATGCACGTGCTCGTGCACCACCCCGGCGTCGAGGACGGCGTGGAGATCCGCACCGTCCGCGAGGCGCTCGCCGAGACGTTCGACGTCTCTTATGCCCTCGGCTGCCCGGTGCTCGGTGGTGACGATGCGGACATCGAGGCGGCTGCCGCGGTGGCCGCGGACGCCGAGGTGTGCGTCGTCGTGCTCGGTGACCAGGCGGGGCTCTTCGGCCGGGGCACGTCGGGTGAGGGCTGCGACGTCGCCGACCTCGACCTCCCCGGCCGGCAGGAGGAGCTCCTCGAGGCACTGCTCGCGACCGGTACGCCGGTCGTGGCCGTGTTGCTCGTCGGGCGGCCCTACGACCTGAGCCGTCAGGTGGACCGCCTCGCCGGGATCGTGTGCGGCTTCTTCCCGGGCGAGGAGGGCGCGCAGGCGATCGCCGACGTGCTCAGCGGCCGGGTCAACCCGTCCGGCCGACTACCGGTCAGCTTCCCCGGCGCGGGCTCGACCCAGCCCTCGACGTACCTCGCCTCGCCGCTGGGTCGCCGCAACGAGGTCAGCGTCGTCGACCCCACGCCGCTCTTCGGGTTCGGTCACGGACTGTCGTACGCCGCCGCCACCTGGGGCGCGGTGTCCACTCCGTCGGGTCCGAGGTGGGCGACCGACGGCGCTTGCGAGCTCGTGGTGGAGCTCGCGAACGAGACCGACCGGGACGTGTCAGAGGTGGTGCAGGTCTACCTGCACGACCGGTCTGCCTCGGTGGTGCGCCCGGTACAGCAGCTCGTCGGCGCGGCCCGCGTCGACCTGGCGGTCGGTCAGAGCGCGACCGTCCGCTTCGCGCTGTCCGCCGATCTGACGTCGTTCACCGGGCGCGACCTGGTGCGCATCGTCGAGCCGGGCGAGGTCGAGCTCTGGGTCGGTGCGTCCAGCACGGACATCCGGGAGGTGCTGCCGCAGGAACTGGTCGGTCCGGTCCGGACCGTCGGGGTGGAGCGGGCTCTGGAGCCGACCGTGACCGTCGAGATCGGCTGATGCTTCCGTCTCGGGTGGCCGTGGCGGGAGGGAGCCAGGGCGGCGGGATCTCGACCTCCGTCGCCGCCCTGGCTCCCTCCTCCGTGACCGCGTGGGAGTGTTGGGCATGGCGAAGCGACAGCAGCTCTGGGCCATCTCGGCGGCTGTGGTGGCTGGCCTGCTCACTGGCGCCGTACTGAGTGGCGGTGCGACCGGCGACGCCGTAGCGCCTGCTCTCCTACTCGGGTCCGTTGGCCTGGCGGTCGCTGGCATCTGCCTCGTCGGCGTTCGTCAGCGCTACCCGTGGCCGGCCGTCATCCTCGGGTCCGCTCTGTTCGCAAGCGTCACGGTCACCTTGGTGGCGTACGGCGTCGTCGGTAGCGACGAGGAGAGCCTCGCGTCACTGGTCAGCTCCGCAGTGCTCGCTGCCGCGTTCGGAGCCGGATGTGCCGCACTGGTCGGGATGATCGTCCGAGACCCGGAGCTCTAGCGACCCTGGAACTGCGGGGCACGCTTCTCGGCGAACGCCCGCGGGCCTTCCTTCGCGTCGTCGGAGGCGAAGACGGCCTTGCCGACCGCGGCGTCGTCGGCCCAGCAGTCCTCCTCGTGCTTGCCCTCGGAGTCACGGACGGTCTTGAGGATCGCCTGCACGGCGAGCGGGCCGTTGGCGCAGATCAGGTCGGCGATCTCGTGCGCCTTGGCGAGCGCCTCGCCGTCGGGCACGACGGTCCCGATCAGGCCGATCTCCTTGGCCTCGGGCGCCTTGATCGCGCGGCCGGTCAGCAGCAGGTCCATCGCGATCGTGTACGGGATCTGGCGGGGGAGACGTACGGCGGAGCCGCCCATCGGGTAGAGGCTCCACCTCGCCTCGGCGACGCCGAAGCGGGCCGACTCGCCGGCGATCCGGATGTCGGTGCCCTGCAGGATCTCGGTGCCGCCCGCGATGGCCGGGCCCTCGACCGCGGCGATCAGCGGCTTGGTCAGCCGGAAGCCCTTGAGCAGGCCCTTGATGACGCGCGGGTCGAAGCCGGACTTGAAGCTCTCGTCCGGCGACCGCTTGGTCGCCGCCTTGAGGTCCATGCCCGCGCAGAAGTAGCCGCCGGCACCGGTGAGGATGACGACCCGGACCGAGTCGTCGCTGTTGGCCCGGTCCCAGGCCTCCTCCATGATCGCCATCATCTCGCCCGAGAGGGCGTTGCGGGACTCGGGCCGGTTCATCGTCACGATGAGCTTGTGGCCGTCCTGCTCGACGAGGCAGTGGGGGGCGGATTCCGTCGTGGGAACAGTCGCGGCGTCGGTCATAGCCGGGATGCTAGCCAAAAACGAGAACGTGTTCTAGTCTCGCGGCGTGGCTCACAATATCGCTGACCTCTTCGAACATGCCGTCGACGTCGCGCCGGACAACCCCGCCATCAAGTTCGGGGACCGTGTCGTGACGTACGCGGAGCTGGAGGCTGACGCCAACCGGCTCGCGCACTACCTCCAGGCGCAGGGGGTGAAGGCCGGCGAGCACGTTGCGATCTACGCCAAGAACAGCGTGGAGCACGTCGTGGCGACCCTCGCGGTGGTGAAGATCCGGGCGACCACCATCAACGTCAACTACCGCTACGTCGAGGGCGAGCTCGACTACCTCTTCGACAACGCCGACGTGGTCGCGCTGATCCACGAGCGCAGCTACGCGCCGCTGGTCGCCGCCTGCTGGCCCAAGCACGAGAAGCTGAGGGTCGCCGTCGTCGTCGACGACGCGCTCGACCCGAGCGACCAGTCCGACTACTCGTCGTACGGCGGGGTCCACTACGACGAGGCGCTGGCCGGCCAGAGCGCCGAGCGCGACTTCGGCGAGCGCAGCCCCGACGACATCCACATCATCTACACCGGCGGCACCACCGGGTTCCCGAAGGGCGTCATGTGGCGTCACGAGGACTTCTGGCGCGTGCTCGGTGGTGGCATCGACTTCTACACCGGCGTCCCGCTGGAGGAGTACGACCAGTCCAAGCAGGCCACCGACCCGCGGATGGTCACCTTCCCGTTGAGCCCGCTGATGCACGGCGGCGCCCAGGCCGGCCTGCTGATGCACCTCTTCGCCGGCCACCTCACGGTGCTCGAGCCGAAGTTCGACCCGGTGCGCACCTGGGAGATCATCGAGGGCGACAAGGTGCAGCTGATCTTCATGACCGGCGACGCTATGGCGCGGCCGCTGATCGAGGCGTACGAGGCGAAGCTCGAGGCGACCGGCACGGCGTACGACTGCTCCAACCTGGTCGCTATCTCCAGCAGTGCCGCGATCTTCAGCAAGCCGGTGAAGGAGCGCTGGATGGCGGCCTTCCCGAACTCGATCTTCACCGACTCCGTCGGCGCGACCGAGACCGGCTTCTCCGGCATGGGCATGCAGGACGCCAACAACATCTCGACCGACGGCCCGGTCATCGGCCTCGGCCCCGGCAGTGTCGTCATCGACGCGGACAACAACGTCCTCGACCCGGAGACCAACATCGGGGTCGTCGGCCGGCTCGGCCGTGGCGGCTCAGTGCCCGTCGGCTACTACAAGGACCCGGCGAAGTCGGCCGCGACCTTCCTGGTCATCGACGGTGAGCGCTACTCGGTGCCTGGCGACTTCGCCCGGATCGAGGAGGGCAAGCGGGTCACCCTGCTCGGCCGCGGCTCCAACTGCGTCAACACCGGCGGCGAGAAGGTCTACCCGGAGGAGGTCGAGATGGCGATCAAGGGCCACCCGGCCGTCTACGACACCCTGGTGGTCGGCATCCCCGACGAGAAGTTCGGCCAGGCCGTCGCGGCCGTCGTCGAGCTGCGTGAGGGCGAGACGCTGGAGCTCGAGGACCTGCGCACCTTCCTGCGCGCGCACCTGTCGGGCTACAAGCTGCCGCGCTCGCTGACCATCGTCGACAAGGTGCCGCGCAACGCCACCGGCAAGGCGCAGTACCCCGCGGCCAAGGAGCTGGCGCTGGCCGGCTTCGCGGCCAAGGCCGCGACCGTTGACCCCACGTCCGTCTGAGAGTTCTGGAGCATCATGCGCACCCCCCTGTGTGAAGAGTTCGGGATCGAGTACCCGATCTTCGCGTTCACCCCGTCCGAGCACGTCGCGGCCGCTGTGTCGCGCGCCGGAGGCCTCGGCGTCCTCGGCTGCGTGCGGTTCAACGACCCCGAGGAGCTCGAGCGGGTCCTGACCTGGCTCGACGACAACACCGACGGCAAGCCGTACGGCGTCGACATCGTGATGCCGATGAAGATCCCGACCGAGGGCACCTCCGTCGACCTCGGCGCGATGATCCCCGAGGAGCACAAGAAGTTCGTCGACGAGACGCTGCTGAAGCTCGGCGTACCTCCGCTCCCGGAGGGTGAGGGCCGCGAGGGCGTCCTCGGCTGGCTGCACTCCGTGGCACGCTCGCACCTCGACGTCGCGCTGCAGCACCGGCCGGTCCTGATCGCGAACGCGCTCGGCTCGCCGCCGGTCGACGTCATCGAGAAGTGCCACGAGCACGGCATCAAGGTCGCCGCTCTCGCCGGTGCCGCCAAGCACGCGCTCTCGCACGTGCGCAACGGCGTCGACATCATCGTGGCCCAGGGCTACGAGGCCGGTGGCCACACCGGTGAGGTCGCGAGCATGGTGCTGCAGCCCGACATCGTGGACGCGGTCGGCCCCGACGTACCGGTGCTCGGCGCCGGCGGCATCGGCTCCGGCCGACAGATCGCCGCGTCGCTGGCGCTCGGCTCGCAGGGTGCCTGGATGGGCTCGATCTGGCTCGGGACCGCGGAGTACCAGCTCATGGGGGCTGCCAACTCCGAGGCGTGGGAGACCGCGTTCACCCGCGCGACGTCGTCCGACACCGTGCGGACCCGGGTCTACACCGGCAAGCCCGCCCGGCTGCTCAAGACGAAGTGGACCGAGGCCTGGGCCGAGGAGGGCGCACCCGCGCCCCTCCCGATGCCGCTGCAGAACCTGCTCGTGGCGGAGGCCCACAACCGGATCAGTGCCTCCAACAACCCGGACGTCATCTCGATGCCGATCGGTCAGATCGTCGGCCGGATGAACGAGGTCCGCCCCGTCGCCGACGTGATGGCCGACCTGGTCTCGGAGTTCGAGGAGACTGTCGCGCGGTTGAACAAGATCCGCTGATCGTCTGCGCCCGGAAGGGCGCCGTTTGGTCACCAACCGCATGCCGGGGACCCGGATCTCTGCGGTTGGTGACCAATCGGCACGTCTGGGGGCGGGTCCGGTTTGCTGGGCCGTTGGTTGGGTCGTTCGGGCGCGTTCGGGTCGCCGTTTGGTCACCAACCGCAGAAATCGGCCCGGAAACCTGCGGTTGGTGACCAAACCGCAGGTCTGGACGCCGCTCCGCCTCAGCTCAGGTCCGGGTGCGCCCGACCGGCGATGAGCGGCAGGTCCAGGTAGGTCTGGATGCCCGGGTCGGCGGCGACGACGTACGGGATCGAGTTCACGCAGTGCATCGCGGTGGCGACCACGCCCGGGTTGCGGATGAGGCCTTCCTCGACCGTCTCCGGCTGCCAGCCCTTGATGGTGACGAAGGTGTTGGGGTCGCCCTGGACCTCGATCTCGAACCGCTCGCCCTCGGGGCCGAACGACCACGCCGGTGACAGGTGCTCCTCGCCCATCAGCCAGTTGACGGCGATGCGTACGACGCAGGTCTCACCGACGTACGCCTCCCACACGAACCGCTGCCCGGCGACCAGGCCCGGCTCGATCACGCCGATCGGCGTCTCGATCGGAGCCGTGGCGACGGCGACCTCCTGCGAGGTGCGGATCTCGGCGTCCGAGGAGAAGCCGAGGGTGTCGAGGCACATCCGGACCGCCTGGATGAAGCCGCCCGACAGCAGGCCGAGCATCGGGCCGCCCATCGCCTCGTCGGGCTGGCCGCCGAACATCATGATGTGGCGTACGACGTCGGGCGCGTTGTAGGTGCGGATGTCGGAGAACTCCTCGCCCCTGACGTACGTCACCGCCGACGACAGCGCCGAGAACATCAGCGGGTGCAGCTCGGTGATGCCGCCGGGGTTGATGCCGGTGCCGTGCAGGGTCGTCCCGGCCTCGGCACAGGCGGCGGCGAGGGGGGCGCCGTCGCGTTCGGTGGGGTAGAACCAGCCGACCGGGGTCACGACGTTCTTGCCGGAGCGCAGGATCGCGGCGACCTCGTCGCGGTTCGGGATCAGCGGCGCGTAGAGGACGCAGTCGGCGTCCATCGCGAGGATCTCGTCCATGCTGCTGGTGGCTGCGACGCCGAGCGGCTCGATCCCGAGGATCTCGCCGACGTCGACCCCGTCCTTGCTGGACGAGTGGACCCAACATCCCACCAGCTCGAGATCGGGGTGAAGCAGGATGCCTTCGATCGCGGCCTTGCCGACACTGCCCGTTGCCCACTGGATGACTCGCACGGCGCCACTGTGGCAACTAGAACACGTTCTTGTCTATGGCTGCCTTGTCTACGGTCTAGAGCGAGGTCATCACGCCGACCGTCTCGGGGGAGAAGCGCGGGAAGACCGTCGCGGTCGACGCCCCGAACCGCTTCGACACGATCTCGGCGAGGACGCTGCGGTAGTCGGTGGTCACCAACAGGTCGGCGTCGTTCGTCTTGGCTAGCCTGGGCCAGGTGCCGTAGTACTGGCCGCCCCGGACGCCCGCACCGGCGACGAACATGACGTTGCCGTAGCCGTGATCGAGCCCCTGGCTGGCGTTCTCGACCACGCGACGGCCGAACTCGCTGATGGTCACTAGCGTCACCTTCGCCGCCTGGTCGCCGAGATCGCCGAAGAACGCCGCGACCGCGCCGGCGAGCTCGCGGGCGTTGTCGGCCATCCAGCCGCGGTCGGCCGAGCCCAGGCCTGAGTGCATGTCCCAGTCGCCCTGGTCGACGGTGACCACCTCGATGCCGACGTTGCCGCGGATCGCGCGGGCCACCTGGGCCAGCGCCTTGCCGAGATCGGTCGCCGGGTAGCTCGCGGTGTTGTCGACAGCCGCCTTGGCCGGACCGAACTCGTCGACGGCGGCGTACGTCGCCCGCATGCCGCGCGCGAGCACCGACTTGTCGGGGTCCCACATCGTCCGCAGCGACCGGCGGCGCCGGCCCTGGTCGTCGTCGCCCTCACCCGGCAGCCGGACGTCGTCTACCTTGCCCGCGGACATGGTCGCCGAGCGCCCGAAGAGGGACGTCGGCGTCACCCCGCCGGCCAGGTTGAACCCCTGGAGCGGCGAGCTGCCGGCGGTGGTCCCCACCAACCGGTTCAGCCAGCCGCTGCGCGCGGCGGAGCCTGGGTCGGCGTCCTCGACGGCCTCCATCGCGGCGAAGTGCGAGCGGTTTGGCGCGGGCAGCCCGGTCGCGTGTACGGCGGCCAGGGTCCCGTTGGTCCATAGCGGCAGCAGCGGCGCGAGCTCCGGGTGCAGGCCGAACATCCCGTCCCGGGCCAGCAGCCGGTCGGAGGGTACGGCGATGCCGGGCCGGGCCTGGTGGTAGACGGGGTCGGCGTGCGGCACCACGAGGGAGAGCCCGTCGGCGGCCCCGCGCAGCGACACCACGACCAGCACCGACGGCGCGGGAGCGGCCGCCGACGCCGATGTGGTGATCGCCGCGGAGCCGACGAACGTGGTCGCGCCGGCGAGCGCGACCGCGCCGGAGAAGAGGCCGCGGCGCGACACAGCGGCGAACTCGGCGCAGCAGGCGTCGGCGGGGGGCTGGTCACTCTGTGAGGTCATCGTCGTCACCGGGTCAGGTGGGCGGGGGAGTCGAGCAGGGTGGACAGCAGGCGGGGCATCTGCCAGCGCACCAGCTCGTGGTCGGCGGTGATCCGTTCACGTTTGCCGCAGCCGGTCGCCTGGCAGCAGGCCTCGAGCAGCCGCGGGGTGGCGGGACGGTGCAGGACGCGCCGCGACATGTCGTCGACCAGGTCGTCGAACCGGACGGACCGCTTCGGGAGCCATGCCTCAGGCCGCCGGTAGTGGGCGCCGTCCTTGGGCCACCAGCCGCCGGCCAGGTTCTGGTGCATCGCCATCGACGCGATCAGCCGGCCCGGTGACGCCCACGACGCGTTGTCGATCGGCTGGCCGTCCGGCCGCGGCCACGAGAACGGCGTGATGCCCAGGCCGGCGACCTGCCAGAGCATCTGGTTGGCGGCGTAGCTGTTGCCACTGTCGCCCGCGGGCGGGCGGGCGATCTGCACGCCGAGGGCGCGGTACGTCGCGACCAGGTCCTCGCCGGGGTCGCGCACCTTCGCTCCGGCCGACTGCCGGAAGGCACGCGACTCCACCAGGGCGCGCAGGACCGGACGGATCTCGGTGTTGTTGCGCAGGTAGACCCGGGCGAGCTGGCTGACGAGCTGGGGCGACGGCTCGTCGCGGACGAACTTGACCGCGATCCGGCGCGCCACGCGCCGGGCGGTGGCGGGGTGGTGCGCGAGGTAGTGCAGGTACTCCCGGGTGACCTCGCGGCCGTCGGCGCTCGCGTTGCGGTGCTTGAAGCCCAGCACCTTGACCCGTCCTCGGCCGTGTCGCTCCTTGTCGTACTCAGCACGGAACGTCTGCCACATGTCCACGGTCCACCCGGTGAGGATCCGTGCCGAGTCCTTCACGTCCTTCTCGTCGTACGCCGCGCGTCCGACGGTGTGCAGTTCGAGCAGCTCGCGGCCGAGGTTCTCGTTGGGGAAATGCTTGGTCGAGCTGACGTTGTCGAGGCTGATCAGCATCGCCGGGTGCGTCACGACCGCGCGGAGCAGCTGGTCGAAGCGGCCGAGCGCGTGGGTGCGGATGACGTTGCCGAAGTCGGCGCGCCAGGTGAAGGCGGCGTCACCGTTGACCGGCACGTTGAAGTGGTGCTCCCACAGCTCGGTCATGATCTCGTGCACCTGGCGGTGGGAGTGGATCCGGCGCAGCAGCACCCAGCGCTGGTAGTCGGCCATCACCTCCCAGCCGCCCTCGATCTCCTTGACGTTGCGCTGCCAGAGATCGGTGGGACCGCGGTCCAGGCTGGGCCACCAGCCGCGGATGCGGTCGGCGGAGCGGTCCGGCACCCGGCGCGGCGACAGCTGGAGCTCGAACCACGCGGCACCGCCGCCGGCGCGGCGTACGTCGCGGGCGAGCGCGGGAGTCACGCCGTACGAGAAGCGGCCGACCAGGTGGCGGTCGCGGGCGTTGAGGACGGACATTGCCGAGGTCTCCACGTCGTTCGCGGTGGCACGGTGCCCTCCCGAGAAGGAGCGCGGTCCGCAGTACCGGGCACACCTTAGACGCTGGCGAGGAATGTCGTCACCACGGTGTCGCCGGTACGATGCTCCGGTCCAGCCCATCACCCGTGAGGACCCGACGCCCCAGCCATGGACGGCTCTCAAAGTCCCCAGCTCTCCCGTACTCCGCTTGTTGAGGGGGGAGAGCACACATGACTGCATGGCTGCTGCTGATCGCAGCGCTCCTGCTGATCCTCGCGTGCGGCGTCTTCGTCGCCGCCGAGTTCTCCTTCGTCACCGTTGACCGCAACAAGGTCGACCAGGCGGCCGCGGCCGGTGACGCCAGCGCGAAGGGACTCCAACAGGCGCTCCGCACTCTCTCGACCCAGTTGTCCGGTGCGCAGGTCGGCATCACGATCACCAACCTGGCCATCGGTTACCTCGCCGAGCCGGCGATCTCCGACCTGATCGACGGTCCGCTCGCGAGCGCCGGCGTCCCCGAAGGGGCCATCACTCCGGTCGCGGTCGGCATCGGCCTGACCCTCGGCACCATCCTCACGATGATCTTCGGCGAGCTGGTGCCGAAGAACCTCGCGCTGGCCAAGCCGATGGAGGTCGCGCGCGCGACCCAGCGCTTCCAGCGCGGGTTCACCGCCGTTATGCGTGGGCCGATCCGCGTCCTCAACGGCTCCGCCAACGCGTTCGTACGACGCCTGGGCATCGAGCCCCAGGAGGAGCTTCGGTCCGCCCGCAGCTCGACCGAGCTCGCCTCCCTCATCCAGCGCTCGGCCACTCTCGGCACCCTCGACGTCGAGACCGCCGAGCTGATGGAGCGCTCCGTGGAGTTCGGGACGCGCACCGCCGGCGAGATCATGACCCCGCGGGTGCGCTCGACGAGCCTCGGCACCAACGACCGCGCGACGACCCTCATCGAACGGACCCGCGCGACCGGGCACTCCCGCTTCCCGGTGCTCGACTCCGAGGAGGGCGTCGTCGGCACCGTCCACGTCAAGCACGCCGTGGCGCTGCCGGTCGGCGAGCGGGCGACGACGAAGGTGAAGCACCTGATGGCGAAGCCCATCATCGTCCCGGACTCGCTGCGCCTGGACCCCCTGCTCGCGCTCCTGCGCGCGGACGGCTTCCAGATGGCCGTCGTGATGGACGAGTACGGCGGGTTCGCCGGGATCGTGACGCTCGAGGACGTCGTCGAGGAGATCGTCGGCGACATCGCGGACGAGCATGACCGGCTCAGCGCCAACTCCCGGCACCGTGACGGCACCTGGTCGCTGTCGGGCTTGCTGCGCCCCGACGAGGTCGAGGACCTGACCGGGATCGAGCTGCCCGACCACGAGGACTACGACACGATCGGCGGACTCGTGATGCGCGAGCTCGGGCGGGTGCCGGCCGTCGGCGATCTCGCCGAGATCAAGGTGCCCGACCGCTCCGACCCCGACGAGCCACGCGAACAGCTCGCGATCCTCACCGTCGCCGGGATGGACGGGCTGCGCGTCGACCGGCTCACCCTGCGCCTGCTGGACACTGCGACGGAGGTGGAGCAGTGAACAGCGCCACCGCTCTCGCGCTCGCGATCTTCCTGCTGCTGGGCAACGCGTTCTTCGTCGGTGCCGAGTTCGCGCTCGTGTCGGCTCGCCGTACCCAGCTGGAGCCCCGCGCCGAGGCCGGGTCCCGGATGGCGCGCACCACGATCAAGGCGATGGAGAACATCTCCCTCGTGATCGCGGTCAACCAGCTCGGCATCACCGTGTGCTCGCTGGTCCTGGGTGCGGTCGGTGAGCCCGCGGTCGCGCACCTGGTCGAGCCGCTGTTGCACGCCGCCCACGTGCCCGAGGGGCTGCTGCACCCGGTGTCGTTCGTGATCGCGCTGACCGTCGTGGTCTACCTGCACGTGGTCCTCGGCGAGATGATCCCGAAGAACATCGCGCTCGCCGGTCCCGACCGGGTAGCGCTGGTGCTGGGTCCGCCGATCTGGGGCATCGTCACCGTGCTGCGCCCGGTCGTCGTCGTCATCAACGCCGTCGCCTCGGTCGTGCTCCGCTTGCTGGGTGCGCGGCTGACCGACGAGATGAGCTCGACGTACACCCGCGAGGAGGTCGCCGCGCTGGTCGAGGAGTCGCACGGCGAGGGACTCCTCGAGGCCGACGAGTACGGCCGGCTCACCGGCGCGCTCGGCTTCACCGAGAAGACCGTTGCGGCGGTGCTGATGACTCCCGAGTCCCTGACCACGATCAGGCGCGGCTCGTCGGTCGCGGACGTCGAAGCGGTCTGCGCGGCGACGGGCTACAGCCGGTTCCCGGTGGCGGCGGACGACGGCGAGCTGGTCGGCTACCTGCACATCAAGGACGTGCTGGAGACCGACCCGGACCGGCGTACGCGCGCCGTCGACGACAAGTGGATCCGGCCGTTCGCGCCGGTCGCCACCGACGCGCAGCTGCACGACGCGCTCGAGACCTTGCAGCGCCGTGGCGCCCACATGGCGCGGGTGGTCGACGCGTCGGGTACGACGCTCGGCCTGGCCACGCTCGAGGACGTGATCGAGGAGCTGGTCGGCGAGATCCGCGACGCGGCACACCTGGACGAACCGGTCTGACGGACGAGTTGCGGCTGCCCCGAGCGGCGAATCGGGCAGGCCGCGACCCGACGGTTAAGGTGTGCTCGGCAGACACCCAGGGAGAAGCGCAGGAACACGTGGGAGACGACTCGACGCGCAATCGCGTGTGGACGCTGCCCAACCTGCTGAGCATGCTGCGGCTGGCCGGCGTACCACTCTTCCTGTGGCTCGTCCTCGGCCCCGAGGCCGACTGGCTGGCCCTCGGTGTCCTGATGCTGTCGGGGATCACCGACTTCCTGGACGGGTACCTGGCGCGCAAGCTCGGACAGACCTCGGTGCTCGGGCAGATCCTCGACCCGGTCGCCGACCGGCTCTACATCCTCGCGGTGGTCGTCGGGCTGGCGCTGCGCGACATCATCCCGTGGTGGGCGGCGCTGTCGCTGCCGCTGCGCGACCTGCTGCTGTGGGGTCTGGTGCCGCTGCTGCGCACCCGCGGCTACAGCGCGCTGCCGGTGCACTTCCTCGGCAAGGCCGCGACCTTCAACCTCCTTTACGCCTTCCCGCTGCTGCTCCTCGGCGACGGCGACGGCACCGTCGCGACCCTGGCCGAGGTCTTCGGCTGGGCGTTCGCGCTGTGGGGGATCGGCCTCTACTGGTGGGCCGGCATCCTCTACGCCTGGCAGGTGCGCACGTTGCTGCGCACGACCGAACGCCGCCGGATGGTGCCCGATGCCTGAGGCGCCCACCGTCCCGGACCGGGCACTCACGCCGCTGCTGACCCGGATCACCCAGGAGTCGCTCGACGAGGACTACCAGCACGTCGCCGAGCAGCGCGCAGCGGCGCTTGCGCGGCAGGGCGCGACGGACGACGGCGCCGGCCGTTCCCGCCGTCGGGAGCACTGGGTGGCCGGTGCTGTCGTCGCGGTGTTCGGGATGCTCGTCACGGTCGCGGCGGTGCAGACCTCCGAAGGCTCCGCGGTCGCCGACGCCAACCGCGCGTCGCTGCTCCACCAGATCGACCAGCGCCGCGACCAGTCCACCCAGCTCCAGGGCCGGATCCTCCTGCTGCGTGAGCTCAACGTCGGTCTCCAGGACTCCCTCGCGGAGGCCACCGACGCCGAGCGCACGACCTCCAACCGGGTCGACCGGCTCGCCGCCCAGGCCGGCTTCGGCCCGGTCAGTGGGCCCGGGGTGGTGATCACCGTGGACGACGCGCCGAACGGCGAGGCGGTCCGAGCCGAGGACCTCGCCCTGCTGACCAACGGCCTGTGGGAGGCCGGCGCCGAGGCGATCGCGATCAACGGCAAGCGACTGACCTCGCGCTCCGCGCTCGCCAACTCCGGCGCCGCGATCAACCTCAACGGCGCACCGCCGATGTCCCCGCCGTACGTCGTCTCGGCGATCGGGGACAACAGGACCCTGCAGGCCAACCTCCTCGACACCTCGACCGGGCTCGCGTTCAGCAACACGGCGGACGCGCTCGGGTTCCGAGTGGCGCCGAAGAACGTGGATGACATCGCCCTGCCGGCGGCGACGCTGCGCCAGCCTGACTTCGCGGTCAAGGGCACCGCCGAGGACAATCGTCGACCCGACGGGAAGGAGACCGCGCCGTGATCGCCGCACTCGGGCTGCTGGTGGGCATCGTGCTGGGAATCGTGTTCCAGCCGGACATCCCGCTCTGGCTGGAGCCGTACCTGCCGATCGCCGTCGTGGCGGCCCTCGACGCCGTCTTCGGCGGTCTGCGCGCCTACCTCGACGGGATCTTCGACGACAAGGTCTTCGTCGTCTCGTTCGTGAGCAACGTCGTCATCGCGGCCGCGATCGTCTTCCTGGGCGACAAGCTCGGCGTCGGCGGCCAGCTGTCGACCGGCGTCATCGTCGTCCTCGGCATCCGGATCTTCTCCAACGTCGCGGCGATCCGACGGCACATCTTCCATGCCTGACATCGACGACTCCGAGCAGCCGGAGCCCGTGCCCGATCCGGCGATGGGGCAACCCAGTGGGCGGGACCGGCTGCGCCGGGCGATGCTGCGGCCCTCGCGGGGTCAGGTGGTCGTCGCGGTGCTGCTGGCGCTGCTGGGCTACGCCGCGGTCACGCAGGTGCGCTTCACCAACGTCGACGACACCTACGCGAGCCTGCGTGAGCAGGACCTGATCGACCTGCTCAACGGGCTGACGGACACCTCCCAGCGCGCCGAGTCGGAGATCGCCCGCCTCGAGCGCACCCGCGACGACCTGCGCTCGAGCACCGGTGCCCGCGAGGCCGCGCTGGCCCAGGCGCAGCAGCGGGCCAGCTCCCTGGCGATCATGGCGGGGCTGGTGCCGGTCACCGGTCCGGGGATCCGGATCACGGTGACCGAGACCGACGGCCCGGTCGACGTCGACACCATGGTCGACATGGTCCAGGGGCTCCGCGCCGCCGGCGCCGAGGCGATCCAGTTCAACGAGCAGGTCCGGGTCGTGGCACAGACCTCCTTCGAGGACGCCGTCGGTGGCATCGAGGTCGGCGGCCAGCTGGTGACCTCGCCGTACGTCGTCGACGTGATCGGGGCGCCCGACGCACTGCACGGCGCGGTCGACTTCCCCAAGGGACCCCGCGAGCGGTTCGAGGAGGAGGGCGCGACGGTCGAGGTCGACGAGCTCGCCTCGCTCGACATCGAGGCCGTCGTGAAGCCGCGCCAGCCTGAGTACGCCGAGCCCGGCTCGTCGCAGTAACCTCACGGGTGGCGCATCCGCACCCCACCCGAGGAGACCCGTGTACCCCGAAGACCTGAAGTACACCAGCGAGCACGAGTGGGTCCGCGAGCCCGGAGAGCACGCCGGTTCGGTCCGGATCGGCATCACCGAGTACGCCCAGGACGCCCTCGGTGACATCGTCTACGTCTCGCTTCCCGAGGTCGGAGCGGCCGTCGAGGCCGGCACCACCTGCGGCGAGCTCGAGTCCACGAAGTCGGTCAGCGACGTCTACGCGCCGATCACCGGTGAGGTCGTCGCGCGCAACGACGCCCTCGACGCGACGCCCGAGCTGGTGAACACGGACCCGTACGGCGCCGGCTGGCTCTTCGAGGTCGTGCCGAGCGCGGGTGCCGCTCCCGAGGGACTGATGGACGCCTCGACGTACGAGGCCTCCCTCGAAGGCTGAGTCACCCAAGGGCCGCCACGAATCCCCTTGATCGGACTGGACAGGCTGATAGGTTCGGGGCAACCTTCACCCTCAGCCGACCCCTGAGGGTTCTGGCTAGAGGATTTCGCCGACCGACGAAGGACTGACGATGCCGTTCTGCACAGTGTGTGGCACGCAGAACCCCGACGAAGCGCGCTTCTGCGCCCAGTGTGGCAACCGCCTGCAGACGGAGCCGCAGCCGCCCGAGAGCGACCCGTCGGGGGAGTCGACGGCGACGATCTCGATCGCTGCCACCGACAAGTCAGAGACCTCCGATCGTCAGCTCAACCCGGTCGACGCGGCCGCTGTTGACGCGCTGCCGACCGGACACGCCCTGCTCGTCGTACAGCGCGGACCCGGGTCGGGCAGCAGGTTCCTGCTCGACCAGGACGTCATCAGCGCCGGCCGGCACCCCGAGAGCGAGATCTTCCTCGACGACGTGACCGTGTCGCGTCGGCACGCCGAGTTCCACCGCCAGGGCGACTCGTTCACCGTTAGCGACGTGGGCAGCCTCAACGGCACGTACGTCAACCGGGACCGGATCGACCGGGTCCGGCTCAACGACGGGGACGAGGTGCAGATCGGCAAGTTCCGGCTGGTCTTCTTCTCGGGGCACACGGACGGGTGAGATCCAGCGAGATGGGCGCGGCCAGATGAGCACAGTCGCCGGCTCGGCTGCCGTCCCAGGCCCGTCTCGGGCGCGGATGAACATCGGTGAGGTCCTCGACCGGCTCCGTCCGGACTTCCCTGGCATCACCATCCCGAAGATCCGATTCCTCGAGGACAAGGGGCTGATCAAGCCGGAGCGGACGGCCGCCGGCTACCGGAAGTTCTCGGTCGAGGACGTCGAGCGGCTGCGCTACGTGCTGCGGATGCAGCGCGACCACTACCTGCCGCTCCGGGTGATCGGGGAGCACCTCGACGCGATCGACCGGGGCTTGGAGCCGCCGCCGATCGAGCCGGTGGTCCCCACCGTGCCGAAGGTGGCCCTTGCCGCGGACGGCATGCCGAGCCCGGAGTCCTTCCTGCGCCGCGACAACGTGCGGCTCTCGAGGCGCGAGCTGCTCAAGATCGCGGACGTCTCCGAGGAGCTGCTCGGCGAGCTGGAGCAGTACGGGCTGGTGACGCCCTCGCGCACCGGCCACTACGACACGGACGCCCTCGTGATCGCCCAGACCGCCCGTGAGTTGGCGGACTTCGGCTTCGAGCCGCGGCACCTGCGTGCCTTCAAGACTTCCGCCGACCGTGAGGTCGGGCTGGTCGAGCAGGTCGTGGCGCCCCACAAGCGGGGTCGCGACGCGGCGGCGAAGGCCCGCGCCGAGGAGACGGTCAGCGAGATCGCCGCGCTGTCGGTCCGGCTGCACGCCACCCTCGTCAAGGCTGGGTTGCGCAGCTTCTGACCCGCGGCGCAGGGGCCTGTCGGTTTCCCCGGTGCACCGGGGAAAGCGTCGCTTCTCAGGGGATGCAACGCCCAGGAAGTGACGGGGTTGCCTGAGAAGTGGCGTGCGTCGACGGCATCGGGCGCGGAGTAGGGTGAACGTCGTGCGCGAAGTCGATGTCTTGGGAGTCAGGGTCGAGATGCCCTCCAACCAGCCGATCGTGCTGCTGCGGGAGGTGTCGGGCGACCGCTACCTGCCGATCTGGATCGGCGCCGTCGAGGCGACCGCGATCGCCTTCGCGCAGCAGGGCGTCGTGCCGCCGAGGCCGCTGACCCACGACCTGATGAAGGACGTGCTCGAGGCGACCGGCAACGAGCTGACCGAGGTCCAGATCACCGAGGTCAAGGACGGCGTCTTCTTCGCCAACCTGGTCTTCGGCTCCGGCGCCGAGGTGAGCGCGCGCCCCTCCGACTCGATCGCGCTCGCGCTGCGCACCGGCACCCGGATCGTGTGCGCCGACGAGGTGCTCGACGAGGCCGGCCTCGCCGTACCCGCCGAGCAGGAGGACGAGGTCGAGAAGTTCCGGGAGTTCCTCGACCAGGTGACGCCCGAGGATTTTGACGCTCCTCAGGGTTAACTCTCAACCTGAGGTTGAGGGTTCGCGACACACCGTCAAGCATCTTTGACGCCAGGGCGGTCGCGGCCTACCTTGAACTGTCTCTGTTGTAACTCCAACGCTGTGACGCCCGCTCGTCGGGTCGATCGGCACCTTCCCCGGAGAGTTACGATCGACGGAGTAGCCCCCGGAGGACCGCGTGAAAGAGATCGAGAAGCAGCCGGACGTCGACTCGGCGCTCGCTGCCCAGGAGGCCGAGGAGCAGGGTCTGCTCTTCACCGACGACGTCTCTCCGTTGCCCAGTGACACCGGCTACCGCGGTCCCACCGCGTGCAACGCGGCCGGCATCACCTACCGCCAGCTCGACTACTGGGCCCGCACCGGCCTGATCGAGCCCACCGTGCGCGGTGCCAAGGGCTCCGGGTCGCAGCGGCTCTACTCCTTCCAGGACATCCTGCTGCTCAAGGTCGTCAAGCGACTGCTCGACGCCGGCATCTCGCTGCAGCAGATCCGTACGGCGGTGCAGCACCTGCGCGAGCGGGGCACCGACGACCTGACCCGCGTCACGCTGATGAGCGACGGCGTCTCGGTCTACGAGTGCACCAACAACGAAGAGATCATCGACCTGCTGCAGGGCGGCCAGGGCGTGTTCGGCATCGCGATCGGCGGTGTCTGGAACGAGATCGAGGGCACCCTCGCGGAGCTGCCGTCCGAGCGCACCGCCGAGGTCGAGGCGGAGCCGCTGGCGAGCGACGAGCTCGCCGCCCGGCGTGCGGCCCGCAAGACCGGCTGACGATCTCGCAAGCTCGATCACCGATGTGACATTCGGCCCGTCGCCCTCGTGGCGGCGGGCCGCTTTCGTGTCCGCACCCCGGTGCCGGGTAGATTGGGCGCGCTGACACTCCTGCACGGGAGAGTCCCCGAAAACTCGCAGACATTCGAGTGCCGGGGCGCCGAAGGGGCAATTCCTCCCCGGAACCTCTCAGGCCAACGGACCGTGCGGGTCAGGCACTCTGAAGCACCAACGGCGGCGCGACAGAGGGGGAGGCACCCGAACGATCTTCGAGGAGCCCACCTGATGTCAGACCACCTCTCTCTCACCGAGCTCGACGGCGCGCTGCCGTTCGTCGAACGCCACATCGGCCTGCGCGACGACGACATCACGACGATGCTGGCGCGGCTCGGGTTCGACTCGCTCGACGGGCTGATGGACGCCGCCGTGCCCGGTGCGATCCGGGTCGCGGAGTCGCTCGACCTGCCGTCGCCGCTCAGCGAGGAGGCGGCGTCGCGCGAGCTGCGGGCGATCGCCCACGCCAACCGCCCCGGCGAGGCGATGATCGGCCTCGGCTACCACGGCACCATCACGCCGCCGGTGATCCGGCGCAACGTGCTCGAGGACCCGAGCTGGTACACCGCGTACACGCCGTACCAGCCAGAGATCTCGCAGGGCCGGCTCGAGGCGCTGCTGAACTTCCAGACGGTCATCGGCGACCTCACCGGCCTGCCGACCGCCAACGCGTCGCTGCTCGACGAGGGCACCGCCGCGGCCGAGGCGATGACGCTCGTACGCCGCGGCAACCGAAAGGCGTCCGGCCCGTTCGTCGTCGACGCCGACGCGCTGCCGCAGACGATCGACGTGGTGCGCACCCGCGCCGAGGCGATGGGGATCGAGGTCGTCGTCGCCGACCTGGCCGACGGCCTCCCGGCCGCCGTGCTCGAGTCCGGGCTGTGCGGCGTGCTCGTGCAGTACCCCGGCACGTCCGGCCGGGTGCTGGACCCGCGCCAGGTGATCGAGCAGGCGCACGAGCGCGATGCTCTTGCCGTCGTCGCCGCCGACCTGCTGGCGCTGACCGTGCTGGAGGCGCCCGGTGAGCTCGGCGCCGACGTCGTGGTCGGCTCCAGCCAGCGCTTCGGCGTCCCGCTCTTCTACGGCGGCCCGCACGCCGGCTACATGTCCGTCGCCGCCGGCCTCGAGCGCCACCTCCCGGGCCGGCTGGTCGGCGTCTCCGTCGACGCCGAGGGCCGCCCGGCGTACCGCCTGGCCCTGCAGACCCGGGAGCAGCACATCCGCCGCGACAAGGCGACCTCCAACATCTGCACCGCGCAGGTGCTGCTGGCCGTGACCGCTTCGATGTACGCCGTCTACCACGGCCCGGCCGGTCTGCGCTCGATCGCGACGCGCACCCACCGATACGCCGCGGTGCTCGCCGGGGCGCTGGCCGAGGCCGGCATCAAGGTCGAGCACGAGGACTTCTTCGACACCCTGATGGTGCCGGTCGAGGGCCGGGCGGAGGAGATCGTCGCGGCCGCGCGTGCCTACGGTCTGCAGCTGCGACTGGTCGACGCCGACCACGTCGGCATCACCACCTCCGAGCTCACCACCCGCTCGACGATCAGCAGCGTGCTCAAGGCGTTCTCGATCGCGGGTGTCGACCTCGACGCCGTGGACACCGCCACCGCCGACGCCCTGCCCGAGGCGCTGCGCCGTACGACGCCGTACCTCACGCACGAGGTGTTCAGCACGCACCACAGCGAGACCGCCATGCTGCGCTACCTGCGCAAGCTCTCGGCGCGCGACTACGCGCTGGACCGGGGGATGATCCCGCTGGGCTCCTGCACGATGAAGCTCAACGCGACCACCGAGATGGAGCCGATCTCGCTGCCCGGCTTCGCCGACCTGCACCCGTTCGCCCCGGCCGAGGACGCCACTGGCTACCGCCAGCTCGTCAACGACCTCGAGGGCTGGCTGGCCGAGGTCACCGGCTACGACCGGGTCTCGATCCAGCCCAACGCCGGCTCGCAGGGCGAGCTCGCCGGCCTGCTGGCGATCCGCGGCTACCACCGCGCCAACGGCGGCACGCACCGCGACGTCTGCCTGATCCCGAGCTCCGCGCACGGCACCAACGCCGCGTCCGCGGTGATGGCCGGCATGAAGGTCGTCGTGGTGAAGTCCGGCGACGGCGGCGAGGTCGACCTCGACGACCTGCGGGCGCAGTGCGAGAAGCACGCCGACGACCTGGCCGCGATCATGGTGACCTACCCGTCGACCCACGGCGCCTACGAGGACACCATCACCGAGCTCTGCGCGATCGTGCACGACCACGGCGGCCAGGTGTACGTCGACGGCGCCAACCTCAACGCCCTGCTGGGCTTCGCGAAGCCCGGTGAGTTCGGCGGCGACGTCTCGCACCTCAACCTGCACAAGACCTTCTGCATCCCGCACGGCGGCGGCGGCCCGGGCGTCGGCCCGGTCGCGGTGCGCGCGCACCTGGCGCCGTACCTGCCCTCGCACGCGATGCACCCCGAGCAGGACAAGCGCGCGGGCATCGGCCCGATCAGCGCGGCGCCGTACGGCTCCGCGGGCATCCTGCCGATCTCGTGGGCCTACATCCGGCTGATGGGGGCCGCGGGACTGACCCGCGCGACCGCGGCCGCCGTGCTGTCGGCCAACTACATCGCCACCCGGCTCGGCGAGGCCTACCCGGTGCTCTACCGCGGCCACGGCGGCCTGGTCGCGCACGAGTGCATCCTCGACCTGCGTGGGCTGACCAAGGACACCGGCGTCACGGTGGACGACGTCGCCAAGCGCCTGGTCGACTACGGCTTCCACGCCCCGACGATGTCGTTCCCGGTCGCAGGCACGCTGATGGTCGAGCCGACGGAGTCCGAGGACCTCGCCGAGATCGACAGGTTCATCGAGGCGATGATCGCGATCCGGGCCGAGATCGACCGGGTCGCGGCAGGGGAGTGGACACCCGAGAACTCGCCTCTCCGCGGTGCCCCGCACACCTCGCGTGCCCTGATCGGTGAGTGGGACCGCGCGTACTCCCGCGAGGTCGCGGTCTTCCCGACCGGCATCGACCCGGACAAGTACTGGCCGCCGGTGGCCCGCATCGACCAGGCGTACGGCGACCGCAACCTGGTGTGCGCGTGCCCGCCGCTCGAGGCGTTCGCCGAGTGAATGATGGAGTGCGCGTCGCCGACCTGACCGCCCGGCGGCTGCGCGCCCGGCTCGCCCACGCGCAGACGACGGGCCGGCTGCCGTCGGTCGTGGCGGGGCTGGTCCGCGACGGGGAGCCCGTCTGGTTCGACTCGTACGGCGTGCCGGCGGTGCCCGGCCACGACCCGTACGACGTGCAGTACCGGATCGGCTCGATCACCAAGACGATGACGGCCGTGCTGGTGCTGCAGCTGGTCCGCGACGGACGGATCGGCCTCGACGATCCGGCCTCTGTCGTGCTCGGCGACGTCGGGTACGCCGACCGCACGTTGCGCACCCTGCTCGCGCACAGCTCCGGCATGCAGTCCGAGCCGGCCGGGTCGTGGTGGGAGCGGTCGGCAGGCCTGTCCTGGGACGAGCTCGCGGCCGCCAACGACGGGTCGGGGGCCGTCTTCCCGGCGCTGCAGGAGTTCCACTACTCCAACCTCGGCTACGCGCTGCTCGGCGAGCTCGCGGCCCGGCTGCTCGGCACCACCTGGTGGGAGGCCGTCGAGACGCGGGTGCTCGCGCCGCTCGGCATGACGCGGACGTCGTACCTCCCCGACGGAGCGGCCGCCCAGGGCTGGTCCGTGCACCCCTACGAGTCGACCCTGGTGCCGGAGCCGGCGACCGACACCGGTGCGATGGCGCCGGCGGGGCAGGTCTGGGCGACGATCACCGACCTCGCCCGCTACGCGGCCTTCCTGCTGGACGGTCATCCGGACGTGCTCTCGGCCGACGAGCTGGCGCAGGCGTTCGGCCCGCAGTCGGGCGACCCCAAGGACGGCGTCCGTTACGCGCACGGGCTGGGCTTCCAGCTCTTCCCGGGCGGGTCCGGGACACTGGCCGGTCACACCGGCTCGATGCCGGGATTCCTGGCCACCTGCCTGGTCGACCGCGGTCGGCGAGTCGGTGGCGTCGTGCTTGCCAACGCGACCGTCGGCTACTCACCCGCCGCGATGGTGACCGAGCTGCTCGACGAGCTCGAGCGCTGCGAGCCGGCCATGCCGCGGCCCTGGACCCCGTCGCCGGCCCTGCCCGCCGAGCTCGTCGGCGTGCCCGGTGTCTGGCACTGGGGCAACACGCCGATCGTCTTCACGATGGAGGCCGCCGAGCTGGTCGGGCGGCGCAACGGGGTCGAGCTCTACCGGTTCGCGGTCCGGGACGGTCGGGTGGTCGGCCTGTCCGGCTACCACGCCGGCGAGGAGCTCCACGTCGTACGCCGCGCCGACGGCAGCATCGGTCACCTCGACGTCGCGACGTTCATCTACACGCGGACGCCGTACGACCCGGATGCCCCGATCCCTGGGGGACATCCGGGCTGACGACGTCAGGCGCGCCAGCGGCCGAAGATGTCCCCGATGTCCACGAGGTCCTCGAGGTCCGGCTTCTTGGGCCTCGGGAGCGGCTCGCCCTTCAGCTTGATGTTGCGCACGGTCCCCATGTCGGCGATGCCCGGCGCGGTGAGCATGCTCGCCTTGCCGGACCCGGCACCGATGGTGGCCATCCAGGTGATCGTGTGACGCTGCACGCGCACGGTGCGAGTCTCGCCGGCGGCGAGCTTGACCCGGCCGTCGGGGTCGTCCGACCGCGGGTCGCCGTACCAGAAGCCGACCGCCACGTCGTTGTGGTTGGTGACGCGGAGGCGACCGGGCTTGCCCGCCACCTTGCGGACCGCGACCGGTGCGACCGTCTTGACCTCGACCGTCAGGTGCGCCGGCACCAGGTGGGTGTGGTCGCAGACGTAGTAGTCGATGACATGGGTGCCGCTGGTCCGAGGATCGACCATGACGACCACATCGCCGGTCTTGCCGATGATCTTCCCGGCGTCGATCACCACGACTGCGGGGAGCTTGCCGCTGATCAGGTCAGGCTCGGGGAACCGGCACAGCGCCAGGTCGTCGCCCGACGGTGAGCTGTCGTTGGTGAGGACGTTGAGCTGGGTCATCTGACCGGGGTACAGCGTGATCGTGTCGTCGACGGCGACCGGCAGGGGCGGCTCGGCGGCGAACGCCGGGGCGGTGCCGAGCAACGTGAGGCCCAGGACTGAGGCGGCGAGGCCGCCGGTGAACCGGACGAGGGCGCTGGTGCGCATGGAGCTCCGTTCCAAGCTGTAGTGGTCGCGGAGAACTTAGATCACCAACGCCCTGGCCGGTGGCGTTTTGCGTCAGGCGCCGATTGACGTCTTCGTCACCTTCAGGTCGAAGGCGAACGCGTGGTCACAGGTGAGCCCGCCGGACCGGCCGCCGTACCTGATGGTGAGGGCAGGCGTGAGCAGCTTGTGCGTGCCCTTCGAGACGATGCGCAGGCCGGCGTCCTCGACGACCTCGTGGACGCGCTTGACCTTGCCGGTCGGCTTCGCGGTGCCGGAGATCGTCACCCTCTTGCCGTCGATCTTGGCCGTGGCCCGGACCCGATGGCCGACGACGTACGGCGTGGCCGCCTCGCGAGAGACACCCGCCTCGTCAGGGGTGCCGTCGTGGACGAGGACCTCGAGGTGGTTGCCGTACGTGCGGTTCTGGTAGATGTTCGCCCGGACGGGGGTCGTGCCGGCCCTGCCGGTGCACTCCAGGAGCTTGCCCCTCTCGTGCGTGACGCCGGGCGTCATCGGGTCGGGGGTCTGGGCATCGGGGGTGTGGGCATCGGGGAGCTGGGCGTTGCCCGGAGCCGCGCCCAGCCCGATGAGGGCGGAGGTCGCGGCGACGGCCAGGGCGCCCGTGATGAGCTGGATGCTGCGCATGACGGAGTCGCTTTCTGTGTGTGGTCGCTCGTCGGTCGACGAACACACGGGATACGCCCGGGCGCGGGGTCCGGTTGCATCCCTTCTCCAAGGTTGAGTCGAGAGTTCCGTCAGTTGAGTCGAGAGTTCCGACGGTCGAATCTCGCGATTCAACCGACGGAACTCTCGATTCAACCGTGGGCTACTGGGCTTGGGAGACGCTCGACATGTTGAAGTCCGGCACTCGCAGCGCCGGGGTCGCCGTACGGGAGAAGTAGTCGTCGCCCCACTCGCGGCTGAAGCTCGGCACCGTCTCCGAGGCATGCGTGAACCGCCGGAGCAGGTCGACCGGGCTGTCGTTGAACCGGAAGTTGTTGACGACGCCGGTGATCTCGCCGCCCTCGACGAGGTAGACGCCGTCGCGGGTCAGGCCGGTGAGCAGCAGCGACTGCGGGTCGACCTCGCGGATGTACCAGAGGCAGGTGAGCAGCAGCCCGCGCTCGGTGCCGGCGACCAGGTCGTCCTCGGTGCCGCTGCCGCCGTCGACGGACAGCACCAGGTTGTCGATGCCCGGCGTGACCGGGAGGCCGGTCATCGCGGCGGACTGGCGGGTCTGGATCAGCGAGGTCAGCTCGCCGTTCCGGATCCAGTCGGTGCGGCCCAGGGGGAGCCCGTTGTCGAAGACCGAGGACTCGTTGCCGGACCGGGAGGCGACGGCGAACGGCTCGCACTGCAGGCCGTCGTACGCCGGGTCGGAGAAGAGGTTGACCCCTGCGGAGGCGATCCGCTCGCCGACGCGGGTGCCGCCGCCGCGGCGGCTGTAGACCGACTGGCCCTCGTGCGCCACGCGGGCGCCGGCGCTCCAGTAGGCGTCGATCATCAGGTCCGCGACGGTGCTCGGGGGCAGGATCGTGTCGTAGCGGCCGGCGGGCAGGTCGACCCGACGCCGCGCCCAGCCGAGGCGACGAGCCAGCTCGGCATCCAGCGCGAGCGGGTCGACGCCGGCGAAGTCGCGGGTCGCTCCGCCGACCCAGGCGCTCGTCGATAGGTCGGTCGGCTTGCCGGTGCACCCGTAGTGGCCGGTCGGTTGGACGTGGCGGAGCCGGAGGCCGGTGGTCGAGCCGACGTACGTCGTGGTCATCTCGTGGTTGACGAAGCCGTAGAGCACCCGGTCCTCGGCGGCGGCCCGGCCGAACGCTTCGCCCAGCGCCGGGGCGAACGCGTCGTACACGTGGATGTCCGTGGGGACCGGTGCGTCGTCCCAGTCGGCAGAGACGGTGTCGCGGACCAGGTCGGCGGCGTCCTCGGCAGGGGAGCCCGCCCGGGCCGCTGCGTCGGCTGCTTCGACGAGCGCGGTCACCCCGGCCTGGTCGGTCGCCGTGCCGGCCATCGAGCCCGTCGCCACCCCGTCACCGCTGCGCACGAACGAGATCACGGTGACGTCGACGCCGTGCATGACGCCGTTGGTGGTCAGGGTGTTGTTGGCCCAGCGGAGGTTGGCGCTGGTCTTGTCGTGGACGATCACGATGCAGTCGTCGGCGATCGATGTCGCCAGCGCGTGCTCCACGAAGGACTGCGGGGAGAGTGTCATCAGTTGCCCCCCTCGGCGACGGTGTTGAGGATGCGTACGCCGCGGAAGAGCGACGTCGGACAGCCGTGGCTGACCGCCGCCACCTGTCCGGGTTGGGCCTTCCCGCAGTTGAAGGCGCCACCCAGGACCCAGGTGTCCGGGCCGCCGACCGCCTCCATGGAGTTCCAGAAGTCGGTGGTGGTCGCCTGGTACGCCGCGTCGCGGACCTGGCCGACCAGCTCGCCGTCGGCGATCTTGTAGAACCGCTGACCGGTGAACTGGAAGTTGAAGCGCTGCATGTCGATGCTCCACGACTTGTCGCCGACGACGTACAGCCCGCGCTCGACGCGGCCGATCAGCTCCTCGGTGCTCGGGCCGTCGGGCGCCGGTTGCAACGACACGTTGGCCATCCGCTGGATGGGGATGTGGCCGGGGGAGTCGGCGTACGCGCACCCGTTGGAGCGCCCAGCAGGAAAATCGGGCCCAGCGAGGTGAGGGTGCATGGCGCCCATCGACCGGTCCAGCTGGTAGCCGCGGAAGACGCCGTCCTTGACGATGTCCCAGCTCTGGGTGGCGACCCCCTCGTCGTCGTACCCGACCGTGGCGAGGCCGTGCTCGATGGTCCGGTCGCCGGTGACGTTCATGACCGGCGAGCCGTACTGCAGCGAGTTGAGCTTGTCGATCGTCGCGAACGACGTGCCCGCGTAGTTGGCCTCGTAGCCGAGCGCGCGGTCGAGCTCGGTGGCGTGGCCGATCGACTCGTGGATCGTCAGCCAGAGGTTGGAGGGGTGGATGACCAGGTCGTAGGTGCCGGCTTCGACGCTGGGCGCCTTGAGCTTCTGGGCGAGCAGCTCGGGGACCTCGTCGAGCTCGGCGTCCCAGTCCCAGCTGTGCTGGCCACCGGTGAGGTACTCCCAGCCGCGCCCGACCGGCGGGGCGATGCTCGCCATCGAGTCGAACGTGTCGGCGCCGGCCCCCATCGCCTCGAAGCCGGGGTGCAGCCGCACCCGTTGCTGGGTGGTCCGGGTGCCGTCCAGGTCGGCGTAGTACTTGCACTCGTGCACCTGCAGCAGGTGCGCTGAGGCGTGGTCGACGGCGGCGCCGGTCCGCAGCCGGTCGGTCCAGCCGATCAGCACCGCGGCCTTGTCGGCCACGGAGACCTCGAACGGGTCGATCTCGTAGGCGGAGACCCACTCGACGTCGGCGTACGTCGGCTCGGCGGCCAGCACGACGGGCGTGCTGGTCATCTCCGCGGCGACGCGCGCCACGGCGATGGCGGTCTCGGCGACGCGGACCGCCTCCTCGGTGGTCAGCACCACGCCCGAGGCGAAGCCCCAGGCGCCGCCGTGCACGACCCGGACCGCGAAGCCGAGGTCCTCGGTGTCGCTCGCCCCCTGGAGCACGCCGTCGCGGGCGACCAGCTCCTGGTAGCGCACCCGCTCGAACCGGAAGTCGGCATGCGTCGCCCCGAGCTCCGCCGCGCGGGCCAGGGCCGCGTCGCCGAGGCCGCGGTAGGGGAGTGAGGTGAACGTCGGATCCAGCGCGCGATCGCCCATGTGGCGAACCTATCGGATGGCGTCCAGGGGGTTTCGGCGCGACGGGCTGGGTACCGCGCAGCCATGACGGACAACGGTGACCAGAAGATGCTGCTCGAGCTGATCGACGACATCCCGATCGCGATGCTCACGACCTTCGGCGTCGACGGGCCCCGCAGCGTGCCGATGGCCCGCCAGGAGGTCGAGCCGTCCGCAGAGCTGTGGTTCATCACGGCCCGCGCCACGGCGCACGTACGAGCGATCCAGGCGGACCCGCGGGTCTCGTTGACGTTCTCGTCGCGGGACTCCTGGGTGGCGGCGTACGGGCGTGCCGAGCTGGTGGACGACCGCGAGAAGCTGGGCGAGCTCTGGACGACGTTTGCGGAGGCATGGCTCCCGGGCGGGCCTGACGACCCGAACGCGACGCTGCTGCGGGTCGACCTGGAGCACGGCGAGTACTGGGACACCCCGGGCGGGAAGGTGGCGTCGCTGATTAGCTTCGCGAAGACGAAGCTGACCGGTGACACGTACGACGCCGACCACGGATCGGTCGACGTCTGAAGGCCTGATCTCCCGCGCCACCGGTCTGGCGTCCCTACGATGGCGGGGTGGACGTCCAGAGCCGGATCGCGGCCAATCGCCGCCGGCTGGCCGACTTCTTCGACAGCCTGGATGAGCAACAGCTCGGGTCGCGCAGCCTGTGTGAGGCCTGGACCGTCCGGGAGGTGCTGGGCCACCTCGTCATGCCGCTGACCGGCAGCCTGGGCGGGTTCCTGGTGCGGGTGGTCAAGGAGCGCGGCTCGATCGACCGAGCCAGCGCGGCGATGGCCCGTGATCTGTCTCGACGTCCGCTGACCGACCTGACGGCGCTGCTTCGGGCCAAGGCGGACGAGATGATCCCTGCGCCCGGGGTCGGGCCGATGGGTCAGTTCGCCGACGGGTGTATCCACCTGCGCGACTGCGCTCGGCCCCTCGGGTTGTCCGACGACGCGAGCCTCGAGGACTGGCGAGCGTTGCTCGACTGGACCTCCGGCGGCGTGCGTGGCCTGGTGCCGAAGAGCCGGCTGGAGGGACTGCACCTGGTCGCGACCGACCAGGACTGGTCGAGCGGCGTCGGCGAGCAGGTCAGCGGCTCGAGCGAGGCGTTGGCGATGGCCATGAGCGGTCGGCCGGTCGCGCTGCGCGATCTCAGCGGCTCCGGCGTCAGCATCATGCGGATGCGGCTTGGCCGGTAGCCCCCGTCAGGCTCGGGCGCGAACCGCCCACGCGGAGGCACGCACGGTGAACGGCGCGGGCGGCAGGCGTTCGGCGCAGCCCGCGCGCAGGGCCTCGCGGGCGGTGTCGTCGAGGCTCCCGATGTAGGCGCCGAGCGGGCCGATGCCGAACGTATAGGGCTCCCACCACTCGTCGAAGGAACTGAACTCCACGTCGACGTACAACTTGGTGCCCTCGACGTCGGTGAGCCCGGCTTCGGCGCACAGCTGCTCGAGGTGTCCCCGTCGGGCGCCGGCGAGGCCGGACTCGTCGACCGCCGACGGGTCGAGCTCGCGGGCGACCGTCCAGCAGAGGCTGAGCGGGGTGTCGCCGCCGTCGTGGTCCCAGACGCACGCGGCCACGACACCCCCGGGGCGGGTCACCCGGCCCAGCTCGCGCAGCCCGGCGACCGGGTCGCTCATGAAGTGCACGACGAGCTGGGCGAGTGCTGCGTCGAACCTGTCGTCGTCGTACGGCAGCTGCTCGGCGCTCCCGGCTCGTACGTCGGCCTCGGGCAGCCGCGCCTGCAGCGCGGCCACGAAAGGCGGTGACGGATCGATGGCGGCGACGCTGCCGGCGCCGACGCGTCGGACGAGCTCGATGGTCAACGCGCCCGGGCCGGACCCGACGTCCACCACGGTCTGGCCCGGCGCGATGCCCGCGAAGTCCGCGAAGATGACGCCGAGCGGCTCGGAGAAGCGGCCCATGAAGCGGGCGTACGCGTCAGCCGGGACCTGGAAGGTCATCTGGCAACCCTAGTCCTCCTGGGACCGGCGCTCCATCCAGACGATCTCGGGTCCTCCGGGCACGTCGGCTGGCTGGCGGCGCACCTCGCGGAAGCCCTGACGCTCGTAGAACCCCGCGGCGCGCTGGTTGCCGTCGGCGTACTCGAGGGTGACGGGCGCGCCGCCGGCCAGGGCAACCAGCTCGCGGAGCAGGGCCGATCCGGCCCCGGTGCCCTGAGCGGCCGGCACCACGTAGAGCTTCCAGATCGTCGGTGGGTCCCGGTGCAGGTCGAGGTTGCCGACCCCGACGACCTGGCCGTCGAGGACGGCAACGAGGGTGGCCGTCGTGACGAGGCTGCGCCGGATCGCCTCGTCGGACCACCAGGTGGCGAGCCCGTGGGAGACGTAGTCGTCACCGGCGAACGAGTACGTCGCTGGCCAGGTGAGCTCGCCGACGGATCTGATCGCGGCGACGTCGTCTTCGGACGCGGTCCGGATCTCGAGCGTCATCGGCTGATCGACACGGCCGAGCCGAGCCGCGACTTGGTGACCAGTAGCTGGGTCGGGATGCGGTCGCGCATCTCGGCGACGTGGCTGACGACGCCGACGACCCGGCCGCCGTCGCGCAGGGAGTCGAGGGTGTCCATCACGTCGTCAAGGGTGTCGGCGTCGAGGGCGCCGAAGCCCTCGTCGACGAAGAGCGTGTCGAGGTCGGCGCCGCCAGCCTCCTGGGTGACCACGTCGGCGAGGCCGAGCGCGAGGGCGAGCGAGACCACGAACGTCTCACCCCCGGACAGGGTTGCGGGGTCGCGCGCCTCACCGGACCAGTCGTCGCGGACGAGCAGGCTGAGCCCGCCGCGGGTCTCGCCGGCACCCCGGCGTCCGGTGTGCTCCAGGGTGTAGCGCCGGTCGCTCATCCGGTCGAGCCGCTCGTTGGCGGCGGCGACGACTTGGGACAGGCGGTAGGCGAGGACGTACGCCGAGAGCCGCATCTGCAGCGGGTTGTCGGCCGACTTGCCCTCCACGAACGAGGACAGCCGGGTGAGGACCTCGAGCTCCTCGTCGAGTGGGCGCCAGGCCGCCACGGCTGCGTCGAGGTCGCTGTTGAGGCGGCCGAGCCGCTTGGTGCGGGTCGCCCAGGCCTCCTCCTGTGCCCGGGCGGTGCCCAGGGCGCGGAGGGCGTGCCGGTGGGACTCGGCGAGTGCCGTCACGTCCGGGAGCTCGGCCGCGGCGACCTCGTCGGCCCCGCGCTCGGCGAGCACGGCGGCGACGGCCGCGAGCCGACGCTCGTGGTCGGCGGCACGACGGGCCAGCTCGTCGTACGCACGCTGGTCGAGTGCGGCGCCGAGCGCCTCGTCGGTGTCGCCAAACCCGGCGTCGAGGCTCGCCAGGGTGAGCGCCTCCTCGGCCTCGGCGAGCGCGGCCTGCGTGGTGGCGAGCCGGTCGAGCGCGGCCAGTGCGGTGCGGGCTTCGCGCTCGGCCTGGAGGAGCGCGGCCAGGCGCTCCTGGTCGTAGTCGGCCAGCTCTGCGCGCAACGGCTCCGCCTCGGCGGCGTACGCGCCGAGAGTCGCGGCCACGGACGCGGCCTCGGCCCCGATCTCGGGTGGCACGGTGTCGAGCCGCTCGACCGCCGCGGCGAGCGAGGTGTGCAGCTCGCGCACCTGGCCGGCGAAGGCGAACTCGGCCACGGTGGCGTCGTCGGCGTCCTTCTGGGCCGCCTTCTCAGCGGCCTCGTCGGGGGCCTCATGGGGGGCGACGGCCTTGTGGGGGTGGTCGCAGGACCCGCAGACCGGGCAGGAGCCACCGACCACGAGCGCGGCGGCGATCTCGGCGGCCATGCCGTTGACCCGCTGCTCCCGCAGGCCGATCGCGCGCTCACGCAGGTCGAGCGTCAGGCGCCGGGCCACGGTGTGGGCCTCCTCGGCGGCCGTGAGTCGCTCGGTCAGGTCGGCGACGAGGGCCTGCGCCTCACCGCGGGCGCGCTCCGTGGCGGCGGTGAGCTCGGCGGCGCGTCGCTCCAGCCGCGTGGTCTCGATGGTCACGGTCGCGAGCCGCCGGGCGCGTGGTTCGAGGGCCCGGATGCGCGCGCCGCCGTCGACCGCCTCGCCCAGCGCCTGCTCGAGCCCCTGACGATCGTGGCTGACGACGGCGCCGCGGGCGGCGCTGTGGGCGCGCCGGGCGCTGGCCGCGACGCGGTGGAGCGGTACAACGCCGGCGGCGCGACGGGCAGCCTCGAGCCGGCGTACGGCGTCGGCGTGGTCGTCGGCGCCGGCCTGGAGGCGCTCGTGCTCGGCGGCGGCCGCGTCGACCCGCGTCCGGCGTTCTTGCAGGGCGCGGGCCGCGTCGAGCGCGGCTCGGGCGGACTCCTCGGCGGTCGCCGCGACTGAGGCGGCGGCCGCGGTCTCGGCGCGGTGGCCGGCGGCGTCGTCGTGCAGCTCGCGCGCCCAGGTCTCGGGTGGGACGTCGTCGGGAACCGGCGCACTGGTGGTCTCGCTGACCCGGCTGACCAGGTCCGTGACCAGCGCCCTGGTCTCCTCGGTGCGGCGGCGGAGGTCGAGGCGGCGGTCACGCAGCCACTTCTCGACGTCCTCGAAGCGGCCGGTGCGGAAGAGCTGCTGGAGCAGCTTGTGCCGCTCGTCGGACTTCGCCCGGAGGAACGCCTGGAACCTGCCCTGCGGCAGCATCGCGACCTGGGTGAACTGTGCGACGTTCATGCCCAGCAGGCGCGAGACCAGATAACCGGTCTCGTCGAGTCGGGTCGAATGGGTGACCCACGCGCCGCCGACTCGCTCGGCGATGACGACCGACGCCTGCTCGGTGGTGACGCCGTCGCCGCGCTTCTTGGCTCGCTCCCACGACGGCGAGCGGGTGACCCGGAAGCGGCGCCCGGACAAGGTCGCCTCCAGCACCACCTGGGGGCGTACGCCGGGGGCCGCGAGGTCGGAGCGCAACCGCTTGGCCGCGTTGCGGTCGCCGGGCACGTCGCCGTACAGCGCGAAGCAGACGGCGTCCAGCACGCTGGTCTTGCCGGCGCCGGTAGGCCCCGAGAGCAGGAAGAGGCCGGCCGCCGACAGCTGGTCGAAGTCGACGTCGATGGTCTCGGCGAACGGCCCGAAGGCGGTGGCCTGGAGCCGGTGGAGCCTCACCAGAGACCCTCCGTGCCCGCGGCGGAGACGAGCACATCGGCCTCCGGGTCCTCGCAACAGGCGTCGCACGCGGCCTGGAGCAGGGCCGCCTCGTCGTCGGTCGCGGGCGCCCCTCGGAGCTCGGCGACGAAGTCGAGCGCGATGTCGTGGTCGGACCGTCCCTGCGGGCGGGCGAGCGGCGCCGACGGTGAGCTGGCGCCCACGGGCTCGAAGCCGATGACCAGGGTGTGCGGGAAGCGGGCGCGCAATTGCTCCATCGCCTGGAGCGGGCGTACGGCGTCGGTCAGGGTGGCCTGCACCCAGGCCTTCTCGTGGGTCTTCATCCGCCGGTCCCCGAGGAGCTCGGCGAGTGTGCCCCGCAGTCGGGCGAGCGGCCGGGGGACCGGCGCCTCGACGAACTCCGCAGAGCTCAGGCCGTCGGCGTCCAGCTCGAGCAGCCAGGAGCCCTTGCGGTGGTCCGCCTCGGAGAACGAGTAGGCGAGCGGCGAGCCGGAGTAGCGGACGGCCTCGGTGAGCGTGTGCCGGCCGTGGAGGTGACCGAGCGCGGTGTAGTCGACGCCGGTGAACGTGGAGGTCGGCACCAGGGAGACGCCGCCGACGCTGATGTCGCGCTCGGACTCGCTCGGCTGCGCCCCGGCCACGAAGGCGTGAGCCAGGACGACGGAACGGGTGCCTTGGGCTCGCCGGCCGAGATCGGCCCGGATCCGGCGCATGGCCTCGTCGAGCGCGGCCTCGTGGGACCTCGCAGGCAGTCCCCACGGCTCGCGGACGGCGTCCGGGTCGAGGTAGGGGATGCCGTAGACCGCGACGTCGCCATGCTCGTCGCCGAGCAGGACCGGCGTGCCGACGGTGCCGGCGTCGGTGCGGATGAAGACGCCCGCGGCGTCGATGAGTCGCGAGCTGAACCCGAGCCGCTGCGCGGAGTCGTGGTTGCCGCTGGTGATCACCACCTGGGCTCGGCTGGCGGCCAGCCGGGCCAGCGTCTCGTCGGCCAGCCGGACGGCGTCGACCTGGGGGAGGGCCCGGTCGTAGACGTCTCCGGCGACGACCACCAGGTCCACCCGCTCGCGGTCGACGACGTCGAGCAGGTGGTCGACGTACGCCGCCTGGTGGGTGAGCATGTCCTCGCGGTGGAACGACCGGCCCAGGTGCCAGTCGGAGGTATGGAGGATGCGCACACCGCAACGCTAGGAGGCGGCACCGACAGTGGCTCGACCCCACGCCGGGTGCTGGGCTGTCGGGGTCGCCGTTTGGTCACCAACCGCAGAAATCCGGCCCGAAATCTGCGGTTGGTGACCAAACGGCGGGTCCGCAGCGGGCGAGCTCAGGTGTACCGCACGCACCGGTCCGGCCGCGTGAACCCATAGAGCACCAGCCCGGACTCCTGCGCAAGCCGCGCCGACAGCGACGTGGGCGCACCGACGGCGACGAGGGATCCGACTCCGGCGGCGATCGCCTTCTGCACGAGCTCGAACCCGGCCCGGCCGCTCACCACCAGGCACGCCTCGGCCGGTACGGCGCCGGCCAGCACGCGCGCACCGGTGACCTTGTCGACGGCGTTGTGCCGCCCCACGTCCTCACGTACGACGAGCAGGTCGCCGTCCGCGGTGGCCAGGCCGGCCGCATGCACCCCGCCGGTGCGGTCGAAGACCGGCTGCTGTCCGCGCAGCAGGGCCGGCAGCCGGCGTACGACCTCGGCCGACGGCAGCGCACCGGGCCACGGCGACGACAACGGAGCCGTCAGTGCCTCGGCGATGCTGTCCTTCCCGCAGACCCCGCACGCCGACGACCCGGACGACTGGCCGACGTGCCGGTGGCCGGGGTCGCGCGACGGAGGGGCGGCGAGCGTCACCGTGACGACGTTGAACTCCTGCTCGGGGTCGAGGTCCGCGTCGGTGCAGTACGCGACGCCGTGGATCGACCCGGGCGAGGCCAGACCCTCATGTACCAGCCACCCGGCGGCCAGCTCGAAGTCGTTGCCAGGTGTCCGCATCGTCACCCACACCCGCCGGGCCGGGGCACCGGGCCAGGCGAGCCGGATCTCCAGCGGCTCCTCGGTCGCCAGCCGGTCCTCGCGGCTGCGCTCGCCCGCCTCGGTGACCTCGTGCACCCGCACCCGGACGGTCGGTCCGGGTCGGCGGGCACGGTCCAGGCTCATGAGGTCGGGTAGGCCCTGCGGATCGCGAGCTTGCGGGCCAGGTCGTCGGCGGCGTCGCCGAGCCGGCGGCGTACGGACAGGTCGAGCGTGGTGTCGGCGGCCAGGCCGCGGGCTCGCTCGAGCGTCGCCTCGGACAGCGACGTCACGGGGAAGAAGAAGGCGGTCGCGTCGGCCAGCACCCAGCCGCTGCGCACCCGCACCGTGTCCGGCAGCTCGTCGAAGTAGCGCTCGACGTACGGCGCCGTCAGCTCCTCCTGGCCACCGCGCCACATGCCGAGGCCGGCCGCCTCGAGCTCGTAGTTGGGCACGTCGAGGCGCCCGGTGAAGACGTCCCACGCCAGGGACTTCGCCTCCGCGGTCGGCAGCGAGACCGCGGCACGCATGTGCGCGACCCGGGACTCGCCGGTCGGCTCGGCGTCGAGTGCGGCACGCAGCTCGTCGGCGTCCGTCGCCCCGAGGGCCGCCAGCCGGACCAGCGCCCGCCAGCGCAGGTCGAGGTCGAGGTCGATGCCGTCGGGGGTGGCGGCCAGCCAGCCGCGCAGCTCAGCGGGGTCGGTGGCCGTGGAGATCGCCATCCGGAAGGCCGACAGCTGGTGCTCCGAACCCACCTCGGTCGATCCGAGCTTGCCCACCGCGGCCGCGTGGACGCGCTCCAGCGACCCCGCGGGCGCCAGCGGGAGCACGTCGCCGAGCAGCCAGGGGGCAAGCCGGCGCTTCGCGTCCTCGGTCGACTCCACGGGAGCGCTGGCGACCACCAGGTCGACGACGTCACCAGGCGAGAGGGCAGCGTTGTGGAAGGCGCTGCGCACGTTGTTCCAGACACCGGCCCGCAGTGCCGGATCCGCAATGGCCGGGAGGAGTGTCTCCAGCAGGTCGGCACTCACCGCGTCGGCTTCGAGCACCGCCCAGGTGTCCTCGTACGGGTCGAGCACGACCGCCCGCCCGCCCAGGTCGTACGGCGTCTCGGGTCCGTCGAGGGTCACCGACTCGGTGCTCCACACGCCGCCGGTGGCGACGGCGATGCGGAACGTGTGCGACCGGTCGGCCGGGTGCTCGGCCGGCGGCGTACGCCGGATCACGCCGGCGGCGCGGTCGACCACGATCCGGTCGGGTCCGGCGGTGCGCAGCCAGTTGGTGGTGAACGACGACAGGTCACCCGCACCTGCGGTCTCCCACGACTCGAAGAGGTCGTGCATGGTCGCGTTGCCGAACCGGTGCCGGGTGAAGTGGTCGATCGCCCCGGCGAAGAAGACGTCGTCGCCCATCGTCGCGTTCAGCTGCTTGAGGATGCTGGAGCCCTTGGCGTAGGAGATGCCGTCGAAGTCCTGCAGCGCCGCGCTCGCATCCTTCGCGCCGTTGCCGGCGACCGGGTGGGTGCTCGGGCGCTGGTCGGCGTTGAGTCCCCACTGCCGCCGGGCGTAGGCGTTGTCGACCCACGCGTCGTCGTACTGCGTGACGTCGGCGGTGACCCGGTTGCCCATGTACTCCGCGAAGGACTCGTTGAGCCACAGGTCGTCCCACCACGCCGGGGTGACGATGTTGCCGAACCACTGGTGCGCCATCTCGTGGGCGAGCGTCGACGCGCGTTGGATGCGCATGCCCCGGGTCACCCGGCTCGTGAAGACCAGCGGGTCCCGGAAGGTGACGCAGCCGGGGTTCTCCATCGCGCCCGCGTTGAACTCCGGGACGAACGCCTGGTGGTAGTTGCCGAAGGGGTAGCGGATGCCGAAGAGCCGGTGGAACTCGTCGAAGCACTGCTTGGTCAGCGTGAACAGCTCGTCCGCGTCCGCGTCGAGCGCGGAGGCCATGCTGGCGCGCACCGAGAGCCCGAGCGGGATGCCGTCGTGGTGGTCGTTGATCAGGTGGTAGGGCCCGGCGACGACGGTGACGAAGTACGTCGACAGGGGCTGGCTGCGCTCGAACTCCCACGACCCCGTCTCGACACAGGTCCCGGGCGCATTGGCGACCACGGCCCAGTCGGCAGGAGCCAGCACGTGGAGCGTGTACGGCGCCTTCAGGTCGGGCTGGTCGAAGCACGCGAAGACGGACGGCGCGGCGTCCATGAACATCATCCCGTAGACGTACGACCTGCCGTCCGCGGGATCCGTGCTCCGGTGCAGCCCCTCGCCGTCGTTGCGGAAGGGCATCACCGCGTCCACGACCAGCTCGTTGTCGCCCTCGACCGTCCGGATCGGCAGCCGGCCGCGCTCGAGCAGGTCCCGGTCCACGACCTCGCCGTTGAGGCGGATCTCGTTGACGCGCACCGGCTTCAGGTCCAGGAACGTCTCGCCGCCGCGGCTGCCGAAGCGGATCGTGGTGACCGATCCGAAGGTCTTGTCGTCGGCGGTGAGGTCGAGGCGCAGGTCATAGTCGTGCACCTCCAGGAGCTCGCGGCGGGCGATCGCCTCGGTGCGCTGGAGACTCTGGTACGGGCTGTTCACCGGGCAACCCTATGCCGCGCCCTATCGTGGGTTCGTGGCGGAGGACAGGCCAGACGACAAGGAAGCACTGCTCGCCCTGATCCGGGACTCGGTGATCGGTGAGGACCACGTGATGGAGACGCCGTACGGCGCCCGTCGGGTGACGTACGCCGACTACACCGCCTCGGGCCGGGCGCTGAGCTTCATCGAGGACTTCATCCGTGACGAGGTGCTGCCCAGCTACGCCAACACCCACACGGAGTCGAGCGGCACCGGCCTGCAGACGACCCGGCTGCGCGAGGAGTCGCGCGCGATCATCCGCGGCGCGGTCGGCGGTGACGACGACACGGTGGTGCTGTTCGCGGGCTCCGGCTGCACCGGCGCGATCGCGAAGCTGATCGGGGTGCTGGGGCTGCGGATCCCCTCCGTGCTCGACGACGCGCACGCGCTGACCGAGCACATCGCTCCGGCCCAGCGCCCGGTCGTCTTCATCGGTCCCTACGAGCACCACTCCAACGAGATCCCGTGGCGCGAGTCCGTCGCCGACGTGGTCACGATCCGGCAGGACGCCGACGGTGGCGTCGACACCGACGACCTGCGCGAGCAGCTCGAGAGGTACGCCGATCGGCCGGTCCGGATCGGCTCCTTCTCGGCGGCCTCCAACGTCACCGGGATCGTCTCCGACACGGCCGCGATCGCCACGCTCCTGCACGAGCACGGTGCGCTGAGCTTCTGGGACTTCGCCGCGGCCGCGCCGTACATCGACATCGAGATGCAGGCTGCCGAGGGTCGGCCGCTGTCCTACAAGGACGCGGTCTTCATCTCGGCGCACAAGTTCATCGGCGGCCCCTCGACGCCGGGGGTGCTGGTCGCGCGGCGTGAGCTGTTCGCCAACCGGGTGCCGGACGTGCCCGGCGGCGGCACGGTCGCCTACGTCAACGACGACGACCACCGCTACCTCGACGACGTCACCCACCGCGAGGAGGGCGGTACCCCCGCGATCATCGAGTCGATCCGCGCGGGGCTGGTCTTCCAGCTCAAGGAGGCGGTCGGCACCGACACGATCCGCAGGCAGGAGGAGCGGCACCTGCGCCGCGCCGTCGAGGCCTGGCGCGCGGAGCCCGGCATCGAGCTCCTCGGCAACCTCGACGCCGACCGGCTCTCGATCGTCTCCTTCATCTTGCGCTCGCCGTCGGGCCGCTACCTGCACCACAACTACGTCGTCGCGCTGCTCAACGACCTCTTCGGCATCCAGTCGCGCGGCGGCTGCTCGTGCGCCGGCCCCTACGGACACCGGCTGCTCGGCATCGACCTCGAGCGCTCGCACGAGTTCGAGCGCGAGATCACCGGCGGGTGCGAGGGCATCAAGCCGGGCTGGGTGCGGGTCAACTTCAACTACTTCGTCTCCGACGCCGTTGTCGACTACCTGATCGAGGCGGTCCGGGTGACTGCCCGCGACGGCTGGAAGCTGCTCGGTGACTACCGGTTCGACCCGGTCACCGGGCTGTGGCGGCACCGCCAGGGCGTTGTCATGCCGCCGCTCTCGCTCCGCGACATCTCGTACGCCGGCGGGCGGGCCTCGATGCCCAGCAACGACGCGACCGGGGGAGAGGAGCTGCTCGCCGAGCACCTCCGCGACGGCATCGCGCTCCTGGCCGCGACCGACGGCCCGGACCTGTCCGGTCACCCGGGCAACGTCAGCGAGGACTTCGAGCACCTGCGGTGGTTCGATCTCCCGGCCTCGGCACTGGACTGACCTGCGGTGGTGGTTTCGAGGCTCCTCGCTAGCGCTCGTCGCACCTCAACCACCGGTGTCGGTGGTTGAGGTGTGAGGCGCGCCAGCGCCGAGCCTCGAAACCACCAGCACGGGTGCAACCACTGTCCCCGCAGACTGCCAGAGTGTCCCCATGACCCGGGTCTCGCTCTCGCGGCTGCCCGGCGACCGCGTGCTGGTCGTCGACGGCGAGGCACCCCGGGAGCTGCCGCTGGCCGACCTGGCGTCGTACGTCGGTGAGCGCGAGGTCGACGCGCCGCGGTGGGTGTGGGACGACACCGCCCGGTGGTACCCCTCGCTGCTGGTCGCCGGCGTGCGGGTGCAGCGGTGCCACGACCTGCGTCTCGGCCACCACCTGCTCCGGCGGGCGCCCGCGGTCGACGCCCAGGTGCTGGTCGGGGACCAGTCGATGCACTGGGACCGGCTCGGGCCGAGCCTGCCGTCCGACCCGGCGCTGTTCTCGGTCGATGACACGGCCGAGCACCTGCGCGCCGACCTCGAGGACGCCCGCCAGCTCGCCGCCGTCGCCGCATCGAGCGAGCCCGCCAAGCTGGGGTTGCTGCTCGCGGCGGAGTCGGCGGGCGCGCTCGTCGCCGTCGAGATGACGTACGCCGGGATGCCGTGGCGCTCGGACGTCCACGAGCGGCTGCTCACGGACCTGCTCGGGCCGCGACCGCCGCGCGGTGCGCGACCGCAGGGACTGGAGGCCGTCGCCGCCGAGGTGCGCGCCGCCTTCGACGCGCCCGGGCTCAACCCCGACTCACGGCCCGAGCTGCTGACCGCGCTGCGCCGGGCCGGGTTGGAGGCCACGGACACCCGTGCGTCGTCGCTGCGCACGCTGGACCATCCGGGGATCGCCCCGCTGTTGCGCTACCGGCAGCTCGCCCACCTCTTCTCGACCAATGGTTGGGCGTGGGCGGACCAGTGGGTGAGCGGCGGGCGGTTCCGGCCGTCGTACCAACCCGCCGGCTCCACGACCGGCCGCTGGTCGTCCAACGGCGGCGGAGCACTGTCCTTCCCGGCGGTGGTCAGACCCGCGGCCGTGGCCGACGACGGCTGGGTGCTCGTGGTCGCGGATGTCGCCCAGCTCGAGCCGCGCGTGCTCGCCGGGATGAGCGGCGACAGCGCGCTGGCGAGCGCGGCCCGCGGCGCCGACCTCTACCAGGGGATGGTGGACGCCGGAGCGGTCGCGAGCCGCAACGACGCCAAGCTCGGCCTGCTCGGCGCGATGTACGGCGCCACCAGCGGCGAGAGCGGCCGGATGGTCGCCGGGCTGACCAGGCGCTACCCCGACGCCTTCGGCCTGGTCGAGGAGGCGGCCCGCGCCGGTGAACGCGGCCAGGTCGTCCGCACCCTCCTCGGGCGCGGCTCACCTGCCCTCGGTGAGGCGTGGGAACGAGACCCCGACGACCCGCCGCCCGACGCGGACAGCCAGGCCCGCTACCGGCGCGCGTACGGCCGGTTCACCCGCAACTTCGTCGTCCAGGGCACCGGCGCCGAGTGGGCGCTGTGCTGGATCGCCGACCTGCGCAACCGGCTGTGGCGCCTGGGCGCGGGCCCGCTCGTCGAACGGCCGCACCTGGTCTTCTTCCTGCACGACGAGGTCGTCGTGCACACACCGGTCGCTCTGGCCGACGCGGTCGCCACGGCGGCGTCCGAGGCCGCCGCGACGGCCGCGGGTCTGCTCTTCCGCGGCCTCGCCATCGACTTCCCGCTCACCATCTCGACCGTCCGGTCGTACGCCGAGGCCGGCAAGCCCTAGGTCGTGGCTCCTCGGTCGGCGGTGGCGGGCTGCTGCGGGGCCATGTGTCGCGGTTGGTTGTCGACAACCAACCCAGGAAAGGCGACGCGCGGAGCCCTAGGGGCGGGCCCGCCGGTACTGCACGGGCCACAGCTCGGCGTCGGTCTCACCCAGGTCGTACGCCGACGCGGGCAAGGCGTCAGGCTCCTCGGTCGGCGGTGGCGGGCAGCTGCGTGGCCGCATTCCTGGGTTGGTTGTCGACAACCAACCGGGAAGGCATGGCGCGGAGCCCTAGGGCCGGGCCCGCCGGTACTGCACGGGCCACAGCTCGGCGTCGGTCTCGCCCAGCTCGTACGCCGCACGCAGCGGCCAGTGTGGGTCCCGGAGCAGCTCGCGCCCCAGCAGCACCACGTCGGCGGAACCCTCGGCGAGGATCTCCTCGGCCTGCTTGGGCTCGGTGATCAGCCCGACCGCGCCGGACGGGATCCCGGCCTCCATCCGGATGCGACGAGCGAACGGCACCTGGAAGCCGGGCCCGACGGGGATGTCGGCGAGCACATTGCCGCCGGTCGAGGTGTCGACCAGGTCAACGCCCTCCGCGCTCAGCAGGCCGGCGAGCCGGACGGTCTCGTCCGGGCTCCACCCGCCCTCGACCCAGTCGGTCGCGGACAGCCGGACGACCAGCGGGACCCCGGCGGCGACCCGGCCGCGGACCTCGCGAACCACCTCGAGGACCAGCCGGGCCCGGTTGTCGAACGCACCGCCGTACTCGTCGTCGCGGTGGTTGGACAGCGGCGAGAGGAACTCGTGGAGCAGGTAGCCGTGCGCGGCGTGGACCTCGAGCACGTCGAAGCCGGCCGCGACCGCACGCTCGGCGGCGTCGCCGAACGCGGCGACGACCCGCCTGATGCCGGCCTGGTCCAGCGGCTCGGGCTCCTCGCGCAGCTGCGGGAAGGGCTCCGCGGACGGTGCGACCGGTCGCCAGCCGCCGTCGGCGTCCGCCACGGCGCCGCGCTCGCGGGTGAAGCCGGAGTACGTCGACGCCTTGCGGCCGGCGTGCGCGAGCTGGATGCCCGCGACGGCGCCCTGGCCGTGCACGAACTCCACGATCCGGGCCCAGGCCGCCTGCTGCTCGTCGTCCCAGAGCCCGGCGTCCTCCGGCGAGATCCGGCCCTCCGGCACGACCGCGGTGGCCTCGGTGAAGACCAGCCCGGCGCCGCCGCGTGCGAAGGACCCGAGGTGGACCAGGTGCCAGTCGTTCGGTACGCCGTCGACGGCCGAGTACTGGCACATCGGGGCGACCCACACCCGGTTGCGGACGGTGACATCACGGAGCGTGATCGGGCTGAAGAGGAGGCTCACGCGAGTCCCAACCCGGCGGAGGGCCGTCCGATTCCCTCAGCGGGAGTCCCGTCAGGCGGTGGCGACCCGCACGTCCTCGTCGTCGTACTGGACGAACGCCTTCGAGCCGAGCACCGGCTTGATGTGCTCGGTCACGACGGCCACGTGCGCGGGGTGGCTGCCGTACGCACGCCAGGCGTCCTCGGACTCGAAGCGCATGTGGAAGCGCAGCGTCGCGTTGCCGTCGGTGAGGCCGGCGTCGCGGACGACGTGGGCTTCGAGGAGACCCTCGATCTGGCCCGGCAGGGCGAGCAGTCCCGCGAGGATCGCCTCGACCTGCTCGTCGGTGGCCTCAGGGGAGAGGGTCAGGTGGCCGACATGGTTGAACATCAGTGAACCTCCATCAGCGAGCCGAAGCCCGCGATCTTGTCGTGGATCCCGTTGACCCGGAACGCGTGCCACATGGTCGCGAGGTTGATCGCGATGACGGGCTTGCCCAGCTCCTTCTCGAGCTCGGCGGCCACCGCGACGCACTCGAGGTTGGTGCCGCACTGGATCAGGGCGTCCACGTCCGGACCGTCGACCGAGAGGAAGGCGGCGCGCAGCGTCTCCGGGGTCTCGTCCGCGATCGAGGTCGCCGACGCCGAGCACAGCCCGGTGATCGCGGCGACGTCGTACCCGAGCTCGGTGAAGTAGGCGACGACCTGCTCGTCGCCGACCGGCTGGTACGGCGTGACGATGCCGATCCGCTTCGCGCCGAAGGCCTTCAGCGCCTCGCCGGCGGCGGTGGCGCCGGTGGTGACCTGGAGGCCGGTCATGTCGCGGACGCCCTGCTCGAACGCCGCGTTGCCCTGCACGCCGCCCCAGAAGGTCTCGGCCGACATGCCCATCACGATGTAGTCGGGCTCGCAGGTCATCACCGTCTCGAGCGCGCTCGGCAGCGCCTCGTTGAGGCACTCGCGGAAGGCCCCGAACGCGTCGGCGGAGTCGAGGGCGGGCGCCTTGATCATGATCCGGCCGGTGTGCCACGAGCAGTCCTGTGGCCGGAGGTGGTGGAACTCGCGCTCCACCGAGGTGTTGGTCGAGGGCAGGACCAGGGCGAACCTGCGGCCCTTGGCGACGGCACTACTCACGGACTCTCCTTGGTCGCACTTGAGCAGCGGCTCCGCTCATCGCAAGAATAGAGAATATATTCTGCGGTGGCTGGATCTGTCCTGCGACTCGCGTCATCCACGATGCTCGGCGTCGCGCGCCTATGCTCGCGGTCGACGACGCCCGGGCACGGGTGCACGGCGTCACGGACGTGGCGTGATGGATGAGGAGCGGAGCCGAGGATGACGATTCAGCAGACGACCAACGTGGAGAGCACGGCCATGTTGGGCCTCGGGGTCTACCGGCCCGAGCGGCTCGTGACGAACGACGAGGTCTGCGAGGTGCTCGACTCCTCGGACGAGTGGATTCAGACCCGGTCCGGCATCAAGACCCGTCGCTTCGCCGGCCCCGACGAGGACCTGATCACGATGGCGACCACCGCGGCTGCGCGGGCGCTGGAGGTCGCGGGCGTCACCGCGGACCAGCTCGGCTGCGTCATCGTCGCGACCTCGACGTACCCGGAGCACACGCCGGCGTCCGCGCCCCAGATCGCCGACCGGCTCGGGTCCACCGCGGCCGCGTTCGACGTCTCGGCGGGGTGTGCGGGGTTCTGCCACGGGCTCAACGTCGCCTCGTCGCTGGTGCGCTCGGGGGAGAGCACCTATGTGCTGGTCATCGGGGTGGAGCAGCTGAGCCGCTTCATGGACCCGACGGACCGGGGTACGGCGTTCATCTTCGCCGACGGGGCCGGAGCCGTCGTCGTGGGACCCGCCGACGCGGCCGGCATCGGCCCGACGGCGTGGGGCTCCGACGGCTCGCAGTCCCAGGTCATCACCCAGACGCCCAGCTGCCTCGCCAGCCACCAGTCGCACCACCCCGTCGTACAGATGGAGGGCACCGCGGTCTTCCGGTGGGCGCCCTTCGCCATGGCCGAGGTGGCGCACCAGGCGCTGGACCGCGCGGGGGTGTCGGTGGACGAGCTGGACGCGTTCATCCCGCACCAGGCCAACCTGCGGATCACCCAGACGCTGGCGCGCAACATCAAGCTGCCCGAGTCCGTGGCGATCGCCACGGACGTCGTCGACTCCGGCAACACCTCCGCGGCGTCGGTGCCCCTCGCGATCGAAGCGATGCTGCGATCCGGCGACGCCAAGGCTGGGGACCTGGCGCTGCTGATCGCGTTCGGAGCCGGGCTCAGCTACGCCGGTCAGGTCGTCACCCTGCCGCCGATCGCGTAGCGATGTAACGCCTGGGAGTGGGCCGGCGCTGTTGTCGGTGAGCGAGCATCGGTGAGAGAAGGCGGGGACGACATGAGCGACGGCATGGGCATGGTGAAGCGCGGCGCGCGTACGACGTTGGTCGGGTTGGTGGCCGTGGCCTTCAGCGTGGGGCTCACGACCGGCGCGACCGCCCCGGCGCAGGCGGCCAAGCCGCCGGTCACCAGGGTCGACCCGGGTGATCTCGCAGCAGGAAAGTCGCCGGGGATCGCCTGGATCCGGGACCGGACGAAGCTGGTGCAGCCGAAGGCTCACCGGGTGACGGATCTCGGCAAGCTCCACCCGAGCCGCCTGCTGCACGCACAGGGCGGGTTCCTGGCCACTACCTTCGGCGACGGCGACGTCAGCCGCGTCTACTTCATCAGCTACGCCGGCAAGCGGCGGCTGGTGGGTGACTTCCGGGCGACCCCGGACGTCGTGTCCGCGGACGGCCGGTGGTTGGTGCTCAGCAGCGACAGGTACGCGACCGGCTACACCCCGGAGCAGCACCTCCGGGTCATCCGGGTCAGCGACGGCCACACCGTGGCCACCAGGACCTTCCCCGGCCGGTCGCAGGTGATGGCTGCCGGAGACGGCAAGGTCCTGGTCCGGCAGTCGACCGGAGTGACGGTGTCCTGGGACCTCGCCGGGCGCACGGTGCGAGTGCTCTCCCGCACCTCCGGCAAGGGCCGTCCGGCGACTACGATCGCGCCTCCGGGCAGCTTCGGCGCCGACATGTTCACGGCGCGGTCCGGCAACCACGACGAGATGCGCGACCTGCGGCCTTCACGCCAGCGGCTCTGGGGCACCGAGGCGGGTGAGTTCGTGCTGTCCTTCTCGCCGGACGACAAGCGAGTGGTGACGGCCTCGGAGCTCCAGGGCCTCGACCAGGGATCGCCCTGGGAGCTGGCGAACACCATGCGGGTGCGCGACACCCGGACCGGCAAGGTCCATCCGGGTCTTCCACGGCAACCTGGGCGTCAACGTGGCCGACGCCCCGATCTGGGAGGACGCGAGCACCCTGCTGCTCCACGCCGCCGGCGAGTGGGTGCCGTTGCCGGACGGCGAAGGGGTGTTCGCCACCCCCCGCCTCGTCCGCTGCTCGGTGACCCGCACCTCCTGCGACATCGCGTCCACGACGGCGCCGTCCGGGCAGCCGGTGATCATGCAGCGCAAGAGCAACTGACCCGGTCGGCCCGTACGCCGGCGTCAGTCCTCGACGTTGAGGCCGAGCTCGTCGGCGAAGAGCGGTGCCAGCAGCGTGAGCTGCAGCGGACTGATCGTGGCGCCCCGGAGGTCCGTCAGCCCCTCGATCACCTCGAGCGTCGCGCCCCGGAGATCGACGTCGCGGAGCTTCGCCTGGCGGACGTTGAGGTGGCTGACCCGGGTCTGGCTCAGCCGGAAGCGCGTGGAGACCGCACCGGCGAGGTCGAGCTCGTCGACGATGCAGTCGGTGAAGGCGACGTCGATCAGCTCGGCACCGCGCAGGTTGACGAAGCTGAGCTTGCAGCCGATGAAGTGGACCGAGCGCCACTGCGCCTCGTAGGCCTCCAGCGACCCGAGCCGCCCGGTCACCTGGACGTCTCGCCACTGGCTGCGCGCGGCCCGTACGACGGGCAGGTTGGCCTGCTCGAGGTGCACCTCGGACAGCCGCGCGCCCTTCAGATCGGTCTCGTCCGCGACAAGACCTGCGAAGTGGACGCCGTCGAGCTTGGCGCCGGCCAGCACGAGCTCGGGGAGGATCAGGTCGGTGTATCGCACCGACTCCAGGTCGGCGTTCCTCGTGAGGTCGGCGGGCTCGCCGGCAGCCAGGCCACTGAGCCGGAGCGCCTCGATCTGCGGCGCCTTGCAGGCACGCCCGTCGGCCGTCACGGGGCAGGCTGCAGACGCACGAGCATCTTGCCGGTGTTGTCGCCCCGATGCAGGCCGAGGAACGCATCCACGGCGTTGTCGATCCCGTCGACGACCGTCTCGCGCCACTGGAGAGACCCGTCGGCGACCCAGGCGCCCGCGCGCCGGTAGAACTCGGAAGCGGCGTCGCCGTGGTCGGTGACGATGAAGCCGCGCAGGGTCAGGCGCTTGCTCACGAACATCATCATGTTGCGGGGGCCGGGGGAGGGAGCGTCGGCGTTGTAGTCCGCGATCGCGCCGCACGCGGCGATCCGGCCGTGGTCGGCCATCGCGAAGATCGCCGCCTCGAGGTGGTCACCTCCGACGTTGTCGAAGTAGACGTCGACCGGGCCGTGCTCGCGCAGCTGCCGGCCGATCGGGGCGTCCTTGTAGTCGAGGGCGACGTCGAACCCGAGCTCGGTCAGCCACGCGCACTTCTCCGGGGAGCCGGCCGACCCGATCACCTTCGCGGCGCCGAGCTGCTTGGCGATCTGGCCGGCGGCGGAGCCGACCGCACCCGCAGCGCCCGAGATGAAGACGGTGTCGCCCGCTTCGACGGGAGCGATCCGGGTGAGCCCGACGTACGCCGTCATCCCCGGCATGCCGAGGGCGCCGAGGTACGCCGAGGCGGGGACCTGCGAGACGTCGACCGTGCGTACGGCGCGGTCCGGCAGCAGGGCGTGCGTGCGCCAGCCGGCCTGGTGCAGGACGGTGTCGCCGACCTGCACCGTGTCGGAGCCGGAGGCGATGACCTCGCCGACGGCACCGCCGTCCATCACCGCGTCGAGGGCGAACGGCGGCACGTAGGACTTCACGTCGTTCATCCGTCCGCGCATGTAGGGGTCGACCGAGATGAACGTGTTGCGCACCAGGACCTCGCCGGGGCCGGGGTCCGCCAGCTCCGTGTCGACGGTGCGGAAGTCGGCGGTGGTCGGCCAGCCCTGGGGGCGGGCCGCGAGATGGATCTCGCGCGCGGTGGTCATGGTGTCGATCCTTTCAGGCGCCGCCGACAGCGTTCGGACGGGCATCCGGACAGGGCGACGGGCCCCGGCTTCCGTGTGCCGGGGCCCGTCTGAGGGGGGTGCGTACGGGTGGTGTCTCGGGGCGAGGTCAACCCTGCAGGGCGAGTGCGAACTCGACCTTGCCCGCTGGGTCGACGGCCGCGTCGAGCACCTTGTCGTCGAGGAGCTCGGCGGATGCCGGGTCGAGGTAGACGGTGGCACCGCCCTGCTCGACGACCTGGTCGCCGGGCTCGCCCTGGGCGGCCGCGGTGACCTCGAAGGACGGCTCGGGGGTCGGTGCGGAGGTGATCCGCAGCCCGGCCTCCTCGCTGAGCCCGGGCTGGGTGGTGATCTCGTTGACGATGGCAGTGGCGTTCTCGGTGAGGGTGAGCATGCTCGCCTTTCCGATGGGCGTTGCTGGTCCAGACCACCGTTGCCGATTCGGCGGCGCGAGACAAGTCGGGCGCTCAGCCCGGGCGTGTCGCGGCTCTGGCACGCTGTGCCCATGACCAGCCCCACGACCACCTCCGACGCGCCGCGCAGCAGCGCGCGCCGCATCGACCTGACCAAGATCGGCGAGGGTCGCTACAAGGCGACCAACGCCCGCGGGGGAGTGCTCCCCGTCGGCTCGGGCAGCGACCCGGACTTCACCCCGGTCGAGCTGCTGCTGGCCGCGCTGGCCGGGTGCGGCGCGATCGATGTCGACCTGATCACCGGCAAGCGTGCCGAGGCGACGACCTTCACGGTGACGGCCGAGGGCGAGAAGATCCGCGACGACCAGGGCAACCGGCTCACCGATCTCCGAGTCACCTTCGAGGTGCGGTTCCCGGACGGCGAGGACGGCGACCGTGCCCGCGAGGTGCTGCCCCGGTCGATCGCCCAGTCCCGGGACCGGCTGTGCACCGTGGGGCGGACGATCCAGGTCGGCGCTGCCGTCGAGTACGTGGAGGCCTGAGGCATGACCAGACGCTGGGACGCCGTACCCCCTCAGGACGGGCGCCGCATCGTGATCACCGGCGCCAGCGCGGGGCTCGGGCTGGAGACCGCGCGGGTGCTCGCCGAGCGCGGTGCCGAGGTCGTGATGGCGGTGCGCAACCCCGCCAAGGGCGAGGCCGCCGCCGCACAGATCAAGGGCTCGGTCGACGTACGCCGTCTCGACGTCGCCGACCTGTCGTCGGTGCGCGAGTTCGCGGCCGGGATCGGCCCGGTCGACGTGCTGATCAACAACGCGGGCGTGCTGGCCGTGCCCTACGCCCTCACCGCCGACGGCTTCGAGACGCACCTCGCCACCAACCACCTAGGCCACTACGTCCTCACCAACCTGATGTTGGCGCAGCTCCGCGACCGGGTCGTCGTGATCTCGTCCGACGCGCACCGTGCGGCCGACCTCGACCTCAGCGACCTGAACTGGGAGCGCCGCACCTACAAGCCCTTCAAGGCCTACGGCTCGTCGAAGCTCGCCAACCTGCTCTTCCTGGCCGAGCTGCAGCGCCGCCTCACGGCGTCCGGGTCGACGCTGCGGGCCGTCGGGTCGCACCCGGGGTCGACGGCCACCTCCATCACCGGCAACACCGGCAACGCGTTCAAGACCTGGGTCGGCAGTTGGGGCCACAAGCTCGCCGGGATGCCGGTCTGGAAGGGCGCGCTGACCACGCTGTACGCCGCCACGATGGACGTCCCGGGCAACACCTTCATCGGGCCGGACGGGTTCAAGGAGTTCAAGGGCTGGCCGACCGCCGTTGGCCGGAGCCGGGACGCGACCGACCCGGAGCTCGCCCACGACCTGTGGGTGGCGTCGGAGAAGCTGACGGGGATCGCCTTCCGCGGCGAGTGAGTCAGTCGGCGACAGTCACCGAGGTGATGTCGACCGGGGTCTTCGGGTGCCCGTCACCGGGACCGTTCGCGTCGTCGGTGCCCTTCTTCGCGACCTTCTCGACGACCTTGACCCCGGCGTCGTCGATCTGCCCGAAGACCGTGTAGCTCGGCGGGAGCGGCGTGTCGCCGTACACGACGAAGAACTGGGAACCGTTGGTGTCCGGGCCGGCGTTGGCCATCGCGAGCGTGCCCGCGGGGTAGGTCTCGTCGCCCGAGAGCTCGTCGGGGAAGGAGTAGCCCGGACCGCCCGAGCCGGTGCCGGTCGGGTCGCCGCACTGCAGGACGGCGATGCCGGACGTCGTCAGCCGGTGGCAGCTGGTGTCGTCGAAGTAGCCCTGCTGCGCGAGGGAGACGAACGAGTTCACGGTGCAAGGCGTGGCGTCGGCATCCAGCTCGGCCTCCAGGTCACCGACGCTGGTGGCGATGGTGACGGACACCGTGCCGGTCGCGGTGGCCGTCGCCGGCGGCGGGTCGACCTCCTTCGCGGCCGGGGCGCCGTCGGTGTTGTAGTCGCATCGCGTGCCCGACGGTTCCGGGTCTGTGGCGGTCCCCGCGTCGGAGTCCGAGCCGGAGCACCCGGCCAGGGCGAGAGCGACGACGATCGTGAGGCCGGCCAGTCCGGCCAGGTGACGGGAGCGCATGCGCAGATCGTAGAGGCCTCAGTCGTTGCGACCCCGGGCGGCCACCGGCCACGAGACGAGCGCCGTACCGTCGTCGGCCCAGAGCGTGTCCGCGAGGTTGACGGCGGCGCAGACGTGGTTGGGGACGACGTCGACCTGCGACCCGAGTGGGGGCAGCGCCGCGCCGGCAAGGTCGACGACCGCGTGGTGCTCGGAGAGCTGGACGATCCGCGCATCCGGGTGGTCGAGGAGCCGCCCGCCGCCGGTGGCGTACGGCGCGCGGTCGGCGCCGAGGACCTTGCTGCCGCTGTCGAGGACCAGTCGCCCACCGGCATGGCTGACGACCGTGGCGCGACAGGTGAGGGCGATCGAGCCCGGAGGCATCGCGCCGAGCTCCCACTGCTGGGCGTCGCCGAAGACGTAGACACCGGGGCGGATCTCGGTGAGCGCGCCGGTGTGGGTGTGCGACAAGGTCGGGGTCGAGCCGCCACTGACGACGTCGGGCTCGAGGCCGGCGTCGCGGAACGCCAGGACCGCCGTGGTCAACGCCGCCGCCTCGTCGTCGGCCGCTGCGTCCATCAGGTCGGGGGCGTAGCCGTGCCCGGGGAACGTGAAGACGCCCCGCACCGGCAGGCCGGCCGCCACGGCCGCGGCCGCCACGACTCCTGCGTCTGCGGGCGCGGCTCCGGTGCGGTGCTGTCCGGAGTCGACCTCGACCAGCACGGCGACGCCGGTGCCCTCGAGCGCCGCGCCTGCGCGCTCGGCGGTCGCGACGGAGTCCACCCCGATTGCCAGGTCCGCCCGTCCGGCGAGGTCCCGCAGCCGCCGTACGGCGTCGTCGGAGAGCCAGAGCGGATAGGCGATGAAGAGGTCCTCGACGCCGTGCTCGACGAACACCTCCGCCTCGCCGATCGTGGCCACGGTCAGCCCGACCGCGCCGGCCTCGAGCTGCAGCCGCGCGATCTCCGGGCTCTTGTGCGTCTTCGCGTGCGGCCGCAGCGAGACACCGGCAACGGCGGCTCGGGCAGCGGTGGTCTCGATGTTGACGCGCAGCCGGGCGATGTCGACCCGGAGGTACGGCGTCGCCGGTGCCTCGCTCACATCTCCTCGTGGGTGTCGGGGTCGCCGCCGAAGAGCCGGCCGTCCGGTCGGCCCAGGGCGGTAATCGCGGCCATCTCGGCGTCGGTGAGCTCGAAGCCGAAGACGTCGAGGTTGGCGCGCTGCCGCTCGGGTGTCGCCGACTTCGGGATCGGGATCGCCCCGAGCTGCACCTGCCAGCGCAGGATCACCTGTCCGGGGGCGACGCCGTGCGCTTCGGCGGCGTCGGCGACCGCAGCCTCGGCGAACGGCGCCTGCCGCTTGCCCAGCGGGCTCCACGACTCCGTCTGGATCCCGCGTTCGGCGTTGACGGCGCGCATCTCGACCTGCGGGAAGTAGGGGTGCAGCTCGATCTGGTTGACGGCCGGCGTCACGCCGGTCTCCTCGATCAGACGGTCCAGGTGCGCCGCGGTGAAGTTCGAGACGCCGATGCTGCGCACCAGGCCCTGCTCGCGCAGGTCGACCAGCGCGCGCCAGGCCTCGGCGTACTTGCCGACGCTCGGGTTGGGCCAGTGCACGAGGTGCAGGTCGAGGTAGTCCAGGCCGAGACGCTCCAGGGACCCGTGCACGCTGGCGATCGCGTCGTCGTACCCGTGGTCGCGGCCGGGGATCTTGCTCGCCACCAGGAGCTCCTCGCGTGGCAGGCCGCAGGCACGGACGGCCTCACCGACCTCGCGCTCGTTGCCGTAGTTGACCGCGGTGTCGAGCAGCCGGTAGCCGGCCTCGATAGCCGACACGATGCCGGACACCGCCTCGTCGTCCTTGAGGGGATAGGTGCCGAAGCCGATCGCGGGCAGGACGGAGCCGTCGTTGAGGGTGTGGGTGGGGATCGCCATGAGAGCCAACGTACCTACTGCCCTAGGTCCTCCGGCGTGGCCTCGTGGCCGGGGAGCCCGTCGGTACGACGGTCCTCCTTCATCCGCGCCTCGTAGAGGTGTCGCCGGCCGCCCGCCAGCTCGGCACGGGCGGTCGCCTCGAGCTCCTTGAAGAGCGCGTAGTAGCCGTCGTCGTACTCCTCGACGACCTGGAAGCTCCACCGGCCGGCCAGGATGTTGCGCCCGACCAGCTCGCGGTCGATCCGGTCGGCGAGCTCGGTGTGCCCGGCCTCGCGGAGCAGGACGACAGCGTCGCCGAGGGTCAGGTCGGCGGTGCCGCAGCGCCGGTGGAAGGCGTAGAGGAGGCCCCGGGTCTCCTCGACGACCTCCAGTGCCTCCGACAGCTTGCCGAGTGCGGTGATCGTGGCGTCGTCGGTCATGTGGTCGGCGTACCCGCTCGCGTGGTGCCGCACGCCTGTCCGGCAGGCTGGGCGACGTGAGTGCCTCCGACGTCCTGTCCTCGATCTGGGGCGACGTGACCGGCACGCAGCAGCCGCTCGACGACAGGGGAGTGGTGCTCACAGCGTCGGTCGCCGTGTTGCTCGTCGCCGTCCCCGCCGTGTGGGGCGTCAGCCGGCACGTCGTCACGATTGCGCACGAGGGTGCCCACGGGTTCGTCGCGCTGCTGACCGGGCGATCTCTCGAGGGCATCCGGCTGCACTCCGACACCTCCGGCCTCACGGTGTCGCGGGGGAGGCCGCGTGGGCCGGGCATGGTCGCGACCGCCTTCGCCGGGTACGTCGGTCCGGCGCTGGTCGGCCTCGGCGCGGCGTACCTCCTCGGTCGCCAGCACGCGTTGGCCGTGCTGTGGCTCGTGGTCCTGCTGCTCGCGCTGCTGCTCGTGCAGATCCGCAACTTCTTCGGCCTGTACGCCGTCGCGGTCGCCGGGCTGGCCGTGTTCGCCGTGACGTGGTGGGGGAGCGGGCAGCTGCAGTCCGCCGCGGCGTACGTCGGCACCTGGTTCCTGCTGCTCGCCGCACCCCGCCCGGTGGTCGAGCTCCAGCTGCAACGCCGCCGAGGTCGGGCGCGCACCTCCGACGCGGACCTGCTCGCGCGGCTCACCCGGGTGCCCGGCCTGGCCTGGGTGGTCGTCTTCCTCGCCGTCACGCTGGGCTGCCTCGTCGTGGGCGGCGGCTGGTTGGCGGCTCCGGCGTAGGGTCGAAGTCGTGCGCATCGGCATCCATTACGCGAACTTCACCCACCCCGACTGGCAGACCGGGCTCGCGGACCGGTTGACGGAGACCGCGAGGATCGCCGACCAGGGCGGCGCGTCGCTCTTCACCGTCATGGACCACTGGTTCCAGATGGAGAACCTCGGCGGTCCGGCCGAGCCCATGCTCGAGGGCTACACGACCCTCGGCTACCTAGCCGGTCAGACCGAGAACGTCCGCCTCAGCCTGCTGGTCACCGGCACGACGTACCGCCACCCGGGCCTGCTCGCCAAGGTCGTCACAACCCTCGACGTGCTCTCAAGGGGCCGCGCGATGCTCGGCATCGGCGCCGCCTGGTACGACCGCGAGCACGCCGGCCTCGGCGTCCCGTTCCCGTCCACCGGCGAGCGGTTCGAGCGCCTGGAGGAGACCCTCCAGATCGTGCGTCAGATGTGGAGCGACGAGGACGGCAGGTACGACGGGAGGCACTACCAGCTCGCCGAGACGGTCTGCGTGCCGCCGCCGGTGCAGCGGCCGCACCCGCCGATCCTGATCGGGGGGAGTGGTGAGCGCAAGACGCTGCGGATGGTGGCGCAGTACGCCGACGCCTGCAACCTCTTCGGCGAGAGCCCCGACGTCGTCCGCCACAAGCTCGACGTGTTGCGCGGGCACTGCGACGACCTCGGCCGCGACTACGGCGCGATCGAGAAGACGATGATCGTGATGGGCGACCCGGTCGCCGACACCGACGGGTTCCTGACGTCGATGGAGGAGTACGCCGCGCTCGGCATCTCGCTGATCACGATGGTTCCGCCCACCGAGGACCCCGTCGGCTGGACGAGCGCGGTGTGCGAGGACGTGCTGCCCCGGCTGGCGACGATCTAGAGGACGGTCGTCCCGTACATCTCGCCGAGCGGGTCCGAGATCAGCTCGAGCCGGGCGCCGTCGGGGTCGCGGAAGTAGATCGAGCTGCCGGACTCCGCGACGTACTCCCAGCCCGCGTCATCGAGCTTCGACCGGAGATGCGCCCAGCGTCCCGGCTCCACCGAGATGCAGACGTGGTGCAGCCCGCCGAGCACCTCGGCGTACGGCCCGACGTCGAGGCCGGGGAAGTCGAAGAACGCAAGCAGGTTGCCGTTGCCGATGTCGAAGAAGAAGTGGTTGGAGCCGGGGTAGTCGCGGTTCTCGAAGATCTCGGTCAGCGGGAACTCCAGCAGCCCCTGGTAGAACCGCACCGTCCGCTCGACGTCGGCGCAGACGATGGCGAAGTGGTGCAGCCCGCGCGCCGACGACGCGGGCCGGCTGGCTTCGGGCGCGAGGTACGTCGTGCGGATGCGCTCGCGCTCGGCGTTGACGTGGTCCAGATCGACATCGGCCATGGGCAGGACGGTACTACTGGGTCCCGCTGTCGGGTACGTCGCTGAACGTGGCCGGTCGGTGCAGCCACGACATGTGGTCGCGTGGCCAGATGACGGCGAAGACCCGGCCGACGACCAGGTCCTGGGAGAAGAACTCCCCGCCCTGCACGCAGTCCGTGTCGCCGGGGGCGCACATGTGAAAGCTCGAGTCGGCCGACGAGTAGCGGTTGTCGCCCATCACGAATAGGTCGCCGTCCGGGACCGGGCCGGCCTCCCAGCTGCACTTGTCCGCGCCACCCGGGCCTTCGGGTCCGCGACAGGCACTGGTCTCGGGATCGTTGACGTAGTCGTCCTCGTCCAGCGGCTGGCCGTTGACCGAGATCCGGCCCTGGTCGTCGCAGCAGACGATCGAGTCGCCACCGACGCCGATGACCCGCTTCACGAGATGGCCACCGGCGGGGTAGAGGCCTACCTTCGACAGCGTCTTGGCGACCGGGCCGACCGGGCCGGCCTCGTCGTCGGGCAGCCAGCCGCCCGGGTCCTCGAAGACCACGACGTCGCCGCGCTGCGGCTCGCCGAACCAGTACGACGGCTTCTCCACCAGGATCCGGTCGTTCTTCACGAGACCCGGGACCATCGACGGCGACGGGATGTAGAAGGCCTGGACGAAGAACGTCTTGAGCAGGACGGCCACCACCAGGGCGATCACGACCAGCAGCAGCGTCTCCAGCCAGATCGGCCGGTGCTTGCGTGTCGGCGCACCGTCTCCCGAGATCGTCACAGCCGGAGCCTAGGGGAGCGACGCGGGACGCGTCAGGCCAGCCACGAGGCGTAGAAGATGCCGAGCCCGGTCGCCACACAGAGCCCGGCGATGATCCAGAAGCGAACGACCACGGTGACCTCGTCCCACCCCAGGTGCTCGAAGTGGTGGTGGATGGGGGCGATCCGGAAGAGACGACGGCCCGTGCCCGTCAGGCGCCTGGTCAGCTTGAAGTAGCTCATCTGCAGCATCACGGACATCGTCTCGAGCACGAACAGCCCGGCGATGACGGCCATGAGGAGCTCGGTGCGAGACATGATCGCCAACCCGGCCAGGGCACCGCCGAGTGCGAGGGAGCCGACATCGCCCATGATGATCCGTGCGGGCTTGGCGTTCCACCACAGGAAGCCGACACAGGCCGCGGCGATGGCGGCGGCGTACACCGCGAGGTCGAGCGGGTCGCGCACCTGGTAGCACTGTGACTCCACCGCCGTGGGTCGCGAGGAGCCGCACAGCTGGTTGTTCTGCCAGACGTTCACGATCGTGTACGCGCCGAAGACGAGCGCCGACGTGCCGGCGAGCAGTCCGTCGGCGCCATCGGTGAGGTTGGCGCCGTTGGAGGTCGCGGTGACGATGAACCAGATCACCAGCAGGGTCACGACCAGGGGGAGCTTGACGCCCCAGTCCTGGGTGGTGGAGAGGTACTGCGACGCCGGCCTGACGCCTCGCTCGTCGGCGAAGAAGCTCGTGGCGAGGACCCCGAAGACGAGCGCGACCAGCGTCTGGCCGGCCAGCTTGGCGCGACTGCTCAGACCCTGGTTGTGCTGGGTGTAGACCTTGATGAAGTCGTCGAGGAACCCGACGACCCCGCAGCCGAAGAACAGCAGCATCAGCAGCCAGGCACTGGCGCTGGGCCACCCGCCGGTCACGATCGTCGCGATCAGATAGGCCGCGGTCGCACTCAGCAGGATCACGAGACCGCCCATGGTCGGCGTACCCCGCTTGACGTGATGCGTCGTCGGTCCGTCGACCCTGATCGGCTGGCCGAAGCCCTGCCGGGTGAACCACCCGATGGCCAGCCGGGTCCCCAGCAGCGAGCAGATCGCTGCCAGCGCGCCGCTCAGAAGTATTGCCCGCACGAAGTCCAGCCCCTCTCGGCCATCCGGATGGTCGATCCCTTCCAGGCGAGAGGGAGTCGTCTCGCCGCCCATTGTGGGATAGGAGGGGCGGCGAGTCGGCGAAGGCGCACCGGCGAGGGGTCGATTGCGCCATGAGAGGGCACCCGCGTACGACGTACCGCGCCTACGGCAAGCACACGCAAGTTGACATAATGTCAGTTATCGGCGATGAAAGGACGGGAGTTGCGTTGCGGGGCGAGAGCAACGCTGTTGCGATGTTTTGCTCGTATCTCATCAACCCGGCCTACGGGTGGCCCGCGTTGTGCGAGCGCACGTTCGGCGACGTGCCCGCGCAGATCTGCTTTGAGTGGAACACCCCGAGGCATACGACCGACGACGCGGTGCCGGCTGAGCGCAGAGCCTTCACGGTGGCCGAGTTGGAGCAGCTATTCGGCTTCCTGGACGACGAGGTCGATGCCGCGCACGCCGTCGGCAGCAAGCGGTGGATCACGCTCTTTCGTGACTCGATCGCCTTCAAGCTCTGCTACGCCTACGGGCTACGTCGCCGTGAGCTCGCGATGCTAGACCTGCACGACTTCGGGCCGAATCCACACGTGCCGGCGTACGGCATGTTCGGCGCGCTCACAGTGCGATGGGCCAGGGCTCGGCTGGGTCCGGCCCACGGCGGCGTACCGTGCTGACCGTTCCGAAGTTCGACTGGGCAGTCGGGATGATGAAGATGTGGGCCGCGCCCGGTGGTCGCGACCGGTTCGCGACAGCCGATCGCTCACCGGCGTTGTGGCCAAGTGAGCGTGCCGACCGCGTCACCAAAGGCGCCCTGGGAGACGCGTTTGCGTCGGCACGGGACGCGGCCGGGCTGCCCGAAGAGCTCGGACTCCACTGTCTTCGACACTCGTACGTGACCCATCTGATCGAAGCCGGCTATGACCCGGCGTTCGTCCAGACTCAGGTCGGGCATTCCTATGCTTCGACCACCAGCCTGTACACGTCCGTGTCCGCCGACTTCAAGCAGAAGACGATCCAGCAGATGATCGCCCGACGCATCGCCCAGCCCGAGGAGTCGCCTGATGCCTGAGCAGCGACGGATCGCGTTCAAATGGAACCTGCGCACCGTGATGGCGCAGCGCAACCTGTGGAAGACAACTGAGTTGATGCCCCTGTTGCGCTCGCGTGGCATCAATCTCTCCGAGAGCCAGGTCTACCGCCTCGTGACCGGCACGCCCGAGAGGATCCCAGCACGAACCTTCGCGGCGCTGTGCGACATCTTGGACTGCTCCCCCAACGATCTGTTCGAGCCCTACGTCGAGATGCGAGCCGCAGCCACCGCGAATGCTCCGAAGCGGAGCGAAGAGCTCGGGGTCCGGCCCGGTGACCCCATCGCGTACCGAGTCCGGCTGGTTGCCGAAGACGAGGACCAGTAGCAGCGTGGTCAGGCCGCGGAAGGCCGGCGATCCCGATCGGTGGCCAGAGGCATGTGGGCGCTGCGGAGAACATCACAAGATCGTTAGGCGCTGGCCAGATGGAGGGGTCTGCGGCTACTGCTATCAGCAAGCCAAGCGCACCCGCGCGACCTGTGCTTGCGGGCACGAGGGCGTTCTGCCCGGCATCGTGGATGGCCGCCCAGCGTGCCGAACGTGTTCGGGCGTTCAGCTCAACGTCGACTGCCGACGCTGCGGCGCCGAGGGCGAGCCCTACGACGCCGGCCGCTGCTGGACCTGTGTCCTCAGCGACGACGTCGACCGGCTCCTAACCAACCCGACGACCGGGTGCATGGCGGACCAACTCGTGCCGATCGCCTCTGCCCTAAGGAGCATGAAGCGCGCCAACAGCGGACTGACCTGGATCCGCCAGCCCCACGTCACGGCCTTTCTCCAAGACCTCGCAGTTAGACCGAGCATCACCCACGAAGCCCTAGACGCGCTGCCCAAGACGCTAACTCGCGAGTTCGTGCGCGGGCTGCTCGTCGAGTACGGGTCGCTCCCCCGACGCGACCTCTACCAGGCCCGCTACGAGGTATGGGCTGAAGGTGCGCTCGAGCGCGTCACGGACCCCGTCAACCGCGACGTCATCCGGCGCTACATCCGCTGGCAGCACCTGCGCCGGATGAATCAGATGGATACCGTTTCGAAAGGGACGTTTCTGCGGAGCAAGCAGACGGTGACCGTGGCGATCGAGCTCGTCAACTGGCTGACTGACCACGGCGTCGAACTCGCCGAACTCGTGCAAGAGCACCTCGACGCCTGGGTCAACGACGGCACCACCACGCGCCTCATCGGCGACCGCTTCCTCGGCTGGGCGATCAAGACTCGCCTCGTCAACCCCGAGCTGAGTATTCGGCGCCACCGCCGTGGGACCAGCCCGAGGATGAGCGCACTCGACCAGGACCAGGCCCTCCAACTCGTCGTCCATACCGAAGAGCTCACCCAGCGCGATCGCGCGGCCGCGATCCTCGTTCTCGTGTTCGGCCAACAGATCGAGGACGTCGTGGCCCTCACCTGGGACGACGTTCAAGTTGCCGAGATAGTCACCATCCGTATTGGAAAGATCGACATCGCCCTCCCCGACCCGCTCGACCAACCGTGGCGCGAGCTCGCAGCCAACCCGGGCAACGATCTGACCGCGTCACACCCCAACAGCAACTGGGTGTTCCGCGGCTACTCCCCCGGTCGCCACGTGGACTCCGCCCACCTGCGCGGTCGGCTGAAACGCGTCTTCAGTACCCGCGCGGCGAGGCTCGGCACGCTCCACGAGCTCACCAAACTGGCGCCGTTCGCGATCATCGCCGAAGCACTCGGCTACTCCCCCACCACTATCGAGCGGCACGCCACCGACTCGGCAGCCGCCTACGCTAGGTACATCGCTGCGATGGTTGACGTGGCGCCGAAGACGACGAACGACGCCACCGGCAGCGACGACCGATTGTTTTAGTACGAACTCAGAGTTCCCACGGCGGAGATGCGATGGCACGCGGATCCGGGAGCCGCACGGACTCCAAGTTGAAGAGTGCATCCGCCAGCTGGGACGCTTCAACATTCGTCAGGTTCGTCCGGTTGAGAGCCAAGCGTTCGTCCAGCGACGCGAGCAGCCACTCAAGCTCCGAGTCCTCACTGCCCGCTTGCACCGCGTCCAGCGCTCCGATGGCCGCCTTGATGTCAGCCCAGGACAAGCTCGCCGGCTTGTGATGCGCCACCCGAAAGCGAATTTTGAGGTGCACGGAGTCCGCGGTCGGCACTCCGGCCCGCCAGAAGCAGTTCGTACAGACAAGGGGACGCCGGCTCTCGCCTCTTCGATCGCGCGGCAGGTCCCAGGCGAGATCGCCCGCAGGGACGCACAGCCCGCACAGTTGACACCATCCGGCGGAGCTGAACGTCCTTGCGTAGCGGCGCTCGGCGGTCGCGTAGTCCTTCGGGGAAGGCCCCATCAGTCGAATGTATTACTAGTAGGGCAGACATTGGTGTCTCGTCAGTGTGGCATCGCTGCGTGCCCACTCGACCCTCGCAGCAAGACCCTGAGCGCGCAGAGCGCTGGGTCGAGACGCGGCGAGTCGTGGGGGCGAATGTGAGGCGTCTTCGGACGGACTCGGGCTTGACTCAGGAGGCATTGGCGCTCGAGTCCGGGCTGAGTCGCAACCAGCTGATCGAGCTTGAGCACGGTCGACGGAGCCTCCTGTTCGAGCGCTTACCTGACCTGACGGCGGCGCTAGGTTGCGAGGTCGCCGATCTGTTCGTCGATCTGGCGAGATGATCGCTGGAGGCACGTGCAGCCAGCTCGACGTTGTCTCGCGCGAGATGTCTGGTCATGACAGATCAACGCGCGGCACTGACGGCGTGTCTGGTCTGGCTCGTCGGTGAGGGTCGCTACCCTTACTTCGCGGGGCAATAATTGCCCCACGGACCCGGAAGGTGCCAAACTTGCCCCAGACCGTCAGAGCTCTCCTTGAGGGACGAATCCATGCAATCGCGCCGACCCTTCACGCGGGCTTCTCCAGTGCCCTCGCTGCTGTCGGTCACCGTCTCACCGGGATAGACCGCACAGACCACGGCTACCTGTACTCGACCACGATCAAGGCTGATGTTCGGACGCACCTCGATGGTCACGACACTGGGGAGTGGTCAGTCGCAGGCAACACCAGACTCACTGGCCAGACCCACCTCGTGATCCCCTCCGACGGGATTCGTATGAAGGTCGCGAAGGAGAACCGCCGCGTGCACCCTGGCGGCATCCCGCCCGCCAACCGAACGACACCCGATCGGTTTCTCTACACCGATGACCGGAGTGTCCAGTCCGTCCTCGACTTCAGTCTTGAGCAACCTGTCTGGCCAGACCAGAAGCCGATCGACATGTTGCTCTTGTGGGACTACGCCCGAACTGCTGACCGTGAGATCGACTACAACGCGTTCACCCTGCGAGCCGTGCACACAACTGCGCCGGGTAGGTTCGGTTCCTTGGTCCCGTTCGACCTCTCGTTCGACATCCTGTCGCCCACCACGGTGTTCACACGCACGCGATTCGACGGCGACGAGGACGTGAGCGAAGACCTCTACTCGTATCAGATTGATGAGACCGGAGAACAGGATGCCAACTGACCTGCACGCCCCAGGCAACGGGGCGCGGCTGGTCGCGCTGAGAGAACTCTTCGAGCTCCGTCTGCTTGATCTCGCGGAGACCCTCGACGTCGGGGCACCGTTCCTCTCCAAGGTCGAGAAGGGGCACAAGCCGCTGCCCGAAGCCCTGATGATTCGTGCTGCGGCCAAGTATGAATTGCCGATCTCCTTCTTCACGATCGCCCCACCTGCGATCGACGAAGGGGTTCAAACGTTCAAGAAGAACGCCCGTGCCACAGTCCGCGACGAGAAGCGTGTCTCTCGGCTGCACAAGGAGGCCACGCGTCTCTTCCGCACGGCGTCGGAAGCCACCAACTATCGAACGCTCGAACTGCCTGACCTCGCAGACGATGAGTTCGAAGACGCTGAGCGTCTCGCGGCAGCCATGCGTCAAGCGTTCGGCATCCAAGGCGACGGACCTGTTCTGAACGCGATCCGCGCCCTCGAACGTCATGGCATCGGTGTCATCGACGCCTTAGGCGACACAGCAATGGAGAGAGCGCGACAAGACCACGCCGGGATCTCAATGCCGCATGCCTCTGCCACGCGCCCGCTCGTGGCACTCGTCGCCGAACTCGAAGGTGCCGAGAAGCGGTTCACCGTCATGCACGAGCTCGGCCATGTTCTGATGGATCGCGACATCGCAGCCCCCGTCCTTCGTCGACGAGATGCGGTCGAACGTCGAGCCGACCGATTCGCCAGAGCAATGCTGCTTCCCGCAGCCGAGATGAAGCGGTCGATCTCGCCATCGCTCAATCTTCACGGGTACCTGGCTATCAAGGCGGAGTTCGGGGTGAGGGTCGACATGATCGTGAAGCGCGGGGAGGAGCTTGGGTTGATCGACCAGCACCGCGCCAAGAGCCTCTATATCCAGCGCTCGAGCGCTGGGTGGGGGCAGCATGAGCCTGTGGAAGTCGCAGACGAGCGGCCGGTGCTTCTGCGACAATCCATCACCAAGCAGTTCGGTCCCACGCCAGCTGCACAGGCCGCCGCCGCAGTGGGCACAAAGACTTCCTGGGTGGAGCGATGGGCACATCTGGAGCCCGGAACCACCACCGAGCAGGCGGCCGAGGTGGCGCCGGTGTTCGACCTAGCAGCACGACGCTCCGCACGCCTGCGCTCGATCTGACGCGCCAGGAGCGGCCAACCTAAACCGACGCGTCTGTCATGGTCGACTCTTGACGCGGCAGCTCCCGGTATTTGATCGAGATGCTGAGACTTGAAGCGGATCCGGTTGAACGGGCTCTACCCTTCGCCTGCCGGCACACGGCCGGGCGGAGCTTTCGGGCGGGGGCTGGGATGGTCGATGTCGCGCCTTTCCTCGTGCCGGTGATCGGCGCAGTCATCACCTTCATCTTGGGCCGCGGGTCGGCGCTGCGTCGGGCGCGAACAACAGCACTTGAGGACCTCCAGGTCCATGAGAAGACCGTGAGCATGCTTGGTGACCGTGATCCCTTGGTCGACCAGATCAACGCGCACGCCCGTGCCAGCGTGCGGAAGTACAACGCCTTGCGCGCGGCCGCTGACCAGCGCCGTACCCGCATCCTTGTCCGGTCCGTGGTGAGCGGAATAGTCATCGCTGCGGGCGTCGTCGCGGTCGTCGCCGACGTCGACGACACGTGGGGACCGGTTCTCATTGGCGCCGCGGCTGGCTTGGTGGCGCTCGGGGTTGAGCCGGTCGTCCAGCGACTCCAGGTTCGACAAGCTCTCAGAGCCGTCGGCACCGACCGGCATCGATAGCCGACCGAACGTGCGGAAACGGGCAGCCAACGCATCAGGGCTATTCGCCGAGGTAACTCGCGGCGTCGCGGCGATCGAGTGGGCTCAGTCTTCGTCCCTGCGAACGCCGATGACCCAGCTGTGCTGGGAGTTGATCCGTGCTCGACCGTGGGCGGCGTGCACTGCCGCGGCGAGTTCAGGCAGGTCCTCGCCGGTGGCGAGGGCGGTGTGGATCTTACGGCGCAGTGCCGGCCAGAGAGCGTCGGCAAGGTCGGGCTTGGGCGGCTTGTGCGCCCACCCGTGCCAAACAGCCTTCAGATCGTGACCCCGGTTCCGGGAGTGACGGATCTGCGTCAGCAGGTCGTTGTCACTCGGTCGGGCGGCCGGATCGGTGTGCACCGTAGTGATGGCCTCAAGAAGCTCGGCATCGGTGAAGTGCGTGAACTCGAAGGTGCCGCCGGTCCACGCGCGCATCTCAACGAGCGAGTCGAGGTGCTCGGTGTCGACGTCGTCGTGCTGGGTCGTGACGACCTCTACGATCGCTCCAACTACCTTCTGGCGTTCGCGCTCGAGCTGCTCGAGAGTCCTGTACTTGCCTTCGGGATCGACCACGGCGAGCAGGTGGCAGGGCGGCCGCAGCATGTCGTAGGCGTCGGTGCGGCGTTCACCGAGGAGCGGTGCGACCGTGGCGACGGCGAGCACGTGCAAGTTCCTATCGACTCCACTGGTCGTGACGATCTGGACGAGTTGAGACGCATCGTCGAGGCCGATGTCGTCGAGAATTCGGGCAGCGGTTCGTCGTTCGGTCTCTCCCTCGACGACCACGATCGCACCGGGGTAGGGCGAGACACCCAGGCGCATTAGCAGCCGACCGACAGGCTCGCTCCTGTCGAAAACCCGGTCGTCCAACGGGTGCCAGCCGCGAGCCTTGGTGGCCGGTAGCCCGGGAAGCTCCCCGCCGGCGTCATCATAGAACTTCAAGAGAATCTCAGCGGCCAGCCGCTGTTCCATCGCAAGCGCCAGGTCGTCCTTGGTGGACTCCCACTTCCGAGCGGGTGCCCTCCTGATCAAGGCACCCCACTGGCCGGTCTGATCGAGGAAGCTGGCCCGGACGAGAAGTTGCTCGGCGAACTTGCGCACATCATCGAGCGCGACGCCGATGGTCCGCAGGAGCCCAAGTTGCTGTGCCGTGTCGTAGGTATCGCGCCAGGCGAACCACTCCTCGTCATAGAGACCGCGAAGCCGATTCCAACCGGGTTCTACCTCGGGCAGGTACCGAGCTTCGAGCAGCGTCACGGTCAGGGCTACGGCTCGGTCTCGCAAACCCACCTCGTTTGAGAGCGGGTCCGTCATCGTGTCCCGTTCCGTGGCCCGAAGAGCCTGCGACAGGCGCTTGGCATTGAGCAGCTGCCACCTTGAGTAGAGGAGCCCGTTCCACCAGACGCCGCGCTCGCTCGTCGATCCCTCGTCGAACCGAAGTGGCTCGTCTGCGGGAGCCGGAGTCTTGGCTGGGTCGTAGATACGGCCTGACTCCTGTGACGCGCGCAGGTCGATCACTGACGTGTCGGCAGCCGGCCGCTCGTCCACGGCCGGTGCGGGTTCCGAGACGACGGCATCAGTGAGAACCGCGAGAGGCGAGAGGTCGCCGTTCTGGTGCAGCCGGCGAAGCCGTTCGGCGTCCAACGCAAGCCCCAGACGCCGGGCATCCCTGATGAGCTGCGACGTCACCATCGGTCCGTGCTGACTGAAGATGTACGGCGCCTGCAGCAGCGAGAGGGATGCGGATGGATCTACCATGGCCCGATCATGCCCGTCATGACGGCTGGGACGCTCGGGTCGATGCAGACTCGGGAGATTCCGGCCGGGAGCGTTTCGTCATTGATAGCCGAGCCGAACGTGAGCTCGCCAGGCGGGCGAACCATGCTGAGCGTCGACCAACCGCCGGCGGCCGTCCGGCGACGTTCGAGTTCAGATGACCAGGTGCGGTCGCTACACGTTTGCGCCTTCCGCTCCCACCGGCCGACCGCGTCATAGCGTCAGCCGATCGTGGAGGGAGTGAACGCTTCGATGAGCGTGACGCCGCCGAGGTGGACTTCCTCGTCATCCGGTAGACGGGTCTCATTGTTGGCGCGATCGTCGATGCCGGATAGCGACGACGTCGGGGAGAGTTGGTTCTGTAGGAGGATTCGGAGCGTTGGGCGTCGCCACCACTCATGCAACCGGCTTGCTCGGCGCATCAGGTGCCTCCCCGTTCTCGACAGACTATGGGTGAGTCGGCCCTGAATCGATTGGCGGGCTCAGCGAGTACGTTTCAGGCGTGTCGGAACCGCTGAGATCAGACTTCTGGGAAATCGTCCGCCTGACGCTTGCGCCAGCTCGCGCTGCGGGGCGTGCCTACATCGATTCCGGGCGCTACGTTGAGCGCACCGACGATCGTCCGTACCGAGAGAGTGACCCTGGCTGGCCGCTGGTCGTTGGCGATCGCCTGTACGACAAGACGGGCCCGCCTAAGTGGCGGTCCCTGTTCTCCGTCGAGGCAGGTCAGTTCTCGAAGATCGTGGTTGAGGACGTGCCGGCGCTGCAGGAAGGGATGCGAGCGGCTGTGGAGCTCGCCCAGCGAGATGCCGAGTTCGCCGAGGCCCTGGACTACAGCCAGTCAGCCGAGGATCCAGACAAGCGCATCTTCTTCGCAGAGGTCGAGTTCCTTGGGATCGTGGGTGACATCCTGGGAAGAGCAGAGGGCCTCGGTGTCGGGGACGACGAGGACCTCCTCGAGTTGTATCTCCAGGTTGAGCGTGGACGTTTCGCTCGAGAGCTTTCAGGAGACGTCGTAATTCCTCTGGTCTTAACGGCCTTTGAAGCCGCGGAACCCGTCCAGCTCCTGGAGTCCTTTTGGTTGGAACCATTGAGCGAATCGATGCAGCGCTCCCGCGCCGTCGACCAGTCGGAGGGCGCGGTCTCGCCCTGGATTGCCGCCGCCGCGACGCACGCGATCGTCCAGCGTGACGCGACGTTTCCGAACACAACGTGGCCGCCCGCGTTCCTCCGTGGGGCCGATCGGGTGCCCGTGCCCCTGGACACCTTTCACCGGATCCTCGAGTGCATTCACGTCGTGACCGGCCGAAAGACCGGCTACGCCCAAGTTCTGCTGCGATCAGACTCCTGGGTCTCCTGGAGGGGATGGCTCGGCGATCTCCCACACCTCTGGAAGGCCACTACGACCAAGGCGTACCCAGACTCGTTCGAGGCAGGTTGGTTGCGACCAAAGAACCCGATCTCTACCGACGACCTGACTCAGATCGTCGACATATTGCCCGCGCTGATCGACAGCCCCAAGAACGCACAACTTGCGGCACGACGATGCTTCCGGTCAACGTTTCGCGACGACATCGAAGACGAGATTCTCGACGCCACGATCGGCATCGAGGCGCTCCTAAGCCACGGCCGCGACGAGCTGACTCACCGCATGTCGCAGCGCGCCGCCGCCGCCCTAGCCGGGGACTTCCGCGCGGACGCCATCTACGAAATCCTGAAGCAGGTCTACAGCCAGCGATCACAGATCGTGCACGGAAGCACACCAAGGAACACTAAGGTCCGATTCGGCGATGACGAGTTTTGGACGAATCACATGGGGGTGTTCCTCCTGCGCAATCTGCTACGCAACTACTTACTCACCGACCCTCCGTGGACCCCGGCGGGCCTGGACAGCCTCATTGTTCAACGCTTGGGCCAAGTCCAGAGCAACAACAGCACCTGATACGGCGTGGGACGCCGCGGGCCGACCCATTCCGAGTATCTAAGAATCCTTGACGCTCTCTAAGCCCGAAGGTTCAGCGACCGGTCGCGGTGACCAGCACCACTCCTCGAACTGATTCAGGGAGACCGGATGTCGGGTCGAATGAGCTCGAGCGCACTGTGAGTCACGCCGAGGCGGGACAGCGCCGAGTCGAGCCAGTACGGCTCGTGCTCGACGACTTGGCGCATCAGCTGGCTCGGTGGTCCGTCTACGTTCGCCAAGTGAAAGGTCGTCCGCACACGGTCGAGGGTCAAGGGGTGACGGAATGCCTCGCACTGTCCGTCAGTTGCGCGGGCGGGGATCCTCGGTGGCCACTGGCGCTGTGCCGAACCCGAGAAGCTGACGCCCTTGACCGCGGGAACCTCGTCAAGCGCTCCATGCAGGAGGTCGCGGTAAGCCACCAGCTGTTCGAAGAGCCGCATTTGGTTGACGGGGACGAGAAGGTCGATTGCACCGTGGTTCTCCAGCCACAGCCACCCTGCTGGAGCATCGGCAACCTGCCGGGCCTTGATACTGACTCTGCGGCGCAACCGAGATCCAGCGTCGACCTCGATGGGCGGCCCGTTCAGCGCAGCACCTTGGGCGGAGTCGCCCGGCTCGACGAAGAGCTCCTGGTCCGACCAGCGGATGCTCAAACTAATGTTGAGCCGGCCGGCCTGAGCGGCGGCCTCACGCACCCGCCGCTCCCAATCGGCGGTGTCGTCGTCAAGTGCGGGTAGGTCCCCGCGAAATTGCACGCCGTGTTGGCGGCCGAGTTCGTTGAGCAACGCGAACATCTCATCGCTCTGTCGTGTCTTCACGTCGAGATCTCGGGGGGAAGTCATCGCGAACACCTCGACCGTGACGCAGCGGTCCGGGTCGTCCCTGTCGGTGATCAACAGATCTCCGGGCAATGGCTCGTAGGCCACCATGAGGTCCGCCTGGGTAGCGATGGCACCCAGACGCAGCTGGGTCAGTGTGTGGAGCAGGCGTGGGAGGGTGGCGTCTTGGCGTTGGTCGCGCTGGACCTGATCGATCCCCGGCTTGTGCAGCTGGGTCTCGATCGCCGCCCACCACCGAACAAGCTCGACGAAAGCGCCGGCCATGCCGTGGGTCGCGCCAACAACCGTCATCGTGGGCGAGAACCGGGCAAGCGAGGAGATCCTGCGCGGGTTCTCAAGGTCGAGGGCTCGACGTAGCCACTCGTCTCCGAACCAGGATTCGAACCCTGTGACCATCGCGGGCAGCAGGTCGCGTCCGCTGTCGGAGAGGTAGGTCGCTCCTTGGACGCTTCCGACGAAATCGGACCACCTCACTGGCCGGTCCCCGTTGATGACTTGTCGCCAGTTCTCGGTGTCGCGGCTGTCCATCCCCAGAGTCTCTATGACCTCATGTCCAGCCATCGTCGAAACTCAGACCATCACCTGCAGGAGCGTCGTGTCCGCTGATCCGTGAGATCTTCCAGGGCGGGAGTTGGAGCGGCCTCGCTGGGTCGCGGCCAGCTATGTTCTGGACCGTGACACGCAAGAGCTCTCGGGCATGGGTTATCCGATGGGACTGGGCCGGCGACGACGCGGCGGTCGATCAGGCCGTCGTGGGCGTCTTGCCTGCCCAACTTGGCGCGGACACGGTCCGCAGGATCGTGGACGCTCTCTACGCGGCCGCCAGGTACGAGCCGGCCGAGATGCTCGAAGCGAGTCGTCGCCGGGACACAATTTGCGCGGGGCGTCTGGGCGTCCGTGTCCGGTGCCCCCGCAGCGGTGATGCCGCGGGGGCCACCCAGGATCTGCCGGGGCGGCGAACTGGATCTACGCCCGCCTGGCCGACTCGCCCGACAAACCAGCAACGATCCTGCAGGAGAAGGACGGGCAGGGCGCGGCGACGATCCAGCTCGTCTTCGACCGGCGCAGCCACACCAGGGCGCCGATCAACGACGAGGAGCTGATCGACCGTGCCCTTGCCTACGGCGACTTCCTCGGCGTACCAGCACGGCAGACGTTCATGCTCACCTAAGGACACCGGCGCAGCATTCAGAGCATCGGCCGCCGGATTGATGCCGCGCCTTCTCGGGCGGTGATCCACGGCAACAGCGGAAGGACCACTAAGACCGCCGCGCTCAACCTGCTAGTGCTGACGCCGGCGAGCGAGGAAGGTCATTCGGCCGGCATTTCCCAACGATCTCGACGCTCCAGCTCCAGATGGGATCAGTTCGACAGCTGAGCCACCTCGATTTTGTGGCACCACTCCCGTCTCCCGAGCTCCTGTGCTAGCCGCTGGCCTGACGGAGTTGGTGGATAGCCGTATTCATCCATTGCTCCCAGGACCGTTGCACGACCGCCGGGTACGGGGCGCTGTGTCCGAGCTTGTGATGTAGGAAGTCCTTCATCGGCACCGTGGGCGGTTCGATCTCAGCCTTCGCTGCGAGCAGATCCAGCAGGCTGTAGCCGTAGCTCTCGCACGCTCCTTGGGTGGCGAGCAGGTCTTCGATGTCGAGGACCTCGAGGGGGGCGCAGTCGCCAGCCTGCAGCACACTTGCCTCCCGAAGGCGCGCTCGAAGCATCGTGAAGGTGATCGGATTTCCTGCGAACCGCGACGTCACCACCACGACCGGGTAGAACTTGCGAACGCGAACCGCACGGTGGCGTCCGGTCAGTGCCTTCTGGTCGGCGCGGAGGTTTTTGACGGTCGCGTGTACCTGGCGGGCCTTGGCCACGATGTTGTCGAGATCTTGTGCGAGCGCCTGTTCCGACACGCCTGCTGCGGTCTTGAGCTGAAATCCCTTCGTCGAGACCTCGACGACCACCCAGGCGTCGCCGTAGTCGACGGCCGCGTCGGCGACGCTGCGCTTCTTCCCGTAAGCGCGGCGGAGCGCTTCGTCCCGATAGACACGGTTGGTCCCCGTGAGCGACTCGACGACCTCGAGCGCAAAGTGCTCGTGGGTGTACTCGACCGATCCAGCGATGCGGCCGGCTTGGTAATTTGTCGCCGCGCACCTCGAGCACACGCTTCACATCGAGCAACGGCCAGGAGCCGGTAGCGCGGTTCACCATCCACGAAGGGTGCAGGACGGTGAGATGCTCGTCCCACCGGACGACGGGGAACTGGTCGAACGTCTTCGTCGACCAGAGCAAGCCGTAGTCCGCCGCGTCCTCACGCAACGCATCGCGCAGCGCCTCAGGCGATGCGGAAACCAGGTCGAGGACTGCATTGAGACGATCGGCCTCCCACTTCAACGGCTCCAAGTAGGCGAGCGGAAGCGTCGGGCCATCGTCATTGATGGCACGTCCCCACAGAACCGCACAGATCGCGACGAGGTCGTCGAGCGCCACGCCAGTCGCATCCAGGTATGCCGCCTGGAAGCTCATGACCCGAGGGTGGTCGCTGAGTTCCTCGGGAAGCTCCCGAAGGCATCGTTGGAATACCGTCCACGCGGTGCGCAGGTCCATAGGGTTGTTGAACATCTGGTTGGCCACCATGTACGAGGACAACCTCCCGCCCTCCACGTCAACGATGAGCTCCTCCTCGCCGGCGCTCTCGACGCCGTCGGTGAGGTGGCTCGGCACACCGAGAACGGCGAAGGCGAGTGGCGTGACATCTGTTCCTACTGGGGGTCGGCCTTCGCGCCGACAGTGCTCGATTGCGATCTTGGTGATCACCATCAGCGCCTGGTGACTCAGTAAGACGCGACGCTCGTCCCGCAACAAGTTCAGCACCTTGGTCCGGTACGGCTCCTTGAGATGAGCGTTGACGAACTCTCGGTCGACCTCCTGGTGGGACCGCCCGGGTTGCTGGAGTTTCGCCATCCACCGTGCACACCACTCGATCGCCCTTTCCAACGAAACTTTGCTGACGTTTCGCACGATCGCCCACATTGATAGCGGTTCCTCGTAGTCGAAGATCTCGGCTGTCGTCAGATAGACCTTCAGGTTCTTGGATGGATCCCCCGACGAGATCGCATGCTGTGGAAGCCACAGCCCCTGATCCGTGAGGTGGAGCTGCTGTAGACCGCCTGCCGGGCCCTCGCCGAAGCGGCGACGCGTCAGTTCTTCCCGGTCGGGTCCAGTCGCTGCCAAGAGGCGTCGAACCTCGTCGGGCGTGTCGCCCATCGGGTCTCGCGGCACCGCGTCCCCTCTCGCTCCCAACAATGAGACCAGCATTCGCCGCCGAGCGGCGCGTTTTCGCCGAGGCTCGGTTCCCTGGGCGTCCGGGGCGCAAGATCGCCAACGTCAGCTCCGAGCACGACGCTACGCCGCAGGCCCGGCGAAACCGGTGGTCGACCTGCCGGCTCCGGGCGCACGATGGTGGCATGAAACCCCGTGCCCTTCGCTCGATCGTCCAGCTTCCAGAAGCCAAGCGGGACGCCGTGCTGGCCGAAGGAATGTCTCACCTGGTTCGGACGGTGGCCGTACTTTCGGCCGACGCAGCTGAACTGGCCGAGCAGGGACGCCACCAGAGCGCGGCGGTGCTGCGTGGCTTTGCTGATGAGGAGGCCGCGAAGGTCTTGATCCTGCTCGACGTGGTGCGCGGCGGATGGCGCAATCGCGAGCTCGTCAAGGTGGGGTTCGCCGCGTTCTACGATCACCTGGCTCGCGGGTTGTACGTGGAGGCGTACGAAATGGTGCCGGCCGACGTCGCTGAGGTGCGGAGGTACCTAGACCTGGCGCGGGCCCAGTTTTATCTCGACGGTCCGCTCGATGTGGATTGGGTCTTCTCCAACTGGGTTACCACCCGCCGCGAGGAGGCCCTCTACGTCGACTACATCCAGGACGAGAACGGCGTCGGACGCTGGAACGACCCCGGCGAACGGGCAGCGATGTACGGCGAGCCGTTCATGGTGCCGCACACGAGTCGCGCCGTGGTTCTCGTCAGTGCACTGCACCGACTAGGCGCTCTGACAGAGACTGGCTTACAGGCGACGCGCACGGCTTGGGCTGGGGTGGTCGTTGACGACGACATGCGGTGGGTTCGCCTCAACGAGGTCAACACGCAAGTCCTCCAGGCGCTTCTGGACACCGGTCACATCACCGAGGCTGACGGCTCCTCTGTTGGCCTAGTCCGGGAGCACTGGAATTTTCCGTTGACCGGGCTTGACCTGAAGCTCCGGAAGGTGGAACTTGAGGAGTTGCGGCGTACCCGTGAGCACCGCCTCGCTCAGGAGTTTGGCGGCTATTGAGTCGTTGGTTAGGCCCCCGTCACTGCCATCCGAACTGTCGGCGTCGCGGAACGTCCTGGTGCCGAAGCTCGACGATGAGGAAACTTCGATCTGTCGCTGGGCGTGCTCAAGCCCGGTTTCCTCGGTCGGCATCACCTCGAACTTCCGCGCCGCGCCTGGGACAGGTCAAAGCTTTGTTGTCGTAGTAACTACATACACAGACCAGCCATCGGACGGCCCAGGCACTATAGACACGTGAGCGACGACTCCCGGGTCAAGATCTTCGTGAGCTACTCCTACGCCGACGCGGATGCTGCTCGGGTTCGCGATCGGCTACGCAACACCTTTAACGTCTCGACTACTGAGTCGGCCACGGGTGCAACGACGCGTCACAGCAGTCTCATTCGGGCAATCACTGCCTCCGACCTGGCCGTGATTTTCATGCCAGCACCCGAGGACCCGGCCAGCCGTAATGTCCTGGTCGAAGCGGGCGCGGCGCTGGCTCTCGGACTGCCAATCATCGTCGTGGGCGACGATTCCACGATCCCCGCTGATCTGGCCGACGTCACATCGACGAGTTGGGACACTCCCGATCGACTCGTCGAGAAGGTGAAGCGTCTTGCGGCGCGCGGCCGGACGCCTGCCGAGCCTGCTCTCTCAACCACGGGCTCTCCGAAGCCGTCTCTCGCCGCGCTTCAGGTCGCACGCAAGCGGTTGAACGAGCCCGGCCTACAAGGAGCAGATGCCGTACGCGCGTTCGACGAACTCTTCAAAGCGACTGGTGCCACCACGCTCGTGAGCACTGCGCCCTTCGACGTAGCGGCGCCGGACCTTGCGATCTGGCACGACGAGCTGACTGCCACGCTAGGCACGCCTCTGCCGGTCGAGATCTTGGCGCGTGGCGGCTCGTGGCCCGCAATTCGACGGCGGTTGGAGCGCACGCTGGCGGCGAGCGGCGGCCGGACTCTCTTGGCGCTCAGCCTGGACAATGTCGGGAACGGCCCACGTCTGTGGAGCGACAGTCGTGACCGCATCTTGTTGGCGAGCGCCTCGGAACTTCTGGACGCGCTGTCCGAGGAGCCGCTACCTGCTGCCTTGGCGCGATTGGTTGAGCAGGCAATGCCGTGACGTCGCATCCCGCGCCGCTCCCGTTGCCTCACGGGGATTCGAGCACCTGGGACGCCACGCTCGATGTTGCAAAGCTGGCGGACTACGTCGAATGCTGCAAGGAGATCGGGCTGTCGACGACCGAGCAAGGCATGCGCCTTCAAAACCTTGCCACGTGGTTGCTAGCTCATATCCGCGGCTTCGTTGTGCAGTCCAGCAACGAGTGGAGCGCCTCGGGGTCCCAGGAAATCGACCTCATCATCTGGAACGAGCAGGATCCAGCAGGCTTCCCATCCTTCGGAGACACGGTCTTCGTGGAGTGCAAGAACACGGTTGACCCAGTGGCTGCTCGCGACGTCGCGTGGTTCGACTGGAAGATGCGGCTTGCCAACGCCACTCACGGGATCCTCGTCAGCAGGTCCGGCATCACTGGGGACCCACAGAGTAGAACTGCGGCCAATGACATCGTCTCGTTGGCGAACAAAGAAGGCCGGCGCATCCTCGTTGTCGACCTGTCCCAGGTCGAAGTGCTCACCGATGGCACCGACCTTCGCCAGTTGCTGATCCGGGCGGTGATGAGCACGGTAACGCGGTCCTAGCGCTTGGTGCTCGTCGCTTGCCGCATGATCACGAGGGCTAGTTGATGCCTGGACCCGTGGCTGTAGGAGTTCAGCGCACGGCTCTGGCTCGATCCGCGCGCCACTCGCGTCTCATTGCCTCCGGCGCTTACCATTAACTAGCTGGAGTTCATGCCAAAGCAAAGACAGCTCAACAGGCGTCTAGGTTCCGCTCGTCACGAGTTGCTGAGAACGCGCCCCAGCCCTGCCCACGCAGCCACACATAGCCGGCAATGGTGTCCACCGATGGACTTCGAGCAAGCCAGACCCCGTCAACGCCCTCAATGTCCAGGTCGACCTCGGGCAAGCCTTCAGTCTCGAACGAGCGGAGCATCGCAAACCCCTCGGTGAGCTCGACCCACAACCACAGGTGCCGGTCTGCCACATCCTTGGCCGCGCGGAGCTTGCGCACGTCTGAACTGTGATCTCCGCGAAGTTGCTCGGTGACGAGGGCGACGGGCAGATTCCGATCGGCCGGTCGACTGACCTCGAATCCTCGGCCGACGTAGACCTGCCCGCCATGCTCATCGAGTAGTGCTTCGGAGGCGTCGTTGACGCGACTCACAATCGAGAACCCGGCGCCGTTGAGAGCGCGGACGTGTGACCACTCGGGCGGCCGCATCGATGCGGGCTCGAATGCGTGTCCCTGCCACTGGGCTGTGTCAATCGAATCGACCCCGAGCGACTCCAGCGCGGGCAGGTGAGCGCGCACCACGGCGATCGCCGTGTCGGCCTCCACATCGCCTTCGTGGTGGGCGATCCAACAACCGGTGAGCCTCGGGATCTCGAGCCAGCCGTCCGCCGCGGCTAGGTTCCAGCGGTGGTCCCGCCCGACTCGATCCCCGTCTGCAATGGTGGAGACTTCGAGCGCGATCTTGTGCGCTTCGCTCGTGATCGTGAAGTCGTGCATCCGGTCCTGGGAGCCGTCGTCGTACATGCAGCCCCGCATGGCGGTGCCGGTCATGGAACCCAGCAGCTCCATCACCGCGTTTGCTGCTGCGTTTTCCCGGCTGCGCTTTCTCGTCACGTACACAAACGCACCACGTTTCGGATCCCGCATCAAGACGTAGGGGTGAACGACCTGGGCAGGATATTGCCTCCGGCCTGATGCGCCTGGTCGTGACGACCACGATCGCGGCAACTCCCGTCTCACGAGCTCCCGTGCATACCAGTTCAATGTCGGGAGTGGCGTCTCGCTGGAGAATGCTCCCAGAGCAGCGCCTAGCGGCACTTCCCGGCCGGATCGGGTTGAACGAAGCATCCGGATGTCGCGACCACAGGCGCCTCGTGGTCAGCGGGGCCAGGAAACGCGGCGACCACTGCCAGCGGCGGTTGCGCCGGGTCGATCCAGACGTGATCGGCTCCATGCTCGAGGAGCGTCATCTCCGTGCTCGTCAGGATCTCGTCCAAGATCCTCGGCGGCAGAGCCGGTGAGACGGTCAACACGTGAACTGAGCGCACCCTGGTCACCTTTCCGACAACCCGAGGCCTGGTCGGGACTGTACGTACCGGCCTCCTCGGTGCGCTCAGTTCTGGTCGAGGCCGCCGGTCTTTTCGTCGAGAGTTGTGCCGGGGGTGACAAATTGAGCCGCCGTCATCCACGACCGGATGAGCGGGATCGCCTCGACGAGCGAGTCGGAGTCCAGTGTTGTGCTCGCCCGGGCACGCGCATCGGCCGAACCGTTGAGCGCGATGCTGAGGCCGACGACCTCGAAGAGCGGAAGGTCGGAGCGGCTGTCACCGATCGCGATGGAGCGAGACGGTTCCACGCCGAGCTGATGGCAGACGCCGAGCGCGAAGTCTCGCTTGTCGAACTCGTCGAACGTCTGGGCGACCTCGCCGGTGTAGATCCCGGCTGTCGTCTCGAGTTGCGGCCCGCAGTGGCCCGAGAAGCCGAACCTGCGCGCGAGGTGGGCGCCGACGGGCTCCCAGGCGAGCGACGCCAGGACGGGGACGAGACCGTGCGACTTGCACCAGCCGACGGTCTGGTCGATCCCGTCGATGAGCGGCAGTTCCTCGAGCCAGTTGTCGACGCGCGACTGATGGGTGCCTGCCCACCCCCGCGCGTCGACGACGCAGACTTCGTGGTTGTCGATCGCTCCTGCGGCGTACCTGGCCTCCGCCTCGTCCACCTCTGCCGCGTGGCCGAGGCGCTGGGCGAGGAACGCGCCGGAGCTGGTCCCGCTGACAAGCGTTCCGTCGATGTCGAAGAACGCGACCCCTGTCGGCGGATGTGCTCGCGACGCGTGCATGGGACGCCAGCCTTTCGATCAGTCGGTTGACTCCTCGACGGTGCCGTTGTCGAGGGTGAACGTGTCGACAACCGTCTGGCCGTCGAGGTCGTAGACCTTGAGCGTGACCAGTTTGCCGGCGTCACGGTCTGCCTCCCACGTCAGGGCCTCGGCGAGCGTGGTGAAGTGTGAGCCGTTGAGCTCCTCGTTGTAGACGAAGCCGAGTACGCCGGAGTCGCCGACGACCGCGACGAGGTCGGGCCCGTCGGCCAGTGCCTGGGCGTCAGCGGCCGAGCCGTACGTCTGGCCGGCGGAGTTCTGGGGGAAGTTCGACCTGGCCCAGGTCGGCGCGTCCTGGGGCTCCAGCTTGAGATTGCTGACCGACGTGTCGGGCGGCGCAGCCTCTGCGGTCAGGTGTCCGAGCAGGAGAGAGGTGCTGAGCAGGCCGATGACGGCTGCGGCGACACCCGCAATGGTCGCTCGTGTGTATTTCATTCGAGTCTCCCCCGCTCAGAGTGGACCGATAGTCGGGGACTTATCGGTTGCCAACTGGTACCAACCGCTGCCGTTCCACGCCATCGTGTATCCGCGTGAATAGACCAGGCCCCCACAGTTGGTATCGATCTGAAGTGACCACAACGTTGTCGGAGTGTCGTTGAGCCGCTCGCTCGATGCTGCGCAAAGCGTGCCCCCGGACCAGTACATACGCGTTTTGCCGCCCATTTTTCCGGGATCGGCCTGCCCGTGGTCCAAGCGTTGCAGCACGGTGATGGCGCGGCTGGCGGAGTCGACACCCGACTGGTTGCGATAGCCCACTGAGTTGCTGGTGAAGTTGCTCCAGGTCCCATAGGTCATGGCGTGTGCGGCGAATGCCGCCGCGCCGAGAATGCTGCCGGCGAACAGTCCGATGACGGCTGCCCGGAGTACGTGACGCATTAAGCCTCCCCAAGATGACCGCCCGGCGCGGTCGAATCCGCAGCATATGCAGAAATACATGGGGCGGCAGTAGTCCATCCGGGCTATTGCTGAAGTCAGTGGAGCTTGGCGCGCTTGAGCGTCGGCGATAGGAAGAACTTCTAGAGCCTGACCTCGGACAGTCGGGTACCTATCTCGGCGGCATAGCGAGGATCGACCGCTGCGCGGCTCGCGAAGGCCCGCCAGTCCCGGACCGCGTCGAGCACCTGGTCGATCGCGCTGCGGTATCCGGGCACCTCGAAACGGTCCGCGAAGCGCTCGAGGTCAGCGCGGGTGATCTGGGCGAACTTCCCCTCCACCGCCATCAGGTGCTGGGTCAGCCAGACGCTGGTCGGGCTGTAGGCGAACGTGACGTCGTACGCCGGGGCCAGAGCCCACTGCCCGTCGCGGTCCATCAGGAAGGAGACGTTCTTCGTGTGGTCGTCGCAGTTCGACGCGGCCACGTTGAAGATCATCCGGCGGAAGCTCTCCCGACGGGCGTCCGGACCGAGTCCGAGATCGTCGCACTGCATCAGGTAGGCGGCGTAGTCATGCGTCCCGATCTGGTTGAAGTCCAGGGCTCCCAGGGCGCACAACGACTGCATGTGGAGGCGTCCGCCGCCGGGGTCGCGGTCGAAGCGTCGGGTGATGAAGTGCGCCCGCCCGCCCTCCTCGAGCAGCTCGGTCTCGGACATCTCGATCCCGGCTGCCCGCGCCATCAGGCTGTAGGCGTACTCGATCCGTCCGTACTGCTGGCTGTCGCCGAGCTGGGGGTCGTTGCCGACGCCGTCGAACTTCAGCAGCCACTGCTCGAAGCCGTCCGGGGCCGGGAGGTTGCCGGCGCGCATCTCCCCCGTCGTCCGGTTCCAGGCGATGACAGCCTTGGCCCGTGCGCCTCCCGCCGAGGTTCCGACCGCCAGGAGCCGGTTGAGTGCCTCGGTCCGCTCGGAGTCCTCGTCGAGCCTGCCTTCGATCGCCGCGCGTGCGGCGACGACCAGGTCGGAGAGTACGACGGGCGTCGGCGGCTCGTGGCTCGGCCCGGTGTCGGGGTGGAAGGTGAGCGCACCCATCCCCCTCTCCCCCACGTAGGCGAGCCGGTCGAGCGCGGTGACGGCCGCGGGCCGGACGCCCTCCCGCGCCAGGAACGCATCGATGATCGAGTTGCCGAACTTGTCAGGTACCGAGTCCGCCAGCATGGGCGGCAGGTTGCGGAACGTCTCGTCTGGAAGCCCGGGGAAGGCGAAGGTGCGGCTGCGGCGGGCGGTCGGCATGAGCGCGGGAGCCAGCTCCACCTGACGCCGGACCCAGCCGGGGTCGTACTCGAAGACGTATGCCCGGCCGCGGGGATCGGGGGCGACGGCACCGACGAGCTCGCCCCAGGCGCGCACGTGCAGCAGGTCGACGTGCGTGTAGGTCATCGGCTTGGCCGCTTGCTGCGCGGCGACGCTCGTTGCGGTCGCCGGAGCCCTTCGCGCTCACGCGCGATCGCCAGCGGGCTGATGGTCGGTTGCTCGTAGAAGGTGTCGAGCCAGTCGACGCGGTCAAGGGCTCGTGCGACGCGTACCACCGTGCGCAGCGAGGAGCCGCGCCCGGACTCCAACGCCTTGAGGGCGCTCACGCTGACGGCAGCACGCTCAGCCAGGGTGGCCTGGTCGACGTCCTGCTCGAGACGCAGGGCTCGGACCTGGGCGCCGAACGACCTCTCGATCTCCTCGGTCGTGCGGTAGGGGCGGCTCATATTCCGACTATAACGCGGCTTCAAGTCAGTAATAGATGCATTTCCAACTCTTCGATCGCCGGTCGAGCCGTTGCCCTAGCGTGGTGACATGGCCCACCCCCGGATGTTCGAAGACGCCGACCCGGTGCTCGGACGGTTGCGCGAGCTCACGTTGGCGCTGCCGGACGCCGCCGAGAAGGTCTCACACGGGATCCCGGCGTTCTACACGACCAAGGTCTTCGCCTACTACGGCGGCAGCGTGAAGCTCGGCGACGGCTACGAACGGCACCACGCGTCGGTGCTGGTGCTGGCCGACCCGGTCGAGGCGCCGGCACTGCTCGACTCCCCCAGCTGCTACTTCCCGATGTACCTGGGTGTCTCGGGCTGGGTCGGCGTCGACCTCGACGACGCGACCGACTGGACGGAGATCGCGGAGCTCGTCGAGACGTCGTACCGCCTGACGGCCGGCGTACGCCGAGTGCGCCGGCTCGACGGTCGGCCCTGACTCCTTCTCGCCACCGTTTGGTCACCAACCGCAGATGGGAGCGTGCCCGATCTGCGGTTGGTGACCAAACGGCGCACCCCAGACCGGCCGAACGAGCGTCCAGCCACAGTCACGCGCCGACGTACGCCGCCAGGTGCTCGCCGGTGAGCGTCGACTTCTTGGCGACGAGCTCGGCCGGCGTGCCTTCGAAGACGACCTGGCCGCCGTCGTGGCCGGCGCCCGGGCCGAGGTCGATGATCCAGTCGGCGTGCGCCATCACGGCCTGGTGGTGCTCGATGACGATGACAGACTTGCCGCCGTCGACCAGCCGGTCCAGCAGGCCGAGCAGGTTCTCGACGTCGGCGAGGTGCAGACCGGTCGTCGGCTCGTCGAGGACGTAGACGTCGCCCTTCTCGCCCAGGTGGGTGGCGAGCTTGAGCCGCTGCCGCTCTCCTCCCGACAGGGTGGTGAGCGGTTGGCCGAGCTTGACGTAGCCCAGTCCGACGTCGGCGAGCCGCTCGAGGATCTTGTGGGCCGCCGGGATCTTGGCGTCGCCGTCGGCGAAGAACTCCACGGCCTCCGACACCGGCATGGTCAGCACCTCGCTGATGTCCTTGCCCCCGAAGGTGTAGTCGAGCACCGACGCGTCGAAGCGCTTGCCTTCACACACCTCGCAGACGGTCGAGACCCCGGCCATCATCCCGAGGTCCGTGTAGACGACGCCGGCGCCGTTGCAGTTCGGGCAGGCGCCCTCGGAGTTGGCGCTGAAGAGCGCCGGCTTCACGCCGTTGGCCTTCGCGAACGCCTTGCGGATCGGATCGAGCAATCCGGTGTACGTCGCCGGGTTGCTGCGCCGGGAGCCCTTGATGGCGCCCTGGTCGATCGTCACGACGCCGTCCTGGTTGGACACCGAGCCGCGGATCAGTGAGCTCTTGCCCGACCCGGCGACCCCGGTGAGGACGGTCAGTACGCCGAGGGGGATGTCGACGTCCACTTCCTGGAGGTTGTGCAGGTTCGCGCCCCGGACCTTGAGAGCCGTCGACGACGTACGCACCTCGTCCTTGACCGTCGCCCGGTCGTCCAGGTGCCGGCCGGTGACGGTGTCGCTCGCGCGCAGTCCTGCGACGGTGCCCTCGTACATCACCTGGCCGCCTTCGGAGCCCGCCAACGGGCCGAGGTCGACGACGTGGTCGGCGATCGCGATCGTCTCCGGTTTGTGCTCGACGACGAGCACCGTGTTGCCCTTGTCGCGCAGCTGGAGCAGGAGCTCGTTCATCCGGACGATGTCGTGCGGGTGCAGCCCGATCGTCGGCTCGTCGAAGACGTAGGTGACGTCGGTGAGCGACGACCCCAGGTGCCGGATCATCTTGGTGCGCTGGGCTTCTCCGCCGGAGAGCGTGCCTGCCGGCCGGTCCAGCGACAGGTAGCCGAGGCCGATGTCGACGAACGAGTCGAGGGTCTCCCCCAGTGCCTCGAGCAGCGGCGCGACCGACGGCTCCTCCAGTCCGCCGACCCACTCGGCCAGGTCGCTGATCTGCATCGCACAGAGGTCGGCGATGTTCTTGCCGTCGATCTTCGACGACCGGGCCAGCTCGCTGAGCCGGGTGCCGTCGCAGTCAGGGCACGTCGTGAAGGTCACCGCGCGCTCGACGAAGGCGCGGATGTGCGGCTGCATGGACTCGACGTCCTTGGCCAGGAAGGACTTCTTGATCTGCGGGATCAGGCCCAGGTAGGTCAGGTTGATCCCGTCGACCTTGATCTTGGTCGCCTCCCGGTAGAGGAGGTCGTTGAGCTCCTTCTTGGAGTACTTCGCGATCGGCTTGTCCGGGTCGAAGTAGCCGCAGCCGCGGAAGATCCGGCCGTACCAACCCTCCATGCTGTAGCCCGGGATCGTCAGAGCCCCGTCGTTGAGCGACTTCGAGTCGTCGTACAGCTGGGACAGGTCGATGTCGTTGACCGCGCCGCGTCCCTCGCAGCGCGGACACATCCCGCCGATGATGCTGAAGCTGCGCCGCTCCTTGGTCTTCTGGCCGCCCTTCTCGAGCGTGACGGCGCCGGCACCACTGATCGAGGCGACGTTGAAGGAGTACGCCTGGGGCGACCCGATCTGCGGCTGCGCCAACCGGCTGAAGAGGATCCGCAGCATCGCGTTGGCGTCGGTGGCGGTGCCGACGGTGGAGCGCGGGTCGCTGCCCATCCGCTCCTGGTCGACGAGGATCGCCGTGGTCAACCCGTCCAGGACGTCGACGTCGGGCCGCGCCTGGGTCGGCATGAAGCCCTGCACGAACGCGCTGTAGGTCTCGTTGATCAGCCGCTGCGACTCCGCCGCGATCGTCCCGAATACCAGCGAGCTCTTGCCCGATCCCGAAACGCCGGTGAACGCCGTCAACCGGCGCTTCGGGATCTCGACGCTGATGTCCTTGAGGTTGTTGACCCGGGCTCCGGTGACCCGGATCAGGTCGTGGCTGTCAGCGGCGTGGGAGGAGGGCATGCGGGTGGGTTCTCCTTGGGAGTCGAGCTCAGTCTTCGGGGAGGGCGGCGAACGCCTTCTTGGTGTCCTTGTACCAGCCCATGCCCTTGATCGGGTGCTTCCAGCGGCCGCGCATGTCCTTGTTGGCCGGCTCGTGGGCGGTGTCACCGGCGGCGACCGCGTCCTTGAGGTGCTGGTCCTGCGCGTTGATCACGTCGTCGGCGGTCTCGCCGCTGAACGCCTTGTCGCAAGGGCCACCCATCTGCCTGCACGTCATCGTCTTCATGTCAGCGAACCTCCTGGATGCGAACCATGTTGCCTGCGGGGTCTCGTACGGCGCAGTCGCGCGTGCCCCAGGGTTGGTCGGTGGGCTCCTGCACGACCTCGACATCCTCGGCCTGGATCCGGTCGAAGGTGCCCTGCAGGTCCTCGGTGGCGAGCATGATCCAGCCGAAGGTGCCTTTGGCCATCATCTCGGTGATGGTGCTGCGCTCGTCGTCCGTGATCCCCGGGTCCGCGGCCGGTGGGCCGAGGAGGATGCACGTGCCCGGCTGGCCGACCGGCCCGACCGTGATCCAGCGCATCGTGCCGCTGCCGACGTCGCTGCGCACCTCGAACCCGAGAGTGTCGCGATAGAAGGCCAGCGACGCGTCTGGGTCCTCGTGGGGAAGGACCGTGGTGTGAATGGTGATGTCCATGCCGCTCACGCTAGTAGCGGGTTCGGGACGGATGCTTCTCCATTCCTGATCGATGTGCTCCTGATCGGTCTCGTCAGCTGCTTCGCCACGCACTGCGGCAGCCCGCTGGCATGGGTGACCGCCTCCCGGCGGTAGGTGCTCGGCGGCATGCCGACCAGCTCGGTGAAACGGGTGCTGAACGTGCCGAGCGACTGGAAGCCGACCTCGAAGCAGACCTCGGTCACGCTGAGGTCGCCGCGGCGTAGCAGTGCCATCGCCCGCTCGATGCGCCGCGTCATCAGATAGGAGTACGGCGACTCGCCGTACGCGCGCTTGAACTCGCGGCTGAGGTGGCCGGCGGACAGGTTCACGCCGCGGGCGAGCGACTCGACGTCCAAGGGCTCGGCGTACTCGCGGTCCATCCGGTCGCGGACCCGGCGCAGCAGCGCGAGATCGCGCAGACGTTGCTCATCGCCCCGATCGGTCACGCCCAAATTCTGCCATGCGGAAGCGGTCGGTTGGTCAGGTCGCGTGGTCCAGACGGGCTAGCCGGGCCTCCCCTGATTGGGGCATTCGTCCGCAATCCCCGGTGCGGGCGGCGACGGATACCTAGCGTCGAAGGTGTTGGGGACAGGTCGAGGTCCGGGAGGAGGTAGCGCCATGTGGGACACCGTCCAGCCGAACGCCGTGCCTCTCTCGCACGACATGCCGTGCCCGCAGTGCGGGCACGCGCTCCACATCTACCTTGCGTGTGGAGACTCCTGTGACTGCGTGCCGGCAACTCGTGCCGTCGCCTGACCGTCGCCCTAGCCGATCGCGTCGAGCGTCGCGACGCGCGTCAGGACCGGGCGCTCCGGTGCGCCGTCGACGACCGATCCGGCGTTCCACCACATCCGGATGCCGATGGGAGCGAGCTCGAGCACGGCCAGGTTGTTGTCGTACCAAGGGCCCTGGGTGACCGCCCACCGGATCGGCTCGGGGCGGACCCTGCCCGCGAGCGAGAGCAGCCGAGCCACCGCGCCCGTCGCGCGGGCGGCCGCGAGCGCCGTGAAACCCCGCATCCCCTTCGGGAGCGGGTTGCGGATCGGTGAGCAGACCGCTTGCAGGATCCGGCTCGCCGCCAGGCCGTCGCGCGGCCACGCCTCGGCGACATAGCTGTGGTGCACGTCGCCGGACAGGAAGGTGATGGTGCGCGGCGCCCGTCCGCGCTCGCCCGCCGCGACCTCCAGCACGATCTCGGCGACGTCGCGGAACCCCTGCTCGAACGCGGCCCAGTGCTCCAGGTCCGCGCGTTTGCGGGCCCACTCGCCGAGCGCCATACCGGGAGCACCCCAGGCGCCCTCCGCGATCGCCTCGCCGAACGACTCGATGTGGTGCAGCCCGGGGGCGAGCAGGAACGGCAGTGACGTGCCGATGAGCAGGTGGTCGACGTCGCCCTGGAGCTGCGCGTCGAGCCACATCAGCTCGCCCTCGTCGAGCATCGAACGGCGCTCGGGCTCGAGCACCCGGGCGGCGCGGGAGTCGACGACCACCAGCCGCGCCTGGGTGTCGAAGTCCCGGGAGTAGCTCCACCGGTAGGTCTCCGGGTGCTGGTCGGCTCGATCGGCCAGGGCGTCGAGCGCGTCGCTGACGTCGAGCTCGCCCGGTCCGTCGTACGACGAGATCTGCTTCCAGAGCTCGTCCGCGTGCCGCTCCTCCGGACCGAGGTTGCCCAGGTGCTGGTGGACCCAGTACGACGCCAGTCCGCCCACGACGCGGTCGTGCCACCAGCTGGTGGCCTCCATGTCCTGACGCCAGGTCCAGCTGGTGTTCCAGTCGTCGCGGATGTCGTGGTCGTCGAAGATCATCGCGGTCGGCAGCGTCGAGAGCAGCCACCGGTTCACCGGGTCTGCCCAGGCGAGCCGGTAGAGATGGGCGTACTCCTCGTAGTCCTTGAGCTCGTACCAGGGCGCCTGCTCGGGGTCGCGGCGCTGCTCGATGAACGCGCGCATCTCGTCGCTGGTCTCGTCGGCGTACACCTGGTCGCCGAGGAGGAGTGCCAGGTCGGGCCACCTCTCCCCGGGGTCCTCCGAGTGACTCTCGGTGATCCTGGCCATGAAGAGCGCATAGGCGCGCATCGCGTCGACGCCGAACTTCGAGGTGCCCTCCTCGTCGTGGTCCACGCTGACCCGGCACGAGCCGAACGCCATCCGCAGCGGCTTGCCCGGCTCGAGCGTCGAGATGACCGACGGCGGGAACTCGGCGAACGCCGGGTCGCTCGACGGCCAGACTTGCTCGTCGCCGAGGTGGACGGCGTACGGCGACCGGGTGCCCGGCTCGAGGCCGGTGAGCTCGAGCAGCGCGTAGTGGTGGCCGTGGACGGCGAACGTCCGAGTGACCGCCTCGCGGCCGCCCGCGACGACGCACACCACGGTCGGGCCGGAGGTCTCCACCCAGATGGTCGCGCTCGTGGCGTCGACGAAGCGCAGCAGCGGACCGAGCACGAGCGAGGTCATGCCAGGGCTCTACCCATCGGCGGTGTGCTCTAGGCTTTGCGCCATGGCGACACCTGAGCGACGTACCGCCCCCGGCACCCCCGCAGTCCTCACCGGCGCCCCCGCGGCGTCCGGCCCGGTGCCGGTGATGGCACCGCTCGGCTGGCTGCTCATCCTCTCGTCGGGCACCGGCCTGATCCTCGCCAGCTGGCTGCTGTACGGCGCGGAGGCGAGCGGCATGTGGGCCGGTTACCGCGACGGGATCATCGGCACGATCGTCGTCCTGGCCGCGATGGGCCTCAACAGCTCGCTCCCGAAGCAGCCGTTGCTCGGCATCTGCGGTCTGTCCGGCATCCTGCTGATCCTCTTCGCGGTGTTCCTCGACAACGAGAACGCGGTCTTCGTCAGCGAGCTGGTCGCGGGCATCGTGCTGCTGGTCGGCGTCGGCCTCTTCGCTTCCGGCCGCCGCAGCTGAGCTGAGCCGTCGGGCCTCCGGCTCAGGGCTCGACGAGCACCTTGATCGCGCGGCGTTCGTCCATCGCGCGGTAGCCATCGGCGACCTCGTCCAACGGCACCGTCAGGTCGAAGACGATGCCGGGGTCGATCCCACCCGCTAGGACCCGCTCGAGCAGCTCAGGGATGTACTTGCGGGTCGGCGCCATGCCGCCGGCCAGGCCGATGTTCTTGGTGAACATCCTCCGCACCGGCAGCTCGATGCCGTGCGGCGCCCCGACGAACCCAACGGTCGAGCCGGGTCGCGCGATCTTGAACGCGGTCTGCATCGACTGGTCGGTGCCGACGCACTCGAGCACCGAGTCGGCCCCGACTCCACCGGTCAGCTCCAGGATCGCCTCGACGCCGGCTTTGTCGCGCTCCGCGACGATGTCGGTCGCGCCGAACGTCCTGGCGATCGCCTGACGCGGCTCGTGCCGCGACATCGCGACGATGCGCTCAGCCCCGAGCAGCGAGGCCGACAGCACCCCGAAGAGCCCGACGGCCCCGTCGCCGATGACGACCGCCGTACCGCCCGGGCGGACGCCCGCCGAGACCGCGGCATGCCACCCGGTCGGGAAGACGTCGGCCAGCGTGAGCAGCGACGGGATCAGGGCCGGGTCGGGCTTGCCGTCGGTCTTCACGAGGCTGCCCTCGGCCTGGCTCACCAGGGCGTACTCGGCCTGTCCGCTCTCGGTGAAGCCCAGGTTGACGCAGCCGGCCTGCGCGCCCGCCTGGCAGTGCGCACAGGTGTTGTCGCAGTGGTCGAACGGCACGATGACGAAGTCCCCCGGTCGGAAGGACGTGACCGCCGATCCGACCTGCTCGACGATGCCGACGCACTCGTGGCCGATCGTGTCACCGGGCGTGATCTCGTTCTCTCCGCGGTAGGGCCACAGGTCGGATCCGCAGATGCAGCCGGCCACGATCTTGACGATCGCGTCGGTCGGAGCGGAGATCGCCGGGTCGGGTACGTCGGTGACGCGGATGTCTCGGGTACCGTGGATCGTCGTCGCGCGCATGGCGCCCATCCTGTCAGGACAGCGGCTCCCCCACGACACCCCGGGCACGCTGGTGTTGTTGCGTTATCTCATATGTGAGTTACCGTGGCTGACATGACTGAGGGCAACAAGACTGAGGGCTACAAGAATCGCATCGGCAACCTCATCCGAGACGCCCGCAAGCACCGCGGCCTGACCCAGCACCAGCTCGCCGACCTGCTCGGCACCAGCCAGAGTGCGGTCAACCGGATCGAGAAGGGCCACCAGAACATGTCCCTCGAGATGCTGGCGAGGATCGGCGCGGCACTCGACTCGGAGATCGTCGCCGTCGGCGCCGGACCGACCCACCTCCGGGTCACCGGCCCCACGACGCTGTCCGGTGAGATCGACGTCAAGACCTCCAAGAACGCCGGCGTCGCGCTGCTGTGCGCCTCGCTCCTCAACCGTGGCCGTACGACGCTGCGCAAGGTCGCGCGGATCGAGGAGGTCAACCGCCTGCTCGAGGTGCTCAACAGCATGGGCGTGCAGACCCGGTGGCTCAACGACGACAACGACCTCGAGATCGTGCCGCCGCGCGACCTCGACCTGCACCACATCGACGAGACGGCGGCGCGCCGTACCCGCTCGATCATCATGTTCCTCGGCCCGCTGCTGCACCGCGTCGACACCTTCGAGCTGCCGTACGCCGGCGGCTGCGACCTCGGCACCCGCACGGTCGAGCCGCACATGGCGGCGCTGCGACCCTTCGGCCTCGAGGTGAAGGCCACCGACGGCAGCTACCACGCCCAGGTCAACCGGGCGATCGAGCCGGTGCGCCCGATCGTGCTGACCGAGCGCGGCGACACGGTCACCGAGAACGCCCTGATGGCGGCCGCGCTGCACCCGGGCACCACGGTGATCCGCAACGCGTCCTCCAACTACATGGTCCAGGACCTCTGCTTCTACCTGCAGCGCCTCGGCGTCACCGTCGACGGGATCGGCACCACCACGCTGACCGTCACCGGCCTCGCGGAGATCGACGTCGACGTCGACTACGCACCGAGCGAGGACCCGATCGAGGCGATGTCGCTGGTCGCGGCCGCGATCGTGACGAAGTCGCAGATCACGATCCGCCGGGTGCCGATCGAGTTCATGGAGATCGAGCTGGCGCTGCTCGAGGAGATGGGCCTGCAGTACGACCGCACCGAGGAGTACGTCGCGCTCAACGGCCGCACCCGCCTGGTCGACATCACGACCAAGCCGTCCGACCTGCACGCGCCGCTCGACAAGATCCACCCGATGCCGTTCCCAGGCCTCAACATCGACAACCTGCCGTTCTTCGCGGTGATCGCCGCCGTCGCCGAGGGCCAGACCCTCCTGCACGACTGGGTCTACGAGAACCGCGCGATCTACCTCACCGATCTCAACAAGCTCGGCGCCCGGGTCAAGCTCCTCGACCCGCACCGGGTGATGATCGAGGGCCCGACCAGCTTCAGCGGCACCGAGCTGGTCTGCCCGCCGGCCCTGCGCCCGGCCGTCGTGATCCTGCTGGCGATGCTCGCGTCGAAGGGCACGTCCGTGCTGCGTTCGACGTACGTCATCCACCGTGGCTACGAGGACCTCGCCGAGCGGCTCAACCACCTCGGCGCCAACATCGAGACCTTCAGAGACATATAGCCAAGCGCCGAGTCGGCGCTAGTTTGCCCCCGGCGCGAAGCGCCCGCAGCGAAAACTAGCGCCGACTCGGCTGAGTCTCACTCAAACAGCGTCTCCACCCACGCGCGCGCAGGCGGCTTGCTGACGGGCGGTGCGGTCATGTCGGGCGTGATCCGCGGCATCGGCGCCGTGTGCTGACCGGCGTGGCGGTGCCAGTCGCTCTCAGCCTCGATGAGTGCCCCGAGATCGGCCCGCGCGAGGAACACACCGTGGTTGTCGGGGCACGAGCTGACCGCGCCCTCCCCGAGCGACGAGCTGATGGCGCGCGTCTCCATCTCCGCGCCGCAACGTGGGCAGGTCAAGGTCTCCATGTCTCGACGCTACCGCCCGAGTGGTGAGTGGACGCGGACGCTCGCCGGTCCGCGATACTGCCTCTCGTGACGTCTCCGGTGAAGGCTCCGTCGACCGGGTTCGCCTACCTCGACCGGGTGCGCGAGGCCCCGGGCTCGGTGCTCGCGTTCGCGCACCGCGGGGGCGCCTACCACCCCGAGATCGAGGGGTTGGAGAACACTCTCGCGGCGTTCCGCCACGCCGTCGGGCTCGGCTACGACTACCTCGAGACCGACGTGCACGTGACCCGCGACGGGGTGCTGCTCGCCTTCCACGACTCGGTGCTCGACCGGGTCACCGACCGGCGCGGTGAGATCGCTGCGCTGAGCCTGGGTGAGGTCCGCGAGGCTCTGGTCGGCGGGCGCGAGGCGGTCCCGACGCTCGCGGAGCTGTTCGACGCCTTCCCGCACGCCCGGTTCAACATCGACCTCAAGTCCGAGGGCGCCGTACCCGCCCTGGCCGACTTCATCGCCGCCCGCGACGCGTGGGACCGGGTCCTCGTCGGGTCCTTCTCCCGACGGCGTACGGCGCGCTTCCGCAGGCTGACCGGCGGGCGGGTCCCGACGAGCGCCACGCCCGGCCAGATCGCCGCCTTCCGCCTGCTCCCGAGCGGCCGGCTCGCCGCCTTCGTGGCCGGTGGGGGCGCCGACGCGCTGCAGATCCCGCATCGACGCGGCCGCCTGCGCGTCGCGACGCCGGGTCTCGTACGCCGGGCGCACGCCGCGGGCAGGCACGTGCACGTCTGGACGATCGACGACCCCGACGAGATGGCGGTGCTGCTCGACCGGGGCGTCGACGGAGTGTTCACCGACCGGACCGACATACTCAAGGCCGTCCTCGTCCGGCGGGGCCAGTGGAGGGAGCCGTCATGACCGCAGCGGGCCTCGATCCGCAGAGCCGCCAGCGTGAGCAGAAGGCCTGGTACTGGTACGACTGGGCCAACAGTGCCTTCGTCACGACCACGGCCGCGGTCCTGTTCGCGCCGTACCTCACCTCGGTCGCGGAGAAGGCGGCCTGCGGCCGGGCGACCGACGAGGACGTCGGCTACAAGTGCACGACCGATCTGCACGTCCTCGGTCTCGACGTCTCGGCCGGCTCGCTGGTGTTCTACCTGGTCACGGCCGCCACGATCCTGTCGGCCGTCGTGCTTCCGATCGTGGGCGCGATCGCCGACCGCAGCGCGAGCAAGCCGCGTCTGCTGGGGGGTTTCGCCTGGGCGGGCAGCGCGATGGCGGCGCTGATGTTTTTCGTGGCCGGCTCCAACTGGCAGCTCGGTGCCCTGCTGCTGCTCCTCGCGACGCTCTTCCTCGGCGCCAGCCTGGTCGTCTACGACTCGATCCTGGTCGAGATCGCCGACCCCGACGAGCGGGACAAGGTCTCGTCGAAGGGCTGGGCGCTCGGCTACCTCGGCGGTGGGCTGCTGCTCGCGGTCAACTTCGTGCTGCTGACGGTGTTGAGCGACAACACCGAGATGGCCGTGCGGATCAGCCTGCTGAGCGCCGGCCTCTGGTGGGCGGTCTTCACGATCATCCCGGTGCGCGGCATCCGCTCGCGGCCGCCGGTCGATCCCGTCGTCGAGCGGGGCGGACTGGTCAAGGCCAGCTTCGGCCAGCTGTGGCACACCCTGCGCGACCTCCGCAGGTACCCGGTGACGCTGACCTTCCTGGTGGCGTACCTCTTCTACAACGACGGCATCCAGACCGTCATCTACGCGGCCTCCGTGTACGGCGAGAAGGAGCTGGGGTTCGAGAAGAGCACCGTCCTGATGGCCTTCCTGGTCGTCCAGTTCGTCGGCATCGGTGGCGCGCTCGCGTTCGGTCGGCTCGCGGGGCGCGTCGGTGCCTATCGAGTCATCAAGGTCGGGCTGTTCGTCTGGCTGGTGGTGGTCTTCGTCGGGTGGCTGATCCCCGACAACAACTTCCCGCTGTTCCTGCTGCTCGCCGTCGCGATCGGGGTGGTGCTCGGCGGCACCCAGGCGCTGTCCCGGTCGTTCTACAGCCAGCTGATCCCCCGGGGCCGCGAGGCGGAGTACTTCTCGCTCTACCAGGCGTGCGAACGCGGCACGAGCTGGATCGGCACCCTGATCTTCGGCCTGGTGCACCAGTGGACCGACTCATACCGCCCCGCCCTGCTCGCCCTGATGGTGCTGTTCGTGCTCGGCATCATCTTGCTGATGCGGGTAGACCCGCGCCGCGGGATCCAGGAAGCCGGTAACGCGATGCCTACCGTCGTCTGACAACTTCTCGTCGAAGAATCCGCTCGCCTGAGAACTTGCTGTGAGTGCGGTCATAGGGGCCGATTCCCGGAATCTTGCGCTTCCCCCTACCGTTGAACGGATTGAGACCGATAGGAGCGGGTAGACCGACTCCGAGGTGCCGCGTCGTGCACGCGGTGCCGGTCGGTCTCGGACAGGCAATTTTTCGGGGGACAAGATTCGGGAGGTGGCTCATGGCAGAGCGCACACTGCGTGGAGCGCGGCTTGGGGGCCAAAGCTTCGAGGACGAACGCGGCATCGAGTTCGCGGCTCGTCAGCAGGTTGGTTTCCGCTGCGCCCAGGCGCACGAGTTCGAGGTCACGATGTCGGTTGAGGCCGACGTCCCAGCGGTGTGGGAGTGCCCGCGCTGCGGTGGCGAGGCGATGAACGTCTCCGGCATCCTGCCCGAGGTAAAGGCCGAGAAGCCGGCCCGCACCCACTGGGACATGCTGCTGGAGCGGCGTTCGGAGAAGGAGCTCGAGGACATCCTCAAGGAGCGGCTCGAGCTGCTCCGGGGCGGCGAGATCGGCCCCGCTCACCTGCACCGCGCCAACCAGAAGAAGCGCAAGGCGTCAGCCTGAGCTGACGCCCTCGACGACTATTCGTCGTCGATCACCTCGCCCCGGACAACGGGCCCTTCAGTGGGTCCGGGTCCGGGGCGTCGTACGTCCACGACCCCGAGCAACAACCGCCGCCCGACCGCCGCGGCGAGCAGGCGACGGAAGACCGGCCGCGTGAACGGCAGGATGAGCAGGATCCCGAACGCGTCGGTGATGAAGCCCGGCGCCAGCATCAACGTGCCGCCGATCAGGATCAGGGCTCCGTCGGCGATCTCGGCGGCGGGCATCCGGCCGCTGGCCAGCGCATCCTGGAGAGCGCGCCAGGCGCGCGCTCCCTCGTGCTTGATCAGCCAGGTGCCGAGGACGGCGTCGAGGAGGAGCAGCGCGATCGTCCAGCCGGCGCCGATGACCTGACCGACCTGGACGAGCACGTAGATCTCGACCAGCGGCACCACGACGAAGACGACGAAGAGGGCGCCCTGCACCAGCCGCCGCTTGCGGGTCACTGTGCTGGCCCTTTGCTCGGAGCCAGCGCCGTGCGTACGCGCGCGGTTCGCTCTCGCAGCCCCCACGCGGTGATCCGCTTGAGCGACTCGGTCGCGACGGCGCCACTCATCTTGGAGTCCCCGCGGACCCGCTCGACGAACTCGATCGGCACCTCGCGGACGGTGAGACCGGCCGCGAGGGTGCGCGCGACCATGTCGGTCTGGAACACGTAGCCGGTGGACTCCACCGACTCGAGGTCGATCTTCTCCAGCGTCGTACGCCGGAACAGGCGGTAGCCCGCCGTGGCGTCGCGGACCTTCACGCCGAGGAGCAGCCGGACGTAGAGGTTGCCGCCGCGCGAGAGCAGCTCGCGGCGCAAGGGCCAGTTGACGACCGCTCCTCCGGGCACCCAGCGCGACCCGATCACGAGGTCGGCTCCGGCCCGCAGTGCATCGATCAGGCCGGTCAGCTGCTCGGGCTGGTGCGAGCCGTCGGCATCCATCTCGCCGATCACGTCGTACCCGGCCTCGAGCGCGACCCGGAAGCCGTGCAGGTACGCCGCGCCCAGGCCGGCCTTCGCGGACCGGTGCACCACGTGGACCGCAGGGTCGCCGGCGGCGAGCTCGTCGGCGATGGCACCGGTGCCGTCGGGCGATCCGTCGTCGACGACCAGGACGTCGATCGCGGGCTGTGCCGCACGCAGTCGGCCGACGATCCACGCCAGGTTGTCGGCCTCGTTGTACGTCGGGATCACCACGACCACGCGGCCGAGGCCCTCGATGTGCCGCCCGCTCACGTGCTCCTGCTCTCGTTGGCCTCGACCGGGCCGGACGGCACCGTGGCGTCCTCTGCCCGGTCTCGAGTGAGGTTCCGACGATACGGGACGAGCACCAGCAGCAGTCCCAGAACCGCGAGCGCGATGCACGCCCTGCCCGACCAGGGCCCGATCCGCACGGCCGGCGTGATCGCGGTGTCCAGGCCGACGGTCTCGACCATCGCCGCCTGGGTGCGCGGGGCTGCGCTCGTCACGACGCTGCCGTCGGGCGCGATCACCCCGGAGACGCCGTTCGTCGAGGCGACGGCGAGCCACCGGCCGGTCTCCACGGCGCGCAGCCGGGTGATCGCGAACTGCTGGTCGATCTGGTGCGTGTGGATGAACGTGGCGTTGCTGGTCTGTACGGTGAGCAGCTGGGCTCCCCGGCTCACCTGACCGTAGATGGCGTCGTCGTACGCCACGTCGAAGCAGATCGAGTCGGCGACGTCGACGCCGGCGATCCTGAGTGGTGTCAGCCGGGTGCCCGCGAGCATGTCGCGCCCGACCATGGTGAGGCGACCGATCTGCAGGTCGTCGAGGTAGCGGCGGAACGGGATGTACTCGCCGAAGACGACGGGATGGTGCTTCGTGTACCGATCCCCCGCCCCGGTGACCGGGTCCCAGACGATGCCCTGGTTGAGCACGTGCTGCGGACCGGCGTCGACGATGGCGCCGACCAGGATGGGTACGCCGATGGCCGAGCTCGCGGCGACGAGCCCGGCGTTGGTCTGCTGGTCTCGGAAGGGGTCGATGGCCGTCGAGTTCTCGGGCCACAGGACGAAGTCCGGCTGCGGCTCGCGCCCGGCCGCCACGTCCGCGGCGAGCCGGGTCGTCACGTCCACCTGGTTCTGGGTGACCTGACGGAAGTCGTAGAGGATGTCGTCGCCGTTGCCGGGCACGTCGCCCTGGACCACGGCGACGGTCGCCTCGCCCTCGCGGTCCGGCTGCCACGTGACGGCGAGCGGCAGGAGCAGCGCCGCGGCAGCCAGCGCGGCGAGCGAGCCGAGAGCGACCAGCCGCACGCGGCCGCGCTCGACGACAGCCCAGGCCAGCAAGGTCCCGCTGAGAGCGAGCACGAAGCTCGCGCCGACGGTCCCGATCCACGGCAGCGCGTCGGCGAGCGGGGTGTCCGCGACGGCGAACGCGAGCCGGCCCCACGGCATGCCGCTGAAGGGCCAGCCGCTGAACCACAGTTCGTTGGTCACCCACGCCGCCGCGACCCAGAGTGGCCACAGACGGTGCCGCTGCAGCAGGTTGGTCACCAGACCCAGGACCGCGAAGAAGAGCGACTGCCAGATGGAGAGCCCGATCCAGGCGTCGGTACCGACGGCTCGCATCCAGTAGAGGAGCACGAACTGGAAGCCGACTCCGAACGCGAGTCCGGTGAGCACGGCGCGGCTCGGCCGCAGGCCGCGGGTCGTCAGCACGAACCCGGCGACGGCGAACGGGATGACGACGGGGACGGCTACCGGCTCGAACGCGAGAGAGAGCCCGACGCCGCACGCGAAGGCCACCAGGATCCGGAGCAGCACAGGCCCGACGATACCGAGCGGCACCATGGCGCCGTACCGTCGGGCAGCTGCTGGCAGTCCCCGGAAGGATCCCGCGCCCTTCGGACCAGTCCGACCTCGACCGGCTGCCGGGGCCGCGGCTGTTGTCTAGGGGACACGGGTTCCTTCCGCGTCCGCTCTCACGGGGACGGACCGACCTCCGCGAACAAGGTCCGAGGAGTGGTTGGCACCCCACCCTCCGACCCGGCCACTCGGACGTCGGTCCGCCGGCCACGATCTGCATGAGCGGACGGCACACCCTTGTCGCGGATCGCGCTCGGTGTCAACCGCCCGATGACCTGCGCAGACTCGCGAATCCGCAGGTCAGACCAGCAGTCTGCGTCCCGAGATCGAGTGAAAATTTCACCGCCGATCGGCGTGTCGCAGCGGCGCGCCGACGAGCCGGCGGGCTAGACCGGCGTACTCCTGAGCCAGCTCCTCGAGGTCGAGCTCACCATCGGGCGTCCACCACCGCGCGACCCCGCTGCACATCTCCAGCAGCGCCCGGCGTACGACGGCCGCCGAGCCGATCCGGAAGTCGCCGCGGGCGACTCCCTCGTCGAGCACGGACTGCCACACCGCCTCGTAGCGGTCGCGCAGCGCGACGACCTCCGCGCGGGCATCGGCGGAGAGCGCGTTGACCTCGTCGTCGACGACCCGAGTCTGCTCGGGGGCCGACGCGTGGGTGCGCACGTGGAGCTGCACCAGGGCGTCCAGCCGCTCCCCCGGGTCGGTGATCCCCGTGACCTCGTCGGCAGCGTCGAGCAGCCCGGTCAGGCTGGAGCGCATGATCGCGACCAGCAGCTCCTCCTTGGTGCCCATGTAGTGGTAGAGCGAGGCCGACGACAGCCCGGCGGCGTCGGCGAGCTGCCGGATCCCGGTGCCGTGGTAGCCGCGCTCGGCGAACAGCGTGAGCGCTGCCGCCTGGACCCGCTCCCCGGTCGTCTGCGCCACCGCTTGACCCCTCTCGTTGCCACGACCTACGGTTTCGATGATGCCCTACCGATCGATCGATCGGTAGACTCGACACGAAGGAGGGTCTCCGGTGGAGGTCGAGTACAGCCGTGACGGCGAGATCGCGCTCGTCCATCTCAACCGGCCGGAGCGGCTGAACGCCGTGACCACGGCCCTGACCGAGCAGCTCGGCGCCGCGCTGGCTCGTGCCGCGGCCGAGGGCGCTCGCGTGGTGGTGCTCGCGGGCAGGGGCCGGGCGTTCTGCGCCGGCCACGACCTCAAGGAGCCCGAGCCCGTCGAGACCCCGGTGCAGACCCGGCTCCGGCTCGAGGCGATCCAGGAGGTCACCCGGCTGATCCGCCGGTTCCCCGGGCCGGTGGTCGCGGCCGTGCACGGCTACGCGCTCGGCGCGGGCTGCGAGTTCGCGCTGGCCTGCGACGTGGTGGTGGCGACCGAGGACGCCGAGTTTGGCTTCCCCGAGGTCGGCGTCGGCCTGAGCGTGACCGGCGGGATCTCGCGGTTGCTGCCGATGCTGGTCGGCTGGGCCAAGGCCAAGGAGCTGCTGCTGCTAGGGGACCGCGTCACGGGCGCCGAGGCGGCGCGGATCGGATTGGTCGCGCGCGCCGTACCTCCTGGGCGGCACGAGGACGCCGCGTTCGAGCTCGCGCAACGGTTCGTCGAGCGGCCACCGCTCGCGCTCAGTCTTGCGAAGCAGGTGCTCGACCACGGCCTGGATGCCACGCTGGAGGAGGCGATGGTGCGCGAGGTCGACCACGCCATCCTGACCTCCCTGTCCGGGGAGGGCGAGGCGCCCAAGGAGGCCTTCACCCGTGGCTGAACGCACCCTGGTCTCGCTGCTCGTCTGGGCCGAGGAGCGCTGGCCCGATCGTCCCGCGTGGACGTTCGTCGGCCCGGACGGGTCCGCGCGCACGCTCAGCTTCTCTGCGGTTGGTGACCAATCGGCGGCCCTGGCCCAGGCACTGCGCGAGCGAGGTGTCGCCGCCGGCGACCGGGTGGCGGTGATGCTGGACAACCAGCCCGAGTTCCCGCTGGTCTGGTTCGCGCTGGCTCGGCTCGGGGCCGCGATCGTGCCGCTCAACGTGAAGTACCGATCACTGGACGCCCAGCACCTCCTCGACGACGCCGGGGTGCGGCTCGCGGTCACGGCCGCGCCGTACGACGACCTCCTCCGGGGGCTCTCCCCCGCGCCGGAGGTCGTGCTCGTCGACGACCTGGTGCCGCACGGCGACTTCGAGCAGGGGCCGGTGGACGCGGCCGCGACCGTCAACGTCCAGTACACCTCCGGCACCACGGGTCGGCCGAAGGGCTGTCTGCTCGCGCACCGCTACTGGACGACGCTGGGCCGGAGCCTGGTCGACGAGTTCCCGCGGATCGGCGAGGACGACGTCATGCTGACGGCTCAGCCCTTCTTCTACCTCGACCCGCAGTGGAACGTGGTGACGGCGCTGATGGCCGGCGCCCACCTGGTCGCCCTCGACGGCTTCCACCCCTCGACGTTCTGGGCCAGGGTGCGCGAGCACGAGGTGACCTACTTCTACTGCCTGGCCGCGATGCCGACGCTGCTGCTCAAGATGCCGCCGGATCCGGCCGATCGGGACCACCGGGTGCGCGCGGTGCAGTGCTCGGCGATCCCGCCGGCCCTGCACGCCGAGCTGGAGGAGCGCTGGGGCGTGCCGTGGTTCGAGGCGTTCGGGATGACCGAGACCGGTGCCGACCTCCGGGTCTCCCCCGACGAGCACGACGAGCTGGTCGGCTCCGGTTGCCTGGGCCGTCCGGCGGCGCATCGTGAGGTGCGGATCGACGACGGTGGCCAGCTGTGGCTGCGGGGGCCCGGCATGATGGACGGCTACCTGGGGCACCCGGATCCGTTCGTCGACGGCTGGTTCCCCACGGGCGACCTGGCTCGGCTCGACGACCGGGGCCGGGTCTACCTGACGGGCCGGCTCAAGGACATGATCCGGCGAAGCGGCGAGAACATCGCGGCGCGCGAGGTCGAGGACGTGCTGCTCGCCCACCCCGCGGTCCGGCTCGCGGCCGTCGTCGGCGTACCCGACGAGATCCGGGGCGAGGAGGTCAAGGCGTACGTCGTCGCGCCCGGCGCCTCCCAGGACGCCCTGGCCGCGTGGTGCGCCGAGCGGCTGGCGGCGTTCAAGGTGCCGAGCCTCTGGGAGTTCCGCGACGACCTGCCGTTGACGGCCTCGCACCGGGTCGAGAAGGCCAAGCTGTGAAGGCTGATCTCGTCCTGACCAACGCGCGGGTGCGCACCCTCGAGGGCGATCTCGTGGCACCTGCCGTGGCGATCTGGCGGGACCGGATCGTCGCGCTCGAGGACGTCCCGGCCCATCGCACGATCGACCTCGGCGGCGCGGTCGTGACGCCGGGCTTCCACGACGCGCACAACCACATGGCGTGGTACGGCCTGTCCCTCGACGAGGTGGACCTCCGAGTGCCGTCCCTCGACGCGTTGTACGACGCAGTCGCGGCCCGGGCGGCGATCACCTCCGAGGACGAGTGGATCGTCGGCGCCGGGTACGACGAGAACAAGCTGGGCGGTCACCCCGACCGGGACGCCCTCGACCGGGCGGCGCCGGGTCGGCGGGTCTGGCTGAAGCACACGTCGGGGCACATGTGTGTCGTCAACGGTCCGCTGCTGTCCGAGCTCGACCTTGCTGACGCGGCGGTCGACGTGCCCGGCGGGCTGGTCGTGGTCGACGATGCCGGCCGGCCGACCGGCCTGCTCCAGGAGCAGGCCCAGCAGTTGCTCAACCGGCTGGTCCTCCCCTACCCGGTCGACACGCTGGTCGACGCGATCGAGCGTGCCGGGCGGGTGTACCTGTCGCAGGGCATCACCAGCGTCGTCGAGGCCGGCATCGGCGGCGGCTGGATCGGCAAGAGTCCGGTGGAGGTGGCGGCGTACCAACGCGCGCTCGACCAGGGCCGGCTGCCGGTGCGGGTCGAGCTGATGGTCGCCAGCGACGTGCTGCACCCGCTCGCCGCTCACCACCGTGACGACATCACCCTGGGGCTGGACCTCGGCATCCGCACCGGCCTGGGCGACGACCGGCTGCGGATCGGGCCGGTGAAGATCTTCAGCGACGGGTCGCTGATCGGGCACACCTGTGCGATGACGGAGGACTTCGCGGACACCCCGGGCGAGCGCGGCTTCCTCCAGGACGACGCCGACGCGCTGCGAACCCGGATCCTCGAAGCGCACCGATCCGGCTGGCGGGTGGCCGCCCACGCGATCGGCGACGCAGCGATCGACCTGGTGCTGGACGCCGTCGAGGAGGCGCAACGGCGCTGGCCGCGGCCCGACGTACGGCACCGGATCGAGCACTTCGGGGTGTCTCGACCGGACCAGGTGGCCCGTGCCGCAGCCCTGGGCGTGGTGCCGGTCCCGCAGGGGCGGTTCGTCGGCGAGATCGGCGACGGGATGCTCCGTGCGCTCGGTCCGGAGCGCGCGGGCTGGGCCTACCGCTACCGCTCGCTGCTCGACGCCGGCATCACGCCGCCGGGCAGCTCCGACCGTCCGGTCGTGGACGGGGCTCCGCTGCTCGGCATCCACGACATGGTCAACCGGCGCACCGACGGCGGCGTGGACTGCGGACCGGAGGAGGCGATCTCGGGACTCGAGGCACTGACGGCGTACACCCTCGGCTCGGCGTACGCCTCCCACGCGGAGCGCGACCGCGGCACGGTCGCGGTGGGCAAGTACGCCGACCTGGCGGTGCTGTCCGACGACCCGGCTACCGTCGACCCGACGGCGATCCGCGACATCGAGGTGCTCTCGACGGTGCTGGCCGGAGAGGTGGTCTGGGAGCGGTGAGGATGGTCGAGGCGGCGACGCTGAGCGCCGAGCAGCGCGGGACGGTCCGCGCCATCTACGAGGACGCGTTCCCCGAGGAGCTGCAGGTCCCGTTCGACGACCTCTTCGTCGACCGGATGCTGGTGCTACTCGACGAGGACGGACCGGCGGGCTTCGCGCTGGTGCGGGACCTGGCCGAGACGCGGTGGACGTTCCTGCGCTACTACGCCGTCGGGCGGCGCGGGCGCGGTACCGGGTCGGCGATGTGGCGCGCGCTGACCGCACAGCTCGCCGCGGACGGCCGCACCCGGCTGATCTGGGACGTGGAGGACCCCGACGAGGTCGGCCTCTCCCCCGAGCTGACCGAGGAGCACCGGCGCCGGATCGTCTTCTACGAGCGGCTCGGTGGCCGGCTGCAGCCGGTGCACGACTACCTGCCACCGCACGACGACGGCCACGCTCCGCAGCTGCTGCTGATGGACACTCCGCTCGCCGACGAACCGGAGCCGGCGCTCCGCGAACTGGTCGAGACCGTCTACCTTCGCAGGTACGGCGTACCGCCCGCCGATCCCGTCGTACGCCGGACGTTACTCGCCAGTCGGTTGTAACGACAGGAGATCATCCTGCGTGGCGATTGCTCTGCCGCAAGATCTTTGTCTACCCTCGCTGCATGAGTATCGAGACGTCGATCGCAGCCATGGTCGAGGACCACTCGGGCCAGCCGTACCCCTACCAGCGAGCCGAGCTCGTCGAGCCCGACTGGACCCGCTTCCCGGGGTGGCGCGACGTCACCGCTGCGGAGTGGCAGTCGGTCCAGTGGCAGCGCGCCCACTGCGTCAAGAACGTGAAGCAGCTGCGCGAGCTGATGGGCGACCTGGTCGACGAGCGGTTCTACGCCGACCTCGAGCGCGACCAGGCCGAGCGGGCCACGATGTCGATGCTGCTGCCGCCGCAGATGATGAACACCATCGCGCCGCACGAGACGCCGGGAGGCCCCGGTTCGCTTACCGAAGCCTTCTACGCCGACCCGGTCCGGCACTACATGATCCCGGTCTTCTCCGACCGCCGTACCGACTGGGCCTCGCACCCGCACGCCACCCGCGACTCGCTGCACGAGCACGACATGTGGGTCGCCGAGGGCCTCACCCACCGCTACCCGACCAAGGTGCTCGCCGAGCTGCTCCCGACGTGCCCGCAGTACTGCGGCCACTGCACCCGGATGGACCTGGTCGGCAACTCGACCCCGACCGTCGACAAGCTCAAGTTCGTCGGCAAGCCGGTCGACCGGCTCGGCTCGATGCTCGACTACCTGCGTCGTACGCCGCAGGTGCGCGACGTCGTCGTCTCCGGCGGCGACGTGGCCAACATGCCGTGGCCCCGCCTGGAGGACTTCCTCACCCGGCTCCTCGAGATCGAGAACATCCGCGACATCCGGCTCGCTACCAAGGCGCTGGTCGGGCTCCCCCAGCACTGGCTGCAGGACGACGTGCGCGCCGGCGTCGAACGCGTCGCGACCGTCGCCCGCTCGCGCGGGGTCTCGCTCGCGATCCACACCCACGCCAACCACGCGAACTCGATCACCCCGCTCGTCGCCCAGGCGTCGCGGGCGATGCTCGACGCCGGCGTACGCGACGTGCGCAACCAGGGCGTGCTCCTCAACGGCGTCAACGCCGACCCGCACGCGCTGCTCGACCTGTGCTTCCGGCTGCTCGATGGCGCGCAGATCATGCCGTACTACTTCTACATGTGCGACCTGATCCCCTACTCGGAGCACTGGCGGGTCTCGGTCGGCGACGCCCAGCGGCTGCAGCACCACATCATGGGCTACCTGCCCGGGTTCGCGACGCCGCGGATCGTCTGCGACGTGCCGTTCGTCGGCAAGCGCTGGGTGCACCAGCTCGCCGACTACGACGCCGAGCGCGGCATCTCCTACTGGACCAAGAACTACCGCACCTCGATCGAGGCCACCTCGGCGGACGCGCTCACCAAGACCTACGAGTACTACGACCCGATCCACACGCTGCCCGAGGCCGGGCGCGCCTGGTGGGCCGAGCACGGAAACCTGGACGAGTCGGCGCTCCGTGCTGCCGAGATGGCCGAGGCTTCCCGGCGTACGGCGGCGCTGCAGGCCTGGTAGCGCTCGCGCTCCGCGCGGCCCCACGCATGCCCGAGGACCCGACGGGTACCGATCGCTGTGACGTGGGCCACACGTCGCCCGCAGGGAGGCGGGTCAGCGCGGAGGGGATCTCGGATGAGCGACAGGAACGGAAGTCACGGACTGGTAGGGACGCTGGCGACGGGGATGCGGGACATTCCCCGCAATGCGTCGTGGCTGCTCGGACGGGCGATATCGCCCGGTGACGGGTCGAGCGAGGGTGCACGCGGTAGTGGGTCGTCCGCCGCGGGAGGTCTTCGCGACAGCCTGCGCAGCGCGCGGGCGTCGGTGCAGGACGCGCTGCCGGGTCAGGACTCGGTGGAGGCACGGCTGGCGCGCGCTCGCGACGCCGCCGAGCGCGCCCAGAACGCCGAGCACGACGCCTTCGAGGCCGCCCATCAGGCACACGAGCTCGCCGAGAGCGCCGAAGAGGTGGCGCGGAGCGAGAAGGCGTACGTGGAGCAGGTCCGTGAGGAGCAGCGTGACGCGGTCGAGGACCGCGTCGCCGAGGCTCGGCGTGAAGCCGACGAGCGGGTCGAGCGCGCGAAGCAGGACGCCCAGCGGCGCGCGGACGCCGTGGTGGCCAAGGAGCAGCAGGCGGCCGACGCCCGGGCACAGGAGGCGCGGGAGTCCGCCGAGCGTGCGCAGCGCGAGGCCGAGGAACGTTACCGCGAAGCAACCGAGTTGCTTGCCGACGCCCGCCAGCGCGCCGACGAGGCCGCGGCGGCCGCCGAGGAGGCGGCCCAGCGGGCTCGTGCCCAGGCCGAGCAGATCGCGCAGGACGCGCACCGCGACGCCGAGAACGCCGATGCTGCCGTGAAACGAGCCGAGGAGATGCGTTCCTCGACCGCACGCACGGCCGCCGAGGTGGCCCGCAGCAAGTCCGACCGCGCAACCCCGGGTCGATTGGGCGACCTCACCAAGGCGGAGCTGCTGGACCTGGCCGCGGCCGAAGGCATCCAGGGCCGGACGTCGATGACCAAGCAGGAGCTGACGACGGCGATCAACCGCAACGGCCAGAAGCTGAGGAAGGCGCAGTCATGAGCGCGGTCATGAGCCTCTTCCACAAGAAGACGATGCCGGAGAAGGCGGTCGGCCCTCTGGCCCACCTGCCGGTGCGCAAGATCGCAGCCTCGGGGGCCGCCGCTGCGGCCAACCTCGTCGCGATGTCGGCCGCCAGCGCGGCCACGACCGCATTGCGTCGACGGACGGGCCGGTCATGAGGCTCACGACCGTGTGCGCCGTCGGTGTCGCCTATGTCCTCGGTGCCCGAGCAGGGAGGGAGCGCTATGAGCAGATCCAGGTTCTGGCACAGGAGGCCGCCAAGCGAATGGAGTCGTACGGCGCGAACGGGTCACTGGCGTCGCGGGTCGACGACTGGTGGGACCGCACCGCCACTCCGTCCCGACGCCGCGAGTGACCTGTCCGACGGCGTTGTCGTCCAGACCCAGCTCCTGGGGCGGGTCCTCGGCGTACGGCTGTTGCGGATCGACGGCACCGTCCTCGTCTCGCCGGCGCGGGTGGTGAGCGAGGCGAGCGGCCGCTGGGCGGGCGAAGGTCGGTCGACCGGCGCCGAGCTCGCCGAGGCCGCGCGCCTGCTGCGGGAGAACGACGAGGTGCTTGGTCGGCGGAAATAGCACCGATTGGTCACCAACCGCAGATTTCGGGCCGGATATCTGCGGTTGGTGACCAATCCGCGTCCCTCCGGGCCGCCGACTCAGGTCACGGAACGGTTCTCGTACGGCGTCGACAGCACGATCGTGGTGCGGGTGGAGACGTTCGCGGCCGCGCGGATGCGGGCCAGCAGGTCCTCGAGGTCGGTGGGCGTCGCCACCCGGACCTTGAGGATGTAGGACTCGTCGCCGGCGACCGACCAGCACGACTCGATCTCGGGGATGCCGCGCACCCGCTCGGGCGAGTCGTCCGGCTGCGAGGGGTCGATCGGCCGGATCGAGATGAACGCCGTCAGCGGCAGGCCGAGCTGCTCGTGGTCGATGCTCGCGCCGTACCCGCGGATCAGTCCGCGCGACTCGAGCCGCTTCACCCGCTGGTGCACCGCGGACGTCGAAAGTCCGGTCGCCTTGCCCAGATCCGTGAAGGACATTCTCCCGTCGTTCGCGAGAAGCTCGAGGATCTTGCGGTCCGTTGCTTCGAGTTCCGACTGGCTCACGGCGCACAGACTAGCCCCGTTCCCGTGATTGGATGCCGAGGTGAGCGCCTCTGAGACCTCTGCCCCGGCCGGCCGCCTGATGCTGCTCGACAGCGCCTCGATGTACTTCCGCGCGTTCTTCGGGGTCCCGGAGATCAAGGCACCGGACGGTACGCCGGTCAACGCGGTGCGCGGGTTCCTCGACTTCATCTCCCGGCTGGTGGGCGACTACCGGCCCACGGACCTGGTCTGCTGCTGGGACAACGACTGGCGCCCGCAGTGGCGGGTCGACCTGCTGCCGTCGTACAAGGCACACCGGGTGGTCGCCGAGCGGAGCGGCGCCCCCGACATCGAGGAGGTGCCGGACCCGCTCGAGGTGCAGGTGCCGATCATCCTCGAGGTCCTGGAGGCCTTCGGGCTCTGCGTGGTCGGGGCCGACGGCTACGAGGCGGACGACGTGATCGGCAGCTTCGCGAGCCAGGCGCGGCAGCCGGTCGACATCGTCACCGGCGACCGCGACCTCTTCCAGCTCGTCGACGACGAGCGTGACGTCCGGGTGCTCTACATCGCCCGCGGCGTCGGCAAGCACGAGCGGGTGACCAACGACTGGGTGCGCGCAAAGTACGACATCGACGCCCGGCAGTACGCCGACTTCGCGACCCTGCGCGGCGATGCCTCCGACGGCCTCCCCGGCGTCGCCGGCGTCGGCGAGAAGACGGCCGCGACGCTGCTGCAGCGGTTCGGCGACATGGACGGGATCGTGGCTGCGGCGTACGACCCCGACGGCGAGATGGGTCCCGGCCCGCGCGGCAAGATCAAGGCCGCCGCCGACTACCTCGCCGTGGCGCCCCAGGTGGTCGCCGTGGCGCGCGGCATCGACCTCGGCTCCCCCGCCACCCGGCTCCCGGCAGAGCCGGTGGACCTGAGGCGCGTCGCCGAGCTCGGCGAGAAGTGGGGCATCGAGAGCCCGGTGCAGCGGCTGACCGAGGTACTGCTCTCCCTGTAGCGAGAGGGTGGTTTCGAGGCTCGCTTCGCTCGCACCTCAACCACCGTCACGGCTCGCTTCGCTCGCACCTCAACCACCGTCACGGCTCGCTTCGCTCGCACCTCAACCACCGTCACGGCTCGCTTCGCTCGCACCTTAACCACCGTCACGGCTCGCTTCGCTCGCACCTCAACCACCGTCACGGCTCGCTTCGCTCGCACCTCAACCACCGTCACGGCCCGCTTCGCTCGCACCTCAACCACCGTCACGGCCCGCTTCGCTCGCACCTCAACCACCGTCACGGCCCGCTTCGCTCGCACCTCAACCACCGTCACGGCCCGCTTCGCTCGCACCTCAACCACCGTCACGTTGGTTGAGGTGCGAAGGCGTTCTGCGCCTGAGCCTCGAAACCACCATCGACTGCGTACCGTCGTCGGCATGAGCCGCATCGCGATCGTCGGGGGCCACGGACAGGTGGCCCAGCATCTACTCCACGTCCTGCGCCGGGCCGAGCACACGCCGGTCGCGCTGGTCCGCAAGGAGGAGTACCGCGCCGAGCTGGAGGGCAAGGGCGCCGAGGTCCGGCTGCTCGACATCGAGCGGCAGGACGCTGCCTACTTCGCCGTCGCCTTCGAGGGCTGCGACGCCGTCGTGTTCGCTGCCGGTGGCGGGCCCGACGGCAACATCGACCGCAAGCGCACCGTCGACCTCGAGGGCTCGCTGAAGTCGATCGAGGGCGCTCGGCAGGCGGGCATCCGGCGCTTCGTCCAGGTCTCGGCGATCGGGGTCGACGACCCGCTGCCCGACGACACCGGCGCGGTGTGGCGCGCGTACGTCAAGGCGAAGCGCGACGCGGATGCCGCCCTGCGCGACAGCGACCTCGACTGGACGATCATCCGGCCCGGTCGTCTGACCGACGAGCCGGCGACGGGTCTGGTGTCGCTCGGCGAGGACGTCGCCCGGGGCGAGGTCACCCGGGCCGACGTGGCCGCCGTGGTGGCCGCCGTACTGGATGCGGACCAGACGATCGGGCGGCAGTGGGCGCTCGTCAACGGCGAGACTCCGATCGCCGAGGCGCTCGGCTGAGGCCCAGTCCGGCGTAACACGGATTTAATTCCATTTGGTAGTAACGCGAAATCCACGCTCTCTACGTTCGTCGAGCAAGAGGACACAGCGACGTGTTCACATGCGGACTTACTCGAGAGGGATCTCAATCCTGTGTTGAATTCACGCGCTCGTCTGGTGACGAGCACCGCAGCGGTGCTGGCAGCGGGGCTCTTCTTGAGCAGCTGCGGCGCCAAGGCCGACTCCGAGGGCGGCTCGTCCGCCTCCGACTCGGGTTGTGTCGACACCTCTGGTGACAGCGTCAAGGTCGGCTTCCTGAACTCCCTCTCGGGCACGATGGCGATCAGCGAAGTCACCGTCTCCAACTCACTCAAGATGGCCGCCGACGAGATCAACGCCGCCGGCGGCATCAACGGCAAGAAGCTCGAGATCGTGCAGGAGGACGGCGCCTCCGAGCCGGACATCTTCGCGGAGAAGGCCAAGAAGCTCATCCAGTCCGACTGTGTCGCGGCTGTCTTCGGCGGCTGGACCTCCTCGTCGCGCAAGGCGATGCTGCCGGTCTTCGAGAGCCTCGACAACCTGCTCTTCTACCCCGTCCAGTACGAGGGCCTCGAGGCGTCGCCCAACATCTTCTACACCGGCGCGACGACCAACCAGCAGATCCTGCCGGGCCTGGAGTACCTGAAGTCCGAGAAGGACATCAAGTCCCTCTTCCTGGTCGGGTCCGACTACGTCTTCCCGCGTACGGCGAACGACGAGATCAAGCAGTGGGCCGCGGCCAACGACGTCGAGATCGTCGGCGAGGAGTACCAGCAGCTCGGTGAGGCCGAGTGGGGTCCCGCCATCGAGAAGATCGTCGCGGCCAAGCCCGACGCCGTCTTCAACACCATCAACGGCGACTCCAACGTGGCCTTCTTCAAGGGCTACTTCGACAAGGGCCTCTCCAAGACGCCGGTGATCTCGGTGTCGATCGCCGAGGAGGAGGTCGCCGCGATGGGCGCCGACCTGCTCGAGGGCCAGCTCACCGCCTGGAACTACTACCAGACCGTCGACAGCCCCGAGAACGAGAAGTTCGTCGCGGCCTACAAGGCGGCGTACGGCGAGGACAAGCCCACCTCCGACCCGATGGAGGCGGCGTACACGTCGCTCTACCTCTACAAGGCGATGGTCGAGAAGGCCGACTCCTTCGATGTCGCCGACATCCAGAAGGCGGCCGGCGGCACCACCTTCGACGCCCCGGAGGGCACCGTCACCGTGAACGGCGAGAACCACCACATCGCCAAGACCGGGCTCATCGGCGAGGTTCAGCCGGACGGCCTGATCAAGACCGTCTGGTCCTCCGACGGTCCGATCGAGCCGGACCCGTTCCTCGAGGGCTACGACTGGTACACCGCCGGCTAGCTCGGCTCCGCCAGTCCGACCGGTGGCCGTCCCTCCCACGCGAGGGGCGGCCACCGGGCCACCGATCAAAGGAGCCAGTCACTCGTGGACCAGATCCTCAGCCAGGTCTTCACCGGCGTCTCGATCGGCTCGGTGCTGCTGCTCGCGGCACTGGGCCTGATGCTCACCTTCGGCCAGATGGGCGTCATCAACATGGCGCACGGCGAGTTCATGATGGCCGGCGCCTACACGGCGTACGTCGTGCAGCAGTTCGTGCCCGACGACGTGTCGCTGCTCGTCGCCCTGCCGGTCGGCTTCCTGGTGGGCGGCATCATGGGCGTGCTGCTCGAGGTGCTGATCATCCGATGGATGTACCACCGACCACTCGACACGTTGCTGGTGACCTTCGGCGTCGCCCTCCTGCTCCAGCAGCTGGCGCGCGACATCTTCGGCGCCCCGGCCAAGCAGGTCCGCTCCCCCTCGTGGCTCGGCGGCCAGATCAACGTCCTCGGCTACGAGTGGCCGATCTCCCGGCTGTTCATCGCCGGCCTCGCCGTCGTGGCGGTCGCCGTGGTGGCGGCAACCATGAAGTACACCTCGCTCGGGCGCAAGATCCGGGCGACGGTGCAGAACCGGGACCTCGCCGAGACGGTAGGCGTCTCCACCGGCCGGACCGACCGGGCCACGTTCTTCATCGGATCGGGTCTCGCCGGGATCGCCGGCGTGGCCCTGACGCTCGTCGGGTCGACCGGACCGAACCTCGGGACGTCGTACATCATCGACGTCTTCCTCGTGGTGGTCGTCGGCGGCATCGGCCAGATCAAGGGCACCGTGATCGCCGCCTTCGGGCTCGGCATCCTCAACTCGTTCCTGGTCCACGCGACCAGCGGCAGCGTCGCCAAGGCGACGATCTTCGTGCTCATCGTGATCTTCCTGCAGGTCCGTCCCCAGGGCCTGTTCTCCGTCCGGACGAGGAGCCTGGTGTGAAGCGCCTCCTGACCGCAGAGTGGCCCACGATCGCGGGGCTCGCCGCACTGGCGATCGCGCTGTACGCCGTCGCGCCCCTGATGCTGAGTGACTTCCGGATCGACCTGCTGGCGAAGTACCTCTGCTACGCCATCGTTGCCGTCGGTATCGGTCTCGCCTGGGGCCGCGGCGGCATGCTCGTCCTCGGCCAAGGGCTCTACTTCGGGATGGGTGCCTACGCCATGGCCTTCCACCTCAAGCTCGAGCAGGCCGGCCCCGACGGCGTACCCGACTTCATGAAGCTATACGCGGGCGGCGACATGCCCGCGTGGTGGGAGCCCTTCCGCAACGGGCCCTTCACGCTCCTCGTGGTCGCCCTGCTGCCCGCCCTGGTGGCGGCGATCATCGGTTGGGCCGTGCTCAAGCGGCGGGTCAAGGGTGCCTACTTCGCGATCCTGTCGCAGGCGCTTGCCGCGGCCTTCGCGATCCTCCTGATTGGGCAGATCAAGGTCACCGGCGGCTTCAACGGCCTCAACAACTTCACCACGTTCTTCGGCTACAACCTCTACATGCCGGAGACCCGGCTGATGCTCTACCAGATCACCGCCGGCATCCTGCTGATCGCGCTGGCCCTGGCGGCGCTGCTCTACAAGAGCCGGTTCGGGGAGGTGCTGATCGCGGCCCGCGACGCCGAGGAGCGGGTCCGGTTCCTCGGCCACGACCCGGCCAACATCAAGCTGGTGGCGTACGTCGTCGGCGCGTTCCTCGCCGGTCTCGGCGGTGCGATGTTCGTGCCGGTGGTCGGCATCATCTCGCCGTCCAACGTCGACGCCGTCGCCTCGATCCTCTTGATCTCGGGCGCTGCCCTGGGTGGGCGGGCCGCGCTCTTCGGACCGGCCCTGGGTGCGATCGCCGTCGGCTACGCCCAGAGCTCGCTGTCGGAGAACTTCCCGAGCATGTGGTCCTACTTCCAGGGCGCTCTCTTCATCCTCGTCATCCTGCTGCTGCCCGGAGGCCTGGCCTCCGTGCCCGGCAAGGTCCGCTCCAGCCTGTCCCGCAAGGAGGTCACGGCATGACCGGCACGACACCCTCCGACGTCGAGATCCTGACGATCTCCGACCTCACCGTCGACTTCGACGGGTTCAAGGCGGTCAGCGGCGTCGACATCACCTTGACCCAGGGCGAGCTGCACTTCCTGATCGGGCCGAACGGCGCCGGCAAGACCACGGTCGTCGATGCCATCACCGGCCTCGTGAAGGCGACCGGCGACGTGCGCTACCGCGGCCAGGACCTGCTGTCGATGAAGTCGCACCAGATCGTGCGCGCCGGCATCGGCCGCACCTTCCAGACCGCCACGGTCTTCGAGCAGCTGACGGTCCTGCAGAACCTCGACATCGCGGGCGGCGTGCACCGCAAGGCGTGGGGCATGCTGCTCCCCCGCCGCGGCGTACCGGACTACGTCGAGTCGGCGCTCGAGCTGATCGGCCTGACGCACCTGCGCGACAAGCCGTCCGGCTTCCTCGCGCACGGCCAGAAGCAGTGGCTCGAGATCGGGATGCTGCTGGTGCAGGACGCCAAGGTGATGCTGCTCGACGAGCCGGTCGCCGGGATGAGCGCCGAGGAGCGCGAGGAGACCGGTGCGCTGCTGAACCGGATCGGCCAGGACCGCACGATCGTGCTCATCGAGCACGACATGGAGTTCGTCCGCAACTTCGCCGACAAGGTCACGGTGATGCATGCCGGCAAGGTGCTGACCGAGGGCACCGTCGCCGAGGTCCAGGCCGACGCCCGGGTGCAGGAGGTCTACCTCGGCCGCACCGTCGACGCGGTGTCCGTCGAGGCAGGCACCGTCGAGGTAGGGGCCGAATGATGCTGGAGCTCGAAGGTGTCACCATCGGCTACGGCCGGACCATGGTCGTCCATGACGTCGCCCTCGTCGTACCAGCGGGCGGTGCGGTGGCCGTGATGGGCCACAACGGAGCCGGCAAGACCACGCTGCTCCGCGCAGCTGTCGGCCTGCTGCCGGTGCGGTCGGGCACGATCCGGCTCAACGGGGAGGACGTCACCAAGCTGTCCCCCAGCCAGCGGGTCAAGCGGGGACTGGGCTACGTCCCGCAGGGCCAGCAGTGCTTCCCGCAGATGACCACCTTGGAGAACCTGCAGCTGGTGGCGAGCGGCCGCGGCGGCGAGCGGAGGATCGCCGACGTGCTGGACACGTTCCCGGCTCTGACCAGCCTCGTCGACCGGCGGGCCGGGCTGCTGTCGGGTGGCCAGCGGCAGCAGCTCGCGATCGCGCGGACCCTGCTCACCGAGCCGTCGCTGCTGATCCTGGACGAGCCCACCGAGGGCATCCAGCCCAACGTGGTCGCCGAGATCGAGGGCGTGATCACGTCGCTGACGAGGCGCGGTGACCTCTCGGTGCTGCTCGTCGAGCAGCACGTGGGCTTCGCGCTGCGCGCGACCGACTCCTACTACGTCCTGGAGTCCGGACGCGTCACCTCCACCGGGGCCGGCGGCACCGAGGCGACCGACGCCGTACGCGCGGCGATGGCGGTCTGACGTGCACCTGACGCCCTCCGAGACCGAGAAGCTGCTGCTGTCGGTCGCGGGCATGGTCGCCCGCGACCGGCTGGCCCGCGGGGTCCGCCTCAACTACCCCGAGACCGTGGCGCTGCTCAGCACCTGGGTGATCGAGCGGGCCCGTGACGGCGTCTCCGTCTCGGAGCTGATGACCCTGGGACGCGAGGTGCTCAGCCGCGACCAGGTGATGCCGGAGGTGGCCGCCATGCTCACCGACGTCCAGGTCGAGGCGACGTTCCCGGACGGCCGCAAGCTCGTCACCCTGCACCAGCCGATCGCCTGAAGGGAAGACCATGGCCACCAACACCGACGGGCCGGGAGCGGTCCGGCTCGCCGAGGGCACGCTCGTCCTCAACGCCGACCGCACGGACGACGAACGCCGGACGATCGTGGTCGTCAACACCGGCGACCGGCCCGTGCAGATCGGCTCGCACATCCACCTCTCCGACGTGAACCCCGCGCTTTCGTTCGACCGGGCCGATGCCGACGGCTTCCGCCTCGACATCCCGTCCGGTACGTCGCGGCGCTTCGAGCCCGGTGCGTCCCGCGAGGTCGACATCGTCGCCCTACGCGGGCTGCGCACGGTGCCGGGCATCCAGGTGCGGAGTGACCGTGGTTGAGATCTCGCGGGCGGCGTACGCCGCGCTGTACGGCCCGACCGTCGGCGACCAGGTGCGTCTCGGGGACACCGACCTCTGGATCGAGGTGGAGGAGGACCTGACCTTCGGAGGCGAGGAGGCCGTCTTCGGTGGCGGCAAGTCCATCCGGGAGTCGATGGCGCAGTCGACCCGGACCCGCGCCGAGGGCGCCCTCGACACCGTCATCACCAACGCGATCGTGCTCGACCACTGGGGCATCGTCCGGGCGGACGTGGGCCTGCGCGACGGCCGGATCGTGGCCCTCGGCCGGTCGGGCAACCCGGACATCGCCGACGGCGTACACCCCTCTCTGGTGATCGGGCCCGGCACCGACGTCATCTCCGGCGAGGGCAAGATCCTGACCGCGGGCGCGATCGACATCCACGTCCACTTCCTCTCCCGCTCCCAGCTGGTCGAGGCGCTGGCGACGGGGATCACCACCGTCGGCGGCGGTGGCACCGGTCCTTCGGAGGGCTCGAAGGCGACCACCGTGACCCCCGGCGCGTGGCACCTCACCCAGATCCACCGCGCACTCGACTCGCTGCCCCTGAACGTCCTGCTGATGGGCAAGGGCAACACCGTCAGCGCCGCAGGTCTCGCCGAGCAGGCACTGGCGGGGGCCGGTTGCTACAAGGTCCACGAGGACTGGGGCTCCACGCCCGCCGCCATCGACGCCGCTCTGACCGCAGCCGGCGTCCACGGGCTCCAGGTGGCGCTGCACTCGGACAGCCTCAACGAGGCCGGCTACCTCGAGTCGACCGTCGCCGCGATCGACGGCCGCGGGATCCACGCCTTCCACGCCGAAGGCGCCGGAGGCGGGCACGCCCCGGACATCCTGACGATCGCGTCGTACGAGCACGTGATCCCGGGGTCGACCAACCCGACGCTCCCCCACACCGTCAACACCGTCGCCGAGCACCTGGACATGCTGATGGTGTGCCACCACCTGAACCCCCGGGTGCCCGAGGACCTCGCCTTTGCCGAGTCCCGGATCCGCGCGACCACGATCGCCGCCGAGGACGTGCTGCACGACATGGGCGCGCTCTCGATCACGTCCTCGGACGCCCAGGCGATGGGGCGGATCGGCGAGGTCATCTGCCGGACCTGGCAGGTCGCCCACGTGATGAAGCACCGGCTCGGCGACATCGGCGGTCCGGCCGACAACGTCCGGGCCAAGCGCTACGTCGCGAAGTACACGATCAACCCGGCGATCGCCCATGGCATGGCCGCCGAGATCGGCTCGGTCGAGCCCGGCAAGCTGGCCGACCTGGTGCTCTGGGACCCCCGGTTCTTCGGCATCCGGCCGTCGGTCGTCATCAAGGGCGGCGCCCTGGTCTGGGGTGCGCTCGGTGACCCCAACGCCTCGATCCCGACTCCGCAGCCGGTCCTGATGCGACCGACGCTCGTGGACGACACCGGCGCCGACCACTCGGTGACCTTCGTGGCGCCGGAAGCCCTCGAGGACGGTCTCGCGGAGCGGCTCGGGCTGCGGCGGCGGCTGGCGGGACTGGCGCCGACACGCGAGCTCACCAAGCGCGACATGATCAACAACGACACCCTGCCGTCCATCCGCGTGGACCCCGAGACGTTCGCGATCGACATCGACGGGGAGCCGATCTGCCCGCAGCCCGCCGAGCAGCTCCCGCTCGCCCAGCTCTACTCGATGTTCTGAGCGCGATGGAGCCCGACCTCGTCCTGATGCTGCTGGCCGACGCCCGGCTCCCCGTCGCGGGGCACACCCAGTCGGCCGGCCTGGAGCCCGCCCTGAGAGACGGGCTGATGACGGCCGAGGTGCCGTCGTACGCCGCCACCCGGCTGCGCACCGTCACCCGGGTCGAGGCGGGCGTCGCCGTCGTCGCGCTCCACCACCTCCGCGCCGGGCTCGCCCTGGAGCCTGTCTCCGCGGCCTGGGCCGCGCGCACGCCGAGCCCGGCGATGCGCCAGACGTCCCGGCAGCAGGCGCGCGCACTGCTGCGGCTGGCTGGTCGCCTGTGGCCTGGTTCCGGAGCACTCAGGGTGCTTGCGGACGCCGACCGCCCGTGCCGTGCGCTGGCCCTCGCCGCGGTGGCAGACGCGACGTCGCTGGCCCCGGCAGCGCTGGCCAGGCTGATCGGGTACGACGACGTCCAGACGGTGGCCGCGGCCGCCCTGAAGCTCGACCCGTTGGACCCGGCCGTCGTCGCGGGCTGGGTGCTCGACGCGCTCCCAGCTGTCGCGGCGATGGCGGTCTCGGTCGCCGGGTTGACCCGGCCGGACGAGGTGCCCGCGGCGGGTGCCCCCCAGATCGAGGCGTGGGCGCAGGCCCACGCCCGCACCAGCAGGAGGTTGTTCAGTGCCTGACCACCATCACTCGTCCCCCGACCGCGGCCTCCGCTTGGGGGTCTGCGGACCCGTCGGGACCGGCAAGAGCTCGCTGATCGCGCTGCTGTGCCGCGAGCTCGCCGACCAGCTCCGGCTGGCGGTCGTCACCAACGACATCTACACCGATGAGGACGCCCGGTTCCTGAGGTCGGCCGGGGTGCTCGACCCCGACCGGATCCGTGCGGTCGAGACCGGTGCCTGCCCGCACACCGCCATCCGGGACGACATCACCGCCAACCTGCTCGCCGTCGAGGAGCTCGAGGAGGACTTCCCGGGTCTCGACGTGGTGATGATCGAGTCCGGCGGCGACAACCTGACGGCGACGTTCTCCCCCGCTCTCGTGGACGTCCAGATCTTCGTGCTCGACGTCGCCGGCGGCGGAGACGTGGCCCGCAAGGGCGGACCGGGCATCGAGCGGGCCGACCTGCTGGTGATCAACAAGACCGACCTCGCCGTACACGTCGGCGTCGACGCGGACCGGATGGTCGCAGACGCCAGCGGCGCGAGGTCCGGGCGCCGGGTCGTCGCGCTGTCGCGGACGTCGCCGGCCTCGATCGCCGAGCTCACCACCTGGGTGCTCGACCAGCTCGCCGTCCACCGGGCCGGCCACCTCGTGCCCCAGGACCCGGGGCCGATGGCGGCCCACTCCCACAGTCACCCCCATGACCACGACCACGCCCACGCCTGACGCGCCGGTCCTCGACGGCGTCAGCCGCACCCGGATCGAGGTGCGCCTCGACCCGTCCGGGGGCCGGGTGCGGGTGCGGACGACCTCCAGCGGGCTTCCTGAGCTGCCGCTGCTCAGGCCGATGCTGCTGGACTCCGACACCACCGGTGCTCGGGTCTCGCTGGTGCCGGAGGGGGCGATGCTGCTGGCCGGTGACCGCATCCAGATCGACGTCCACGTCGCCGCAGGTGCGCGACTGGACCTCGTCGAGCCTGCCGGCACCGTCGCCTACGACATGCGCGGCGGCGTCGCGACCTGGGACGTGCATGCCGTCCTCGATAAGGGCGCGCACCTGGTCTGGCACGGTGAGCCGTTCGTCGCGTCGGCCGGCTCGCGGACGGTTCGCCGTACGGCGGTCCGGATGGCTCCCGGATCGGTGCTGGCGCTGCGCGAGACGCTGGTGCTGGGGAGGTACGGCGAGCACCCGGGAGCCGTCGAGCAGCACCTGTCGGTCCTCGGCCCGGACGATGTGCCTCTGCTGGTCGAGGAGCTGTGGCTCTCGCCGGAGGTGTCCGCCGCCGTCCTAGGGCCGCACCGGGTCGTCGGCTCCGTGCTGCTCGTCGGCGTGACGGCGCCCGACGTCGACCCCGACCACCGCTACTCACTCGAGTCCGGGGACACCCTGTGGCGACGGCTGGCGTCCGAGGCGCACCTGGCGGCGCCCGCGGACGTGTGGACCGAGGTGGTCAGGTCGTGCGCGAGATCTGCTGCTGCACCTCGAACTCCAGCCCGTGCGCCGCTGCGACGTACACATCCTGGTTGACGAGGTTCCCGTCGAGACGCATCAGCCCGCGCGGGCTGTCGTAGAAGTGGCCGCTCCCCATCCTGCCGAGGGCGCGGACGTCGAGCGAGCCGTTGACCAGCGCCATCTGCGCCAGGAAGTGGATCGCCTCGTAGCAGGACTCGCCGACGGCATTGAGCGCCGGCGCCCACGGACCCCAGCGCGCGTGGTAGTCGCGAGCCAGCTCGAGGCTCTCGGTGGTGCGGAGGCCGTCGAAGTACGCCGCGGCGGCGTACAGGCCGTCGTTGGCGCCCGGACCGCCGGCGAGCAAGGTGTTCTCCTCGACCGCGGGGCTGAGGCGGGGCAGCACGGTGCTGAGGCCCGCGCGGGCGAACTGCCGGTTGAAGTGCACGGCGTCCTGCCCCATCAGCAACATGATCACGCCGTCGATGCCCTGCCGGGTGAGATCGCTGAGCACCGGTCGGAAGTCGGTGGTGCCGAGCGGTACGTAGGTCTCGCTCACGATCTCGGACGGCCCCTGCTGGGCGAGGGTCTGGCGGGCGATCGCGCCCGTGACACGCGGGAAGACGTAGTCGTTGCCGACGATCGCCCAGCGGCTGATCCCCAGCTCACGCCGCATCCAGTGGGTCGCGGGCAGGAGTTGGTTGATCGGCCGCTCGCCGAGCATGTAGACGCCCGGCGTGTCGTCGCGACCCTCGTGCATCGCCGCGAACGCGTAGACCACCCGCCCACCGATGCGCTTCGTGATCGCCTGGCGGACGGCCGAGATGTGCCAGCCGGCTACGGCCTCGACCCGACCGGAGTCGACCAAGGAGCCGACCTCCTCGGCCACGATCTCCGGCGTACGCCCCGCGTCGACCCTGATCAGCTCGACCCGGCGCCCGCCGATGCCGTCGTGCCGGTTGAGCTGCTCCGCGGCCAGCTCGCCACAGGCGAGGCAGGACGGCCCGTAGATCCCGGTCGGCCCCTGCATAGGTACGACGAAGGCGATCGACAGCACCTCGGGACTGCGTCGGTGCAACGCGTCGGGTTCGTGCACAGGACCTCCGACGGAATCGCTGGAGCCTCGGCTGACAGGGTGCGTCACCAGGGGCAATCTGCCCTGGCGGCACCTAACATAGGGGTAGTTGGAGGGCACGTCTCCGGGGTGTTGGCAGGGCGAGACACCCTCGTCACCACACCGACACCGATCCGTGAGCGCAGGAGGGCCGGATGACCGAGAGTGTCTCCGACAGTGCGCGCGGCGTGCTGAGCCTGGCGCTGCTCCTGAAGCAGTCCGAGCACCGGATCCGGCTCCGCCTGCAGCCCGCCCTCGACGAGGTGGGCCTGAGCCTCGAGCACTGGTGGATCATGTCGGTGCTCCACGAGCGCCCCGGGATCGGGATGTCCCCGCTCGCCGAAGCCGCCGCGGTGCCCAGCGCGACTCTGACCCGGCACATGGACAAGCTTGTGGAACGCGGCATGATCGTGCGGCGCATCGACCCCGCCGACAAGCGCCGCGTCGTGGCGGCCCTGTCGCCGGCGGGTGAGGCCCTCGCCGACCGAATCCGGCACGAGGAGCGGCTGATCGAGTCGGCGATCTCGGCGGGTCTCGGCGAGCAGCGGTTTCGGGCGCTCTCGCGGGAGCTGGCGCTGTTGCCGCATGCTCTCGACTGATATGCCCGAGGCCCGCCGTTTGGTCACCAACCGCAGATTCCGGGGCCCCAGATCTGCGGATGGTGACCAAACGGCGATGATTCCGACGCCGTCTCCCGGTCAGTACGCGACAGCAACCCACCACACACTCGAGCCGGGAGGCGCCGGTGAAGATGCTGCTCACCTCGGGGGGAGTCCGGAACCCGACCATCCAGGAGGCACTCGTCGAGCTCCTGGGCAAGCCGATCAACGAGGCCGACGCACTCTGCATCCCCACGGCCACCTACGGGCACCCGATGTGTACGCCGGCCTCGGCCTGGCGCTTCGTCGCCGGTCAGCCGCCGACGGGCATGTGCGATCTCGGCTGGCGGTCGTTGGGCCTGCTGGAGCTCACCGCGCTCCCGAGCATCGGCGCCGAGCGCTGGGTCCCGTGGGTGCGGGCGGCGGACGTCCTGCTCGTCGACGGCGGTGACGCGGCGTACCTGTGCCACTGGATGCGGGAGTCCGGGCTGGCGGACGTCCTGCCCTCCCTGCCCGACACCGTCTGGGTCGGGATGAGCGCGGGGAGCATGGTGCTGACGCCCCGTGTCGGTGATGACTTCGTGAGCTGGACGCCGCCCACCGAGGACGACCGGACGCTGGGCGTCGTCGACTTCTCGATCTTCCCGCACGTCGACCACGAGCTGATGCCGGACAACACGATGGACGCAGCGGAGCGATGGGCTGCTGGGCTCGGCGCACCGGCGTACGCCATCGACGACCAGACTGCGATCAGGGTGACCGGCGACCAGGTCGACGTGGTCTCCGAGGGTCGCTGGCGCTACTTCCCCGCCTAGACCTCGTCGTCCGTCAGGCTGTCGTACGCGACCACGCCGCGACGAAGGGCCCTGACCACCTGGCGCGCGGTCTCACGCAGGGGGCTGTCACCGGCGGCACCGGCGACCTGGCCGGCGAGGTCGATGAGCTGCTTCATCCAGCGCACGAAGTCCCCCGCCGCGAGGTCGCTGACCCTGAGCACGTCATCGAGGTCGTCCCCCTCGGCCCAGCGGTAGGCCACCCACGCAAACCCGAGGTCGGGCTGCCGCAGGAAGTCGAGCTTGTGGTCGCGCTCGAGGGCGTCGAGCGCGCCCCAGAGCTTGACCATCTCGCCGATGACCTCGCGTACGGCGCCGCCCGGCAGCCGCGGCGACGACGCATCGTCGGGCCTGCGGGCCTCGAAGACGAGCACCGACAGAGCGGCAGCCAGGCCGGACGGAGACAGGTCGTCCCACAGGCCCAGGCGGATCGACTCAGCGGCCACCAGGTCCATGTCGGAGTAGAGCCGCATCAGGTGCCGGCCGCGGTCGGTGATCGTGTCACCCTCGAGGTAGTCCAGGGCGGTCAGCACGTCGCAGACGCGGTCGAACTGGCGGGCCACGGTGTTGGTGCGCTGCTCCACTCGGCGGCGCAGGGTCTGGGCGTCCCGGTCGAGCTTGTAGTAGCGCTCCGCCCAGCGAGCGTGGTCCTCACGGTCGGGGCAGTCGTGGCACGGGTGCGCCCGCAGCTCGTCCCGCAACCGGCTGATCTCCTCGTCGGCGTGCGTGCGCGTCTGGTCGCGCCCACGTTGCTTGGTCAGCCGCGGCGGCGCCAGGTCGTGGGTCTTCGACTTGAGTGCCGAGGCGAGGTCACGGCGCATCTGCGGGTTGCGGCCGTTGAAGTTCTTCGGGATCCGGACCTTCCCCATCGCCTCCACGGGCGCCGGGAAGTCGATCATCGCGAGCCGCCGGGCCTGGCGGTCGGACGTCACGACGTACGGCCGCGGCCCCTCGGGCGACCAACCGGGGTCGATCACCACGGCCCAGCCGGCGAACTTGCCGGTCGGCACCATGATCACGTCACCGGGCTTCAGGTGACTCAGGGACTCCATCGCCTCGTCGCGGAGGTCGGCCTTGCGGGCCTTGCTGGCGCCCTTCTCGGCGTCGCTGATCCGCTGGCGCAGGCCGGCGTACTCCATGAAGTCGCCGCGGTCGCACGCGGCAGCCTCGCGGTAGCCCTCCAGGGCCTCCTCCGCCTTGCGCAACTGCCGGGCGAGCCCGACGACGGCCTTGTCGGCCTGGAACTGCGCGAAGGACTGTTCCAGCAGCTCGCGCGACGTGGTGCGGCCGAACTGGTGCACCAGGTTGACGGCCATGTTGTACGACGGCCGGAACGACGAGCGCAGCGGATAGGTGCGGGTGGAGGCGAGGCCGGCCAGCTCGCGCGGGTTCATCCCGGGCTGCCAGAGCACGACGCCGTGACCCTCGACATCGAGACCGCGACGCCCTGCCCGGCCGGTGAGCTGCGTGTACTCCCCCGGCGTGATCGCCGCGTGCGTCTCGCCGTTCCACTTGTCGAGCTTCTCGATGACCACGGTGCGAGCGGGCATGTTGATGCCCAGCGCGAGGGTCTCCGTCGCGAAGACGACCTTGCAGAGCCCGCGGACGTAGAGCTCCTCCACGCACTGCTTGAACGCGGGCAGCATCCCCGCGTGGTGGGCGGCGATGCCGCGAGTCAGGCCGTCGAGGAAGTCGTGGTAGCCGAGCACCTGCAGGTCGTCGGGCGGGAGGTGCCGGCAGGACTCCTCGACGAACGCGAAGATCTCGTCGCGCTCCTCCGGCTTGGTCAGGCGGATCCCGGCGTTGAGGCACTGCGTCACGGCGGCGTCGCAGCCCACCCTGCTGAAGACGAAGACGATCGCCGGCAGCAAGCCCTCCCGGTCCAACCGGTCGATGACGTCGACGCGGCTCGGGATCCAGACCCGGCGGCCGTTCCCGACGTTGCGCTGCCCGGTCTTCTTCGCGCCCCGCGGCGTACGCCGGTCCTTGATGCGCGTGCTGGCCCAGTCGTCGCGGGCGACCTTGAGCAGCTCGTCGTTGACCGGGGCGCCTTCCTTGACGAAACCGGCAGCCGCGTCGACGTCGGATGACGCGAAGAGATCGAGGAGCCGCTTGCCGACCATGACGTGCTGGTAGAGCGGGACCGGGCGGCGCTCCTCGACGATGACGGTGGTATCACCGCGCACGGTCGCGAGCCACTCCCCGAACTCCTCCGCGTTGGAGACCGTCGCCGAGAGCGACACCAGGGCGACCGACTCCGGGAGGTGGATGATCACCTCTTCCCAGACGGCACCGCGCGCACGGTCCGCGAGGTAATGGACCTCGTCCATGACGACGAACCCGAGGCCGAGCAGCGTGCGCGACCCGGCGTACAGCATGTTGCGCAGCACCTCGGTCGTCATCACGACGACCGGTGCCTCACCGTTGACGACGTTGTCCCCGGTCAGCAGGCCGACCTTGTCGGCGCCGTAGCGGGCCACGAGGTCGGCGTACTTCTGGTTCGAGAGCGCCTTGATCGGCGTGGTGAAGAACGCCTTGCGGCCGGTCTCGAGAGCCAGATGTACGGCGAACTCGCCCACGATCGTCTTGCCGGAGCCGGTCGGGGCGGCGACCAGGACGCTGCGGCCCTCCTCGATGGCCTCGCAGCCGCGGTACTGGAAGTCGTCGAGCGGGAAGTCGTAGAGGCCGGCGAAGTCCCTGAGGACCGGGTGCGCCTTCTGCTTGCGGTACGACGAGTACCGCTCGGACGGCGAGAGTTCCTGGTCGTCCGCGGTGCTCATACGGCCAAACCTACGCGAGAACCGTCAGGGCTCCCGGAGCACACTCCACGGTGAGTGGGAGCGGTCCGAACCGCTCGCCGTCGGCGTACGAGACGATGCCGGGTGCCGCGATCGTCACCGACCGCACGCGGTGGTGCTCGTACGCCGGGTGGGTGGTGTGGGTGCCCTTGAAGAGCTTCGGGTAGGTGCGCACGAGGGCGCCTTTGCTCATCGGCTTGATGATGACGACATCGAGCATTCCGTCGTCGAGGATCGCGCCCTCGGTGATCCGCAGGCCGCCGCCGAACGACGGCCCGTTGCCGACCGAGACCATCATCGCCTCGAGCGAGAGCGTCTCGCCGTCCAGCTCGAGTGTGTAGGGCAGCGGGTTGAACGTGCGCAGCTCGGCGAGGGTGGCGATGTTGTAGCGCATCTGCCCCTTCGGCCAGGTCATCTTGTTGGCCCGCTCGTTGACGACCGCGTCGAACCCGGCACACAGCACGGTGGTGAAGTACTGCGACCCGCTGCGGGCCAGGTCGACGGTCCGGGTGCGGCCGGCCAGGACGCGCTCAGCGGCGGCGCGCGGGTCCTTGCGGGCCAGGTCGAAGTAGCGGGCGACGTCGTTGCCGGTGCCCGCCGGGATGATCCCGAGCCTGGTGGTGGTGCCGGCGATCGCCTGAACCCCGATGTGGACCATGCCGTCCCCGCCCGCGATGACCAGCGTCTCCACACCGTCGGCCACGCACTGCCGGGCAATGTCGAGTGCCTCGTCGGCGTCGCGGCCGGCCAGGCTGCGCGGCGTCAGCCCCGACTCCTTGAACCGCGCGAGCGCTGCGTCGCGCGCCTTGGCCCCGCGCCCCTTGCCGGACGTCGGGTTGGTCAGGAGCACGGTCTCACCCAGGCTGCCGGTCACGGGCGAACAGTAGCCATCGGGGGCCGTCGTTTGGTCACCAACCGCAGATCTGACGCCGGAAATCTGCGGTTGGTGACCAAACGGCGCAGATGAGCGAGCTAACGACCGGACTCCCCGATCCGCAACAGGACGGTGTACCGGTCCGCCGAGGCGCCCACCGCCCGGGCGAGCCGCGCGAACGCATCCAGGACCAGGTCGGCGGTGAAGAAGGTGCCCGGCACGGCCAGGGCCAGGCGGCCGCCACGGCGGACCAGGTGGACCTCGCCGTTCCGCCAGGCCTGGTGGGCTCGCAGACGTACGCCGTCGGGCGCGATCGGGACCGGGTAGGCCTCGTCGACGCCGAGGAGATCGCACGCCAGCGGTTCGTGGCCGTCGGCGTGGAGGTCACCGGGTACGGCGTACCCGGTGCGCAGGCCGGCACGCGCAGACCAGGTCACCTCGGCAACGCCGAGCCACTCCGGGAGGTCGAAGGGGTCGACCGCGCCCAGGTCGCCGTCCAGAGACTCGTCCGTCACAGCGGCGACGCCTCGTCGGGTGACAGGCCGGCGTTCGGGGCACGCTCGGCCTTGCGGCGGTCATGGACCCTCGCCATGACCTCGGAGATGCCGTAGAGCAGCACCATCGGCACGGCCATGATGGTCATGGTGAACGGGTCGGTGGACGGCGTCGCGATGGCGGCGAACACGAAGATGCCGATGATGATCCAGGGCCGGTACTGCGCGAGGGTCTTGCCCTTCACGACCCCGGCGCGGTTGAGCATCACCACGAAGACCGGGATCTCGAACGCGAGCCCGAACACCAGAAGAGTGCGCGTGAGGAACTGGAGGTAGTCGTTGAACTCGATGAGGTTGGTGAGGACCTCGGGGTTGAAGCCGATCAGGACCTCGAGGCCCTTGGGGAGCGTGAGCCAGCCGAGCACGACGCCGATCAGGAAGAGTGGGACGGCGATCGCGACGAAGATCCGGGTCCAGCGCTTCTCGCTGGGGTGCAGGCCCGGCATGATGAACGCCCAGATCTGGTAGAGCCAGACGGGGCAGGTGATGAGCAGTGCCGTGAAAGCACAGATCTTCAGGTAAAGCATCAGGCCGCCGCCGGCGCCGGAGGTGACGCCTTCGCTCTTCTGGCTCTCCGGCAGATTCTTCAGGGCCTCGGCGTACGGACCGTAGACGAAGTCGAAGAGCGGGTCGAAGAAGAACAGCGAGACGACGAACACGACCAGGAACGTCAGCGCGACCTTGAGGACGCGCGCGCGCAGCTCCCGGAAGTGGTCCGAGAGCGCCATCCGGCCGTCCTCCCCCACGGGGTGGACGGGCTTGCCGGAAAAGAGCCGAAAGATACCTCGTAGCGCCACGGGCGTTCGGGGCGTCCGGGGTCAGCCGTTGTTCTTGTCGGCCTGGCGGTCCTCGGCCTGAGGCTGCTCCGCGATCGGCTGCTGGGGAGCGGTCGGCGGGAGCTCGACCGGCGGCGGGGCGACGGGAGGCGTGGACTGGTCCTTGGCCTCGTCTTCTTCGTCGTCGCGCAGGCCCTTGGTCTCGGCCTTGAAGATGCGCAGCGCCTGGCCGGTGCCGCGCGCCAGATCGGGCAGCTTGGCGGCGCCGAAGACCAGCACCACGATTGCCAGGATCACGAGCCACTCGGCTCCCTGGGGCATTCCGATCATCGGGTTGAGCATCGTGACCTCATCTGTTGGTTGCTGGCGTTGGCCATGCTACGCCTGGGTGGGTGGTGACCGGCTCTCACGGGTAGAGGTCGAGCGCCTCGCGCGCGGCAGCGGCGTACGACGCGGCGTACGTCGGAGGACTCAGCACCCGCGCGTGCGGGGCGAGCCTCAGCAGCAGCCGCTGGAGCCACCGCTCGTTGGCCACCACGAGGTCCACCTCGAGCCGGCCGCCGCGGCGCCGGCGTACCGCTTGGACGGGGTAATACTCGACGACCCAACGGGCCGACGGGTCGAGCTCGATGGTCGCCAGCGTCGACTCGGGCGAGCTCTGGAAGAACCCCTCCTTGCCCAGGTCGCGCGGCGGCTCGGGGTCCGTCTGGATCTCGCTATCGAGGACGACGGCCTGAGCGATCCGGTCGAGCCGGAAATGGCGGGGCGCCTCGGCGCTGTGGCACCACGCGTCCAGGTAGGTGAAGCCCTGGACGGTGACGATCCCCCGCGGGTCGACGATCCGCTCCGACTGCTCGTCGCGCGAGGGCACGTAGTAGCTCAGGCGCACCTGCCGGTGCTGGGAGCTGGCCTGGCGCAGCTCGGCCTCCAGCCGGACCAGGTCGGGACCACCCGGGGCATCACCTGGGTCGATCTGTGCGACAGCCGAGCCGTGGGCAGCTGCCGCCTCGAGCTTGCCGAGCGCCCGGTCGACGATCTCCCGGGTCTCCTCGGCAGCGCTCCCCCGCAGTGCCCGGAGGGCGACGATGATGGCCGTGGCCTCGGTGGGCGTCAGCCGCAGGGGCCGCGCCAGGTAGTCGGCGTTGGTCACCCGGATCACGCCGTCTCCGCCCGGCTCTTCGAGCGCGTCGAGGTCGACGTCGATGAGATCGTCCGGGTAGCCACCCGGCAGCCCGCACATCAGCAGCACGTTGAGGTCGGCGAGGACCTGCTCGGCGGGTACGCCGAGGGCGGCCGCGGCGTCTTCGAGCCGAACTGCCCCGCGGGCGTGCAGGAACGGCACCAGGGTGAGCAGCCGGGCGACCTGGTCCTTCGCCCCGGCCGGCTGGACGCTCGTGCGAGTGGTCATGACGCCACCTCGACACCGTGGACGACCGCCCGCAGGCGGTCGATCACCTCGGTGCGCAGCTCGGCGGGCGACTCGACGTACACGGCCGCACCGTAGCCGAGCAGCTCGTCGGCGACGCCTGTGCCACCACGGCTGATGCGGACCCGGTCCCAGGCGGTTCTGGTGTCGGGGCCGACGACGTCGGTCTCGATCGTCACCGCGTCGCGGCGCAGCGCGACGCCGGCGTCGCGACGAACCAGGACGACCGCCTCCCCGACCGAGGGCGGCGGCGCGAGCCGGACGGCGGTGGCCCGGACGTCGGTGCCGGGCGGTACGTCGTACGCGCCGGGTGCGCCCGTACGCCGGGCCTCTCCCTCGACCCGGGAGAGGCGGAAGACCCGCTCCTCACCCCGGTCGGTGTCGAGGCCGACGACGTACCAGCGACCCGAGTAGCGCACGACCCCCCACGGCTGCAGATGGCGGGTGGTGGTGCGCGGCTCGCCGGGTCGGCGGTAGTCGAACTCGACCGCGCTCCGCTCCTGGGTGGCCTCCCAGAAGACGTCGAACGACGGCTCGTCGGCCGAGAGCCGGGGCTCGGCGATGTCCAGCGCGGACTCGTCGACGTCGACACCGAGGGCCGTCAGTTTGCGGACCGCTTCCGTGGTCGCGTCGGCGAGGCGAGCATGCTGCCAGACTCGCGTGGCCAGACCGATGACCGCGGCCTCGTCAGGGGTGAGAGCAATGTCAGGTAGCGACAGCAGGTCGGGGCGGATCCGGTAGCCGGGCTCGTCGTCGAAGTAGGCGTCCATGTTGCCGACCTCGATGGGTACGCCGAGGCTGCGCAGCTCTTCCTTGTCCCGCTCGAACATCTTCTCGAAGGCCTCGGTGGAGGCGTCCGGGTAGAGGAACTCGCGGATCCGGTCCTTGCTGACGTAGTGGCGCTGGACCAGCAGCATGATCAGCAGGTTCAGCAGGCGCTCGCTCTTCCTGCTCGTGGTGCTGCTCATGCTGCTGATCCTTCCCGATGGATCAGGCTGCAGCCAGGATGTCGACCACGAAGTACAGCGTGTCGGTGCCCTTGATGCCGGCCTGGTCGTTGCCCTTCTTGCCGTAGCCGTCGGCCGGGGGGATCGCCAGGATCATCCGGCTGCCGACCGTAGCGCCGACCAGGGTCTTGTCCCAGCCGGGCACGACCTGGCCCACGCCGATGGCGAAGGAGGCCGGCTCGCCGCTGTAGCTCTCGTCGAACGGCTTCTTGCCGCCGTAGACCTGGCCGAGGTAGTTGACCGTGATGTTCTGGCCCTTCTCGACCTTGTCGCCCGAGCCCTGGATGAGCGCGGCCGAGCGGAGCTTGCCGTTGGGCTCCGGCGTACCGCTGAAGTCGAGGCCGGTGACCTTGTCGCCGTCGGTGACCAGACCGGGCGCCCACGACGGCGCCTTCTGCTCCTTGCCCTCCGGGCCGTCGAGCACGGTCGTCACGCTCATCAGGTCGACGATCATGAGAATCGAGTCCTTGTTGCCGATGCCCATCTGGGGGTTGCCGCTCTCGCCGAACGCGTCCGCCGCGGTCGCCGTGACGGCTACGCGGGAGCCGACCGTCTGACCGAGCACGGCGTCCTTGAAGACCGGGTTGAGGTCGTCGCTGGCCGGAATCGCCTCCGGCTTGCCCTCGTCGTACGTGCTGTAGGCCTGCTTCTGCGTGGCGCCATTGCCGATCCAGATGTGGGCCGAGACCTGGTCGCCGTCGACCACCTTTTCACCGTCACCCTCGGTGACGACGGTGGTCTCGGTCTTTTTGACGTCGAGCTTGCCGTCCCACTTCACCTCCGGCGCCTTACCGACGTCGCCGGTGATGGTGATGCCGTGGAGCGCGTCGGACGAGCTCGAGTCGTCGCCGCCGCCGTCGGAGCCGCTGTCGGAGCCACAGGCGACCAGCGTGGTGCCCAGGACGAGCGGGAGGAGCAGGACCGGGAGGCGTCGGAGACGTCGTGACACAGGATCAACCTTCGGTTCGGGTACAGGACTCGATGCATGGTCAACTCGATGCGGTCGGCCAGCCCGGACACAGTAGCCGTCGACCCTGAGCGGATCCTGACCGCCGGGTGGTGTCCACCGATTGGTCACCAACCGCAGGTGTCGGACCTCGATCTGTGCGGTTGGTGACCAATCGGCGGATAGGAGCCGGTCACATTCCGTCGATCAGCCGCTGCACCCGCTCGTCGTACGCCCGGAACGGGTCCTTGCACAGCACGGTCCGCTGCGCCTGGTCGTTCAGCTTCAGGTGCACCCAGTCGACCGTGAAGTCGCGACGGCGTTCCTGGGCGCGGCGGATGAACTCGCCGCGCAGACGCGCTCGGGTGGTCTGCGGCGGCACCGACTTGGCCTCGAAGATCTTGAGGTCGGTCGTCATCCGGGCGACCATCCCGCGCTTCTCGAGCAGGTAGTAGAGACCACGGTCGCGGTGGATGTCGTGGTAGGCGAGGTCGAGCTGGGCGATCCTGGGATGTCCGAGCGGGAGTCCGTGCTTGGCACGGTACTGCTCGATGAGCTTCCACTTGATGACCCAGTCGATCTCGCGGTCGACGAGTCCGAGGTCGTCGGACTCGACCGCCTTCAGGCCGCGCTCCCACAGGTCGAGCGCGGCCTCGATGACGGGAGTGCTGATCTCGCGCCGGTCCACGAAGTCGCGGGCTTTCGCGAAGTACTCATGCTGGATGTCGAGCGCGCTGGCCTCGCGGCCGTTGGCGAGCCTGATCTTGCGACGACCGGTGACGTCGTGGGAGATCTCACGGATCGCGCGGATCGGGTTCTCCATCGTGAGGTCGCGCATCACCACGCCCTCCTCGATCATCCGGAGGACCAGGTCGCAGCTCGCAACCTTGAGCATGGTGGTGGTCTCGCTCATGTTCGAGTCACCGACGATCACGTGCAGTCGCCGGTACTTCTCCGCGTCAGCGTGGGGCTCGTCGCGGGTGTTGATGATGGGCCGGCTGCGGGTGGTGGCGCTGCTGACGCCTTCCCAGATGTGCTCTGCACGCTGCGAGACGCTGAAGTTGGCCCCGCGCGGGGTCTGGGTAATCTTGCCCGCCCCGACCACGATCTGGCGGGTTACCAGGAACGGAATGAGCACGTCCGCGAGTCGAGAGAACTCGCCCGCGCGACTGACGAGGTAGTTCTCGTGACAGCCGTAGGAGTTGCCGGCGGAGTCGGTGTTGTTCTTGAACAGGTAGATCTCGCCGGCGATGCCCTCGTCGTGCAGCCGCTGCTCGGCGTCGAGGAGCAGCCCCTCGAGGACACGCTCCCCCGCCTTGTCGTGCGTGACCAGCTCAACGACGTCGTCGCACTCGGGTGTGGCGTACTCCGGGTGGCTACCGACATCGAGGTACAGGCGGGCGCCGTTGCGCAAGAAGACGTTGCTGCTGCGACCCCAGCTGACCACCTTGCGGAACAGGTAGCGCGCCACCTCGTCGGGGCTCAACCGGCGCTGGCCCTTGAACGTGCACGTGACGCCGTACTCGTTCTCGATACCGAAGATCCGCCGATCCATGAATGCAGCCTAGGTGCCAGATGGGAATTCGCACGGATGTGTGGCGCAATCTCTGGTCGCAGTTTGGTCACCAACCGCAGCTGGAGGGCTGAGCTACGCAGAACCGGACCAGTCGACCATGCCGGCGAGCCGCCGCCAGCGATTCATGATCCGATCGCGGCCGGCCCCTGAATAGAGCGAGTTCTCGACCAGCTTCTTCCACCGCCGGAGTCGGCCGAGGTCGTGCGGCCGGCCGAGCGCCTTGTCGATCTCGTGCATCACGACTGCTGGATGGTTGAGCAGGTCGTCGAGCACGAAGCCCTTGCGGACGTACGACGCTGCTGTGATCCCGCGCTCTCGGCGTAGGTCGACCTTCTGTTGGTCTCTGCGGCGATGGTGCTCGCCGTCGTACTCGTGCAGGTACGGCGTCCCGAGGACCTGGATGTCGGCGCGTGCGACCAGATTGCCCTGGTCGTCGTACACCTCGACCTGCGGCTGGAACGGCACGTCCATGGCGCGGTGGAAAGCCTGCAGCACGGTCTCGCCGCCCGACTCGCTCTTGCCTGTCGCGCGTCGCCATGCTTCCCGAAGCATCCGCACGCCAGGGCGGCGTGACGCCAGGAGTGCGGTCATCCGATCGGTGTCGACGTGGCCGAGGCGGAGGGCCGATTCCAGGAGGATCATGAGGTCGAGAAGGCTGAGATCGCGGGCTGCTCGCAGCAGAATCTCCTCCGCGCCTTCGACCGGAAGGCCGTCGCGGATTACTGGCGGGTGCCGAGCCACCAGGCGCGAGCAGATCAGCCCGTGGCGGCGCGGGCGTGGCGCGTCCCCGGTGACAGCAGCGAACACCGGCACCTGCTCAGGGAGCTTCGGAAGGTCCCAGCCGAGAAGCTCGGCTCCGGTGAGGTGCGTGAAGACCGCACCAGGGGGCAGCACCAGCAGGAAGGCCTTCAGGTCGCGTCGTCGTTCCTCGGCGGGGCTGAGACCAGGCTTCTTCCACACGCCCAGGCCGTGGCTGACGCGACGCTGCGTCACCAGCCGGATCTCACCCCGAAACGCCGGGTCGACATTGGTGTCCTCGTCCATGCGACACACCGTGCGTCGGAATCGGGCGCCGGAAACGTCGCCGATTTCGGGCTGTGGATGAGCAACGGGTACCGACGCGATCGAAGGCCCTTCGTTTGGTCACCAACCGCAGGCGGGAGCGTGCCAGATCTGCGGTTGGTGACCAAACGGCAAGGATCGATCGCGCCAAGGCGCAAGGACCGCAGTCAGGACGGAGGAGCGATCGGAGGCTCACCGCTCGGATCCTCGACCGGAGCGATGCCGCTCCCCCGACCGGTCGCATCGGACGGGTCATCGGAGTCAACGTCCGGAAGCGCCGGGGTGACCTGGCCGCGGCCGGCGAGCAGCTCGTCGAGTCGCGCCGGACGCAGCCGGACGAACTTCCGCGGCTGGCTCCGGGTGCGGTCGAGCACCGCGACCTCCAGGTCGGCCACCGGGATCACCCGGTCCTCGGCGTCGGTGTGTCCCAGGGCCGCGACGGCGACCCGCAGGGCGTCGGCCAGCGACCCGGCCTCGACGTAGTGCTCCTTCAGGTAGCCGCCGACGACGTCCGCCGCACCACCCATCACCGCGTAGCCGTGCTCGTCCGCGACCTGACCGTCGTAGGTCAGTCGGTAGAGCTGGTCATCGGCCGCGCTGTCGCCGATCTCGGCAACGAAGAGCTCCACCTCGTACGGCTTCTCGCCGCCGCTGGAGAAGATCGTGCCGAGGGTCTGGGCGTAGGCGTTGGCCAGAGCACGGCCCGTCACGTCGCGGCGGTCGTACGCATAGCCGCGCATGTCGGCGAGGCGTACGCCGGCGATGCGGAGGTTCTCGAACTCGTTGTAGCGGCCGACCGCGGCGAACGCGATCCGGTCATAGATCTCGGAGACCTTGTGCAACGCCTGGGAGGGGTTCTCGGACGCGAAGAGGACGCCGTCGGCGTACTGCACCGCGACGACGGAGCGACCGCGGCCGATGCCCTTGCGCGCGAAGTCGGCGCGGTCCTTCATCAGCTGCTCGGGCGAGACGTAGAACGGCATGCTCATGAGGCGCCCCCGTCCAGCGCGGCCGCCGGGCCGTCGGGCCTGCCCATCCGGCCGGAGATCACCCGGTCCGCGATGGCGGCGACCTCGGCGTCCGCCATCCGGTAGCCGCCATCGGTGGTCATCACCTGGACGACGGGGAAGATCCGGCGCGTCACATCAGGTCCGCCCGTCGCCGAGTCGTCGTCGGCCGCGTCGTACAGCGCCTCGACGACAGCCTGGACCGTCTGCTCGGCGGTGAAGTCGTCGCGGTAGAGCTTCTTGAGGGACCCGCGGGCGAACAGCGAGCCGGAGCCGACCGAGTGGAAGGCAGTCTCCTCGTAGCGGCCACCGGTCAGGTCGTAGCTGAAGATCCGGCCACCCTCGGTGTTGTGGTCGTAGCCGGCGAAGAGAGGTACGACGGCCAGCCCCTGCATCGCCAGGCCGAGGTTGTTGCGGATCAGCGTCGAGAGCCGGTTCGCCTTGCCGTCCATGGACAGCGTGCTGCCCTCGATCTTCTCGTAGTGCTCGAGCTCCGTCTGGAAGAGCCGCACCATCTCGACGGCGAGCCCCGCGGTGCCGGCGATGCCGACGGCCGAGAACTCGTCGGCCGGGAACACCTTCTGGATGTCGCGCTGGGCGATGACGTTGCCCATCGTGGCGCGCCGGTCACCGGCCATGATCACGCCGCCCGGGAACGTCGCCGCGACGATCGTGGTGCCGTGCGGCGCGAGGTCACCGGCGTGGCCCTGTGGGATCGCTCGGCGACCCGGCAGCAGGTCGGGCGCCTGGACCGAGAGGAACTCCGAGAACGACGAAGTGCCCGGCTGCAGGAACGCGGCCGGGAGGCGCGGACTGCTCATGCACGTACTCGCTTCGCTCCGGGCGCGCATGAGGCACTCAGGGCGCAGTTTCGGATGTTGGGCTCGCTTCGCTCGCCCAAGGCCTACTCCCCGCCCTTCTGGATGAACGACTTCACGAAGTCCTCGGCGTTGGTCTCGAGCACGTCGTCGATCTCGTCGAGGAGGTCGTCGACATCGCTGTCGAGGGCCTCCTTGCGCTCCGCGACATCGGTCTCCGGGGTCGTCTCGACGGACTCCTCGGTCTCGGACGAGCGACGCGGCTGCTTCTGCTCCTGTGCCATGACCCCACCCTAGCGAGCGAGCAGTGACGGCGAGGGGACGACTCAGCGGGTGAGCGCGGCGAACAATGCCTCCGCCGTCGCGCTTCGGTCCAGCAGTTCACCGACGTGCGCCTTGCTGCCGCGCAGTGGGTCGATCGTCGGGACCCGCTGGAGCGACTCGCGGCCGGGCAGGTCGAAGATCACCGAGTCCCAGGAGGCGGCGGCCACGTGCTCGGCGTACTTCTCCAAGCAGCGCCCCCGGAAGTACGCCCGGGTGTCCTCCGGCGGGTCGTGCATGGCGTCCTCGATCGCGCCGTCCGACAGGAGGCGGTCGATCCGGCCGGCCGCCACGAGGCGCTGGTAGAGACCCTTCTCGGGGCGGATGTCGGCGTACTGCAGGTCGATCAGCTGCAGCTTCGCGTCGTCCCAGTCGAGTCCGTCACGCTGGCGGTACTGCTCGAGGAGGCTGAGCTTTGCGACCCAGTCCAGCTCGCGCTTGAGCGTCATCGGATCCCGCTCGAGCCGGTCCAGCACAGACTCCCAGCGTTCGAGTACGTCGACGGTCTGCGCATCGGCGTCCGCGCCGTACCGGTCCTCGACGAACTTCTTCGCGAGGTCGAGGTACTCCAGCTGCAGCTGGACGCCCGTGAGCTCGCGGCCGTCGGTCAGGCGCACCTTGTGCTGCAAGGAAGGGTCGTGGGAGATCGCCCGCAGGCCCGCCACGGGCCCGTCGACAGTCAGGTCGGCGGTGATGAAGCGGTCCTCGATCATCGCCAGGACGAGCGCGGTGGTCCCGACCTTGAGGTACGTCGAGATCTCCGACAGGTTGGCGTCGCCGATGATCACGTGGAGTCGGCGGTACTTCTCCGGATCTGCGTGCGGCTCGTCGCGGGTGTTGATGATCGGGCGCTTGAGCGTCGTCTCGAGACCGACCTCGACCTCGAAGAAGTCCGCGCGCTGGCTCAGCTGGAAGCCGTGCTCGCGCCCGTCCTGACCGATGCCGACCCGGCCCGCGCCGGTGACTACCTGGCGGCTGACGAAGAACGGGGTGAGGTGGCGGACGATGTCGCCGAACGGCGTCGAGCGCCGCATCAGGTAGTTCTCGTGGGCGCCGTACGACGCGCCCTTGTTGTCGGTGTTGTTCTTGTAGAGCACGATCGGCGAGCCGCCCGGCAGCAGCCCCGCGCGGCGAGATGCGTCGAGCATGACCAACTCCCCGGCCTTGTCCCACAGCACGGCGTCGAGCGGCGTGGTGACCTCCGGGCTGGAGTACTCCGGGTGAGCGTGGTCGACGTACAGGCGAGCACCGTTGGTGAGGATGACGTTGGCGAGGCCGAGGTCGCTCGTCGGTGAGCTGGGTGGGGTCCGCCACCTGCCGCGACATGTCGAAGCCGCGGGCGTCGCGCAACGGCGACTCCTCCTCGAAGTCCCAGCGCGCCCGTCGAGCCTTCACGGTCGCGGACGCGTAGGCGTTGACGACCTGCGAGGACGCGACCATCGGGTTGGCCAGGGGCTGGCCCTGCACGGCGATGCCGTACTCCACCTCGTTGCCCATGACGCGTCGCACGCTCATGGTCCCGAGCCTACGCGAGGCGGGAGGGTCGTAGCCTCGGTTCGTGGGCCTGTGGACCGATCGCGTCGTACCGCACCTCGTCGAGCGCTCGCTCTCGACCCCGGATGTGATGGAGCTGCGGACCGGAGTCTGCGCCGGCCTCGCGGGACGCGTGCTGGAGCTGGGCTTCGGCAGCGGCCTGAACGTGGGCGCCTACCCGCCTGCCGTGAACCAGGTGGACGCGGTAGAGCCGTCCGACCTGGGGTGGCGGATGTCCGAGTCTCGGCGGCGCCGTGCCAGCGTCCCGATCGAGCGGATCGGCCTGGACGGTCAGCGCCTGGAGGCCGAGAGCTCGTCGTACGACGCCGTGCTCTCGACGTTCACGCTCTGCACGATCCCCGACGTGGCGGCCGCGCTCGCAGAGGTACGCCGGGTGCTGCGGCCGGGCGGCACCCTCCACTTCCTCGAGCACGGTCGCTCCCCCGACCCCGGCGTGGCGCGCTGGCAACACCGGCTCGACCCGTTGGAGCGACGGATCGCCGGCGGCTGTCACCTCAGCCGCGACATCCCCGCCCTGGTGCGGGACTCGGACATGGAGCTCGCGTCCGTCGACGCGGCGTACCTCCCCGGCCCGAGCGCCGGGAAGCCGTGGACCTACGTGTTCAAGGGCCGGGCGCTGGGTTCGTCGCGATGAGTGACGGAGCGGAGCGTGCGACGGCGGCTGCCGACGCCCTCGGCCTCGCGTATGCCGTGACGCGCCATGGTCCCGTCGGATCGCTCGCCGAGGCCGCCGCGGCCAGGGGCGTCGAGCCCCGTCAGATCGTCAAGACGATGGTTGTGCGCCTCAGCGACGACGACCACCGGTTCGTGCTGGTGCCCGGCGACCGCGAGATCGCCTGGTCGAAGCTGCGTGAGGTGCTGCGGGTCAACCGGATCTCGATGCCGAGCGCGGAGACGGCGTACGACGTGACCGGGTACGTCCGTGGCACCATCACCCCGCTGGGAAGTAGCACTCCGCTGCCGGTGATCGCCGATGCCTCGATCGAGGGGCCGATCAGCATCGGCGGCGGCGCACCCGGTGTGGCAATCACCGTCGACGCAGCTCAACTCGTGGCGGCGCTCGGCGCCACCGTCGCGGACCTCACCGAGGCGACGACGTGAGCCTCAGCGCCGTACGTCGTCGTACGAGCGTCGCGTGATCCGCCAGCTCACCGAGGCAGCCATCAGCCCGATCAACAACACCATCAACCAGAGCATGGGGTGACCGTGCCCCGGCTCGGCGGCGGGTAAACGCCGAGCCGGTGGCCCCCGGTGCGCCTACAGGTACTGGCCGGTGTTGGCGACCGTGTCGATGGAGCGACCGGGCTCGGTGCCCTGCTTGCCGGTGATGAGCGTGCGGATGAAGACGATCCGCTCGCCCTTCTTGCCGGAGATGCGGGCCCAGTCGTCCGGGTTGGTCGTGTTGGGCAGGTCCTCGTTCTCCTTGAACTCGTCCACACAGGCCTGCAGCAGGTGCGCGACGCGCAGGCCCTTCTGGTCGTGCTCGAGGAGGTCCTTGATCGCCATCTTCTTGGCCCGGTCGACGATGTTCTGGATCATCGCGCCGGAGTTGAAGTCCTTGAAGTACAGGACCTCCTTGTCGCCGTTGGCGTAGGTGACCTCGAGGAAACGGTTCTCCTCGGTCTCGGTGTACATCCGCTCGACGGTCGCCCGGATCATCCCCGCGACACAGGCGTCCCGGTCGCCGCCGAACTCGGCGAGGTCCTCGGCATGCAGGGGCAGGGACCGCGTGAGGTACTTGCTGAAGATGTCGCGCGCGGACTCGGCGTCGGGGCGCTCGATCTTGATCTTCACGTCCAGGCGGCCGGGTCGCAGGATCGCCGGGTCGATCATGTCCTCCCGGTTGGAGGCGCCGATGACCAGGACGTTCTCGAGCAGCTCGACACCGTCGATCTCGCTGAGGAGCTGCGGCACGATGGTGTTCTCCACGTCGGAGGAGACGCCGGAGCCGCGGGTGCGGAAGAGCGAGTCCATCTCGTCGAAGAACACGATGACCGGCGTACCCTCGCTGGCCTTCTCACGGGCCCGCTGGAAGACCAGGCGGATGTGCCGCTCGGTCTCGCCGACGTACTTGTTGAGCAGCTCGGGGCCCTTGATGTTGAGGAAGTAGGACTTCCCCTCCTGACCAGTCTTGGCCGCGACCTTCTTCGCCAGCGAGTTGGCGACCGCCTTGGCGATCAGCGTCTTGCCGCATCCCGGAGGGCCGTACAGCAGGACGCCCTTCGGCGGCTTGAGCTCGTGCTCGACGAAGAGCTCGGGGTGCAGATAGGGCAGCTCGACCGCGTCGCGGATCGTCTCGATCTGGCTGAAGAGCCCGCCGATATCGGTGTAGTCGATGTCCGGGACCTCTTCGAGGACGAGCTCCTCGACCTCGGACTTCGGGACCTTCTCGTAGACGTAGCCGGAGCGGGTGTCGAGCAAGAGGGAGTCGCCGGCGCGGATCGTCTGGGTGCGCAGCGGCTCCGCAAGGCGTACGACGCGCTCCTCGTCGGCGTTGGCGATGACCAGGACGCGGTCGCCGTCGGCGAGCAGCTCCTTGAACATCACCACCTCGCCGACCTTCTCGAACTCCAGGGCCGCGACGACGTTGAGTGCCTCGTTGAGCATGACCTCCTGGCCACGCTGGAGGCTGTCGAGGTCGACGCTCGGGCTGACGTTGACGCGCAGCTTGCGGCCGCCGGTGAAGACGTCGATCGAGTCGTCGTCGTTGCGGCTCAGGAAGGTGCCGAAGCCGGCGGGCGGCTGGGCCAGCCGGTCGACCTCCTCCTTGAGCTTCATGATCTGGTCGCGAGCCTCACGCAGCGTGCCGGCCAGCCGCTCGTTCTGCGACGTCAGCCCGGCCAGCGATCGCTGGGCATCCGCGAGCCGGAGCTCGAGGCCACGGGAGCCCGAAGGGCTCTCGCTCAACCGCAGCCGGAGGTCGGAGACCTCGGCCTCCAGGAACCGGACCTGCTCAGCGAGCTCCGCGGGGGTGCGGCCCCCCGCACTGGAAACGCCATCGGATGTCGACATCAGCGCCACCTCCTGTGTCGTTGACCCTACCTGCGCGACCCCGAGACCGGCGTAGTCATTTCGGGGAGTTGGTCACGATTTGGACGCGACTGCGTGCGTGAGGCGGTGACCAGGGACGTCGTTTGGTCACCATCCGCAGAAATCGGACCCAGGAATCTGCGGTTGGTGACCAAACGGCGGACGTCCGAGCGGCTACTCCGGCAGGTCGACCGGCACCCCGGCCGGGCGAGGACCGGTGTAGTCAGGACCGTAAGCACCCGGCGCCGGACGACGCTTCTTCATCGGGGCCTTCTCGCCGGGCGCCATCCGGCGGGCGGTGACCAGGAAGGCGGTGTGCCCGATCATCTTGTGGCCGGGGCGTACGGCGAGACCCTCGACGTGCCAGTCGCGGACCAGCGACTCCCAGGCCTGTGGCTCGGTGAACCCGCCGTGCAACCGGACGGTCTCCACGAAACGCGAGAGCTGGGTCGTCGTCGCGACGTACGCGCACACAATGCCGCCGGGCCACAGGGAGTCCGCCGCCGCGTCGAGGCACTCCCAGGGCGCGAGCATGTCCAGGATGATCCGGTCGGCGCGATCGCCCGAGGCGGGCAGCGCCTCGGCGAGGTCTCCGACGGTGAGCTCCCAGGCGGGGTGCGTCTGCCCGTCGGGGGCACCGAAGAACTGCTCGACGTTGCGGCGGGCGACGTCGGCGAACTCCTCGCGCCGTTCGTACGACGACACGCGGCCGAACGGGCCGACGGCGCGCAGCAGCGAGCAGGTCAGTGCGCCGGAGCCGACGCCCGCCTCCACGACATGCGCTCCGGGGAAGATGTCGGCGAGCGCGACGATCTGGGCAGCGTCCTTCGGGTACACGACGGCAGCGCCGCGCGGCATCGAGACGACGAACTCGGAGAGCAGCGGCCGGAACACGAGGTACTCCCCACCGGAGGTGGAGGTGATCGTGAAGCCCTCTTCGCGCCCGATCAGGTCGTCGTGCGACATGCCGCCACGGTTGGTGTGGAAGGTCTTGCCCGCCTCCAGACAAATGTTGTGCCGGCGGCCCTTGCCGTCCAGTAGGCGCACCCACTCCCCCTCCCGCAGCGGGCCCCGGTGGACCCCGGACCACGCCTCGGTGGCGACATCGGGCGCGGAGTCGGTGGACGAGCCGGTGGTGGGAGTGGCTTCGGGGGTGTCGGACACCCCCGGAACACTAGTGTCCGCCGCCCTGGAAGGCCCTATCGACGTCGGCGGTCGTGAGCACGCCGAAGACCGACCCGTCGTCCTCGACGAGGAGGTACTCCGACGCCGGGTGACGAGTGATGGCGGTGACCAGGTCCTCGCCGGCGATCTCGGCAGGCAGTCGCAGGCCATCGTCGAGGGAGCGGGCGACGGCCGAGGTCGCGACCCACGGCCGCCGTTCCTCGGGAGTGGCGTCCAGCGCCGCCTCGCTCACGATGCCGACCGGGACACCCGACGACGTCACGGTGATCAGGCTGCCAGCCTGGGCGTCAGCCGCACGGCGTACGGCCTCGGCGAGCGGCAGGTCCCCGGGGACGGCGAGGGTACGGCGGGCGAGCCGGCGTGCGACCAGTTGCGGGAGCCGGCTCCGGAGGCGGGCCGACGACATCGCCGCCGTCGCGCCGGACCAGAGGAAGGCCGCCACCACGAACGCCAGCAGGAAGTCGAGGACCGTGGAGTCCACCCCGGTGACCTGCGACTGCGCGACCGGCCAGAGCATGGCGGCCACCGCGGTCACCCGGCCGGCCCAGCCCGCGACGATGGTGCCGCGGTGGACGTTGCCGGAGACCCGCCACACCAGCGACTTGAGCACGCGACCACCGTCGAGCGGCAGGCCGGGGATCAGGTTGAGGAGGCCGACGAGCAGGTTGGCGCCGGCGAGTCCCTCGACGGCCACCATCAAGAGCCCGTCCGGGGTGACGAACCACAGGCCCACCGCGACGACGCCCACGGCGAGCGACGTCAACGGGCCGACGACGGCGATCAGGAACTCTTGGCGCGGCTTGCGCGCCTCTCCCTCGATCGAGGTCATGCCGCCGAGGAAGTGGAGCGTGATCGAGCCGACCGGAAAGCCGAGCCGCCGCGCCATGACGGCGTGAGAGGCCTCGTGGAGCAAGACCGACAGGTACAGAATCACCGCGAACGCGAACCCGGCGACGTACTTCCAGGCGCCGATACCCGGCGAGGACGCCTCGATCCGGGGTGCGACGATGAAGGCGATCAAGCCGGCGACGAGGAACCAGGACGACGACACGAGGACGTCGCTGCCCGCGATCGTGCCGATCTTGAAGGTGCCCGATGGTCGCGGGCGGGCGGGCGAGTCGGGCACGTTGCGAGGCTATCCGACGGGCCGGACGTCGGTGGGCTCACCTAGGGTGACGGCGTGGGTGTAGAACAGGAGTCGCCGGCGGTCCGGGTCTCGACACCGGTCGACGGCGTCGACGTTCTCGGGGCTCTCTCACCCAGCCGTGCGGGCGACTTCATGAGCTGTCCGTTGCTGTATCGCTTCCGCACGATCGACAAGCTCCCGGAGCCGTTCTCGCCCGACGCCGTACGCGGGACTCTCATCCACAAGGTGCTCGAGGACCTGTTCGACCTCCCCGCCCCGGAGCGAACTCCGGAGCGGGCGACCGAGATGCTGGAGCCTGCCTGGGAGACCTTGGTCGAGCAGGAGCCCACGCTGAGCGAGATGCTCGGCGCCGATCGTGGCGCGGAGATCACGACCTGGCTGGCCAACTGCAGGGCGGTGCTCGCCCGCTACTTCTCGCTCGAGGACCCTCGGCGCCTCGAACCGGAGGAGCGAGAGCTGTACGTCGAGGCGCTGCTCGACTCGAAGCTGTTGCTGCGCGGGTTCGTCGACCGCATCGATGTCGCACCGGACGGCTCGATCCGGGTGGTCGACTACAAGTCCGGCAATGCGCCCAACGAGATGTTCGAGGCGAAGGCGCTCTTCCAGATGAAGTTCTATGCGCTGGTCATCTGGAAGACCCGCGGCGTCGTCCCCGCCATGTTGCAGCTGGTCTACCTCGGCAACGCCCAGATCCTCCGCTACGTGCCTGACGAGCAGGACCTGCTCGCCACCCAGCGCAAGGTCGAGGCCGTCTGGCAGGCCATCCGCCTGGCCGAGGAGTCCGGCGACTGGCGTCCGAACCGCGGCCGGCAGTGCTCGTGGTGCGCCCACCAGGCCGTCTGCCCAGCTTGGGGTGGCATGCCGCCGCCGTTGCCGGAGCGGGCCGCGCAGGTTGATCTCGAGGGCCCGGACCTGCCCGACTGACTCGCCCGGGCGCACCGTTTGGTCACCAACCGCAGATTTCGGCCGCTGATATCTGCGGTTGGTGACCAAACGACGCAGACCAGCGCGACCGGAAGCCAGGCCCGTCAGCGGTGGTAGTCGGCCCACACCTCGCCGATGTCGATACGCACCAGGGAGTCGGCGAAGACCCGACGCTCGCCGGCGAGCACCGGCACGTGGTTCTCGACGACCAGGACGAGGCACCCGGCGCTCTCGGCGGACTTGGCACCGGTGTTCGAGTCCTCGACGGCGAGGCACTCTCCCGGGGCCAGGCCCAGCGCGGCGGCGGCCGTGAGGTACGGCTCGGGGTGGGGCTTGCCGAACTCCACAATGTCGCCGGTGACGATCACCCGGAAGGTCTCGGGTGGGAGCTGGGCCAGGATCGGTGCCACGAAGCGCTGGTAGGACATGGTCACCAGCGCGCACGGCGTACCGGCGGCGGAGAGCTGCTCGAGCACGTCCCGGGCGCCGGGTCGCCACGGGACGGCGTCCTCGACGCGCGCGACGACGCCGTCGAGGAGCTCCTCGACGATCTGCTCGGCCGTCGGTTCGATGCCCATGTGCTCGCGGATGTAGCGGCCCGACTCCAACAGGTCGTTGCCGACCAGGTTGAGGGCGTGCGCGCGGCTCCAGGTGCCGCCGTGACGCTTGGCGATCTCGAACTCGGTGTCGATCCAGTACGGCTCGGTGTCGACCAGGGTGCCGTCCATGTCCCACAGGACGGCCTTCGGCAACCGCACTCCCCCATCAGGGCGCTGCTGACCTGAAGGCTCTCGAGAAGTCACGGTACTCAGAATGCCCTCCGAACCGCGCGTCATGCGACGTGCCACTCCAGAGTTTGCAAGGAGACAGCCGGGGCGGCTCAGCCCAGCATCGTGGTCAAAACCTCTTCGAGGTATCCGGCGCCCATCAAGCCGTCCCGTGGTCCCTGTTCAGCAGTGCCAGGTGGAATCTGTTCCTCCCGAAGTAGCCGGGCGGGGTCGTCGGGGTCGTAGAAGACTTGGAACGATCGCCCCGTCAGTTCTTCGTAGCGCACGAAGACCGGCATCGCCCAAGCCTCGCGATCCCAGTCCTCAAGTCTCCCCAGCAGCGGCCACTCGCCGCGCCGGATGCCCAAGTGGCCGAACTTTCCGACGAGGACGGCATTCCCTGGGACGTAGGTAGCGAGTTCGGACAGCGGCGGCGGCGAGGCTCGCTTCGGGCCAAAGAAGTACCCCAGCAGGGCACCCTTTGGGTTCGCGCGAGCAACGACTCCGACTGCGAAGCCGCCGTGCCCAAGCGGGACGGCGAACCAGTCGCCCTCGCGATACTTCGCGACCGCCATCAACAGCCGTCCATAGCGTCGAGATAGTCCTGTGCGGCATTCATGTAGCCCGGACCGTTGGGATTCTTCGGGCTGATTCCACGGATCTTGTTCAGCCCACCGTTGGCGGCCTGTGCGCCCGGATTACGGTCATACAGGACCTGCTCCAGCCCTCGCTGCTGCGCATACACGTCGGTACGGTACTCGACTCTGAACTCGAATCGTCCCAGCTGCGAGTCGTTCGCATGGGCCAGTTCCCGCGCTGCCAGATCCTTCGTTCGGCCGGTCCGCACCACGTTGCCCAAGGAATCCCGCAGGGAGTACACCCCGCCCCGAGCCTCGCTTCCGGCGCCATCGTCTGGCTCGCAGCCCGTGTTGTGGTTTGGCTGGCGGGGCGGGGGTGGCGGCTTGAAGCCACCGCCTCCTGGTTGGGGGGTGGGGTTCTGGGCGGTCGGGGCTCGCGGCTGTCCGGGTTGGCGGTCGGGTGCGCAGGTTGCGACGCTCCCGCCTGCTCCGCAGGTGCCGCTACCGGCCGCTACGTCGGGAGCGACGAAATCCAGCAGCTTGACGACGCCGGTGCCTTGGTCGTGGTGGGCGGTTGCGAGGTCGAATAGCGGGACGGACTCGACGTGTGCTGGGTCCTTGACCGGGTCGCCGGGGATGGACGTCTTCGTGCCATCGGTGTAGTAGGAGACCGTGTGGGTGGTGGTGTAGGTGACGGTCTTGACGTAGACGTTCTGCCCGTCGTTCCACCTGCGGACGGTGACGGGCTGGCTGGTCGTGGTGTAGGTGCGCGTCTGGTAGCGCGTAGGAGCTGGTGCCGGCTTGGCCTGGATCGTCGGGGTGACCTTGCGTGAGTCGATGGCCCCAGGTGAAGCCGTGGTGGTGGGGTGCGACTGCACGAGCTTGTAGATGATGTACCCCGCGCCGACGACGGCGACGGTCGCGAGGATTGCCAGGCCGACGGTCGCGACGCCGCTGGCCGTCACACCGCCCAGAGCTAGGTCGGCGAGGATGCCGCCGGTTGCCACGATTCCCCTTTTGACGGCCTGGCTGCCCAGCGTCCTGGCACCTTGGGCCGCCGCGGCCCCGAGCCCACTGGCGACCGCGCGCCCAGCCGAGGACGCGATCTCGCCGATCGATGGGAGGGGGATGACCGGGAACGGGATCGAAACAGAGTGACCGCTCGGATCGGCGTAGGTGGTGGGGTTGGCGTTGCCGTACGCGTAGAGGTTGGCCGAGGCCGCCGACGAGGTGGCAGCGGGTTGGGTGTCCTGGGAGAGGAACCGTCCCGAGCTGGGGTCGTACCAGCGGGCATCGGCGTGGACCAGCCCGCTGGCGGGTTCGCTGATGGACCCTTGCCAGCCGATGCGGGTTGCTGCGCCGCCCGATGTCGTGGCTGCTCCGAAGGGGTCATAGGTGGTCGTCCCCGCGATCGCGGCGGTGTCGGAGTTGACACGAGCGACGGTGTCGCCGTGCGGGTTGAGGAGGAGGTCGGAGACCTGGCCGGTCGCGTCGTTCTTTTCGACGAACGGCGTGCCGTCCGGCAGTCGAGCGACTGAGAAGCCGGGACCGTAGGACGGTTCGCGGCCCAGGCCTTCGTAGCCGTAGCGCGACAGTGCTCCGGCGGGCGAGAAGAGTCGATCCAGGCCGTCGTAGCTGTACTCGCCGGCGCCGGCGGCGCTGTCGGTGATGAGGCGACCGAAGGCGTCGAACCCGAGGTTCCGGGTGGTGCTGGAGCCACTGGCCGGGTCGGTCAGGATGCTGGCGAGGGTGCCGTTCGAGGCGTAGGTGTAGGAGCGGTCGGCAGCGGGGGCGTCGATCTCGGCGAGGCGGTTGCGCTCGTCGTACTCGTAGGTGGTGGCGGCGGTCTTCTGCTTGGCGTCCTGTGTCCCGGTCCAGGGGGTGAGCTTGGTGAGGTTGCCGGCGGGGTCCCAGGCGTAGTCGTCGCCGCGGTCGGACCCGAGGTCTGCTGCGCTGATGAGGCGGTTGGCCTCGTCGTAGGTGTAGCGCCAGTCGCTGTGCGCGGTCTGCAGGTCGCCGGTCGCGCTCTGTTGGGCGAGGTTGTCGTTCAGGTCCCAGGAATAGGAGGCCGATCCGGTCGGGACACCGTCGCTGCGCTTGATGGTCTGATTGGCGAGGCGGCCCAAGCGGTCGTAGGTCCAGGCCCGCTTGGTGCCGTCCCTGCCGAGCTCGTAGCCGTAGTTGCTGGCTGCGGCGATGCGACCGGCGGCGTCGTACGTGTAGTTGTGGTCGGTGGGACTGCCGTTCTTGAGGTACTCCCTGGAGGACGTGAGCAGGCCCGCCGAGTACGTGTAGAAGGTGCTCCTGGACGAGGTGGTCTTGGAGAGGAGAAGCCCACTCGGGTCGTAGGAGAAGGTGTCGGGCTCGTAGCTGCCGCCGCCGGTGCTGTTGTAGGTGCTGATGACCTGGTTGTGGTCGTTGTAGGCGAAGACCCGGGTGTCGCCGGGCTCGTTGACGGTCAGGATGTTGCCGTTGGTGTCGTAGGTGAACTGACGGCTCGCGTTCTTGGCAGCGCCGGTCCCGGTCTCGTTGGTGAGCCGGCCGAGGTTGTCGTAGGTGCGGTCACGAGTCACCCCGCCGGGCTCCGTGAGGCGAGTCGGCAGTCCGCCGGCGTCGTACGTCGTGGTCCAGGTCCGGTCCGCGGTCGCTGGATGACTGTCCGTCGACGGCATCGTGGTCTTCACCGGCTGGTTGCGCAGGTCGTAGGCGGTGTAGGTAGCGTTGCCGTTCGCGTCGACGGCCTTGGTCTGGTTGCCGACGGCGTCGTAGCCGTAGCTCATGTGCGGCGCGGCCAGCGCAGCCCCGTCCGCGTCGGAGGGCGCGGGGTCGGTGAGGTCTGTCTGCCTGCCGAGCGCGTCGTAGCCGGCGTGCCAGCTGTAGCCACGCGGGTCGGTGGTCTCGATCAGGTTGCTGTCCAGGTCGTACCGGTACTCAGTGGCCTGGGGCGCGCCACCGTCCACCGGGGTCCTCGTGGACTCGATCAGGCGACGCGCGCCGTCGTACTTGGTGCTCAGCACGACGCTGTGAGGCGCCGGAGTCGTCTCGGTGGCGGGGCGGCCGTGCGCGTCATAGGTCCAGGTCGTGGTGCCACGCCCCGTCACCGAGACAGATTTCGGCTGTCCCGCCTTGTTGTAGGTGTAGCTGGTGACCTTGGGAGCCGAACCGCCCGAGGCGGTCTCGGTGAGCAGGTCGCCGAAGTCGTTGTACGTGTAGCGGGTGGTGTCCTGCATGCCCGGACCGTCGTAGGTGCCGTCGAACCGGTCGAAGAAGGTGTGTGCCGTGAGCCGGTCGCGGTTGTCGTAGTCAAAGGTCTCGAAGGCACCATCGACGGTGTAGTGGCTGACGACGTTGCTGTCGTTGTCGTAGCGGAACTGCTCGCGGCCCGCCGGTGCGGTGCTGGTCGCCTTCGGCCGGGTGACCTGGACGAGCCGATTGAGCGAGTCGTACTGGTAGGTGGTCTTCGCACCGCGGCGATCGGTGTACGCGGTGACGTTGCCGGCACCGTCGTACTCCCACTGCTCGCTGGCTCCCGGTCCGGTCCCGCCGTCGGCGGCCGGGACCGTCACCTTGGTCTTGCGGCCGAGCTTGTCGTAGGTGGTGACCGTGATGTCGCCGCGTGGGCCCTTGGTGTGGGTGATGTCGCCGAAGGCGTTGTAGCCGACGGTCGTCTTCGCCGCCACCGAGGTGGGGGCGGCACCGGTGCCAGGGTCGGCCTGAGCCGGCGGGTCGGTGCTGGTGCTGAGGCGCCCCTGCGCGTCGTAGGTGAACCTCTTCGTGTACGCGGGGTCTGTGTCGTAGCCCGTCTCGTCATTGGGCAGGTAGCCGCGCGGGCTCGTGATCGCGAGCGGATTGCCCCAAGCGTCCGAGCTGTAGGCGGTGACCAGTGACCGGTTGTCCGCCAGGACGTCGACACGCTCGAGCTGTCCCGCCGGCGTGAAGGAGTAGCTGGTCGACTCCGGAGCGGTGCCGTCACCCACCGATGTCTGCGAGAGGAGACGCCCTGCGGCGTCGTAGTTGTGCTCGATGGTGCGGTTCAGGGCATTGGCGCCACTGAACGAGGACGGGTCGGTGGTGATGGTGCGGCGTCGGCTCGAGAGGTCGTAGGTCATCTCGGTCCGGCGGAAGCCCGAGGCGGAGCTGCCCGAGATCTGGGCCGTCACGTTTCCCTGCCGGTCGTACTCGTAGGAATCCAGGAGAACGTCGACCTGATCGGGAGTGCCGAGCCACGCCTTGGCGAGCTCGTCCCTGGCGGTGTAGTCGTAGTAGGTCGTCGTGCCCATCGGCGAGCGGCTCAGGGCGACGTGGCCGGCCGGGTCATATCCGTAGCTCTGCAGGAAGATGGTGCGGAACTGCCCCGCCGACTCCTCCCAGGGGAGGTTGATATAGGTGAGCAGCTCGGCTCCGAGCTGACCCTGACTGGTGTAGCTGTACACCCGGAGGTTGGCGTTGCCGTCCCAGACGCGGATCGGCTGCCCGAAGGGGTTGTAGTCGGCGCGGGAGGTGACCACACCGTCGCGGGTGACCTTGGTCTGCCTGCCGCGGGTGTCGTACGCATAGGTCGTCGTCCGGGTTTCCTGCCCAGCAGTGTCCTTCGTGTCGGACTCCACCTTCTGGGTGGGCTGCCCGGTGGCGCTGTAGGTCGTCGTGGTCTTGAGCTGGTGCTGATCGCCGTTGACCGGGTTGACCACGACGGGTCCGGTCTCGGTCACCAGGTTCCCCACCGCGTCGTAGGTGTAGGTCGTGGTCGCGCCGCCAGGGTCCTGTGGGCTGCTGATCTTCTGGATCACGGCGCGGCCGTACACGTCGTAGGTCGTGTCGATGACACGACCGCTGGGCTCGGTGACCCTGGCCAGGTCACCGTGGCTGTTGTAGCCGTATCGGGTCTCGGCACCGGTCGGGTCGATCACAACGGACAGCAGCTCACAGGGCGCCGAGGCTCCGCTGGGCGCCGTGGGGTCGTTGAACACGGGCGCCTGCCCCGTGTCGCCGGTTCCGTCGTTGAGGCAGGTGTACTGGTAGCGGGTGGTAGCGCTGCTGGTGCTGGAGATCGGTTCCTTGGCCGTGGCGACCTGCCCGTTGGCGAGGTACGTGTAGCTCGTGACGCCGTAGTTGGCGTTGACGGTCTGCTTGAGCTTCCCGGCCGTGCGGTCGAGCGTGGGGACCTCGTAGGGCTCGATGTAGGTGTAGCTGGTGATGACGCCCTCGGTCCAGGTCGTGCCCGGGATGTCTCCGTAGCGCATCGCCTGACTGACCTGTCCGGTCCCAGGGTCGTAGGTGTAGTTGCCCACGACCTGGCCGTTCTCGTCGATCTCGCTGATGAGCTGACCGGTGACAAAGTTGTAGTTGTAGCGGTAGTAGTCGCCGGCCTGCGGGGACTCGTGGTTCACCCATCGCAGGAGCAGGGCGCCGCCCTGGTCGTAGCCGTACCAGGTCGACGATCGGGGATCGGTCACCTTGACCACCGTGCGAACCGCCGGGCCGTTGCTGACGCCGGTCGGGGTCTGGGTCCTCGTGTAGATCCAGGTCCCGTCGGGCAGGACCACCGCTGCGACCTTGCCGTCGGCGGCGTAGCTGATGCTCGTCCTGTTCTGGCCCAGGGGTGGAGCGATCAGCACGAGTCGCCCAGAGCTGTAGGTGTAGTCGGTCTTGTAGACCGCGCCGCGCGCATCGGCAACGCTCGTCAGCCGGCCATCCGTATAGGTGAAACGCCACACCAGGCCGGTCGCGTTCGGGCCCGTCGACTCAGAGACCACGACGCCGTAGGTCCAAGCCAGGTACAAGGTCCTCCCTGAGGCGACATCGGCGACCGACGTGATCTCTCCGTCGTCGTTGGAGTGGAACCTCAGCTGACTTCCCGGGCGGCTGATCGAGGCAATCAGCCCTGACGGGTCGAACTCGTAGACCGTGCCGCTGACGATGATCGATCTGGTCGACGGAGTGAGCTGGAAGTTGACCGGCTCCCCGACCGGGCCTCCGTAGGTGCCATCCGGATTGCGGCCATAGGTCCGGACACTGCCGTCGGGAAGCTTGATCGTCACGGTCGCGGCGCCAGCGGTCTGTCGCCAGTACGCGTCCAGGACGGAGCTCCAGCCAAGACCGAAGGCGCCACCAGCGCCACCGCTGGCGTACGTCCTCGGAAGGCTGAGAGCACCGTTCGGCCCCGGGAGGCTCAGGTCGGTCTCCGAGCGCGAGTACGAGCCGTTCACGAGACTCACGCCCTGAGAGTCGACAAACGCGTCGGCACCGAACTTCGTCGTGGTCGGCTGGACGACGACAGGTACGAGTCCGATCGGCGGAGATGCCGGCCGCTCGACCGATCCGTCCTTCAGCTCGACCTTCAACTGCGCTGCGCGATTCCAGTAAAGGACATTCGGCGGCACTGTCCACGTACGCGTGGAGCGCATCCAGGCGACGCTCGTCACCGGCAGCCACGACGACGAGGTGCAGACCCCGATCTCGGACTGGCAAATGGTGAACTTCGCCAGGATGGTCTCGGACTCGTCGTGGTAGACGGTCACCTTGAGCGCCGGCGTCACCGTGTCGACAGTCGCGCCGTCCAACATCGGTTGCTCGTACTGCAGCGTCGGGGCGTGGTGAGAGATGGGCACGACGCTGACACCTCCAGGCACGGAGTACGCGCTGTGGAACCAGTACTGACCAGCCCCGGTGCCGTTGACGAGCTTGATCAGGTCCCACTGCACCTCGTAGGTGCCCTTCGGCAATGCCTGCACCACCGCAGTCACAGGGAACGACGCCTGCGGCGGCACCGAAGCCGGAATCGGGACCGTGAGGAACTCCGTCTGGGCGTAGTCGACGCCGTTCCGCTTCAAGTGATAGCCGAGCTTGTACTGCACGGTGTTCGTCGGAGTAGAGGTCCACGTCGTCGTGCCGGTGTTCTTGATCGTGAGGCGCTGGAGGCCGACGGACTGGTACGTCGGCTGCGGGTCCATGTCGCCCAGCACGGTGTACGACGCACACATCGAGGCCCCGACGCACGAGACCGCGGCCGCCGAGGCCGCCGATCTACCCGATGCTGAGGAGGATCCTGAGGAGGATGCTCGGGAGGCGCCGGCGGCGGCCATGGACCGGTCGTACGCGGCCTCTCCGAGGTTCTCGTAGTCGGGAGTCAGCCCGGCATGGTCGAGGTTCTCGATCGTGGCCAGGCTGTCGGCTACCTCAGCCGGAGGCACGGGGTCGGGAAGCGGCTGGGGGCGGGTAGCGTCCGCCTTCGCCACCAACCGCTCGGCGGCCTTTCGCTCCTTCTTGCTCGCACGATAGTCATCGGGGTCGACCTTGACCGGCGACCGGTTTCCGACGATGTCCTTGTCAGATGTCGGGTCCGGGTGACGCTTCAGCGTCGCGCGGTCGACCGGCTTCGGCGCCGACTCGCGTGCCGCCGCTGACGCCAGAGCACGCGGCAGCCCCGTCGGGACACCCGACCCGACCAGCAACGCCGCCGACAACAACCCGACCAGCCCGACCACGTACGTACGTCTCACAGCGCCTCCAGAGCCCGAAAGTTCGCTGGACGCTAGCAGTGGAACGGCCGGTCAATACTGCAAATGGATCAAATTGCTAGACTTAATGCATCAAGCGCGAGCTCGACACCACTTCTCCACCCCGCCGAGGTCCCTCGGTCCCCACTGGGACGAACAACCAGGATCCCCAGACCAACGACGGCGGTTCACCTGCGAACCTGGGTCAGCACTAGCCGCCGAGTACTCGCTGTTCCGCCCGCGCCTACCGGCGCGAGCCAGCCGTTCTCGACGGCAGCTGGGCTCCGTGGCCGCCGGGTGCTTCCGGGGCCTCCGCGTCAGTCGTCCGGGTCGTAGCCCAGGTTGGGCGACAGCCAGCGCTCGGCCTCGGTGACGGTCCAACCCTTGCGCTCGGCGTAGTCAGCGATCTGGTCACGAGCCAGCCGCCCGACCACGAAGTACTGCGAGTTGGGGTGCGAGAAGTACCAGCCGGAAACCGCGGCGCCGGGCCACATCGCCATACTCTCGGTCAGCTCGATGCCCGCACTGGCCTCGACGTCGAGCAGCTCCCACAGCGTCTGCTTCTCGGTGTGCTCGGGGCACGCCGGGTAGCCGGGCGCCGGCCGGATGCCGGCGTACCTCTCGGCGATCAGATCCTCGTTGGACAGCTGCTCGTCACTGACATGGCCCCAGAACTCCGTGCGGACCCGCTGGTGCAGCCGCTCGGCGAACGCCTCGGCGAGCCGGTCGGCGAGCGCCTCCAGCATGATCGCCGAGTAGTCGTCGTTCGCGTCCTTGAAGGCCTGGATGTGCTCCTGCGAGCCCAGGCCCGCGGTGACCGCGAACGCGCCGACGTGGTCGGCGAGGCCCGTCTCCTTGGGCGCGACGAAGTCGCCGAGGGACCGGTTCGGTACGCCGTCGCGGTGCTCACCCTGCTGGCGCAGGTTGTGCAGCGTCGTGAGGACGGTCGAGCGGGAGTCGTCGGTGTAGAGCTCGATGTCGTCGCCGACCGCGCTCGCGGGGAAGAAGCCGAAGACGGCGTTGGCCGTCAGCCACTTCTCGGCGATCAGCCGGTCGAGCATCGCCTGCGCGTCGTCGTACAACGCTCGCGCGGTCTCCCCCGTCGTCGGGCTGTTGAGGATGTCGGGGAACTTGCCCTTCATCTCCCACGCGTTGAAGAACGGCTGCCAGTCGATGTACTCACGCAGCTCGGCCAGGTCATAGCCGCTCAGCACGTGCGTGCCGGGCTGGCGCGGCGCGGGCGGCTGGTAGCCGGTCCAGTCGATCGGCGTGCGGTTGGCGCGCGCCTTCTCGAGCGACAGCATCGGCCGGTCGTGCTTGGCCGCGTGCCGCTCTCGCAGTGAGTCGTAGTCGGCTTTCACATCGGCCATCACCTTCGGGCGCTGGGTGTCACTGAGCAGCGCCGCGAGCATGGGCACCGACCGCGAGGCGTCCTTGACCCAGACGACCGGGGCGTCGTACTTGCCGTCGACCTTGACCGCCGTGTGGGCGCGCGAGGTCGTGGCGCCGCCGATGAGGAGCGGGATGGTGAACCCCTGCCGCTGCATCTCGGAGGCGACGTTGACCATCTCGTCGAGCGACGGCGTGATCAGGCCGGATAGGCCGATCGCGTCGGCACCGACCTCGAGGGCCTTGTCCAGGATCTTCTGCGCGGGCACCATCACGCCGAGGTCGATCACCTCGAAGTTGTTGCACTGCAGGACGACGCCGACGATGTTCTTGCCGATGTCGTGGACGTCGCCCTTCACGGTCGCCATCACGATGGTGCCGTTGGTGTCCTTGGCGGTGGCGTACTCGGGGTTGTCGACCTTCTCCTGCTCGATGAACGGGATCAGGTAGGCGACCGCCTTCTTCATCACCCGCGCCGACTTCACGACCTGCGGGAGGAACATCTTGCCGGCGCCGAAGAGGTCGCCGACGACGTTCATGCCGTCCATCAGCGGGCCCTCGATGACCTCGATCGGCCGGCCGCCGCGCTCGGAGATCTCGTTGCGGAGCTCCTCGGTGTCGGCCTCGACGAACGCGTCGATGCCCTTCACTAGAGCGTGCGTGATCCGCTCGCCGACGGGCAGCGAGCGCCACTCCTCGGCGGCGGCCTCGACGACCTCGCCCTGCTTGTTGTGCTCCTCGGCGATCTCGAGCAGCCGCTCGGCGGCGTCGGGACGACGGTTGAGTACGACGTCCTCGATCCGCTCCCGCAGCTCGGGCTCGACCTCGGAGTACGGGATCAGCGCGCCCGCGTTGACGATGCCCATGTCCAGGCCCGCCTCGATGGCGTGGAAGAGGAAGACGGCGTGGATCGCCTCGCGCACCGGGTTGTTGCCTCGGAAGGAGAAGCTGACGTTGGAGATGCCGCCGGACACCTTGGCGCCGGGGAGGTTCTCCTTGATCCAGCGGGTGGCCTCGATGAAGTCCTTGCCGTACGCCGCGTGCTCCTCGATGCCCGTGGCAACGGCGAAGACATTGGGGTCGAAGATGATGTCGTCCGGCGGGAAGCCGACCTCGTCGACCAGGATCCGGTACGCCCGCTCACAGATCGCCTTGCGGCGTTCGAGGTTGTCGGCCTGGCCGTCCTCGTCGAAGGCCATCACGACCGCGGCCGCGCCGTACTTGCGCACGAGAGCGGCCTGCTCGCGGAACTTGTCCTCGCCCTCCTTCATGGAGATCGAGTTGACGATGGCCTTGCCCTGCACGTTCTTCAGGCCGGCCTCGATGACCTCCCACTTGGAGGAGTCGACCATCAGCGGCACCCGGGAGATGTCGGGCTCGCTCGCGATCAGCTTGGTGAAGCGATCCATCGCGGCGACGCCGTCGATCATCCCCTCGTCCATGTTGACGTCGATGACCTGCGCGCCGTTCTCGACCTGCTGGGCGGCGACAGACAGCGCGGTGTCGTAGTCCCCGGCCTTGATCAGGTTGCGGAACCTGGCCGAGCCGGTGATGTTGGTGCGCTCGCCGACGTTGACGAAGAGGCTGTCCTCGGTGATGGTCAGCGGCTCGAGGCCGGACAGGCGCAGCCCGGGAGCGACCTCGACCGGCGTACGGCGCTCCTTGCCGTCGACAGCGCGGGCGATCGCCGCGATGTGGTCGGGGGTGGTGCCGCAGCAGCCGCCGACGATGTTGACGAACCCGCTGTCGGCGAACTCGGCGATGATCGCTGCGGTCTCCTCGGGCGCCTCGTCGTACTCGCCGAACGCGTTGGGGAGCCCGGCGTTGGGGTAGCAGGAGACGAACGAGTCGGCGAGGCGAGCCATCTCGGCGACGTACGGGCGCATCTCCTTGGCGCCGAGGGCGCAGTTGAGGCCGACCGCGAGCGGGCGGACGTGCCGCACGGAGTCCCAGAACGCCTCGGTGACCTGGCCGGACAGGGTGCGCCCGGACGCGTCGGTGATGGTGCCCGAGATGATCACGGGCCAGCGCCGGCCGTGCTCCTCGAAGAGGGTCTCGACCGCGAAGATCGCGGCCTTGGCGTTGAGCGTGTCGAAGATCGTCTCGATCATCAGCAGGTCGGAGCCGCCGTCGACGAGACCGCGGGCGGCCTCGAGGTACGCCGCGACCAGCTCGTCGAAGGAGACGTTGCGGGCGCCGGGGTCGTTGACGTCGGGCGAGATGGAGGCGGTCCGGGTGGTCGGACCCAGCGCGCCGGCGACGTACCGGGGCCGCTCTGCGGTGGCGACGGCGTCGGCCTCGCGTCGCGCCAGGCGCGCCGACTCGAAGTTGAGCTCGTAGCCGAGCTCCTCGAGGCCGTAGTCGCGCAGCGAGACCGTGTTGGCGTTGAACGTGTTGGTCTCGATGATGTCGGCGCCGGCTGCGAGGTACTCGCGGTGGATGCCCGCGATGATCGCGGGCTGCGTCAGCGTGAGGAGGTCGTTGTTGCCGATCAGGTCGCTCGGCCAGTCGGCGAACCGGGTGCCGCGGTAGCCCGCCTCGTCTGGGCGGTCGCGCTGGATCGCCGTACCCATCGCGCCGTCGAGCACCATGATCCGGGCCTCGAGGGCGCGGGTGAGCTCCTCGGTGGCATCGGGTCGCAGGTCGGGCAACGGGGACTCCCCAGTCGGCACGCAGGTCTCCTCTCGGGCCGCGGACCGCGACCACGGGTCAAGCCTAGGAACAGCGTCCACGACGTGGACCGCATTCCCAGATCGTGACACCGAGCGTCCGGGCGGCAGAAATCCCCGCGCGGACTACGCTGGTGGAGTGATCGAGCTGGAGGGTGTGTCGGGGCTGGTGGATCCGATCGTCATCGCGGCGTTCGAGGGCTGGAACGACGCGGCCGACGCCGCGTCCTCGACCGTCGACCACCTGATGACCGTGTGGAACGCGCGGGTCGTCGGCACCATCGATCCGGAGGACTACTACGACTTCCAGGTCAACAGGCCCTCGGTCGGCGTCGACGAGAACGGCCACCGGCGGGTCAGCTGGCCGAGCACCCAGATCGCGATCGCCTCTCCGCCGACGCTCGACCGCGACATCATCCTGGTCCGTGGGATCGAGCCCAACATGCGGTGGCGCCGGTTCTGCGCCGAGCTGCTGGCCGCGTGCGACGAGCTCGGGGCCGAGCTGGTCGTCACTCTCGGAGCACTGCTGGCCGACACGCCGCACACCCGGCCGATCCCGGTGACGGGTACGGCGACCGAGGCCGAGCTGGTCGACCGCCTCAAGCTCGAGGAGTCGACGTACGAGGGGCCGACGGGGATCGTCGGCGTCTTCCAGGACGCCTGCGTGCAGCTCGACATCCCCGCCGTGTCCTACTGGGCGGCCGTGCCGCACTACGTCGCGCAGCCGCCCTGTCCGAAGGCGACGCTCGCGCTGCTGGGCCAGCTCGAGGACCTGCTCGAGGCGAGCATCCCGCTCGACGACCTGCCCGAAGATGCCAAGGCCTGGGAACGTGGGGTCGACGAGCTCGCCGAAGAGGACGAGGACGTCGCCGACTACGTACGGTCGCTCGAGGAGACCCGCGACACCACCGAGCTGCCCGAGGCCTCCGGTGAGGCCATCGCCCGGGAGTTTGAGCGGTACCTCAAGCGCCGCGGCGAGGACGACTAGCTCGGCGCTCCCGAAGCCCGCCGATTGGTCACCAACCGCAGAAATCGGCGCCGAGATCTGCGGTTGGTGACCAATCCGCAGCCCCCGACGCCCGCACCGAGCGGCAGCCGCAGGCTAGAGCGCGAGCCCAAGTGCGGCGTCGAGCACCGCCAGCAGCTGTACGGCGGCCTCCGGGTCCGAGGTGTCCGCGAGCCCGTCGGTGCCCAGCGTGGCAGCCACCCAGCGGTCCACGGCCGCCACGGCACGAGGCGCGTCCAGGTCGTCGGCGAGCGCCGCCAGGATCTCGTCCACCACGGGAGCGGCCGGCGCACCGGCGCCCAGCGACAGCGCACGGCGCCACTGGTCGAGGTCGTCGACGGCCGTCCAAAGGTCGGCGTCCACCCACTCCCAGTCGTCCCGGTAGTGGTGGCGCATCAGCGCGAGTCGGATCGCCATCGGGTCGACGTCGCTGTTGCGCAACGCTGAGACGAAGACCAGGTTGCCGCGCGACTTGGACATCTTCTCGCCGTCGTACCCGACCATGCCGGCGTGGCTGTAGACCTGAGCGAACGGCGTCCCGGGCACGGCGACCTGCGCGTGCCCGGCACACATCTCGTGGTGCGGGAAGACCAGGTCGCTGCCACCCGCCTGGACGTCGAACGCGCCGCCGAGGTGCTCCTGGGCGATCGCGGTGCACTCGATGTGCCAGCCGGGCCGTCCGGGTCCCCACGGACTGTCCCACGACGGCTCGCCCTCCCGTCGGCCGCGCCACACGACGCAGTCGAGCGGGTCCTTCTTGCCGTCGCGGTCCGGGTCTCCCCCGCGCTCGGGGTAGATCTCGAGCATCTGCTCCCGCGTCCAGCCCGACTCGGCGCCGAAGGCGGGGTCCGCGGTCACGGAGAAGTAGAGGTCGTCCTCGACGCGGTAGACCGCGCCGGCGGCCTCGAGCCGCTGGATCAGCGCGATGACGAGAGGAATCGACTCGACGGCGCCGATGTAGTGGGCCGGCGGCAGGACCCTGAGGGCGGTCATGTCCTGGCGGAACAGCTCGGTCTCGCGCTCGGCCAGCTCCCGCCAGTCGACGTGCACCTTCTCGGCGCGCTCGAGCAGCGGGTCGTCGACATCGGTGACGTTCTGGACGTAGGTGACGTCGTGGCCGGCGTTGCGCCAGGCCCGGTTGAGCAGGTCGAAGGCCACGTAGGTGTTTGCGTGGCCGAGGTGCGTGGCGTCGTACGGCGTGATGCCGCAGACGTACATGCGGGCGGGTCCGTCCGGCGCGGTGGTGACCAGGCCCCCTGAGGGCGTGTCGTGGACGACCACCGGCGGGCCCGCCACAGGCAGGTTGGGGATGCTCGGGGAAGGCCAGGCTCGCATGCCCCGAAGCCTATGGCACGGCCCAGCGAGTACCGATCAGAAGGGCGGCCACGGGATGGCCGGCCACTCCCCTCGGGGCGCGGGCAGGACCGCGCGTTCACCCAGCCGGACGCAGCGGCGGTGGAGCGCGTCGATCTCGAAGTCGGTGAGGTGATCGGCCAGGGCGTCGCCCAAGGAGCCGCTCACCGCGTCGCGGACCCGGTCGACCACGGCGAGCTCCTCGGCGGTCAGCGGCTCCCCCAGCCAGCCCCAGAGGACCGTCCGCAGCTTGTGCTCGGCGTGGAAGGTGACGCCGTGGTCGACGCCGTACCGATGCCCGTCGGTCATCTCGAGCACGTGACCGCCCTTGCGGTCGGCGTTGTTGGCCAGGATGTCGTAGACGGCCATCCGCCGCAGCGGCTCGGTGTCCTCATGGATCAGCGAGACGGGCCGGTCCTGGCCGTCGATGCCGTCGAAGACGTGGCGCCAGCCGTCGGGGACGTCGCCCTCCCGGACCAGCGTGACCGCGACCTGGTCCGGGTCGGGCTCCTGCCACCGCTGGACCATCCCGGGACCGTGAGGCCCGTCGCGCAGCCAGGTCTCGGGCACGACGTGCCAGCCGGTCGCCTCGGAGAGCAGGTACGCCGCGCGCTCGCGGCCAGCGAGGGTGCCGTCGGGGAAGTCCCACAGGGGGCGCTCGCCGGAGACCGGCTTGTAGACGACCTGGACGCCCTGGATGTCGCCGAGGAAGGTCGCGTTGGACGCCGGCATGATCCGCCCGCGCAGTTCAAGCTCGCCCGTCTCCAGGTCGGGCAGCGACTCCGCGGTCAAGCCGCCCTCACGGCTCACGTCGCCGGAAGCCGTTCGCCCGCACGCACAGGTGTCCCTCCGGGTCGACCGGGTTGCCGCAGAACGGGCAGTCGGGACGCCCGGCGCCGAGCACCTGCTCGGCGCGCTTCACGAACGCGCGCGCCGTACGCGCCGGGATCCGCACCAGGAAGACCTCGTCCGGCTCCGGCTCCTCGAAGTCCTCGTCGTCCAGGTCGGCGACCTGCTCCGGTGTGAGGACGGCGGCCTCGGTGTACGGAAAGACCTCGATGACCAGGCGCTCGTCCGACGAGTCCCACGACAGCGTCATGGTGCCCGCCCGGAACTCCTCCTCGATCGGCTGCTCCAACGGGTCCGAGTCGTCCAGCCCGAGCGGCGCCATCGCGGGGACGGCCGCGTCGCCGTGCGTGCTGGCGAGCACCTCGTCGAGGAGCTCGTCGATCCGTTCGGCCAGCGCCTGGACCTGCTGCTTCTCCAGGGCGACGCTCACCAGGCGGGCACCGGCGCGCGCCTGGAGGAAGAAGGTGCGCTGTCCGGGAGGGCCGACGGTGCCTGCCACGAAGCGTTCGGGCGGGTCGAAACCGTGGACGAGTGGAGCCATGACACCACCCTAGGGTGCGACCGAAGGACCCGCGCCCCCGCCGACCGCGGCGTCGTCCGAGCGCCGCGACCGGCCGCCCTTGCGCGCGGGCTTGGGCGCCAGCCAGGACAGGTCGCCGGAGTGCGTGTTGGTCGCCAGCACGTAGGGCCGGGTCGCCGTGTATCGGATGATCGACACCGACGCCGGGTCGACGTGCAGGCGCTGGAAGAGGTCCAGGTGCATGCCGAGGGCGTCGGCGAGGACCGACTTGATCAGGTCGCCGTGGCTGACCGCTACCCAGACCCCCCCGGCTCCGTGCTCGTCCTCGATGAGCGCGTCCCGGCGCCGTACGGCGGACACGGCGCGCGCCTGCATCGCGACCATCGACTCACCGCCTGGGAAGGTCACGGCCGACGGCTGCGCCTGGACCGTCGCCCAGAGCTTCTCCTTCGCCAGGTCCTTCAGGGACCGGCCCTGCCACTCGCCGTAGTCGCACTCCGTCAGGCCGCGCTCCGTGACCGGGCGCAGCGATCCTCCCTGGGCGGACACGATCGCTTTGGTCGTCTGCCGGCAGCGCTCGAGGGGACTGGTGACGGCGGCGATCAGCGGGATTACGGCGAGCCGCTCGCCGGTGCGAGCGGCCTGTGCGGCACCCGTGTCGTCCAGCCGTACGCCGGGGGTCCGGCCCGCGAGCATGCCGGACGCGTTGGCCGTCGTACGCCCGTGCCGGACCAGGATCACCGTTGCCATGTCGGCGACTGTATCGGCGTACCCGTGGGGCTACCGTGGGCGCGTGATCGTCGACTGCGCCCTCTACCGCGGGGGCTCCCGCATCGAGGGTCATGGCGACCCGGCTGAGCTGCGCAGCCGCGCCACCGAGGAGGGCGACTTCGTCTGGGTGGGGATGCACGAGCCGTCGGAGGAGGAGATCGCGGACGTCGCCCGCACGTTCGACCTGCACCCGCTGGCGGTGGAGGACGCGGTGTCAGCGCACCAGCGGCCCAAGCTGGAGCGGTACGGGCACACGCTCTTCCTGGTGCTCAAGACCCTCTGGTACGTCGACGAGCAGGATGCCGTCGAGACCGGGGAGATCGCACTGTTCGTCGGCCACGACTTCGTGGTGAGCGTGCGCCACGGCCAGGGCAACGAGCTCCACTCGGCGCGCGCCGATCTCGAAGCCGGCCACAAGGCGCTCACCCACGGGCCGGGTGGCGTGGTCTACGCCGTGATGGACCGCGTGGTCGACGAGTACGCCGCCGTGGTCGAGGAGCTGGTCATCGACGTCGACGAGATCGAGACGTCGGTCTTCTCCGACCAGCGGACCAACGACTCGGCACGGATCTACGTGCTCAAGCGGGAGATCGCGGAGGTACGGCGCGCCGTACTCCCCCTGCGCGAGCCGCTCAACCGGTTCGTCGCCGGCAGCGTGCACGGCGTACGCGAGGAGGCCGCGCCGTTCTTCCGCGACGTCGCCGACCACCTGGCGCGCGCCGCGGAGACCGTCGACTCGCTCGACGCGCTGCTGTCGACGGCGTTCGACGCCCACCTGGCACAGATCTCGGTGCAGCAGAACGACGACATGCGCAAGATCTCCGCCGGGGCCGCGCTGATCGTCGTACCGACGTTGATCGCCGGCGTCTACGGCATGAACTTCGAGCACATGCCCGAGCTGGGCTGGACTTACGGCTACCCGTTCGCGCTCCTGCTCATGGCCGCGGCCGCGGGCGGGCTCTGGGTGCTGTTCAAGCGCTCCGGCTGGCTGTAGGCCGGGTCAGGCGGCGATCACGCCGGTCGCGACCAACGCCAGGGTCGCGACGCCGAGGACGATGCGGTAGATCACGAACGGCGTGTACGAGTGCGTGGTCACGTAGCGCAGCAGCCACGCGATCGCGGCGTACCCCACGATGAACGAGACGATGGTCGCCACGATCGTCGGACCCCAGCCGTAGAGGTTCTCGCCGTTCGGGATGTCCTTCAGCTGGAAGACGCCCGCGCCGATCACGGCGGGGATCGCGAGCAGGAAGGCGTAGCGCGTCGCGGTCTCGCGGTCGTAGCCCAGGAACCGGCCCATCGAGAGCGTCGCGCCGGACCGGGAGACTCCGGGGATCAGGGCCAGCGCCTGGGCCAGGCCCATGAAGATCGCGTCGCGGAGCGTGAGCTGCTTGAGCGTCTTCTCGGTGCTGCCGACCTTGTCGGCGATCCCGAGCACGATGCCCATCACGATCAGCATCGTCCCGATGATCCAGAGGCTGCGGAACTCGGTCTCGATCGTGTCCTTGAGCGCGATGCCGAGGATCACGATCGGGACGGAGCCGAGGATGATGAACCAGCCCATCCGAGCGTCGAGCTGGCCCCGGTACTCCGGCCGGAACAGGGACTTCAGCCAGGTGGACGCGATCCGCCAGATGTCGCGCCAGAAGTAGATGAGTACGGCGAGCTCGGTGCCGATCTGCACCACCGCGGTGAACGCCGCGCCCGGGTCGCCCCAGCCGAAGAGCTCCGGGAAGATCCGCAGGTGCGCGCTGCTCGAGATCGGCAGGAACTCGGTCAGCCCTTGGATGACACCGAGAACGACGGCCTGCAGGAAGTCCACCACGACGCGGAAGCCTAATGTGACCGTCATCCGGGCGCTCACCTGGCGTGCCGTCGCCGCACCACGAGGGTGATCCGACTAATTTGTCCGCATGCAGCAGCGGCGAGTCGGCACGACCGGCCTGACGGTGTCCCGGCTCGGCCTGGGCACCATGACCTGGGGACGGGACACCGACGAGCACGAGGCGCGCGACCAGCTGATCGCCTTCGCCGAAGCCGGCGGCACCCTCGTGGACACGGCAGCGGGCTACGGCAACGGCGCCTCCGAGGAGCTGATCGGCACCCTCATCGGCGACGTCGTCGCACGCGACGAGGTGGTGCTCGCGACGAAGGCCGGGATCAGCGCCCGCGCGGGCGGCCGCTCCTACAACACCTCGCGCGGCCACCTGCTGGCGACGCTCGACAGTTCTTTGCAGCGGCTCGGCGTCGAGCACGTCGACCTCTGGCAGGTCCACATCTGGTCGGACGACACCCCGCTCGAGGAGACGCTGGCCGCCCTGGACCACGCGGTGAGCAGCGGGCGGGCGTCGTACGTCGGGATCTCCAACTACTCCGGCTGGCAGACCGCCCAGGCCGCCACCTGGCAGCGCGCCGTACCCGGCCGGACTCCGCTGGCGAGCACCCAGGTGGAGTACTCGCTGCTCAACCGGGCCGTCGAGCAGGAGGTCCTGCCAGCCGCCGCGGCGCTCGGGCTCGGCGTACTGCCGTGGTCTCCGTTGGGTCGTGGTGTCCTCACCGGCAAGTACCGGACGGGTACGCCCTCGGACTCCCGCGCCGCCTCGACGCACTTCGCGAACTTCGTGAACCCCTACCTCGACGACCGGGGGGCCGGGATCGTCGAGGCGGTCGCCCGTGCCGCCGACGGCCTCGGGCTGTCCGCGCTGGAGGTCGCGCTGACGTGGGTCCGGGACCGGCCCGGCGTCACCGCACCGATCATCGGCGCCCGGACCGCGGCGCAGCTGCGGGGAGCCCTCGGCGTCGAGGAGCTGACCCTGCCGGCCGAGATCATCGACGCCCTGGACGACGTGTCCAGCGACTGACCGACGACTGATGGGGGTCCTGCATTGAGCCGTGCGCTACGCCGCCCGCCCACCCCTGGTGTGGAGTGGGAGTTCGACAAGGTCTCCTTCTCGCGTGAGTTCTCCCGCAACGTGGTCACCCGGCTGCTCGTCGAGCGTGCCGAGCACGGCGGCTGGGAGCTCGACCGGGTCCGGATCGGCCCCGATGGCACCCGTCGGGTCGTGCTGCGGCGCAAGATCATCCGCGCCGTACGGACCGCTTGACATAACTGCTGCAATCTCCGCCGATTGGTCCCCAACCGCAGATTCCGGGGCCGGTTCTCTGCGGTTGGTGACCAAACGGCGGCCCCCGAGAGCGACCCCGGGCCTGGCTCAGACGTCGTCGAGGAACCGGTCGAAGACCCGCGCGCCGAACTCCAGGGCGTCGACGGGCACGCGCTCGTCGACCCCGTGGAAGAGCGCGGTGAAGTCGAGCTCGGCCGGCAGGCGCAGCGGCGCGAAGCCGTAGGACCGCATCCCGAGCTTGCGGAAGTGCTTGGCATCCGTGCCGCCGCTCATCAGGTACGGCGCGACGATCGCGTCGTCGTCCTCCGCGAGGATCGAGCGGGTCATCGCGTCGACCAGGTCGCCGTCGTACGGCGTCTCCCAGGGCTGCTGGTGACTGAGGTAGTCGATCTCGATGTCGTCGCCCACCAAGTCCGCCAGCGTCGCGAAGAACTCGTCCTCGTAGCCCGGCAGGAAGCGGCCGTCGACGTGGGCGGTCGCCTCGGTCGGGATGACGTTGACCTTGTAACCGGCGCCGAGCATGGTCGGGTTGCAGGTGTTGCGGATGACCGCACCCATCATCCGCGCTGCTCCCCCGAACTCTTCGACCAGCGCCTCGGCGTTCTCCGGTGTGGCTTCGGTGCCGGCCAGCTCGCCCACGGCGGCCAGCAGGGTCCGCATCGAAGGCGTGAGGCGCACCGGCCAGTCGTAGGAGCCGATCCGCGCCACGGCGGCGGCGAGCGACGTCACGGCGTTCTCACGGTTGATCATCGACCCGTGGCCGGCCCGGCCCCGTGCGGTCAGCCGCATCCAGACCATGCCCTTCTCCGCCGCTTCGATCAGGTAGACCCGGCGACCGCGGACGGTGGCGCTGAAGCCGCCGACCTCACCGACCGCCTCCGTGCAGTGCGCCAGCTCGTCGGCGTGCTGCTCGACGAGCACCTGGGCGCCGAGGTGGCCGCCCGCCTCCTCGTCGGCGGTGAAGCAGAGCGTGATGGGCCGCTCGGGCACCCGTCCCGTCCGCTGTCGTGCGCGTACGACGCTGAGCAGCATCGCGTCGAAGTCCTTCATGTCGACCGCTCCACGACCCCACACGTAGCCGTCCTGGATCTCGCCGGAAAACGGGTCGACCTGCCAGTCCTCAGCGGCAGCAGGTACGACGTCGAGGTGGCCGTGCAGCAGCAGTCCGCCCCGCTGGGAGGCCGAGCCGGACGCAGGGCCGCCCCACTGCGCGACGACGGAGGTCCGGCCTGCCTCGGACTCGTAGAGCCGCGACTCGATGCCGACCTCGTCGAGCAGCGTGGCGACGTACTCGGCCGCCTTCCGCTCGCCGGGACCGTCGTCGCCGCCGTAGTTGGAGGTGTCGATCCGGATCAGCTCGCGGCACAGGTCGACGACTTCGTCGGCCGGCTGGTGGGCGTCGTTCGGGGCCTGGTTCGACATGGCCCCAGCATGACACCCGCGAGGGGAGAGCCCGATGTGAGGAAAGCTCGGGACCTTTGCTACTGTTCCACCGCACTCGTCCGGGTGGCGGAATTGGCAGACGCGCTAGCTTGAGGTGCTAGTGCCCGTATTAGGGCGTGGGGGTTCAAGTCCCCCCTCGGACACTGGAAAGGCCCCGGCTCCACGGGGTCTTTTCTTCATTTGTAGCGGCCTCCACCGCGTGGACGAGACGCGGTGAGCAGGACCACCCCGGCCGCAAGCTCTCGAGGACTCGCTCAGCCGGCATGCCGGACGCACCGGCCCACGTCGTCGTGGACGCGGTGCCGACGACCGTGTAGCCAGCAGCGTCCTGGACGGGACCAGCGTCGACGCTCAGACCCTGCCCTGGACGCGGCGCCCGGCCAGAATTGAGAAACTGCTGCAGGAAGCGACAAAGCAGCACCACAGGAATGCGCCGATAAGGGCGCCGATGTGCGGCACGAAGTCGCTCAAGGTGGCAATTGGGTGGCAATGTAGCTTCTTCATTCTCGCCACCGCGGCGCCATCACGGCCGAAGGCGGCGCCGCCCCGGTTGGTCGGCCCAGGCGAGCCGCCGCCGGACGTCCAACGTGTCGCTCCGGTTCTCCCAGAGGTGGCCAGCGTCGGCAGCCAGCGCTCGGGCCCGGACTACATTGTCTGCGAAGTCCGCAGGTGCGCTGCTCACTCACTGGTGACTCCGCAGTAGGCGCCGAGGACGTCGAGGTAGCCGGTGCTTGAATGCATGGATGCGCCTGCCGGGGAGCTCGATGAATTATCACGATCGTGAAAGATGTGCCGCCGCTTTGCCCGCGCTCTTCATGGGTCTGGCGCTCAGCGTCCTCACGAACGCGCCCATCGACAACGAAGCCCTCTAGCTGTCGACCGGACTGCGAGCGCATCGGAAGGCCAGGCACCCCGCAGCGGCCCCGAGCGGCGCGACGGTCCGCTCGGGTCAGGACTCCTGGTGGAAGAAGCAGACGACGTCCTTGATCCGGAATGATCGCGGGACATTCTTGATGGCGAATACGTTGTCCCGACCGTCGGTGTTCCTGAACTCCGCGAGATCCGCACGCTCGATCGCGACAGTTTGCACCGTATAGCCGTTCTGGACCGCGACCAGAATGTCGCCGACTTTGTGCTCGTTGATGTAGACGTCGGCCTGGGCGACGGTCTCATCAGGGTCCACCGAGAACATCAGAAGGGCGGATCGGTCCCCGAGGATCCCGCCGGTGTTGAAGTTGTTGGATATTGCCGATTCATTTCCAGCAGCTCGGCGAACCGACCCGTCTGCCCCAGCGATATGAGTGAAATCGGTAAGAACTGTGACCATGGTGCTTGCCTCCCGCAGTGGGTTTGCCGCCACCCAGCGGCGCCTGGTGCGAGGAGATTGCAGCACGCCTGCAGGTGGTGCCGAGATCCGACTTTTGAGTCTTCGCCGAGATCAGGAAAGCGTCAAGATATAAGAGGTTAAATGGTTTGCGCCTACTTCGTTGACGAACGCAAGCGATCGGCGACGGGCTGCCGACGCGGCGTGCACCTGCGACCCTCGGGTCCAGCCCGGCCCGACGTCGTTCGGGCCGCGAGTCGGGGTAAACAACACCGTTGTAATTTAACCAACGCGCTCGGGCGTGTCGCTTGACTTTTTCCGTCACTCTATTCACACGAGCCGACAATTGTCCCTAGACTCCCACCCGTGTCGCTCCGGGTCCGTCTCCATGCGCCGCTGATCACTGCCGTTGCGGCCACGTTGATCGGCGGTCTCCTCGCGTACGCTCCCGCCGCCGAGGCAGCCGCGAAGCCGGACCGACGACCGGCCAGCGCGAGCTCCCCGGCACCCGGCCCGAAGGCAGCGGACCGTGCCAAAGAGCTCCGCAAGGCCAAGAAGGACGGACTCACCCGCTCCCGCGCCAGGTTCGCGCGGAGCTCGTACCTCTGTGTCGGCTACAAGGCGTGCAACCAGGCCGGGATGGGTTCCGGCGGGTACGCGAGCGCCAACAACAAGATGTACTGGCGGATGTACGCCGGCCACAACTGCACGAACTACGCCGCCTACCGGATGGTCGCGAGCGGCCTGCCCAATACCCGTCCGTGGACGGGCGGCGGCAACGCGACCTACTGGGGGACGTCGGTCCCCTCGCTCACCGACAAGGTCCCGACGGTCGGGGCCGTCGCCTGGTGGAAGGCGAACACCGGCCCCGCCGGCTCCGCCGGCCACGTGGCGTACGTCGAGCGGGTCGTGTCGGCCACCGAGATCGTCATCTCCCAGGACAGCTGGGGCGGCGACTTCTCCTGGGCGACCGTCACCAAGACGAGCGGCAACTGGCCGAGCGGCTTCATCCACTTCAACGACCTCCAGCTGGTCAACACGGCGGCCCCGACGGTCTCCGGCGTCACCAAGGTGGGCGCCGTCCTGACCGCCACGGCTGGCGCGTGGAACCCCGTAGACGCCAAGGTGGCGTACAAGTGGTTCGCCAACGGTGTCGCCATCGCGGGCGCCACCAAGTCGACCCTCACCCTCACGGGCCCCCTCCTGGGTCAGAGCATCAGCGTCAGGACGACGGCGAGCAAGGCCGGCTTCGCCAAGAAGGCAGCCACCTCGGCCGCGACCCCCGCCGTCCTTCCCGGTGTCCTCACCAGCACCACGCCTCCCGCACTGAGCGGGGTCGTGAAGGTCGACAAGACGCTGTCCCTCAACCAGGGCGCCTGGAACGTCGCCCCGGACAGCACGACCGTCCAGTGGTACGCCGACGGGCAGCCGATCGCCGGTGCCGTCGCCGGGACTCTCAAGATCACCCCGGACCTGGCGGGCCGCGCCATCTCCGCGACCGTCACGGCGAACCGTGCGTACTACGACCCGATCGCCGTTCCGACGGCCACCACCGCTCCGGTCGCCCTGGGCACGATCAAGGCCAAGCGCAAGCCGGTCGTCACCGGCACTGCCAAGCCCGGCCAGACCCTCACGGTCGACCCCGGCGCCTACCGGCCCGCGGACGCTACGTACGCCATCCAGTGGCTGCGCGCAGGCCAGCCCATCCCGGGCGCCACCGGGACGACGTACCGCCTCAGCGGTGCCGACCTCGGCGCCAAGATCTCCACCAGCGTCGCGGTCCTGCGCGGCGGCTACGTCGTCCCGACGCTGACCACCCCCCTGACGGCGCGGGTCCGCGCGACGCCGCGGATCAAGGTCGAGCGCGTCCGGCTCAAGCACGGCGTGAAGCTGAAGCTCACCGTCCTGACCCGCCTGGTGCCGACCGTCGAGGGCGCCGTCTTGGTCCGGGTGCAGGGTGGCTTCCACCAGAAGGTTGTGCTCCACAACGGGGTGGCGCGGCTGCGGGTCAGCGACCTGCCGAAGGGCAAGCAGGCGCTGAAGGTCAGCTACCTGGGCAGCCCCACGGTCGCCCGGGTGGTCAAGCGCGGCACCGTCTCGATGCCCTGACCGCTACTCGACCGGGTCGTAGCCGCAGGCGTCGTTGGTCTTCACCGGGGTGCCCGCGTCGTCGCGGGGGCCCGACTTCTGGTGCGGCCCGAGCGCCTTGTCGACCACGGACTGCATCCACTCGTAGTCCGGGTCGCCGGAGTAGAACTTGTCGGAGGACACGAAGGCCATCGACTTCATCGGGCGCTCCTTGACCTTCATGGCCAGGTCGACGAAGGCCGGCATCAGCTCGCGTGGGATGTCGGTGCGCATGATCTGCTTGCCGGCTGCCGCGAGATCCTGGTAGCGGCGCAGCACCGTCAGCGGGTCCGCCGCCTCGACGAGAGCGTCGACCATGCAGCGCTGGCGCAGCATCCGCTTGTAGTCGTCGGAGCCCCAACGGCCGCGGGAGTACCAGAGCGCGTGGAAGCCGTCGAGGTGCTGGTCGGGCCCTGGCTGGAGGTAGCCGGTGGGTGGGATGCCCGCGTCCGTGTTGCCGTTGATCGCGATCGGCTCGTTGATGTTCACGGTCACGCCGCCGATCGCGTCGACCAGCTGCTGGAAGCCGAGCAGGTTGATCAGCACGTAGTAGTCGACGTGGGTGCCGAGGCTGCCCGCGACCGCTTGCTTGACGGCGTCGGCGCCCTCGTTCTCGGACTTGCCGAGGATGTGCGGGTAGAGCGCGGGCACCTGGCTGTAGACAGCGTTGAGCATCCAGTTGCCCGGGTCCGACCCGTCGGCGTTGCGGAACCCGTCCGGGTAGGCGTCGTGCAGCGGGGTCCCCTCGGGGAACTGCGCGTTCATCATGTTGCGGGGGAGGCTGAACATGACCGACTTGCCGGTCTTGGTGTTCATGCTGAGCAGGATCACCGAGTCGGTCCGGATGCCGGTGCGGCCGACTCCCCCGTCGCCGCCGAGGAGCAGCACGTTGACCTGCTCGCGGCCGCCCCACGGGTCCGCCTTGGTGACGTCGTCGGGCGCCGTCGCCGTCTCCTCGCCGTCGAAGACGGCGCTGACGAGGCCGGCCTGGCTGTGCGCGATCCGGACGCTCTGGACCGCAGGCAGGCCACCGAGCACGCACAGGAGTACGACGACGAGCGCACCCAGCCCCCGCTCCAGGCGCGGCATCCCGGTCGGACGAACCATCAGGTACGTCGTCGCCACCACGAACACCCACACCACGAAGACCGCGGCCAGCACGACCGCAGCCACCTCGAGCCGGGTCGGGTCGAAGGCGAGGTCGGCGGCGCGACCCAGGTCGCCCACGTAGTAAGCGGCGAGGCCGACGCACACCAGGAACGGCAGCAGGATCGCGTAGCCCAGGCGCCGGCGCGACCAGATGTAGCCCGCTCCCGGGAGCACCGCACCGAGCAGGGTCACCCCGAGGGCACCGCCCAGGCTTCGCGTGCGCCGGAACTCCCGGACCCGGGCCGCACGGTGGCGTCCGGTGCCGTCCGCCCGGTCACGCTGTGGTGACGAGGGCGCGGGCATGGGAGGTCCCACGGTCACCGCCATGCGCACCCTTCCGGTCGATCCCGGAGAGCAAGATATCAACGCGCGGGAGCGTTCCCGTGCATCGACGGATCAGACCGGCACACCCTCCCCCACGGCGTACGACGTCCCGCGGGCGGCCCGGGTCCACAGGACGCCCCCGGTGCCGGCGCTCGCACCCTCGGCGGCCAGCTCGCGCTTGAGCACCTTGTTGGTGGCCGTGCTCGGGAGGTCGGTCGCGATCCGGACGTAGCGCGGCCAGGCCTTCGCGGACAGGTCTGCCTGGGCGCCGAGGAACTGCTCGAGCTCGTCCGGAGACAGGGTCGCGTCGTCCTGGAGCACGATCGCGGCCATCACCTGGTCGCCGACGTTCTCGTCCGGGACGGCGTAGACCGCTACCCGGTTGACGGCCTCCAGCCGCTGGAGCACCCGCTCGATCGGGGCGGCCGCGAGGTTCTCGCCGTCGACCCGCATCCAGTCCGCCGTACGGCCGGCGAGGTAGATCCAGCCGTCGGCGTCCCGGTAGGCCAGGTCGCCGGACCAGTACATGCCGTGCCGCATCCGCTCGTCGTTGGCCGACTTGTCGTTGTAGTAGCCGTTGAAGTAGCCGGAGCCCTGGGTGTTGACGAGCTCGCCCGTGGCCTCGTCGGCGTTCGCGAGGGCGCCGTGCTCGTCGAAGACGGCGACCGCGCACTCCGTGATCGTCTCCGAGTTGTAGATGGCGACGCCGTCGAAGCCCTTGCCGATCGAGCCCTTCGGCGTGCCCGGCTCGCGGGTGATGATGACGGCGAGCTCGGTCGAGCCGAAGCCGTCCCACACGTCGCACGCGAACCGGCGCATGAACTCGTCGATGTCGCGGTCGCTGGCCTCGTTGCCGAAGGCGACCCGAAGCGTGTTGTCCGCGTCGTCCGGCAGCTCGGGGGTCGCCAGCACGTAGGCGAGCGGCTTGCCGACGTAGTTCATGTAGGTGACGCCGTACTTGCGGACGTCGGGCAGGAAGCGCGACGCGCTGAACTTCTCCGGCACGATCGTGGCGCCCGCGCACACCGCGGGGCTCCAGCCGGCGACGACGGCGTTGGAGTGGAAGAGCGGCATCGCGACGTAGCAGACGTCGTCAGGCCCGAGCTCGAACCGGCCCTGCAGGTTGAGTCCGGAGAAGAGCACCATGAGGTGGTTGACCTGCACGGCCTTGGGCTCACCGCTGGTGCCGGAGGTGAAGATCATCATGAAGGTGTCCATCGCCTCGACCTCGCGCAGCGGGGTCAGCGGTCCCGCGCCCGCCACCAGCTCGGCCCAGGCCGGTGTCGAGGTGTCCAGCACCAGGACGCCGTCGAGGTCGAGGCCGTCGAGCAGCGGCCGGTGCTCGGCGTCGGTCACCAGGATCTGGCACTCCGCGCGGCGTACGTCCTTGAGCAGGCCCTCGCCGCGCCGGGTGTTGTTGATCCCGCAGAGCGTGTACCCGCCCAGCCCGGCCGCGGCCATGGCACGCAGCATCTCCGGTCCGTTGCCGAGCAGGGTCCCGACGTGCATCGGTCGATCGGGGTCGGCAGCGCCGAGCAGGGCGGACGCGACCGCCGAAGCCTCCGCGATGTGCTCGCGCCAGGTCCAGCTCTCCTCGCCGTACCGCACTGCCGTGTTGTCGTCCTCCGCGCGTTCGCGCAGCAGCTGCTGGACCGTCTCGGCCACGCCGACTCCTTCTCCCTCGGAACAAAGCACTAAGTTGACACGCGTCAAACTAGGCGACCTTGCACTAAACTGCAACGCGTTCTAGTAACTGCCGTCACACCAAGGGGATCAGATGCCGAGTCGTTACGCCAGCCTCGACCGGGCCGAGCTCGCGGCCCTCGTGCCCGAGCTGCTGCTGATCGGCCAGCTCATCGACCGGTCCGGCATGGCCTGGTGCATCTCGGCGTGGGGCCGCGAGGAGATGGCGCAGGTCGCGATCGAGGAGTGGGCCGGGTCCAGCCCGATCTACACGCGGCGGATGCAGAAGGCGCTGAAGTACGAGGGCACCGACATCTTCACGATCTTCAAGGGGCTGCAGCTCGACATCGGGGCTCCCCCGCAGTTCATGGACTTCAGGTACGACGTGCAGGACCGCTGGCACGGGACGTTCCACCTCGACCACTGCGGCGCGCTGATGGACGTCGAGCCGATGGGCGAGTCCTACGTGCGCTCGATGTGCCACGACATCGAGGATCCCACCTTCGACGCCACCGCGGTGGCCACCAACCCGAAGGCCCAGGTCCGTCCGGTGCACCGGCCGCCCCGCAGTGCCGATCAACTTGCCGCCGACCGGCACCCGCACTGCGCGTGGACGGTGATCATCGACGAGTCCCACCCCCCTGTCTCTCCTCTTGCGCCGTACTACGTCATCGAGAAGACGCGAGCCGCGGTCGTCGAGCTGGACCCGATCGACCCGGACGACGAGGGCGCGGCGGACTACTCCGGCGAGCTGCTCGCGGACGTCGACTTCGGCGCCTTCTCGCACTCGGCGCTGGTCCGGATCGCCGACGAGGTCTGCCTCCAGATGCACCTGCTCAACCTGTCGTTCGTGCACGCCGTGCGGACGCGTTCGTCCGACGAGGCGCAGGCCGTGGACATCGCCACCAAGCAGCTCATCGGGATCGCGGGCATCGCGGCCGAGCGGATCCAGCGCGCGCTCGGGATCCCGGACACTCCCGAGGGAGCACTGCGCGTCCTGGAGCTGCACCCGCTGCTCAACCCGGCTGCGTACGTCGCCGCCTCGGTCGACGGCTACACGCTGACGGTCGAGCCGTCGGATGCGACCGCCGACGGGGCGTGGATCGCCCTGTGCGGCCCTGATGAGCTGCGGCCGCTGCAGGCCGCAGTACGGGCCGTCGACCCGCACTACGACGTGGACGTGACCGGCGACGCGGAGTCGTGGACCGCGACCCTGGTGCGGCGCGACGAGCCGGCGCCGGAGGTCGGGGAGGTGGCGGTCACGCGCTTCAGCACCGGCGCGACGTTCGAGTTCGAGCAGCGGAAGTCGATCCCGATCATCGTCCTCTAGGGCCCATACTTGGCCCGTGCCCATCACTCGCGGCTTCCTCGGCAAGCGTCGCCCCGCACGTCCCGACCGGCTTCCTCCGGGGCAGTACGACACCGGCAGCGGCTGGCCGACGCTCACGGCCGAGGCCACGCCCAACCTCGACGTCGAGAAGTGGGAGATGTCGGTCGACGGCCTGGTCGAGCACCCGCAGAGCTGGTCCTGGCGCGAGCTGCACGCGCTGCCGGGGTCGACGTACTTCGGCGATATCCACTGTGTGACGACCTGGTCGAAGTTCGACACGACCTTTACCGGGGTCAGCGTGGACACGCTGCTCGAGGCCGCCCGGCCCCGGCCCGAGGCGAAGTTCGTGATGGCGCACTCGACGACCGGCTACACGACCAACCTGCCGCTCGAGGACCTCACCGGCGGCAAGGCCTGGGTGGTCTGGGAGTTCGACGGCAAGCCGCTCGCCAAGGGACACGGCGGTCCGGTGCGGCTCCTGGTGCCGCACCTCTACTTCTGGAAGTCCGCGAAGTGGATCACCCGGCTCGAGCTGATGGACCGTGACCGGCCGGGCTTCTGGGAGCAGAACGGCTACCACGACCGCGGCGACCCCTGGCTCGAGCAGCGCTACCAGGGAGACCCGTAAGTGGCGGCGCCTGCCGGCGGGTGGACCACCGGCACGATCATCGAGCTCGACCATCCGACCGATCGCCTGGTGCGGCTGCGCTTCCACGTTGAGGACCGGGTCGACCACCTGCCCGGGCAGCACTACGTCGTACGCCTCCGCGCACCGGACGGCTACACCGCCCAGCGCTCGTACTCGATCGCGTCCGACCCGGACGACCCGCTCCTGGAGCTGATGGTCGAGTGCCTGCCCGGCGGGGAGGTCTCGGGCTTCCTGCACGACGAGGCCGCGGTCGGCGACGTCCTCGAGCTGCGCGGCCCGATCGGTGGCTGGTTCGTCTGGGAGGGCGACGCCCCCTCGGTCTGCGTCGCCGGCGGCTCAGGGGTGGTGCCGGTCGTGGCGATGACCCGCTACGCGCGGCGGCTGGGCCTCCAGGACAAGCTGAAGGTGGTCGTGGTCGCCCGCACCTGGGACGACCTGCCGTACGCCGCGGAGCTCCAGCGGTACGGCGCGTTCGTCGCGCTCACCCGGGAGAACCTGACAGTCGAGGGGGGAGGCGACCGGGTCGCGGCTCCGCCGTACCCCTCCGAGGTCGAGTCGTACGTCGCCGGCGCCGAGCGCGCGTACGTCTGCGGGTCGGTCGGGTTCGCGTCGTACGCCACCCGGTTGCTCGAGGAAGCGGGACTCGCGAGCGACACGATCCGGGTCGAGCAGTTCGGCGAGACCTCCTGACCCTAGGATCAGGTCATGCTCATCCTGGGTCTCATCCTCTTCGGCATGCTCATCGGCGCCGGCGCACAGCTCATCCTCGGTCGCGACGGCGGTGGCATCGACTGGACCATGGCGATCGTCGCCGGTCTCGTCGGCTCGTTCGTCGGTGGCCTGCTGATCAGCGCGCTGTCCGGCGACGGCCTCGACTTCCGCGCCAGCGGGATCATCGGATCCCTGGTCGGCGCGCTCATCGTGACGGCGGGCTGGCGCTGGTACGCGGGCCGGTCCAAGACCGCCTGAGTTCTTCGTGAGCGAGGCGTTCGGACACTTCCGGGTCGGCTTCGTCACCGGCGCCACCCCCGACAAGTGGGCGCGCACCTGGCGCGAGCGCTTCGCCCGTGACCCCCTCGAGCTGGTCCCCCTCTCCGAGGAGGAGCAGGAGGACCGGATCCGCGAGGGCACGCTCGACATGGCCCTCGTCCGGCTGCCGGTCGACCGCGACGGGCTGCACCTGATCCCGTTGTACGAGGAGCTGCCGGTCGCCGTGATGGGCAGCGAGCACCTGCTGACCCTGGCTGACGAGGTCACGACGGCCGACCTCGCCGACGAGCAGCTGGTGCTGCCCGACCGGTCCGGCTGGACCCCCGAGGTCGACCAGCTCGACTGGCCGGAGATGAGCGTGAAGGACGCCGTCGAGGTCGTGGCCTCCGGCACCGGTGTGGTGATCCTGCCGATGTCGATCGCCCGGCTGCACAACCGCAAGGACGCCACCCACCGCGTGGTGACCGACCTGCCGGCGACCACCGTCGGGCTCGCCTGGCTGATCGACAACGAGGACCCCTGGGTGCAGCGGTTCATCGGCATCGTGCGCGGCCGCTCGGAACGCAGCTCCCGTTAGAGACCCGCTTATGGGCTTACCGTGAGATGACGCACGGTTTCGGGACCGGCGATCTCGTGGAAGGCGCACCTAGTGACCACACAAGAGCAACGTCCGACCAAGCGGGTCATCGACGCGGTCAAGCAGCCCGCAGCCGACCCGATCCCGCACCCGGCGCTGGACCGGCCGGTCGAGGAGGCCGCCAGCCGACCCGGCGGCCTCGACCGCGTCGTGTTCGGCGTCACCGCCGGGATCGCGGTCGCGTTCCTGGCGTGGGGCTTCATCAGCACCAGCAGTCTCGCGACGGCGTCGGACAAGGCGCTGACGTGGGTGATGGAGGACACCGGGTGGCTCTTCGTCCTCACGGCGAGCGCGGTCGTCGTCTTCGTGATCTGGCTCGCCGCAAGCCGGTACGGCGACATCCCGCTGGGTCGCGACGACGAGGAACCCGAGTTCCGGACGGTCTCCTGGGTCGCGATGATGTTCAGCGCCGGCATGGGCATCGGCCTGATGTTCTACGGCGTCGGCGAGCCGATCAGCCACTTCACCACGGCGCCGCCGGGCACGGGTGAGGCGGGCTCGGTCCAGACCGCGATGGCCACCACGCTCTTCCACTGGACCCTGCACCCGTGGGCCATCTACGCGGTTGTCGGGCTGGCCATCGCGTACGGCACCTACCGCAAGGGCCGCGTGCAGCTGATCTCGGCGGCGTTCGAGCCGCTGCTCGGCAAGCGGGTGAACGGCGGCTGGGGCCGGGTGATCGACATGCTGGCGATCTTCGCGACCCTCTTCGGCTCGGCGGCCTCGCTCGGACTCGGCGCGCTGCAGATCGGCACCGGACTCGAGATCGTCACCTCGATCGGCACGGTCGGCAACGCCGTACTGATCGGGATCATCGCCGTCCTCACCGTCGCCTTCATCCTGTCGGCGGTCTCGGGCGTCGCGAAGGGGATCCAGTGGCTGTCCAACATCAACATGGTGCTGGCGCTGGCGCTGGCGCTCTTCCTCTTCATCGGTGGCCCGACGATCTTCATGCTCAACCTGGTCCCGACCTCGGTCGGCAGCTACCTCGGCGACCTGCCGATGATGTCCGCGCGGACCGCGGCCGAGGGCGACGACGTCAACTCCTGGCTCGAGTCGTGGACGATCTTCTACTGGGCCTGGTGGGTCTCGTGGACGCCGTTCGTGGGCATGTTCATCGCGCGGATCTCGCGCGGTCGCACCATCCGCCAGTTCGTCTCCGGCGTCCTGCTCGTGCCGAGCGTCGTCAGCCTGATCTGGTTCTGCATCTTCGGTGGCGCCGCGATCAAGCTGCAGCAGACCGGCACCGACATCGCCGGTGCCGGTGGCGGCAAGATCGAGTCGCAGCTCTTCAACACGCTCGACGCCTATCCTCTCGCCACGGTCACGACGATCATCGTGATGATCCTGGTCGCGATCTTCTTCGTGTCCGGCGCCGACGCCGCCTCCATCGTGATGGGCACGCTGTCCGAGCGCGGCAGCCAGGAGCCGCGTCGTCGTACGGTCGTCTTCTGGGGTGTCGCCACCGGTTCGGTGGCGGCCGTGATGCTGCTCGTCGGCGGGTCCAACGCCCTCACCGGATTGCAGTCGATCACGATCGTCGCGGCCCTGCCGTTCGTCGTGGTGATGCTCGGGCTGTGCATCTCGCTGATGAAGGACCTGCGAAGCGACCCGTTGATGGTGCGCCGCAAGTACGCCTCCGAGGCGGTCGAGCAGGCCGTCGTCACCGGCGTCACCGCACACGGCGACGACTTCGTGATCGCGGTGGAGAACGACCCGGAGAACTCAGCCGACTGGTCGACTACCAGCTCGTCGACAGCGGACGACCCTCGGTGAATCCCGCCGTGCTCTGAACGCCGACGACCGCCCGCTCGTGGAGCTCCGCGAGCGTGGCGGCGCCGGCGTACGTGCAGGCCGAGCGCACCCCGGAGCAGATCTCGTCGATCAGGTCCTCGACGCCGGGACGGGCGGGGTCGAGGTACATCCGCGAGGACGAGATGCCCTCCTCGTAGAGACTCTTCCGGGCCCGGTCGTACGCCGACTCGCTGCTCGTCCGGTTGGCGACCGCGCGCGCCGAGGCCATCCCGAAGGAGACCTTGAAGGCGCGGCCGTCGGCATCGTGCATCAGGTCGCCGGGTGACTCATGGGTGCCGGCGAACCAGGAGCCGACCATCACCGCCGACGCGCCGGCCGCGAGCGCGAGCGCGACGTCGCGCGGGTGCCGCACTCCCCCGTCGGCCCACACGTGCTTGCCGAGCTCTCGCGCCGCGGCCGCGCACTCGAGCACGGCGGAGAACTGCGGGCGGCCGACGCCCGTCATCATCCGCGTCGTGCACATCGCGCCCGGCCCGACGCCGACCTTGACGATGTCGGCGCCGGCGGCGACCAGCGCGCGGGTGCCGTCGGCATCGACGACGTTGCCCGCCACGACGGGGACCTGCGGGTCGAGCGAGCGTACGGCGGCGAGCGCCTCCAGCATCCGGTCCTGGTGGCCGTGCGCGGTGTCGACGACGAGGCAGTCCACCCCTGCCTCGAGCAGCTCCTTGGCCTTGAGAGCGACGTCGCCGTTGACGCCCACCGCGGCCGCGATCCGTAGCCCGCCGTGGGCATCGACCGCCGGGTTGTAGAGAGTCGCGCGCAACGCACCCGTGCGGGTGAGCACGCCGACGAGAGCTCCCTCCTCGTCGACGGCGACCGCCATGGGTGCGTGCGCGGCGTGGAGGGCGTCGAAGGCGGCTCGCGGGTCCGCGTCCTCGCGCAGCCGCACTTCCACGGACTGCATCACGTGCTGCACCTGGGCGAACCTGTCGACCTCGGCGCAGTCGGCCTCGCTGACGATCCCGATCGGCCGGCCGTTGTCGACGACCACCGCGGCGCGATGCGCCCGCTTGGGGATCAGCGACAGCGCCTCGGCCACCGTCTGGTCGGGTCGCAGCTCGATCGGGGTGTCGAAGACCAGGTCGCGGGTCTTCACGAACGCAACGACGTCCGCGACCACGGACGTCGGGATGTCCTGCGGGATCACCGCGAGCCCACCCCGGCGGGCGACCGTCTCGGCCATCCGCTTGCCCGCGATCGCGGTCATGTTGGCGACCACCAGCGGGAGCGTGGCACCGGTGCCGTCGGTGGTCGCCAGGTCGACGTCGTACCTGCTGGCAACCGCGGAGTGCCGCGGGACCATGAAGACATCGTCGTAGGTCAGGTCGTGGCCGGGGGCTGTCGCATCGAGGAACCGCACGTCGCAGCAGTCTACGGCGGTCCCTAGGGTTGGTCCCATGTCGTTCGTGTCGCCAGGCCAACCGTCCGAGCTGACCGAGGCGACGCGCGCGCTGTTCCGATCGGTGTACGGCGCGGACGCCGCCGTCGTCGCGCGGGCGCCCGGTCGGGTGAACCTGATCGGCGAGCACACCGACTACAACCGCGGGCTGGTGCTGCCCGTAGCCCTCGCGCACACGACGTACGCCGCGGTCGCCGCCCGCGATGACGGCGTCGTACGGATCGCGAGCGGTGACGACGGCGAACCGTGGACGGGATCGATCTCCGCGGTGGGGCCGGGCGACGTCGACGGGTGGGCGGCGTACGTCGCCGGTGTGCTGTGGGCGCTGCGCGAGGACGGTCTCGAGGTGCCCGGCATGGACGTCGTCGTGCACGGCACCGTGCCGCTCGGCGCCGGGCTGTCGAGCTCGGCGGCACTCGAGTGCAGCGTCGCGCTCGCGGTCTGCGGACTGCTCGGGCTCGAGGTCGACGACGACCTGCGGCACCGGCTGGTCCGGGCCTGCATGCGGGCCGAGACCGAGGTCGCCGGCGCCCCGACCGGCGGGATGGACCAGACGGTCTCGCTGCTGGCGACGGCGGGCGCTGCGCTGCTGATCGACTTCGAATCCGACACCTCGTCGCCGGTCCCCATCGCGCTCGCCGACGCGGGGCTGACGCTGCTGGTCACCGACACCCGGGTGCAGCACGCGCTGGTCGACGGTGGGTACGCCGCCCGCCGAGCCGACTGCGAGGCGGCGGCCGACGCCCTCGGCGTACCCAGCCTGCGTGAGGCGACGCTGGAGTCCGTCGCCGGCATCTCGGACTCGCGAGTCCGTCGGCGCGCGGCGCACGTCGTCACCGAGATCGCACGGGTGTCCGAGACCGTCGCCGCGCTCGGTGCTGGCGACTGGACGTCGGTCGGCAGGCTGTTCGCGGCCTCGCACACCTCGATGCGCGACGACTTCGAGATCTCCTGCCCCGAGCTCGACCTGGCCGTCACCACCGCCGTCGAGGCCGGCGCGGTCGGTGCCCGGATGACCGGCGGCGGGTTCGGGGGCTCGGCGATCGCCCTCGTGCCGACCGAGCGGCTCGACGCCGTCGTACGCGCCATTGACACCGCCTTCGTCGCTGCTGCCTTCCGGGCTCCTCAGCACCTGCTTGCGGCTCCTAGTGGGGCGGCTGCGGTGGTGTCGTGAGGTGCACCGTTTGGTCACCAACCGCAGATTTCCGGCTCGGTTTCTGCGGTTGGTGACCAAACGGCGTGCCCTGGGCCGCCCGCAGCCGTGCTTGAATCCCAGGCATGCCTGAGAAGTCACCGATCGAGAAGATCCAGGACGCCGTCGCCGATGCGCTCCGCGGGGCCGTCGCCGATCCCGAGGGCACCGCGAGGAAGGCTGTCGACCAGGCCCGGGGCGTGTTGTCGCTCGGGTTCATGGTTGTCGGGCAGGTCGCCCAGACGATCTCCGAGCGGCTGATGCAGTCGCCAGGCCAGCCGACACCGCCGCCTTCCGCCCCCAAGCCCCCGATCGTCGACCGCGAGCAACCGACACCGACGGACGTGGCCCGGGTCGTCGAGCTGAAGCCCGCGGCCAAGAAGGCACCCGCCAAGAAGGCGAGCCCGAGCGGCAAGCTGCCGGTCAAGAAGGCACCAGCGAAGAAGGCGCCCGCCACGGAGGCACCCACCGCCGGGGCGGAGGACTGACGGACCCGCTGCTGCCCGATCCGGCGCTGGTCGTCCTGGTCGGGCCCTCCGGCGCAGGGAAGTCCACCTGGGCGTCCGAGCGCTACCGCGCCGAGGAGATCGTCTCCTCCGACGCGTTGCGTGGCGTGGTCGGCAGCGGGCCCAACGACCTGGACGCGTCCGCCGACGCGTTCGACCTGCTCGAGCGGATCCTCACCGCTCGCCTCGGCCGCGGCCTGACCACGGTCGTGGACACCCTCGGTCTCGACGACGACCGTCGTACGGCGTGGCTCGCGGCGGCCCGCGCCACCGGGCTCCCGGCGGTGACAGTCCTGTTCGACACTCCCCCGGAGCTGTGCCGTGAGCGCAACCGAGCGCGCAACCGTCCGGTGCCCGCGCAGGTCATCACGACGCAGCTGCGCAAGGCGGGCGTCATCGGCACCACGCTCGACCTCGAGGGCTGGGACGTCGTGCACCGAGTCCAGGAGACAGGTCGTGAGCCTGAGCGCGCGCCCGAGCGCCCGCTGGGACTCACGACCCGATCGTCCGCGGAGCGACGGAGCTCCCAGGGACTCAGGTTCGTGCTCCAGGTCGGCCGGTTCCCCTGGGGTGAGGAGCCGGCGACCTGGCTGACGGGCATCGCGACCGCAGCAGACGAGGCCGGGTTCGCCGGGCTGGCGCTGATGGACCACCTGATCCAGATCCCGCAGGTCGGGAGGGCCTGGGAGCCGATCCCGGAACCGTGGGTAGCGCTCGGCCTGCTCGCCGGCCTCGACACCGGTCTCGAGCTCGGCACCCTGGTCACACCGGTGACGTTCCGGCCCGCAGGCGTCACGGCCAAGGCCGCGGCCACGCTGGACGCACTCACCGGCGGCCGCGCGTTCGTCGGGCTCGGCGCTGGCTGGTGGGAGCGCGAGCACGCGGCGTACGGCGTGCCCTTCCCGTCCGCACCCGAGCGACTCGACGCCGTCGAGACCGCCATCAACACAATGCGGGCCCTGTGGGCTCCCGGGACGAAGGCCGCCGCCGATCTCCCCGAGACCACGTCGTACCCCCGCCCCGCGCACGACATCCCGATCATCCTCGGCGGGTCGGGTGACCGGACCCTGGAGATCGGAGCCCGGCTCGCCGACGCGGTCAACGTCCGCACCGAGCTCGTCGACCGCGCGCTCGTGGCGGTCGAGGGGACCGACACGAAGGTCACGGTTCTCGATCTGCCCACGATCGGCCGCGACCGCGACGACACCTGGGCCAGAGTCGAGCGGCTCCGCGGCAACACGGCCGCGGCGGCGTACGCACGACGCACCCATGCCGGCACCCCGGCCGAGCAGCGCGACCGCTACGGAGAGCTCGCCGACCGGGGCGTCGACACGGTCTTCCTGGCGGTCGCCGACCTCGAGAGCGCCGACGACCTCGACCGAGTCGCGCCGATCCTCACTTGAGCTCGGCGCTCGTCAGCCCGAGCACCCGGCGCGCGACGATCAGCTGCTGGATCTGCTGGGTGCCCTCGAAGATGTCCAGGATCTTGGAGTCGCGAGCCCACTTCTCGAGCAGCTCCGCCTCGCTGTAGCCCAGCGAGCCCGCCAGCTGCACGCACGACAGCGTGATGTCGGAGCCGACCCGGCCGGCCTTCGCCTTGGCCATCGAGGCCTCGAGCGAGTTCGGCTGCCGGTTGTCGGCCATCCACGCCGCCTGCAGCATCAGGAGGTACGCCGCCTCCCAGTCCGCCTCCAGCTGGAGGAGCTTGGCGGCCGCCGCCGACTGGGTGAGCGCCGGCCGGTCGTAGTCCACCGTGACACCGGCCTGCGACAGCAGCTCGCGGGTCAGGTCCAGCGAGGCCCGCGCGCAGCCGACGGCCATCGAGGCCACCAGCGGGCGGGTGTTGTCGAAGGTCGCCATCGCACCCGCGAAGCCCTGCTTGGTGTCGACGTCGGGCGACCCGAGAAGGTTCGCGGCCGGCACCCGGCAGTCCTCGAACCGGATCGTCGCCGTGTCGGACGCCTTGATGCCGAGCTTGTGCTCGAGCCGCTCGACGTTCATGCCCGGCGTCCCCTTCGGCACCACGAACGACTTGATCGCCGCCCGGCCGAGCGACTTGTCGAGGGTCGCCCAGACGACGACCGCGTCGGCGCGCTCGCCGGAGGTCACGAAGATCTTTTCGCCGTTGATGACGTAGTGATCACCATCCAGTACGGCGGTGGTCGAGATGTTGGCGGAGTCGGAGCCGGTCCCGGGCTCGGTGATCGCCATCGCCGCCCACACGCCCGCGAAGCGCTCCTGCTGCTCGTCGTCCGCGACCGACGCGATCGCCGAGTTGCCCAGGCCCTGTCGTGGCATCGACAGCAGCAGCCCGACGTCACCCCAGCACATCTCCGCGATCGACATCACCGAGGCCAGGTTGGTGCCGTTCTTCACGGCGCCGTCGGACGCAGCCTCGTCGCGCTTCACCCCCGCCGCCCCGGCACCCTCGCTCGCACCGGACTCGGAGAGCCCGTCGATCATCGCGGCGAGCAGGTCGAGCTCCTTGGGGTACGCGTGCTCCGCCTTGTCGTACTTGCGCGAGATCGGCCGCAGCATGTTCATCGCGACCTGGTGCGCCTGGCCGACGAGCGGCCGGAACTTCCTCGGGTCCTCCAGGTTGATCGCCATCAGAGGATCACCGCACCTTCCATGACGCCGATGGCCCGGAGGTCGCGGTACCACCGCTCCACCGGGTGTTCCTTCACGAAGCCGTGGCCACCGAGCAGCTGCACGCCGTCGAGGCCGATCTGCATGCCCTTGTCGGCACAGAGCCGCCGCGCCAGCGCGACGTCCCGCGCGATGTCCTTGCCCGCGGCAGCGCGTCCCGCCGCCTTCCAGGTGAGCAGCCGCATCGCCTGCAGCTCGATCGCGATGTTGGCCACCATGAACGCCACCGACTGCCGGTGCGCCACCGGCTCGCCGAACGCCTCGCGCTCCTTCACGTACGGCGTCACGTAGTCGAGCACCGCCTGACCGACACCCACGCCGAGCGCGCACCAGGCCAGCCGCGCGAGCCGCACGCACTCCACATATGCCTGGGCGTACGTCGTGCCGTCGGTCCCGCCGAGCACGGCATCGGCGGGGACCGTGACGTCGCGCAGGTGCAGGCGCGCGAGCCCGGCGGCGCGCACGCCCATCGCCGGATCGGCCTCGATCTCGAGCCCGGCCGTGCCCGACTCAACGAGGAAGAGGACCGGAGCACCGTCGAGCCGAGCGCCCACGACGAAGAGCTCGGCCTCGGCGCCCCGCGGCACCGCCGACTTGAGCCCGTTGAGCACGAACCCGTCCGAGGTCCGGGCCGCGGTCGTGGTCGGTGACAGCACGTCGAAGAGGACGGCGGGCTCGGTCAGCGCGATGGCGGCGGCAGGCACGGCACCCTCGGTGAACGCGGGCAGGTAGGTCTGCTGCTGGGCGTCGCTCCCCCACAGCCCGATCGCGGTGGCGACGGAGCCGGGTGCCAGGGAGGCGACTGCCAGGCCGAGATCCCCGTGGGCGAGCGCCTCGGCGACCAGGGCGCCGGCCACAGCCGAGCGCTCCCCGGTGATGCCGCCGAGTGACTCGGGGAGGCCGAGGATGGGCAGGCCGACGTCGAGACCGGCCTTGAGCACGGCGTCCGGCGCCGTACAGGTCTCGTCGGCCTCGGCCGCAGCGGGCCGCAGCACCTCGGCGGCGAGCTCCCTGACAACGTCGACCAGCACCTGCTCGTCCTCGGTCGGGGTCAGGTCGAAGACACCAGTGCCGGGCGCGGCGATCGGCCGGGCGCCGGGACTCCCTGTCCTGCCCAGCCTGGCGAAGGTCCGCCCCGCCGACGCAATGGTGCGGAAGCCGCCGCGGGTGGCGGAGTAGACGGCGGTCTCGGTCTGCTTGCGGAGTCCGAGCCGGTCGAGGAGGTCGCTCTGCGCGAGGCGGCTCAGCGCGGCGACGGCGTACCCGATCGGGTCGCGGGTCTCCGTGGAGGCGATGCCGTGCTTGCCGCCGGGGCGCAGGCTCTGGATCAGGGACATGGCGCAAATGTAACTGGGAGTTACACTCCGCGCTACCGGGCAGCCGGTGGGTCCCGTCACACGCTGACTACGCTCCTCTCCATGCCCGACGAGCCCCTCGCACCCCATGGCCCGCTCCCGACCGGCGGCACGGTCCGACCGATGACCCGCTGGGGCACCCCGGTCATGCACCGGCCCCAGGCGCAGGTCCGCACGTACGACGACGCGCTGCGCTCGCTCGCCGCCGACATGGTCGCGACGATGTACGCCGCCGACGGGGTCGGCCTGGCCGCCTGCCAGATCGGCGAAGACGTGGCGATGTTCGTCTTCGACTGCCCGGACGCCGACGGTCAGCGGACGGTTGGGCTCGTGTGCAACCCGGTCCTGACGCTCCCCGCGGTCGGCGACCGCAACCTCGACGCCGACGACGAGGGTTGCCTGTCGTTCCCGGGCGCGTTCGTCGAGTGCGCCCGGCCAGACTTCGCGACCGTCACCGGCACCGGCCTCGACGGCGAGCTGGTGACCTATTCGGGCGACGGCCTGCTCGCGCGCTGCCTGCAGCACGAGACCGACCACACCCTCGGCACGGTGTTCGGCGACCGGATCCCGACCAAGCTCCGCAAGAAGCTGCAGAAGGCGCACGACAAGGTCGCGGACGAGTTCCCGCCCGAGTGGCCGGCCTGACGGACACCGCCGTACGCAACCGGCGCGCTAGGAGCTCACCTGATGACCTTGATGCGACTGGTCGCGGTGGACTTCGCGGTCGTCGCGTCGCCAAGGTGGGTCGCGGTCACCGTGAGCGTCCCCTTCCGCACCTTGGGCAGCTTGACGCTGGCTCTGCCGCCCCTGAGCGCGAGGGTGATCTTCCTGGACCCGTAGGTCAGCAGCACCTTGCCGCCTGCTGTCGCGCTGCCACGCAGCACGGTGACCTGCACCGTCGGGCTCGTCCCGGCCTTGGCCCTGGTGGGGGCGGTCAGGGTCGTCTTCGAGGCGAGCGGTCGTACCGTGAGCGCGACGGAGGGCGAGGTCGATCCGGCGAAGTCGGCCGTCGACGGCTCGAAGGTGGCCCGGTAGGAGTGCTCCCCGGCGTCCGCCCGGGTCACGACCAGCGTCGCGCTCCCGTCGATGAGCTGGACCTGGCCGACAGGCTTGCTGCCGTCGACGACCCGGACATTGCCCAGAGGCGCGAGATCGGCGGCGCCTGCGACCGTGACCCGCAGGGTCGCGGTCGTGCCGCTGACCGCGCCGGTGAGCGAGGTCGTGGTCGCCGTCGCGTACACCGTGACCCGTCTGGCCGGCAGGGACGACCCGCCGAACGCGGCTAGGTCGGTCGGCACGAACACGGCGCCGTAGGTGTGCGGCCCCGCGGCTACCCCACGTAGCGTGAGCGATGCCGCGCCCGCTGCGACAGCGACCGGCGCCAGCCGGGTGCCGCCGTCCATGAAGACCACCGAGCCGTCGGGCGGGCCCCCGAGGGACGTCACCCCCGCTGAGAGGGTCACCGTACGGCCGTCAGTGTCGACACTCAGGGACGTCGTGGTGGCCGAGGCCTGAATCGTCGCCGCCACCTTGCCGGTCACACCTTGCGAGACCGAAGACAGGTAGCTGTCGTCGTCGGGGACGTACGTCGCCACGTAGGTGTGTGCACCCTCTGCGACGTTGGCCAGCTGCACCGTCGCCGCCCCCGCATCCAGGGGCCCGGGCGTTGAGACGGCTTCGCCGTCCTGGGTCAGCAGGACCTTGCCAGTCGGCACGCCGTCCGGACTCGTGACCTTGGCCTCGACCGTCACGGTCCCGCGCAGGTTGCGCACCGAGATCTCGGTCGTGGTCGGGCTCGCGGTCATCGTGAAGCCCGCCGGCGTCGACGCGGACCCGGCGTACGTTGCCTTGTTGGTCGGAACGAAGGTGGCCAGGTATGCGTGGGTGCCCGTCGCCACGGAGCTCAGGATGGTCCTGGCCTTCCCACCGGACACCGGGACGTCCACGTCCGTGCTGCTGTTACCGGTGGTGTCGCTGAACGTGACCGTGCCGGCAGGCGAGCCGAAAGACGCCGAGGTGGTGGCGGTGAGGACGACGCGGCGTGAGTTGGGCTTGCGCTCCACCACGAGACCGGTCGTGGTGGCGGTCGGCGCCACGACGACCGAGACCGTCCCGTCCGACGGGAGGACGTTGTGGCAGGTCGGGAGGAGCTTGTCGCAGGTCGGGAGGAGCTTGTCGCAGGTCGGGAGGGCCTGGTAGCAGGCCGGGAGGAAGACGGCACGGTAGGTGTGCGTCCCGCCGAACACACCGTTGATGGTCTGTCTGGCCCGGCCGTCGCCGTCCACCCCGCTGGAGCCGCCGAGGATCCGGTCGCCGTCGTAGAACGCCACCTCGCCCTTCGGCGAGCCGGCGTCGGACGTGACCTCGGACGACAGGTCGACCCGGCTACCGGTGACGGTCGCGGTGACCTTGGTCGCGCTCGCGTACGGGACCGCGACATGCCGAGTGCTCGCCGACGTGTCGTGGCTCTTGTCGGCCGGTACGAAGGTCGCGGTGTAGGCGCGCACCCCGGAATCGGCATCGGCGAGTCTGAGTACGGCGGTGCCCCCGTCCAGCGGGACGGTCTCGAGGGGCTCCGGCCCGTCGCTGAACGCGACCGCGCCGGCGAGCGTGCCTTCGGCGGTGGTCAGCCCCGCGGTCAGGGTGACGGCCCGGCCGCTGACCTTGGCCAGGAGCGTGGTGGTGGTGGCGATCGGGTCGACGGTGACTGTCTCGTCCCTGGACTTCGAGCCGGCGAAGTCCACGCGATCGGCCGGCACGAAGGTCGCGGTGTAGGTGTGCTCCCCCGGCGCGACGTCGGTCACGATGACCTTCGATGCTGCACGGCCCTCGACGGCGGTGGTGCCGACGTCCTTGTTGCCCTCACTGAAGACCACGTTGCCCTTGGGCGTGTCGCTGGCACTGGCGACGACAGCGGACAGGGTGACGGTGCGTCCGCTCGGGGTCACCTTCAGTTCCGTGGTGCTGTCGATCGGTGCGACGACCGTGACCTCGCCCGGCGGGAGTGACGCCGAGCCGGAGAGCGTCACCGGGTCGGACGGGACGAAGGTCGCGGTGTAGGTGTGCGGCCCCGGCTCGACGCCCGACAGGACCGTGGACGCGGTGCCGAAGCGGACGGGTCTCGTCCCGACGACATCCTTGCCGTCGCGGAAGACCACGTCGCCCTCGACGGTCTCACTTTGACCGGCGACGGTGAAGGCGACGTCGGCGGACAGGGTGACGACGCGGACGGCGACCTCCGGCGTTCTCAGCGTGGTCGTCGTGCTGATCGGGGCGACGGTGACCTCGCCCGCCGGCGAGAGTGAGACCGAGCCGGAGAGCGTCACCGGGTCGGCCGGGACGAAGGTCGCGGTGTAGGCGTGCCCGCCCGGTGCAACGTTGGTCAGGGTCGCGGACGCGGCACCGCCAGAGACGCCGGTCCTGCCGACCTCGGTCGCGCCGTCGCGGAAGACCACGTCACCCTCGACGGTCTCGCTCTGACCGGCGACGATCAAGGTGACGGCAGCGGACAGGGTGACGATGCGAGCGGTGACCACCGCGTCCAGGGTCGTCGTCGTGCTGATCGGGGCGACGGTCACCGTGCCCACTGGCGACACCGACCCTGCGACCGCCACCGAGTGGAGGGGGACAAAGGTCGCGGTGTATGCGTGCGCCCCTGGTGTGACGCCGGTCAGCTTGGTGGCTGCCACCCCGCCGTGGACGGTGGCGGCACCGACGACTTTGGCGCCTTCGCGGAAGGTGACGTCGCCGACCGGCGTACTGCTCCCCATCGTGACCGCTGCCTCGAGGGTGACCTCACGCAGCGAGGCGCTCACCGTCAGGCCGGTGCCCGTGACCGTGACGCTTTGCCCGGGCGACGTCGAGCCGACGTGGGTCGCAGGTCTCGTCGGCAGGTACGTCGCCGTGTAGACGTGCTGGCCGGGGTCGACCCCCGCCACCTCGAAGTGGGAGACGCCGCCGACGAGATCGGCGGTGCCGATGATCTCCGCGCCCTCGCGGATGGTGACTGCCCCAGCAGGGGTCATGTAGGGCGAGGTGACCTCGGTCGTGAAGGAGACGGTGCGTCTGTCGGCCGTCACGGTCAGGTCCGTGTCAGTGGCGGCAGGAGCGACCCGCGCGAACCGCGGGGCCGTGCTCGAGAAGTCGAAGGCGACCGGGTCGTCCGGGGTGAAGAAGGCGCGGTAGACGTGGTCGCCGGGGGGGACTCCGGTAACCGTGGTCGAGGCGGCGCCGGTGTGCAGTCGTGTCTCGCCGACCACGTCGCCGCCCTCGCGGAACTCCACCGTGCCCGCGGGCGAGCCACCGGAGCTCGTGACCTTGGCGTCGAGGGTGACCTCGGCACCGTCGACAGCGGCGGTGAGAGCAGTCGTGGTGAGCGCGGTGACCGTCATCGACCGGACCGCCGAGACGGAGCCGGCGACTGTGCCTGCGGAAGCGGGCACGAAGGTCGCCTGGTAGTCGTGGTTGCCCGGGGTGACATCCGACAGCGTGACCGTTGCGGCGCCGGCGGTGACCGGCACGGGCGGGACGACATCGTCCCCGCCCGTGAAGACGATGTCGCCCGCTGGCGAGCCGGCACCCGTGACGGTGGCGACGAGGAGGACCGCGCGTCCGGTTGCGCTGGCCGTCAGGTCGGTCGACGTCGGGAACCTGACCGTGACGTCGCGGTCCGGTGAGACGGAGCCGGCGTACGTCGCCGGGTTGGTCGGCTCGAAGGTCGCGGTGAAAGTGTGCGGTCCGGGCTCGACGTCCGCCAGGGTCAGGACGGCGGCTCTGCCGGCGAGCGTGACCTGGCCGACCGCCGTGCCGGCCTCACGGAAGACGATCCTGCCCGCGGCGTCCGAGTCGAGGTCGGCCTCGAGACGCACCGTCGAGGCTCCTGCGACGGCCGTGAGCCCGGTCTCGGTCGCGATCGGGTCGACGGTCACCGACCGGCTCGAGGAGGCGGACCCGGCGTACGTCACCGGGTCCGTCGGCACGAAGGTCGCCGTGTAGGTGTGAGCGCCCGGGACGATGTCGTCCAGGTCGAGCACCGCGGAGCCGGCGAGGAGAGCCACCTTGCGGAGGAACGTCCCGCTCTCACGGAAGACCACCCGGCCGGCGGGCACGTCGCTCGCGCCGGTGACCTGCGCAGCGAGCTCGACCTCCTGGCCACTGCCGGGCGTCAGCGTGAGATTGGTCGTCGTCACGATCGGCAGGACGCGGAGGCTGCGGCTCGGCGAGACCGAACCGGTGTACGTCGTCGCGTCGCTCGGGACGAAGGTCGCGGTGTAGGTGTGCAACCCGGGCGCCACCGACGGCACCTCGAGATGTGCGACGCCGCCAGCGTTGAGCGCGACGCTGCCCACGAGGGTGGTGCCGTCGTGGAAGACGACGTCGCCGGGCGGCTTGAGGGAACCGGACCCGACTGTCGCGTCCAGGGTGACCGTGCGGACGCCGACGGTGGCGGACAGGTCGGTCGCGGACGAGCGTTCCGCCGCCGTGACCGTCCGGTCCGGTGAGGTCGACGCGGCGTGCGTCGTACCCGTGGGCACGAACTTCGCGGTGTAGGTGTGCGATCCGGGAGTGACGTCGGTGCGCGTGAGTACGACCGTGGTCTCGGTCAGCGTCACGGCCTCGAGGAGCGTGCTGCCGTCATAGAGCTCCACACTGCCGGTGAGCCGGCCGGACGCCGTGGCTGGGGTCGCCCTCAGCGTGACGGTCTGACCGCTGGCGGAGGCCGTGAGGGCGGTGGTGGTAGCAACCAGCGCGGCGGTGGCGGTCTGCGCGTCCGAGTCCGAGCCGCCGTACACCGTGGGATCGGAGGGTACGAACGTCGCTCGGTAGGTGTGGTCTCCGGGCGTGACGTCGCCGAGCGTGAGACTGGCTGCGCCGGTCGCCACGATCACCGCCCCGACCACGGTGTCACCGTCGCGGAACTGCACCTTGCCCGCAGCGGCTCCGTCGGTGACGGTGACGCCGGCGTCGAGGGTGACGGTCCGGTCGTCCACCTCAGCCACGAGAGTCGTGGTGGACGCGACCTTGCCGACGGTGGCGACGCTGACGGCTGAGGCCGAGGCGGTGGAGTCCGCCAGGGCCGGCTCGAAGGTCGCGGTGTAGTTATAGCTGCCGGGTACGGCGTCGGTCGCCGTGTACACCGCCGCACCGTCCACCAACGGTTCGGTCCCCGCCCGGGTGCCGTCCCGGTAGAACGCGACGCTTCCCGCGGGCGCGGCGCCGTCGCTGGTGACGACGGCAGTCGCCACGACCGTGCGACCGGTAACGACCGTGCTCAGCGTGGTCGAGGTGGTGCCCAGGATCGTGGCCGGCCGGGTCGGTGACCTGGATCCGTTGTGCGTCGTGCCGGTCGGCACGAACGTCGCGGTGTAGGAGCGCGCGCCGGGCGTCAGGTCCTCGAGGGTCACCGAGGCGACCCCGCCGGACAGCGTCGTGGTCCCGACGATGGCTGCGCCGTCGCGGAACAGGACAGAGCCCGCGGGCGTGCCGGAGCCGGCGGACACGGTCGACGACAGGTCGACGGACCGACCCGTGACCGTGACCGTGAGAGTCGTGGCCGTGGCGACCCGGGCGACATCGACGGTCTGCGGGGCCGAGGCCGAGGTGGCGTACTCCGAAGGGACGGTCGGCACGAAGGTCGCGACGTAGCTGTGGTCCCCTGCCGCCACGGGCGACACCGTCAGCGAGGCGGCTCCACCGGACAACGGCTTCGTCCCGAGGAGGTTCGATCCTTCGCGGAACTCGACCGTGCCAGCAGGCGTGCCTGGTCCGGTGACTGCCGCCGTGAGGGTGACCGCAGTCCCGGCGACGGACCCCTGGAGGGTGGTCGCGGTCGAGCCCTTGACGGTGGCGGTCCGGGTGGCCGAGCTGGAGGGCGCATGCGTCGTGTCGCTCGGCACGAACTTCGCGACGTAGCTGTGGGCGCCCGGAGCGACGTCGGACAGCTGGAGGTCGGCCGACCCGTTGGTCAACGGCACGGTGCCGACGAGGGTGCTGCCCTCATGGAACTCGACCTTGCCGGTGACGCTGCCGGCCGCGGTGGTCACGGTGCCGGTCAGGGTGACGGCCTGGTCGACGACGGACGCCGACAGTTCGGTCGTCGTCGGTGTGGCGACCACCGTCGCCGTGTGGTTGGGCGAGACCGAACCGGCCTGCTCGGCCGGGCTGGTCGGCGTGAAGGTGGCCGTGTAGGTGTGGGTGCCGGTCGCGACGGCGGTGAGGATCGTGGTGGCGACGCCTGCCGAAACGGTCTCGGTCCCGACCACCTCACCGCCTTCGCTGAACGTGACGGTCCCGGCCGCCGCGGCGCTCGTCACCGTCGCGGTCAGGGTGACCTCGTGGGCGCTGACGGAGGACCCGAGGGCCGTGGTCGTCACGGCCGGGTCGACCGTCACGTCCTGCGTCGGTGACGTCGAGGTCGCGTGCCGCAGGTCGTCGGCCGGGACGTAGGTCGCCGTGTAGTGGTGAGTGCCAACTGCGACGTCGGGCACCTCGATCCGACCGGCACCTCCGCTGAGCGTGATGGTCGAGACGAGCGCACCGCCGTCGCTCAGCCGAACCGTGCCCGCGGCGGCAGGACTGACGGTGGTCTGCAGGGTGACCGTACGTCCGCTGAGGCTGGTGGTGAGGGCGGTCGCCGTCGGCGTCGCGGCGACCACGAGGGAGGTGGTGGCCGACGTCGAGGCCGCGAAGACGGCCGGGCCGGCGGGCACGAAGGTCGCCGTGAACGAGTGGGTGCCACGGGTCAGGTCACCCACGGTGAGCGTGGCGGACCCGGCGGACAGGGTCGCGGTCTCGACGACGGTGTCCCCGTCCGCGACCTGCACGGTGCCTGCAGGGGTCAACCCGGTCGCGGCGACGGTCACGACCAGGTTCGCCGTACGTCCGGAGACCTGGCCGGACAGCGAGGTGGTCGTCTCCTTAGCCGGCGGGTGCGCCGCCACGGTGACGGATCTGGCCGAGGACGGGGAGCCGGCGTACCTCTCGAGGTCGGCGGGCACGAACGTCGCTACATAGCTGTGGTTGCCCGGCGTCGCGCCGGTGAGCACGATCGTGGACTTGCCGTACGCGACAGTGCCGGTGCCGGCCAGGGTCGAGCCCTCGTGGAACTGGACCGTCCCCGCGGCGGACGGGGCCACGGTCGCGGTCAGGGTCACCTGTTGCGCCTCGGCCCTCCCCCGGAGCGTCGTGGCGGTGGTGGACGCCGCGATCGTCACCGTCTTGTCCGGCGAGGTCGACTCCGCGTACAGGTCACTCCGGCTCGGGACGAACTTCGCGGTGAAGTCATGGTCGCCCCGCACCAGGTCGGTCAGCGTCAGCGTGGGCGACGTCGAAGCGCTGTTGAGGAAGTCGTCGCCGACCACGGTGGTGCCGTCGTAGAAGAAGACGTGTCCCACCGGTGTGCCGAAGGAGGCGGTGACCGCTGCCGTGAGCGTGACCGAGCGGGCGCTGCCGACGGAGGCGGTGAGCGTTGTCGTCGTGCTCTTCGCGCCGATCGCGGAGCCGGACCAGGACAGGCTGAACGGTCCGACCCCCGTGGCGGTGGTGCGGTAGCCGCTGACCCCGATGGCGTACGTCGCACCCGCCTCGGCCCCGAACGTGACAACCGCGAGCCGGCCGTCGGCCGACGGGTCGTCGTTGCCGGCGATCTTGCTCAGCGTCCCCACGGAGCTGCCGGTGAACACGTCCAGGGTGGTGTCCCGGTCGGTGCTCGACGAGGACGTCGTCATCGTGACCGGTCCCGAGGCGGGAGCTGTCCAGGAGTACCAGACCGACGCCTTGCCGGCACCGGCGCGCTTCGCGGTCGGCGTCGGCTCCCACGGCTCGTCGGACGACTCGGTGTTGTCGCCGGAGACGGTGCCGGACACCCCACCGATGGTGGTGCGTTGCGCGAAGTCGTCGCTGCCGGCCCGGGCCGGGACCGCGACGGTTGCCGTCGTCACTGGCCCCTCGCCGGCACCGCTGATGGCAGCAACCCCGAACGTGTAGGTCACGCCGGGCAGAAGCCCCGCTAGTTGGAGCCCGGTCGTTGACGGGGCGTAGTGGTTGTAGAGGGTTCCGTCGAGGTACAGGGCGTAGTTCTGCACGGAACCGCTACCGGCGCCCAGCGGAGCAGCCCAGGTGACCAGTGCGGTCTGCTGGACCGGTTTCCAGGCCGCCGTGAGCACCCGGGGAGCACGCGGTACGACGATCCCGGTCGCGGTCACCGCGTGGGTCGACGACGCGTCCCCGGCTCCGTCGGCGCTGAGCGGCGCCACCGTGAACGTGTAGCTGGTGCCGAACGTGAGCCCCGTCCAGGTGTAGCGGGTCGTCGAGGCTGGTACCTGCGCGTAGTCGCTGCTACCGCTGCGGGTGAGCTGGTAGCCGGTGACGGGGCTGTCTCCGGCAGCAGGGGCGGGGGCCGTCCAGCTCAGCGTGACGTTCGCCATCAGCGGGTCCGCGGTCGCGGACAGGCCGCTGACCTGGGCCGGCGCCGCGGCGCGAGGGGTGATGTCAGTCCTACGCACCGGGACGGGCCGGAGCGTCGGATGCGGCACGTTGACGTCTGCCACCGCGGGCTTCGCGGCCTTCGCAGACAATGGCGTGGCGGTGATCTTCGGCTTCGCGGCCGGAGCCCCCACGCTCTTGGTCGCCGCCGGGGTCGCGGACGTCGCCGGCTGGGCCACGGCGGCCGAGGGCAGTCCGACGAACATCAAGGCCGCGGCCAGTACGCCGACGACGCCCGTCAGGCGACGTGCTGGACGGCCCACGACACTCCCCCAAGGCTCCACGGACTGGGAAGATATCCCGGCCACGTAGTTTCCGTGGCGGTACGCGAAAACGCGGTCCCCGGTTGTCGGTGGGGAGCTGCTGCGGGCGGCTTCTCCCGGTTGGTTGTCGACAACCAACCGGGCCAACACTCACCCGTCAGCACACCCGGACTATGGAGCAACGCCCGAGCGGCGAGCGGTGATGTAGCAGGCGACGGCCGTCGCGGCTGCGACGTTGAGGGAGTCGATCCCGGCGCGCATCGAGATGATCGCGCGTCGGTCCGCGGACCGCTCCCAGCGCGGAGACAGCCCGTGGCCCTCGGACCCGAGCACGAGGGCGACCTTGTCGACGCCGGCGACGGCGTCCTCGATCGCGGTGGCGTCGTCCGCCAAGGTGAGGGCGACGGTGGTGAACCCGGCATCGGAGAGGGCCGGCAGCGCGTCGTACCAGTCGGGCAACCGCGTCCACGGCGTGCTGAAGACAGCCCCCATCCCGACCTTGATCGAGCGACGGTAGAGCGGGTCGGCGCACCGCGGCGCCAGCAGTACGGCGTCGAAGCCGAAGGCGGCGCCGGAGCGGAAGATCGCGCCGACGTTGGTGTGGTCGACCAGGTCCTCCAGGACCAGCACCGACCGGGCGCCGGCCAGCACCGACTCGATGCTCGGCAGCGGTCGTCGTTCGAAGGAGGCCAGCGCCCCGCGGTGCACGTGGAACCCGGTGACCTCTGCGGCCTGCGCCTCCTCCACCACATAGCAGGGCGCGTCCGTCGTCTCGAGGACGTCGGCGAGGCCCTCCACCCAGCGCGGCGCCATCAGGAAGGACCGCGGGGCGAAACCCGCCTCGACGGACCGTCGGATCACCTTCTCGCCCTCGGCGAGGAAGAGCCCGTGCTCGGCCTCCACGTGCTTGCGCAGCTCGACGTCGCGCAGGTCGCGGTAGTCGCCCAGCCGCGGGTCGGCCGGGTCGTCGATCTCGACGACGGTGGACATCAGGCCCCGAACGACTCGGGGTGGGCGACCGCGACGACCTCGCCGACGACGATGATCGCCGGCGGGCGTACGTCGTGGGCGGCCAGCTCGTCGGCGAGGGTGCCGAGCGTCGCCAGCACCGTCCGCTCCCCCGGCATCGTGCCGTCGCACACGACGGCGACCGGCGTGGTCTCCGGGCGACCGCCGTCGACAAGGGCGGCCGCGATGGCCGGAGCGTTCTCGACGGCCATCATCAGCACGACGGTGCCGGAGAGCTGGCCGATCGCCGACCAGTTGACGAGCGACTCGGGATGGCCCGGCGGCAGATGGCCGGACACGACCGTGAACTCGTGGGTGACGCCGCGGTGCGTGACCGGGATGCCGGCGACGGCCGGGACGGACACCGAGCTGGACAGCCCCGGGATGACCGTCACCGGGACGCCGGCCTCGCGGCACGCGAGGACCTCCTCGTAGCCCCGGCCGAAGACGAAGTTGTCGCCTCCCTTGAACCGCACGACGCGCTTCCCGGCGAGGGCACCCTCGACGATGATCCGGTTGATCTCCTCCTGCTGCGCCGACCGACCGCGCGGGAGCTTGGCGACGTCGACGAGCTCGACGTCGGCCGGCAGCTCGCCGAGCAGCTCACGCGGGGCGAGCCGGTCGGCGACGACGAGGTCGGCCTCCATCAGCGCCTTGCGGCCGGCGACCGAGATCAGGTCCGGGTCGCCGGGACCGCCGCCGACGAGCACCACGCCCGGCGTACGGTCGCGCTGGTGCCGGGCCACGATCGTGCCTTCACGCAGCCCCTCCAGGATCTCGTCGCGTACGGCGGCGGAGCGCTGTGGCTCGCGCTGACCGAGCACCGCAACGGTGACCCCGGCGTGCCGGCCGACCGCCGGCGTCCAGGCCGTGGCTTGGGTGGCGTCGTCGGAGCGCACGCAGAAGATCCGGCGGGCGTCCGCCGCGGCCGAGACCTCCTGGTTGACGTCGTGGTCGTCGGTCGCCGCGATCACGTACCAGGTCTGGTCGAGGTCAGCGGCCGCGAATCCGCGCTGGTGCCAGACGATCTCTCCGGCCGCGACCATGCCCTCGATCGCCGGGGTGACCTCGGGCGACACGAGGTGCACGTCGGCACCGACCGAGATCAGCTGCGGGACCCGGCGCTGGGCGACGTGCCCGCCGCCGACGACGACCACGCGCCGCCCTGTCAGCCGCAGTCCCGAGGGGTAGATGGGGAAGTCGTCCATCTGACCATCATCCCGGCTGCCCGTCGCCGGGCGGTGACGCGGGTTCATCCACCGGACTACGTTGGGGCCGTCTGCAACCGTCCGTTAGGAGCGCTATGACCCTCGACCGCCCGGTCACCCCGAACCCCTACGACCTGCTTCCGGCCGTGCCGTCCTTCACCGTCACCAGCGCCGACGTCACCGAGGGCGCGCCGCTCAAGGACGACCAGGTCGCCGACGCCGGCAACACCTCGCCGCAGCTCTCGTGGGAGGGGGCTCCGGAGGGCACCAAGAGCTACACGGTCACCTGCTTCGACCCGGACGCCCCGACACCGAGCGGCTTCTGGCACTGGGTCCTGGTGGACCTGCCGGCCGACGTCACCTCGCTCGAAGCCGGCGCGGGTGCCGAGGGTGCGATCCTGCCGGGCAACGCGTTCATGTGCCGCAACGACGGCGGCCCGAAGGCCTTCATGGGCGCCGCCCCGCCCGAGGGCGACCAGGTGCACCGCTACTTCTTCGTGGTGCACGCGGTGAAGGAGGAGTCCCTCGGCGTCGACTCCGACGCCTCAGCAGCGGTCGTGTCGTTCAACCTGGCCTTCAAGACCGCCGCCCGCGCGATCCTCCACGGCACCTACCGGCACTAGCGCCCGGACGCCTGCCGCAGCAGCTGCTCGAACGGCGTCGGCTCGGCGAACTCGTCCTGCGCCGTACGACGTACCGACACCGCGCTGTCGACGCGGCTCACCTTGCCCATCAACAGGGCCAGCTCGCCCGCGGCCCGAGCCACCCGGGAGTCCAGGTCGGTGCCGGCGAAGTCCTCGGTCGCCGCGAAGACGCCGGTCGGGACGACCACCGCGTGCAGGTAGGCGAAGAGCGGCCGCAGGGCGTGCTCCAGGACGAGGGAGTGTCGCGCGGTGCCGGCGGTCGCGGCGACCAACACCGGCTTGCCGTCGAGCGTCCCGGTCTCGAGCACGTCGAAGAACGACTTGAAGAGACCCGAGTACGACGCCGAGAAGACCGGCGTCACCACGATCAGCCCGTCGGCCTCGCGGACCGCCTCCTGGGCCGCGGCCAGCTCGGCTCCGGGGAACCCGGTCAGCATCTGGTCGGTGACCTGGTGGGCGAGGTCACGCAGCTCGACGTGGGTGACCTCCACGTCCTCCAGCGCCTCGACCGTCGCGGCGGTGAGCCGGTCGGCGAGGAGCCTGGTGGACGAGGGGACGCTGAGACCGGCGCTGATGACGACGAGCTTGGTCATGCGCCAACCTCCATCTGCTGAGCGTCCTCTCGGTCCGTGGTGCCGGTGACGTCGTCGACCGCGTGCACGGTCGAGTCGTGGGCGCCGCCGGCGGCGGCGACCAGGGAGGCGTGGGTGGGCGCGTCCGGGACGTTGGCCGGGCGGCCCTCCGCCATGCCCTTGCGCAGCTCGGGCAGGAGCTCGCCGAGCAGGTCAAGCTGCTCCAGCACCGTCTTCAGTGGCAGACCGGCGTGGTCGACCAGGAAGAGCTGACGCTGGTAGTGGCCGACGTAGTCGCGGAAGCCGAGCGTGCGCTCCAGCACCTGCTGCGGGGACCCGACGGTCAGCGGCGTCGCCTCGGTGAAGTCCTCCAGCGACGGGCCGTGTCCGTAGACCGGCGCGTTGTCGAAGTACGGCCGGAACTCGTTGACCGCGTCCTGGCTGTTCTTCCGCATGAAGAACTGCCCACCGAGGCCGACGATCGCCTGGTCGGCGGTGCCGTGGCCGTAGTGCTCGAAGCGCCGGCGGTAGAGGTCGACCATCTGCTTGGTGTGGCCGGCCGGCCAGAAGATGTGGTTGTGGAAGAACCCGTCTCCGTAGTACGCCGCCTGCTCGGCGATCTCGGGACTGCGGATCGAGCCGTGCCACACGAACGGCGCCACGCCGTCGAGCGGCCGCGGGGTCGAGGTGTAGCCCTGGAGCGGCGTCCGGTACTTGCCCTCCCAGTTGACGACGTCCTCGTCCCACAGCCGGCGCAGCAGCGCGTAGTTCTCGACGGCCAGGTTGATGCCGTCACGGATGTCCTTGCCGAACCACGGGTACACCGGACCGGTGTTGCCGCGACCCATCATCAGGTCCACGCGGCCGTCGGTGAGGTGCTGGATCTTCGCGTAGTCCTCGGCGATCAGCACCGGGTCGGTCGTGGTGATCAGCGTGGTCGCCGTCGACAGGATGATCCGCTCGGTCTGGGCGCCGATGTAGGCGAGAGTGGCCGTGGGGTTGGACGCGATGAACGGCGGGTTGTGGTGCTCGCCGGTCGCGAAGACGTCGAGGCCGACCTCCTCGGCCTTCTTGGCGATCGCCACGGTGGCCTTGATCCGCTCGTGCTCGCTCGGCGTCCGACCCGTGGTGGGGTCCGCCGTGACGTCGCCGACGGTGAAGATGCCGAACTGCATGTCCGCTCACTCCTGAAGGTAGATGGTGGTCCGCCAATCTAGTTGAATGACGAACTAATCGCTCAACCACGGCCGCGCCACCGGTATTCCTGCCACCATCCTCGCGTGACCCCGCCCTCCTCCGGACGCCGCTGCCCCATCTGGGTCCCCGCCCTCATCCTGGTCCTGACCGTCGGCCAGCTCGCATTGGCCGAGTGGGTGCCCGGCATCGACCGGTTTGCCGACAAGGCGTTCGGGGCGCGGCTGATCGCCTACCCGCTGATGATGCTGCTCGTGCCGGCGCTCTGGTGGCTGGTCGTCAAGCGTCGCCACCCCGCCGAGCCGCCGCCGTACGGCGCGTTCTCGCTGATCATGCTGGGCTTCCTGGTCGACGTCACCGGCAACACCCTCGACCTCTACGACTCAGTGGTCTGGTGGGACGACTTCAACCACTTCGCGAACTGGCTGTTCCTGCTGTCCGGCATCGGCCTGATCATCGGCGGCCCGGTGCGGCCCCCGTGGGCGCGGGTGCTGATGATCGCCGGGCTCGGCGCAATCCTCGCCATCGGCTGGGAGCTCGGCGAGTGGTACACGTTCATCCGCCACGGCACCGAGCTCGACACGGCGTACGAGGACACGCTCGGTGACGAGACCCTCGGAACGCTCGGCGCACTGCTCGCCGGACTGCTGGTGCAGACGGTTCTCGGCCGGCGAGAGCGACAACTTGGCCGCCCGCTCGTGGGCGCGGCCGAGGGTTGATTCCTGGGGTGAGGACTCGGAGAGTGGGTACGGCGAACAGGAACCCATCAGCGACCCCAGGAGCGATGTCATGCCTGACCTGCCCCAGCCGAACGACGGCACTTCGATCGCCACGGCCCCCTCGAGCGAGGCTGAGCAGGGATCGACCACCGACAACGGCGCCCCGGCCCCCAGCGACCGCAACAGCCTGACGCTCGGCCCGGACGGGCCGATCCTGCTGCACGACGTGCACTTCCTGAACCAGATGGCGCACTTCAACCGCGAGCGGGTCCCGGAGCGCAACGTCCACGCCAAGGGCTCGGGAGCCTTCGGCGAGTTCGAGACCACCGAGGACGTGTCGGCGTACACGAAGGCGGCGCTCTTCCAGCCGGGCGTGAAGACCGAGATGCTCGCCCGATTCTCGACCGTGGCCGGCGAGATGGGCTCGCCGGACACCTGGCGCGACCCGCGCGGCTTCGCGCTGAAGTTCTACACGTCCGAGGGCAACTACGACCTGGTCGGCAACAACACCCCCGTCTTCTTCATCCGCGACACGATGAAGTTCCCGCACTTCATCCGCTCGCAGAAGCGCCGCGGCGGGTCGGGCCTGCGCGACAACAACATGCAGTGGGACTTCTGGAGCCTCAACCCGGAGTCCGCGCACCAGGTGACCTACCTGATGGGCGACCGCGGCATCCCCAAGTCCTACCGGCACATGAACGGCTACGGCTCGCACACCTACCTGTGGGTCAACGAGGCCGGCGACAAGCACTGGGTGAAGTACCACTTCCACACCGACCAGGGCGTGGAGGGCCTGACCGACGAGGACGCCACCCGGATCGCCGGCGAGGACGCCGACTTCCACCGGCGCGACCTCTACGAGACGATCGCCGGCGGCGACTTCCCGTCCTGGACGCTCTCGATCCAGGCCATGCCGTACGACGACGCGGCGACGTACCGGATCAACCCGTTCGACCTGACCAAGATCTGGCCGCACAGCGACTACCCGCTGATCAAGGTCGGCACGATGACCCTCAACCGCAACCCGGACAACTTCTTCGCGCAGATCGAGCAGGCGGCCTTCGAGCCGTCGGCGCTCGTGCCGGGGATCGGGTTCTCGCCGGACAAGATGCTGCTGGGCCGTGCGTTCGCCTATTCGGACACGCACCGGCACCGGATCGGACCGAACTACCTGCAGCTGCCGGTCAACCGCCCCAAGGTCGAGGTCAACACGTACACGCAGGACGGTGCGATGGCCTACGAGCACCGGGGCGACGATCCGGTCTACGCACCGAACTCGTTCGGCCGCGGGTACGCCGACAACGTCGGCGAGGTCGACCCCGGCTGGGAGGCCGACGGCGCGATGGTGCGGCAGGCCTACACGCTGCGGCCCGATGACGACGACTTCTCCCAGGCCGGCACGCTCGTCCGCGACGTGTGGGACGACGAGATCCGGGCGAACTTCGTGAAGACCGTCGCCGGTCACCTGCTCGGCGGCGTGGAGGGCGACGTCCTCGAGCGCGCGTTCCAGTACTGGAAGGCGGTCGACGCCGAGACCGGCAAGCAGATCGAGGAGCTGGTCCGTGCTGACGCCGACCTCGGTGCGCCGGGCGCCCAGGACGACCAGGCCAAGGAGGACGCCTCCGACCCGGTGGTCGAGTCGGACACCCACGCCGGGCGCTGAGTCGGGGTCGTCGGCGGTTGAGGTGTGAGGAGCGCCAGCGACGAGCCTCGAAACCCTTGGGTAGAGGTGTGAGGAGCGCCAGCGACGAGCCTCGAAACCATCTCGTCCGACGCCGGTTAGGCGAGCGGAGCCTTCAACGACGGGCGTACGGCGTACCGCTCCCCCGCGACGTCGACCTCGAAGCTGCCAGACGCGAGCCAGTCGGAGGTGACCGGGCCTTCATGGCGCAGGTAGCCGAGCCCGACGCAGGAGCCGACCGTCTCGCCCCAGGCTGCGCTGGTGACCTGCCCGACCGGAGCGCCTTCGCGCAGCAGCAGCTCGCCGCCCCAGAGCATCGGCTCGGGTGACTCCACGACCAGGGAGACCAGCCGGCGGCGCTGGCCGCCGGCGGCGAGCGCGTCGCGGTGCGCGGCCAGGGCTGCCCGACCCAGGAAGTCCTTGCCGCCACCCCGGTGGTCGAGCTTGTCGAGACCCGTCGCGAAGACCAACCCCGCCTCCACCGGTCCGTAATCCGGCGTGAGCTCGCGGCCGAAGGCGCGGTAGCCCTTCTCCAGGCGCAGCGACTCGATCGCGTAGTACCCGGCGTTGGTCGCACCGCCGCCGACGACCGCGTCGGACACGGCAGCTGCGTCCGCCACCGACACCATCAGCTCCCAGCCGACCTCGCCGACGTACGTCATCCGGGTCGCGCGCAGTTCGACCCCCGCCACCCGCACGCGCCGGCTGCTGGCGAACGGGAACCCGTCCTCGGACCAGTCGTCCTCCGACAGGCCGCTCAGCACAGCGCGCGAACGCGGACCCATCACGCCGAGCACGGCGTACTCGTCGGTGACGTCGCGGGCGGGTACGCCGTGCCGCGCCAGCCAGTCCAGGTCGCGCACGGTGGTCGCCGAGCTCGACACGAGCAGGAACGAGTCCGGCCCGATCCGGGTGACGGTGAGATCAGCCTCGTAGGTGCCGCGAGCGTTGAGGAACGGCGTGTAGACGCAGTGGCCGACCGGGACGTCGACGTCGGCCGCGCACACCCACTGGAGGCCGGCGAGCGCGTCCGGGCCGGCGACGGCGTACTTCGAGAACGACGTCTGGTCGAAGACAGCCACGTCGCCGCGGCAGGCGCGTTGCTCGGCTGCCGACCACGCGAGCCAGGCGGGCTTGCCCCAGGCATAGTCGAGGGTGGCGCCGGGCGGGCCGAACACGTTCGGCCGCTCCCAACCCATCCGCGTCCCGAAGAGCGCCCCGGCAGCAGCGACCCGGTCGTGCACGGGCGACACGCGCTGCGGACGCGCCGACTCGAGCTCACGGTTGGGCCACGGCACCGCGTAGTGCAACCCGAGGACCTCGGCGACCCGGGACCGCAGCCAGCCGTTGTCGGCGTGCAGCGGCGCGAACCGGCGTACGTCGACCGCGACCAGGTCGTCCTGCGGCTCCCCCGCCACGATCCACTCGGCCAGTGCGCGTCCGGCACCACCGGCGGACGCGATGCCGACCGAGTTGAAGCCGGCGCCGACGAAGTAGCCACGCAGTCCGGGCGCCTCGCCCAGCAGGAACTGGTTGTCGGGCGTGAACGACTCAGGGCCGTTGTAGAACTTCCGGATCCCGGTCTCCTCGAGCGCCGGGATCCGCAACAGGGCCTGGTCCATGAGCACCGAGAAGTGCTCCCAGTCCTCCGGCAGCAGCTGGAACTCGAAGGGGTAGGGCAGGTCGTCGGGCGAGCGCCACGGCTTGGCTTGGGGCTCGAAGCCGCCGACGACGAGGCCGCCGGTCTCCTCCTTGAAGTACGTCCAGCCGTCTGGGTCGCGCATGATCGGCAGGTCGGGGTGCACGCCGTCGATCGCCTCGGTGACGACGTAGAAGTGCTCGGCGGAGTGCAGCGGGACCGGTACGCCGACCAGGTCGCCGAGGGCCTTGGCCCACTGGCCGGCGCAGTTGACGACGACCTCGGCCTCCACGTCGCCGTGATCGGTGCGCACTCCGGTCACTCGACCGTCGGCGACGGTGAAGCCGGTGACTCGCACGCGCTCGGCGATCCGGGCGCCGCGTATCCGGGCACCCTTGGCCAGCGACTGGGTCAGGTCGGACGGGTTGACCTTGCCGTCGCCGGGCAGCCAGATCGCGCCGAGCAGGTCGTCGGCCCGCATCGCCGGCCACAGCTCCTGCGCCCGGTCCGGCGAGACCAGCTCGCAGTCCATGTCGTACGCCGTCGCGCTGGCCGCCGTACGCCGCAGCTGGACCATCCGGTCCTCGGTGCGCGCCACGATGACGCCGCCGACGTTGCGGTATCCGGTGGCCAGCCCGGTCTCGGCCTCGAGGGACGCGTAGAGCTCGGCGGAGTACTGCACCAGCCGGGTGCCGCTCTCCGACGCCCGCAACGGACCCACGAGACCGGCGGCGTGCCAGGTGGTGCCGCACGACAGCGTGCCCTGCTCGAGCAGCAGCACGTCGGTCCAGCCGAGCGTGGTCAGGTGGTAGGCGACCGAGGTCCCGATGACGCCGCCGCCGACGATGACGACCTGCGCGCGGGTCGGGATCTCAGCCACGAGTCGGTCCTGCGGTGGTGGTGGTTTCGAGGCTCAGGCCTGGCGGCCTTCGCACCTCAACCACCGTGATCGGTGGTTGAGGTGCGAGCGAAGCGAGCCTCGAAACCACGACCACCGCGCCCTGGCTCAGGTGATCGGTGGTTGAGGTGCGAGGAGCGCTAGCGACGAGCCTCGAACCCACGACCACCACGCCCTGGCTCAGGTGATCGGTGGTTGAGGTGCGAGGAGCGCTAGCGACGAGCCTCGAAACCACCACCCGCCACCTCCTCGAGCAACCTCACGAAGTCCGAGCCGCGGAAAGTCGCAGCGGCCTTCTCGTAGCGCTCCGTCCCCCACCCGCGGAAGTCGTAGTCGAGCGGGCTCGCGGCCGCCTGGATGAAGCCCCAGAGCGACCAGCCGTACTCGCTGACCAGCATCTGCAGCCGAACCCGCGCGAGGTCGGCCCGGGTCAGCGTGCCGAAGTAGGCCTCGGCGTACGCCTCGACCTGCTCGGGCGTGAAGTCGCACTCGGTCGCGGTGTTGCCGAGCTCGAAGCACACGTCGTTGTTGCCGGAGTACTCGTAGTCGATCAGCCGGCACCGGCTCTGCCCGTCGGACCTTGCGTCGTCGATGAAGTTCGCGGCGAGCAGGTCGTTGTTGCACGGCACGGTCGGACCGGCCCGCACGGCCAGGGCCCGGCGTACGGCGTCCCAGGCGTCGGCGTGGTCCAGGTAGCCCGGCGGCAGCCCGTAGCCGCGCTCCCGCACGGTCGAGAGGTACGCCGCCTGCCGGGAGAACATGTCGAAGTCGCCCTGGAAGCGCGGACCGGCGTGCAGCTCACCGGTCGCCGCGGCGGCGCGCGTCAGCACGCCGGCATCGGCGAAGTCGGCGTTCTCCAACGACCGGCCCGGGAGGAAGGAGATGACCAGCATCGACAGGTCGGGGCGGTACTCCACGACGTCGGCCCCGACACCCGCCTCGGCCGCGGCCGCAGTGTTGAAGGCCTCGGCGTCGCGGTCGATCCCGAGCAGCGTCGCGTCGCCGTGCGACCAGCGCACCACGAGGTCGCGTCCGTCGTCGGTCGCGACGTGCAGGTTGGTGTTGGTCAGGCCGCCAGGGAGCTCCTGGACGCGCCAGGACCGCCCCGCCAGGCAGGCGAGGCGGTCCAGGGCAGGCGCATCGGTCACGCAGGCAGATCAGCTGTCGAACGCCTGGACGACCGCCTCGTCGATCGTGTGCTTCGGGCCCTTGAACCAGTGCTTGGCCGACACGTGCCACCAGATGGTCAGGACCAGCAGCGCGCCCACCGTGACGATCGGGGCGTAGTTGACGAACTTCCACTCGAACTCGTCGCGGAACGGGTTCGCGGCCGGCGTCGTCGGCATCATCAGGAAGAGCGACACCACGACGATCTCGATGACCGCGATCGGGTTCATCCACTTGTACTTGGCGCCGTTGGTCCAGCTGCCCTCCTCGAACGCGTCGCCCATCCGCCAGCGCAGGAAGATCGGGATCGCGAACGCCAGGTAGAGCCCGATCACGGCGATCGAGGTGACGGCGTAGAAGGCCAGCGGGACCGGCGTACCTCCGACGTCGACCTTGATCAGGGCGGGCAGCGTCAGCACCGCGGCGCAGACGCCGACGAAGACGACGGCGTTGGCGGGCACCCGTGCCCGAGTCAGCTTCTGCAGGGTGGGCGAGCCCGGGATCGCGCCGTCACGGCTGAACGCGAACGTCATCCGCGATGCCGACGTCATGCACGAGGTGGCGCAGAAGAACTGCGCCGACGCCGAGATGAACAGCACGAACGTCGCCCAGTTCTGACCGAGCGCGCTCAGGAAGATCGGTTGCACCCCCGTGCCGGCGAGGGCGTTGTCGGGCAGCCCCTCGGCGTTGTCGGGGATCGCGAACACGACGCAGAGCAGCAGGATGTAGCCGCCGAGGACGGAGTAGAGGATCGAGCGCCAGATGCCCTTGGCGGCCGCCTTGGAAGCCTCCGCCGTCTCCTCGGACAGGTGTGCGCAGGCGTCGAAGCCGGTGATCGTGTACTGCGTCAGCAGGAAGCCGAACGGCACGATCGCGAACCAGAAGGCCACGGTGTTGGTCGCGCCGTCGCTGTAGCCGGAGTTGTTGAACCGCTCCGTGAAGACGTAGCTGAAGCTCTGGTGCTGGTCCGGCACGAGCAGCAGGATCAGTACGATCGCGCTGGCCCCGACCACGTGCCACCACACCGACACGTTGTTCATGACGGCCATCAGGTGGCCGCTGAAGATGTTCAGCACCGACACCAGCGCCAGCACGACCACGAAGATGATGAAGACCCTGGTCAGTGAGTAGTCACCGGCGAACGACTCCGAGTAGGTGCTGATCGTCAGGTCGATGAAGGTCGCACAGCCGTACGAGACACCGGCAGTGACCGCCACCAGGCCGATCAGGTTCAGCCACCCCGTGAAGAAGCCGGCAGCGGGGCCACCGAGCTTGGACGCCCACCAGTAGATGCCGCCCGAGGTCGGGTACGCCGACACCAGCTCGGACATCGTGAAGCCGATGATCAGGATGAAGACGCCGAGGATCGGCCAGGACCACGAGATCGAGATCGGGCCGCCGTTGTTGAAGCCGGCGCCGAAGTTCGTGAAGCAGCCAGCCAGGATCGAGATGATCGAGAAGGAGATCGCGAAGTTCGAGAACCCCGACCAGGACCGGTTGAGGTCCTGTTTGTACCCGAGCTTGGCCAGGTGCTTCTCGTCGTCACTCAGCTCCGGTACGGGATGAGCCGGCACCGGCTCGTGTGCTTCAGGCATGGGACAGCCCTCCGGGGAGTTCGTGCGAATGTGAACCGGACGCTAGACCCGGGTCGTTCGGGGTGTCCATACCCAACGGTCAAATTGGTATGAACTCAGACCATTGACACCACCACCCGACACTCCAAGGATTGACCCATGACCGCGTCGCCCCACGCTTCGGCGGAGCACCACCTGCCCGAAGCGGTGCTCCGGCCGGTGCGGGGTCACCACGCCTTCGAGGCCTGCGTGGAGCAGCTCGGTACGGCGATCCGACTCGGGGTCTACCCACAGGGGACGGCGCTCCCGCCGGAGCGCGACCTCGCCGCGCGCCTGCAGGTCTCCCGGGCCACCCTGCGCGAGGCGATGGCCGCCCTGCGCGAGGCCGGGCTGGTCGAGACCACCCGCGGACGCGGCGGCGGGACCGTCGTGACGCTCAAGCCGCGCACCCCCTCGGCCCGGGCCGCTGCGCGGGTGTCGCCGGAGCGCCGCGCCGACTGGCTGGACGCGTTGGACTACCGCCGGATCGTCGAGCCCGGTGCAGCCTGGCTCGCGGCGAGCGTCGAGCTGACCGACGTACGGCGCGCGCAGCTGGAGCGTGCGCACGACGAGGTCGCCCACGCCAAGCGGCCCGCGGCTCACCGGCAGGCGGACTCTCGTTTTCACCTCACGGTCGCCTCGCTCGCCGACTCCCCGCGGGTGATCGAGGCGGTGACCTCCGTGCAGGCGACCCTGCACGAGATGCTGCTGGCGATCCCGGTGCTCGAGGCCAACATCGGACACTCCGACCGTCAGCATGCCGCGCTCGTGAAGGCGATCGTCACCGGCGATGCCGAGCGCGCGCGCAAGGTGATGGAAGAGCACTGTGACGACACGGCCGCGCTCCTGCGCGGGCTCGTGGGATAGCCCCGACGGAAGGACAACCTGCGTGCGCAACAGTCGTCACCTCTCGATGGAGCATCTCCTCGCCCGGATCCAGGAGGGCGAGATCGACACCGTCGTAGTCGCCTTCACCGACATGCAGGGCCGGCTCCAGGGCAAGCGGCTGCACGCGCGCTACTTCGCCGACGTCGTCGTGCCACACGGCACCGAGGGCTGCAACTACCTGCTCGCCGTCGACGTCGACATGAACACCGTGGGCGGCTACGCCATCTCCTCCTGGGAGAAGGGGTACGGCGACATGGAGTTCGTCCTCGACGACCGCACCATCCGCCTCCTCACGCACCTGCCGTCGACCGCGATGGTCCAGTGCGACCTGGTCTGGCCCGACCATTCCCCTGTCGTGCAGTCGCCACGGGCGATCCTGCAGAAGCAGCTCGACCGCTGCGCCGAGCAGGGCTGGGTCGCACTCGCGGGGACCGAGCTGGAGTTCATCGCGTTCGACACGACGTACGAGGCCGCGCACGACGCCCGCTACCACGACCTGACGCCGGTCAACCAGTACAACGTCGACTACTCGATCCTCGGCACCACCCGGGTCGAACCGCTACTCCGAGCGATCCGCAACACCATGTACGACGCCGGTCTGGACGTCGAGGGCGCCAAGGGTGAGTGCAACTTCGGCCAGCACGAGATCGGGTTCCTGTACGCCGACGCGCTCACCACGGCCGACAACCACGTCGTCTACAAGACGGTCGCGAAGGAGATCGCATCCCAGCAGGGCAAGGCGATCACGTTCATGGCGAAGTACGACCAGCGCGAGGGCAGCTCGTGCCACATCCACCTGTCGCTGCGTGGTGAGGACGGTGACCTGGTCTTCTGGAAGGACGGCGCCCGCACGCCGCTCTATGACCACTTCATTGCCGGCGTGCTGGGCACGATCGCCGACTTCACCCTGCTCTTCGCGCCGAACATCAACTCCTACAAGCGGTTCGCCGACGGCTCCTTCGCGCCGACGACGATCGCGTGGGGGCACGACAACCGCACCTGCGCCGTACGCCTCGTCGGGCACGGCGCCGGCGCCCGGATGGAGAACCGGGTGCCGGGCGCGGACACCAACCCCTACCTGGCCCTGGCCGCGATGCTCGCCGGTGGCCTCTACGGGATCGAGCACGAGCTGGAGCTGGAGGACGAGCTGGTCGGCAACGCCTACACGTCGGGCCGGCCGAAGGTCCCTGCCACCCTTGCAGCGGCGCGCGAGGCGTTCGCCTCCTCCGAGGTCGCGCGCGCGACCCTGGGCGACGACGTCGTCGACCACTACGCCAACATGGCCGCCGTCGAGCTGGCCGCCTTCAACGCTGCCGTCACCGACTGGGAGCTCTTCCGCGGATTCGAGAGGCTGTAAGTGAGCGACGTCTACACCGTCATTAACCCGGCGACCGCAGCGCCGGTGGTCGACGTACCCCTGGCCTCGTTGGCGGACGCGGATGTCGCCATCGAGCGGGCGCACGCGGCCTTCCCGGCATGGAGGGCGTTGCCTCCGGGCGAGCGCGCGACCCTGCTGCGCCGGTTCGCCGCGGTCGTCGACGCGCACCTCGACGAGCTCGCCGAGCTCGAGGTCCGCAACGCCGGCCACACCTGGGGCAACGCGCGCTGGGAGGCCGGCAACGTCCGCGACTGCCTCAACTACTACGCCGGCGCGCCCGAGCGGCTCTTCGGCCGCCAGATCCCCGTGGCCGGCGGGATCGACGTCACCATCCACGAGCCGCTCGGCGTCGTCGGCATCATCGTGCCCTGGAACTTCCCGATGCCCATCGCCGGCTGGGGTTTCGCGCCCGCGCTGGCCGCCGGCAACACCGTGGTCCTCAAGCCGGCCGAGCTCACCCCGCTGACCGCGATCCGGCTCGGCGAGCTGGCCCTGGAGGCCGGTCTGCCCGCCGACGTGCTCACCGTGATCCCGGGCAAGGGATCGGTCGTCGGCGAGCGGTTCGTGACCCACGAGCTGGTCCGCAAGGTGTGCTTCACCGGCTCGACCGCCGTCGGCAAGCAGATCATGCGCGGCTGCGCCGACCAGGTGAAGCGGGTGACCCTCGAGCTCGGCGGCAAGAGCGCCAACATCGTCTTCGCAGACACTGACATCGCAGCCGCGGCCGCCAGCGCGCCGTACGCCGTCTTCGACAACGCCGGCCAGGACTGCTGCGCGCGATCGCGGATCCTGGTCGAGCGCTCGGCGTACGACGAGTTCCTCTCGCACCTCGAGCCGGCCGTGCTCGGGATGCGGGTGCTCGACCCCAGCGACGAGGCTTCCGAGATGGGGCCGCTGATCTCCGCCCAGCAGAGGTCGACGGTCACTGGGTACCTCGACGAGGTCGACGTCGCCTTCGCCGGCACGACGCCGGGTGGCGACGGGTTCTGGGTGCCGCCGTCGGTGGTGACGGTCGAGGACCCGGCGACCCGGATCTGGCGCGAGGAGGTGTTCGGCCCGGTCGTCGCGGTGATGCCGTTCGACGACGAGGCCGACGCGGTCGCGAAGGCCAACGACACGGAGTACGGCCTGTCCGGCTCGATCTTCACCAACGACCTCGGTCGCGGCCTCCGGGTCGCCCGCGGCGTCGAGGCCGGCAACCTGAGCGTCAACTCGCACTCGTCGGTCCGCTACTGGACGCCGTTCGGTGGCTACAAGCAGTCCGGCCTCGGCCGGGAGCTCGGTCCGGACGCCCCCATGGCGTTCACCGAGGAGAAGAACATCTTCATCGCCCATTGAACAACTCGGGTCGTCCGCCTCTCCGCTAGCCATAGGTGCTTGTGAAGCGGACGACCCGGATATCGAAGGAGACAACGTGGCAGGACGCATCCAGGACCGGGTCGCGGTCGTCACCGGCGGCTGCTCGGGCATCGGCCTGGCGACCGTCCAGCGGTTCGTCGCCGAGGGCGCCAAGGTCGTCATCGGCGACCTCAACGACGAGCGTGGCGCCGAGATCGTGGCCGAGCTCGGCGGCAGCGACGTGGCGACGTACGTCCACGTCGACGTCACCGACAAGGACCAGGTCGACGCGCTCTTCAAGACCGCCAAGGACACGTACGGCGCGGTCGACATCGCGTTCAACAACGCCGGCATCAGCCCACCGGAGGACGACTCGATCCTCGACACCGACCTCGACGCCTGGCGCAAGGTGCAGGAGGTCAACCTGACCAGCGTCTACCTGTGCTGCAAGGCCGCGCTGCCCTACATGCTCGAGCAGGGCAGGGGCTCGATCATCAATACCGCGTCGTTCGTCGCGGTGATGGGCGCCGCGACGTCCCAGATCTCCTACTCCGCCTCCAAGGGTGGCGTGCTGTCGATGTCGCGCGAGCTCGGCGTGCAGTTCGCTCGCCAGGGTGTGCGCGTCAACGCGCTCTGCCCCGGGCCGGTGAACACCCCGCTGCTGCAGGAGCTGTTCGCGAAGGACGAGGAGCGGGCCGCGCGCCGGCTGGTGCACGTGCCGATGGGGCGCTTCGGTGAGCCGGAGGAGATGGCGTCCGCGGTCCTCTTCCTCGCGTCCGACGACTCCTCGTTCATGACCGCCAACACTTTCCTCGTCGACGGCGGCATCTCCGGGGCCTACGTCACGCCCCTCTGAGATGACCGCGCCGATCATCGGACTGACCACCTACCGCGAGGACGCGGCCTGGGGGGTCTGGCAGCAGCGCGCCGACCTGCTCCCGATGCAGTACGCCGCCGCGGTCGAGGCCACCGGTGGCGTACCTCTCCTGCTGCCTCCGGTCTCGACAGGCTCGACCACCGGGGGGCCCGGCCTCGCGGACGCCGTGGTCGCCCGGCTCGACGGCCTGGTCATCAGCGGCGGCGCCGACGTCGACCCGGAGCGGTACGGCGAGGCGGCGCATCCGAGCACCGCCGGCTGGCGGCCCGACCGCGACGCGTGGGAGCTGGCCCTACTCGACGCAGCGGAGGCGATCGGGCTGCCCGTGCTCGGCGTGTGCCGTGGCATGCAGGTGATGGCCGTCCACGCGGGCGGCGTGCTCCAGCAGCACATCCCCGACCTGGTGCACCACGAGCGGCACTCCCCCGGCGGTGACGCGTTCGGCGAGACCGAGGTCGTGACGCTCTCCGGGACGCGGGTCGCGGGTCTCGTCGGCGACCGGCTGACGGTCAACTGCCACCACCACCAGTCGGTCCGCACCCATCCCGGGTACGACGCGGTCGCCCACGCCTCCGACGGCACGCTCGAGGCGATCGAGCTCCGTCACCCTCAGGCCGGCGACCGCTTCTGCGTCGGCGTTCAGTGGCACCCGGAGACGGCCGCCGACGTCGGTCTCCTCGCCGGGCTGGTCCGAGCCGCCGCCGCGTACGCTGGCCGCTCGTGAGGCGGCCGCCGAAGTAGCCCCACGGCCCTCGACGGCGCCCTATTGTGCACGCATGTCAATCGACCCCGGCGTGACGGTGCCGGACGCCGTCATCACCCACATCTTCAGCTTCAGCGGTCTCTCGACGCCCGATCACGCGCGTGAAGCACACGAGGTCATCGAGCTGGGACGGTATGCGAAGCAGGTGAAGGACCGCCCGGACCGGGACGTCATGATCGTGGACACGGGTCACCACGAGCTAGCGATCAAGACCCACGACGTAGATCTGGGCAAGATCGACCTCGAGGCATCGATCTGGTTCGACGGCTCCGGCCTGCTGCAGCTGCACCTTGTCCAGAAGGTGTCGGCCGCCCCGGCCGAGATCGCGCAGGCGTTGCAGGTGTTCTGTCACGACCGGGACACCCTCACGATCGACGGACAGCCGCTGGCATCGTGGGTCAGCCAGGCCGCGGGATCTGCAGATCCAGTCACGTTGCGCCAGGACGTCCTCCAGATCGTGGACTATCCCCGCGCTCTCCAAGACGTCCTGCGCGAGGGTACTGAGCCATCCGGCGCGGCACTCTCGATCGTCTACCGCAACCCTCAGGCGACCTCTGCCGCGCTCGGGTCCGTGCGGGTTCCCGCGGAGCTGAACCGCGACCCCCGCAACGTCGGCATGCACGGCCGCGGGGTGCTTCTCATCTCCGGGCACTCTCCGGGACGACAGGCGGCGCTGCGGCTGACGGCGTGTGAGCTCCTGTTTGCGGTCGGCAGGGCGAGGCGCGCTCGCGCGTCGATCGAGACTCATCTGCGCGAGGCCGCCGGAGTCACCTTCGTGGACGGTCGATGGCAGGACGTCAGCTTCCTCCAGAAGCTGAGCGTCGACGTACGCCGGCAGCGGATCGTCCTCGCCCTGGACGTGCGCGCCTACGCGGACGGTCTGTTCATGCCCGAGCTGGTGATCGACAACTTCCGTTCGAGCTTCGGAGAGGCGCTCAGGCTGGAGGTGCTCACGTCCTCCAGCCTGGACCTGGTCGACACCCTGTCGGAGGTCGTGCAGTCCTTCCTCGAGGAGGCGAAGCTGCTCGCGTCCAATGCCGGCGCGCTACGACAGCGTCGTTGGCAGCTGGTCGTCGGAATCGCTTCGGGCATCGCGATCCCGGTCGCCCTCCTGCTGTCGTACTTCGGCGTCTCCAGCCAGGTGAACGTGCCCTCCGGGACCTCCATCTTCGACCTCGACACATATGCTCTGCCATGGCTGATCGCCGTGGCCACGACCACCCTGGTGATTGCACTGTCCTACCGGCAGCATCGGATCAACGAGCCCTAAGGAGGGCGCCGACATCGGCGCAGGTGACCCATGGCGATGATCAGCGCACACCGTTGCGGAGCCGGACGCGAGACCGAGCTGGAGAACACCCGGACTGCGCTGGACCGGGCCGTGAAGCTCGACATCGAGTACGTCGAGTTCGACGTCCAGCGGTGTGGTGACGAGACGTTCGTGCTCTTCCACGACGACCACCTCCGGATCGACGGTCGCGACATCTCGCTGGACGAGCTGACCTACGAGGAGTTCTCCTCCCACGCCGACCACTTCCTGCGGTACGACGAGGTGCTGGCCAGCCTCGCGGAGGCCGGGAAGCGGGCACACATCGACTTCAAGTTCGTGTCGGAGCGATCGGCGTACCGCACCCCGGCGACGACCCACGAGGTGATTGCCACCAGGCTCGCGCTCGACTACCTGCCCCCAGAACAGCTGATCGTCACCAGCCTCGAGGACCGCTCGATCCGCGCGGTGCGCGACTGGGCGGACTCCGAGCAGATCGAGCTGCTCGCGGGGCTCTCGCTGGGGCGCGACACCGAGGGCCAACCTCGGTGGCGTCGTACCCTCGTCCGCCTCTCGGAGCTGTTCCCCGCGGCCCGGTACCGGCGCTGCCGCGCCAACCTCGTGGTGGTGAACCAGCGGCTCGCCGGTCTGACGGTTGCGCGGTTCGCCCGGCGACGAGGTCTACCCATGCTGGTCTGGACCGTCGACGACGAGGCGGTGTTGCGCCGATGGCTGTCCCCAGGCGCGGCATGGCTCGTGACCACCAACTACCCCGAGCGGGCCATCCAGATCCGTGAGCGGTTCACCGATGGCTCCGTCCGGTAGCGCACCGCGGACGCGATGGGTCCTGGACGGCGACGTCCTCGGTGCCGGGTACGACGTCCGCGACCTGCCTATGCCCGATGACTACGAAGGTCCTGTCGTGGTCCGGCTGGTCAGACACTCTGCGGCGATCGGCACCACCCGTCGAGCTGTCCTGTGGGTTCATGGCTATGCCGACTACTTCTTCCACACGCACGTTGCCGAGGAGTTCGCCCGCCGCGGCTACGCGGTCTACGGATTGGACCTGCGTCGCTACGGCCGCAGCCTCCTGCCGCACCAGACGCCGAACTTCTGTCTCAGCCTCGACGAGTACTTCCCTGACCTCGACGCCGCGGCGCGTGCCATCGAGGACGACGGCCACTCCGGGGTCGTGGTGCTGGGTCACTCCACCGGCGGTCTGGTAGCGGCGCTGTGGGCTGGGGACCGTGGCCGCGGCCGGCCGCCCGCGTTGCGCGGGCTAGCCCTCAACAGTCCCTTCCTCGCCCTCCCCGTCGATCTGGGGCATCCCGTGCTGACGGGCGTCGCGGAGCGCGGTATCAAGCTGCTCGCGAAGGCACGCCCGTACCACGCATTGCCCCGTGGCGGCGCCCGGGTGTACGGACCGAGCCTGCACGCGGAGTCACACGGCGAGTGGACCTACAACCTGCGCTGGAAGCCCCATCAGAGCATCCCGATCCGAGCCGGCTGGCTCGCTGCCGTCATCGACGCGCAGAGGTCGCTGGCCCAGCAGCAGCTGGCGGTCCCCACCCTGCTCATGACCTCGGCGCGGTCCGCGCGCCTGGCCGCCTGGACCGACGAGGTCGCGCAGGTCGATGTCGTGCTGGCGGTTGACCGGGTGCGCGCCGCCGGGAGCAGCCTGGGACCCCTGGTCGAGCTGAGGTCGTTCGAAGGCGGCATGCACGACCTCTTCCTCTCCCGCCGCCCGGTGCGGACCGAGGTGGAGGACGCGCTGCTCGCCTGGCTCGACCAACTGGTGTGGGAGCACTGACTCGTACGTCGCCTGCGTCGCCCCCGTCGCTCTGGCGTCTCAGAACGGCTGGCCGTCGAACGTCTCCCGGGTCACGAACTCCTCGACCTCGTTGCGGCGCAGCTTGGTGAGCTGCTTGACCGGCTTGCCGATCGGGAGGACCGCGGCGACGGCGTACTCGTCCGGGATGCCGAGCAGGCCCCGGACGGCCGGCTCCTCGGCCGCGGCCATGGTGGTGATCGTGCCGCCGAAGCCCTCGTTGCGGGCGGCCAGCAGGATGTTCCAGACCATCGGGTAGACCGAGGCGCCGCTGATGACGCCGACGCGATCGAGGTCCTGGTCCGTGGAGGCGACGACCCCGAGGTCGACGCAGACGACGAGCACCGCGCCGGCAGTGAGCACGGGCTTGGTGAACGACTCCGGTACGTCGGTCGCGGCGATCTCGTCGGCGGTCGGGATCGGCGGCTCGAGGCTGTTCCACGGGCTCTGGCCGGCGTTCTTCTGCGCGACGTAGCGGCGTACGGCGGGCTCGTTGAGCTCGGCGAGGCGCTCCCGGGTCTGCTGGTCGCGTACGACGATGACCCGCACCCCCTGCCGGTTTCCGCCGCTCGGCGCGAACCGGGCGTGGTCCAGGATCCGGTGCAGGGTCCGGTCGGGCAGGGGCTCGTTGGTGAACTCCCGGACGGCCGGGGTCGTCCGCATCACGTCGTACAGGTCCATGGGTCGAGCCTGTCACGCGCGCGGTCATCCGGGCGAGCGCTACCGTGCACGCCATGAACCCTGTGATCGCACTGTCCCTCGGGCGGATCAGCGTCGGCGCGGCTGCGCTGGCCAACCCGCAGGCCGCGGCCAAGCTCTTCCAGCTCGACCCGGTGACGAACCCCCAGGTCCCCTACGTGGTCCGCCTCTTTGGCTCCCGCGAGATCGCCCTCGGCGTGGTCACGCTGCTCGCGCGCGGCAAGGCACAGCGTGGACTGATCGGCCTCGGCATCCTGGTCGACGGCGCGGACGCCGCCACCGGCTACCTCGCCATGCAGGACGGCTCGGTGAGTCGCAAGACCGCGATGACGCTGATCGGGCCGGCCGTCGGTGCGATGGCCTCCGGCGCGCTGGGGCTGTTCCGGCGCTGAGGTCGGGTGCCCAGCGGGGCGCCGTTTGGTCACCAACCGCAGATTTCGGGGCGGAAATCTGCGGTTTGGTCACAAACCGGCGCATGCCGGTCAGCTCACCAGGAAGACCACCAACGCCACGGTGCCGACCGCCACGATGGCGATCCGCAGCCCCACCGGCGGCAGCCGGCGGCCGACGGTGGCACCGATCTGGCCGCCGATGACAGAGCCGATGCCGATGAGCAGCACGACCCACCAGTCGACATCGGCGACGATCGCGAAGATCAGGCCGGCGACGGCGTTGACGATGGCGGCCAGGATGTTCTTGATTCCGTTTAGCCGCTGGAGCGACTCGTCGACACCGGTGCCCAGGACCGCCATCAGCAGCACACCCTGGGCGGCGCCGAAGTAGCCGCCGTACACGCCGGTGCCGAGCACGCCGGGCCACACCCACCAGGTCCCGTGGTAGGGCATGCCGCCGGTCGCCTCGTGGCGCTTGGCCACCCACGCGGAGATCCGCGGCTGGCAAACGACGAGCACCAGCCCGAGGACGATCAGCGCAGGCACGATCGCGGTGAACGCGTCCTCCGGCAGCACCAGCAGCAGTACGGCGCCCGCCGTACCGCCGATCAGCGACGCGACGCTGAGCCGCAGCACCCGGGAGCGCTGGCCGGCGAGCTCGCGCCGGTAGCCGATCGCACCCGAGATCGACCCGGGGACGAGGCCGATCGTGTTGGAGACGTTGGCGGTCACCGGCGGGACGCCGAAGGCGAGCAGGGTCGGGAAGGTGATCAGGGTCCCGGAGCCCACGACCGTGTTGATGGTTCCGGCCGCGGTCCCGGCGAGCAGGACCGCGATGATCTCGAAGACGCTCACGAAGTGGGCGGCTCCTCCGGCGGGGCGGGGGGCACCTCACCGGGGTCGATGGACGGGTCGGTCGTCGCGGGCGGGGCCGCAGCGCGCGGGTTGGCGGCCTGGGCCGCTTCGGCGATGGCGGCCTCGACAGCCGCGTTGGCCTTCTTGAGCTCGGAGTCGGCGAGCGCACCGCTGCCCCCCAGTGCAGCGCGCTCGGTGCTGCCCATGTCGACCCGCGTCTTGGAGCCGCTCGAGTGCTGCGGGATCCCCGCCAGGTCGGTCATGGTGGACCCGAGACCCTCGAGTGCCTTGCCGATCTCGCTGGGCACGATCCAGAGCTTGTTGGCGCCGCCCTCGGCGATCTTCGGCATCATCTGCAGGTACTGGTAGGCCAGCAGCGACTGGTCCGGGTTGCCGTCGTGGATGGCCTGGAAGACCGTCTGGATGGCCTGACCCTCACCCTGGGCTCGCAGGATCGAGGACTCACGGTCGGCCTGGGCGCGCAGGATCTGCGACTCGCGGTCACCCTCGGCGTTCAGGATCGCGGACTGCTTGTTGCCCTCGGCCGTCAGGATCGCGGACTGCCGCTGACCCTCGGCGGTGAGGATCGACGCGCGTTTGTCGCGGTCGGCGCGCATCTGCTTCTCCATCGCGTCCTTGATCGACGGCGGCGGGTCGATGCCCTTGATCTCCACGCGGTTGACCCGGATGCCCCACTTGCCGGTCGCCTCGTCGAGCACGCCGCGCAGACCGGTGTTGATCTCCTCGCGGCTGGTCAGTGTCTGCTCGAGGTCCATGCCGCCGACGATGTTGCGCAGCGTCGTCATCGTGAGCTGCTCGACGGCCTGGATGTAGTTGGCGATCTCGTACGTCGCCGCGATCGGGTCGGTGACCTGGAACCAGATGACCGTGTCGATCGACACCACCAGGTTGTCCTCGGTGATCACCGGCTGCGGAGGGAAGCTGACGACCTGCTCACGCAGGTCGATCACGTAGCGCACCTTGTCGATGAACGGCACCACGATGTTCAGACCGGCCGGCAGGGTCTTGAGGTACTTGCCGAACCGCTCGACGACACCCGCTCGCGCCTGCGGCACGATCCGGACCGTCTTGGCAAGGAGCACCACGACGAACAGCAGCAGCAGGGCCAGCAGGATCAGGATGGCAAGTGGCACCGAGGACTCCTCTTCACGCTCAGGGATTCAGCTGTCGAGCTCAGGGACAGGGTGGACGTAGGCGGTGGCACCGCGGATCTCGAAGACCTCGACGGTCTCGCCGGCCTCGATCGTGACGTGCTCGTCGTACGGCGCGGCGCTCCAGGTCTCGCCGGCTAGCTTGATCTGGCCGACCGTGAGGCCGTTCATCCGCTGGGTCACGGTCGCGCGCTGGCCCAGGAGCTTGTTGGTGCCGAGCACGAGCTCGGGCCCCTGGTGCAGCCGGGCGATGAGCGACGGGCGGACCAGAGCGAGCATGGCGATCGCGGTGACGCCGGCGACGATGATCTGCAGGGCAACTCCCCCGCCGAGAGCCGCCGTGATCGCGCCGCCCCCGGCCCCCACAGCGAGCATCGCCAGCACGAGGTCGAGGCTCATCAGCTCGGCGATGCCGAGGAACGCGGCGATCCCGAGCCAGACCGCCCATGCGTGCTCGCCCAGCCAGTCCATGGCGCGACCCTACCTGTGCCGGGTGCGGCGACGGGCGTTCCAGCGACCGTCCTCGTGGTTGAGCACCAGCGGCATCCCGAACGCCGACGAGAGGTGGGCCGCGGTGATCACGTCCTCGATCGGTCCGGCCGAGACGACCTGGCCTCGACGCAGGAGCAGGGCGTGGGTGAACCCGGGCGGGATCTCCTCGACGTGGTGCGACACCAGCACCGTGGCCGGCGACGCCGGGTCCGCTGCGAGCACCGACAGCGTCGACACGAGATCCTCGCGGCCACCCAGGTCGAGGCCCGCGGCCGGCTCGTCGAGGAGCAGCAGCTCGGGGTCGGCCATCAGAGCGCGCGCAATTTGGACTCGCTTGCGCTCCCCCTCGCTGAGGGTCCCGAACGTGCGGTCGACCAGGTGCATCACGCCGACCTCGGTCAGCAGGTCGGTGGCGCGCTCGTGGTCGAGGTCGTCGTACGCCTCGCGCCACCTGCCCACGACGCCGTACGACGCGGACACGACCACGTCGTGGACCCGCTCGGCGCGCGGGATGCGCTCGGCGAGGGCGGCGCTGGTGATGCCGATGCGCGGCCGCAGCTCGAAGACGTCGACGGCGCCGAGCACCTCGTCGAGGATGCCGGCCACCCCTTCGGTCGGGTGGATCTGGGCGCTCGCGACCTGCAGCAGCGTGGTCTTCCCGGCACCGTTCGGGCCGAGGATCACCCACCGCTCGTCGTCGTTGACGCGCCAGCTGACCCGGTCCAGCAAGGTGGCCTGCCCCCGCCTGATGGTGACATCGGCGAAGTCCAGGACGGCGGTCATGTCGCACACCCTATCCACCGCTGGTTCGGTATCCACGGCGTATCCTCACCGGCCGTGACCACTGTGCTCCCAGCCTCCGCGCGACTCGCCTGGTGGGGTACGGCGTGGCTGCGCGGCCACGTCGTCACCGACCTCGTGGTCGATGCCGTGCTCGGCGATGACGCGACGCACGCCGTGGCCGGGCTGCCGGGTGCGGACAGCACCGACACGCTCGTGGTTGCGCTCGGGCGGCTCCGGCTTGCGGGCGCCTCCGCACTCGGGGCCGCCTTCCCCGCGGAGGGCGATCCGGTCGGTCTCGGCGGCCCGGCGCCGTTCAACTCCGACGCCCTGGAGGCCGGCGAGGCAGTCGTGGCGGCCGACGCCGGCGTCGGGTTGGTCCCGCACCGCACCGGTGCCGCGGTGATCTGGACGGCACACACCGCGGCGCGGCGGCAGCTGCCCGACGTGGGCGAGGCCGACCGGCTGCTGCGCAGCGCGCTCATCGACTCGGCCAACGCGCTGGCCGCGCTCGAGGTCGCGCGGTGGCGACCCGACGTCGCCGACGAGCTGCTCAACCTCCGGCACCGGGACCCGCTCGGCGCTCCGGTCGGCGTACCGCCGCGTTGCGTCGAGCTGGCCTCTCGCGGCCTGCAGGCGATCGCGATCGTCGACCTCGCCCTGGAGGACGACGGTGGCGCGGTCAGCGCCGCCGAGGCGACGGCGCGTGAGGCCGCCCTACGGCCACTCGCCCGGGCCGGGAGGCGCGCGCTGGTCGCCGCCTGCTCCCCCGAGGTCTGGCCCCCGGGCTAAGGCCACGCCGCTCAGCTGGACGCCCATACGCCGAGCTCGTTGCCGGCCGGGTCGGTGAAGTGGAAACGGCGTCCTCCCGGGAACTCGTACGGATCCACGACCACCTCTCCCCCGGCCGCGCGGACCTTCTCGACAGTGGCGTCCAGGTCGTCGGAGTACAGCAGCACCAGCGGCCCTCCGCGGCTGCCCGCCTTGGCCCCACTCAGCCCGCCGACCTCGCCCTCGCCGTCGGACCACCGGATCCCGGCGTACTCCGGACCGTAGTCGTTGAACGCCCACCCGAACGCCTGCTGGTAGAAGGCCCGGGTCTCGGCCATCGTCGCGCCGACGTTGAGCTCGACGTAGTCGATCGTGTGATGGATGTTGGTCATGTCCCGACGCTACGACGCGGCCCCGACATCCGGGCGTCTGCGGCGGCTGCCGGTCCGACAGCGATAGCGTTGCCGACTGACATGACTGACGTGCAGCCAGGCGACAAGCCGGAGACCCTCCTCATCACGCTCTCGGGCAAGGACCGCCCCGGCGTGACCTCATCCGTCTTCACCGCGCTCTCGGGCGCCGGAGTCGAGGTGCTGGACATCGAGCAGATCGTGCTCCGGAGCCGGCTCATCCTCGGCATCCTGGTGACCGCGCCCCGCAACTCCCAGCGGGTCCGCGCGGCCGTCGTGGAGACCGCGGAGGCGCTCGGCATGAGCGTCGACATCGACGGCGGAGTCGGGGACAACAAGGCACGGCGGGACGGCCGCTCGCATGTGACGGTCATCGGGTCGCCGCTGCGCGCATCCGCGATGGCGGCCGTCGCGGGACGGATCGCTGACTCGGGCGCCAACATCGACCGGATCGAGCGGATGGCGCGCTACCCGGTCACGGCGATCGACCTGCACGTCTCCGGTGTCGACACCGACGCGCTGCGCACCGTGCTCGCTGCCGAGGCGGCGACGCAGGGCATCGACATCGCCGTACAGCCCGCCAACCTGCTGCGCCGCGGCACCCGCCTGATCGTGATGGACGTCGACTCCACCCTGATCCAGGGTGAGGTGATCGAGATGCTCGCGGCGTACGCCGGGTGCGAGGCCGAGGTCGCCGCCGTCACGACCGCCGCCATGGCCGGAGAGCTCGACTTCGAGGAGTCCCTGCGCTCGCGCGTCGCCCTGCTCGCCGGCGTGCCGGAGAGCGCACTCGACGAGGTGTACGACGCCATCGTGCTCGCGCCCGGCGCCCGGACGCTGGTGCGGACCCTGCGTCGCCTCGGCTACCGGTTCGCGCTGGTCTCGGGAGGCTTCAGTCAGCTGGTCGACCGCCTCGCCGTCGACCTCGGCATCCACTTCTCCCGGGCCAACGAGCTCGAGATCGTCGACGGTGTCCTCACCGGCCGGATCGTCGGCCCGGTCGTGGACCGAGCCGGCAAGGCCTCGGCGCTGCGAGAGTTCGCCGCCGAGATCGGCGTACCCGAGGCCGCGACCATCGCCATCGGCGACGGCGCCAACGACCTCGACATGCTCAACGCCGCCGGGCTCGGGATCGCCTACAACGCCAAGCCGATGGTGCGCGACGCCGCCGACACCTCCGTCAACGTCCCCTACCTCGACACGATCATGTACCTGCTGGGGATCTCCCGCGAGGAGATCGTCGCGGCCGACGCCGAGGCGGGTTTCGTGACGCCGGCGCCACCCGTGGGTTGAATCGAGACTTCCGTCCGTCGAGTCGAGACTTCTGGCGGCAAGTCCGTACAGAACTCTCGATTGAACCGTCAGAACCCTCGACTCAAGCGTCGGAACTCTCGATTCGACGTCAGGCGCGTCCGACGTGGAACGCCTCGAGCCGGGCGGTGCCCTCGCCCAGGTCGGCCCAGGAGCCGTCGTACGAGTAGACCGCGACCGCGCTGGTCGGGAAGTCGCCCGCCATCGACGCGGACACACCCGCGTCACCGGTGCCGTCGTCGAGCACCTGCGCCAGCACGGCCATCGTCGGGTTGTGGCCGATCACCACGAGCACGGAGGCCGAGTCCGGCACGAGCCGCAGCAGATCCAGCGCACTCTCGGGGCCGGCGGCGTACAGCCCCCGGTCGAGGTCGGGGGTCAGCGACCAGCCGGCGCCGGCCGCGACGGACTCCCAGGTCTGCTGGGTGCGCAGCGCCGCGGAGACCAACGCGTGGTCGGGTGACACATCCTGCGCCGCCAACCAGGCACCCGCAGCAGAAGCGTCGCCGCGTCCGCGCGAGGCCAGGGGTCGCTCGAAGTCGGTCGGGCCGTCCTGCTCGGCCTTCGCGTGCCGCATCACCACCAGGCGACGCGAGGACATGTCACGCACCCATCGCGTGCAGACCGCCGTCCACGTGGATGATCTCGCCAGTGGTGGCTGGGAAGAAGTCGGAGAGCAGCGCACACACGGCCCGCGCGGTCGGCGCGTGATCGGTGTTGTCCCAGCCCAGCGGCGCCCGGTCGCTCCACATGGACTCGAGGTCCTCGAAGCCCGGGATCGCCTTCGCGGCGAGCGTCTTCAGCGGCCCGGCGGACACCAGGTTGGAGCGGATGCCGTGCGGGCCGAGGTCGCGTGCCAGGTAGCGCGAGGTGGACTCCAGCGCGGCCTTCGCCACGCCCATCCAGTCGTACGCCGGCCAGGCGACCGTCGCGTCGAAGGTGAGTCCGACGATGGAGCCGCCGGGACCCATCAGCGGGCGGGTCGCCTCCGCCAGCGACTTGAGCGAGTACGCCGACACCTGCACGGCCTGCGCGACGTCCGGCCACGGCCCGGTGAGGAACTTGCCGCCGAGCAGCGTCTCGGGGTTGCCGTAGGCGATCGAGTGGACCACGCCGTCGAGGCCGTCGACGTGCTCGCGCACCTGCGCCTCGAGCCCGGCCAGGTGGTCCTCGTCGGTGACGTCCAACTCGAGCACCGGCGGCTCGACGGGCAGCCGCTTCGCGATCCGGCGGGTGATGCCGAGCGCTCGGCCGAAGTTGGAGATCAGCACCGTCGCGCCCTGCTCCTGCGCGACCTTCGCGGTCGCGAAGCCGATGGAGCTGTCCATCGTCACGCCGGCGACCAGGATCCGCTTGCCGTCGAGGATTCCACCCATGTCAGTGCCCCATTCCGAGTCCACCGTCGACCGGGATGACTGCCCCGGTGACGTACGCCGCGCCGGGGCCGGTCAGCCACAGCACGGTCTCTGCGATGTCGTCCACGGAGCCGAACCGGCTCAGTGGCACCTGCGCCTTGATGGCGGCCTTCTGGTCGTCGCTCAGCACACCGGTCATGTCGGTCTCGATGAAGCCCGGCGCGACCACGTTCGCGGTGATCGACCGGGAGCCGAGCTCGCGGGCGATCGACCGGGCCATCCCGACGAGACCCGATTTCGACGCGGCGTAGTTGACCTGCCCGGCCGAGCCGAGCAGGCCGACGACCGAGGAGATGAAGACGATCCGGCCGCGGCGCATCCGGAGCATCCCCTTGGCGGCGCGCTTCGCGAGCCGGAAGGAGCCGGTCAGGTTGGTGTCGATCACCGACGACCAGTCGTCGTCCGACATCCGCAAGAGCAGCGTGTCGGCGGTGATCCCGGCATTGGCGACGAGCACCTCGACCGGGCCGTGCGCCTCCTCGATCTGCGCGAACGCCGCCTCGACCTGTCCCGCGTCGGTGATGTCGCACCGGATGTCGAGGGTGCCCTCGGGTGCGCCGCCGCTGCGGGTGGTGACCGCGACCTTGTCGCCGTTCGCCACGAACGCCTCCGCGATCGCCCGGCCGATGCCCCGGTTGCCGCCCGTGACGAGCACGGAGCGGGCTGTCGTCTCCTCTGGTTCGCTCACGACAGCGACGCTATCGACTACTACTCGGTACGCCGAAACAGTCTCAGTCGTCCTCGAGCCGGAAGCCGACCTTGAGACCGACCTGGAAGTGCTCGACCTGACCGTCCTTGATCTGGCCGCGGACCTGGGTCATCTCGAACCAGTCGAGGTGCCGCAGCGTCTTGCCCGCGCGGTCGACGGCGTTGCGGATGGCCGCGTCGATGCCGTCGGGCGAGGTGCCGACGATCTCGGTGACGCGGTAGGTGCGGTTCGTCATGGTGACCTCCGGTTACGGGCCTGCACGGGACGGCTTGGGGCAGACCTCGGAGGCCGACACTACCGACGTACGATGGGGACATGGCCCGGGACCTGCGTCGTCCGCAGGGCGAGGCGGTCCGCATCACCACCGCCCCGTCGAGTCGCAACGCCGACATAGCGGCGCGACAGAAGCGCTACCTCTTCTCGATGACCCTGCGTTCGCTCTGCTTCGTCGGGGCGATCGTGGCCGCGCTCGCGGGCATCGGGTGGCTGTGGCCGATCCTGATCGCGGGGGCGCTGATCCTGCCGTACGTCGCCGTCGTGATGGCCAACGCGGTGATGACCAAGGACGACGGTGTCGACCTGCTGGACGGTCGCTACGTGCCCGAGCTTGACGCGAAATCGGACAATTTGAGTAAGGACCGGCCGCACCCTTGACTTCACCCTATTGGGTGACAGAATCCACGCGAGCCGGGTCTCCCCCGTCCTGGCTCGCTGTGGTGCCGGACGGCTTCCCCCGTGGTTGTCTGGCACCACTCCCCATTTCAAGGGGCACAGCATGAGGAGTACGCCGTGACGGACGCCCAGCCGGCCACCGAGCCGGACGTCTGCTCCGCCAAGGGCTGCCACGCTCCGGCAACGTGGGAGCTGCTGTGGAACAACCCGAAGCTGCACACCCCGGACCGCCGCAAGATCTGGCTGGCGTGTGACGAACACAAGCAGTCGCTCTCCGACTTCCTGGGTGCCCGCCAGTTCCTGAAGGACGTCGTCCCGCACTAGCCGCCGATGGCGGACATCGGACGGTCCGGCTGCAGGAACGTCGGGTCGTCGATGCCGTGGCCCGCACGCTTGCCCCGCATCGCGATCACCCAGCGGTCCGCGATCTCGTCGTCGGTGGCACCGTCTCGCAGCGCCGCCCGCAGGTCGGACTCCTCGCGGGCGAAGAGGCAGTTGCGGATCTGGCCGTCGGCGGTGAGGCGCACCCGGTCGCAGTCGCCGCAGAAGGGACGGGTGACCGAGGCGATGACGCCCACGGTCCCCGGTCCACCGTCGACCTGGAACAGCTCGGCGGGCGCACTCCCCCGCGGCTCCACCGCGGGCGACAGGTCGAACTCGGCTTCGAGCCAGCCGAAGATCTCGTCGGCGGTGATCATCCCGTCGCGTGACCAGCCGTGCTGGGCGTCCAGCGGCATCTGCTCGATGAACCGCAGGTGGTAGCCCTCGGCGAGCGCCCAGCGCAGCAGCTCGGGCGCCTGGTCGTCGTTGTGCCCGCGCATGAGTACGGCGTTGATCTTGATCGGCCCCAGGCCCGCCGCACGGGCCGCCTCGAGTCCGGCGAGGACGTCCTTGAGCCGGTCCCGGCGGGTGATCGCGTGGAACGTCTCGGGGCGGACACTGTCCAGGCTGACGTTGACCCGGTCGAGCCCGGCGGCAGCGAGCGCCTCGGCCGTGCGGGCCAGGCCGAGGGCGTTGGTCGTCAGGGACGTCTCGACGCCGAGCTCGTGGCTGCGCCGGACGATGTCGACGAGGCCACGGCGTACGAGCGGCTCACCGCCGGTGAAGCGGACCTCCCGGATCCCCAGCTGCTGGACGCCGATCCGGACCAGCCGGACCACCTCGTCATCGGTGAGCACGGAGTCGTCGGGCAGCCAGTCGAGCCCCTCGGCCGGCATGCAGTAGCTGCAGCGCAGGTTGCACCGGTCGGTCAACGAGACCCTCAGGTCCGTTGCCACCCGACCGAACCGGTCCTCCAGGCGCTGTGTCGTCACGACCACAGTCTAGGGTCGCCGCCTGAGGCCGCCGCCGTACGGCGCTCCGGAGCGGACTAGCCTCGTCCCCGTGCGGTCCTGGGGGTTCCTGATCAGTCGGCGCTGGCTGCTCTTCGCAGCGATCGTCGTGCTGCTCTGCTACGCCGCCTGGTGGCTCGGTCAGTGGCAGTTCCACCGCCTCGACGACCGTAAGGCGAGCAACGCGGTCGTCCGGGCCAACGAGGACCGCGACCCGGCCCCGGTGAGGGACATCCTGGCGCCGGGCCGCCCCGTGGTCGAGGACGACGAGTGGCGCCAGGTCACCGCGACCGGCACGTACGACGCCGACGAGACCGTCATCGTCCGCTACCGCACGCGTGACGGCGCCTCAGGCATCGACGTCGTGGTCCCGTTGGTGACCGACGACGGCGCGACCCTGCTGGTCGACCGCGGCTGGATGGCGGCCGACAACGAGGGCGCGAGCCCGTCCGACGTACCCGCTCCACCGTCCGGCGAGGTCACCGTCGAGGGCTGGGTCCGCGCCGATGCCGACGGCGACAGCACCGACGTCAGCAACCACTCCACCCGGTCGATCTCGAGCGAGCGGATCGGCGAGGCCATCGGCCAGGAGGTGTACGGCGGCTTCGTGGTCCTCGACACCGAGAACGGCCAGCCGGCCGCCGACCTCGAGCCGGTCGAGCTGCCCGAGCTCAACAACGGGCCGCACTTCTTCTACGGCCTGCAGTGGTGGTTCTTCGGGCTGCTGGCGCTCTTCGGGTTCGGCTACCTCGCCTGGGACGAGCGCCGCTCGCAGCGCCGCGACGAGTCGTCGGCCACCGAGGCCGCTGTCTCCGAGCGCAAGGCCCAGCGCGCCGCCAAGAACGCTCACAAGCAGGCGGTCAAGGCGGCGTACCAGAAGGCGTACGCCGAGGAGCGCGCCGCCCGCGACGCTCACAAGGCGCGGAGCATGCCCCCGTCGACCGGCAGCATCACGCCGGACACGAAGGACGCCGCCGGCGAGAGCACGAAGGCGGCCACCCGGCCGAACTCCTCCGGCGCTCCGTAGCGGCGCAGCGGGATCATCTGCACCGCCGCGGCCCGGGCCGCCTCGGGGTCGCCGCTCGCCGCGTCCAGCTCGGCCACCCGATCGGTGCCGATCCGGCCGGGCAGCAGGCCGTTGACACGTACGCCGGCCGGGCCGAGCTCGTCGGCCAGGGTCTTCGCCACCATGGCGAGACCGGGCCGCAGCCCGTTGGAGATCGCCATGTCCGCCAGCGGCGCCCGGACGCTCGACGACAGCACGAACGCCAGTGAGCCGCCGTGCGGCAGCGCCTTGCCGATCTCGCGGCCGATCCGCACCGCGCCCAGGAAGACCGACTCGAACGCCGCCGTCCACTGCTCGTCGGTGGTGGTGACGACCGAGCCCTTCGGCGGGCCGCCGACGCTGACCAGGGCGCCGTCGAGGCGCCCCCAGCGGTCGAGCGCCGCCCTGATCAGCCGGTCGGGAGTCGCCGGGTCGGCGTTGTCGGCCACGACTGTCACGGCCGCGTCGCCAAGCACCTGCTGCGCAGCCGCGAGGGTCTCCTCGTTGCGCCCGGAGAGGACGACGCGGGCACCCTCCTCGACCAGGGCGTCGGCGGTGGCGCGGCCGAGCCCGCGCGCTCCCCCGGTGACGACGTAGACGCGGTCGGTCAGCTCGAGGTCCATGCCACCGAGGCTAGCTGGGGCCGCGATGATCTCGCCTTGGCGCGACTCCGCAGTCCGGGCACGAGTGGGCCCGACTGCGGAGTGTCTCGAGGACGACCATCGCAGTCGTCGCCCGCCGCGATCTCAGCTACACCGGCGTCGGTGGCAGGTCCTCGACGAACTGGGTGCGGTAGAGGTCGGCGTACAAGCCACCCTCGGCGAGCAGCGAGGCATGGGTGCCCCGCTGGACGATCCTCCCCGCCTCGACGACCAGGATCTGGTCGGCGTTGCGGACCGTCGACAGCCGGTGTGCGATGACGAGCGAGGTTCGGCCCTCGAGAGCAGCATCCAGCGCGCGTTGTACGGCGACCTCGGACTCGCTGTCGAGGTGAGCCGTCGCCTCGTCGAGTACGACGATCGCGGGAGCCTTCAGCAGCAGCCGGGCGATCGCCAGGCGCTGTCGCTCGCCTCCGGAGAGCCGGTAGCCGCGGTCGCCGACGACCGTGTCGAGGCCGTCGGGCAGCGCCCGGACCAGGGTTGCGATCTGGGCCGCCTCCAGGGCCGCCCAGATCTCCGGGTCGCTGGCGCCGGGCCGGGCGTAGAGCAGGTTCGTCCGGATCGTCTCGTGGAACATGTGCGCGTCCTGGGTGACATAGCCGACGACGTCCTCCAGCGACTGGAGCGTCACGTCGCGGACGTCGTGGCCGCCGACCCGGACGACACCGGTGTCGGCGTCGTACAGCCGCGCCACGAGGTGCGTGATCGTCGTTTTGCCGGCGCCCGACGGGCCGACCAACGCGACCATCTGTCCGGGTTCGGCGACGAACCCGATGTCGGTCAGCACCGGACCGCCCTCGCGGGACTCCTTGCGGGCGACAGCCTCCAGGGAGGCCAGCGAGATCTCGTCGGCCCGCGGGTAGCCGAACCCGACGTGGTCGAACTCCAGGCGCGCGGCCGACCGCGGCAGCGCCACCGCGTCCGGCTTCTCCTCGATCAGGGGCGGCAGGTCCAGCACCTCGAAGACCCGCTCGAAGCTGACCAGCGCTGTCATCACGTCGATCCGGACGTTGGAGAGACTCTGCAGCGGCCCGAGCAGCCGGAGCAGCAGGGTCGCCAGGGCGATCAAGGTGCCGACGGTGAGCGCGTCGTCGATCGCCAGGTGACCGCCGACGCCGTACACGAGGGCCGTCGCGAGCGCCGGGACGGCCATCATCGATGCGGCGAAGATGCGGGTGAGCAGTGAGATCCGGACGCCGAGGTCGCGGACGGTGGCGGCCTTGCGGGCGAAGAGCTCGTCCTCCTCGCCGCGGCGGCCGAAGAGCTTGAGCAGCATCGCGCCACCGACGTTGAAGCGCTCGGTCATGGCGTTGCCCATGTCGGCGTTGCCGTCCATCTGCTGCCGGGTGAGGCCGGCGAGGCGGCCGCTGACCCACCGCGACACCAGCAGCATGAGCGGGAAGATCGCCAGGCAGAGCAGCGTGACCTGCCAGCTCAGCGCGAGCATGGCGATGCCCACCACGATGACCGAGATGGTGCTCGCCACCGTGCTCGACAGCGTCGAGGTGAAGGCGCGCTGTGCACCGATGACGTCGTTGTTGAGGCGCGAGACCAGCGCACCGGTCTGGGTGCGGGTGAAGAACGCGAGCGACTGGCGCTGGACGTGGCCGAAGACGCGGGTGCGCAGGTCGAAGATCAGCCCCTCGCCGATCCGCGACGAGAGCCAGCCCTCGCCCACCGACAGCACGGCGCCGACGAGCGCCACGCCCGCCATCGCGAGAGCCAGGATGGTCACCAGCTGGGCGTCGCCGCCGACGATGCCGTCATCGATGATGTGCTTCGCCAGCAGTGGCGAGACGACGACCAGGCAGCTGTCGATCACGGTCAGCAGCAGGAAGACCGTGATCAGCCGCCGGTGCGGGCGCGCGAACCCGAAGACCCGGCGTACGGTCCTGCCCTCGATCCGGTTGTGGACGACGCTGCGGTCCGATCGCAGATGCCGCCAGGCGGCACCCGAGCCCTGCATCCCCGACATGACGTCTCCCCTACTGGCTCATCAGCGCGACCAGCTCCCGGAAGCGACGGGTCTGTGCCTCGCGCTCCAGTCGGCGCTGGTCGTCGAGGCTTCGATCCGCCGCACCCTGCAGCAACGCCTTGGTCTCACGCACCGCGCCGGCCATCGGTGCGGTCAGGGCGGCCACGAGGTCTGCCACGGTCGCGTCCAGCTCACCGGCGGGTACGGCGGCCAGCGCGAGCCCGATGTCGACCGACTCCTCCGCGCCGACCATCCGCGCCGTGGCACAGATCTCCAGCGCCCTGGCATAGCCAACGCTCTCGACGAGCGGCTTTGTTCCGGTCAGGTCCGGCACCAGGCCGAGCGCCGACTCCTTCATGCAGAACTGCACGTCGTCCGCGACGACGCGGAGGTCGCACGAGAGCGCGAGCTGGAAGCCGGCGCCGATGGCGTAGCCGTGCACTTGGGCGATCGAGACGAAGCGCGGGTCGCGCAGGAAGGTGAAGCCGCGTTGGTAGCCGTCGATCGCGGCCGAGACCTCGTCGTCCGACTTGCCCATGAGCGCGACCACCGAGCCCTCGCCCGCGGTGTTGGGGTCGAGCATGCTGCGGTCGAGGCCGGCCGAGAACGCCGCGCCGGAGCCCTTGAGCACGACCACCCGTACGTCGTCGGACAGCTCGTCACCGATGGCCGCGAGGGCGTGCCACATGGTGGGCGTCTGGGCGTTGCGTACGGCGGGCCGGTTGAGCGTGATCGTCGCGACCGGGCCGGCCACGTCGTACTGCAGTCCGGCGTCCTCGAGCGTCTTCGGGTCCATGACCCGAACACTAGGTCAGGCCAGGGACACCAGGTCGGCGTAGTCCTCGTTCCAGAGGTCTTCGTCACCATCGGGGAGCAGCAGCACCCGGTCCGGCTCGAGCGCGCGGACGGCGCCCTCGTCGTGCGTGACCAGGATGATCGCGCCCTCATAGGTGCGGATCGCGGCCAGCACCTCCTCGCGGGAGGCGGGGTCCAGGTTGTTGGTGGGCTCGTCGAGCAGCAGCACGTTGGCGCTGGAGACGACCAGCGACGCGAGCGCGAGTCGGGTCTTCTCGCCGCCGGAGAGGACCTTGGCCGACTTGTGTGCGTCGTCGCCGGAGAAGAGGAACGAGCCCAGCACGGATCGGGCCTCGGTGTCGGTGAGCTGGGGTGCGGCGCTCTGCATGTTCTCCAGCACCGTGCGCTCGACGTCGAGGGTCTCGTGCTCCTGCGCGTAGTAGCCGACCTTCAGACCGTGGCCCGGAAGGACCGCCCCGGTGTCGGGCTGGTCGACGCCGGCGAGGATCCGGAGCATCGTGGTCTTGCCGGCGCCGTTGAAGCCCAGGATCACCACGCGAGAGCCCTTGTCGATCGCCAGGTTGACGTCGGTGAAGACCTCGAGCGAGCCGTAGGACTTCGAGAGCTCGGAGGCCGTAAGCGGCGTCTTGCCGCACGGTGCCGGTGCCGGGAACTTGATCCGAGCGACCTTGTCGGCAGCGCGCTCGCCCTCGAGCCCGGCCATCATCTTCTCGGCCCGCTTGAGCATCGACTGCGCAGCCGTGGCCTTGCTGGCCTTGGCGCGCATCTTGTTGGCCTGGTCGGTGAGGGTCTTGGCCTTGGTCTCGGCGTTGGACCGCTCGCGCTTGCGGCGCTTCTCGTCGGTCTCGCGCTGGGTCAGGTAGGCCTTCCAGCCCATGTTGTAGACGTCGATCTCGCCGCGGTTGGCGTCGAGGTGCAGGACCTTGTTGACGGTCTCTTCGAGCAGGGCGTTGTCGTGGCTGATCACGATCAGGCCGCCCTTGTGTGCCTTCAGGAATCCGCGCAGCCAGACGATCGAGTCGACGTCCAGGTGGTTGGTCGGCTCGTCGAGGAGCAGCGTGTCGGCGCCGGAGAAGAGGATCCGGGCCAGCTCGACGCGTCGTCGCTGGCCACCGGACAGGGTCTTGAGCTGCTGGGTGAGGATCCGCTCCTCGATCCCGAGGCTGCTCGCGATCGTGGCCGCCTCGGACTCGGCGGCGTACCCGCCACCGGCGTGCAGCTCGGCGTCGGCGCGCTCGTAGCGACGCATCGCCCGCTCGTGGACCGCCGAGTCCTCGCTGCCCATGTCGATCTCGGCCTGCCGCAGCCGGCGTACGACGTCGTCGAGGCCGCGCGCGGAGAGGATCCGGTCGCGGGCCAGCACCTCGGGGTCGCCGATGCGCGGATCCTGCGGGAGGTAGCCCACCTCGCCGGTCGCCTGCACCGAGCCGGCAGCGGGCAGCGCCTCGCCGGCGAGGATCTTGGTGAGCGTCGTCTTGCCGGCGCCGTTGCGGCCGACCAGACCGACCTTGTCGCCGGCGGCGACGCGGAAGCTGACGTCCTCCATGAGCAGTCGTGCTCCGGCGCGGACCTCGAGCTTGTGGGCGGTGATCATGAGGACTCAAGGGTAGTTGTGGGTACGGTCCATCCGGGCATCGGCGACGGTGTCCCCGATCACGTCGGACCAGCCACCTCAGGAGCACGGATGCGGTTCAACCCCAAGGCCCGGCTGGACACCAGCCGGATGGGCGACGCCGGCCGCGGCTCGGGCGGCGGCCGCAGCGGCGGCATCCCGATCCCCGGCGGCGTTGCCGGGGGTGGCGTCGGCACGCTGGTCATCGTCGCGATCGTGGTCTTGGCGAGCCTGTGGCTCGGCGGCGGTGGCGATGACAGCCCGACGGCCGACACCGGACGCTACGAGGAACAGTGCGACAGCGGAGCGGACGCCAACGGCAGCGCCGACTGCGCCCGGGTGGCCATCGAGAACTCGCTCTACGACTACTGGTCCGAGGCGCTGCCCGCGCAGTCCGGCACGGCGTTCGAGGCCGAGCGCAAGATCGAGACCTTCACCGACGGCATCAGCACGGGCTGCGGCTCCGCGAGCTCGGACGTCGGCCCGTTCTACTGCCCCACCGATCGCACCATCTATCTCGACACCACCTTCTTCGACGACGTGCTCGAGCAGCAGCTCGGCGGCCCGGACGGCGGGTTCGTCGAGGCGTACGTGCTGGCGCACGAGTACGGTCACCACATCCAGAACCTGCTCGGCACCATGGGCAAGGTGAAGACCCAGCAGGGCCCGAAGAGCGACGCCGTACGCCTCGAGCTGCAGGCCGACTGCTACGCCGGCGTGTGGGCGAAGGCGGCGACCGCCACCCAGGACGTCGACGGCCGCACGCTCTTCTCGGACCTCACCGACGAGGACGTCCAGCTGGCGATCGAGGCGGCCACGACCGTCGGCGACGACCGGATCCAGGAGTCGTCCGGCGGCGACGTCGACCCGGAGTCGTGGACGCACGGGTCAGCGAAGTCGCGGGTGCAGTGGTTCCGGACCGGCTATGCCGAGGGCACGCTCGAGGCGTGCGACACGTTCGCTGCCGGGGCGCTCTGACCGGTCCTTCGGCACGTCGTTTGGTCACCAACCGCAGAAATCCGGCCCGAAATCTGCGGTTGGTGACCAAACGGTGCACGCGATTCGCCCGTCAGGTTGGGAGTCGTCCTTGCCGATCTCAGCTCCACCGCTGGCCTGCATCGACCGGTGCGGGACTGCGGATTGGTCACCAACCGCAGAAGGCACCACCCGAGATCTGCGGTTGGTGACCAAACGGTGGTCGGCAGGGCCTGAACTGGCCGACCGGCTCAGACCGCTCCCTGCACCAGTGCCTCGATGTGCGGGAACTGCCGCTGCAGCGCTCGCAGGTGCGGCGCGACGGCCGGGTGCCGGAACTTCCCGGCCAGCGCGCCCTCTCCCCGGGCGGCGCGGGCGAGCGCCCACTCGGCGCGGTTGAGCACCGTGTATACCGCCGTCACTCGGGCGCCGAGCGTCACCTCGTCCCGGGTCGCCAGACCGTCCGGCATCCCCAGCAGGTAGGCGTCGATGAGAGGTTCGAGCTCCTCGCGGGCGCTGAGGGCGAAGTAGCCGAGGTCCGCGCCGACCGGGCCGGTGCCGAGGGTTCCCCAGTCGATGGCGAGCAGGTCGTCGCCGTCGCGGCCCAGCAGGTTGGCGGGTACGGCGTCGCCGTGCTGCGGCACCTGGACCAGTGCGTCGACGGCAGCGAGCAGCTCGACGCGGCGGTTCCACAGGTGATCGGCGACGTCGGCGACCGTCGTGCGCGCGAGCGTCTGCCACCCGCCGGACCGTTCGACACGGGCCAGCCGATCGCGGAGCTGGTTGCGGGCCAGCCACGGTGCGGCGGCCAGGTGGGCGCCGGTGAGCTCGCCCATCGCGTGGGCGCAGAAGAGACCGCTGTTGGACGAGTCCTCCACCCACTCCTGGGTGATCGTGATGCCGTCCTCGTCCTCCTCGACGGCACCCAGGCCGGCGGCGCGCAGACCCGGTGTCTCGACGACGGTCGCCGCCGTCACGACGTCGGCTGCCCGGCGCCAGTAGGCGAAGTGGCGCGGGTTGGTGAGCTCCGACGGGTCGTCGCCACCCGGTCGCGACAGCCGCTTCACCACCACGGGCTGGTCGCCGAGGACCGTCCTCCAGACACCAACCGTCGAGGCACCGCTGCCCCCTGGCAGCGCGTGCCAGCCGGGTTCGGGCTGCCACATGCTCGGCACGCTAGTGCACGTCGCGCCTCGCGAAGGCCACCTGGCCCGCGACACTCAGGACTAGTGCCACCGCCGACAGCGCCAGCACCGGCCCCCAGGAGAAGTCCTCGGCCGGCACCATCGGCAGGTGCTCGAAGGGCGACGCGTCCTGGAGCCACTGCGGGAGACCGAAGAGATCGCCGAAGAGCATCACCACCGCAGCGAAGGCCAGCGGCGCCCAGGCGAGCACGGTCCAGCGCGGCACCAGGCCGTAGAGCAGCCGGCCCAGCGCGCTCAGGACCAGCACCGGTGCGGCGTACTGGACCACCGGCCAGGTGATGTCCCAGGCGGCGCTGCCGTCTCCGGTGACGAGCAGGTAGCCGGCACCGAGCCCGAGCCCCGACAAAACCAGGACCAGCGCGACTCCCCCGACCGTGACGACCACGTGCCCGAGCAGCCAGCGGGTGCGCGGCAACGCCGTCGCCAACAGCACCTCCAGATGGCCGTTATCCTCCTCGGTCCGCGGTCGCAGCGCGGACGAGATCGCGAACCCGCAGCAGATCACCGCGAGCATCAGGATCGAGGTGCCGTAGAAGCCGGTGACGACATCGCTGCCGGACTGGACGAAGACCTCCTGCGACGTCTCGGAGTCGCCGATGAGCGACTCGACGTCGTCACCGATCGCGCCGTACGCCAGACCGGCGAAGAACATGCCACCGGCCCAGCCGATCACCGCCCCGCGCTGCAGCCGCCAGGCCAGGCCGAACCCACTGCGCAGACCGTACGGCGCCCGCGCCGGCCCCGGCCGGGCCGCCAGCACGCCGGACCCGTAGTCACGCCGGGTGAACAGCGCGAAGCCTCCCGTCAGTGCCGCGGTGGCGCCGGCGAGCATCAGCAGCATCGGCCACCAGCGCAGGCCGGAGAACTGGTGCATCGCCTGGTACCACCCGATCGGCGAGAGCCAGCTCAGCATGCCGTTGCCGACGTCGCCGACGGCTCGCAGGACGTAGGCGACCGCGATGAAGCTGCCTGCGATGCCGTACGCCGAGCGCGTGCTCGCGGTCAGCTGGGCGGCGATCAGGGCGGTGCCCGTGAACACCCAACCACAGGTGGTCACGCCGAGGCCGAGGCCGAACGAGTCGGCGGCGGCGAGCCCGTACGCCGCCAGCCCGATGGAGACGAGGAGCCCGAGCACCAGGTTGGCGATGAGCGCCACCAGGACGGCGGCGGTCGTCGTGGCGTAACGGCCGACCGCCGCCGCGCGCAGCAGCTCGTCACGTCCGGTCTCCTCCTCGGCCCGGGTGTGCCGGCCGATCAGGAACATGCTCATCAGCGCCGCGACGATCGCGCCGAACGCCGTTGTCTGCCAGGCGGTCTGCCCGCCGAGCGTGTCGAGTGCTCGGGCCGGACCGGCCATCGCGACGAACGCCGCGTTGGACCCGGCGCTGGCCGCGGCGGCGTCGTACTCGGCCTGCGTCGTGTAGAGCCCGTCGACGCTGTAGACCGTCGCCAGGTAGAGCGAGACGCCACCCAGGACCCACCACAGCAGCATCCACTTGTCCCGGCGCAGGAACGTCCGCAGGAAGGTGGCCGTGCCCGTCATGTCTCGACCGGCTCGATCTCGTCGCCGTAGTGGCGCAGGAACAGCTCCTCGAGGGTCGGCGGCTGGCTGGTCAGGGTCCGTATGCCGGCGGCGACGAGCGTCTGCAGCGCGGGATCGAGGCGCGCCGTGTCGACCTGGAACCGCACCCGCTCTCCCTCGACGACGAGGTCGTGCACACCCTCGAGCCCGTCGAGACCGGTGACCGGTCGCTCGACCTCGGCGGTGACGGACGTCCGGGTCAGGTGGCGCAGGTCGGCGAGGGTGCCGCTCTCGACGACGCGGCCGGCCCGGATGATGCTCACCCGGTCCCCCAGCCGCTCGACCTCGGCGAGGATGTGGCTGCTGAGCAGCACGGCGTGCCCGCGGTCGCGGAAGGACTCGACGTACGTCTGGAAGACCGACTCCATCAACGGGTCCAACCCGGAGGTCGGCTCGTCCAGCACCAGCAGGTCGACGTCGGAGGAGAGCGCCGCGACGAGCGCGACCTTCTGCCGGTTGCCCTTCGAGTAGGCCCGGCCCTTCTTGGTGGGGTCGAGCTCGAAGGCGTCGATGAGCTCGGTACGACGCGCCTCGTCGACACCGCCGCGCAACCGCCCCAGCAGGTCGATCACCTCCCCGCCGGTGAGGTTGGGCCACAGGTTCACGTCGCCGGGCACGTAGGCGAGCCGGCGGTGCAGCTCGGCCGCCTCGCGCCACGGGTCGCCACCGAGGAGGCGGACCTCGCCGCCGTCGTTGCGCAGCAGCCCGAGCAGCACCCGGATCGTCGTCGACTTGCCGGCGCCGTTGGGCCCGAGGAAGCCATGCACCTCGCCCGGTGCGACCTGGAGGTCGAGGCCGTCCAGTGCCTTGAAGTTGCCGAATCTCTTCACCAGCCCGGTGATCTCGATGACGTTGTCGGTCACCCGACCGACGCTACTCTGCCTTCACAGATTTGTGAATCTTGTAGAGTCTGCACATGGCGGACCAGCGGCACGACGCCGTCGAACGGGTCGGCGCAGCCCTCACGGCTGCCGGACTTGCCCGACTCCCGGCCCGGGTCTTCGCCGCCCTGCTCGTCGACGAGGACGGCCGGATGACGTCGTCCGAGCTCGTCGCGGAGCTGGCGATCAGTCCGGCGGCCGTCTCGGGAGCGGTCCGGGTGCTGGAGCAGCTCGGCTGGTCCCGTCGCGAGCGGGAGCGAGGCACCCGGCGCGATGTCTACGTCGTGGACGACGACGCGTGGCGACGGGCACTCCTGCAGGGCGACCACACGTACGCCGCGATCGAGGCAGCCTTCACGACCGCGGCCGATGTCGCTCCCTCGGGCGCACGGGACCGGTTGGCCGTCTCGGTGGCGTTCCTGGAGTTCGTGCGAGAAGAGCTCGGATCGATGGCTGCGCGCTGGGACGACCGCAAGCGCGAGCTCGGCCTCTAGGCAAGGCCGTCGAACGGACGTACCTCGACCTTGCCGCCGCAGGCCTTGGACCCCGCCGCGGCGAGCTCGAGCGCCACGTCGAGATCGGGCGCGTCGATCACCCAGAAGCCGGCGATGACCTCCTTGGTCTCGAGGTAGGGGCCGTCGACCAACACCGGCGTCGCACCCTGGCCGTCGACGACGGTGGCGGTCGATGCCGACTGAAGCCCCCCGGCGAACACCCAGTAGCCGTCGGCGCGCAGCTGGTCGTTGAAGGCACCGGTCGCGGCGAAGGCTGCTTCCATCTCCTCCTTGGAGCCGTAGCTGCCGAACTCATCCATCTCGGCGGGGCCGTGCACGGCCAACAGGTAGTGCGTCATCTCAGTTCTCCTCGTGTCCGGAACGATCCCGGCGACCGTCTCCACCCTCACCACGAACGGCGGTCCGTCGATACGACAATCTGCCACCGAAGACCGGGCGCGCTTCGGAAGCCCTGGCGCTCGGCCGGGTTCCCGTTCGTGTACGGCGGCGACTGCACCACCCTGCTCGGGTACGGACCCCGCCCGGCAGGCACGTGCCGCCGTCGCGCACCTCCGCCGGGCCTCGGGCCGATGGTGGCTGCACGTCGACCTCGACGTGCTCGACTCGGCGGTGTTCGGCGCGCAAGGTGCCCGGCGGCGTCGACGAACCGGACCAGGACCCCTCCCGGTCCGCGGCCGATCGCATCGTGCGGCTGGGCGCCGACGTCGCCACCGCACTCACCTGAGCCGGCAAGGTCCGGTCTGCATACTCGGTCCATGGACCCCGCCGCCGTTCCGATCGATGCCTTCGAGGCGATGGTGGTCGACGCGCTCGACTCACTGCCCGACTGGGTGCTCACCGTCGTCAACGAGATCGCCGTACTCGTGGAGGACGAGCAGGCCGCGTCCGAACGTCGACCCGGCGTCCTGCTCCTGGGCCTCTACCGCGGCGTCCCGCGCACCTCGCACTACGGCCGTGCACCCGGCACGCTGCCGGACACGATCACGCTCTACCGGATCCCGATCGTCGAGGTCTGCGAGCGGATCGAGGACGTGCCGGGTCGGGTGCGGACCGTGCTGGTCCACGAAGTCGGCCACGCGATGGGCATGTCCGAGACAGAGCTGCGCGAGCTCGGCTGGGCCTGAGCACCTAGGCGTTCAGCACCTCGACCTGGACGGCGCACGCGTCTCGGACCGCCTGCTCCAGGACCCCACGCCGTGGGTCGGGTACGGCGAGCCACGGCCCGACGACCGTCAACGTCCGCAGCCGCGGATCCAGGAGCACCTCGTCGACGGCGGTCCGGTCGCCGCCGGTCACGACCACCGATCGGTGGTCGAGCTTGTCGAGACCGATGAGGATCCGCGCGGCGTGCTCGGCGGCGGCCTCGTAGGCCTGTCGCGCCTGGTTGTCGCGGCGCCGGGCAAACCGCTGCTGGCTCTGCCCGCCCGCCTTCGTCCGCCCCTGCACGTGCCGCTGGCCGACCTTGCTGTCCGTGATCGTCGACCCCGCCAGCCGGGCGATCGCGAACCCGCCCTTGCGGACCAGCAGCACCCCCCAGGCGTCGGGCACCTCCAGCGACTCGACGAACGCGGCGGCAGTCGGCACCCCGGCGTACGACGCCGCGAAGGGCGCGCGCGCCCGGAAGGTCGAGCCGTCGACAGCGTGACCCGACAGGGCGCCGTCCTCGACTGCGACCACGGCGCGGCCGTGGCGCTCCTCGAAGTTCGCCACCCAGCGGACCAGCCGCTCCGGGGGCACGGTTACCTGGGCCACGCCCGAAGCGTACGGGTCGACGCTGCCCGGAAGGTCGGGACGCCCGCCCGCTGACCTTGGGACGCCGGGCGCTCCAGGATCGGACCGCCGGCTTCTCGGGAAACGCCCGTGCGGCACGCGTCAGTCCCCCAGCGTGTCGCGCGGGTCTCGGGCTAGCGCCGGCGGCACTTCTCAGGCAAGCCTGTCACTTCTCAGGCGTTGCGATGCCTGAGAAGTGACGGTTTCCCCGGTGCACCGGGGAAACCGACAGGTCAGGATTTCGCACAACCTCAGACGTTGAAACCGAGCGCCCGCAGCTGCTCGCGGCCGTCGGGGGTGATCTTGTCCGGGCCCCACGGCGGCATCCAGACCCAGTTGATCAGGACGTCGTTGACCAGGCCCTCGAGGGCGCCGTTCGTCTGGTCCTGGATCACGTCGGTCAGCGGGCAGGCCGCGGAGGTGAGCGTCATGTCGATGACGGCGTTGGAGTCCTCGTCGAGGTGGACGCCGTACACGAGGCCGAGGTCGACGACGTTGATGCCGAGCTCGGGGTCGACGACGTCCTTCATCGCCTCGGTGACGTCGTCGACCGACACGGTCGACGTGCCGACACCGCCGGCGGCCTCGGGCACTTCGGGAAGGTCGGAATGATCAGGCATCGGAGTCCTCCTGGGCTCGGACGAGGGCGTCCTGGAAGGCCATCCAGGACAGGAGTGCGCACTTGATGCGCGCGGTCAGCTTGGCGGCGCCGGCGAAGGCGATGGCGTCCTCGAGGACGTCCTCGTCGGGCTCCACCTGACCCTTGCCGCGCATCATCTCGAGGAACGCGTCGTGGATCGGCTTGGTCTCGGCGACGGTCTTGCCGATCAGCAGGTCGCTCATCACCGACGCCGAAGCGGTCGAGATCGAGCAGCCCTGGTTGTCGTACGAGATGTCACGGACGAGGTCGCCGTCGAGGTGGAGACGGAGGGTCACCTCGTCGCCGCAGGTCGGGTTGACGTGGTGCACCTCGGCCTCGAACGGCTCACGCAGTCCGGCGTTCAGCCGACGCTTCGCGTGGTCGAGGATGATGTCCTGGTACAGGGAGTCGAGTTCGTGGCTCACGTAGTCAGCCCAACTTGAAGTACGAGCGGGTGTATTCCAGGCCCTCGACCAGCGCGTCGATCTCGGCCGGCGTCGTGTAGAGGTACGACGACATCCGGGTCGAGCTCTGCACGCCGAAGCGCGCGTGCGCCGGCTTCGCGCAGTGGTGGCCGGCGCGTACGGCGATGCCGCGCGAGTCGAGCACCTGGGCGATGTCGTGCGGGTGCACGCCGTCGAGCTCGAAGGAGATCGCTCCCCCACGCTCGGCAGCGTCGAGCGGGCCGAGCACCTTCAGGCCGGGCACGGTGGCCAGGCCCTCGAGCGCGTACGCCGTGATCGTCTGCTCGTGCCGGTGGATCGCGTCCATCCCGATGTGGGCCAGGTAGTCGACCGCGGCGCCGAGGCCGACGGCCTCGACGATCGGCGGCGTGCCGGCCTCGAACTTGTGCGGGATTCCGGCGTACGTCGAGCGCTCCATCCGGACCGTCTCGATCATCTCGCCGCCTCCGAGGAAGGGCGGCAGCTGCTCGAGCAGCTCACGCTTGCCCCAGAGCACGCCGATGCCGGTCGGGCCGACGACCTTGTGGCCGGTGAAGACGACGATGTCGGCGCCGGACGCGACCACGTCGACGGGCAGCTGGGGCGCGGCCTGCGACGCGTCGAGCACGACGATCGCCCCGACCTCGTGGGCCCGGCGGGCGATCTCGGCGACCGGGTTGATCGTGCCGAGCATGTTGGAGACCCAGGTCAGCGTGACGACCTTGGTGCGCTCGGTGATCAGCTCGTCGATGTTGGACAGGTCGAGCCGGCCCTCGTCGGTGATCCCGAACCACTTCAGCGTCGCGCCGGTCCGCTCGGTGAGCAGCTGCCACGGCACGATGTTGGAGTGGTGCTCCATCTCCGTGGTGACGACCACGTCGCCTTCGCCGACCTGCAGCGGTCCCCGAGCCCAGGCAAGGGTGTTGGCGACCAGGTTGAGCGCCTCGGAGGCGTTCTTGGTGAAGATCACCTCGTCGCGGCTCGGCGCGTTGATGAAGGCGGCGACCCGGTCGCGGCCCTCCTCGAACGCCTCGGTGGCCTCGGCGCCCAGCGTGTGCATGGCGCGCGCGACGTTGGCGTTGTGCCGCTCCAGGTGGTCGACCATCGTGTCGATGACGACCTGGGGCTTCTGCGAGGTGTTGGCGCTGTCGAGGTAGACCAGCGGCAGGCCGCCCGCGACCGTGCGGCCCAGGATCGGGAAGTCGGCGCGGATCACCTCCAGCTCGGGGAGGAGGCCGGCCAGCTGGGTCGTGGTCATGTCAGACCGCCGCCGTGAGGTACTTCTCGTACCCGTTCGCTTCCAGCTCCTCGGCCAGCTCGGCGCCGCCGGACTCGGCGACCTTGCCGTCGACGAAGACGTGCACGAAGTCGGGCTCGATGTAGCGCAGGATCCGGGTGTAGTGCGTGATCAGCAGGACGCCCTTGCCCTCCTGCGCGCGGAACCGGTTGACGCCCTCGGAGACGATCTTGAGCGCGTCGATGTCGAGGCCGGAGTCGGTCTCGTCGAGGATCGCGACCTTCGGGTTCAGCAGTTCGAGCTGGGCGATCTCGTGGCGCTTCTTCTCACCGCCGGAGAAGCCCTCGTTGACCGAGCGGGTGCCGAAGGTCGGGTCGAGGTTGAGCTTCTCGAGCGCCGAGTTGACGTCCTTGACCCAGGTGCGCAGCTTGGGCGCCTCGCCGTCGAGGGCGGTCTTCGCCGTACGCAGGAAGTTGGACACCGAGACGCCGGGGACCTCGACGGGGTACTGCATCGCCAGGAACAGCCCGGCGCGGGCCCGCTCGTCGACGGTCATCGCCAGCACGTCGTCGCCGTCGAGGGTGACGGTGCCGCCGGTGATCGTGTACTTCGGGTGGCCCGCGATCGAGTAGGCCAGCGTCGACTTGCCCGACCCGTTGGGGCCCATGATCGCGTGGGTCTCGCCGTCCTTGATGGTCAGCGTGACGCCCTTGAGGATCTCCTTGGGCCCGTCCTCGGTGTCCACGGACACCTGCAGGTCCTTGATGATGAGCTCGCTCATGAGGGGGTGACTCCGTTCAGGGTGGTGGTGGTGGTGTCTACGTAGATGTCGTCGCCCTTGACCTCGATCGGGAAGGTCGCGACGGGTTCGGTGGCCGGCAGCCCGGTGGGCTTGCCGGTGCGGAGGTCGAAGCGCGAGCCGTGCAGCCAGCACTCGACCGTGCAGTCGGCAACCTCGCCCTCGCTCAGGGCGACGGCGGCGTGCGAGCAGAGGTCCTGGATGGCGAAGAACTCGTCGCCGTGGCGCGCGACCGCGACGTCGTACGCACCGATCGTGACGCCGAGCGCCTCGTCGGTGGGTACGTCGGCAACCGCGCAGGCTCGTTCAAAGGTCACTCGAAGTCCTTCAGCACGTTCTTGGCCAGCTCTGCCTCGACCGTCTGCAGCAGCTTCTCCTCGATCGACGGGATGCCGACCTTGCGGATCAGGTCGTTGAAGAAGCCGTGCACGACCAGGCGGCGCGACTCCTTCTCCGAGACGCCGCGCGAACGCAGGTAGAAGAGCTGCTCGTCGTCGAAGCGGGCGGTCGCGGACGCGTGGCCCGCGCCCTCGATCTCGCCGGTCTCGATCTCGAGGTTCGGCACCGAGTCGGCCTGGCAGCCGTCGGAGAGGACCAGGTTGCGGTTCTCCTCGTAGGTCTCGATGCCCTCGGCCACCTTGCGGATCAGGACGTTGCCGATCCAGACCGTGTGCGCGCCCTGGCCCTGCAGCGCGCCCTTGTAGAGCACGTGACTCTTGGTCTTGGGCGCGGTGTGGTCGGCGAAGAGGCGGTGCTCGAGGTGCTGGCCCTCGTCGGCGAAGTAGAGCCCGAGCAGCTCGGCCGAGCCGCCGGGACCGGCGTACTCGACGTTGGCGTGCATGCGCACCAGGTCGCCGCCGAAAGAGATCGACGTGTGCTTGACGTTGGCGTCACGGCCGACCTGGATCGCGTCGCGGCCCAGGTGCACCGCGTCGTCGTCCCAGTCCTGCAGGGACAGCACGTTGACGTTGGACGCATCGCCGGCGAGCACCGTGGTGATCGCCGAGTAGCGCGCCGAGCCGGTGTGCAGGATCGCGACGGTCGCCTGGGCGTGCCGGCCGACCCGGACGACCAGCTGTCCCCAGACCAGGTCGTCGACCGACTGGCCGTGCAGGCGCAGCACGATCGGCTCGGCGATCTCGGCCTCGGCCGGGACGTCGAGCAGCATCGCTCCACCCGCGTTGGCGACGGCCAGCGCGGACGGCCGGTCGTTGGGGGCGAGCTCACCGATCTCACGCGCCTCCTCGGCGGTGATCGCGGTCAGGGTCACGCCGTCGGGCAGCGTGGTGTCCCAGGTGAGGGTCGCGTCGGACGCCTCGCCGTCGAGGATCCCGCGCAGCCGCTTGAGCGGCGTGAAGCGCCAGATCTCCTCGCGCCCGGTGGGCACCGGGTGGTCGGCCAGGTCGTACGACGGGGGCGGGTTCAGGTGGCTGAACAGCGGCCCCTGCTCCAGGGCGGACGCCACGATCTCGCGGGCGGTGTCGGTCACAGTCACTACAGGTGTCTTCCTAGGTACTCGGTCGGTGCTTCGGGTGTGGTTTCGAGGCTCGGGCCTAGCGGCCGTCGCACCTCAACCACCGGTGACGTTGGTTGAGGTGCGAGCGAAGCGAGCCTCGAAACCATCGTCGTGCGGTCAGCCGACCGCGCCTTCCATCTGCAGCTCGATCAGGCGGTTGAGCTCGAGGGCGTACTCCATCGGCAGCTCCTTGGCGATCGGCTCGATGAAGCCGCGGACGATCATCGCCATCGCCTCGTCCTGCTCCATGCCGCGCGACATCAGGTAGAAGAGCTGGTCGTCGGAGACCTTCGAGACGCTCGCCTCGTGGCCCATCGACACGTCGTCCTCGCGGATGTCGACGTACGGGTAAGTGTCGCTGCGGCTGATCTGGTCGACCAGCAGCGCGTCGCACAGCACGTTGGACTTGGAGCCGTGCGCACCCTCGTTGACCTGGATCAGGCCGCGGTACGACGTACGCCCGCCGCCGCGCGCCACCGACTTCGACAGGATCGAGGACGAGGTGTTGGGCGCGGCGTGCACCATCTTGGCGCCCGCGTCCTGGTGCTGGCCCTCGCCCGCGAACGCGATGGAGAGCGTCTCGCCCTTGGCGTGCTCGCCCATCAGGTAGACGGCCGGGTACTTCATCGTCACCTTGGAGCCGATGTTGCCGTCGACCCACTCCATGGTCGCGCCGGCCTCGCAGGTCGCACGCTTGGTGACGAGGTTGTAGACGTTGTTGGACCAGTTCTGGATGGTCGTGTAGCGGCAGCGGCCGCCCTTCTTCACGATGATCTCGACGACCGCGGAGTGCAGCGAGTCCGATGAGTAGATCGGCGCGGTGCAGCCCTCGACGTAGTGCACGTAGGCGCCCTCGTCGACGATGATCAGGGTCCGCTCGAACTGGCCCATGTTCTCGGTGTTGATCCGGAAGTACGCCTGCAGCGGGATGTCCACGTGGACGCCCGGCGGGACGTAGATGAACGAGCCGCCCGACCACACCGACGTGTTCAGCGCGGCGAACTTGTTGTCGCCGACCGGGATCACGGTGCCGAAGTACTCCTGGAACAGCTCCGGCTGCTCCTTGAGCGCGGTGTCGGTGTCGAGGAAGAGGACGCCCTGCTCCTCGAGGTCCTCACGGATCGAGTGGTAGACGACCTCGGACTCGTACTGCGCCGCGACGCCCGAGACGAGGCGCTGCTTCTCTGCCTCCGGGATGCCGAGCTTGTCGTAGGTGTTCTTGATGTCCTCGGGGAGGTCGTCCCACGTCGCCGCCTGCTTCTCGCTGGAGCGCACGAAGTACTTGATGTTGTCGAAGTCGATCCCCGACAGGTCCGAGCCCCAGTTGGGCATGGGCTTGCGGCCGAAGAGCTTGAGGCCCTTGAGGCGCAGGTCGAGCATCCACTGCGGCTCGCTCTTCTTGGCGGAGATGTCGCGGACGACCTCTTCGCTCAGGCCGCGCTTGGCGGCCGCACCGGCCACGTCGGAGTCGGCCCAACCGAAGTCGTAGCGCCCGATGCCCTCGAGCTCGGGATTGCGCTCGTCGATGGTGGTCATCAGCTGACCGTCTCCTTCGTCTTGTTGGGTGTGCTCTTCACGTTGCTGCTCGGAATGCAGGTGGTGCAGACCCCGTCGCCGTGGGCGATCGTGGCCAGCCGCTGGACGTGGCTGCCGAGCACGAGGCTGATGGCCTCGGTCTCTGCCTCGCACAGCTGCGGGAACTCGTGGGCTACGTGGGCAACCGGGCAGTGCTGCTGGCACAGCTGCTCCCCGACGGGGCTGTCGCGGACAGTCGCGGCGTACCCCTCTGCGGTGAACACCTGAGCCAGGATCTCCGCGGAGCCCAGCTCGGGGTGCTCTGCTCGGATCCCCTCGAACCTCTCCCGGATGAACGCCACCCGGCGGGTCGCGAATTCCCGGACGGCCTCGTCGCCTCCGGTCTCGGCCAGGAAACGGAGCGCCTGCGCTGCCAGGTCGTCGTACTGCTGGTCGAAGGCGTCGCGCCCCGACTCGGTCAGCGCGAAGACCTTCGCCGGCCTGCCGCGGCCACGCGAGGCCTGCTGGCGCGGCTCACGCGCCTCGACCTCGCCCTCCTCGAGCAGTTGGTCGAGGTGGCGGCGTACGGCGGCGGGAGTGAGATCCAAGCGCTCGGCGAGTGCCGCCGCGGTCGAGGGTCCGTTGACGAGGATCGACCGGGCGACGCGCTGGCGCGTCGTCTGGTCGTGCCCATGCACGGGCCGCTCCTCGAATTCCACAACACTAGTGTGCCTTTATTGTTTTGACCGCTTCAAGGAAGGCCACCCTTACCTGGCACCGGGTCAGGCGGAGGGCGTGAGCCGGGCCACACCGGTGCGCTCCCTACACTGACGGGCGTGCCCGACACCTCCCCTGCCGTGTCCGTCGACGGCCTGGTGATGAGGTACGGCGACAAGGTAGCCGTGGACGGCCTCTCCCTGACCGTCGAGCGCGGCACGATCACCGCCGTGCTCGGTCCCAACGGTGCCGGCAAGACGACCACCCTGGAGACCTGCGAGGGCTACCGCCGCCCGCAGCAGGGGACGGTCCGGGTGCTCGGCCTCGACCCCGTGCGCCAGCGCCGCGACCTGCTCCCCCGCATCGGGGTGATGCTCCAGGGCGGTGGTGCCTGGAGCGGGGTGCGCGCGATGGAGATGCTCGACCACATCGCCCGCCTGCACGCGCACCCGCTCGACACCGCCATGCTCTCGGAGCGGCTCGGACTCGGCGACTGCGGGCGTACGCCGTACCGACGGCTCTCGGGTGGCCAGCAGCAGCGCCTCGGCCTGGCCATGGCGATCGTCGGCCGGCCGGAGATCGTCTTCGTGGACGAGCCGACGGCGGGGATGGACCCGCAGGCGCGTCGTACGACGTGGGAGCTGCTCGAAGAGCTGCGCGGCGACGGCGTCACGGTCGTCCTCACCACGCACTACATGGACGAGGCCGAGCGCCTCGCCGACCAGATCCACATCATCGACCGCGGGCGGCTGATCGCCTCGGGCACGCCGGAGGAGCTCACCCGAGGCACGTCGGCGACGGTGCGCCTCGTCGTCGACCAGGAGCTGCCGGGCGAGGCCGAGGCCGCGTTGCGCGCGTCGGTGGACCGGTGGAGCGCCGAGCACGGGGTCGGCGTGCGCTCGATCAGCTTCGGGTCGCGCACCCTCGAGGACGTCTTCCTCGAGCTCACCGGACGGGGGCTCGAGTCATGAGTCTCGACAAGCTCGACCACCGAGGAGACTTCACCCCGAAGCCCGGCGCCGCTCCGCTGCCTCGGCAGGTGCTGGCCCAGTCGCGGATGGAGGCGCGGCTGATGCTGCGCAACGGCGAGCAGCTGCTGCTGGCCGTCGTGATCCCGGTGTTGGTGCTGTTCGGCGCGGTCACCGCCGGTGAGCACCTCAACCTGGACCTGCCCTCTTCGCGGCCGCTCGTCGACATCTTCACGCCCGGCGTGATCGCCCTGGCGGTGATGTCGACGTCGTTCACCTCGCTCGCGATCGCGACCGGCTTCGAGCGGCGGTACGGCGTGATCAAGCGGCTCGGCAGCTCACCGCTCCCCCGCTCCGGCCTCCTCGCAGGCAAGATCGGCGCCCTGCTGCTGGTCCAGCTCGTCCAGGTCGTCATCATCGGCGGCGTCGGCCAGCTGCTCGGCTGGACGCCGGAGCCCGGCGTGCTCGGGGTCGCGCTCGCGATCCTCCTCGGCACGGCGGCGTTCGCGTCGCTCGGGCTCTTCGTCGCCGGCGCCCTGCGCGCCGAGGCCACGCTCGCGGCGGCCAACCTGATCTACCTGCTGCTGATGACCGGCGGTGGCGTCGTGCTGCCGCTGACGGCGTACGGCGACGCGCGCCCGTTCCTGCAGTGGCTGCCGTCTGCCGCGCTCGGCGAGGCGATGCGCACCGGTTTCATCGACGGCGGTGTGGCCTGGCGCGACCTCGGCGTACTCATCATCTGGGCCGTCTTCGGCACGGTCCTCACGGCTAGGACGTTCAAGTGGGAGTGATCGACCGCGCTCGTCACCGAGTGGGGCACCTCGACGACTGGCTGCGTGGCTGGGCCTGGGCGTCGATCGTGGTCAACATCGGCATCGTCGTGACCGGTGGCGTCGTCCGGCTCACCGGCTCGGGCCTCGGGTGCCCGACGTGGCCGCGGTGCACCGAGGAGTCGCTGACGCCGCACGGCGCCTATGACCTCCACTCGGCGATCGAGTTCGGCAACCGGATGCTGACCTGGGTGCTGGTCGCGGTCGCGATCGGCACGTTCGTCGCGGCCTGGCAGTCGGGTCGCCGCGACCTGCGCCGGCTGGCGCTGGTCATCGCGCTCGGCATCCCCGCCCAGGCCGTCATCGGCGGCATCACGGTGCTGACCGACCTGAACCCGTGGATCGTCTCCTTCCACCTGCTCTGCTCGATGGCGATCATCGGCGTCGCGGTGCTCTTCCGGTGGCGGCTCGACCGGCCCGCGCCCGCCGTACGGCCTCGGGGAGCGGTGCTCGCTCTCGCCTGGTCGACCTTCGCGGCCGCCTGGGCGGTGCTGTACGTCGGGACCATCGTCACCGGCTCGGGTCCGCACGCGGGCGACGAGGACGCGAAGCGCAACGGGCTCGACCCGCTGCAGTGGAGCCAGGTGCACGCCGACCTGGTCTTCCTGCTGGTGGGTCTGACTGTCGGGCTGCTCTGCGCGGTCATCGCGACGAAGCGGCCGGCCGCCGTACGGCGCGCGGTCGTGGTGTTGCTCGCCGTGGAGCTGGCGCAGGGCCTGATCGGGTTCGTGCAGTACTTCACCGACCTGCCGGTCGTGCTCGTCGGCTTCCACATGCTCGGCGCCGCGATCATCTCGGCGACCGTGACCCAGGCGCTGCTCGAGGTCCGCGGAGGCGAGTGACGGCGGCCGTCCCGCACCCCCGTACCCCTGTAGCCGGGAAGGCCGCCGTCCAACCCCTCTGATGCGTTGGACCCTCGATCGGGTTGCCTCACCCGGCTGATGCGCGGCGAACGGTCTGGATCTCGAGATGAGTGGAAGAGCTGCACCGGCTGGATCACGCCGATGCTCTCAGGGCCCCGCCTTGGTAATCGGGCCCACATGGGCCCGACTGCGAAGCGCGCGCGTGCTGCTGGTTCGGGACCAGGCCGTCAGCGAGAGATGAGCGGGTCGATCGCGACGGCCACGAAGAGCAGCGAGAGGTACAGGTTCGAGGTGTGGAAGAGCTGCATCGGCTGGATCACCGCGAGGTTCTCGGTGCCCTTCGTGCGGCCCCACATCCGGTGCGCCTGGACCAGGAAGACCCCGCCCAGGAGCGCCGCAGCGACCGGGTAGAAGAGGCTCGTGTCGGCGACCGGCCACAGCAACAGGGAGGTCGCGACCATCACCCAGCTGTAGATCACGATCTGGCGGCCGACCTCGGCGGCGGGCTTGACCACCGGGAGCATCGGGACGTCGACGTTGGCGTAGTCCTCGCGGTAGCGCAGCGCCAGCGCCCAGGTGTGCGGCGGCGTCCAGAAGAAGACGACCATGAAGAGCACGACCGGGGTCCACGACAGCGAGCCGGTGACGGCGGTCCAGCCGATGAGCGTCGGGAAGCAGCCGGCGATCCCGCCCCACACGATGTTCTGCGTGGTACGACGCTTCAGCAACATCGTGTAGCCGAAGACGTAGAACGCGATCGCGGTCACCGACAGCAGTGCGGAGAGCCAGTTGACACCGAAGTAGAGGATGACCGTCGACAAGATCCCGAGCACGAAGCCGAAGACCAGCGCCGAGCGCGGCGAGACGATGTGCCGCGGCAGCGCCCTGCGTCGGGTCCGACGCATCTGCTCGTCGATGTCGCGGTCGTAGACGCAGTTGAAGACCGACGCCGACCCGGCGGAGAACGTGCCGCCGAGCACGGTCCAGACGACCAGAGCCAGGTCCGGGACGCCGCGTGCGGCGTAGAACATCACCGGCACGGTCGTCAGCAGCAGGAGCTCGATCACCCGCGGCTTGGTCAGGCCGACGTACGCCGCGACGACGTCCTTGAAGGTCGCCCGTTCGTCGGCTGGCTGCTGGGCAGCAGAGGCCGACTGGCCGACGTACGTCACGGGGAACCTCGGGCGGGTTTTGCGGGGACCGTTCATGGTCACTGGACGGGTGCGAGTCTATCGCCAGGGGTGAGTAGGCTCGGCATTGGCCGAACCCCCCGAAAGGAACCACGTGAGCAAGTCCCCTGCCCTGGACTGGACCGAACTCGACAAGAAGGCGGTGGACACCGCCCGAGTCCTGGCCATGGACGCAGTGCAGAAGGTCGGCAACGGCCACCCTGGCACCGCCATGAGCCTCGCCCCTGCGGCGTACCTCCTCTTCCAGAAGGTGATGCGGCACGACCCGGCCGACCCACGCTGGATCGCCCGTGACCGCTTCGTGCTGTCCTGCGGCCACTCGAGCATCACGCTCTACACGCAGCTGTTCCTCGGCGGCTTCGGCCTCGAGCTCAGCGACCTCGAGGCGCTGCGCACCTGGGGCTCCAAGACCCCGGGCCACCCCGAGCTCCACCACACCGCGGGCGTCGAGGTCACGACCGGCCCGCTCGGCCAGGGCGTCGGCAACGCGGTCGGCATGGCGATGGACGCCCGGCGCGTGCACGGCCTGCTCGACGCGGACGCGGCGCCCGGCGAGAGCCTCTTCGACCACCACGTCTACGTCCTCGCCTCCGACGGCGACCTGCAGGAGGGCGTCAGCGGCGAGGCCAGCTCGATCGCCGGCACCCAGGAGCTCGGCAACCTGACCGTCATCTACGACCGCAACCGGATCTCGATCGAGGGCGACACCGACATCGCGTTCACCGAGGACGTCGCCGGCCGCTACGAGGCGTACGGCTGGCACGTGCAGACGGTCGACTGGACCAACGGCGGCAAGGAGTACGTCGAGGACGTCCCCGCGCTCTACGACGCCATCACGGCCGCGGGCAAGGTCACCGACAAGCCGTCGCTCATCGTGCTCGACACGATCATCGCCTGGCCCGCGCCGAACGCGCAGGGCACGGAGGCGGCCCACGGCAGCGCGCTCGGTGCCGAGGAGGTCGCGGCCACCAAGACGATCCTGGGCTGGGACCCGGAGCTCAGCTTCCAGGTGCCGGACGACGTGCTCGCGCACACCCGCTCCCTCGCCGAGCGCGGCGCCGCGCTGGGCGCCGAGTGGGACGAGAAGTACGCCGCCTGGGCGGCCGCCAACCCCGAGGGTGCGACCCTCCTGCACCGGCTCAAGGCGCGCACCCTGCCCGAGGGTCTCGCCGGCGCTCTCCCGGTCTTCGAGGCCAGCGACAAGGGCATCGCGACCCGCGTGGCCTCCGGCCAGGTCATCAACGCCGTCGCCCCGCTGATGCCTGAGCTGTGGGGCGGCTCGGCCGATCTCGCCGGCTCGAACAACACGACGATCAAGGGCGTGCCGTCGTTCCTGCCGGAGAGCCGCGGCGTCGAGGAGTGGAAGGCCGACCCGTTCCAGGGCCGGGTGCTCCACTTCGGCATCCGCGAGCACGGCATGGGCGCGATCATGAACGGCATCGCGTCGCAGGCGCTGACCCGCGTCTTCGGCGGCACCTTCCTCACGTTCTCCGACTACATGCGCGGCGCGGTCCGGGTTGCCGCGGTGAGCCAGCTGCCGACGACGTACGTCTGGACCCACGACTCGATCGGTCTCGGCGAGGACGGCCCGACGCACCAGCCGATCGAGCACCTCGCAGCGCTGCGCGCGATCCCCGGCCTGGACGTCGTACGACCGGCTGACGCCAACGAGACGGCAGCCTGCTGGCACACGATCCTGAGCCACACCGACCGGCCGGCGGCGCTTGCGCTGACCCGGCAGAACGTGCCGGTCTTCCCGCGCGGCGACGGTGGGTTCGCGGAGACCAGCGACGTGCACCGCGGCGGCTACGTGCTGATCGATGCCGAGGGCGGCGCACCCGACGTAGTGCTCATCGCCACCGGCTCCGAGGTGCAGCTCGCCGTCGCCGCGCGTGAGCAGCTGGCCGAGGCCGGCGTACAGGCTCGCGTGGTGTCGATGCCGTGCATCGAGTGGTTCGAGGCCCAGGACCAGTCCTACCGCGACACGGTGATCCCGCCGATCCTGAAGGCGCGGGTCTCCGTCGAGGCCGGCGTCAAGCAGGGCTGGCGTGAGTACGTCGGCGACCACGGCCGGATCGTCTCGATCGACCGCTACGGCGCATCCGCCGACTACGCCCGGATCTACCAGGAGTACGGCGTGACGGCCGAGGCCGTCGTCAACGCCGCGCACGACTCGATCGCGGCGGCCACGAGCTAGCCCGCGGTCGACCCCACCATCTGTGACCCAGAGAGGAACGTCCATGAGTGACCGCCTGAAGGCTCTGTCGGATGCGGGGGTGTCGATCTGGCTCGACGACCTCTCGCGCGAGCGCATCGAGAGCGGCAACCTCGCCGCGCTCGTCAAGGAGAAGTCGGTGGTCGGCGTGACCACCAACCCCACGATCTTCGCGGCGGCCATCGCCAACGGAGAGCGGTACGACGAGCAGGTCGCCCAGCTCGTCGACAAGGGCGAGTCCGTCGACCGGGTGATCTTCGAGCTGACCACCGAGGACGTGCGCAACGCGTGCGACATCCTCGCCCCGCTCGCGGGTGAGGAGAGCGCCGACGGGCGGGTCTCGATCGAGGTCGAGCCGACCCTGGCCAACGACACCGAGGGCACCATCGCCTCGGCGCGTGCGCTGTGGAGCGCGGTCGACCGTCCCAACGCGCTGATCAAGATTCCCGCGACCAAGGAGGGCCTGCCGGCCATCACGGCCGCGATCGCCGAGGGCATCAGCGTCAACGTCACGCTGATCTTCAGCATCGAGCGCTACCTCGCGGTCATGGACGCCTACGTGTCCGGGCTCGAGGCGGCGCGCGACAACGGCCTCGACCTGAAGCGGATCCAGTCGGTCGCGTCGTTCTTCGTCTCTCGGGTGGACACGGAGATCGACGCGCGGCTGGAAAAGATCGGGACCGACGAGGCGCTGGCCCTGCGCGGCAAGGCGGCCGTCGCCAACGCCCGGCTGGCGTACGCGGCGTACGAGGAGGTCATGGCCAGCGACCGCTGGGCCGTGCTCGCCGCGGAGGGCGCCAACCCGCAGCGCCCGCTGTGGGCGTCGACCGGTGTCAAGAATCCGGACTACTCCGACACGCTGTACGTCGCGGACCTGGTGGTGGCCGACACCGTGAACACGATGCCGGAGAAGACCATGGACGCGTTCGCGGACCACGGTGAGGTCAAGGGCGACCAGGTGACCGGTCGCGCGGCGGGCGCCCAGCACGTCTTCGACCAGCTGGCCGGAGTCGGCATCGACTTCGACGACGTGTTCCTGGTGCTCGAGACCGAGGGCGTCGACAAGTTCAAGAAGTCGTGGGACGAGCTGGTCGAGACGGTGAAGGGCCAGATGGCGGCGGCCGCGAAGTGACCGACGGGGTGACCGACGCGCCGGTCGACCCGACCTCGACGGCGGCGTGGCGACGGCTCACCGCGCTCGCCGCGGACTTCGCGCCCGACCTGCGCCGGTGGTTCGACGAGGACCCCGGCCGGGTCGACCGGCTCACGTACGACGCGGGCGACCTCCACGTCGACCTCTCGAAGTCACTGCTCGACGACGCGGTCCTGGCCGGGCTGCTCGCTCTGGCCGACGAGGTCGGGGTCACCGGTCGCCGGGACGCGATGTTCGCCGGCGAGCGGATCAACGTCACCGAGGGCCGGGCGGTGCTGCACACCGCGCTGCGGCTCCCAACTGACGCCACGTTGACCGTCGACGGCCAGGATGTCGTCGCGGACGTCCACGACGTCCTGCGCCGGGTCTACGAGTTCGCCGACCAGGTCCGCAGCGGCGCTTGGACCGGGGTCACCGGCGAGCGGATCCGCACGGTGGTCAACATCGGCATCGGCGGCTCCGACCTGGGCCCGGTGATGGCGTACGAGGCGCTGGCGGCGTACCGCGCTCTGCCCGATCTTGCTGAGGGGCTGGAGTGCCGCTTCATCAGCAACATCGACCCGACGGACGCGGCGCTCACCCTGGCCGGCCTGGACCCGGCGACGACGCTCTTCGTCGTGTCCAGCAAGACCTTCGGGACTCTCGAGACGCTCACCAACGCCCGACTTTGCAAGGCCTGGCTGCTCGACGGGCTGGCGGGCCAAGACCAGCAGGAAGCGGTCGCGAAGCACTTCGTCGCCGTCTCCACTGCGCTCGACAAGGTGGCCGACTTCGGGATCGACCCGGCCAACGCGTTCGGCTTCTGGGACTGGGTCGGCGGGCGCTACTCCGTCGACTCCGCGATCGGCACCTCGCTGGTGATCGCGATCGGGCCGGAGCGGTTCGCCGAGTTCCTGGGCGGCTTCCACACCATCGACGAGCACTTCCGTACGGCGCCGCCGGCCGAGAACGTGCCGCTGCTGATGGGGCTGCTCAACGTCTGGTACACCAACTTCCTAGGCGCCGAGAGCCACGCCGTACTCCCCTATGCCCAGCTGCTACACCGGTTCCCGGCGTACCTGCAGCAGCTGACCATGGAGTCCAACGGCAAGGGCGTCCGCTGGGACGGCAGCCCGGTGTCGACGGAGACCGGGGAGATCTACTGGGGGGAGCCCGGCACCAACGGGCAGCACGCGTTTTACCAGCTGATCCACCAGGGCACCCGGCTGATCCCCGCCGACTTCATCGCGTTCGCCGAGCCGTCGTACGCCCTGGTCGACGGCGACCAGGACGTGCACGAGCTCTTCCTGGCCAACTTCCTGGCGCAGACCCGGGCGCTCGCCTTCGGCAAGACCGCCGACGAGGTCCGCGAGGAGGGTACGGCGGAGGCCGTGGTGCCCGCTCGAGTCTTCACCGGCAACCGGCCGACGACGTCGATCATGGCGCCGGCTCTGACTCCCTCGGTCCTCGGCCAGCTGGTCGCGCTCTACGAGCACCTCACCTTCACGCAGGGTGTGGTGTGGGGCATCGACAGCTTCGACCAGTGGGGCGTCGAGCTCGGCAAGCAGCTCGCCCAACAGGTGGGTCCGGCGATCTCCGGGGACGCCGACGCGCTCGCCGGCCAGGACGCGTCGACCCAGGCCCTCATCGCCTACTACAGGGAGCACCGCAGCAGATGACGACGTACTCCAATCCGCTGCGCGACCCGCAGGACCGTCGGCTGCCCCGCATCGCGGGGCCGTGCGGCCTGGTGCTCTTCGGCGTCACCGGCGACCTGTCGCGCAAGAAGATCATGCCCGCCATCTACGACCTCGCGAACCGCGGTCTGCTGCCTCCCGGCTTCAGCCTCGTCGGCTTCGCGCGTCGCGACTGGGCCGACCAGGACTTCGCGCAGGTCGTGCACGACTCGGTGAAGGCGTACGCGCGCACCGAGTTCCGCGAGGAGGTCTGGCAGCAGCTCGCCGAGGGCTTCCGGTTCGTCCCCGGCGACTTCGATGACGACGTCGCGTTCGACCAGCTCCGCCGGACGATCGAGGAGCTCGACCTGGCCCGGGGCACAGACGGCAACCACGCGTTCTACCTCGCGATCCCGCCGGGCTTCTTCGGCACCGTCGTCGGGCAGCTCAAGGAGCACGGCCTCGCCGATGGCGGCGGCCCCGACTCGTGGCGCCGGGTCGTCGTCGAGAAGCCCTTCGGGCACGACCTCGCGTCCGCGCAGGAGCTCAACAGCGTGCTGGCCGGGGTGTTCAGCTCGGGCTCGATCTTCCGCATCGACCACTACCTCGGCAAGGAGACGGTGCAGAACATCCTGGCGATGCGCTTCGCCAACACCATGTTCGAGCCGATCTGGAACTCCAACTACGTCGACCACGTGCAGATCACCATGGCCGAGGACGGCGGCATCGGCGGCCGCGCCGGCTACTACGACGGCATCGGGGCCGCGCGCGACGTCATCCAGAACCACCTGCTCCAGCTGATGTCGCTGGTCGCGATGGAGGAGCCGACGTCGTTCGACGCCGAGAGCCTGCGGATCGAGAAGCAGAAGGTGCTCTCGAGCGTCGTGCTCCCCCGGCGGCTCGACCTCACGACCGCCCGGGCGCAGTACGCCGAGGGCTGGGCCGGCGGGCAGAAGGTCGCGGGTTTCCTCGACGAGGAGGGCATCAAGAAGTCCTCCACGACCGAGACGTACGCCGCCGTGACGCTCAACATCGACACGCGCCGGTGGGCCGGGGTGCCGTTCTACCTGCGCACCGGCAAGCGCCTGGGGCGGCGGGTGACCGAGGTCGCCATCGTCTTCAAGAAGGCACCGCACCAGCTCTTCAGCGCGTCGTCCACCGAGGACCTCACCGAGAACGCCCTGGTGATCCGGATCCAGCCCGACGAGGGTGTGACCCTGCGGTTCGGCTCGAAGGTGCCCGGCACCGCGATGGAGATCCGCGACGTCAACATGGACTTCGCCTACGGCGGCTCCTTCACCGAGTCCTCGCCCGAGGCCTACGAGCGGCTGATCCTCGACGTACTGCTCGGCGACCCGCCGCTCTTCCCCCGGCACGAGGAGGTGGAGCTGTCCTGGAAGATCCTGGACCCGATCCTCGAGCACTGGGCCAAGCAGGACGCCGCAGGCAAGGGGAAGCCGGACACCTACGGCTCCGGGACCTGGGGCCCGAAGTCCGCCGACGCGATGCTGGCCCGAGACGGCCGAGTCTGGAGAAGGCCTTGATAGAGCTCACCGACACCAACGCAGCGGCGATCGCCACCGAGTTCGTCCGAGCCCGCAAGAAGGCGGGCAGTCCTGCCATGGGCATGGTGATGACGATGGTCGTCGTGGTCGACGAGGACATCGCCGGTGACGTGATGGCCGTGGCCCGGCACGCGTCGCACGAGCACCCAGCCCGAGTCCTCGGCGTGATCCTCGGGGATGCCCGCGGAGCCGCCCAGGTCAACGCCCAGGTCGGAGCCGGCGCCGGCTGGTCCGGCGAGACAGCGCTGATCCGGCTCAAGGGTGAGGTCGTGAAGCACCCGGAGTCCGTCGTACTGCCGCTGCTGCTGCCCGACTCCCCCGTCGCGATCTACTGGCCGACGGACCCGCCGGAGGACACCGCCCACGACCCCCTCGGTGCGCTCGCCCAACGCCGGATCACCGACGCCGCCGGCGCCAAGCGCGGCAAGGGCAAGGCGATCCACACGCAGTGTGCGTCGTACACGAAGGGCAACACCGACCTGGCCTGGACCCGGATCACGCCGTGGCGCGCCCTGCTCGCCGCTGCCCTCGACCAGCACCACCTCAAGGTCACCGGCGCGTCCGTCACCGCTGAACGGATCAGCCCCAGCGCCGACCTGCTCGGTGCCTGGCTCGGCGACCGGCTCAAGGTGAGCGTGGTTCGCAAGAACTCCTCCGGCCCCGGCATCACGGAGGTCGTGCTCGAGACCAAGGACGGACCGATCAGCATCTCGCGCGCCGACGGCAAGCTCGCGACGTACAGCTCCCCCGGGCACCCGGACCGGCCCGTCGCGCTCAAGCGCCGCGATCTGCCCGAGCTGCTCGCCGAGGAGCTGCGACGGCTCGATGAGGACGAGGTGTACGCCGAGACCGCCAAGCGACTGCTGAAGATCGGGAGCACGAGCAAGTGAGCACCGAACCGCGCATCGAGGTCCACGAGGACGCCGCGACCCTCTCCACCGCCGTCGCCGGTGAGCTGCTCAGCCGGCTCGCCGACACCCAGGCGGCCGGAGCCGTCCCTCAGATCGCCCTCACCGGCGGGACCATCGCCGAGGACATCCACCGCGAGATCGCGCGGCTGAGCCCCGACTCCGGTGTCGACTGGGCGCAGGTCGTCGTCTGGTGGGGCGACGAGCGCTTCGTCGCACCCGACTCCCCCGACCGCAACGCGGCCCAGGCGCAGGCGGCCTTCCTCGACGCCGTCGGTGCCGACCCCGCCAACGTGCACGTCATGCCGTCGACCGCCGACGCGGCCGACGTCGACGCCGGCGCGACGGCGTACGCCTCGACGCTGCGGGAGTACGGCGCCGGGGAGTTCGACATCGTGATGCTCGGCATCGGCCCCGACGGCCACATCGCGTCGCTCTTCCCGGGCTTCCCGCAGCTCGACTCCGATGCGATCGCGGTCGGTGTGACGGGCTCGCCGAAGCCCCCGCCCGAGCGGATCAGCCTGACCTTCGCGGCGCTCAACCGCTCGCGCTCGGTGTGGTTCCTGGTCAGCGGTGCCGGCAAGGCACCCGCCGTCGCGTCCGCCCTGGGTGGTGCCGACCTGCACGAGATCCCGGCCGCTGGCGTCAGCGGCCGCGAGGAGACCATCTGGTTCCTCGACCGCGAAGCTGCCAGCAAGCTCTAGCAATCTCGTTGGTCGAGTAGCGAGCGCCAGCGAGCGTATCGAGACCGCTACTGGGTCTCGATACGCCCGTCGCGAGCTCGTTCCTCGCTCGCGGGGCTACTCGACCTTGCTGCTGAGTCCGAGCCTTCGCAAGCTCAGGCTCGGGCAGCTAAAAGATGATGTCGCCGGACTTGCGGCGGGTACGCAGGAGACTGAGCGCCTCGTCGAGGATATCCTCGGCCTCCTTGTCGGAGCGGCGCTCCTTCACGTACGCGAGGTGGGTCTTGTAGGGCTCGATCTTGGGCGCCGGCGGCGGGTTGTCCGAGTCCAGGCTGGCCGGCAGGCCGCACTTGGGGCAGTCCCACGAGTCCGGGACCTGCGCCTCCGTCGAGAACGGCACGACCGAGCGGTGCTCGCGAGCGCAGAAGTACGTCACGGTCTGCCGCGGGGCGGCGTCGCCCCGCTCCGCCTCGCCCATCGGGCCAGCACCGACCCGACTTCCGCGAATCGCGTTTCCTCCACCAGCCACCAGCGTGATCCCTTTCGATTCATACGAGTCTCCGAGACGTCCGAACGTATGGAGATTTAGGCGTAGGCCTTGATGAGCCCGAGGGCCACCACGCAGGCGAACCAGATGACGCCGATCCCGATCGTGAGCCGATCGAGGTTGCGCTCGGCGACGGAGGAGCCGCCGAGAGAGCTCGAGACGCCGCCGCCGAACATGTCGGACATGCCGCCGCCGCGACCCTTATGGAGGAGCACCAGGACGATCATGAGACCGCTGGTGAGCATGAGCACGATGGTGAAGATCAGTTCCACGCCGCAGAGCCTACGTCAGGTCGCCGGTGTTCACAGGACCGGCATCTCATAGAAGCGGCAGATCCCGCCGAACTCGTCGGCCTGGAGGCTCGCGCCACCGACCAGACAGCCGTCGACATCGGTCTGGACCATGATCCCGCCGACGTTCGCGGCCTTCACCGAACCGCCGTACAGGACGCGTACGCCGTCGGCCGCGCCGTCCCCGTGGACCTCCCGGATCCGCGCCCGGATGGCCCCGCAGACCTCCTGTGCGTCCTCCGGGGTCGCGACCTCGCCGGTCCCGATCGCCCAGACCGGTTCGTAGGCGACGACCAGGCCCGCGACCTGCTCGGCCGTGAAACCCTCGAGCGAGCCGTCGACCTGCGCCAGGCAGTGCGAGACGTGCTCGCCGGCCTGCCGGACGCCGAGACCCTCACCCACACACACGATCGGCACCATGCCGGCTGCCAGCGCCTTGTGCGCCTTCGCGTTGACGACGGCGTCGGACTCGGCGTGGTACTCACGGCGCTCGCTGTGGCCGACCACGACGTACGAGCAGCCGAGCTTGGCCAGCATCGTCGCCGATATCTCACCCGTGTAGGCACCGGAGTCGTGCGTGGAGACGTCCTGTGCGCCGTACCGGATCTGCAGCCGGTCGCCGTCGACGAGCGTCTGCACGGAGCGCAGATCGGTGAACGGCGGGACGACGACGACCTCGGCCTTGCCGTAGTCGTGCTTCTTGTCCGCCAGCGTCACCGCGAGCTTCTGCACCAGGACGAGGGCCTCCTGGTGGTTGAGGTTCATCTTCCAGTTCCCCGCCATCAGCGGGGTGCGCGTTGCCTTGACCATCAGTCCTCCAGGACCTGGATGCCGGGGAGCTCCTTGCCCTCGAGGTACTCGAGGCTGGCACCTCCACCGGTAGAGATGTGTCCGAACGCGGCCTCGTCGAAGCCGAGGGTGCGTACGGCGGCCGCGGAGTCGCCGCCGCCGACCACGGAGAGCCCGTCCACCTTGGTCAGCGCCTCGGCGACGGCCCGGGTGCCGGCCGCGAACGCGTCGACCTCGAAGACCCCCATCGGGCCGTTCCAGAAGACGGTGTGGGCGTCGGCAAGTGCCGCGGCGAACGCCGCTGCGGAGTCAGGCCCGATGTCGAGGCCGAGAGCGTCCGCCGGGATCTCCCCCGCCGGTACGACGCGCGGCTGGGGCGTGCGGTCCCCGCTGGGGAATGCGGTGTCGACGACGATGTCGGTCGGCAGCAGGATCTCGACCCCGGTCTGCTGTGCCCGCTCCAGGTAGGCGCGGCAGACGTCGAGCTGGTCGTCCTCGAGCAGGCTCTTGCCGACCTCGTGGCCCTGTGCCTTGAGGAAGGTGAAGACCATGCCGCCGCCGATCAGCAGGCGGTCGGCCTTGCCGAGCAGGTTGTCGATGACGCCGAGCTTGTCGGAGACCTTGGAGCCACCCAGCACCACGACGTACGGGCGCGCGGGCTCCTCGGTCAGCCGGCGCAGGACGCCGATCTCGGTGGAGACTAGCTGGCCCATCGCGTGCGGCAGCCGCTGCGCGACGTCGTACACGGACGCCTGCTTGCGGTGCACGACGCCGAAGCCGTCGGAGACGAACGCGTCGGCGAGGGCCGCGAGCTGGTCGGCGAACGCCGCCCGCTCCGACTCGTCCTTGCTGGTCTCGCCCGGGTTGAACCGGACGTTCTCCAGCACCGCGACCTGGCCGTCGGCGAGGCCGGCGACCGTGGCCTGCGCGCTCTCGCCGACGGTGTCGGTCGCGAACGCGACGTTCTGGCCGAGCAGCTCGCCGAGCCGGGCCGCGACCGGGCGCAGGGAGTAGCGGTCCTCGGGTGCCCCCTTGGGACGGCCGAGGTGGGCGGTCACGACGACCCGGGCGCCGGCCGCAGCCAGCTCCCGGATCGTCGGCACGCTGGCCCGGATGCGGCCGTCGTCGGTGATCTCGCTGCCGTCGAGCGGCACGTTCAGGTCGGAGCGGACCAGGACCCGCTTGCCGGCAACGTCACCTAGTGAGGAGTAGTCGCTCACGATCAGAGCGAGGCGCCGACGTGGTTGACGAGGTCGACCAGGCGGTTGGAGTAGCCCCACTCGTTGTCGTACCAGCCGACGACCTTGACCTGGTTGCCGATGACCTTGGTCAGCGGCGCGTCGAAGATGCACGACGCCGGGTCGGTGGTGATGTCGGCGGAGACGATCGGGTCCTCGTTGTACTTGAGGATGCGGCCGTCCGCGGCCGCCTTGACGATCGCGTTGACCTCCTCGACGGTGGTCTCGCGACCGGCCTCGAAGGTGAGGTCGGTGACCGAGCCGGTCGGGACCGGGACGCGCAGCGCGTAGCCGTCGAGCTTGCCCTTGAGCTCGGGCAGCACCAGGGCGATCGCCTTGGCGGCACCGGTCGAGGTCGGCACGATGTTGAGCGCGGCGGCGCGTGCGCGACGCAGGTCGCTGTGCGGGCCGTCGAGCAGGTTCTGGTCGCCGGTGTAGGCGTGGATCGTGGTCATCAGGCCCTTGACGATGCCGAGCTCGTCGTTGAGGACCTTCGCCATCGGGGCCAGGCAGTTGGTCGTGCACGAGGCGTTGGAGATCACCGTGTGCTTGGCGGCGTCGTAGTCGCCCTCGTTGACGCCCATCACGATGGTGACGTCCTCGTTCTTGGCGGGCGCCGAGATGATGACCTTCTTGGCGCCACCGTCGATGTGCGCCTTCGCCTTGGTGGCGTCGGTGAAGAAGCCGGTCGACTCGATCACGATGTCGACGCCGCTCCAGTCGAGGGCGCCCGGGTCGCGCTCGGCGTAGACCTTGAAGGTCTGGCCGGCGGCGGTGATGTCGGTGTCGGTGTGCGACACGTCCCCGTCGAGTCGGCCGAGGGTGGAGTCGTACTTCAGCAACGTCGCCAGAGTCTTGTTGTCCGTCAGGTCGTTGACGGCGACGATCTCGATGTCGGCGCCGGAGGCGACGACGGCGCGGAAGAAGTTGCGGCCGATCCGGCCGAACCCGTTGATACCTACTCGAACAGTCACTGCGGTGGCTCCTGCTTGTCAGTCGGCTGGTGCAAGGGGACGGCTCGACCCTATCCCCCGCTGACGGTCGCTCGACGACCGTGTCCGACGTACGTGCGGGTAACCCTCGTCACGCAGGGTCATCCGTCTTCAGCAAGCATCTCCGGCGTCAGCGAGGCCTCGGTGTCCGGGATGCCGAGCTCTTCGGCGCGCTTGTCGGCCATCGCCAGCAGGCGGCGGATGCGCCCGGCGATCGCGTCCTTGGTGAGCACCGGGTCGTGCAGCTGGCCGAGCTCCTCGAGGGAGGCCTGCTTGTGCTCGAGCCGGAGCTGGCCGGCGAGCTTGAGGTGGTCGGGGACGTCCTCGCCGAGGATCTCCATCGCGCGGTCGACGCGGGCACCGGCCGCGACAGCCGCACGCGCGGAGCGACGGAGGTTGGCGTCGTCGAAGTTCGCGAGGCGGTTGGCCGTCGCTCGCACCTCGCGGCGCATCCGGCGCTCCTCCCAGGCCATCAGCGACTCATGGGCGCCGAGCCGGGTGAGCAGCTGGCCGATCGCGTCGCCGTCGCGGATCACGACCCGGTCGACGCCGCGGACCTCACGGGCCTTGGCGTGGATGCCGAGCCTGCGTGCGACACCCACGAGGGCCAGCGCGGCCTCGGGTCCGGGGCAGGTGACCTCGAGGGCGGACGAACGGCCCGGCTCGGTCAGAGAGCCGTGGGCGAGGAACGCACCCCGCCAGGCGGCGACGGCGTCACAGCCGCCACCGGAGACGACGGCAGGCGGCAGTCCGCGCACCGGCCGACCTCGCTGGTCCAGCAACCCGGTCTGGCGCGCGAGCGCCTCACCGTCGCGGACGACGCGGACGATGTAGCGGCTGCCCTTGCGGATGCCGTTGCCCTGCACCATCACGACGTCGGACTGGTGGCCGTAGACCTCGGCGATGTTGGTGCGCAGGCGACGGGCGGCGGCGCCGGTGTCGAACTCCGCCTCGACCACGATGCGCCCGCTCACGATGTGCAGCCCACCGGCAAACCGCAGCATCGACGCAACCTCGGCCTTGCGACAACACGTCTTCGTCACCGGGGTGCTCGACAGCTCTGCTTTCACCTGTGCCGTCATCGCCATGGCCCGATCCTGCCACGCGAGTCAACGACCCTCACCACGAACCCTGGTGTGACTCGAAACGTCAGACCCCAGTCATGATCTGGGTGTACGCCGCCGCAAGCCGCGCCGGGTCGTGGTGCGGGCTGCCGTCGTGCAGGGCGACGTCGGCGAGGTGCAGGACGGCGCCGTACGACGCGACCGCCGCCTCGAGATCGGCAGCGCCGTCGCCGACGCTGTCGGTGTCGGCGAGGACGGTGTGGATGCGCAGGTCGGGCGCGTGCTCGACCAGCGCCGCGAGGTGGTCGGCCGGCCCGAACCCGGAGGTCTCGCCGGCCTCGTCGACCAGGTTGAGCACCACCACGAGCCGGGCGTCGGTCAGCACCAGGGCGTCTCGGAGCTGCGGCACCATCAGGTGCGGCATCACCGAGGTGAACCACGACCCGGGGCCGAGCACCACCCAGTCGGCCTCGTCCACCGCGGCCAGCGCCTCCGGGCACGGCGCCGGGTCGGGCGGGTCCAGGGCGATCGAGACGATCTCGCCCGTGGTGGTCGCGACCTCGACCTGGCCGCGCACCGTGGCCAGGGCCGCGGGGTCGGTCGCCACGAGGCCCCGCACCTGGGCGGTGATGTCGAGCGGGGTCAGCGCCATCGGCAGCACCCGGCCCGTCGTACCGAGCAGCCGGCCCACCCAGTCGAGCGCCGACACCGGGTCGCCGAGCTGCTCCCACAGACCGACGATCAGGAGGTTGCCGATCACGTGGCCGTTCATCTCGCCGTGGCCGGCGAACCGGTGCTGGAGCACCCGCGCCCAGGTGTCGCCCCATTGGTGCTCACCACACAGCGCGGCCAGCGCCATCCGCAGGTCGCCGGGAGGGAGTACGCCGAACTCGCCGCGCAGGCGGCCCGAGGAGCCGCCGTTGTCGGCGACGGTGACCACGGCCGTGAGGTCGTCGATGACCAGGTCGGCGACCAGCAGCCGCAACGCCTGCAAGGAGGCCGACAAGCCGTGGCCGCCACCGAAGGCGACGACGGACTGGGCGCGCTCGTGCGATGCCATCACCGGCCGCTCACTCCCGGCCGAGGTCGCGGTGGGTCGGACGTGCCTCGAACCCGGCCGCGCTGAGCCGCCTGGCGATCTCCTCCGTCATCGCGACACTGCGGTGCTTGCCGCCAGTGCAGCCGACCGCGACAGTCATGAAGCGCTTGCCCTCGCGGCGATATCCCTCCGCGACGCCTTCGAGCACCGGCACGTAGCCGTCCAGGAACTCGGCCGCGCCCGGCTGGGACATCACGTAGTCGGACACCTCGGCGTCCTTGCCGGTGCCGCTGCGGAGCTCCGGGATCCAGAAGGGGTTGGGCAGGAACCGCATGTCGGCGACGAAGTCCGCGTCGACCGGGATGCCGTACTTGAACCCGAAGCTGGTGACCGTGACCTTGAGCCGCCGGGTGTCGGGCGTGCCGAACGCCTCGGCGATCCGGTCGGTGAGCTGGTGGACGTTGAGAGCCGTGGTGTCGATGACGAGGTCGGCGTCGCTGCGCAGCTCTGCCAACACGGTGCGCTCGCGCTGCAAGCCGTCGAGCAGACGACCCGTTCCCTGTAACGGGTGCGGTCGGCGGGCAGCCTCCTGACGGCGTACGAGCACGTCGTCGGTGGCCTCCAGGAAGACCAGCGTCGCCTGCCGACCGGTGGCGCCCTGGGCGAGGTTGGCCTGCAGGGTCTCGAAGAAGGAGCCGGACCGTACGTCGACGACGACCGCTACGGGCTGCTTGATGCCGCGGGTCTCGTCGACGAGCCGGACCACGTCGCGCAGGAGGCTCGGCGGCATGTTGTCGACGACGTAGTAGCCGAGGTCCTCGAGCTCCTTGGCCGCGGTGCTCCGTCCGGCACCGGTCATGCCGGTGACCACGACGAGCTCGCCGTGCTCCTGTGCGTCGGCTGACATGGCGCTAGCCCTCCTCGATCTCGCCGGTGGCGGTGTTGACGGAGACAGTCTGGCCGCTCCGCCGCTCGACCGCCTCCTTGATGGCGCTCGCCGTACGCTCGCCGATGCCGGGCACCGTCGCGATCTCCTCGACGGTGGCCTCGCGCAGCTTCTTCAGGGAGCCGAAGTACTTCATCAGGGTCTTGCGGCGCACCTCGCCGAGGCCGGGTACGTCGTCGAGCAGGCTCTCCACCATCGACTTGGACCGGCGGGACCGGTGGTGGGTGATTGCGAACCGGTGCGCCTCGTCGCGGATCCGCTGCAACAGGTAGAGGCCCTCGCTGGACCGGGCCAGGATGACCGGGTCCTCCTGGGCAGGCAGCCAGACCTCCTCGAGTCGCTTCGCCAACCCGCACACGGGGATGTCGACGATGCCCAGCTCCTCCAGGGCCCGCTGCGCGGCGGCCACCTGGGGCGGCCCGCCGTCGACGACCACCAGGCCGGGCGCGTAGGCGAACTTGCGCGCCCGCCCCGTCTCGGGGTCGACCAGCATCGGCCCGTTCTCGCCTGTCACCTCGGTGCTGGTGGCCTGTTCGTCGAGCAGCCGCCGGAACCGCCGGGTGATGACCTCGTCCATGGAGGCGACGTCGTTCTGCCCGTCGACCCCGCGGATGACGAAGCGGCGGTACTCACCCTTGCGGGGCAGGCCGTCCTCGAAGACCACCATCGACGCGACCACCTCGGTGCCCTGGAGGTTGGAGACGTCGTAGCACTCGATCCGTAGCGGCACTTCGTCCAGGCCGAGCGCCTCCTGGATCTCCTCGAGCGCCCGGTTGCGGGTGGTCAGGTCGCTTGCGCGCCTGGTCTTGTGCAGCATCAGCGACTGCGCCGCGTTCTGCGCGACGGTCTCCTGCAGCGTCCGCTTGTCGCCGCGCTGCGGCACCCGGATCGCGACCTTGGACCCGCGCAGGTCGCTGAGGAGCGTCTCGTACGTCGTCGCGTCCGGCGGCAGCGCCGGCACCAGGATCTCGCGGGGAATCTCGTCGGGCGTCGCCCCGGCGTACAGCTGGAGCAGGAAGTCGTCGACCAGCTTGTCGGTGCCGCCCTCGTCGACCCGGTCGGCGACCCACCCGCGCTGGCCGCGGATCCGGCCGCCGCGCACGTAGAAGATCTGCACCGCGACCTCGAGCGGGTCCTCGGCGAGGGCGATCACGTCGGCGTCCGTCCCGTCACCGAGCACGACGGCCTGCTTCTCCAGCGCCTTGTTGAGGGCGCCGAGGTCGTCGCGCAGACGGGCGGCCTTCTCGAAGTCGAGCGCGTCCGAGGCGGCGTACATCTCCTTCTCGACGCGGCGCACGAACGCCGTGGTCTGGCCGGCCATGAAGTCGCAGAAGTCGTCGACGATCTCGCGGTGCTGCTCGGCGCTGACGTTGCCCACGCACGGGGCCGCGCACTTGTCGATGTAGCCGAGCAGGCACGGACGGCCGATCTGGCTGGAGCGCTTGAAGACGCCGTTGCTGCACGACCGCATCGGGAACACCCGCAGCAGCAGGTCGACGGTCTCGCGGATCGCCCAGGCGTGCCCGTAGGGGCCGAAGTAGCGGGTGCCCTTGCGCTTGGCGCCCCGACCGACCATCACCCGCGGGAACTCCTCGCCCACGGTCACCGCGAGCCACGGGTAGGACTTGTCGTCGCGGTACTTGACGTTGAAACGCGGGTCGAACTCCTTGATCCAGGAGTACTCGAGCTGGAGCGCCTCGACCTCGGTCTTCACCGTGGTCCACTCGACGCTCGCCGCGGTGGTGACCATGGTGGCGGTGCGCGGGTGCAGGTTGCCGACGTCCTGGAAGTACGACGAGAGCCGGGGGCGCAGGCTCTTCGCCTTGCCGACGTAGATGACCCGGCCCTTCGAGTCGCGGAACCGGTAGACCCCCGGCAGCGTCGGGATCGAGCCGGGCTCGGGACGGTAGGACAGCGGGCCTCGGGAGGAGCGCGGGGGCGGAGCGGGAGGCACGCCGCAACCCTACGGGCCCATACCGACAGTGACTGCCGACACCGATCGACCGGCCGGACCCGGGTCCAACAGTTTTATGTCCAGTGGCTTACTATTCTTTCATGCGATGTCGGGACCCGTACGGCTACGAGCTCACCTGCTCCCCCGAAGCCGCCGCTGCCTTCAACCGCGGCGTCGAGGGCCTGCTCCGCCTCAGCGGCGGGGCCGAGCAGGGAGTCGCCACCGCGCTCGCTCTCGACCCCACCTTCGCGGTGGGACACGCGACGCTGGCCTTGCTCGGCCACGAGATGTGCGTCGCCGTCGACGTCGACGCACGGATGAGGGACGCACTGACCCTCGCGCCGCGCACCACCGAGCGGGAACGCAGCCACGTGCAGGCGATCGCCTCACACCTGACCGGCGACTCCCGACCGCTCATCCGGCACCTGGAGGCCTACCCGCGCGACGCGGTGCTGCTGTCGACCGCCGTACCGACCATCGCCTTCGCCGGCGTGACCGAGGTCCCGGCCCAGGCCTGGGAGATCGTGGAGCGGGCCACCCCGGCGTACGGCGACGACTGGTGGTTCACCGGTCTGCTGGCCTTCGTCCGCCAGGAGCAGGGCCGCTTCGACGAGGCCATGGAACTCTCCTGCCGCTCCCTCGCCGAGGAGCCGGCGGCCGGGCACTCCGCGCACGCCCGCGCGCACGCGCACTATGAGACAGGCGACCACGGAGCCGGCCTGGCCTGGATGGACGAGTGGGTCCGCGGCGACGGCGCCGGCACGGACAGCCTGAGCCACTTCTCGTGGCACGCGGCGCTGCACGAGCTCTCGCTCGGCGACCTGGACGCCGTACGCCGTCGCTACGACTCGCAGCTCCGCCCGGACGGCGCGCTCGGGTGCCGTGCGCTCGTCGACACCGGCTCGCTGCTCTTCCGCTGGGCGCTGACGCCCGACGCCCACGACGTACCCGCCATGAGCGCCGTCGCCGCCGCCACCCCCGACGCCACCCTGCGGCACCCGGCGACGCCGTTCCTGGCCATGCACGCCGCCGTGCTGCACCTCGCCCAGGACGACGCCGTCGCGCTCGGCGACCTCGAGGCGTGGGCCGCTCGTCACGACCACCCCACCCACCGCGAGGTCGTCGCCCCGCTGGCTCGCGCGCTGCGCAGCATGGCGACGGGCAGCTGCTCGTCCGCGGCCGACCAGCTCGCCGCGCTGGATGCCCGGACCTGGCGCCTCGGCGGCTCCGACGCCCAGCGCGAGGTCATCGAGGAGGCCCGGATCTCCGCCCTGCTGCGGTCCGGCCGCCTCGACGAGGCCCGGCGGCTCCTGGACGACCGGTTGGACCGTCGGGAGTCACCGCGGGACGCCCGGTGGCGAGAGAAGTGCCGGGACGTCGTCAGCTCAGGCTGATCGACTCTCCCTGCACCGAGATCGGCACCTCGCCGAGGGCCGACGACGCAGGGCCGGTCTCGACCGACCCGTCCGTGATGGAGAACCTGCTGCCGTGGCAGGCGCAGTTGATGGACCCGCCGTCGACACTCGACACGACGCACCCCTGGTGTGTGCAGACCACGGTGAAGCACCTGAACTCCCCCGCCGTCGGCTGGGTCACCACGACCTTCTCGTCGGCGAAGATCCTGCCGCCGCCCTGCGGCACGTCGCCGGTGCTGGTGAGGGCGTTGGCCGGCGGCTCGGGGGCTGCGGTACTGGCTGTCTCCGAGGGAGTGGCCGAGGGAGTCGCAGAGTCGCTCGCGCGCGCAGCAGGATCGGTCGCGGTGCCGCCGTCGTCGCCGCACGCGGCGAGGAAGGGAAGGCCGGCGCCCACGACGGCCGCTCCGGTCAGGGTGTGTCTCCGGGTGATGCCTGCGTCCGTCATGCCCATAACCTCCTAATAGAGCCTCCGATAGAGCCTCCGAGAAGGACCGCCGTCAGGCGGTGCTGATGGTGTCGCCGTCGACCTTGATGGTGACCTCGGAGAGCCCCGAGGTGGCGGGACCGTTGACGACCGAGCCGTCCTGGTCCGAGAACTTGCTGCCGTGGCACAGGCAGTCGATCGTGCCGTCGGAGATCTGGGAGACCAGGCAGGCCTGGTGGGTGCAGACCGCCGAGAACGCCCTGAAGTCGCCGTCGGTCGGCTGGGTCACGACGATCTTCTGGTCACCGAACACCTTGCCGCCACCGACCGGGACCTCCGACGTCGAGCCGAGCTCCTCACCCGCGGCCGGAGGGTCGGTCGCCGTGTCACCCGAGTCGTCCCCGCCGCACGCGGCGAGCAGCGGCACCCCCACGCCCAGGGCGGCAGCTCCGGTCAACGTCTTGCGGCGGGTGATCCCGTCGATGCTCACGGTGGTCCTCTCAGCAGGGTGTTGTCTTCAGCAGAGTGTCGTTGAAGTTTCACCCTAGCCAGCGAACCCTCGGATGACTGTGCGCAGCCGATGAGAGTTCTGTGAGAACAGCAGCCGTCAGCCCGCCGCGCGCTTCACGGCCGCCTTCTTCGCCGGAGCCTTCTTGGCCGTCGTCTTCTTGGCGGCTGCCTTCTTGGCGGCTGCCTTCTTGGCGGCTGCCTTCTTGGCGGCCGCCTTCTCCACAGCCTTCTCTGCTGCCTTCTTGGCGGCCTTGGTCGTCGGCGGCGGGACCGGCGCCTTCTTGGGCGCGACCTTGCGGGTCGGCTGCTTCGCGGCGCGGCCCTCCAGCAGCGGCGCGAGGAACTGACCCGTGTAGCTCTCGGGCGTCGCGGCGACGGCCTCCGGTGTGCCCTGGGCCACGACCATGCCGCCGCGCGAGCCGCCCTCGGGACCCATGTCGATCAGCCAGTCGGCGGTCTTGATGACGTCGAGGTTGTGCTCGATCACCAGCACCGAGTTGCCCTGGTCGACCAGTCGCCCGAGCACCAGGAGCAGCTTGCGGATGTCCTCGAAGTGGAGGCCGGTCGTGGGCTCGTCGAGCACGTAGACCGTGCGACCGGTCGACCTCTTCTGCAGCTCGGAGGAGAGCTTGACCCGCTGCGCCTCGCCGCCGGAGAGCGTGGTCGCGGGCTGGCCGAGCCGAACGTAGCCGAGGCCGACCTCGACCAGCGTCTTCATGTGCCGGGCAATCGCGGGCACGGCGGCGAAGAAGTCGGCGGCCTCCTCGATCGGCATGTCGAGGACCTCGGCGATGGTCTTGCCCTTGTAGTGCACCTCGAGCGTCTCGCGGTTGTAGCGCGCGCCGTGGCAGACCTCGCACGGGACGTAGACGTCGGGCAGGAAGTTCATCTCGATCTTGATGGTGCCGTCGCCGGCGCACGCCTCGCAGCGGCCGCCCTTGACGTTGAACGAGAACCGGCCCTGGAGGTAGCCGCGCATCTTGGCCTCGGGCGTCGAGGCGAACAGCTTGCGCACGTGGTCGAAGACGCCGGTGTACGTCGCCGGGTTGGACCGCGGGGTGCGGCCGATCGGCGACTGGTCGACGTGGATGACCTTGTCGACGTGCTCGAGGCCGGTGATCTTCTGGTGCCGGCCGGGCACCGCTCGGGCGTTGTAGATCTGCTTGGCCAGCGAGGTGTAGAGGATGTCGTTGACCAGGGTCGACTTGCCCGAGCCAGACACCCCGGTGACCGCCACGAACAGACCGAGCGGGAAGGACACGTCGACGTCCTGCAGGTTGTGCTCGCGGGCGCCGTGGACGGTGAGCTCGCGGCCCGTCGTGCGCGGGCGTCGTACGGCGGGGACCGGGATCTCGCGACGGCCGGAGAGGTACTGCCCGGTCATCGAGTCCGGGTGGGTCAGCAGGTCCTCGACGCTGCCGCTGTGGACGACCTGTCCGCCGTGCTCACCGGCGCCGGGACCGATGTCGACGACCCAGTCGGCGACCCGGATCGTGTCCTCGTCGTGCTCGACGACGATCAAGGTGTTGCCGAGGTCCTTCAGCCGGACCAGGGTCTCGATGAGCCGGTGGTTGTCGCGCTGGTGCAGGCCGATCGACGGCTCGTCGAGGACGTAGAGGACACCCACCAGGCCGGCGCCGATCTGGGTCGCCAGCCGGATCCGCTGGGCCTCGCCGCCGGACAGCGAGCCCGACGGCCGGTCGAGCGACAGGTAGTCGAGGCCGACGTCGAGCAGGAAGTTGAGGCGCTCCTGGATCTCCTTGAGCACCCGCTCACCGATCTGGCGCTCGCGGGACGTCAGCTCGAGGGTGCGCAGGTAGTCGGCGGTCTCGTTGATCGGCATCCGGCAGACCTCGGCGATGTTCTTGCCGCCGTCCTGGATCGAGCCGCCGAGGGTCACCGACATCGAGACCGGCTTGAGCCGGCTGCCACCACACGAGGGGCACGGCACCTCGCGCATGAAGCCCTCGAAGCGCTCCCGGCTGGTATCGGACTCCGCCTCCCGGTGCCGGCGCTCGATGTAGGGGCGGACGCCCTCGAACTCGGCGTAGTAGGCGCGCTGACGGCCGTAGCGGTTGCGGGTGACGACGTGGACCTTGGTCGAGTGGCCGTCGAGGATCGACCGCTGCGACTTGGTGCTGAGGTCCTGCCAGGGGGTGTTGAGGTCGAAGCCCAGCTCCTCGCCGAGCGCACCCATCAGCCGCAGGAAGTAGTCGGCGACGTGCGCCTGGCTCCAGGGCTGGATGGCCCCCTCGCCCAGCGTCGCCTGCGGGTTGGGGACCACCAGCTCGGGGTCCACCTCCATCCGCGTGCCGAGGCCGTGGCAGGCCGGGCAGGCGCCGAACGGCGAGTTGAACGAGAACGACCGCGGTTCGAGCTCGTCGGTGTCGATCGAGTGCTCGTTGGGGCACGCCATCTTCTCGCTGAACCGCAGCTCACGACCGGGGTCCTTGGCGTCCAGATCGACGAAGTCGAAGAGCACCAGCCCGCCGGCCAGCTGCAGCGCGGTCTCGACCGAGTCGGTGAGCCGGCGCTTCGAGGACTCCTTGACCGCGAGCCGGTCGACGACGACCTCGATGGTGTGCTTCTTCTGCTTGTCGAGCTTGGGTGGCTCGTCGAGACCGTACGTCTCACCGTTGACGCGCGCCCGCGAGAACCCCTGGGTCTGGAGCTGCTTGAACAGCTCGACGTACTCCCCCTTGCGGCCGCGGATCACCGGGGCCAGCACCTGGAAGCGCCGACCCTCCTCGAGCGAGAGGATCTTGTCGACGATCTGCTGCGGGGTCTGGCGCTCGATCGGCGCGCCGCAGGTGGGGCAGTGCGGCCGGCCGGCCCGGGCGTAGAGCAGGCGGAGGTAGTCGTAGACCTCGGTGATCGTGCCGACCGTGGACCGCGGGTTCTTGGAGGTCGACTTCTGGTCGATCGAGACCGCGGGCGACAGGCCCTCGATGAAGTCGACGTCGGGCTTGTCCATCTGGCCGAGGAACTGGCGGGCGTACGCCGACAGCGACTCGACGTACCGGCGCTGGCCCTCCGCGAAGATCGTGTCGAACGCGAGCGACGACTTGCCCGACCCGGAGAGGCCGGTGAACACGATCAGCGAGTCGCGGGGAAGGTCGATCGACACGTCCTTGAGGTTGTGCTCCCGTGCCCCTCGGATGATGAGCTGATCGATCACTGCTACCCCTGTCAACTCTGGGTCTTCGAACGTGTGTTCGCTAGCCTAACCGGCCAGGCAAGGCACAACGACCTCGGACGCGCCGGTGTTCCCCACGATCTCACGGGGCGCCGACAGTCCTCCGAGGGCGGGTCGTCGGGCAGGATGGCCTCATGCCCGAGCAGAGCAGCCAGGCCATCATGGAGCGCCTCCTCCCCGAGGCGACCCGGCGGCTGATCCGGACCGCCGACGCCATCGCCGACGACGAGTACGCCGCACCGAGCGGGCTGCCCGACTGGACCCGCGGCCACGTCCTCGCTCACCTGGCGCTCAACGCCGAGGGGCTGGCCGGCGCGCTGGGCGGGATCGTCGAGGGCGCACGGGTCCCGATGTATGCGTCCCAGGAGTCGCGCGACGACGACATCGCTCGTCTCGCCGCCGCGCGCCCGTCCGTCATCCGCAGCCGACTCCTGGGCGCGACCACCGATCTGACCGACGCGCTCGACGCGGTGCCCGACGACCAGTGGGACACCACGATCGACCGGGTGCCCGGAGGGCGTACGTTCACCGCCGGCGACGTCCCCGGCATGCGGCTCGGCGAGGTCGAGATCCACCACGCCGACCTGGCGGTCGGCTACAGCCGCCGCGACTGGCCGGCGGCGTACGTCCTGCTGATGCTCGACGGGCGGAGCGAGAAGGGCGTCTCGGCCGACCTCTCCTTCCACGTCCGGGCGACCGACCTGGACCGCACGTGGAGGTACGGCGAGGGCGGGCCGACCGTCACCGGGACCGGTGCCGACCTCGGCTGGTGGCTCACCGGCCGGGGCACGGGCGAGGGACTGACCAGCGACAGCGGCGTCCTGCCGCAGATCGGAAAGTGGTGACCATGACCGACGACTACACCGGCGACGCTGACTACACCGGAGACGTACGGCCCGGGGGCGACGCCGACGTACGCGACCTCGCGCACCTCACGATCACCAAGGTCGCGGTGGACCCGAAGATGTCGAACAACTGCTACCTGCTGCGTTGCGACTACACCGGCGACCAGGTGCTCATCGACGCGGCCGACTCGGCGGAGACCCTGCTGCCGCTCATCGGCGGACGCGGCCTGCAGGCCGTCGTCACCACGCACCAGCACTGGGACCACCACCGCGCCCTGGCCGAGGTCGTGGCCGCCACCGGTGCCGAGGTGGTCGCCGGCGCACCCGACGCCGCGGCGATCACCGAGCAGACCGGCGTGCCCGTCACGCGTGCTGTCGCCCACGGGGACACGATCGACGTCGGCGAGGCCACGCTCGAGGTGATCGCGATCGCCGGGCACACGCCGGGCTCGATCGCGCTGCTCTACCGCGACGACAACGGTGGCGCGCACCTGTTCACCGGCGACTCGCTCTTTCCGGGCGGCGTGGGCAACACCTTCGGTGACAAGGAAGCCTTCGCCCAACTGATCGACGAGGTCTCGACGAAGATCTTCGACACCCTGCCCGACGACACCTGGTTCTACCCGGGCCACGGCGGCGACTCGACTCTGGGCGCCGAGCGAGCGTCGTTGCCCGAGTGGCGTGAGCGCGGCTGGTGACTGGCTTGTCGTGAACGGCGGCGTCCTGCTGGCCCTCACCTTGCCGGGGTTGGTCATCCTGCTGGTCGTGGTGATCGCGGTCAGCAGGCTGCTCGGGAGGTCCGACGTGTCGGCGGCCAGCCTGGACGTCTTCACCGTGTCGCTGGCCCCAGGTAAGGAGCACGAGCTCGATCAGCGTGCCTCCGACAAGGTCCGACGGGTCGAGGCAGGCGTACCTGATCCGGTCGACCTGGATGCCAAGGTGGCGCGGATTCGCACCGGTCCCGACCCGGGTGGTCGCTGACCGACGTACGGATTGGTCACCAACCGCAGATTGAGACCCAGAAGCCTGCGGTTGGGGACCAATCGGCAGCGTCTCGACCGCCCACTGCCCGAGCGGCTCGGCGGCCACACCTAGCTGACGCCGATTGGTCACCAACCGCAGATTTCGTGCCAGAAGTCTGCGGTTGGGGACCAAACGGCGGGAGTTCGGGCAGTTATGTCAGGCGACCCGCGGCCAGTTGTCGTCGCCACCGCGACGACCGGAGGGCTGGTCGACGGGCGGCATCGCCGACTGGGTGACCGGGAGTCCCGGGTCGAAGATGGGCGGCAGGTGGTCGAACTGGCTCAGGTCGATGTCCGTGGTCGCGGCGGCCGGCAGGTCCGGCGTCTCCCACTCGGAGAGGTCGAAGCGCAGCTCGTCGGGGTCCGGTACGGCGTCCAGGTCGAGGATCTCGTCGTGCGGCATCGCGCCCGGACCGAGGTCGTCGTTGAGCGCCGCGAAGACCGACATCGCGGCCCAGTCCGGGACGGTGCCGGCGTCGAGGTACCGGGTCAGCCGCCGTTCGGCGACGTCGGCATCGAGGGCGAGCACCAGCTTGTCGACGCCGAAGCGGTCCATCCACCGCCACATCGTGCGGGCACTGACGCCGCGCTCGGCGGCGGCGCCGACCACGCGGGCGATCGTCGGCTCGGGGAGTGCGTGAGCGCGCAGCACCCGGTGTACGTCCGTCATGGTGACCCGGTCGGGGCAGGCGCGGAGTTGCGCGTCGCGGCGATCCAGGTCCCGCGGGCGAACGGTCTCGACCCGCGGCCGAGAGGGCATCGCGGTGATCGCCCACACCACGGCGATCGCGCTGATCAGGCACAGTCCGAGATACATGGCGCTTTCCCTCTGTCGTCAGTGAGCTCCGTGGAGCAGGAACTTCCCTGAAGAGATCAGCCTCATACCTCGGCGCGCCGAAAGAGCCGCCGGACTAGACCACAATTTCTTGCGCGAACCTTGCAGAAGGCAGCGAGCCTAGTGGTAGGTCACCTTCACGGTGTCCGTCACCGGGACCGCCTGGCAGCCCAGCCGGATGCCTTCCGCCATGTCCTCGTCGTCGAGGACGTCGTTGTGCAGCATCTTGACCTCGCCCTCGATGAGCCGGATCGCGCAGGCCGAGCACTCCCCCTCGCGGCAGGAGTACGGCGCCTTGATGCCCTTGGCCTCGAGGTGGTCGAGCAGCTTGGTGCCGGGAGCCCAGTCGTCGAACGTGTAGTTCTCGCCGTCGAGCTCGACCTCGAGCTTCACCGGCCCCTCCGGACCCGGGTCGCCAGGTGCCGCCTCGGTCATGTCGTCGGGGTCGCTCTCCGCGTCCTCGATCTCGTGCTCGGCAACCTCCTTGTCGTGCAGGTCGCCGAACGGGTTGCCGCCCAGGGAGATGAACTTCTCCTGGTGCCGGCGCTCGCGCGGGAACTCCAGCTCCTTCAGCGCGGCGATCGTCATCTTCATGAACGGCCCCGGGCCGCAGACGAAGGCGTCGTACGAGAGGTACGCCGAGGCGAACGCGCGCATCTGGTCCTGGCTCGGGAGCCCCTGCACCGACTCGAGCCAGTGCACGACCTGCAGCCGGCCAGGGTGCGCGGCGGCGAGCGCGGTCAGCTCCCGCGCGAAGATCACCGACTTCTCGTCGCGGTTGGCGTAGAACAGCACGATCCGCCCGGTCCCCTGCTCGAGCGCCGTACGCGTGATCGAGATGACGGGCGTGATGCCGCTGCCGCCGGCGAAGAGCAGCAGGTCGGCGCTCAGCGAGGCGGGCGTGAAGATCCCGCTCGGCGGCAGCACGTGGATGCTGTCGCCCTCGCGCAGGTTGTCGCACACCCAGTTGGACGCGTAGCCCTCGGCGGTGCGCTTGACCGTGATCGTGAGCGGGCCGCCGCCGACCGGGCTGCTGGAGAGCGAGTAGCAGCGCGCGGCGACGCCGGTCTGGTCGCTCGGCACGGCGAGGGTCAGGAACTGCCCGGGCTTGTAGGCGAACAGCTCCTCGGCACCGGCGGGGACCTCGAAGGAGATGGAGTGCGCGTCCGCGGTCTCCTCGACCACGTCCACGACCTTCAGCTCGAAGGCATCGTCGGACATAAGCTCAGTAACCGTCCTCGGCTCCGATGGGGATCTGCCCGTCGCGTACGGCGGCGTCGATGCTCGACAGCAGACGCGGGCAGCCTTCCTTGATGTCGCGTGCAGTGGTGTGCCGGGCCAGCTCCGGGCAGTGCCGGCGCGCCTCGGTCGTCCACTGGATCGACGTGTGGTGCTCACTGTTCTTCTTCACACCCACCCGGGCGAGGCAGTCCAGGCACGCGACCTCGACGAGCCGGGCCGCCGTGTAGAGGCGCTGGTCCTCGACCGTGTCGGCGCTGGTGGGGACGAAGGACGGCATTACGCGTCCGCCGTCGCCTCAGAGCGCGCCTCTTCCTCGGCCTTCTTGCGGAGGTTGTCGGCGACCTCCTCCTGCCAGTACTCGTTCGCCTTCGTGGTGTCGACCTCGAACTCGAAGCGCTCGACCATCTCGGGCACGATGTCGGCCTGGTCGACGTAGAACTGCTCGTACCACCGACGCAGCTGGTAGACGGGCCCGTCCTCCTCGCACAGCAGCGGGTTCTGGACGGGCACCTTGTTCTTCCAGATGTGCACGTCCTGCAGGAAGCCGCTGCCGAACATCTCGGCGTACTTCTTGGCGATGAAGTCCGACGTCTTGTCGTCCATGCCCTCGGGCTTCTTGACGGTGATGCCGTACTGCAGGCGGAACGAGTTCGGGCCGGTCGGGACGTGGCAGTTGACCAGCACGACCTCGGTGTTGAAGCCCTTGTAGTCGGTGTCGAGCCAGTTGATCATGTACGACGGTCCGTAGTAGGTCGCCTCGGACTTGAGGAACAGCTCGGCGTCGCCGTACCCCTCCGTCTTGTCGGGCCGGCCCTTGGACTCCATGAACTGCGTTGCCACCGTGCCCTCGAAGACGTTGCGGAAGCTCGTCGGGAACGCGAAGTGCACGTAGTAGAAGTGCGCCATGTCGACGACGTTGTCGATCAGCTCGCGGCAGTGCGAGCCCTCGATCTCCTCGGCCACCCAGACCCAGTCGGTGTACTCGCCCTCGGCGAGGCCCGGCAGCTGCAGCGGGAGGATGTCGTAGTCGGCCTTCGAGCCCTCGGCGTCGTGCCAGACCAGCAGCTGGTCGTTGACGATCGCGGTCTCGTAGCGCTGCGTCCGGGCCCGCAGCGGCACCCGCCGCGCGTACGGGATCGCCTTGCACTTGCCGTCGCCGCCCCAGCGCCAGTCGTGGAAGGGGCAGGCGATCTCGTCGCCCTTGACCTCGCCCTGGGTAAGGTCGCCACCCATGTGGCGGCAGTAGCCGTCGAGGGCGTTGATCTCGCCCTTGCTGTCGGTCCAGACGACGATCTTGCCGCCGAAGGCCTCGATGCCGTGCGGCTTGCCGTCGCGGAACGTCTCGGCGAGGCCGAGGCAGTGCCAGCCGCGAGCGAACCGCTCGGGCGGGGTGCCGTGGTCGAGCGCTCGAACACTCGTGGTGGTGTCGCTCATGGCGTGCCTCCAGACAGACGGTGGACCAAAACGAGAACAGGTTATAGTTTTTGCGACGCGGATTCCAGTCGCAGAGTCCAGTCGCAGAGTCCAGTCGCCCCTCACCCTTCCACCGGCAAGACCGAATTTGGGAGTTGCAGATGCACATCGCCCTCACGCCCGACCAGGAGAGGCTCCGCGAGGAGCTCCGCGAGTACTTCGCCGCCCTGGTCACCCCCGAGGTCAAGGCCGGTCTGGCTGCTGCCACCGGCGAGTTCGGGGACGACGCCGTCTACAAGAAGGTGATCCGCCAGCTCGGCACCGACGGCTGGCTGGGCATCGGCTGGCCGAAGGAGTACGGCGGCCAGGCACGGTCGATGGTCGAGCAGCTGATCTTCACCGACGTGGCCGCCATCGCCGGCGTACCGATCCCCTACCTGACGCTCAACACCGTCGGGCCGACGATCATGCGCTACGGCACGGACGAGCAGAAGGACTACTTCCTCCCCCGCATCCTCAAGGGCGAGCTGCACTTCTCGATCGGCTACTCCGAGCCCGGCTCCGGCACGGACCTCGCGTCGCTCAAGACCAAGGCGGTCCGTGAGGGTGACGAGTGGGTGATCAACGGCCAGAAGATGTGGACGTCGCTCATCCAGTACGCCGACTGGCTCTGGATGGCCGTCCGCACCGATCCCGACCTGCCGCGCCACAAGGGCCTGTCGATGATCCTGGTGCCGGCGGACGCGCCTGGCTTCTCGTACACGCCCGTGCACACCGTCGCCGGCGTCAGCACCAGCGCGACGTACTACGAGGACGTGCGCGTCCCCGCGTCCAACCTGGTCGGCGAGCTCAACGGCGGCTGGTCGCTGATGACCAACCAGCTCAACCACGAGCGGGTCGCCCTCACCTCGGCCGCGCCGCTGACCTACTCGATCGACATGGTCCGGCGCTGGGCGCAGGAGACCAAGAACCCCGACGGCCAGCGGGTCATCGACTCCGAGTGGGTGCAGATCGCGCTCGGCCGCGCGCACGCCCGGACGACGGCGCTCGCGCTGATCAACTGGAAGCTCGCTGCCGACGCCGACGCCGGCGTCGACCTCTCTCCCGCCGAGGCGTCCGCCACGAAGATCTACGGCTCCGAGCTCGCCACCGAGGTCTACCGCTCGCTGATGGAGATCGTCGGGCCCAACGCCGGCATCACCGGCGCGTCCGAGGGCGCGGTGCTCGCCGGCCGCCTGGAGCGCTTCTACCGCTCCGCCCTGGTCATGACGTTCGGCGGCGGCACCAACGAGATCCAGCGCGACATCATCGGGTACGTCGGCCTCGGCCTCCCCGCAGCGAAGAGGAACTGAGACATGGACTTCCGTTTCACGCAGGAGCAGGACGAGGCCGCCGAGCTGGCCGCCGGGATCCTCAAGGACCGCGCCACCAACGAGCGCTTCAAGACCGTGGAGGCAGGCGGCGACCGGTTCGACCGCGAGCTGTGGGCGTCGCTCGGCGACGCTGGCCTGCTCGGCCTCGCGCTGCCGGAGGAGTACGACGGCGCCGGGCTCGGCATCATCGAGCTCTGCCGGGTGCTGGTCGAGGTCGGCCGCACCGTCGCCCCGGTCCCGCTGGCTGCGCACGGCCCGGCCTCGCGACTGATCGCCGAGCTCGGCTCGGACGCGCAGAAGCAGCAGTGGCTGCCCGGCGCGGCGTCGGGCACCAACGTGCTGACCGCCGCCGTCGCGGAGGAGCGTGCCTACTCCCCCGTCCGGCCGACCACCGTGGCCACGCCCGACGGCTCGTCGTACGTCCTGACCGGCAGCAAGGCGATCGTGCCGGCCGGCCCGTACGCCGACCTGTTCCTGGTCCCGGCCGAGACCCCGTCGGGTGTCGGCGTCTTCATGGTCGAGCCCGGTGACGCAGGCGTCACCGTCGTCGCCCAGACCTTCTCGGACGGCGACGCCGTCGCCCGCCTCGACCTCGACGGCGCCGTGCTGCCGGCGGACCGGCTCGTCGGTGCCCCCGACGGTGTGGCCGACCTGCGCCTGCGCCAGCTGCTGGTGCTCGCCGGCACCGCGGAGCAGCTCGGCATCACCGAGGGCGCGCTGAAGCTGACGTCGACGTACGCCAAGACGCGCGAGCAGTTCGGTCGCCCGATCGGCACCTTCCAGGCCGTGTCGCAGCGGCTCGCCGACGGCTACATCGACGTGCTCGGCCAGCGGCTCACGCTCTGGCAGGCCGCGTGGCGGCTCGACGAGGGCCTGCCTGCGGAGAGCGAGGTCGCGATCGCGAAGCTCTGGGCGGCCGACGCCGGTCACCGGCTAGCGCACACGACCGTGCACGTGCACGGCGGTGTCGGCATCGACCTCGACGGTGAGGCGCACCGCTACTTCACGTCGGCGAAGCGCTTCGAGTTCCTGCACGGTGGCGCCACCGAGCAGGCGCTCAACGTCGGCCGGATCCTGGCGGCAGAGCCGGCGTGATGGTGGTTTCGAGGCTCGGCGCTAGCGCGCCTCGCACCTCAACCACCGTGACCGGTGGTTGAGGTGCGAAGGCCGCCAGGCCTGAGCGGGCACGGTGGTTGAGGTGCGAAGGCCGCCAGGCCTGAGCCTCGAAACCACCACGCCACAGATGCCGACCGTGCGCGGGCAGCTGCTCGCGCGGGCGGACGACGGCTCACCCGGGCTGCTATTCGAGGACGAGTCCTGGACCTGGGCCGAGGTCGTGCACGAGTCGAGCGTGCGGGCCGCCGTACTGGCGACCCTGCTGCCGTCCGGTGAGCCGCCGCACGTCGGCGTACTGCTGGAGAACGTGCCGGAGTTCGCGTTCCTGCTCGGCGGCGCGGCGCTCGGCGGCCAGGTGGTCGTCGGGCTGAACCCGACCCGGCGCGGCGAGGCGCTCGCCGCCGACGTACGCCGGGCCGACGTGCAGGTCGTCATCACCGATGCGGCCCACACCGAGCTGCTCGCGGACGTCGACGTGCCGGTGCTGCCGGTCGACTGCCCCGACTGGCAGGCGTTGCTGGAGGAGCACGCCTCGGCGCCCGTGCCGGCGGCCGAGGTCGGGCCGGACGACCTGATGATGCTGATCTTCACCTCGGGCACCTCAGGCGACCCGAAGGCGGTCAACGTCACGCAGGCGAAGGTGGCCTATCCGGGACAGTTCCTGTCCGAGCGGTTCGGCCTCGGTCCCGATGACGTGGCCTACCTGTCGATGCCGATGTTTCACTCCAACGCGATCATGGCCGGCTGGGGTCCCGCGCTCGCGGCGGGCTCGACGGTCGCGCTGGCGCGGAGGTTCTCGGCATCGGGATTCCTGCCCGACGTACGTCGACATGGGGCGACGTACGCCAACTACGTCGGCAAGCCGCTGACCTACATCATGGCGACGCCGGAGCAGCCCGACGACGCGGACAACCCGCTGCGGCTGGTCTTCGGCAACGAGGCCAACGACCGCGACATCGCGGGGTTCGGGCGGCGCTTCGGCTGCGTCGTCGTCGACTCCTACTCATCGACCGAGAACGCCGTGATCGTGCAGCGGGTGCCGGAGATGCCGCCGGGTTCGCTGGGGCGGCCCGTCGACAACGTGAAGGTGCTCAACTCCGAGACGATGGCCGAGGTGCCGGACGCGGTCTTCGGACCGGCAGGCGAGCTGCTCAACGCCGAGGAGGCGACCGGCGAGCTGGTCAACACCGGCGGCGCCGGGGCGTTCGCCGGCTACTACAAGGACCCAGACGCCGAGGCCGAGCGGATGCGCGGCGGGATGTACTGGTCCGGGGACCTCGCCTACCGGGACGCCGACGGCTTCGTCTACTTCGCCGGGCGTACGGCGGACTGGCTGCGGGTCGACGGGGAGAACCTCGCCGCCGCGCCGATCGAGCGGATCCTGCTGCGGCATCCTTCCGTCGAGGAGGCGGCCGTGTACGCCGTGCCGGACCCGTCGGTGGGCGACCAGGTGATGGCTGCTCTTGTCGTGCGAGGCACGCTGTCGCCTGATGACCTCGAGTCGTTCCTGGCCGAGCAGGCCGACCTGTCCCGCAAGGGCTGGCCGGCGTACGTGCGGGTCGTCTCGACGCTCCCGCGCACGGCCACCAACAAGGTGCTCAAGCGGACGCTCGCCGCCGAGGGTCCCGTCGCCGGTGACGGCGTGCTGTGGACCCGCGAGCCACGCGGGACGTCGTACGCCTGACGCTCGCACCGGAGATCTCGGCCGACTGGACCACTGGCCGGATTTGCGGTAAACCGCCCCTGGGCGGACCCAACCCGAGTTTGCTGGAGCGCATTCGGCTCAGACCACAGACCTCCGGGAGATTCTGATGGTCGTTTCCTTCGCACGACGTGCCACCCTCGTCCTGATCGCGCCCGCGCTACTGGCAGTGCTTGGCGCAGCCAGCGCGCAAGGTCTCCCGGCGCCGGATTCGCCCGTATGCAAGGTCGCTGCGGGGCTGCTCGAGCGCGACCACCCGGACGATGCGCTTGCGGTCATCGAGGCGGCGCGGAAAGACGGTGACCTTCCGGCGATCTGCTCGGAGGAGGAGAAGGACGCTGCCCACAAGGCCAAAGTGGCGTTCGGCCTGCTGAATGTCGCCGAGGAGAAGGCCGACGCAGCCGCAAAGCTGACCAGCACCGACAAGCAGGTGGTGTCTGCTGCATGGAAGAGCGTGCTCGACGCCGCCACCGCGGTCCTGGCGGTCGATGCGGAGAACGCCGCTGCCATCGCGATCCGCGATGACGCCAAGCCGAAGGTCGACGCACCGCCCACCGACCACAATGTGGTGACCCGCCTCGAGACCGACGAGTCGGAATGGAAGAAGTTCAAGGAGTCGGTCGTCGATCCCGCATCGACGCTCGTCCTCGCCGGTCTGGCGATCGCGCTGGCCATCGCCGTAGCGGCCAGGTTGCTGCTGCTCGTCTGGCCGCGACGCTGGCCACGGTTGGACCGCGCGACCATCGGGTGGACCGCAGTGCTCGGCACGATCGGTGTCCTCGTGAGTGCGGCCTCCCCGTGGTGGCTCAGCTCGGACGGGACGACATTCTCCTGGACGATCGCCTGCTACCTGATCTCCGCAGTCGCATGGGCGGTCGTCCTCGGCAGTCGGATGCGACTGACGGTCGAGGCTCGGAATGCGGAAGGAGACGACGATCCGGCGGCCGCCACCCAGATCATCGCCATGCTCCGCGAGCTCGGCGGCGAACCACCCGCCGGGCTGGAGGTCCCCCAGGGCACCGACGTGGAGATCCTCAACGGCAAGGCGATCACCGATGTGAAGAACGGTTGGCTGGCAGCGGCGTTGACAGCTGTCCAGGCGATCCTCGGCGTCACCCCGTGGCGGGTCGTGGTCGACTCGCGCGAGGGCGGGGAGGCGTACGCCGTGATGACTCGCAACGGAAAGAGCGCTGGGTCGGCGGTGATCCTGAGCAAGCCGCTCGGGCTGGACGGCCCAGAGGTGGACCCGCTCAAGATGGCGGCGGCTTTCGTGCTGATGACGCTCAGCCAGGGCTACCGCTCTGGCTTCGACGGGCTCTCCGGTGCACAGGACTGGCGGGGTGTCGGATGGCAGTACGCCGCCACATCAGAAGCTCGCGACCAGGACGCGCGGATCCAGCTGCTCATCGCCGCGGTGGACGCAGACCCGCAGAACCTGCCGGCCCAGGTTGCGTTTCGCTACCTTCGTGACCGATCCATCGAGGACCCCCGGCGCCAGAAGTCGTACGCCTCGTGGCTGGTCGCTCGTGCCGAGACCCTGAACACCGCCAGCGACCAGACCCGGTACCTCCGAATCCGCCTCCTGCACACAGCCACCGCGGTCACCCTCAACCGGGCCATCGCGCTCGATCCGGAGCTGCAGGTCAGTGCGTTCGCCGTTGCACGGGACCGCGCTCGCATCCTCCTGGAGGCGGTGCTGGCGCTGCCGAAGCACGACGTGTTCAGAGCCTCCATGCTGCCGGTGGCCGAGGTGCTCGACGCGATCGCCAGGAACGCCGAGCCTCCTCCCGGGGTCACCGCCGGACTGGGTTCGACAACTCTCGACTACGACCTCGCGTGTCACTACGCGCGTCGAGGCCGGCCCCGTGAGGCGTTGGACCGGCTCGCGTCCGTCATGACGGTGGAGGTGGGTCGTGCGGAAGTCTCGAACGACCCGTTCCTCAAAGAGCTGGCCGCCTCGGATGAGTTCCTCACTCGCTATCCCGGCGAGCCCCGCACCAACCTCCTCGAGATCGAGCCATACAAGAGTTCGGCGGACGCGCTGAAGGCCGCAGGCATCACCACCATCGACGATCTCTCGGCGCCGTCGCTCTCGCTCGCGGACCTGGCCAGCGACCTCGACAACGTCCTGCTCGCACGGCGGCTGCGCGGTCTCGCTGCCATCGCGCAGCTGGCTCCGAAGGCGCTCTCCGGGCAACGTCTCGAGGTCCTCGAGGCGCTGGCGGCCGAAGGCGTCGCTGCGCCCGCGGACGTACCGGCCGCCGTGGACGACCTCGTCGCCACCGTCCTACTCGCCCTTCGGAAGCGCGCCATCCTGCTCACTCCGGCAGAGCAGCGCGGGCTCCGGGAGTGGTTGATTGACGTATCACGGGCCTAGGGCGCAGGCGAGGGCTCCGCATCGAGATCTGTGAACGGCGTACCGCCACCGAAGCCGTCGGACACCGCGCGGGCGTCGAGCACCCGGTACGGCGAGACTGCGGTGGTGGCGCGGGCCTGCAGGGCCGCCAGTGGCACGCTGCCGGCCGAGGCGACGACCACCAGGTTGCCGAGCCGCTTGGCCCGCAGGGTCGCCGGCTCCGCGGTCAGCAGCAAGGTAGGGAAGGCCGTCCGCAGGGACGCGATCGCCCGTCGGGTCCAGCCGAACGGCGCTCGGTCGGTCAGGTTGAGGGCCACCACCCCGGACGGGCCGACGACCCGCAACAGGTCGGCCGCGAACGACGACGTCACCAGCGAGCCCGGCACCCGCGCATCGGCGAAGGCGTCGACCACCACCAGGTCCGCGAAGGAGTCGCGCAGGGCGGCGATGCCGCTGCGACCGTCGACGTCGCGCACCTTGATGCCGCTCTGCCGCGGCAGCGGGAGCTCGCGCCGGACCAGCTCGGTGACCGCGGCAGCCGGTTCGAGGACCACCTGCGCCGAGTGCGGGCGGGTCGCGGCGACGTACCGCGGCAACGTCATCCCGGCACCGCCGACGTGCACCACCCGTAGCGGCGCCGACGCCGGCGCGACCGCATCCACGACGTCCGCGAGCCGTCGTACGTAGTCGAAGACGATCCGGGTCGGGTCCTCGAGGTCCACGCAGGACTGGTCCATCCCTGACATCCGCAGCACGAACGTCCCCGGCCGGTCCCCCGGCACGATCTCGGCGTCAGCCACGTCCGCAGCCTCCCACAGCGCCCGAACGCGCCTGCGAGTCACCCGCAACGGGCCATTACGCGGGGTTCCGATTCCGCTACGGTCGCGACATGGCCGGATCTGCCGCGGGCGCGCACTCCCGGTGGCACCTGCGTTGGGGCGACCTGGGCCGGGCCGTGCTGGGCATCATCGGCGGCACCGTGGGGCTGGTGTTCGCGTCGTGGGTGTTGCCCGGCTTCAACCTCACCGGCTGGGAGGACGCGCTCCGCACGGCCGTCCTGGTGGCGGTCATCGGCGCGGTCCTCCGGGTGCTGCTGGTCGAGGGCGCGATCCGGCTCGGCTGGGTCGGGAGCATCCTGCTCGGGCTGCTCGGCCAGGCGCTCGCGGTCTGGCTCGTCGTCTATGCGCCCAAGGGCCTGGACGCCGCCGACCTCGGCTGGGCGCTGCTGGCCTCCTGGATCGTCGCGTTCGTCTCCACGTTCTTCGTCTGGGTCGCGACGGCCGGCACCGACGACGCGGTGACCGCCTCGCTGCTGCGGCGCGCGCGCCGCCAACGCGTCACGCTGGACGACCCCGACGTCCCGGGCATCGTCTTCGTGCAGGCCGACGGGGTGCCCTACCCGGTGCTCGACTGGTGCGTGCGCGCCGGCACCGTGCCGACGCTCTCGCGCTGGATCCGCAGCGGGACGCACCGCTCGGTCGAGTGGCGTCCCAAGCTGCCGGCCACGACGCCGGCCAGCCAGATGGGCATCCTGCACGGGACCATCGAGGGCATCCCGGCCTTCCGCTGGGTCGACCGCGCGTCGGGCAAGGTGTACGTCGCCAACCGGCCCGCCGACGCAGCCCTGATCGAGGCGATGCACTCCGACGGGCTCGGCCTGCTCGCCGACGACGGGGTCTCGGTCAGCAACCTCTTCACGGGCGACGCGCCGACGGCGTACGCCACGATGAGCGCGGTGGGGCGCGGCCACGAGACCCGCGAGTCGCGGCGTACGATCTCGAACTTCCTCAGCCGGCCGGCCGGGTTCACCCGCAGCATGACGCGTGCGATCAGCGAGATCGCCCGCGAGCGGTTCCAGGCGAGTCGCGCCCGCCGCCGCGACATCCGCCCCCGGGTGCACCGGGGCTGGGCGTTCGCGATGGAGCGGGCCGCCCTCAACGGCGTCGTCCGCGACCTCAACACCACGCTCGTCGCCGACGCCATGCTCAAGGGCCGGCGGACCGTGTACGTCGACTACGTCGACTACGACGCCGTCGCGCACCACGCCGGCATCCTGCAGCCCGAGTCGCTGGACGCGCTCGCCGGCATCGACGCCGTACTGGCCCAGATCGAGCAGGTCGCCGCCGTCGCGCCGCGGAAGTACCACATCGTCGTCCTCTCCGACCACGGCCAGTCGCAGGGCACGATCTTCGCGGACCGGTACGGCGAGGACCTGGCCGCGCTCGTCTCCCGGCTCTCGGACGCGACCGCGATCGCGTCCGTCGAGAACGCCGAGGGCAGTGGCGCGCTGAACTCGATGGTCGCCGGCAACGCCGACCAGGACACGGTGATGGGCCGGGCCCTCGACCGGGCCTCGGTGCGGATCACCGCCGACACCTTCGAGACCCGCGAGCCGGCCAGCGCGAAGCCCGAGGAGAAGTTCCTGGTCTTCGGGTCCGGCAACCTTGGGCTGATCTACGTCGCCGGCGAGCAGCACCGGCTCGACTCCGACGAGCTTTCGGCCCGCTTCCCCGCGCTCGTGCCGGGCCTGGTCGAGCACCCGGGCGTCGGGTTCGTCGTCGTCGACACCGTCGAGCACGGCCCGGTCGCGCTCGGCCCGGGCGGTGAGCACCGGGTCCGCGACGGGGTCGTCGTGGGCGTCGACCCGCTGGCGCGGTTCGGCCCGCGTGCGCCGGAGTTCGTGCTGCGCGCGGCCACCATGCCGGAGGCGCCCGACATCTACGTCAACAGCCTGCTCGACGACCTGGACGAGGTGGCCGCCTTCGAAGGACTGGTCGCCTGCCACGGCGGTCTCGGCGGCTGGCAGGACCGGGGCATGGTCGTGCACCCGGTCGACCTCGAGATGCCCGAGGACATGGTGGTGGGGGCGGACGCACTGCACCGGGTGCTGGTCGGCTGGCTCGAGGGGTTCGGCCACCGCACCGACCTGGTCGGTCATGACCGGGGCCACGACACAGGAGGTACGCCGTGACCGAGACCGAGCCCCAGCTCCCATCACCGCAGTTCACGTCGCGCTTCTTCATCGCCGGCACCGACACCCGCTCGCGGCGGCCGATCGACGTGGCGCTCGCCGTCGTTGGTCTCCTCGTCGTGCTCGGCTGCGCCCGCGCCGCCGCGCACCGCGGGGTCCTCGACCGCGCCGTCCGCGGCGTTGCCGACTACCTGCCGCGCTGGGCGACCACGCTCTTCGACGCGGCGTACGCCATCGGGGCGATCTATGCGGTGTGCGTCATCGTCGCCGTCATCTTCACCGCGCCTCGCCGCGGCCGCCTCCCGGTGGCGGTGCTGCTGGCTATCGGCGCGGCGATCGGCGGCGCCGTCATCGCGTCGTACGTCGCGGGCGCGGGCCTCCCCGAGATCGACCCGGGCCGGGTCCAGAGCGGGTCGGCGCACGGCTTCCCCACCCTCCGGGTCGCGATCGTGACGTCGGTGCTGCTGGTGCTGCGGCCGTTCGTCGTCGGCACCCTGCGCCGCTTCCACGTCGCCGTCGTCGCCGTCCAGTGCCTGGCGGCCTGGGCGATCGGGATCGCGGGCCCGACCGACGTGCTCGGTGCACTGGCGATCGGCATCGCGGCCGCCGGGGTCACCCTCGTCGTGGTCGGCTCGCCCGCCGGCCACCCCGACGTCCGCCAGGTCGCCGAGAGTCTCGCCCGGATGGGCGTGCACGTCGACGGGCTGCGGCTCGCCGACCGCCAGCCGTGGGGCGCCCGGATCCTGTACGCCGACGCCGCCGAAGGTCAGCCGCTGCTGATCAAGGTCTATGGCCGCGACGCGACCGACGCGCGACTGGCAGCTCGCTGGTGGCGCACCCTGATCTACCGCGACCAGAGCTCCCCGGGAGCCACCCGGCTCCAGCTCGTCGAGCACGAGGCTCTGGTGACGATCCTGGCCGAGCGCGCGGGCGTCGCCGTCGACCACGTCATCGCGGCCGCCGAGAGCTCCGGCGATGCGGTGCTGGTGCTCGGCGCTCCCGGCACTCCCCTGGTCGACTCCTCCGACCTGGACGACGACACGCTCCGCCGGGTCTGGGTCTCGGTCGGTGCGCTGCACGACGCGGGTCTCAGCCATGGCGAGCTCACGCTCGAGCACATCGCTGACTACGGCGTCCGTCCCGTGTTCTCCGAGTTCAGTGGCGGCGCGGTCGCCGCCAGCGAGGCCCAGCGCTCACAGGACGTCGCCGTACTGCTCGCCAGCCAGGCGGTCGCGGTCGGGGTCGAGCGCGCCGTGGACACCGCCCTCGCCGGGCTCGGCGCCGACCGGGTCGTCGCCGCACAGCCCTACCTGCAAAGGGCCGCGCTGCCGAAGTCGCTGCGCAGCAGCAAGGAGACCAAGGCGCTGGTCGAGTCCCTGCGCACGACGATCGCCGATCGCACGGGCACCGAGCCGCCCCCGCCGGCCGAGATCGTGCGGGTCAAGGCCCGCGACCTGCTGCAGACCGGGTTCATCCTGCTCGCGGCGTACATCCTGCTCAGCACGCTCCTCGACTTGGACTGGGACTCGGTCTGGGCGACCTGGAGCGGAGCGACCTGGGTGTGGGTGGTGATCGGGTTCGCCGTCTGCCAGCTCACGTCCGTCGCCGATGCGGGGACCGCGATCTCGACGGTGAAGACCCGCCTCCCGCTGGTCCCCCTGGTGCACCTGCAGTACGCCGTGAAGACCGTCGGCCTGGCGATCTCGGCCACGCTCGGCAGGGTCGCGCTCTACACGACCTTCTTCCGTCGCTACGGCGAAGGACCGGCCGTCGCGGTCACGGCGACCGGCCTGGACTCGTTCGCGGCCTCGGTCGCCAACGTGCTCGTGGTCCTGATCGCGGTCCTGTTGGCACAGAGCCTGCCAGAAGGCATGGAGCTGTCCGGGCCCGGCAACCTCGACCGGATCCTGGTGCTCTTCGTGGTCGTGCTGGTGCTCTCCGCGATCGCGTTCGCGCTGATCCCCAAGCTCCGCCGCCAGGTGCTGACGATGGTGCGCAGCCTGGGGCACTCGCTCCAGGTCGTCACCCAGAGCCCGACGCGCGCCCTGGGCCTCTTCGGCACCAACCTGCTGTCGCTGATGATCACCGCGCTGTGCCTGGAGAGCCTGGTCGAGGGGATGCAGCCGTCGATCTCCTACGGGTCGGCTCTCTTCGTCGCCGCGGCCGCGTCGCTCTTCGCGAGCCTGGTCCCGGTGCCCGGCAACGTCGGCGTGGGCGAGGCGGCGATCGCGGCCGGCCTGGTCGCCGTCGGCGTCCCGTCCGGTCCCGCGTTCGCCATCGCGGTCAGCCAGCGGATGTGCACGACGTACCTGCCGTCGCTCTTCGGCATCTTCTCCCTGCGCTGGCTGCGCAAGGAGGACCTGATCGACTGAGCGGCTACTCGACTGCCGACTCGCGGGCGGCCCAGCTGAAGACGCCCTGTGCCATCGTCGACGCCTCGTGCGCGGCGCGGGTCGAGAAGACCTGGGCCCGGACGGCGGCGATGGCCGGGTCACCCGGTGCCGCCTGCGACGCCAGCTCGGCCAGGTGACCGGCGAGGCGGTCGTCGCCGGCCTCGAGCACCTCCAGCGCCCGCTCGGCGAGCCGCCCCGCGCCGCCGGCGAGGGAGGCGATCTCGGACGCCAGGTCTGCGGCGGGTGACGGCTTGAGGTGGGACGGGTCGCCGTCCCACCAGCCGCCGTACAGCCGCCAGACGTTGCGTACGACGAACTCGGGCTCGTCGTACACCGGCCGCAGGTAGGGCCGGTCCAGCAGGTGCTGCGGGCCGCGGACGGTGTGCACGATGTCGTCCAGCCGGGCACCGGCGTTCATCAGCGCGACCGTCTCGTCGTGCAGGTGATCGAGCAGGTCGGCGCTGTCGGTGAGCGCCTGGCGGATCCGGTCCGCGCCGATCACCGGCACGCCGTGACCGGGCAGCATGATCTCGGCGCCCAACCCCGCCATCGTCCGGAGACCCGCGGCCCACTCGCGTGGGTAGCGCTGCACCTTCTGCGGGTTGCCGGCGTTCGGGGACGCCCAGATGAAGAGGTCACCGCAACACAGGAGCTTGCGATCGGGCACCCAGGTGTACGTGTGGTCGTCGGTCTCGCCCTTGCAGTGCGTCAGCTGCAGCTCGAGGCCGCCGACCTCCAGGCGGGTCGCGTCGGCGTACGTCTCGTCCGGGTAGCGGTACTCCCGGGGCCACCGCAGGTCCGGCAGCCCGAACTGGCGCTGGTTGATGACCTCGTTGTAGCCGGCCGTGAGGATGTAGCGGTCGAAGCGGGCCGGCATCCGCTCATGAGCGACGACGTGGGGCGCTGCCCAGCCGTTGGTGCGTGCCTCCTCCTCGAACGGCGCCACGCCGAAGACGTGGTCGATGTGGCCGTGGGAGAAGACGGCGGTGTTGAGGCGGGTGGTGTCCCACCGGCGCAGGGTGTCGTGGATGTGCTGGGCGAACGGTGCGCTGCCGGTGTCGACCAGAGCGAGGCCGTCGTGGGTCGCGAGAGCCGAGACGTTGGCGAACGCCGGGACGAACGCGACGCCGTCGGCGACCTCCTCGGCCTCTCCTGACAGGGAGAACGGGTGGGTGTCCTCGATCCGGCGAGCACCGGTCCACAGGTCGTCGGCGATCTCGAGGATGCCCATGGCAGTCAGGGTGTCACTTGTTCACGGCGCCGGCGGACAGCAACGCGGTCACGCTGCTGACCATCACCCGCCGGGCCCGGCTGATCGACATCCCGCGCCGTACGCGGAGTTCCTCCATCGTGTCGAAGGAGCACAGTGCGTCGATGCTGGCGAGCAGCTCCTCGCCCCGCGACCTGGGGAGCACGCCGACCTCCCGGGCGAACTGCTCCCCGACCTGAGCGGCGAGCAGGTCGCGACGCTGGCGCACCTGCTCGGCGATCTGCGGCGAGAACGGCGCCCTGAGCATCGCCGCCCGGATGGTCGGGGCCAGCTTGCTGTGGATCACCAGGCGCTGGTTGACCAGCGACAGCACGCGTTCCGCCAATGTCCCCTCGCCGAGCTCGTCGAGCGCGTAGAGCTCACCGACGAGCGCGGTCCGACGCTCGATCGCCAGGTGCAGCAGCGCCTCGGTGTCCTCGAAGTAGCGGTAGACCGAGCGGAGGGAGACACCGGACCGCGCCGCGACGTCCTCGACCGAGGGCGAGAAGTTCCCCTCCACGAACATCTCGTGGACGGTGTCAAGGACGGCGTCGCTGTTGCGATCCCGCCGCGCCGTACGCCCGTCCTCGCGCTTCGTCATGTGCGTGAGGGTACGTCGTACGCTGGTTTCGGGCGACCCCCTCGATCCAGTATGTTTTGGCAAACCAGTGCCAAATGATCGTTGGCATGGCGGCCTGCGATGCGTGACCACGGCTCTGGGAGGCCCGTCCATGACCGACCTGCCCGGCGTGTTCGGCACCGTTGCGCCGTACATCGAGGACTACGGGTACGTCGCGGTCGCGCTGCTGGTCTTCCTCGCGAACCTCGGTATCCCCCTGCCCGGTGAGGCCACCCTCGTCGTGGCCTCGATCTTCACCGTGTCGGAGGATCTCGGCCTGCTGTCGGTGCTGGTCGTCGGCTGGGCGGCTGCGGTGCTCGGGGAGAGCGCGGCGTACGTCATCGGGCGGTACGGCGGCCGCCCGCTCGCGATCCGGTTGGGACGACGGTTCGGTGTCAGCCACGACCTGCTCGACCGGGTCGAGGGTTTCTACCAGCACCACGGCGTCACCACGGTGGTCGTCGGTCGGTTCGTCCCCCTCCTGCGTCGCGTCAACGGGTTGGTCGCCGGCGTGACCGCCATGTCCTGGCGGCGGTTCCTCGTCGCGAACATGATCGGTGCCACGATCTGGGTCGCCGTCTGGACGACCATCGGAATCCAGGCCGGCAACAACATCGACGCCGTCAACACGGCTCTCGAGCGAGGCGCGCCGATCCTCGCCGTACTCCTGGCGCTGCTGGCCTTCGCCTACGTCGTCCGGCGGCGACGTCGCCGGCGGTCAGCCACGACCGACGAGGGCACCCCGGACGAGGAGTACCGATGATCGAGCTCACTCTGCTCCCGAACGCGCCCAGACCAGGCTCCCGAACGCGATGACCAGCGCGATGTCCACCGTCACGGCGACCACCCCGAGGTTGCCGATGTGGGCGACCGGCCAGGTCAGGATCGCCGTCAACGCCAGGACGCCCTGCCATCGGTGACCCAGTCTGATCAGGGCACCTGCGACCAGGGCGAAGGACAGCGGGAAGAACAGTCCCAGTGGCTTGATCAGGTTGGCGGCGCCCGGCTGGTCCACGAGCTGAGGGTCGCCGAGCGACAGGTGGATCGCATCGAACCCGTACGCCGAGTTTCCGACCATCCCGATGAGCCCGGTCAGCAGGATCCAGGCCGCGAGCCTCGACACGCGCGGCAGCCAGGAGGCGACGCGAAGCACGACGAAGCCGTACGCGATGGCCCCGACCACGTGCAGCACTCCTCCGGTGGCGTCGTCCCAGCCACGGGCGACGTAGGTCGTGTCTGCGGCGAGGTAGACGAGCGGGGCGACCAGCAACGAACCGGTCAGCAAGCGGTCCGTCGGGGTGGTCACCACGGTGGTGGTCTCGGCGGTCGAAGAGGTGGTGGTCATCGGGTCCCCTAGTCGTCGGCTTTGACCTGCACTCTCGGCGGTTCGCCGGGTTGTCGGTACCGGGGAGAACCCCGGGCTCGAGAATCAGGGAAAACCCTGGACGGTGCCGGGCGCAGCCGTGCCACGATGAACTGGTGACCCGTACGGACCCGCGGGGACTGCGCAGCCTGGCGCCACCCCTGCTCGTGAGCCTCGTCGTCGTCCTGGTCGCCCTGGGACTGACACGAGGGATCTGGCTCCCCAACCTGCACAACGCATTGTTGGCGCTGGCACTCACGGTCGTCGGTGCTACGTGCTGTTCCAGCGTCCCGGGCACCGCGAGGGTCTGCTGTTCATGGGCGCAGGCGTGGTCGAAGGCGTCATGTTCCTCGGCCGTCAGCTGGGCCACTCAGCCGCCGCCGAGGCGAGTCCGTGGTGGGGATGGCTTGGCGTATGGCCGCTGGTCGTCGCGCTGGCCCTCACGACCTTCGCGGTCATCTGCTTCCCCGACGGTCGGCTCCCATCTCGTCGATGGCGACCGGTGGCAGCAGTGATCGTGGCGCTCACCCTGCTCTGCGCCACCCTCTCGGCGATCTGGCCGGTCGGGTATGCGTCGGTCGGCGTGGTCACGCCACATCCGCTGAACTCCACCGCACCTGCCCTCGTTGCCGGGATCTGGTCGGCGGTCGCGCACCCCACCTACTTCGGGTTCCAGGTCCTCTGGGTGCTCGCCCTGGTCGCCCGGTGGCGGTCATCCGACGGCCTCGTACGTCGCCAGCTGGCCTGGCTCGTGACAGCCGCGGCAGTCTCGCTGACGTCGCTCGTCGTCGGCCTTGCGATCTGGCACACGCCAGTGCCTGGACTCATCACTGCCGCCCTCATCCCGGTGGCGGCAGGGTGGGCGATCGTCCATGGCCAGCACGTCGCTGCGTACGACGCACTGACCTGGCTGTCGCGGACCGGACCCAGGTCCGAGGACCTGCCCACCGACATCGCCTCGGCAGCGGCGCAGGCCATGGCTGGGACCGGGGCGAGACTGTGGATGGGGACCGGCGGCGACCTCCACGCCGTAGGTGTCTGGCCCGAGACAGGTGAGGATGTCCCGACGACGAGCATCACTGCCCTGCTCGACTCGGCAGACCTCCATGTTCGTGTCGTGGAGAGCCGCGGCGCGACGATCGGCGCCCTGACCGTCGACCGGTCAGCCACAGACCGGCTGTCGCTCGCGGAAGCAAGACTCTTCGGCGACCTCGCCGCGCAGGCCGCTCTGGTGATCGACCACCTCACCGTCTCGGACGTGATCACCCGGCAAAGACAGGCCGGTCACCTCGAAGGTCTCAGCCAACGCGAGCGACAAGTCCTCGAGCTCATGGCACGCGGGCTCTCGAACGCGGCGATCTGCGACGAGCTCCACCTGAGCATCAAGACCGTAGAACCCGTCGTCAGCACCATCTTCACGAAGCTCGAGCTCCACCCCGACGCCACCAGCAATCGTCGTGTCCTGGCGGTCCTAGCGTTCGTTCGCACGTGACCATCGGTCAACACGTCTCGGGAAATCCTCCCAAGGATCGTGGACTCCGGTCACCTGACCGCGGGACACTGAGCGCCACATGCTCGACCTGTCGAGGCCCGGTCGGACCTCGCATCACAGGTCAGGAGATCCGATGTCCACTCATGCACCGCGTTCGTTGTCCGGTTCGAAGGCAGCGGCGGCTGTCCTCAACGCACTGATCAGCGTGATCGGCCTGGTGGTGTCGATCGCGCCGCTGCCGCTGGGAGCGGAGGGCGCCAGTGCGAGCGGCGATAATCCTCCGTTCGCCGTACTGGTGGTGGGGGTCGTCTTCGGCGTCCTCGGGCTCGTCGGCAGCTTCGGCATCTGGCGTGGCGAGCGCTGGGGGTTGATCCTGACGATCGTGATCCGCGGGTTGGACGGGCTGGCCTCGCTGGCCGGGGTCTTCGCCGGTGACACCACGCTGCGCCTGCTCGCGATCCTCAGTGTGGTGGGGGCTGCCGTCGTGATCTTCCTGTTGCTGCGGCCCACGCGCGAGAGCGTGGCGACGACCCGCGCATGAAGGCGACCTCGCCTCGACGACCGTGGCCACCCAAACGCGCCTCGGTCGCCGAGGCCGCCCTCACCTACGGCCTGCTGCTGTCCTACTGCGCAGCGCTCTATGTCCTCGTGCTCACGATCGGTGGAGTCCGCGACGGTCACGCCGGTCGGGCATGGCTGTACGTGGTGGCGACCGTCGCGGTCGTGGCCACGGTCGAGCCCGTGCGCCGTTGGCTGCGGAGCAACGTCGAGGAGGTGATCCACGGGCAGCACGAGGACGCCTACGGAGCGATCGTCTCGCTCCAGCGAGAGCTGGACATCGATCCCTCGTCCGGGTCCTCGCCGCTGCCGGCCATCGTCGCCCGGTCGGTGAACCTGCCGTACGTGGTGATCGAGCTGTCCGGCGAGGTGCCACAGGTGTACGGCGAACTGGTCGCGGGCACCGAGACGACCCTGCTCCCGATCGTGTTCCGCACCGAGCGGCTGGGCACCTTGGCTGCGGGGCATCGCCGGCGAGGTCTGTCGCTGTCGGCCGCCGACCTGGTGCTCCTTCAGGACCTGGCCGATCAGGTGGCGGTCTCGGTGTTTGCTCAACGTGCCGCGGTGGCGGTGCAGGAGTCTCGAGCGGCGCTGGTGACTGCGCGAGAGGAGGAACGTCGTCGGATCCGGCGGGACCTGCACGACGGACTCGGTCCGACGCTCGCCGCCATGCAGCTGGAGCTCAAGGCCGTCCAACGACTGCTCCCCGACAACCCCGCTGCGGCCTCGGACATCGTCGTGGATCTCCTGGCCGACGTTCGCAACACCGCCGCCGACATCCGGCGGCTCGTCTACGACTTGCGACCGCCGCGGCTCGACGAGCTCGGGTTGGTGGGCGCGCTGCGGAACCAGTGGACGATCCCGACGGCGCCGGTGCTCGACATCGACGTCGACCCCGGACTCCCGGAGCTTCCGGCAGCGGTCGAGGTGGCGGTCTACCGCATCGCCACCGAGGCACTACAAAACGTGGTCAAGCACGCCGGCGCCACGACTGCCCGGGTCGTCATCGAGAGCATGGGTGCGCGGGTGCGGCTCTCGGTCAGCGATGACGGACGCGGACTGCCCACGCCCTTGGTCGCGGGAGTCGGGCTCACCGCCATGCGTGAGCGAGCAGACGAGCTCGGCGGAACCGTGGACGTCGCCAGGAGACAAGACTGGACGACGGTCGTCGTCGAGCTCCCGATGAGAGCAGCAGGCCCATGACTCACACTCCCTTGCGCATCGTGGTGGTCGATGACCACGAGCTGTTCAGGAGGGGCGTACGTGCCCTCGTCTCCACGATCACGGACATGGAGGTGGTCGCCGAGGCGCCCGACGGCGTCACCGCATGCGCGGTCGTCGAGCAGCACGACCCCGACCTGGTGCTGATGGACCTGCAGATGCCTGGTGGCAGCGGGCTCGACGCGATCCGGGTGATCATCGCGAGGCGCCCGGAGACCAACATCCTGGTCGTGACGATGTACGAGGACGACGAGTCCGTGTTCGCCGCGATGCGCGCCGGAGCGCGCGGCTACGTGCTCAAGGACATGGACAGCGACGACTTCGCACGGGCTCTTCAGGTGGTCGGCAACGGAGAGGCCATCTTCAGCCGGGCCATCGCCTCACGGATGATGGCGTTCTTCGCGCAGCCAGCCTCGCCGTCGCGTCCGTTTCCTGAGCTCACCGAGAGTGAGCACGCCGTCCTGGCGCTGATGTCGCGAGGTCTCAGCAATGCGACCATCGCGCACGAACTCAACCTGTCGCCCAAGACCGTCCGCAACTACATCAGCAACATCTTCCGGAAGCTCGCCGTGGCCGACCGCTCTCAAGCCATCGTGCGCGCACGAGAGGCCGGCCTGCAGTCACCGAACGACCACCAGACCTGAGGCCACGCCAGAGAACGTCACCGGCCTACGCTTCTTGAATGACGCCAGAGGAGGTCGGCCGGTACGCGGAGTCCTTGCCTCAGGTCAAGCGGAAGGGGACCGAGGCGCGGCCGGCGTGGTACGTCAACGACCGCCTCGTCGTACGGCTGGACGACCCGAACACCTTGGTGATCCGGGTCCCACTGAGCCAGCGGGAGTCACTGCTCGAGGCCTACCCGGACACCTTCGGCGTACCTCCGCGGATGGAGGCGCACCACAAGGTCGAGGCGTATCTCGACCAGGCACAGCCTGATGCTGTACGCACCGCCATCGACCTTGCCTGGGAGCTGCAGCGCCGCTGACGGCCGGCGTCACCCGGACAGCTGGCGCACCAGGGCCGCCGTTGCCGGGACCTGCTCGGCTCCCTCACGGTGCACGACCCCGAAGGTGCGGGTGCCGAACGACGCGTGCTCGCGGATGGTCACGTCCGGATGCCGGTAGGCCTCGAGTGCCGAGCGCGGCAGGAGGGTGACGCCGAGCCCGACCGCGACCAGGTTCTGCACCACGACGTAGTCGTCGCTGACGTGGCGCACCCGTGGCTCGAACCCCGCCTCGGCACAGAGCAGCAGCGTGTGCGCGCGGCACCGGGCGCAGCCGACGATCCACGGCTCGCCGGCCAGGTCGCGCAAGGTCAGTCGCTTCCGGCGTACGGCGGGGTGGTCGGCGCCGATCACCAGGGCAACCGGCTCGTCGGCCAGTGGCGTCCAGCGCAGCCCGGGCGTGTCGACCGGGTCGTCGCCGTAGCTGAAGACCAGGGCCAGGTCGACGTCCCCCGCGTTCAGAAGGTCCAGCGCCTCGGGCGGCTCCGCCTCCGTGAGCTCGACGTCGATGTCGGGGTGCCTGGACCTGAGCCCGGCGATCGCGCGCGGGACCAGGGTCGCGGCCGCGGAGGGGTACGCCGCGAGCCGGACCCGCCCACGCCGCAGCGCCGTCAGATCGGCCAGCTCCTCCTCCGCCATGTGGAGCTGGACCGCCAGGGCGTCCGCGCGGGCGAGCAGCACACGCCCCGGCTCGGTGAGCTCGACGCCCCCAGCCCCGCGGAGCAGCAGCGTGCAGTCGACCGACCGCTCCAGCGCCCGGAGGTGCTGGCTGACCGCGGGCTGGGTCCAGCCCAGGTCCCGGGCGGCGCCACTGATCGAGCCGGCCCGGGCGACCGCACGGAAGATCAGCAAACGCTTGGGGTCCATCCCCCAAGCATAAGGCGACGTTATGGACGGTGGAACGAAGTCGGGGCTACTCCGGGCGCTGGCACTCGCCAACGATGGAGGCATGAAGACCATCGGCCTCATCGGCGGCATGAGCTGGCATTCGACCCTGAACTACTACCGCGTCATCAACGAGCTCGTGGCGGGGCGTCTGGGCGGCCACGCGTCGGCCAAGGTCGTCCTCGAGTCACTGGACTTCGCCGAGGTCCGGGACTGCCAGGTCCGCGGCGACTGGGCGGCTGCGGGTCGGTTGCTGGCCGAGGCCGGTCAGCGCTGCGAGCGCTCCGGGGCCGATGCCGTGCTGATCTGCACCAACCTCATGCACCGCGTCGCCGACGACGTGCAAGCCTCGATCGACATCCCGCTCCTGCACATCGCCGACGCCATCGCCGACCGGGCCCGCGAGTCCGGCTGGTCGCGCCTCGGCGTGCTCGGTGCCCGCTGGGTGATGGAGGAGGACTTCTACGTCGGCCGGCTGACCCGCGCGGGTATGACCGTCGACGTCCCCGACGCCGGCGGACGCACGGACGTGGACCGGATCATCTTCGACGAGCTCACGCTCGGCCGGGTGGAGGATCGCTCACGGGCGACGTACTCCGGCATCATCGAGGGGCTCGCCGCCTCGGGCTCCGAGGCCCTCGTCATGGCCTGCACCGAGATCGAGCTGCTGGTCCGCCCGCAGGACTCCCCCATCCCCCTGCTGGACTCCATGCGCACCCACGCCGAGGCCGCCGCGGCGTTCGCACTTGGCGATCAGTACGCCCTCAGCCGTGCTCCTCAGTCGAGCGGGAGTCGGTGAGCGTCAGCGCGCCGACCGCGGTGACGACGCCGACGACGACGGCCAGCACGCCGTAGATGATCCGCTCCCCGTGGAAGAACGACGCCACCAGGTCGCTCCCCCACGTGCCCGCCGGGAGCTGGGTCGTGACGAGAGCGGCGATCAGGGTGCCGACGACAGCGGTGCCGACGCTGGTGCCGACCTCCTGAGCGGTGTCGTTGAGCGCGGCGCCGATGGAGGTCCGGTTGGCCGGCATCGCGTCGACGAGCGCGACGGCGCAGATGGTCATGACGGTGCGGAGCCCGATGGTCATCACGACCATGCACACCGCGATGGCGGCGTACCCGTGGTCGACGGCCCAGGAGAGGCCGAGCAGCGAGCCGCCTAGGCAGAGCGCGCCAACCAGGCAGGCGATGCGGTGCCCGAACTGCTTCGCGAGCCACTCGGACAGCGGCGTCGCGGCCAACATCGTCACGATGATCGGCAGGTTCGCGAGGCCGGCCTTCACCGGGCTCCAGCCGTAGGCGTACTGGAAGTGCAGGATCAGCCCGAACATCACGCTGGCCATGGCGATCGACGTACCCAGCTGAGCGATGGAGGCGCCGCGGACGGTGCCGTTGGAGAACAGGCCGAGGTCGAGCATCGGCGCCGCCGTACGACGCTCGTGCCACACGAACGCAATGCCCGCCGCCACAGCGCCGAGGATCGAGGCGAGCGTGACGGCGGCGAGCCAGCCGTGCTCCACGCCGCTGGTGAGCGACCAGCAGGCTAGGCCGATGGTGGCGATGCTGAGCACGGCGCCCGGCAGGTCGAGCGCGTCGTGCGTCAGGTCCTCGGGCCGGTCGGCGGAGACGCCGAGGCGTACGCCGATGCAGGCGATCAGCGCGATCGGCGCGTTGACGACGAGCAGCCACTCCCACCGGACGTGGGCCAGGGCGGTGCCGCCGAGCAGCGGTCCGAGCACGAAGCCGGACATGCCGACCACGATCATCACGGTCATGGCGCGCATCCGCAGCGCCTTGTCGTCGAAGAGGCGGAAGACCAGCGAGTTGGTGATGGGGGCCATGCACGCGGCGGCGATGCCGAGCCCGGCGCGCAGCCCGATCAGCTCTCCCGCAGTGGACACGAACACGACGCCCAGGCTCAGCAGGCCGAACACGGTGAGCCCGATCAGCAGCACCCGGCGACGCCCGAACCGGTCGGCGATCGACCCCGCGGTGAGGAGCAGGCCACCGAACGTCAACGAGTACGCGCCGGTCACCCACTGCAGCGCCGTCGTACCGCCGCCGAGGTCACGTCCGATCGTCGGCAGCGCGATCGACAGCAGGGTGTTGTCGACCATCTCGACGAAGAACGCGAGGCACAGGGCGGCGAGCGGGATCCACGCCGCGCGCAGGGACGGGTAGGTCCGCGACGGCGTGGGAGTGGCGGTGATCGTGGTCATGGCAGTGACGCTAGGCCGACCCGCTTTCAGCCCGGTTGCACGGCGCTTTCACCGCGCTTTCGTGGCGGGGCCGGAGCCGGTGGGCGCGGCACACGGCGCCCACTTTGGGCTGTTCCGACCGGAGTAGTCGTAGAAGTGCGGACCGATCAAGCCTGAAGGATCGACGGGTGAGCGTGCTGCATGTCATGGGGGTAACCACTCGGTCCGCCCTTCTACGTATCGACACCCGTACCTCGTGCGCGGCGGGTCATCGATGCCTAGTCCCCTGGGCGCGGAACGCGGCGTACTCGACGTAGTCGTGTGCCATCTGTTGCTTGCGCAGGGCGACGATCGCGTCGATCTCGATGACCTGACCCGTACTTGCCGCGTCATGACCGCCCCCGGTGACGTCCGTCTCGGCCTCTGCCGGCTGCGCAGCCCAAAGACCGCCGGCGCAGATGACAGCCACCCCAGCGGCGATGAGCTTCTTGCTCCAGCTTGCGTTCATCGGCTTGTTCCTGTCTGTGCGGTTGGACCTTCACAGTCACGCCGCGGGTGGACCGGTTGACGAGAAGGGACAGAACGGGACACCGGTGTTGCCGAAGTGGGCCGGAACTCGGTGGACATCGCAGAAGCGGTGGGAGCATGCTGAACGGCGGAACTGAGATACGGGGAGGTTCGTGTGTCAGGACTGCCCCGCCCAGAGGTGCCACCCGGGTCGCGTCGCGACCTCGTCGATGCGCTGCACGCGCTGCACCATGACGCTGGGTGGCCGAGCCTCCGAGTGCTTGCCCGGCAGGTCGGCTGCTCGCGGACGACGGTTTCGCGCGTGTTCTCTTCGCCACGGCTGCCGTCGTGGGGTGTTCTGGAGCTGCTGGCCGAGGCGATGGGCGGCGACCCCATCCGTTTCCACGAGCTCTGGTTGGCCGCAGGGACCTCGGACGCGGCAGGTTCCGTAACCGAGAACCGGATCGCGGGCCGCGGGCCAGAACTGGCGGCCACCCGCCGACACCTCGAGACGGGCGCAGGACTGCTCATGGTCACGGGCGAGGCCGGCATGGGCAAGACCCGCCTGGTGACAACGGCCGCCTCGCTCGCTTCGTCAGCCACGTTCGTCGCGAACGGGTCGTGCCTGCCCCTTTCAGCGGACGCGCCTCTGTTGCCGGTCACGGACTTGCTGCGATCCACGTACGACAGCGACGGAGGGCACTGGTTGACACAGGCCCTCGCCGACTGCGCGCCCTACGTCAAAGGATCGATGGAACGACTCCTCCCGGAACTCGAGGTGGTGCCGAACCTCCCATCGGGCCCAGACGACGAGTGGGCGCGACAGCGGCTGTTCGGCGCGGTCGGCGCGACGCTCAACGCACTGGCGTCGCACGGTCCTCTCGCCCTGCTGCTCGAGGACCTGCACTGGGCCGACTCGGCCACCCTGGACCTGGTCGAGCATCTGCTCGCGCGTCGGATCGCCGCTCCCGTCGTGGCCACCTGGCGCACCGACGATCCGTCCACGACCGAGCACAGCACGCAATGGTGGACACGTGTCCAGCGGTCACCGGCGGTGACGACCCTGGCCTTGGGTCCGCTGAGCCGAGAGGAGACCGCCGAGCAGATCGAGCTGATGCTGACCTCGCGGGCGGACTCGGGCCTCGTCGACCGGATCCACCGCCGCAGCAGGGGCCAGCCGCTGTTCACCGAGCAACTCGCCGGCCAGCCCGAAGGGCAACCGCTGCCCCGGCTCCTTGCGGATCTGCTGGACCACCGCCTCGAGGGCCTCGGCCCGCAGGCATGGAGGGTTGCTCGCGCGCTCGGGGTTGCTGACCGAGCACTCGACGACACACTGCTGATCGACATCACGGGCCTGGGCAGCGTCGACCTGGCCACGGGGCTACACGAGCTCAACACCCGCCAGCTGTTGCGCTCCTCGACCGAGCACCGGGTCGAGCTGGGGCACCCCCTTCAGGCGGAAGCCGTCCGGCGACGCCTCGTCACACCGGAGTCCATCGGGGAACACCGTCGGATCGCAGAAGCGCTCGGACGGTCCGCGGACCCGTCGGCCGCCGAAGTCGCGGCGCACTGGCAGCGCGCCGGAGACCCCGCGGAGGAGATCGTCTGGCGGATCAGCGCCGCGCGGTCCGCCGCGGAGCGGTTCGCGCTGGCTCAGGCGGGAGTGGAGTGGCGTCGGGTGCTGGACCTGTGGCCAGGCACGGCCGAGACGATCGGGTCGCCGCCGCTACGGATCGGGGAGGCCTACCTCGCGGCGCTCGACGCACTGGCCGACGGCGACGTGACGGCCGGCTGGCAGGTGGCCGCGGCAGGCATGCAAGTCCTCCACCACTTCGACGGCGCGGAAGCGGCCGAACTCTATCGGCGGGCCGCCGACATCAAGGGGTGGCAGGGCGACGCCGAGGAAGGGCTGGTCCTGGCGGACAGGGCGATTGCCCTGCAACGACCGACCGCCCCCTCCGTTGGATATGTCCGTGCGTTGCACCAACGCGCATTGTTGCTGGACGCCCTGGGTCGGTACGACGAGGCCAGGGTCGCATCAACTCGGGCGCTCGTTGCATGCGCCGAGGTCGACGCGCCCCAGCTTCTGCGAAGCATCCTCATCGAGCAGGGCTTCACAGCTGCGAGCGTCGGCGACCTGACCGGCGGGATCAGCAGCCTCGATGCTGCCGGCCGCGTCGAGATGACCACTCCCGACCCCGTCGGCGACATCCATCTGGGCGCCGCCCGAGCCCACATCCTGATGATGGCCGGAAAGGTCGGCGACGAAGTTGCCGAAGCCGGCCGGCCGGGGCTGGAGGCCGCGACAACATGGGGCATCGAGACGATTCCCACCTCCCTCGTGCGCGGGAACATGGCGAAGGCTTTGCGCCTCGCCGGCGAGGTCGACCGCGCTGCCGAGCTCCTCGATCCACTCCTCCTCGACGGCCCGCCGACGTACGAGGATCAGGGCGTCCAGGGCGAACGCGCCCTCCTCGACATGCTCCGCGGCCGCTGCGACCAAGCGGTCATGCGGTACGACGCACTGACTGCGCTGCCTATTTCGACCCTTGCGAACCGCATCGAGCTCACCGAAGACGGCGCCACCATCGACCTCTGGTGCCACCGCCCGCAGATCGCTCTCGACCGCCTGCTGGCCGTGCTCCGCGACGCCGTGACGACCCCTGCCTCAGCGGAGGTTGGCGCCGACCTAGCCCTCGCCGCACGCGCAGCTGCCGACGTGGCGGAGGCCTCGAAAGCCTCGGCCGCCATTCGCCGAGACCTGCACCAGACGCTCACGCTCCTGCTGGACAGGGCGCAGGTCGATCCGTTCGGACAATCGGGCTGCTTCGAGGCCCGACCGGCGCACGGAGCAGCGTGGCGCGCCGAGTTGGCAAGACTGATCGGCCATCCCTCGTTGGAGCTCTGGGCTCAGGCGGCCCGCCATTGGAGTCACCTCGGCCGAACGCACGATGCAGCGTACTGCCGGTGGCGCGCAGCACAGGCCGCCCTCGCAACCGGCGAGCGCACCGTCGCGGTGCGACTGCTGCGCCGCGCCGCGCGCGACTCGCGGGCACATCGTCCCCTCTCGTCGGCTATCGACGAGACCACAGAGCAGGCACTACGTCCGCCGAGGCGGACCCACCCCTGACGGACCGAAGCTGCGCGCCCGTGCCGCCAGGGTAAGGATCAAGTGCGACCTCCCGCGTACGTCGGGCGGGGCTGCGTCCGGGATCCGATCCGGCCCGGGTAGAGCGTCCAGTGCCGTGTCCGACCCAAGCGAGTCATCGCGGACCCTGGTCGTACCTGCCGGTGATGATCGGGCCGTTCATGCCGCCGATGATCGCGCCGAGCGGCAGCGCGTCGTTGCGCTCGGCCTCCTGCCACCAGAGCTCGATCATCGCGGCGAGCCGCTCGGGCTCCTGGTCGGCGAGGTCGTGGACCTCGTTCCAGTCGGAGTCGAGGTGGTAGAGCTCCCAGCGGTCGGCGTCGAAGTCGGTCACGGCCTCGGCCTGGCCCGTCAGCACCAGCACCGGACTGAGCATCGGCTCGTGGTGGGCGACCGCCTTCCAGCCGTCCTGCCACAGCGCCCGCTGACCGTTCATCTCGAAGTACTGGACCGTACGACGCGTCGGCGCGTCGCCGTCGCCGAAGGTGTAGCGCAGGCTCAGTCCGTCGAGCGGCTGCTGCTCGACGCCCTTGACCGTCTCGGGGAGGACCATCCCGGTGACCTGCAGGGCGGTCGGGGTGAGGTCGATGGCGTGGTGGAACTGGGTCCGGATCCCACCGGGATCGGGGATCTCCCCGGGCCACCGGACGATCAGCGGGGACCGTACGCCGCCGCCGTGGGTGTCCTGCTTCCACAGCTTGAGAGGCGTGTTGCCGGCCATCGCCCAGCCGACGGCGTAGGTGTTCACCCACGCCTCGGTCCCGATCTCGTCGAGGTGGTCCCGGATGACCGTGAGCTCCTGGTCGGGCGGGTCGTAGCCGGTGAAGAACTTCACCGCGTTCATCGAGCCGACCTCGCCGCCCTCCTGGCTGGCGCCGTTGTCGCTCATCAGCACGAAGAGGGTGTTGTCGAGCTCGCCCATCTCCTCGAGCGCCGCCACGAGCCGGCCCAGGTGCTGGTCGGTGTGCTCGACCATCCCGGCGTACGCCGCCTGCAGGCGCGTCATCGCCGCCCGGTCCTCGGCGGAGTAGTCCGACCATGGCCGGACGCCGGGGTTGCGCTCGGGCAGCGTGGTCTCGGGATCGACCAGCCCCAGCTCCTTCTGCCGGGCGAGCCGATCCTCACGGGTGACGTCCCAGCCCTTCTCGAAGACCGGGACGTACTTGTCGACGTACTCCCGCGGCACGTGGTGCGGGAAGTGCGGCGCGCAGAACGCGACGTAGAGGAAGAACGGCTTCGTCGCGTCACCGTTGCGGTGGTCGCGCACGTAGCCGATCGCCCGGTCCACGATGTCGGCGGTGAAGTGGTAGTCGGGGTCGTCGGGCGGCTCGGTCCAGTGGTTGTCCTCGATGAGGTCGGGGCGCCACTGGTTGGTCATGCCGTCAGGCGTCCCGTAGAACCGGTCGAAGCCGCGCTGCAGCGGCCACTGCTCGAAGGGTCCGGCACCGGTGAACTGGTCCATCGGGGTCAGGTGCCACTTGCCGACGCCCAGGGAGGTGTAGCCCTGGGACTGCGCCATCTCCCCCAGAGTCGCGGTCGAGTGGTGCAGCTCGCCGCGGTAGCCGGGGTAGCCCAGCGCGAAGTTCGGGAGCAGCCCCATGCCCGCACGGTGGTGGTTGCGTCCGGTGAGCAGGCAGGCGCGCGTCGGCGAGCACAGCGGCGTCACGTGGAAGTTGGTGTAGCGCAGCCCCTCCGCGGCCAGCCGGTTCGCGGTCGGGGTGGCGATCTCCGAGCCGAAGCACCCGAGGTCGGCGAAGCCGAGGTCGTCGTACAGGACGTAGACCACGTTGGGCGCACCCTCCCGCGCGCGTCGGGGTTGCGGGAACTCCGGAGTCGAGTCGGCGAACGTGCGTCCGATCATGGGCCGACGTTAACAACTATTGGCAAGAGTTATGCCAAATGATAGAACTCGAAGCATGACGAGTACGGCGTCGCACGTCTCGGTCACAGCCCCGGTCGAGTCGGTCTGAACCATCCCGACCGCTTCGCCCGGGTCGCGATCGGCAACACGGGGTTGCCGACCGGGCACGAGCCGATGAGCGAGGCGTTCCTCGCTTGGCAGCAGTTCTCGCAGACGACGCCGGACTTCGACCTCGGCGCCATCGTCAGCATGGGCGTGGTGACTCCTCCGGCACCCGACGTCGTGGCGGCGTACGACGCGCCCTTCCCGGACGACTCCTACAAGGCCGGCGCCCGGATCTTCCCGACCCTGGTGCCGACCTCGCCCAACGACCCGGCGAGCGCCGCCAACGTCTCCGCGCGCACGGTCCTCGCCGCCTGGGAGCAGCCCTTCGTCACGCGCTTCTCCGACAGCGACCCGATCACCGCCGGCGGCGGGCACTTCCTCCAGGAGGACCAGGGGCCTGAGGTCGCACGCCGGTTGGTCGCGTTCATCGGCTGATCCGGGTCGGGTAGCCTCCGGAGTGCCAGTCGTGCCACCTCGGTGGTCAGGGAACCCGGTGAGAGTCCGGGACTGACGCGCAGCGGTAAGGGTGACGGACGGGACACGCAGCCACTGGGCTCCTTCGGGGGTCTGGGAAGGCGTCCCGCTCCGGCCGATCCCGAGTCCGAAGACCTGCTGGCCCTCACGACACCGGTCGCGAGGAACCCCGCGGGCTCCGCGTACGAGCCCCTGACCGCGGAGGACCAAGGTGAGCAGCACCCGCACCCGAGCCGACCAGTGCCCGGGCGTCTTCCGCCCCTGGGCCGCCGAGGACGGCAACCTCGTCCGACTCCGCCTGGCCGGCGGACACCTGCCGACCGAGAGCCTGCGGGCGCTGAGCGAGCTCGCGACGTCGTACGGCGACGGGGACGTGCACGTCACCGGACGCGCCAACCTGCAGCTGCGCGGCCTCGGCGAGATCACCCCGGACGTCGTGGCCACCATCGAGGCGACCGGGCTGCTGCCCTCGCGCACCCACGAGCTGGCCCGCAACCTGATGACCTCTCCGCAGACCGGGCTGGCCGGCGGCCGCGCCGACCTGCGACCGGTGGTGGCCGAGCTCGACCGGCTGCTGTGCGCGGACCCGCTGCTCGCCGAGCTGCCGGGCCGGTTCCTCTTCGTGCTCGACGACGGGCGCGGCGACCTGCTCGACCGGTCCGCCGACCTGGGCCTGGTGGCGCTCGACGAGGAGTCCGCGCAGCTCCGGGTCGGCAACCGCTGGGGCGAGATCCTGCCGCTCGACGAGGCGCCTGCGGCACTGGTCGCACTGGCGGGCTCGTTCCTCCGGATCCGGACCACCGAGTGGCACGTCGGCGAGCTCCCCGGGCTGCTGGCGCCGGTGCGGCCGCCGGACCGACTGGTCCCGCTGTCCACCCACCCGCTGCCGTACGGCGACGTCCCCGGCGGCGAGCACGTGCCGGCGCCGTACGGGATCGTGGACCCGGCGCTCGGTGCTCTCGACACCGACCTGGTCGTCACGCCGTGGCGCGGCGTCCTGGTGCCGGCATGAGCGGCCTCGCGCGGCCGCCGCGCCGCTACGCGTACGTCGACAACGGCCCAGCGATCTACGTGGACTCGTTCGCGACGATCCGCCGCGAGGCGCGCCTCGACGCCGTACCGCCCGATGCCGAGAAGCTCGCCGTCCGGATGATCCACGGCTCCGGGCAGGTCGACCTCATTGACGACCTGGTGATCCACCCCGACCTCGTGTCGGCCGCGCGGACCGCACTGATGCTCGGCGCGCCGATCCTCTGCGACGCGCGGATGGTGGCGATGGGGATCACCGCCGGTCGGCTGCCCGCCGGCAACGAGGTGCACTGCTACCTCACCGACTCTCGCGTCCCGTCGCTCGCCGAAGCTTGGGGCACGACGCGTACGGCGGCGGCCGTCTCGCTCTGGGAGCCGCTGCTCGACGGCGCGGTGGTCGCGATAGGCAACGCGCCGACTGCCCTCTTCCACCTCCTCGAGATGGTCCTCGACGGCGGCCCGCGGCCGGCGGCGGTCGTCGGTTGCCCGGTGGGCTTCATCGGGGCCGCCGAGTCCAAGTCAGCGCTCGCGTCGTTCGGGCGCGACCACGGGATCGATCTGCCGTTCGTCACCGTCCGGGGTCGCCGGGGCGGCTCGGCGATGGCCTCGTCCGCGATCAACGCACTGGCCCAGGAGGCGGAGTGAGCACCTCACCGGGACGGTTCTGGGGGGTCGGCGTCGGTCCGGGCGACCCCGAGCTGATCACGCTCAAGGCGGCCCGGCTGATCTCCTCGGCCGACGTCGTCGCCTACCACGCGGGCGTCGGCAAGTCGTCGAACGCGCGTCGGATCGCCGCCGGGCTGATCCCCGACGGGGTGGTCGAGGAGGAGCTGCGCTACCCGGTGACGACGGGCGACACGGTGCATCCGGGTGGGTACGCCGGCGCCATGGCCGCCTTCTACGAAGAGGCGGCCCGGCGGCTGGCGGCGCACCTGGCGGCCGGGCGCGACGTGGTGCTGCTGGCCGAGGGCGACCCGCTCTTCTACGGCTCGTTCATGTACATGCACGACCGGCTGGCGGACACCTACGAGACCGAGATCGTGCCGGGCGTGCCGGCCTTCGCGGCCGCAGCCGCCGCTGTCGCCGCGCCGCTGGTGCGCCAGACCGACGTGCTGACCGTCCTGCCCGGCACGCTGCCCGAGGCCGAGCTCGCCCGCCGGCTCGCCGACACCGACGGCGCGATCATCATGAAGCTCGGTCGCACCTTCCCCGCCGTACGACGCGCGCTGGCGACCGCCGGCCGGCTCGAGCATGCGGTCTACGTGGAGCGTGCTTCGATGCCCGCCCAACGGTGGCTGCCTGTCGCCGACGTCGACGCCGACTCGGTGCCGTACTTCTCGCTCATCGTGGTGGCCGGGGACTCGCTCCATGGGGCCGGCCGAAGGTCGCCGATTTGTGACCAAACCGCAGATCCAGGGGGTCGAAATCTGCGGTTGGTGACCAAACGGCGGGTCGCGGAGCTGCTGGTCGTCGGCCTCGGACCCGGCCCGCAGGAGTGGGTCACGCCCGAGGTGACGGCGGCCCTGGCGGGCGTCGACCACGTGGTCGGCTACGCGCCGTACGTCGCACGGGTGCCGCAGCGGGAGGGGCTGAGCCGGCACGCGTCCGGCAACACCGTCGAGCTCGACCGCGCCCGGGCGGCACTCGACCTCGCCCTGGCCGGCGAACGCGTCGCCGTCGTCTCCGGCGGCGACGCGGGGGTCTTCGGGATGGCGGCCGCGGTGTACGAGGCAGCGGCCGACCCGGCGTACGCCGAGGTGCCGATCCGGGTGCTGCCCGGCGTCAGCGCGGTCCAGGCCGTGGCGGCGCGCGCGGGTGCACCGATCGGCGGCGACTTCGCGGTGCTGAGCCTTTCGGTCCGGCTCAAGCCGTGGCCGGTCATCGAGCGGCGGCTCCGCGCCGTCGCCCAGGCCGACCTCGTGCTCGCGGTATACAACCCCGCGTCGCGCTCGCGCACCCACCAGGTGGTGGAGGCCCAGAAGGTGCTGCTCGAGCTTCGGTCCCCCGACACCGTCGTCATCGTCGGGCGTGACGTCGGGCGGGCCGAGGAGTCCCTGACGGTGACCACGCTCGCCGACCTCGACGCCGACTCGGTCGACATGAAGTGCCTGCTGATCGTGGGGTCCTCGGCCACGACCGTCACTCCTAGCGGTGCGGTGTGGACCTCACGCTCGGTCGCGGGTGGCTGAGTAGAGCCACGACTCGCCGCCGTCGGCGGCCAGCGCGCGCCCGACCAGGATGACGGCCGCCTGCCTGAGACCGGCGGCCTCGACCAGGTCGGCGATGTCGCCGACGGTGCCGCGCAGGACGAGCTCACCGGGCTGGGATGCACGGTGCACAACCACGACCGGGCAGTCCGCGCCGTACTCCCCCTCGAGCTCGGCCATCAGCTCACGCGTGCGGGTGATCGCGAGGTGCAGCACCAGCGTCGCCCGGGTCGCCGCGAACGCCGCCAGCGACTCCGTCTCCGGCATCGCCGTCGAGCGCACCTGGGTGCGGGTCAGCACCACCGACTGCGACACCAGCGGGACCGTCAGCTCCCGGCCGACCAGCGCCGCGGCTGCGGCGTACGCCGGCACGCCGGGCGTCACGTCCCACGGCACGCCGGCGGCGTCGAGGCGCCGGGTCTGCTCCGCGATCGCGGAGTAGACCGACGGGTCCCCGGAGGTGAGGCGTACGGCGTCGCGGCCGGCCGCATGGGAGGCGACCAGCTCGGCGAGGATGGCGTCCAGGTCGAGGTCCTGGGTGTCGACGAGACGGGCGTCGTCACGGCAGTGCGCGAGGACGGCCTCGTCGAGGTAGGTGCCCGGGTAGAGCACGACATCTGCGGCGGCCAGCATCGCTGCCGCCCGCAGGGTGATCAGGTCGGCCGCGCCCGGTCCGGCGCCGACGAAGTGGACCGTCATGGCTTGCTCCAGCTCCATTGAGTGACCACACGCCCAGCCGTCCAGCCGTTGAACGAGCCGATCGGCCCGGCGTGCTCGACCGAAAGCCGGGTGAGCTCGCCGCCGTGCTCGGCGTACGCCGCCGCCAGCAGCGACTCGGTCTCGAGCGTCACCCCGTGCACCACCAGTCGACCGCCGGGCGCGAGGCGCTCCCGGCAGGCCGGCAGGAGTCCCGGTGCCGTCGCTCCCCCGCCGACGAAGACAGCGTCCGGCGCGGGCAGGTCGCCGAGCGCGTCCGGGGCGCGGCCGTGGACGACACGGAGGTTCGGGACGCCCAGGTGCGCGGCGTTGCGTCCGATCCGCTCGGCGCGGGCGGGGTCGGACTCGACCGCGATCGTCCAGCAGCGTGGGTGCGCACGCATCCACTCGATGCCGACGGAGCCGGCGCCCGCGCCGACGTCCCACAGCAGCTGGCCGGGCTGCGGCGCGAGCCGGGCAAGGGCGCTGGCACGGAGGTCTCGCTTGGTCAGCTGGCCGTCGTGCTCGAAGGCGTCGTCGGGCAAGCCGGCGGCCCAGGCCCCGACGACCGGTCCGCGCAGGTCGAGCGCCACCACGTTGAGCGACGGAGCGGGTCCGGTCCAGGTCGCGGCCGTCGCGTCGGCCCGGGACTCCTCGGCCGAGCCGAGGTCACCGAGCACGGTCATCACGCTGTCGCCGTACCCCCGCTCGATGAGCAGCCGGGCCAGGTCGTCGGGGGTGCTCGCGTCGGAGGAGAGCACGACGACCCTCCAGCCGGGGGCGAGCTCGCGGAGCACGGCGTGCAGGTCGCGCCCGACCACCGACACGACGGCGCTGGACTCCGCGGCCCAGCCCATCCGGGCCCGGGCCAGAGCGACCGAGGACAACGCGGGCTCGATGCGTACGGCGTCCGCGCCGAGCAGCGCGATCAGCGTCGAACCGATGCCGGACACCAGCGGGTCACCCGAGGCGAGAGCCACGATGTCCAGCCCCGCATGGCGTTCGAGCAACGCCGGGAGGTTGTCGCGCAGTGGCGACGGCCACGGCTCTCGTACGACGTCGAGGGTGTCGGGCAGCATCGCCAGGTGCCGGGCGCCGCCGAGGATCACGTCGGCGCTCAGCAGCCGCCGCCAGCTCGTCTCCGGCACGCTGGTCCAGCCGTCGGCGCCGATCCCAATCACGGTGATCAGCGGTTGCTGGACGTCGGAGCTTGGCACGGAGGAAGACACTAGCCGTACGATTCCGCGGTGCTGACCGCCACCGACCCCCTCCCGCACCGACCACACCGGGTGGCGGTAGCCGGGGTCAGCGGATCGGGGAAGAGCACGCTCTCGCGTCGCATCGCCGAGATCCTCGACGTGCCGTACACGGAGATCGACGGGCTCTTCCACGGCGCCGGATGGCAGAAGCGGCCCGAGTTCGAGGCCGACGTCGAGGCGTTCACGGCCGCACCCGGCTGGGTCACCGAGTGGCAGTACGACTTCGCGCGGCCTATCCTGGTCGAGCGCGCCGACCTGCTCGTCTGGCTCGACCCGCCGTACCCGATGGTGCTCCAACGCGTCGTACGACGGACCCTGCGACGGCGGTTGCGGCGGCAGGAGCTCTGGAACGGCAACCAGGAGCCGCCACTCCGGACCTTCTTCACCGACGACGAGCACATCGTCCGGTGGTCGATCCGGACCCGCGATCTGTACGACGAGCGGATCCCCGTCGTCGCGGCTCAGCGTCCGGACCTGACGATCGTGCGGCTGGGCAGCACCCGTGAGGTGGACCCGTGGCTGAGCGACGTCCTCCAGCCGCTAGCCTGACCACGGCACGAGGTGCCCCGAAGTCTGGGGAGAATCTGGGAAGCCGGTGAAAGTCCGGCACAGGCCCGCTGCGGTGACTCGACGCTCTGACACGGAGCGCCGAGAAGTCCGAAGACCGGCCTCGCGCCACGCATCATCCGATGTCCGTTGGCGAGCGAGCGGGAGCCTCTCATGCCACAGCAGTACCCCTTCAGTGCCGTCGTCGGCTCCGACGACCCCGCCAATCCCCTGGCGCTGGCCCTCATCCTGACCACCGTCTCGCCCGACATCGGCGGCGTGCTGGTCCGTGGCGAGAAGGGCACCGCGAAGTCCACCATCGTCCGGGCGTTGGCGTCGGTGCTGCCGCCGATCGACGTCGTCGCGGGCGACCGGTTCTCCAGCGACCCGCGCGACCCGGCGCCGCTCTCGCCGGACGGTCCGTTCGCTGCGGGGGCCGCGGTCGAGACCCGCGCCGTACGCCTCGTCGAGCTGCCCGTCGGCGCCACCGAGGACCGGGTGCTCGGATCGCTGCACCTCGAGCGCGCCTTGTCGGAGGGCAAGGCTGAGTACGAGCCCGGGCTGCTCGCCAAGGCGCACCGCGGGATCCTGTACGTCGACGAGGTCAACCTGCTGCACGACCACCTCGTTGACCTGCTCCTCGACGCGGCCGCGATGGGCCGCTCGACCGTGGAGCGCGACGGCGTGTCCGTCGAGCACGCCGCCCGGTTCGTCCTGGTCGGCACCATGAACCCCGAGGAGGGCGAGCTCCGCCCGCAGCTGCTCGACCGGTTCGGCCTCACCGTCGAGGTCGCGGCGCCCCGCGACCCGGCGCTGCGCGTCGAGGTGGTCCGCCGTCGGATGGCGTACGACGCCGACCCCGACGCCTTCGCCGCGTCGTACGCCGAACCCGAGCGCGCGCTCACCGATCGCATCCAGGCCGCCCAGGCGCACGTTGCCTCCGTGGAGCTGTCGGACGAGACCCTGCTCCAGATCGCCGAGCTCTGCGCCGCCTGCGAGGTCGACGGCATGCGCGCCGACATCGTCACCGCCCGCACCGCCGTCGCCCACGCCGCCTGGCACGGCCGGACATCGGTCACGACCGAGGACGTCCGCGCAGCCGCCCGGCTGTCGCTCCCCCACCGGCGCCGGCGCAACCCGTTCGACGCGCCCGGCCTCGACGAGGACCTGCTCGACCAGGTGCTGGGCGAGGACGACCCGGAGCCCGACCCCGACCCCGAACCGCCGGGCGGGGGCGACGACGGTGGCGACGATTCGGTGGTTGAGGAGGTTGCGCAGCAACCGTCTCGAGACCCCGAGAGCAGTGACGGCGACGGGGGTTTCGAGACAGGCGCTAGCGCGCCTTCCTCAACCACCGAAGGCGACAGCGCTAGCGCGCCTTCCTCAACCACCGTTGGCGACAGCGCTAGCGCGCCTTCCTCAACCACCGTTGGCGCGGGCGCGACGTACCGGCCGCAGCTCTTCACCGTCCGCGGCACCGGGGCCGGGGAGGCGGGCAAGCGCAGCCGAGCGGTCACCGACAACGGGCGCCGGATCGGGTCGCGCGCCGGGCAGCGCGGGCCGCTGCACCTGACCGAGACCGTGCGAGCCGCGGCGCCGCACCAGCTGGCACGCGGCCGTACGTCGGGACGCCTGCTGCTCCGCTCGCAGGACCTCCGAGTCGCTACCCGTGAGGGCCAGGAGTCCAACCTGGTGCTCTTCTGCGTCGACGCGTCCGGGTCGATGGCGGCGCGCAAGCGGATGGAGCAGGTGAAGGCGGCGATCCTGTCGCTGCTGCTCGACGCCTACCAGCGCCGCGACAAGGTCGGGCTGGTGACCTTCCGGGGCAGTACGGCGGACCTGGCGCTGCCACCGACGTACTCCGTCGACATCGCAGCGAGCCGGCTGGAGGTGCTGCCCGCCGGTGGCCGCACACCGCTCGCCGAAGGGCTGCTCGAGGCGGCCCGCGTACTCGAGCTCGAGCGTGTCCGCGATCCGCGCCGCCGCCCACTCCTCGTCGTGGTGACCGACGGACGGGCCACGAGCGGCGCCGCCGCGGTCGAGCGCTCTCGCCAGGCGGCAGGCCTGCTCGCGAAGGCCGGCATCGACAGCCTGGTCGTCGACTGCGAGAGCGGCGGCTTCAGGCTCGGTCTGGCAGCCGTGCTCGCCGACCACCTCGGCGCCCAGCACGTGCCGATCGCCGAGGTCAGCGCCGAAGCGCTGACCGATGCGGTCCGAGGGCGGGCCGCCTGATGCCGCAGGGACAGCCCACCGCCGTACCCGACGACGGCCTCACCACCGCCCAACGGCGCAACCAACCGCTGCTGATGGTGAACACCGGGGACGGCAAGGGGAAGTCCACTGCAGCCTTCGGCCTCGCGATCCGCGCGTGGAACCAGGGCTGGAACGTCGGCGTCTTCCAGTTCGTGAAGTCCGCCAAGTGGCGCATCGGCGAGCAGACCGTCCTCGAACGCCTCGGCGAGCTGCACACCCAGACCGGCGAGGGCGGACCCGTCGAGTGGCACAAGATGGGCTCGGGCTGGTCCTGGTCGCGCAAGGCGGGCGAGGCGGACGACCACGCCGCCGACGCCGCCTCGGGCTGGGCGGAGATCAAGCGCCGCCTGGCCGAGGAGACCCACGACCTGTACGTGCTCGACGAGTTCACCTACCCGATGGAGTGGGGCTGGGTCGATGTGGAGGACGTCGTGGAGACGCTGGCCAACCGCCCGGGCCGGCAGTACGTCGTCGTCACCGGACGCCGCGCGAACCCACGACTCGTCGAGGCCGCCGACCTCGTCACCGAGATGACCAAGGTCAAGCACCAGATGGACCGCGGCCAGAAGGGCCAGAAGGGCATCGAGTGGTGAGCCTGCCCCGGCTGGTCGTGGCCGCACCCGCCACCGGGCAGGGCAAGACCACGGTCTCGACCGGACTGATGGCCGCGCTGACCCGCGCCGGGCAGGTGGTCTCGGGGCACAAGGTCGGCCCCGACTACATCGACCCCGGCTACCACGCCCTCGCCTGTGGCCGGCCGGGCCGCAACCTCGACCCGCACCTCGTCGGGGAGCAGCGGATCGTGCCGCTGCTCCTGCACGGCGCTGCCGGCGCCGACGTAGCCGTCATCGAGGGCGTGATGGGCCTCTTCGACGGCAAGGTCGGCGGACAGGGCTTCGCCTCGACCGCGCACATCGCGACGCTCACCCGTTCGCCGGTGGTGCTGGTCGTCGACATCTCGAGGTCGTCCCGCTCCATCGGCGCCGTCGTGCACGGCATGGCGACCTGGGATCCCGACGTACAGGTCGCCGGCGTGATCCTCAACCAGGCGGGCTCGCCGCGGCACGCGCGAGAGGTCGCCGACTCGATCGACCTGCCGGTCTTCGGGACCATCGGGCGCGACCCCGACCTCGCCGTACCCTCGCGGCACCTCGGCCTGGTCCCCGCCGCCGAGCGCGACGGGGCCCGGCACGCGCTGGATGCATTGGCCGACCGGATCGCCGGGCTCGTCGACCTGGATGCGGTGCTGGCGCTGGCTCGCACCGCGCCGGAGCTGGATGCCGAGGTGTGGGACCCCGATACCGAAGTGGTCGCGCCTGGTGGTTTCGAGGCTCGCTTCGCTCGCACCTCAACCACCGGGGCCTCAACCAGCGGAGGGCCCGTGGTGGCGATGGCGGGTGGGCGGGCGTTCACGTTCCGGTACGCCGAGACGGAGGAGCTGCTCCGGGCGGCGGGCTGCGCGGTGGTGGGCTTCGACCCGATGGTCGACCCGTGCCTGCCCGCGGGGACGGCGGGCATCTACCTGGGGGGTGGCTTCCCCGAGGTGCACGCCCGCGACCTCACCGACAACGTGATGCTCCGGCGCGAGCTGGCGGCGGCGATCGCGGACGGCGTCCCGACCGTGGCCGAGTGCGCCGGGATGCTCTACCTGTGCGAGGCACTGGACTCCTCCCCCATGGTCGGCGCGATCGCGGCGGAGGCCACGATGACCGAGCGGCTGACGTTGAGGTATCCCACGATGACGGCGACCACCGACAGCCTGCTGACCAGAGCGGGCGAGACGATCACCGGGCACGAGTTCCACCGCACTCAGGTGACGCCCGCCGGCGACGACCTCGGCTACGTCGGGCCGAGCTTGTACGCGTCCTATCTCCATACCCACTGGGCTGGCCACCCCCAGCTCGCGCAACGCTTCGCCGATGCGGTGCACGCCCGTGGATGAGCCACTGCGGCATCACGGCGACGTCGAAGCCGGCACCGGACTGGTGGACTTCGCCGTCAACGTGTACGGCGGCCCGCGACCCCCCTGGCTGGACGACGCCCTGCGTGCGGGCCTGGACGATGCCGGCAGCTATCCGTCCGCCACAGCGGCCGAGGCAGCCATCGCCGCCCGGCACGGTCGAGACCCCACTGAGGTGCTGGCGACGGCCGGCGCTGCGGAGGCCTTCTCACTCGTCGCCCGGCTCCGCCCGTGGCGGCGTCCGGTCGTCGTGCATCCGCAGTTCACCGAGCCCCACGCCGCTCTCCTGCAGGCCGGCCGCGTGGTCACCGAGGTGGTGCTGCCCGAGCCGTTCGAGCTGGACCCCGGCGCCGTACCCGACGACGCCGACCTCGTCGTGATCGGCAACCCGACCAACCCGACCGGCGTCCTGCACCCGGCCGACGCCATCACGGCACTGCTGCGACCGGGTCGGCTGGTGGTGGTCGACGAGGCGTTCATGGACGCCGTCCCCGGCGAACCCGCCACCCTGACGGGACACCGCGCCCCGGGACTGCTCGTCATCCGGAGCCTGACCAAGCACTGGGGCATCCCCGGCGTCAGGGCTGGCTACCTTCTCGCCGACGCCGGACTCGTCCACGAACTTCGCACCGGACAGGTCCCGTGGTCCGTCGCGAGCACGGCGTCCGCCGCGATGATCGCCTGCTCGACCGACAAGGCGGCCACCGAGTCGAGACGACGGGCGGAGCAGATCGTCGCGTGGCGTCATGATCTCGAGGAATCCCTGTCAACCACAGGGATTCCCTACATCCCGTCACACGCGAGCTTCGTGCTCGCCCAGGTCGGGCTCGGCGTGCACGCGGCCCTGCGGGACGCCGGTGTCGCCGTACGTCGGGCCGACACGTTCCCCGGCCTCGACGCCTCGTGGGTGCGGATCGCCGTACGCCCGCCGGAGCGGAACAGATCACTCCTGGATGCCCTGTCCGCACTCGGCCGTGATGCCCTAGGCTGACGCCGCGGGCACGAGGAAGCCGGTGAGACTCCGGCACAGTCGCGCTACTGTGACATCGCCTCCGAGAGCGATCTGGAGAGCGGTGAAGTCAGACCCAAAGGTCCGCTTCCACCCATTCGAACAGGGACGCACGTATCCCTGAGGAGGCACCATGTCGCAGTCGTCCGCCGCACCCATTTCCGGGTCCGCCGTCGAGGTTCCCTCGATCCCCTTCCGTGAGATCGCCCCGTGGGCCGTCTTCTTCGGGCTGCTCGCCATCCTGGCGATCTTCTTCATCAGCGCCGACCAGGGCGCGGTCTCCATCCCGTCCGGCAACGCGATCCACGAGTGGGTCCACGACAGCCGGCACCTGCTCGGCTACCCCTGCCACTGAGGGCGGGTCGCTGACATGACCGCACGGGCCCTGCTCGTGAGGGGGCTGCTCGTCGGCCTCCTCGCCGGATTCGCCACGTTCCTCGTCGCCCACCAGGTCGGGGAACCCCACGTCGAGACCGCCATCGCCCTCGAGGAGGCCGGCGCCGCCGCCGAGCCTGCCGAGGAGCACAGTCACGAGGCCGCCACCGACGGCCACACGCACGAGGACGAAGGGACCACGGTCTCGCGGCACAACCAGCGCACCTGGGGCCTGCTCACCGGGAGCCTGGTCGTCGGCACCGCGCTGGGCGGCATCGTCGCCCTGCTCGCGGCCGCCGCGATCGGCCGCCTCGGCCGGATGACACCCGGGCAGTCGACGGCGACCGTGGCACTGATCGGCTTCGTGTCCTTCACGCTGGTGCCGTTCCTGAAGTACCCCGCGACTCCCCCGGCCGTCGGCAACGGCGAGACCATCGGCGACCGCACCAGCTGGTACTTCGCCTTCCTCCTGGTCTCCCTCGCCTTCGCCGCCCTGTCCACCCTGGTGGCGGTGCGGGTGTCGGAGAACTCGAGCACGTACGCCGGTGTCCTCTCCGGCATCGGGCTGTACGTCGTCGCGATGGTCGGCACCGGTCAGCTGATGCCGACCGTCAACGAGATCGGTGAGTTCCCGGCCGACATCCTCTGGTACTTCCGCCGCGCATCGCTGATCACCATGGCCACGATGTGGGCCGTGATCGGCATCGGCCTGACCGGCCTGATCGGCCGTCTCTACCGCACCGAGACGGCCCGGACCGAACGGCGTGAGCTGGCGGCCAGCCTGTGACCGGACCGGTCATCGCACCACCGTCCGCGGACGTCGCGGCCTCGGCCGCCGAGCGCCTGGCCTCCCTCGCGACCCCTCCCGGGGCGCTGGGGCGGCTGGGCGACCTCGCCGTCTGGCTGTCGGCCACCCAGGGGGTGGTCCCGCCCCGCGGGCTCGACCACGTGCGCCTGGTGATCTTCGCCGGCGACCACGGTGTCGCCAGGCACGGCGTCTCGGCGTACCCGCCCGAGATCACCGCCGCCATGGTCCGCACGTTCGTGCTGGGACGCGCGGGCGTCTCGGCGCTCGCCCAGGCACACGGCGTCGCGGTGCGCGTGCTCGACCTCGGGGTCGATGACGACCTCGACGGCGTGCCCGACGACGTACGGCGGCACAAGGTGCGCCGGTCCTCCGGGGCGATCCACCTCGAGGACGCGCTGACAGCGGAGCAGACCCGGCAGGCTCTCGAGGTCGGCGCGGTCGTCGCCCGCCAGGAGATCGCCGCCGGGGCGCAGCTGCTGCTCAGCGGCGACATGGGCATCGGCAACACCACCCCCGCAGCGGCGCTCGTCGCTGCCGGACTCGGGCTGCCGTCGAGCGAGGTCACCGGGCGCGGCACCGGCATCGACGACGCCGCGCTCGGACGCAAGACGGAGCTGATCCAGCAGGCGCTGGATCGGGCCGGCGTCCGGGTCGACGACCCGGTCGACTGCCTGACCGCGCTCGGGAGCGCCGACCTGGCCGCGAGCACCGGCTACCTGCTCGAAGCCGCTCGCCAGGGCGTGCCGGTGCTGCTCGACGGCCTGATGGCGGTCGCCTGCGGGCTCACCGCCGACCGGATCGGTCCGGGCGCCGCCGCGTGGTTCGCGGCCGGCCACCGCTCGACCGAGCCCGCCCAGTCACTCGCGCTCGCCAAGCTCGGGCTCGAGCCGGTGCTCGACCTCGGGCTGCGCCTCGGCGAGGGCAGCGGCGCCGTCGCCGCCGTCCCCGTGCTGCGCAGTGCCGTCGCCCTCCTGCGCGACGTCGCGCTGCTCTCCGAGCTGCTGCCGCCGGATGCCTGACGCCTGGAGGCTCGCCACCGGGACGCTCACGGCGCTCCCGGTCGGGCCACCCCGGCAGGTCACCCGCACCACCGCCCGGGCCGCGATGCTGCTGGCGCCGCTTGCGGTGCTCCCCCTCGGCGCGCTCGTCGCGGCGCTCCTCTGGCTCGGAGGGCTGACCGACCTGCCGCCGCTCGCGGTCGCCTTCGTCGCGCTCGGAGCACTCGCCGCCGGCTCCCGGGCACTGCACTGGGACGGGCTGTCCGACGTCGCGGACGGGCTCACGGCGTCGTACGACCGCGAGCGATCCCTGGCCGTCATGAAGACCGGCACCAGCGGCCCCGCCGGCGTGGTCGCCACCGTCGTGGTCGCCGGCATCCAGGCCGCCGCACTCACGGCGTACGCCGACTCCGCCGCCCTCGCCCTGCTCGCGGGCGCGCTCGTCTGCCTGTCGAGGTGCGCGCTCTGGATCGCCTGCTGCACGCGCGTCCCGTCGGCCCGCCCGGGTGGGCTCGGCGACACGTACACGCGCACCGTGCCGCTGCCACTCGCGGCACTCGGTGGCGTACTGCTCTCCGTCACCGGTGGGCTCGTCGTGCTGCTGCTGGTCCGTCGCACCACGGCTCGCTTCGGCGGGGTCACCGGCGACGTCTTCGGCGCCGGGATCGAGCTCGCCCTCGCCACCACGCTGCTCACCTGGGCGTGGCTGTGAGGGCCGCTTGATGTCACAGCTTGAGCACCCGGCCCGCCACGACCAGGTGCACCTCGTCGCACGCAGCCCCGAACCGCTGGTTGACCGACCCGAGCAAATCCCGGAAGACCCGTCCCGATCTGTGCTCTGGCACCACCCCCATCCCGACCTCGTTGGTCACCAGGACCACCGTGCCACCGGCCACCGACAGTGCCTCGAGCGCGCGGTCCACGGCGGCCTCGACGTACGCCGTCAGGTCGGGCATCGCGGCGTCCCACGTCGCCGCGTCGTCTACCAGCCGCGTCAACCAGGTGCCCAGGCAGTCGACGAGCACGGCATCGTCCGTCGCGAGGGCCGACGCCAGGTCGCCGGTCTCGACAGTGGACCAGTGCGTCGGCCGGCGCTTCCGATGGGCGGCGATCCGCTCCTGCCAGTCGGCGTCGTCGCGGACCGGGCCCGGCGCGACGTACCGCACGACCGACGCACCCGCCAGCAACGACTCGGCGTGCCGGGATTTGCCGGACCGCACCCCGCCGGTGACCAGGACCTTCATCGATGACTCCTCTGCTGGGCCTGGCTGCAGGCTTCGCGGCCGACCGCGTGTGGGGCGACCCTGCCCGCTTGCACCCGGTCGCGGGCTTCGGCACGACAGCCGCGGCTCTGGAGCGGCGCACGTACGCCGACCGGCGGCTCAACGGCATCATCCACGTCGCCATCCTGGTGGGTGGCGCGGCACTCCTGGGCCGAAGGACGCCGGTGGCGCTTGCGACCTGGGCGGTGCTGGGTGGACGTTCGCTGGACCGCGAGGCCGAGGCCGTGCAGCGGCTGCTGGAAGCCGGCGACCTCCCCGGCGCCCGCCAGCGGCTCACCCACCTGGTCGGCCGCGACACCAGCCAGCTCGACGAGGCGGGCGTCGCGCGCGCCGTGATCGAGTCGGTCGCCGAGAACACCTCCGACGCCGTGGTCGCACCACTGGTCTGGGGCTCGCTCCTCGGGGCGCCCGGCCTGCTGGCCTACCGCGCGGCCAACACCCTCGACGCGATGATCGGGCACCGCAGCGCCCGCTACGAGCGCTTCGGCTGGGCGGCGGCCAGGTTCGACGACCTGCTCAACCTGCCCTGTGCCCGCCTGACGGCCGCACTCGCCGTCCTGCTCGGCGACGACCACCGGGCTGCGTGGGTCGCCTGGCGCCGGGACGCGCCCGGTCACCCGAGCCCGAACGCGGGCCCGGTCGAGGCGGCGTTCGCCGGTGCGCTCGGGGTGCGCCTCGGTGGCGTGAACGTGTACGCCGGCCGGGCCGAGGACCGGCACGTGCTCGGCGACGGACGTGCTCCGGTCGTCCACGACATCACCCGCGCCCGTCGGCTGGCGAGCCGGGTCGGCCTGAGCGCGCTGGTTGCGATCGCACCGATCGCGCTCGCACCCATTCGACGCTGGCCTCGACGTCGCTGACCGTCTCGACCCCTGCAGGAGCAGGCGGCCGGCGTACGACGACGACGGGGATGCCGAGCGCGGCAGCAGCCTCCATCTTGGGCCAGGTGTGCGAGCCACCGGAGTCCTTGGTGACCAGCACGTCCGACCCGTGCAGCTGCATCAGCGCGACCTCGTCCTCGAGCCGGTAGGGGCCGCGGTCGCGGAGGATCTCCCACGTCGTCGGCAGCGCGATGTCCGGCTCGTCGACCACCCGCACCAGCACCGCCCGGTCCCCCAGCGGTCCGGTGAACCGGTCGAGCGACTGCCGGCCCACGGTGAGGAAGGGCCGTCCGCCCAACCCGGCCGCGGCCGACGCCGCGGCGTCGTGGTCGTTGACCCAGGTCCAGTCACCGCTCCCGCTCCAGCCGGGCCGCTGCAGCCGCAGGAGAGGTACGCCGGCGCACGCTTCCGCAGCACGCGAGGAGATCTGCGCGGCGAAGGGATGGGTGGCGTCGACGACCGCGTCGAAGTCGAGCACGTACGCCGCCAGCCCGGCCACCCCGCCGAACCCGCCGATCCGCACACCACCGACGGGCAGCCGCGGCTCGGCGACCCGCCCGGCCAGGGAGGTGGTCACATCGACACCGTCGGACACCAACGATGCGGCGAGCGCCCGCGCCTCCGCCGTGCCGCCCAGGACCAGGACCTTCACCGCCGGTCCCCCGGCGGCAGGACGGCGAGCCCAGCCGGGGCCCCACCAACAGCGAGCTCCAGCAGCGCGTCGACGTCGAGGTGGTGCTCGACGAGGTCGCCGAGGAGGTCGAGGCGGCGTTCACGAGCGGCCGCGAAGCTGACGCCCGACGGCGTCCAGAGGTGCCCGGTCAGCCGGGCGACCTCGGTCAGCAGCGCGTTGCGGAAGTCGTCGTGCTCCAGGCAGCCGTGCCACATGGTGCCGAAGACGTGACCGTCACGGGCACCGCCCAGGAAGGACTCTCCGGCGCCGACGGTGACCCGCCCATGGTGGATCTCGTAGCCGCCGACCAGAGCCCCGAGGGCAGTCCCCCGCGGCAACCGCAGCACCTTCTCGGCAACGAAGACGGTGTCGGCGTCGAGCAGCCCGAGACCCTCGGCCGAGGCACCAGCCGGACCCTCGACGCCGTCGGGATCGCGCACCGTCCGGCCGAGCATCTGGAAGCCGCCGCAGATGCCGAGGACGGGGCGGCCGGCTGCCGCATGGGTGAGTACGGCGCGGTCGAGCCCGCGCGACCGCAGCCACTCCAGGTCGGCGAGCGTCGCCCGCGACCCGGGGAGCACGATCAGGTCGGCATCCACCAGTGATCGGCCGTCGGACGCGTAGACGACGTCCACGCCCGGCTCCAGCCCGAGGGCGTCGATGTCGGTGAAGTTGCTGATCCGCGGCGACCGGACCACGGCCACCCGCAGCGGCGCCGGCCCGTCCGTCACCCGCCGGTCGCCGACGTCGAGGGTGTCCTCGCTGTCGAGCCAGACGTCGGAGCTGAAGGGCAGCACGCCGTACACCCGCCGCCCGGTCAGCTGCTCCAGCTCGGTCAGCCCCGGCCCGAGCAGCGACTCGTCACCGCGGAACCGGTTGACCACGAACCCCGCCACCAGCCGCTGGTCCTCCGGCGCGAGCAGCGCGACGCTGCCGAAGAGCGACGCGAAGACCCCGCCGCGGTCGATGTCGCCGACAAGGACGGTCGCCAGGTTGCCGTGCTGTGCGAGGCCCATGTTGACGTAGTCGCTGGCCCGCAGGTTGATCTCGGTCGGGCTCCCGGCGCCCTCCGCGACGACCACCTCGAAGCGCGAGGCGAGGTCGTCGAAGGCGCCGTACGCCGCGGCCGCGAGGTGTCGCCGCCCGTCGACGAAGTCGCGTGACGACACCTCTCCGGCCGGCTTGCCGAGCACGACGACGTGGCTGCGCTGGTCGCTGCCGGGCTTGAGCAGCACCGGGTTCATCGCGACCTCGGGCTCGACCTTCGCCGCGAGCGCCTGCACCCACTGGGCGCGGCCGATCTCACCGGTGCCGGTCGGGCCGTCGACGACCATCGAGTTGTTGGACATGTTCTGCGACTTGAACGGCGCGACCCGCACTCCCCGGCGCACGAACGCCCGGCACAGTCCCGAGGTGACGATGCTCTTGCCGGCGTCTGAGGTGGTGCCGGCCACCAGGAGGCCGCTCATGTCGCCAGCTTCCACGGTGCTAGTTTCCATTCGGCGAGCACGCGGCAGTCGTGGTTGGCGTAGCGCGCGAGGACCAGACGATCAGCCCGGCACCGTGCGGGCACGGCGTCACCGAGCGCGACGCGCACGGACTCGAGGTCGATGCCCTCGGCGCGCCGGTCGAGGGTCAGGTGCGGGACCGGCTCCGGGAAGGCGCCGCCGTACGGCGGGCACTGCGGGAACGCCGCGACCAGCCGCCGGGTCAGCTCGCGGAACGGCTCGTCCGGGTCGGGCAGGAGGGAGAGGATGCCGTGCGCGAGCTCGCCCATCCGATCCAGGGTGAAGTCGAACGCCGGCGTACGGCGCGCGATGTCGCCCACCAACGCCAGGTCGGCGTCGCTCGGCTCGTAGACGAACGGACCCAACGACGTGATGTGCGCGTGCACGAAGGCCGGGTCCGCGGACACGAACGAGGCGTCGTAGTGATGGGTCCGTTCGACTACGAAGCCCTCTAGCTCGGGCACGGGTACGAGGAGGACGGTGTGCGCCATCAGGTCGTGTCTCCCGATCCTGGCCGCCGCAGCAGGAAGATGTCCATCACCCAGCCGGCGGCGGCGCGCACCCGCTCGCGGGCCTCGTCGATCGCAGGCAGCACGTCCCCGACCCGTCCGGCCACCAGCTCCTCCGACGGCGTGCCGAGGTTGGCGCCCCACCAGATGGTCCACTCCTCCAGACCCTCCAGCTCGATCACCCGGTTGAGCATCACCACCACGTTGTCCTGCCCCTGGGCGATGGCCTCGTGCAGGCGCCGACCGCTCGTGATGTGTAGCGCCTGACCGACCTCGTGCAGCACGATCTGGTGCCGGGCGGCGAGCACCTGGATGCTGGAGATGCCCGGGATGACGTCGAGCTCGAGGTCGAGGCGACCGCGCTCCTGCAGCGACTGCAGGATGCGGATCGTCGAGTCGTAGAACGCCGGGTCGCCCCACACCAGGAAGCCCGCGTCGCCCTCGCGCGACAGCAACGCCTGCTCGTACGCCGCCTGCCGCTCCTCGTGCCAGCGCGCCACGGCGGCGTCGTACTCCTCCTGGGTGGCGGTGCGGTCCGGCCGGCGCTCACGCTCGGGGTCCTCGACGCGCACGATGACGGGCTCGGCCTCGAGGTGCCGGTCGAGCAGGCGTTCGCGGGCGTTGACCAACGGGTCCGGCATCCCGCCGCGACCCGACTTGTCGGTGACGACGAAGTAGGCGACCTCGCGCAGCGCGCGCACCGCCTCGATCGTCACCTGGTCGGGGTCGCCCGGCCCGACACCGATGACGCGGACCCGCTTCACGCACGGTCCTCGAGATCGCCCTCGAGCTCCAGGTAGACCTGCTGCATGGCAGCCAGGGTCTCCGGATCGGGCGACTCCCACAACCCACGGTCCTTGGCCTCGTGCAGCTTCTCGACGATGCCGCGCAGCGCCCAGGGGTTGGACTTCGTCATGAACGCGCGGTTGGTCTCGTCGAGCACGTACTCCTGCGCGAGCGACTCGTACATCCAGTCGTGCACGACCCCGGCGGTGGCGTCGAAGCCGAAGAGGTAGTCGACGGTCGCGGCCAGCTCGAACGCGCCCTTGTAGCCGTGCCGCTGCATGGCGGAGATCCAGCGCGGGTTGACGACCCGGGCCCGGAAGACCCGGTTGGTCTCCTCCTGCAGCGTCCGGGTGCGTACGGCGTCGGGCGTGGTCGAGTCGCCGACGTACGCCTTGGGCTCGGTGCCGGTCAGCGCGCGCACCGTCGCGACCATGCCGCCGTGGTACTGGAAGTAGTCGTCGCTGTCGGCGATGTCGTGCTCGCGGGTGTCGATGTTCTTGGCCGCCACCTTGATCCGCTTGTAGTTGGCGCGCATGTCGTCGGCGGCCGGCGCCCCGTCGAGATCGCGGCCGTAGGCGAACCCGCCCCAGGCCGTGTAGACCTCCGCAAGGTCGGCGTCGTCGCGCCAGCTGCCGGACTCGATCACCTGCAGGATGCCGGCGCCGTACGACCCGGGCTTGCTGCCGAAGATCCGCGTGGTGGCCCGGCGCTGGTCGCCGTGCTCGGCGAGGTCGGCGCGCGCGTGCGCGCGGACGTAGTTGGCGCTGTCGGTCTCGTCGAGGTCGGCGACCAGTCGTACGGCGTCGTCGAGCATCGTCACCACGTGCGGGAAGGCGTCGCGGAAGAAGCCCGAGATCCGCACGGTCACGTCGATCCGCGGCCGGCCCAGCTCCTCGAGAGGTACGACGGCCAGGTTGCTCACCCGGCGCGAGGCCTCGTCCCACTCGGGGCGTACGCCGAGCAGGGCGAGCACCTCGGCGACGTCGTCGCCCGACGTGCGCATCGCGGACGTGCCCCAGATCGAGAGCCCCACCGAGGCCGGGTAGTCGCCGGTGTCGTCGAGGTGACGCTGCAGCAGCGACGCGGCCATCGCCTGCCCGGTCTGCCAGGCCAGCCGCGACGGCACCGCACGCGGGTCGACGGTGTAGAAGTTGCGCCCGGTCGGCAGCACGTTGACCAGCCCGCGCAGCGGCGAGCCGGACGGACCGGCCGGGACGAACCCACCATCCAGGGCGTGCAGCAGGGCGTCGAGCTCGTCCGTCGTACGACGCAGCCGCGGCACCACCTGGTCGGCAGCGAACCGCAGTACTCGCTGCACCTCCGGGTCGTCGTGCACCGTCTCGGCGACGGCAGGATCCCAGCCGGCCTTCTCCATCATCTCGACCAGTTCCCGCGCCTGCGCCTCGACGGCGTCGACCTCCACGGTGGTTGAGGAAGGCGCGCTAGCGCCTGTCTCGAAACCACCGAGGCCCAGCGCGGACCGCAACCCAGGCACGGCTGCGGTCTGCCCACCCCACACCTGCGACGCCCGCAGGATCGCGAGCACCAGGTTGACCCGGGCCTCGCCCTCCGGCGCCTGCCCGAGCACGTGCAGCCCGTCGCGGATCTGGGCGTCCTTGATCTCGCACAGCCAGCCGTCGACGTGGAGGATGAAGTCGTCGAACTCCTCGTCATCGGGGCGCTCATCGAGCCCCAGGTCGCGATGCATCTCGGCCGCGTGCATCAGCTGCCAGATCTCGCCACGCACGGACGGCAGCTTCGCCGGGTCCATCGCCGCGATGTTGGCGTGCTCGTCGAGCAACTGCTCCAGCCGGGCGATGTCGCCGTACGTCTCGGCCCGCGCCATCGGCGGCACCAGGTGGTCGATGATCGTGGCGTGCGCGCGGCGCTTGGCCTGGGCGCCCTCGCCCGGGTCGTTAACCAGGAACGGGTAGATCAGCGGCAGGTTGCCGATCGCGGCGTCGGTCGCGCAGGCGGCCGAGAGCGCGGCGTTCTTGCCGGGCAGCCACTCCATCGAGCCGTGCTTGCCGAGATGCACGACGGCGTCGGCCTGGAAGCCGTGGGCCAGCCAGCGGTACGCCGCCAGGTAGTGGTGCGACGGCGCGAGGTCGGGGTCGTGGTAGATCGCGACCGGGTTCTCGCCGAAGCCGCGCGGCGGCTGGATCAGCAGCACCACGTTGCCGGCCTGAATGGTGGCGAGGACGATCTCACCCGCGTCGTTCACGAAGAGGCGCCCCGGGGACTCTCCCCAAGCCTCGACCATGTCGTCCATCAACGCGCTCGGCACGTCTGCCGTCCAGGCGTCGTACTCCGCCTTGGTGATCCGCACGTGCGCGTCGGTGAGCTGGGCGTTCGTCAGCCACTCCTCGTCCTGGCCGCCCGCGGCGATCAGCGCGTGGATGAGAGCGTCGCCGGCGTCGGTCTCGTCCTCGAGGTCCAGCGCCGGGATGTGCCCGACGTCGTACCCCTCGGCGCGCATCCGGCGCAGCAACCGCACCGTGCTGACGGGGGTGTCGAGGCCGACGGCGTTGCCGACGCGGGAGTGCTTCGTGGGGTACGCCGAGAGCATCAGCGCGACCCGGCGTTCGCCGACCGGGATGTGCCGCAGACGGGCGTGGTTGACCGCGATCCCCGCGACCCGGGCACAGCGCTCGGGGTCGGCGACGTAGCGCGGCAGTCCGTCGGCATCGATCTCCTTGAACGAGAACGGCGCGGTGATGATCCGCCCGTCGAACTCCGGGATCGCGATCTGGGTCGCCGAGTCGAGTGGCGTGACGCCGTCGTCAGACGCCTCCCACTCCTCGCGGCTGCTGGTGAGGCAGAGGCCCTGGAAGACGGGGATGTCGAGGGCCGCCATCCGTTCGACGTCCCACGCCTCGTCGTCCTCACCGGCGCTGGCGCCCGCAGGCTTGCTGCCACCCGCGGCGAGGACGGTGACGATCAACGCATCGAGGGTGCCGAGGGCGTCGTACAGCTCGTCGGGCGCGGCGCGCAGGCTGCCGGCGAAGACGGGTACGCCGACAGCCCGCCCGGTCGCGTCGATCGCGTCGACCAGCGCGTGCGCGAAGCCGGCGTTGCCGCTGGTCTCGTGGGCGCGGTAGTAGAGGACGCCCACTCTCGGGAGGGTGGTTTCGAGGCTCGGGCCTAGCGGCCCTCGCACCTCAACCACCGGGTCAAGGGTGGTTTCGAGGCTCGGGCCTAGCGGCCCTCGCACCTCAACCACCGTGTCGGTGGTTGAGGTGCGAGCGGAGCGAGCCTCGAAACCACCACCACGCGAAGCCATCCCCCACTGCGGCACGACAGCTGGCGGCTCGAAGCCCTCACCGGTGAGCAGCACCGTGTCGGAGAGGAAGGCGTGCAGCTGGCCGAGGTTGGCCGGACCACCCTCGGCCAGGTAGCGGTGCGCCTCGGCGGCGATGCCGATCGGGACGCTCGACAGCTCCATCAGCTCGGCGCTCGGCTGCGCCTCCCCGCCGAGCACGACAACGGGACGACCACCCGCGAAGAGCTGCTCGCGCCACGGGTCGAGGTCGTTCGGCGAGCCGAGGACCCGGACCACGACGAGCGCGACGCCGTCGAGGTCGGGCACGGTCCGCGCCGGGTTGGCCACCAGCCAGTCAAGCCCGGAGGCCCTGGCCGACAGCAGGTCCGTGTCGGAAGTCGAGAGCAGCGCGATGCGCATGGATCCTCCTCGGGGTTCTCGCCCGTCGTTGGTCGGAGGTCTCGTGATCAGTGTCTGGCTTCGGCCGATCGCTCAATCGCAGCGAGAGGCCTCACAGTGGCGGAACCGCCCCGGACTCACACCGGGTTCCTGCTCCACGAGACGTGGTCCCGCCAGCCTAGTGGGCGCCGAGGGGCACCCTCAGATTGGGCATGACAGCCGGACGACCGGCGGGTTGTGTGGACCGATGAAGACGTCGTCGCGTGTCCTCACCGCTACCGCCGCCCTGGCACTGACCGTCGCGCTCGTCGCTCCGGCGACGGCACACGGCGGGCACCATCCCGATCGGGCTACACCCGGCGCCGACGGAGCCGGCGACCCCTACTTCCCGCTCGACGGCAACGGCGGGTACGACGTCGGCCACTACGACCTCGACCTGCGCTACACCCCGGACACCGACCTGTTGCAGGGCCGCGCCACGATCAAGGCCCGTGCGACGCAGAGCCTCTCCAGCTTCAACCTCGACCTGGTCGGACTGAATGTCCGCGAGATCCGGGTCGACGGCGACCGCGCTCGCTGGACGCGCACCGACCACGAGCTGACCGTGACCCCGCGGCACTCCCTGCGCAAGCACGAGAAGTTCACGGTGACCGCGACGTACGACGGCGTCCCGCAGATGCTCGAGGGCGCCGGCTTCATCGCCACCGATGACGGCTTCGACATCGCCGGCCAGCCGCACGTCGCGGCCAGCTGGTACCCCGTCAACGACCACCCGACGGACAAGGCGTCGTACACCTTCCGGGTCGAGGTCCCGCGTGGTCTCGAGGTGGTGGCCAACGGCGACCTCGTCTCCCAGCGCTCGCACCGGGGCTGGACGACCTGGACCTGGCAGGCCCGCGACCCGATGGCCAGCTACCTGACGACCGTCGACGTCGGCGAGTTCGACCTCAACGCCTACCGCGACGGCGGGCTGCGGTACGTCGACGCGGTCGACCCGGATCTCTACGACCCGGTCGCGGCGCCGTCGACCGGTACCCGGTTCGCGCTGTCGCAGGCGGCCAACTCGTCGTACAAGCGGCTGACCCACACCATCGACGTCCCCGCAGGCGGTGCGACCGTCGGCTTCACCGTCACCCGCGACACGGAGGCGGACTGGGACTTCTCGTTCGTCGAGGTGCACACGGTCGGCCAGGACGACTGGACCACCCTGCCGGACGTCAACGGTCACACCGACCAGAGCACCGGCAACTCCTGCCTGCTCTGGCCGGACCTGCACCCGTTCATCTCGACGCACTACCAGACCGTCGACCAGGCCGCCGAGACCTGCGACCCCACCGGTGACACCGGCGAGTGGTGGGCCGCCAGCGGGTCCAGCGGCGGGCCCGAACAGTGGCAGGTCGACCTCGGGGCGTACGCCGGCAGCCAGGTCGAGCTCTCGATCAGCTATGCGAGCGACGACGTGGTGCAGCTGAGCGGGCTGTACGTCGACGACATCGTCGTCTCGACCGGCGAGGGTACGACGTCCTTCGAGTCCGGGCTGGACGGCTGGACCGTCCCCGGGCCGCCGGCCGGCAGCCTGGGCAACGACAACGACTGGGTCGTCGGCACCGCCGCCGACGTACCTCCGCCGATCGGCACCGTCATCGACGGGTCGTTCGCCCGTCAGCCGGAGATCGTGGACTTCCTGTCCGGCTACTTCGGCCGCTACCCGTGGCGCGACGTCGGCGGCATCGTGGACGACGTCGACGGTCTCGGCTTCGCGCTGGAGACCCAGACCCGGCCGATCTACTCGAAGGGCTTCTTCACCGACGCGATCTCCGGCGACTCGGTCGTCGTCCACGAGCTCGCGCATCAGTGGACCGGCGATTCGCTCGCCGTCGAGCGCTGGAGCGACATCTGGCTCAACGAGGGGTTCGCGACGTACGCCGAGTGGCTGTGGTCGGAGCGCGAGGGTCTCGGGACCACCCAGGAGACCTTCGACTTCTTCTACGACGACTTCATCCCGGACGACGACCCGTGGTGGAACATCACCATCGGTGACCCCGGTCCGGACCTGCTCTTCGAGTACCCGGTCTACTTCCGCGGCGCGATGACGCTCCAGGTGCTGCGCAACACCGTGGGCGACGAGGACTTCTTCCGGATCCTGAAGCGGTGGGCGCAGACCCGGGCCGGCGACAACGTCTCCATCCCGGAGTTCATCCGGCTCGCGGAGCGGGTCTCGGGTCAGCAGCTCGACGACCTCTTCGACGCCTGGCTGTTCACGCCTGGGAAGCCGGCCCTGGCCGACCCGTCCGCGCGGTCGTCTGCACGCCGGGCCACCGCCATGCCGGAGTCCGCCCGGGTCAGCCTCGAGCTCGCCAAGAAGGAGGGCGCGCTGAGGCGCTGATCAGGCGCCCGACCAGGCCGCCCACAGCTCGGCGTACCGGCCGCCGGCGGCGACCAGCTGGTCGTGCGAGCCCCGCTCGACCACCCGGCCGGCGTCCATCACCACGATCTCGTCGGCCGTCACCGCCTGGGTGAGCCGGTGCGCGATGGTGACCGACGTACGACCCGCGGAGACGGCGAGCGCGGCCAGCTCCAGGGAGCGCGCGCCCGCGGAACCCGCCTCGGCAGTCGCCTCGTCCAGTACGACGACGTGCGGGTCGGCGAGCAGCACCCGGGCGAGCGCGAGCTGCTGAGCCAGTGCGGTCGTCAGGGTTAGCGCACCGTCGCCGACCATGGTGCCGAGGCCTTCGGGGAGTGCCTGGACGGAGGCCCAGGCGCCGACGGCAGTCAGCGCGGACGAGAGATCGGCGTCGGACGCGGACGGTGCCGCCAGCGTGAGGTTGTCGCGGACCGAGCCGGCGAAGACATGCACCTCCTGGCTGACGATCGCGACCGGCTGCCGACCCGAGCCGTCGACCCGAGCCAGCGGCACCTCGCCGAGCAGCACGGTCCCCCGGGTCGGCGCCAGCCGTCCGGCGATGGCCGCACCGAGCGTCGTCTTGCCCGCCCCGGACGCCCCGACGACGGCGACCCGGTGACCGGGCGCGACGTCGAGCGACACCTCGTCGACCGCCGGCCGGCCATCGACGTACTCGTGGTGCAGGCCGCGTACGACGAGGTGCCCGTCCGCCGGTCGTTGCGGGTGGTGCACCGGGACCGGCGGCGGCAGCTGGGCCACGCCGACCAGCCGCACCAGCGACGCGCCCACGGACTGCACCTCGTCGAAGAGCCCGACGATGGCGCCGACCGGGTTGAAGAGGCGGTGGAAGAGCAGCGCGGCCGCGGTCACCGCACCAACCGTCACCTCGTCGGCGTCGACCAGCGCGAAGCCGGTGCCGAGGATGAGCAGCAGGCCGACGAGCTCGGCCCGGTTGTTGCGGCCGTAGAAGCGGGTCTGCAGCCGGAACACGTCGATCGAGAGCTGCGCGGACTTCCACGAGGCCGCCGTGGTCAGGTCCTGGTGGCGACCGGCGATGCCGTAGGCCCGCAGCGTGCGACTGGCGTGGATGCCGGTGAGCAGTGCCTCGGCGCGCTCGCCGTTGGCCGCACGCTCGCGGCGGTAGTAGGGGCCGGAGCGCGGGAGGTACCACCGCAGCGCGAGCACGTAGAACGGCGCAGCGCCGAGACCAGCGAGCCCGAGCCGCCAGTCCAGCGCGAAGAGCCCGACCGCCGTGAACACCACGGCCACGACCGAGTTGACCAGGAGCGGGATGACCTCGGTGAACGACTCCGTGACCAGGCGTACGTCGTCGCCGACCCGGGAGAGCAGGTCGCCGGACCCGGAGGACTCGAGCTGGGTCGCCTCGAGCTCCAGCGCCCGCTCGACGACCGTCTCCCGCAGTTCCGCGAGCGCCGGCTCCGCGGTGCGGGCGAGCAGCGCGACCGACAGGAACGTCGCCAGTCCGCCGACCACGGCGGCACCGACGATCCAGAGCACCGCCGTCGTGACCGCGGACGCCGAACCACCCTCGACGACCACGTCGACGATCCGGCCCAGCATGAACGGCGCGACCAGGCCCGCCAGACCCTCGACGGCGAACATCGCCGCGCAGCCGGCGACCACCCAGGGCCGCTGGCCGAGCAGCCTGCGCGCGAGCGCGGTCGCCTCCCGCGCGGTGGAGATCGGGAGCAGTGGCCCTGTCATCGCAGCACCGCCGTCCGGTAGTCCTCGCCCGCGGACAGCTCGACATGGGTCCCGACCGCCACGACCGCGCCGTCGACCAGGTGCACGACCCGGTCGGCACGCGCGAGCAGGGCCGGGCTGCTGGTGAGCACGAGGGTGGCGCCGTCGGCCCGCCGTACGGCGTCGATGCCCTCGGCGATGCGCTGCTCGGTGACCGCGTCGACGGCCGTGGTCGGGTCGTGCAGCACCAGCACCGGCGGGTCGGCCGCGAGCGCCCGGGCCAGCCCGAGGCGTTGCCGCTGACCGCCGGAGAGCGTCATCCCGTTGACCGTCACCGGCTCGTCGGGCAGGTCGGCGGCGGCCGACGCGGCGAGGACCGCGCCGAAGCGCGCCTCGTCGAGCAGCGATGCCGGGTCGATGTTGGAGAGCAGGGTCCCCTCGAAGAGGTCGACGTGGTGCTCCGCGACCACCAGCAGCCGCTGCGACTCCTCGATGGTCAGCTCGGTCAGCGGCACACCCGCGACCAGGACCCGGCCGGTCGTCGGAGTGCCCTCGCCCCGCAGCAGGTGCATGAGCGCGCCGGCGTCGGCGGGGTCCTCGGCGACGACCGCGACGGTCTCGCCGGGACCCACCTCGATCGTGACCGCCCGCAACGAGCCCTCGCACACCGACTCGACGACCAGTCCGGACGGGCCGGTGGCCGTGCTCGAGCCGACCTCGACCAGCGGCGGTGCGGCGAAGAGCCCGACGATGCGACGCGCGGAGGCACGTGATCGAGCGAGCTTGGCGACGAGGTAGGCGATCATCGCCATCGGCTCGGCGACGAACTGGGCCAGCCCCACGACCGCGATCAGCTCACCGATGGTCAGGTCGCCGTCCAGCGCGCGCTGCCCGGCCACCAGGGCGACGACCGCGAGGAACACCACGCTCAGGGTCTGGGTGACGCCGTACAGCAGCCCCTCCCAGCGGGCCGCCGCGATGCTCGCGCCCATCGCCTCGCGACTCTGCCGCCGGTAGCGCTCGTGCGCCGTACGCTCCGCGCCGATCCCCTTGAGCGGACGGAGCCCGCGCACCAGGTCGGTCGCCAGGCCGGTCGCCCGGCCGATCGCCTCCTGACGTTCGTGGGCGCGGTGCGCCAGCCGAGGTGCGAGGACCTGGGTGCAGACGAGCACGAGAGGTACGCCGACGAGCACGACCACGGCGATGAAGGGATCGATCGTCGCCAGCACCACGGCGCTGACCAGCAGGCCGGCGATGCCCGCGACGGTGTAGACGACCTGGTCGACGACCTCCGCGACCAGGTCGGCGTCGCCGGTCGCGACGGCGAGCACGTCGCCCGGCAGCCGGTCGAGCCGGGCGCCCCGCGGAGACAGCACGTGCGCCGACACCTCGGTGCGCAGCAGGTGGCTCTCCTCCTGGCCGGCGCGGAAGCCGATCCGCGAGCCGAAGCGGTAGGCCAGGCTCAGCACGGTGAAGTGCACGCAGAGCACGACGCCCCACAGCAGGAGCCGCTCGACGTCCCCGGTGGCGATCGCCCGGTCGATCACGACGCCGATCAGCACGGGTACGGCGGCCTCGCACACCTGCCAGAGCGTGATGAACGCGATCGCCCCGGCGAGCTGTCGTCGCTGACGCCGGAGGGTGCGTCGGACCAGCGCTCCCGCGGTTGCCGGGTAGGCGGGCATGCAGCCTGCTTTCGGTAGTAAGGGTAGCCTTACCCTAAGACTTCGATCGAGAGGAACACCGCGTGGCCTCCTGGCACGGACATGTCGTCACCACCGAGTGGCTGACCCCCACCCTGGTCCGGGTGGTGCTCGGCGGTGACGGACTGACGGGCTTCACCGTGCCAGACGACACCGACACCTACGTCAACGTGGCGATCCCGCCCGCGGGTGCGCCGTACGACGCGGTCTTCTCCCCCGCCGACGTGCGCGAGTCGCACCCGAAGGAGACGTGGCCGGCCCGCCGTCGCTACACCGTCCGAGAGTGGGACGCGGTCACCGGGCTCCTCACGCTCGACTTCGTGGTGCACGGCCACGGCGCCGGCGGGCCGTGGGCCGCCTCGGCAGCTCCCGGTGACGTGCTGGTGTTCGAGGGGCCGGGCAGCGGCTTCCGCCCGGACCCGTCGGCCGACTGGCACCTGCTGGTCGGCGACGAGTCCGCGCTGCCGGCCATCGCCGTGTCGCTCGAAGCCATCCCGGACGGGAGCCGCGCGGTCGTGCGCCTGGTCTGCGACGGCCCCGAGTTCGAGATCCCGCTGAGCTGCCCCGGCGAGCTCGACCTGGTCTGGCTGCACCGGACCGGCACCGGCGACGCCGACCTCCTCGCCGACGCGGTCGCCGACGTGGAGTTCCCGCCCGGTCGGGTGCACGCGTTCGTGCACGGCGAGGCCGACGAGATCCGCGCGATCCGCCGGCACCTGCTCAGCGACCGTGGCGTCGCGCGCGCCGACATGTCGTGCTCGCCGTACTGGCGGCGCACCATGACCGACGAGGCCTGGCGCGCGGTCAAGCGCGAGTACGTCGCCGCGATGGACGCCGACGTCGCCTGACCGCAGGCGATTTGCGAGGGGGCCAGACCTGGGACGTCATGCGGACAGAGCAACCCTTTGCTCCATCCGCATGACGTCCCGCGGCCGGCACACCCTGGCGGTGCCGGGCCGATCGGATCGATACTGGATGTCCAGCACGACCGGCCCGACGAGGGAGGCACTGTGGAGGAGCAGAGGATCCCCGGCGTCAGGGACGCGCAACGCCCCTCGATCACCGCTAAGGCGTACGCCGTCTGGACGGCGATCACCGTGGCGATCGTCGCCGCCGCGATGCTGGCCGTCGCCCAGCTCCCCCGCAACGACACCGTCAACGTCGTCGACTTCGACCTCGCCACCCCCGCCGGCACCTCGTGCACGTTCGACGCCGGCGCCCAACAGGCGACCATCCGCACGCACCTCGACTCCACGACCCGCAACAGCAGCGAGGTTGTCCTCACCGCCGGCGTCCGCAACACCGCCACCGATGCCGTCGCGGCCAAGACGCAGAAGACCATCTACGTCCGTGGCCACCACCAGGCTAACTACACCTTCGTCGTCGGCGTCCCCGCGACGGCCCACGCCGACGGCGCCACCGCCTGCTTCGTCGAGAGCGCGGCGACCTTCTAGCGCTGACGCTGCCGGACGCCTCGCCACCTGCGGATTGGTCACCAACCGCAGATATCCAGGCCTCTCTCCTGCGGTTGGTGACCAATCGGCGCTGTCGGCGAGAGGCACCGTCGGCGTACGCCGGAGCAACCGGACGACCGCCGGCACCTGCTGCTCACCCACCCCGGGGCCGACACGACACCCGTCGTTTGGTCACCAACCGCAGATATCCAGGTCTCTTTCCTGCGGTTGGTGACCAAACGGCGCTGTCGGCGAGAGGTACCGTCGGCGTACGCCGGGGCAACCGGACGACCGCCGGCACCTGCTGATCACCCACCCCGGGGCCGACACCACACCCGTCGTTTGGTCACCAACCGCAGATATCCAGGTCTCTTTCCTGCGGTTGGTGACCAAACGGCGCGCCCAGAGACGCAGAACGGGCCGGTCGCGAGGCGACCGGCCCGTTCGACGTACTAGCGACTCACTGCTCGTAGCGGATGAGTCCCCGGATGTTCTTGCCGTCACGCATGTCCTGGTAGCCCTGGTTGATCTCGTCCAGGGTGTACTCGGTGGTGACCATCTCGTCGAGCTTGAGCTTGCCCTCCATGTAGAGGTTGAGCAGCCGCGGGATGTCGTAGCGCGGGTTGGCGTTGCCGAAGATGCAGCCGACGAGCTCCTTGCGCATCATCGACATCTCGAACAGGTTGAGCTTCACGTCGTCGGCCATCATGTTGGACACGGCGGTGACGACGCCGCGACCGGCCTTCTTGATCAGGCTCATCATCGGCGCGATCTGGTCGCCGGTCGCGAGACCCACGGCGAGGATCGCCTTGTCGGCCATCGCGCCGTGCGTGATCTCGCTGATCAGCGCCTGTGCGTCGACCACCGAGGCGGCCGTGTGGGTGGCGCCGAGGGTGAGCGCCTTCTCGCGCTTCCAGTCGACCGGGTCGATCGCGACCACGTGGCGCGCACCGGCCATCGCGGCGCCCTGGACGGCGCTCATGCCGATGCCGCCGATGCCGATCACGGCGACGGTCTCGCCGGCCTGCACGTCGGCGGCGTACACCGCGGAGCCCCAGCCGGTCGTGACGCCGCAGCCGACGAGCGCTGCCTTGTCGAGCGGGATGTGCTTCTCGATCTTCACCGCGCTGTCGATGTTGACGACCGTGTACGGCGAGAAGGTGCCGAGCCCGACCATGATGCCGAGGTCGCGGCCGTCCTTGCCGTGGTGGCGGTAGGAGAAGTCGGAGAGCTGCATGCCGCTGAGCAGGAACGCGCCCAGGTCGCAGAGGTGCTGCTGCCCGGTCGAGCACGACGGGCACTTGCCGCACGATGGGATGAAGCTGAAGACGACGTGGTCGCCGACCTCGAAGCCGGCGGTGTCCGGGCCGACCTCCTGGACGACACCGGCGCCCTCGTGGCCGCCGATCACCGGGAACTGCTTGAGGCCGAAGGCCTCCGCGAGCTCCGGGTCCAGGACCATGTCTCCGGTGACCATGTGCTCATCGGAGTGGCACAGGCCCGAGGCGGCGAGCTTGACGAGGATCTCACCGCGCTTGGGCGGGTCGAGCTCGATGTCCTCGACGCTCCAGTCGGTGTGCGGCTCCCACAAGATCGCGGCGCGGGTCTTCATGCTGTCTCCTCGGGAAAAGTAGAACAAGTTCTTGTCCCTGCAACGTAGCGCCCGATGTGTCGCCTGTCACGCGAATGCGCCGCGCAGATACGCGACGAATCCGGGGTTGGTCAGCGCCCACGGGCCGCGGGCCTCACGGACCAGCGCGATCGCCTCGTCCGGCGTACGACCGAGCCTGACCAGGGCGCTGGCGGCGACCAGACCCGAGCGGTTGAGCCCGCCCGAGCAGCGCACCAGCACCCGGCCCCCGGCGCGTACGGCGTCGGCGACGCGACCGGCCGCCTCGTCGACCCGCGCGCCCGTCGGCGGGTCGATCGCGGCGTCCGCCAGCCGCAGCACGACATGCTCGACGCCGTCGGCCGGTCCGTAGCCGGCGCGGGTCACCAGGCTGACCACCAGGTCGAACTCGTCGCCGACGACGCACGCGGTCCCCGACTGGGAGCGCACGTCGTGCCCGCCTTGGAAGAGCCCCGGCACGACCTCGTTCCAGGGGTCGGCACACAGCGGCATCGACGTGGCGCGACCGGTGCCGCGGCAGGCGGCGCAGTCCGGCATCGAGGCCGGCTCGGCGTAGCAGGAGTGGCAGAGCACGGCCCGCAACCTACCGCCACGAGTGGTTCAATCACGGTCGTGACCTCCGATCCCGAGCGTCCGGCGCCGACCGCGCTGCGCCATCTCGACCGGGCGGTGAGCCGGTACGGCGACGCCGGCTCGGCCTGGCTGGCGGCGATGTGGCGGGCCGACCCGCTGGCCGACACCGTCGTGAACGACCCCGCCGGTCGCGGCGCCGCCCGCACCGTGCGCACCCTGATGACCGAGGGCGTCGCCGCCGTGGCCGACCCGGAGCCGTCGGTCTCCGCGCTGCTCGAGCAGCTCACCCAGGAGCCCGGCTGGCTCGACCGCGACCGGCTCGACCGTGCCAGCGACGTACTCGTCCGCTACAGCGCGCAGTGGGGCCTGGTGCTGGGCGCGGCGTCGCTGCTCGCCGGCGCCGACAACTGGATCGCGGCCAGGCCGTTGCTGCTGACCGGGCGCTACGGGTCCCAGCCGGCGGTGCGGTCCATCGAGGTCGGCGAGTGGCTCTCGCGGGTGGTCGCCCCCGGCGGGATGGCGATCGACGCACCCGGCTTCCAGCACACCGTGCGGGTCCGGATGATCCACGCCCACGTACGCCGCCACATCCGCGCCCGCACCAAGCAGGGTGAGGAGTGGGACGAGGCCGCCTGGGGGGTGCCGATCCCCCAGCCCTACATGGCCTTCACACTGGCCGAGTTCGGGCACATCTCGCTCGCGGCGATGGCCGATCTCGGCGTCCGCCTGCGCGACTCCGAGCTCGCCGACATCTACCACCTGTGGCGCTACGTCGGGCACGTGATCGGCGTCGACCCGGCCCTGAACCCGGTCGACGAGGCCGACCACATCCGGATCGAGGAGCTCTACCACCTGACCTCCCCCGGCCCGGACGACTACAGCCGCGACTTCTGCCGGGCGCTGACCGAGGACTACCTCGCGCCCCAGCTCGCCACGATGCTGCCCGGCCCGGCGAGGTTCCGCGAGGACGTCGCCCGTCGCGCGATGTACGGCATGTCGCGGGTGTTCCTCGGCGACGAGGCGGCCGACGCGCTCGGCGTACCGGACGGGGCAGCCAAGCACGTCGTCCGCGCCGTACGGCCGGCTCTGTTCGCGCTCGACCAGGTCCGGCTCCGCGTGCTCGGCCGCGATCGCGTCACCGCCCGGGGCTACGCCTCTCGTGACGTGGAGCTGGCCCGTCTCAAGGCAGCGAACGGGATGACGCACGACCTCGTGGACGCCGTTCCCGGCGCCGTGGGTGCCGGCGACCGCTGAGCTCCATCGGCTAGACCGGCCTTGGTGCCGATCAGGCATTTCGCGCACCTCCGGGTAGCCTCGGTGACTGCATCGGTCGCAAACCGTCCGGAATGATTGCTTCATTTGGGGCTTGACAGGCCGATCAGAGCGCCAGACTCCGCCCGCCTCGGCTCCCCCGCCGGGCACGAACCGAGGAGCACGCGCCCCACATGCTTCAGTCGTCCCACCGCGCCATCGCCGCTGCCCTCGTGATGGCGCTGGTCACCCTGCTCGCCCCGGCCGCGCACGCCGGCACCGGTGCCAGCACGATCTCGGCCACCATCCCGTCGGGCCACGTCAGCAAGGGTGCGCGTGCCCCGATCACCGGCACGGCATCCGGACCGGCCGGGCGCACGATCGAGATCCAGCACCGCGCCAGCAACGGCACCTGGGTGCCACTGGCCGAGACCAGGACCGGCGCCGACGGGTCGTTCTCGGTGAACGCGCCGACGTGGTGGGTCGCCAGGCAGACGCTGCGGGCGTACGCCGTACCGACGGCCGACCTCGCGGGAGTCGCGACCGCCAACACCGGCACCATCACCGTCGGCCGCCCCTACCAGGCCCGCGGCAGCAACCGGGCGACGTACGTCACCGGGCAGCCCTACCCGGGCCGCTGGGACCCGTGCCGCGTCCTGACCTACCGCGTCAACCCGCACCGGATGTGGCCGGGCGGCGCCCGCCTGGTCAAGAAGGCGTTCGCCGAGATCTCCTCCGCCACCGGCCTCCGCTTCCGGTACGCCGGCTCGACGAAGGTCGTCCCCCTGAAGCCCATCCGCGGGTCTCGCTCCGGTCGCACCACGAACCCGAAGGGCACCACGTTCGTCATCGGCTGGTCCACCCCCAGGGTCGTCCCCCAGCTCTCCGGCGGCACCGTCGGGCTCGGCGGTCCTGGCGGAGTGTCGTGGCGGGGAACGCTCCGCAAGCACGAGTGGCTCCAGTTCGAGGACGACGGGCAGGTCGTCTTCGACGTCACCCAGCGCTTGACGAAGGGCCAGCGCTACGACCTGGCGCTGCACGAGATCGGCCACGCCATCGGGCTCGGACACGTCTCCGACCGCCACCTGATCATGAACCACAACCTCGAGTCCAAGCCCCTGCGGCACTACGGCCGAGGCGACCTCCGCGGCCTCGCGCACCTAGGCGCCGACAACGGGTGCTTCACCTCGGAGTCGAGCGACCGGTCGCGGCAAACCGCGGCCGACCCGCTGGCGTGACGCGCACGGTTATTCCCAGCATTTATCGCGGCGACAAATAGCCTGAATTGGTGGTCTCGATCGTCGAAACTCGGCCGTACCATGAGGCTGGGTTTGGGTCTTTGCCTCTTTGAGGGAGCACCGCATGACGGCCATCGATCTCTTGAGAGCGCTCGCCGTTCATGCGGATCAAGGGTCCGAGGCCGGGGCGCCAGAGAGCGAAGCACTCGGTGCACGCACGCTGCGATTCGTGGTCGAGTACGCCGCCGGGGTCGATGTCACCAGCAGCCGCGAAGAGATCCGGTCGGTGCTCGGCATCGACGACCTCCAATTCTTTCCCTTGTTCGAAGCACCGACCCCGGACCCCGAGTTCGGGGAGTTCTACGTGCTGCAGTTCCCGGGGCTGGAGCGCACGGTCGACAACCCCACGCTGTTCTCGATCGCGCACGAATTGCAGGAGGCGCTCGGCGCGGTCACGGTGGAGCCCGACCTCGGCAGCGAGTTCTACCAGGAGCCGCTGCCTCCCGACGCCATGCCCGAGGGCGTGCTCAAGGACCTCTTCCGCAGCACCTGCTTCGTCCCAGGTGCGGCACCCGCCGACCGTACGTGGGCACTCGATCGTGCCGGCGTGCTCCGTGCGTGGAATGCCAGCCCGGCCAGAGGAGCCGGAGTCCGGATCGGGCAGCCCGACACCGGGGTGACCCGGCACGCCGAGCTGTCCGACGTCGCGATGGCCGACGGCTTCAACGTGCTGACCGGGGCAGCGGACCCGACCGACCCACTCGCGGACGGCGGCAACCCGGGACACGGGACGGGGACCGCGAGCGTGATGACGAGTGGTCCGACGGGCGAGGTCCGTCGGATCCGCCCCGGCAGCCACCTTGGTGCCGATCCGTTGCGTCGAGTCGGTCGTGCTGACCTTCAACGGCGGCGCCGTCGCGAAGGCCATCGACCACGCGCGCCAACGTGGCTGCCACGTCGTGACGATGAGCCTGGGCGGGACCCCGAGCCGAGCAGTCAAGAAGGCGGTCAAACAGGCGATCCAGGCCGACATGATCGTGCTCGCAGCGGCCGGGAACTGCGTCAACCTCGTCGTCTACCCCGCCCGCTACGACGAGGTCATCGCCGTCGCCGGGAGCAACGTCAACGACGGGACCTGGCGCGGGTCCTGCTCCGGGTCCGCGGTCGACGTCACGGCACCCGGCGAGAAGGTGTGGAAGGCGGTCGCGGGGCCGGACGGCACCGACGTGGGGGGCGGCCAAGGTACGTCGTTCGCGGTGGCCATCACCGCGGGCGTGGCAGCGCTGTGGCTGTCGCACCACGGCCACCATGTGGTGAAGGCGGCGGCGGTCGGTCGGCAGCTGTCGGTCCAGGCGCTCTTCCGCGAGGTGCTGATGGCGTCCGCGCGGGTCCCCGCGGGTTGGGACACCGATGACTTCGGTGCCGGCATCGTCGACGCCGAGGCGGTGCTGCGCCACCCGCTCGACGGTCCGAGCGCGCGCATTCCCGAGGCCGTGGCCGGAGGGACCACGTCCGACACGCTCGGCCTGCTGGCCGAGGCCTGGGGGCCGGTGGAGGCCAGCCGGATGGCGGACGTTGCCGCACGCCCCCAGCTCCAGCTCGAGCTCAGCTCCGTGGTCTTCGAGGACGCTCGGCTCGGGGTCGGTCCGTCGCCCGATGTCGGAGCCGAGGGCGCCATGGCGCGCCAAGGCATCAGCCCGGAGCTCGAAGCGGCCCTGGGCGACCGCGCTGCGGCGGCGGTGGCGCCGCGGCCGACCGCCACGTCTGCCCGGGCGTCGGCCCGGGCGTCGTTGCGCACCGACGACACCGCGGCACACGATCCCGTCCTGCTCGTCGCTGGCCGGCGCAGCGCCCTCGAGTCCGCCGGCCCGGTCACCGTCGAGGCCGCCCGCGAGTCGCTGCGCGCCGACTCCGGGGAGCGACTCGGCGCGCTCGAGGAGCGGGTCGCGCGCGTCCGGGAGAACGAGGGCGTGGATCGTACGGCGCTGACCCCGCTGCACGACCAGCTGCTCCGAGACGGCGAGGTCGTCCTCAACCGTCTGCGCGAAGGTCAGCCGATCCCGAAGGGCACCGGCGCCCGAACCGCCCTCGAGGCACTCGTCCAGCTCGACGGCCGGCCGGCGCTCCGGCTGCGTGACGACGGCGTCGACCCGAACGACCCCCAGCTCGGCGACTGGCAGGGAGCCGTCGTACTCCATCCCACGTTCGCCACAGCCCAGCAGTCGGTCGGCCGCATCGACGCGAAACCCGGCGTGCACGTGGGGACCGGGTTCGTCGTCGGTGAGGGCCTGGTGATGACCAACCGACACGTGCTCGAGGAGATCGGCTTCCCGACACCTGGCCGGTCCAACCCTTCCGCCTGGGTTCTGCACGGTGAGCCGGTCGTCAACTTCTCCCCGTCCGGGGCCGATCCGGCCCACAGCTTCAAGGTCGTCGAGGTCGCGTTCAGCGGTCCGGACCCGATCGACCTGCGGGTCGACTTCACGCACCTCGACCTCGCACTCCTCCGCGTCGAGCAGACGAATGCCCAGGGCGCCGAGCTGCCGCCGGCGCTCCGCCTGTCCGACCAGGCTGTCGCCGTCGACGGCGCACGGATGTTCGTGGTGGGATACCCGGCGCTCCCGACCGTGCTGCCCACCGACAGCGCCGGCAGGAGCCGCCTCGACGTCGTCCAGCGGCTTCGCGAGATCTACGGGATGTCGTACGGCGTGCGGTACCTGAGCCCTGGGCTGGTGATGACCTCGACGGAGCAGCTGGCCGACAACCCGAGGCAGTGGGTCTTCGCCCACGACGCGACATCGCTGGGCGGCAACAGCGGGTCGTGCGTGATGTCGCTCGACCACGACTTGGACGTGGCCGGGCTGCACTTCGCCGGTGACTGGCTCCGGGCGAACTATGCCCACGCGATGGACGAGGTCCGGGCCACATTCGCGGGGATCGTGCCGTGACTCACGCGGCTCCCCTTGGACAAGGAGGACACATGGATCCCGTCACCCGCCTGAGGGCGGCCAACGAGGCGATGCGGCGTCGCGACGAGCCTCTGGACACGGAGCTGCTCACGATGGGTGCGGCCGAGGGGCGCATGCTCGAGACGGCCGGCGGCGAGCTCCAGGTGGAGACCATCGTCATGCGCACCGGCCGTCCGGTGCTGGCGATCAAGCAGGACGAGGCGCAGCTCACCTTCGACGACGCCGACAGCACCGTCTGGCAAGGGCGACTCGCGTTGGCGCGCTCGCACCTGGTGGCGGCGACGAAGGCGGTCGGCAGGATCGAGGTCGTGGGTCACGACCTCGACTGGCTGGGCACCGGGTGGCTGGTCGCTCCGGAGACGATCGTGACCAACCGGCACGTGGCTGCCGAGTTCGGCCGGCGGGACGGGACGAGGTTCGTGTTCCGCCAGGGCCTCGACGGGCAGCCCATGCGCGCCTCCATCGACCTACTCGAGGAGATCGGCCGGGAGGCGAGCCTGACCTTCCAGCTGCGCGAGATCCTGCACATCGAGGACGCCGACGGCCCCGACCTCGCGTTCCTGCGCGTGGACCAGCTCGGGGGCGACTTCCCGGCGGCTCCGATCCGGCTCGCGGAGGCATCGCAGCCCGACGACTTCGTCGCCGTGATCGGCTACCCGGCGCGCGACAGCCGGATCCCGGACGCCGACCTTATGGACCACATCTTCGGCAACGTGTACGACAAGAAGCGACTCGCACCGGGCCAGCTCCTCGAGCCCAGCGCCGATGCCATCCGCCACGACTGCTCGACGCTCGGCGGCAACTCGGGTTCGGTGGTGCTGTCGCTCGACTCTGGGAAGGCTGTCGGCCTGCACTTCGCGGGCAGGTTCCTGGAGGCAAACTTCGCGGTGGCGAGCGAGGTCGTCGCCCAGCGGCTCGACGACCTACGGAGCGGGCGTACGGCGCGAGTGCCTACCTCGCGGGTCGGAGAGGACGCGGCACCAGCGGCGACCCAGAAGCCAGGCACCGGCCGGCCGACGGCAACCTTGACCTATCTCGTCCCCCTGTCGATCACGGTCGAGATCGGCGAACCGCAGCAGTCGGTCACGGCAGGCACGGGGCCATGCGACAGCGGGCCGGAGGCCGGCGAGGTCTTCGTGGAGTCGGTGCCGGAGGACTACGCCGACAGGGAGGGGTACGACGCGACGTTCCTCGGCGTCGGTCCCGACGTACCACTGCCAGAGGTCACCGGCGACCCGGACGACGTCCTGCGGTTCGAGTTCGAAGGTCAGCAGGAGCAGGTGCTGAAGTACGAGCACTTCTCGGTGCTGATGAGCGCCAGCCGGAGGCTGTGCCGGTTCAGCTGCGTCAACATCGACGCCAACACCCCCAAGAAGATGGCTCGGCCAGGCTGGCGCACCGATCCACGGATCCCCGCGGATGCCCAGATCAAGGACCAGTGCTACGGCCTCCCGCCCCGGTTCTCGCGGGGCCACATGACGCGCCGAGAGGATCCCATCTGGGGTTCGGACGAGGCGGCGGCGCGTGGCAACACCGACTCGATGCACGTCACGAACACCGTCCCCCAGATGCAGACGTTCAACGCCGGGATCTGGCTGGACCTCGAGGACTACGCGCTGCAGAACGCGCGACGCGACGACATGAAGATCTCCGTGTTCACCGGACCGTTTCTCGAGGCCGATGACCCCGTCCAGTTCGGGGTCACGATCCCGGTCGAGTTCTGGAAGATCATCGCCTTCGTCCACGACCAGACCGGTGAGCTGTGCGCGACGGGCTACACCATGTCGCAGCGTGCCTCCCTCAGCGAGGAAGAGTTCGTGTTCGGAGCGCACGAGACCGCGCAGCGATCCATCAGCTCGATCGAGCAGCGGTCCGGGCTCTCCTTCGGCCCGCTCGCGGAGCTCGACGCATTCTTCGAGACGGAGGGGAAGGCTCCTCGCCTCACCGACGTGAGCCAGATCCAGTTCTTCCGACGTGGCTGACCGGGCCGGCGTCAGGCGCCGGCGACCACATCAGTAGCGAACCGGCAGCTCCTTGATCCCGTTGAGCCAGCCCGACCGGAGCCGAGTCGCGTCGCCGACCCGGGTGATCCCAGGTGCCAGATCGGCGAGGGCGTCGAAGATCATCCGAATCTCGGTGCGGGCCAGGTTGGCGCCGATGCAGTAGTGCGCACCGTGCCCGCCGAACGCGAGGTGCGGGTTGTGATCGCGGGTGATGTCGAAGACCTGCGGATCGGTGAAGACGTCCTCGTCATGGTTGGCGCTGGCGTAGAACAGCGCGACTCGTTGCCCGGCCTTGATCTGGACGCCGCTGAGCTCGATGTCCTCCAGGGCCGTGCGCTGGAAGGAGGTGACCGGGGTAGCCCACCGGATCACCTCGTCCACCATGGTCGATGGCCGCTCCCTGACCCACAGGTCCCATTGGTCGGGGTGGTCGAAGAAGGCCGCCATGCCGTGCGTGGTCGCGTTGCGGGTGGTCTCGTTGCCGGCCACCGCCAGCGCGATCACGAAGAACCCGAACTCGTCGTCGGTCAGGCCGCGGCCGTCCTTGTCCGCGTGCACGAGCTTGGTGACGATGTCGTCGCGTGGGTTCTCCTTGCGGTCCGCGGCGAGTCCCATCGAGTACATCAGCACCTCGGCGGCGGCGGCCTCGGGATCGTTGTCCGCGCGCGCCAGGTCTGCGTCCTCGGCCCCGGTCATCTGGTTGGTCCAGTCGAAGATCTTCTGCCGGTCCGCCGCAGGTACGCCGAGCATGTCGCCGATGACCTCCAGCGGGAACTGGGAGGCGACCTGGTCGACGAAGTTCCCACTGCCGGCCTGGACGGCCTCCCGCACGATCCGTCGGGCACGCAGCTCCAGCGCTTCCTCGAGGGCACCGATCGCGCGGGGGGTGAAGCCACGGCTGATGATCGAGCGGAGCTGGGTGTGCTCCGGCGCGTCCTGGTTGATGATGACGACCTGGGTCATCTCCACGGACTCCCGGGTCGCGGTCTCGGGCAGCCGGATGATGACGCCGTTCTCCCGACTGGAGAACACCTTGCTGTTCTTGGACACCGCGAGGACGTCGGCGTGCTTGGTCAGCGCCCAGTAGCCGGTGCCGGATGCCTCGGACATCCCGGCTCGAGCCGGTGCCGTCTGCTCGACCCAGGTGACGGGGGCACTGCGACGAAGCGATGCGAAGGTCTCGTGAGGGATACCGGCCAGGTTCAGGTCGGGATCGGTGAAGTCGAACCCAGCAGGCAGAACGGCGGTCATGGTCAGCTCCTCGGGCGGCGGAAGGGGTGCATACACACATCTGAAACTGGATGAACAGAAACACGGAAGTGTATGATCGTCAAGCACCTCGGCTCGGATGGGACCGGGCCGATACGCTCGGCGAGGAGGAGATCGGATGCGGTCGCACGGGTGGAGCGGAGAGCCCCCAGCCAACGCCGACGAAGCACGCGCCCGGCTTCTGGCCGCGGCCCGCGAAAGGATCTCGGAGACCGGGACCACGAGCACCTCCGAGGTTGCCGAGCTCGTCGGAGTCACTCGCCAGACCGTCTACCGCTACTACCCGACGACCGAGGACCTGCTCAACGCTGCGGCGCTGGACGCCGTCGCCGATCTCGTCGATCAGCTGGTTGAGCATGTCCAGCAGCACCTGGTCGCGACGCAAGGCGATGCTGCCGATGCAGCGGTAGAGGTCGTGGCATACGTCTACGAACATCTGCGGACCGACCCCGCGCTGAACCGGTTGATAGCGCCAGGTCGCATCAGCAGCACCCTGTCGGGACTGACCGCTCCGTCCTCGATCGCGCTCGGCGGCAAGCTCTTGGCAGGATTCGGCATCGACTGGTCAGCGGCCGGCCTGGCCGAGGACGACCGGCTCCAACTCGTCGAGCACCTGCTCCGGACCCTGCAGTCGTTCGTCCTGGACCCGGGCGAGACCGCAAGGACCGGCGACGAGCTTCGGAGCTACCTCCAGCGGTGGGTCGCACCTGCGCTTCGAAGCGCGGTCCGCGACACACCGTCCTGAGCCGACTCCGACGTCGCGGCCGCCGGGTCCGCGGCCTGACAGGCGCCTTCGCCGCTGGGGGGACTCGGGGACACGGCGAAGGCGCACCTCCACGGTACGCCGCCGTACGTCGCAGTGACGGGGTCAACCCGCGCGGCACCTCACCGCGGTCCGGTCGTCACCTGGGTGTGCGCGCCATCGGGGGCAAAGAGCGTGATCGTGACGGTGACCGGGCTGGGCGAGCGGACCATGGCCGTGTAGACGGCCGGGTCGGACCCCGCGTCGCGCACCACCTGGATCGGCTCGTTGCCGCCGAACGGACCGAGGCGGTCGGGGATGTCGTCGAGATCGAAGCGCACCCTCACGGGCCGTGGCTGTGGCGGGAAGGTGCGGGGCGCCGGTGCAGCCGCGATCTCCAGGACGTACGGCGGCGCGTTGCGCACCGGCGCACTCGAGGTCACCACCACGACGACGCCGCGACCGGCGATCCGGAAGGCGTCGACGAGGTCCAGCTGAGGCGGCGTGGCACCGCCCGGCGGCACCGCCACCGACTGCGTGGTGACACGACCGGCGGGGTCGAGCAGGCGCACGGTGACCTCGACGGGCGCCGTGGCGTCGCTGCGGGTCAACCACAGCGCGAGTGGCGAGTGCCCTTCGGCGCGCTCCCCGTGGACCACCACGGCGCCGGGCGCCGCGCCGGGCGGCGGAGCGTCCACCGCGGTCACCGGCCCGACCGGGACGGCCTCCAGGGCGAGGGGGCCGACGTCGACGACCGCCGGGTCGCCCTCGACGTCGACCGAGAGGCGGTGGCTGCCGAGGTCCACCGGGCGCAGGGGAGCCGTCGTCGAGGTGGTCACCAGGACCAGCTCACCGGTGCCGATCGGCGTGGCGACCAACGGCGCCAGGAAGGGCGCGCCGGACGGCGGCACGCGGATCGCCACGGGCTCCCGGCTGGGCGAGGTGACGCCCCGCTCCCCGTGGACCTCTCGTACGTCGACGGGCACTGCGACCGACCGTACGAACCAGTCGTCCCACGAGGCCTCGAAGGAGCCCGACCACTGCGCTGTGTAGGTGAGCTCGCCCGTCGCGGGGTCGGCGAGCGTGCCTGCTGGCGGGGCGACCGCGGGCACCACCTCGAAGGGCGGCCCCATCCGCTCGAACGAGCGCGCCGCCGACCCCGAACGCGACCGGTACAGCCGGAACTCCCGGACCGGGATGAGGCTCGCCGAGCTCATCGACAAGGCGACGCCGGCGGGCAGGATCGTGCTTCGGAGCTCGGGCGCGCTGGGCTGGCGCAGGCGTGGCGCGATGGCCGCCTGCAGGGACTCGTGGGCCTGGGCTCCCCCCGCCGGCTCCGGCCACGGCGACTCGACGCCCGCGCTGGTCAGCGTCGTGACGGTGAACAGGTGGATGTCGGCGGAGCCCTTGGGCAGGGTGATGTCGGCCTCGCGCGCCGCACCCGGCAGGACCTCCTTGCGCCGGAACGCGGCGCGACGTGCCGCGGGCGTCATCGCGTCGTACGCCGTCCACAGCTGCTGCAGCCGGACTCCCGGCAGCGTGCCCTCGGGCGCTCGCGGCGGCAGTCCCACCGCCTGGCGCAGCGCCGTCTCGGCGACCTCCCAGACGGTGATGCCGCGGCGGGGCTCGAGGTCGGCGCCGGCCGGGACCGACCAGTGCACCCGCACGTGGCTACAGCCCTGGGCGTCCGGCACGCTGCCCAGCGGCACGCCTGGGGGCAGGGGCGGCGGGATCGGCACGACGGGGACCGGGCTGGCGGCCGAGGTGACGGCCGGCGTCGTCGGCCCCGGCGAGAGCTCCGAGCTGCCGCCGACGAGCAGGTCGGTCCGCACCCACACGGCGACCCCCCAGCGGTTCGTGGTCCCGAAGTCCAGCGACGGCACCGGGACGGTGAGGCGGTAGCGACGGCTGGCCGTGCCCTGCGCGCTCCCGGGCTGGACCTCGTTCTCGCCGGAGGGATCGAGGTGGGCCACGGTCACGTCGGGGCCGCCCACGAGTCGCCCGCCGGCGTCGAAGGACGCGACGGTGGCGCGCTGGAAGCCGCCCGGCGGGTCGGCCATCGGAGGGCCTCCCGCCGGCGGGCTCGTCGTGGAGCTGGCCATCGGGAAGTAGACGGCGTTGACTCGCAGGCCGGTCGGCGTGCGGTCGCCCCAGTCGACCGACACCTCGACGGTGAGGCGCGCGGGACACTGCGCCGACCCGGCGTACTGGCTGTCGAGGCTCATCGCGATGATCCGTGGCTTGGGCAGCGGCGGCTCGGTCCCGGCGTACGCCGCGTCGACCCAGCGCGACCACACGCCGAACACGTCCTGCCAGGCCACGGGGTACAGCGGCTGCCGCCCGCCGCTGCCGATCGGGATGTCCGCCGCGGCGTCGACGACGACGGTCCGGGAGTATCCGGGGGTGCCCGGGAGTCCGTCGCGCACGGGAACCAGCGGCCGGAAGTCGCCCGCGGGGCGTTGGGGCAGGAGGCACTCGGCCTTGACGTCGGCCGGTGAGCCCACCCGGGCCAAGGCGGCACCCGTGCCGCGCCCCAGCGCGGCAGCCGGCGGTGCGAGGTGCCATGAGATCCGGATCGACTCGCGCCAGGGCAGGTCCGGCGCGCTCGGGGCCAGGAGCCCGGCTCGGATCGCGGTGACGTCGAGCGGTTGCGCCATCGCGCCGTGGACCTGCGCGGTCGGCAGGTACGCCGCCAGCTCGGCCTCGCCGCTGCGGTCCAGGACGTCGGCGTACTCGGCGGTGACCAGGAAGTCCCCCACCGGGATGTCGACGTTGTCCTCCTCCGGATAGGCGGTGCCGAACCCGAGCGCCAGCGCCAGGAACGGGTCCGAGGCCGCGGGCAGGGCGAGCAGCGAGAGTGGTGGCAGCGTGGCGGTCGCGGGCATCGTCGAGCCCTCGGGACCGTCGACCACCGTCTCGTCGAGGATCCGGTGCTGGTCGGGCGGCAGCACCGCAGGCCGGTAGATGCGCTCGATCCTGGGGATCGTCTCCTTGCGGATCTCCTCCAGGAGGGTCGGGTAGTCGGGGGGCTGCCACGGCGGCGCGATGCGTCCGGTCCCGGTGGCCGGGTACCAGCCGAGGGGCGGTCCGCCGCGCTCGAGACGCTGGAGGGCCGCGGTCACCGGGTCGGTGGGCGCATCGAACATGCCCTGCTCACCGGTGTCGTACGACGTGCCGGCCCACGGGTCGTCGACGGGAAGCCCTACCCGCTCGACCTTCTCCCAGTCCGACTCGATGACCTGTTGCAGCGCCTCGATCCGGACGACGGGACTGTGACCGTTGACCAGCACCGCCTGGGTGCCGCCCGAGCAGCGCACCACCAGTCGCACCGGGCCGCCGCCGGGACTGGTCCTGGCCACCGCCCCGACGGTGTAGGGCAGCCCCGTGCCGCTGTAGGTCACCAGGAGCCCGACCGCTCTGCCGGAGTCGAGCGGCTCGCACTCGACCTCGACGTACGCCGCCACCGTGCCCCAGGAGATGGCCAGGCCGCCCTTGACCGGGCGCGTCCGGGGGTCGATCGGTTCGGGTCGGTCATCGGGACGTCGGCGCCACACGACGAAGGGCTGCGTGGGCACACCGAGCTCCTTGGCACAGGCCCATCGCAGGTGCACCTCCGCCGGTCGCTTCTCGCGCATCCGCTTCAAGGTGGCGGCGAGGTCGGGATCCAGGTCGGTGTTGAGGCGGGCCGCGTGGCGCAGCTGCTCGAGGGCGATGTCGCCCCAGGAGACGCGGGCGGCCTCGCCGCGGAACCAGGTCGGGTTGGCCAGTCGGCGTGCCATCAGTCCGCCACCTCCCACGGTGCCTGGTCGAGGACCACTCGGACCGCCTCGGCGCGCTTCTCGGCCACCCCGGCCAGCTCGTCGGCGGCCACCACGAGGTCCATCCGGAGCTCGGCGCCCCGGGATCCGGGCCCCAGGAGCACGACCGCCCGGGTGGCACCCGGCCCGACGACGATGCGCGCGACCCCGGCCCGCGGCGGATCACCCGGACCGGCCGGCGAGGTGCCCACCTGCAACGAGAGCCACTCCTTGTCGACCGCCGCCCACCACTTGTGCCCAGGGCCGGCCGACGGGTCGGCGGGGCCGGGCACCGGCGTCGGCATCGGCCGGCGGCGAGACATCGACTCGCTGCACTCGACCACGACGGCGACCGGCTGTGGCTCGGTGCCGCCCGACCAGAGCACCTCGACGGCCGGGTAGCGGGGCACGGTGGGTACGGCGAGTCCTGCTGCCTGGTACGCGGCGTCTAGCACGTCTCCGCTCGGCGCTGTCGGCAGGGACGCCAGCTCCCCCGGCTTGGGCACGTGGCGATCCGACACCGGTGCGAGCCTGGTCAGCTCGGCGAGGTCCTCGACCCGGGTGAAGCGCGAGGTCGTGAAACCGACCCGGTGCACGCGCCGCCCGAGCGCGTCCGGCGGGGCGTTCAGCGGGACGGCATTGATGTCGACGAGGTAGTCGGTCAGCGGCTGGAGGTCGTAGGGCAGGGTGATGATCGTCCCGAAGTTCTGGCTGCCGCTCGCGTCGATGCACGGGAAGTCGGGACCGCCCAGCACCGTGGTGACCGCTTCCTGCCAGGGCGTCATGACCTGGCCCAGGGCGGGGGTCAACGCACGCATCACGCCGTGCGGGTCGGCGCCGCTGACGTGTGGGTTCGGCAAGGTGAACGGCCCGCCCGCGGGCCCGCCGCCGGGCGGCTCCGGGTGGAAGCCCGATGCGGCCTGCACGCGGACCCGCAGCTCTTCCCCGTACGCCGCGAAGAGGGCCGGCACGTTCTGCGTCGCGAGGGCGATGCGGACGGGCTCGCCGCAGAGCACGCCCGTCTCGTTCATCGACGGTGCGCTGGCCAGCAGCCAGGGACCGAGGTCGTGGGGTGCCTCCTCCGGGCCATCGGTGGCGAACCTGAACGTCTGGGTCCGCTCCGGCTCCCACACCGGCTCCTTGGTCGCGGACGGCTTCTGGTCCCCTGGCACGGACTCGGCATGCCAGGTGACCTTCACGGCGTACTGCTGGGACGGCTCCAGGAGCGCCACGTCCGTGGGGTCCTGGGTCAGGGTCGACTGCAGGACGTCGCGCTCGCTGGTCACGACCTGCGTGTCGTAGTCGGAGCGCAGCCGCTCGGCGGTCCCGAGGCCCACCGCTGCGATCAGGTAGAAGGGGGCCCCGGTCAGGTCGGGCTCGCCACGCAGCGCGCCGATCTCCACCACGGGCACCGCGCCGGGCAGCGGCACCTCGACCCGGGCCAGGATCAGGTCACGCTCGGCGGCGGCGACCCGGGCGGCGATCCGACCGGCCCGCTCGACGGGGTCGGCCCACGGACGGCCGGGGTCCGTCCACTCCCCCGGCAACGGGTTGCCGCTGTGGACCATGCTGGCGCCGGTGACCGGCTCTTGGCTGGCGACGTTGCCGTCGCGGTCGAAGGAGGTCACGACCAGCCCCTCGTTGAGCATCCGCTCCGAGACGAGGAGCAGCAGCTCGAGCTGATCGAGGCCGTCGGCCACCCCCACGCGGAGGGTGTTGGCGAACTCCGAGGGCTTGAACGAGGTCTTCTGCCGGACGCCCGCGACCAGCTGGCGATCCTCGTCGGGGGCGAACGGCGCCGGCTCCGGCTGGTCGTCGGCCGGCGAGCGGAGGATGCGGCCGTCGCAGCCGAGAGGCTTCGCGGCGGCGCGGTCCCAGGCGGTGTCCGCCCACCCGGCCGCGAGGTCGAGCAGCGAGCTGCCGTCCGCCATCAGCTCGACGAGCTGCTGCAGGCCCTCGCCGGCGCTCGGCATCGCCGTGTTGCCGAAGGTCTTCACGTTGGCGTCGTCCCAGTCGTGCACGGACTCGACGACGCGGTCACGTCGGTCGGGGCACGCCACGGCGTCGCCGAGGACGACGGCCGGGTCGGTCCCCTGGACCAGGTCGGCCGTCGGGTCGCCGGTCCGCCAGGTCTCGGTGACTGTGAGTCCCACCGGGGTCGGGGAGCTGCGGAACGTGCCGGGCGGGTCGGGCCAGACCACGCCGGTGAGCTGCCAGCCGTCGGCGCTCGGGCCCGCGGGTTTGCCGTCGAAGGTCCAGAGGACTCGGGCGGGCGGCGCGATCTCGCTGCACACGTGCTCCCAGCGTTCGCGCACGGCCGTCTCCAGCGACTCGCCGTACGGCACGGCGCGCGGCGCCGGTGTCGGCAGCCATGACAGGAGCGCGAGCGCAGGGCCCAGGTCGCTGTGGCCGGGCTTGCTGCGTGGCCACCAGGTGGCCGGTGTCTGGCCGGCGGGCGGTGCGGGCTGGAGGGGGCCCTCGATCTCGACCGCCATGATCTCGTAGCGCCACCAGCTGTCGCCCCGGCGTACCCACGGGTCGGCGCCGACTCCCGACTCGCCCCGGGCCTCGCCGCCCAGCACCACGTCGCCCAGCGCGACCGTGGGCGTCGTCTCGAAGAGCACGACCGGTACGGCGTCGAGCGGCACCGTCGGCAGCGGCGCGGCGGAGCCGTCCGGCAGGGCGTCGGCCAGCGTGGCATCGACGGCGCGGTCGACCGCGGTGCCCTCGATGAGCGCGGGCGAGCGGCTCACCAGCTTGACGCCGGCGACCAGCTGGGGCGCGACGGGAGGCGACGGCGCCTCCTCTCCGATGGTCAGCGAGAGGCAGCCCTTGACGTCGAAGAACAAGAACTCGACCTTCCCGCACACCTCCCCGTGGATGAAGGTGCGCTCGACCACGGCGCCGTTCTCCGTCTGACGACCCACCAGCACCGTGAGCTCGGCCGACGCGGAGATGCCGACGATCCACAGGCGCAGTTCGCCGCGCGCGTAGATCTTGCCGCCGATCGCGAACGGCTCGAACGAGACCAGCGCGTCGAAGCCCGCCGCGACCTCGAAGTACAGGCCGACGCTCTTGCTGCCCAGCAGGACGCACTGCAGGTGGAAGCCCACCGCGATCGCGAGCCCGTTGGTGACGACCGGGAGCTCGGGCCGGGACAGCGTCGAGCCGTCGCCGTGGATCCGCAGGTAGCCGGTGCCGCGGAAGACGTCGAGGACGGAGACGCTGACGGGCTCGTCGTACGTGCCCAGGTCGATGAGCCAGTTGCTCGACACGTTGAGGTCGAAGAACGCCGTGACCGGCACCCGGATCTCGAGCAGCCGCTCGATCGTGTACTTCGCGACGACGCCGACCGTCACCGTGCCGCGCCCGAAGTCGAGGTCGACGATCGCCAGGAAGGTCGCGGACTCCTCCCGCTTGAGCACCGGTGGCTCCTTGAGCACGTCGGCCTTGGTGGCCAGCAGCAGCCGCGGGCCTGGCACCTCGACCAGCACGATGCCCTTCATGTGCAGCAGGAAGCCGCCCTCGGTGGTCCCCAGCAGCACCCCGGCGGCGATGGCGAAGCTGCCCCCGGACAGCTCCCAGCCGTCGGGGTGCATCACGTTGAAGCTCCGCTCCGGGACCAGCTGGCCCTCGAGCCACTTCAGCGCCGGGGCCGGTACGCCGGTCGGCTCCTTGCGCGCGTAGTTGACGCCCACGCCGCCGAGGAAGCCCAGGATCGCCAGACCGGAGTTGGCGATGGGGAGCGGGACCGGCAGCTCGACCTCGCCCCCCCACGAGCATGCCGGTGGTGCCGTCCTTGCTCTCGAACGCGAGCGCAGCCATGGCCCGGAGGCCGACGCTCGGGAAGGTCAGGTCGAAGGCGCCCTTGAACCCGACGCCCCCGGCAAGGTCTGGGTCTCCCTCCTCGGCGAACTCGAGGTAGCCGACCCCGTGGATCGCGCCCGGGATGTCGAGGGTCGCGCCGAACTTTGTCACCTGCGGCGGCTCTGCGTCGTCGAGGCGCAGACGCACCCGCACCGTGTCGACGCTGACGATGCCCAGGTCGACGCCGAGACCCACCTCGACCTCGAGGTACGTCGGGTTCATCCGGCTCACGCGCACGCCGAGCACCCGCAGGATCGAGTCGAGCGGCGGCGTGGCCGCCATCGACCCGGCCGGCACGTCGAGGGTGTAGCCCTTGCTGGGGTCGAAGACCGGCAGCGGCACGAACTCGACGGTGCCGTCCGGCTGGGGCCGGCTGTCCCAGCTGCTCCGGACGCCGACGGCCTGGTACCTCGCGACGATGGGCTTGGCCGGGTCGACGCGGACGTACTTCAGGTCGAAGGAGAACGCCGTCTCCACGTCGAGCAGGACGCTGACCTGGGTCGTCGTCGGACCACTGCCGGTCACCGGGTCCACGAGTCCGTCGGTCACCATCAGGCTGCCGCCGCGCAGGACGACGTACTGCGTCTTGACAGCTCCGGTGGTCCCGAGCGCGACCGCGCTGCCACCCACCACGACCATGGGGACGAGCTCGCCGGCGGTCGGACTGGGGGGTGTCGCTGCGGCGAGCAGCGGCGACAGGGCAGAGACGGCGCCGAGGATGTTGAGACCGGTGCTGTCTCGCCCGGCCGGCTTGGTCACCTTGACCAGCCCGTCGAGGTCGGCGTCGACGGCACGGAACTCCGCGCTGGCCACCCACGACGAGCGGTCCTCGGCGATGCGCAGCCGGACCAGGAACGTGCAGATCCCGTCGTTCGGGTTGGTGCGCGCGGGGAGCTCCTCGTCGGTGTGCTTCTCCAGCCGGGCCTCGGCCGCGGTGCGCACGTCGAACTCGCCGTACACCTCGGCCCGGACGAAGGTCCCGCGGATCAGCTCGACCCGGACGCCGACCTTGCGGAAGCAGTCGGGGACCGGCGATCGCGGCGGCTCGGGATCGACGCGTGGCGGCTTGGTGGGCGCCGCCTTGCGAACCAGCTCGGCGGTGATCGTCTCGGTGCTGGGGCCCGCGAGCGTCGGGGTCGCGGTCGCGCGTCGCCACGTCGCGGAGGGCGGGTCCGCAGAGTCCTCGGCCTCACTCTCGCCGAAAGCCTCCTTCGGCGCGACGGACTCGAACCCGAGCGCCTCGAGCAGGTCGACCAGCGCGTCGCGGCGCCGCTCGCTCAGCTTCTGGTTGGAGGCCGTCTGCCCTCGTCGCTCGAAGGAGGCCCATCCCCGCACCTCGAACGGGGTCCCCTTCGGGATCTGGTCGAGCAACGCCCTCGAAGCCGGATCCAGGAGGGGGAACACGCTGTTGGCCTCGATGGGGTCGGTGCTGATGTTGTTGGGCTTCATCTCCCATCGAAGCTCGTCCGGGACCGGTTCCTCCAGGTCCTCGCGACTCGTGTACTCCGTCTTGAGAGGGTGGTTCAAGCGCATGTAGGCGTCGATCTTCTCGACGTCCGTGGCCACCGTGGTGCGCGTCGCCGTAACCGCGACGGTGGCCGCCTCGCCCACCGGCACGGTGACCTCCCAGCCGGTGGCGGTGCCCCCCGGCCAGGTCCACACGACCTGGCCTGCGCCCTCGGGGACCAGCTTCACCACGGCGTGCGTCGCGGTCTGGCCGGTGACCTCCACGCGGTGTCCGGTGCTCGTGGTCGTGCGCGCCTCCACCTGCCCCCCGGGTGGTGGCGCTGCGGGGATCGCGACCACCCGCCGACCCTTGATCACCGAGATCACCCGGGTCAGCTCGTGGCTGCCGGCGTCGGTGACCTTGACCGAGAGCTCCATCGTGCCGGTCGCAGGCAGCAGGATCGTCCGGCGGTCGAGGGTCGTCGGGTCGGCACCGTCAACCTTCACCTCGTACCGGTACGGCGCGAGGCCGCCGCCCGCGGTGACGTAGAGCGTGGCGCTGTCGGGGAGCTTTACCGGATCCAGGATCGGGTCGGAGTCGTGCACGGCGTACCACTCCCCTGCCGGCCCCTGGAACGCGAGCTGGACCGTCGGTGAGGATCCTCGGTTGACGACCTCCGCCTCGAACAGGCCGGTGACACCGGCGTGCTTGCCGATCCCGATCCAGAGGTCGCGTACGCCGGCACTGCACGCCAGCCCCTCGAGCCCAGTCGGGGCCACGAAGAGCCGTACCTCCGGCAGGTAGAGCCCCTGCCACGCCGAGGCCTGGGTGCGCGCGTTGGCCGGCACCCCGGAGGGACCGGCGTCGCCGGTGAGATCGAGGGTTGCGCTGCGGAAGGCGAACCCCACCACCTCACCGGGCCCGATCAGCGCGTGTGCCGGCTCCATGCTGATGAAGTCGAAGATCTCGTTCTGCGGGGTGTGCCCGTCGAGGGTGCTGCTCTTCAGCTCGACGTCGATGCCACCGTCCGCCGGGCGAAGCCACTGCAGGTCGATCGCGGGCAGGTGGAACTTGACGTCGGGATGGCCCGGGTCGGCCCGCAGCTGCCCCTGCGCGTCGAGGACCGCGCCCCGCAGGAACGGCACGCGCACGAACGCGCTGCGGGTCTTGACCACCAGGCGTACGGTGCCGTCGGGGTCCCCGTTCTCCAGCCGGAGGCCGAGCTCGACGTCGACGCGGGGGTCGGGGAAGACGATGGGGGTGCCGCTACTGCGAGCAACCGCCGGTGACGTGCTGAAGCCGCCGGTCGCCGGGTCGAGGCTCAGTGGCGTCTGACCACCCGCCGTCGTCTTCCACACGCGCCAGGTGTGACCGTCCGCCTCGACCCGCTCCTCCTGCGTAGGCGTGTCCACCGAGCTCAGGATCGGTTGCAGCGAGTCGAGCGCGCCGCCGGACTTGAGTGCGGACGGGGTGTCATCCCACAGAGTCGTCATCGCGTCTCCTCAGCCTTTCGTTCAGGCTTACCAGACCCACGCGTGGCCGGTACATAGCCGAAATGCGTGACAATCCGTCCTGCGAACGGACTCAATAGCCTTTGAGTTGACCACCTGGCGCACCAGCACCATCCGCCACTTCCGCAATCCCAGGCGAACGAACGCACCGCCTACCGGTCACAATTGGACGAGGCCGTCGCCTGCTCCGTGCAGTCCCCAGGCTGTTGACGTGATATCCGGGGGTGCATCCGACATGGGGCAATCGCCTAGCTGATAAACGAGCCCCGCCAACTTCGTCCGGATCGAGTCGGTTGCTCCACCCAGCACGCTCGGAAGCGCAGCGACGATCGCGTTGGTCAACTTGCCGAGGTCGTACGTGCCGATCAGGGTCTGAGCCACGAGATAGAGCGACAAGCGACCGACCGGCAGCAATTCGCTTGGCACGAAGGCTCCCGACGCAACAAAAGCACGGGCCAACATGTAATGCTCGGCGTAGGCGAGCGGCTTGTTGCCGCAATTGATCGGTACGCCACCGACTTTGGCGTTTCGGTCGTTCTTCAGCATCCACGCCGCGCACCACAGTCGGTCGTACTCGCTGCCCGCGGTGCACGCGCTCAACGCCCGCGAGATGTGGTCCCGCACTTGTTTTTCTAGAGGAGCCTGGGTGGGCGGGTCAGTTGGGGGAACAACCGGGACGATGCTACTCAGGTCGATCGTGAACAACTCGTTCAAGCGGCCGCTCGTTCCCCGCCCCGTGACCCCGTCGTGCGCCACCATCCCGGCTGGCAACGCCAAGGTCTGATCGATCTTGAACCGGCGTACCTGATCAGCCGTCGGTCCGTCATAAGTACCCGACACCGTCACTGGGTAGCCCAGGTCCTTCAATGCACGCTGGATCGCTGCGACAGTCGCGGAATCATTGGCGGCGTCCACCACCAAGTCGCCGTTCGCGTCGAACCCGTCCATCGTCATCCGGGCGCCGTCGAGACATTGGGCGAACTGATCGAGGCCGACAAACCTCAGCGCGGTCACATTGCCCATCGCTACCTCCCCAGCAGGGTGTGGTTCTTCAAGCGGATAGCCGATGCAGGATTTCGTCGATCAAATCGCAGAATGCTTCAGACCCGCCTGGCGACGGGGGCCGCCATGCGGCCACTTATGGATTCTCGCACCGCCCAGCCTTCGCTCGCCACGTATTTAATTCTCCGCGTCCGACCTCGCCCGAGTCCCTTGCGGGTCTGCGGCTATTTCTAGCCATCTGCGTTAGATCGGGCTCCCAGCAACCGGTGCCGACCTGCCGCCGGCTCGCTACCGGGGAGGCTCCGCGCTGGCGGGTGGTGCTTCGTCGGGGTCGCGGTCGCGCGCGGGGCGGTTGAGTGCGACGGCCAGTCCGGGGAAGACCATCACCGACAGCACGCCCGCCCCGACGAGTGCAGCGGCGTTCTCCGGCAGCATGTGGCCGGTGTCCAGCCCGACTGCGGACAGGGCCACGAGCAAGGGCAGCGAGGTCGCGGTCAGCAGCATCAGCTGCACCCGTTGGCGCATGATCAGGTCACGGCGATACAGGAAGAGCGAGGGAAGGCCCCGGACCGCAAGCAGCAGCAGGAAGAACACCACCAACCGTGCCGGCGCTTCCTTGATCGAGCCGAGATCGAGACCCATGCCTGAGGAGACGAAGAAGACCGGGATGAAGAACCCGTAGCCCACTGCATCCAGCTTGTCCTCCAAGGCATCGACGTCTCCAGGGGCCCAGCGGCGCAGTACGACGCCCGCGAGGAATGCCCCGAGGACGACATCCAGCCCGACGTCGCTCGCGAACACCAGCAGGCCGAAGAGCAGCATCACGGTCAGGCGCAGCGTCGTCTGCGACGTCGCATTCTCGCCCTTGCGGGAGATTGCCTCGAACCGATCAAGGCGGGCCAGCCGCGGCAGCCAGGCCAGGCCCAGCGCCAGGACGCACATCGCCACCAGCGAGACCAAGCCGAACAGGCGGCCACGTGAGCCGAGGAAGACAGCGATGCCGACGATGGGGAAGAACTCGCCGACAGCGCCCGCAGGTAGGACGTACCGAGCCAGGGGTCCGTCCAACATGTCGTTGTCACGCAGGATCGGCAGCAACGTCCCGAGCGCCGTCGCCGTGAGCGCCAGCGCAACCGGGACGAAGGCGTGCACGAAGCCAGCCGCTGCCGCCGCGCCGGTGACCACGACCGAGAGCACAGCGCTGACGAACCAGCCGGCCACGGCCAGCCGACCGGAGCGCTCACGGAAGTGGCCGAGCTCCAATTCGTATCCGGCGAGGAGGAACAGAAATCCCAGACCCACGTTGGCGACCAGCGCAATAGCGTCCGGCTCCGCCATCCCCGCAACCTCGGGACCGACCAGCACTCCACCCAGGATCAGCACCACCACCTGGGGGACCCGAAATCGCGCCAGGAGCGCGCAAACGAACGGCGCCGCCGCGGAGACGATGGACACGACCAACAGCGCCCGCAGCCCAGTCTCGAGGTCCACCACCTACCTCCCACCGATTGGCACCGTCCCCATGCTGGCGTGTCCCTCGGCCGCTGCCAACCCGCGCTACGTCACCCTGGTGCCCGGCATCAGCCACGACGCCCTCGACCCGACCAAGCGCGCCGACGCAGAGGACCGCGTCGACCAACGATGTCCCTGACGGCCGCATCACCCACACCTACGGCGAGACCTTCGGTCTCACCGTCCGGTCCCGCAACGTCGGCTCCAACATCCGAGCCAGCCTCAAGGCACTGGCCGGCGGTGAGCTCAAGGGCATCACCCAGCTCCTTCACGACTGCCGCCAAGAAGCCCTGTCCCGGCTGGAGTAGGAGGTTACGCAGCCGGTCAGAGTTCCGAGGGGTGTGGATAGGTTCCGCGAGCGTGCGCGGCCCGAGGCCGCTGGACGGCGTTCAGTGCACTGACCCTGGCGCAGGCGGTACCGCACCCGTGGATCTCACGAGTCCGAGGTTGGATCGCTGAACTCAAGCGCGCCCGCCCGCCAGGCTCTAGGCTCCGGGCGCCTGTTCCGGCCAACTTGGGAGTGAGTTCTTGATGCGAGTGCGTCGTGTAACCGTCGCGTTGGTGGTCGTTCTCGGCCTTGCGGGCTGCGGGTCCGACAAGGACCCGAGCATGCCTGTTGTCACGGGTGAGAAGCTCGACGTGGCGAAGAGCGCCATCGAAGATGCGGGCTACAACGACGACGTCAACGTCGACGGTGGCGGCCTGTTCGGGGTCGTGAAGGAGTCGAACTGGCAAGTCTGCAAGCAGTCGCCGAAGGCGGGCGCGGCCATCACCGGCACACCGCGACTGACCGTTGACCGCTCATGTGAAGAAGACAGTCCTGAGCCGACAGCGACACCCTCGGCCACGGACTCCCCGCCCCCTTCGCCCGAGGCGTCCGAGACGACCGAGCCAGTAGAAGACGAGACCCTGACCCCGCAGAACAACAAGGAACTAGCGGCCATCTTGGTCGGTGGCGAGTGCGACGACACGGTCGCTCAGTTCGCCACTAGGTACGCGGAACGGACCATCACGTTTAACGGGTCTATCGCGGATATTGCTCTACATGGCGACAACACCACTCGCTACGACATCTTGATCGCCCCGGGCGACAAGGGACCGAACACGGTGACCGGAGCTATCTTCAAATTCGAGGACGAGAACCTCGTTTCTGACCTTGGGCTCCCCGACAAGAACCGCCCAGACAGCGTCTCCGCCGGTGACCGCTTCCGCTTCGTGGCTCAGGTTGGTGAGTACAACCCTGACCTTTGCATCCTCTTCATGGAACCCGTTTCCACGATTCCGAGATGAGGCGACCTTCGCGTCCCGCGCGCCAAGGTGTCGCGGGAGGTTGCTTCGGAGCAGTGACGTGCCGATCGGAGACGTCGCATCGGGTTCGAACTGACCTGGGGTGGTGGCGGGTCGGTTGCCGAGCGTTTGTTGCTCGCTGAGTCCATCGCACGGCTTGACGAGTCTCAGTTGGTCGGGCTGTCCTCTGGGTTGCGTCGATCCGCCGGAAGATGTCCTGCAGCTGTGGCATGGGTGGTGAGCGAGCTGTCCGGGGAGGGCTCGCCGTACGCCCGGCGGCTCTCCCGCTGCGCCAGCGCGGCCTTGAGCCGGCGGACGGCGTCGGCCTCGGTGGCGCCGGACGCCTGGACCCGGCGGATCCGGCCGTCGTCGTCGCGGTAGCGGGTTCGGGCGCGGACCTTCCGGCCGGCCCGGGAGAACGAGATCTCCCCAAGGTCCCGTTGCGCGAGCGCGGCCTAACCATCGCGGGTCACGCCAACTCCCGGGACTCCGGGGGCTCCCCCGGCGCCCACTCGAGCTGGGCGTCGAGCCGGGCCCGCACGTCGCAGACGCGGAAGCGCAGCGACCGGGCAGCCTGCACGGGCCGGTACCTCACCGGGAGATTTGATCGCCGAGACCCCGCTCGGAGGGTATGTGGTGAGTTTGTGGACACTGGTTCAAATCCCAGAGACCTTTCAGGCCCGGAGATCCGTAGATTCTCCGGGCCTGAATTCGCAGGTCAGAGGCCATTTCTGGCCATCTGCGTTCGGTCGGGCTGACAGGATTTGAACCTGCGACCCCTTGACCCCCAGTCAAGTGCGCTACCAAGCTGCGCTACAGCCCGAACGGTCGCCACCTTGTGAGCAGCGAACCGGCGTGAACACTACCGCAGCCCGGGCCGTGACCCGGAATCGGGTCAGCCCATCGACTTCTGGCCGTCGATCGTCTCGCGGATGATGTCGGCATGGCCGGCGTGCTGGGCGGTCTCGGCCACGATGTGCACGAACGCACGGCGGGCCGACCAGCTCGCACCCGCCTCGAACCACGGGGCCTCCGGGAGCGGGTGGCGCGAGTCCAGGTCGAGGTCTGGGTTGCCGAGCAAGGCGTCCGTCGCCTCGGCCACCTCGTCGTACGCCGCGAGCAGCCCGGCGAGAGTGTCGCCGTCGAGCATCCGGAAGCCGTTGGCGTGCTCCAGTACGAAGGCGGGCGGGTTCGACCAGTCGATGTTGGCCCAGTCGACGTCCGGCTGCGCGGCCGGGCCCTCGACGATGAAGTCCGCCCAGTTCTTCTCGACGGCGGTCACGTGCTTGATCAGGCCGCCGAGGCACAGCTCGCTGGCGGTCGGGGTGGACGCGGCCTGCTCGTCGGAGAGGCCCTGCACCGTGTAGCGGAAGAGCTCGCGGTGCTTGCGGAGGGTTTCGAGGATGTCGTCGCGCTCAGTGGTCATGGAAACGACTCTAGGAACCGATCAGGTCAGGTTCTGACCTCAATCAGAACGGACCGCAGCCGAGTTCGGTGAGACCCGCAAGGACGACGTGTCGACGGCGACGTACGCCGACGCCGGGATGCCCTTGAGCTCCTCGATCAGCCGCTCCGGCCACTGCCTGTTCTGCTCGCCCTGGAAGTACCACGGCGACCCGTTGTCGGCGAGCACCAGGCCATAGGTCTTCATCGCCTGCACCACCGCGACGGCGTACGGCGAGAGGCCGCTGGTCGAGTAGCCGGGCTTCAGCCGGAACCTGGCCCCCATCGGCGGGTAGGCGAGGCTCGACCGCGAGCCCGCGTCGTGCCGGGCCGGCCACAGGTGGTGCCGGCTGGTCACGTCGGTGGTGAACCGGATCGCGTGGTCCACCCGACCCGCCTTCACCTCGGACCACCGCAGCAGCCCGGGCAGGATCGGCAGCCCCGCCGCGTCCGCGGAGGTCCAGCCTTCGGGGCGCAGGGCGTTGGACCTCAGCGACCACACGGCCCCCGAGCCGGCCACCCAGCGCTTGCCCTGATTGCGGGTGTCCCAGGTCTCGTAGAGACGGCACGAGCCGGGGTCGACGACGACGGTGTGCTTGTCGCCGTCGGAGCCGCGGCCACCCTCGACCCGGGTGTCGCGGCCCAGCGGGTAGCGCACCCGGTCGCTCTCGGCGGCGTAGTCGAAGCGGACCCGCACCTTCTTGGGCGACGGCCGCACCACCGTGACCGGGATGCCGTAGTCAGGCCCGTCGCCGTACGACGGACCGAAGTCGGGGTGCAGGTCGCGGTCGGTCGACATGTGCGAAAGCCACTGCCGGCTGCGGGCGTGCACGGGCAGGCCGCTGATGTCGGCGTGCCACCAGTTGTCCGCCGGGAAGACCGAGCACGACGTCCCCGCGACCGGACGCTGCGCCGACGTCGGGCTCGCCGCACCGGCCACCGCCGACACGGTGACGACCAGGGCGACGAGCGCGCGGATCACCGCTTGCGCTTCTCCCGCGGACGCTGCTGCAGCACGATCGGCGTACCGACGAAGCCGAACTCCTCGCGCAGGCGGCGCTCGATGAACCGCTCGTACGACGCGTCCAGCTTGCCGCTGGTGAAGAGCACGAACGTCGGCGGCGCGGTCGAGGCCTGGGTGCCGAAGAGGATCTTCGGCTGCTTGCCGCTGCGCACCGGGTGCGGGTGCTCGGCCACGAGCCGGCCGAGGAAGCCGTTGAGCGAGCCGGTCGAGATCCGGGTCTCCCAGCCGGCGATCGCCTTGTTGAGCGCCGGCACCAGGCGGTCGACGTGCCAGCCGGTACGGGCGGTGAAGTTGATCCGGGGCGCCCACTGCACCTGCACGAGCTCGCGCTCGATCTCGCGCTCGAGGTAGTAGCGACGCTCCTCGTCGACGAGGTCCCACTTGTTGAACGCGATCACCAGCGCCCGGCCGGCCTCCCGGACCGTCTGCAGGATCCGGACGTCCTGCTCGGAGATCGACTCCTCGGCGTCCAGCACCAGTACGGCGACCTCGGCGCGGTCGATCGCGGTCGAGGTACGAAGCGACGCGTAGTACTCGTGGCCCGACGCCTCCTTGACCCGCTTGCGCAGGCCCGCGGTGTCGATGAAGCGCCAGACCTCGCCGCCGAGCTCGATCAGCTCGTCGACCGGGTCGACGGTGGTGCCGGCGACGTTGTCGACGACGACCCGCTGCTCCCCCGCCAGCATGTTGAGGAGGGAGGACTTGCCGACGTTCGGCTTGCCGACGATCGCGATCCGGCGCGGGCCGCCGACCTCCCCGATGCGCTCGGGCGGCGGCTCGGGCAGTGCCGCCAGGACCGCGTCGAGCAGGTCGCCGGAGCCACGGCCGTGCAGTCCCGAGACCGGGTAGGGCTCACCGAGCCCGAGGTTCCAGAGCCCGTAGGTCTCGGCCTCGGTCCGCTGGTCGTCGACCTTGTTGGCCGCCAGCACGACCGGCTTGCCGGACGCGCGCAGGATCTTGACGACGGCCTCGTCGTGGTCGGTGACCCCGACGGTCGCGTCGACAACGAAGAGCACCGCGTCGGCCAGGCCGACCGCGATCTCGGCCTGGGCGCGGATCGAGGCCGCGAGCCCCCGGGCGTCCGGGTCCCAGCCACCGGTGTCGACGACGGTGAAGGCGCGGCCGGCCCAGTTGGCGTCGTACGAGACGCGGTCCCGGGTCACCCCGGGCACGTCCTCGACGACCGCCTCACGCCGACCGATGATCCGGTTGACGAGGGTCGACTTGCCGACGTTGGGGCGACCGACGACAGCGAGGATCGGGAGCGGCCCGGTGTCCTCTGCCAAGCCCTCACCCGGATCCTTGGGAGAGTCCTGAGGGGTGGGGTCGTGCTCGGTCATGGTGCTCCTTCATCGGTGACCCCGGTGGCGGGGTCTGGATCTACGTCAGTTGGCGGCAGCGGACCCGGGAGCTCCCGGCCGGTCGACGCGCGCGCCAGGTCCAATTGGACCAGCATGTGCTCACGGAGCAACAACGAGGCCTTCTCCACTTGTTCCCGGGTGCGTGGCCACGGCGTGGCGTCGACCCGGTAGACCTCGCCGTACACGATGTCGATGGTCGCTCCGCCCTTCGGCAGCGAGCCGCTGGTGCCGCCGGGTTCGCGGCTACCGAGCGTCGTCACCGGTACGACGGGCGCGCCCGAGACCAGCGCGAGATAGGCCGCTCCTCGGTGGAAGCGCGAGAGATCCCCGGACCCGCGGCTGCCCTCGGGGTAGATGCCGACGGTCCGGCCCTCGCGCAGAGCCCTGACGCACGTCTTCACCGCGCGCGGGTCGGGGTTGTACCGGTCCAGCGGGACCTGTCCGGAGCGCCACAGGAACCAGCCGAGCGGCCCCCGGAACATCTCCATCTTGGTCAGCACGTGGACCGGGCGGGGGGCGAAGATCGCCAGCAGCGGCCCGTCGATGACGCCGACGTGGTTGGAGGCGAAGATCACCGGCCCGCTCGTGGGCACCTCTCCGGCGCCGTGGACGCGGACGTCGTACCGACGACGGAACAGCCACCGCGCGACCGGACGCAGCGCGTGGAGCAGGGCGCGCGGCGCGCTCTTGACCCGGTCGCTGCGCGGTCGTTCGAGGTGGGCATCGGTCACCGGCGGGCCCTCACGTCCTCGACGAGCGCGACGACCAGCCCGATGACCTCGTCGAGGGTGTACGGCGTGGTGTCGATGTGCACCGCACCGTCGGCCATGGTGAGGGGGGCGGTCGCGCGGCCGGAGTCGATCTTGTCGCGCGCGAGCAGGGACTCCTGGGTGGCCGCGAGGTCGGTGCCGCCCTCCTCGGCGGCGCGCCGCGCGGCCCGGGCCGCCGGGTCGGCGCTGATGTAGAGCTTGACCGGGGCGTCGGGGACGACCACGGAGCCGATGTCGCGGCCCTCGACGACGATCCCGCCCTCGGCGGACTCGGCGGCGATCACGTCGCGCTGCAGCTCGAGGAGCCGGGTGCGCACCTCGGGCACGGCGCTCACCGGCGAGACCGCCGCGTTGACCTCGTCGCTGCGGATGGCGACGGCGACGTCCTCGCCGTCGACGGTGATCGTCGGCGCGAGCGGGTCGGTGCCGGACACGATGGACGGCTCACCGCAGCGGGCGGCCACAGCCGCCGGGTCGTGGACGTCGACCCCGTTGCGCAGCAGCCACCAGGTCATCGCGCGAAACATCGCGCCCGTGTCGAGGTAGCTCAGACCGAGGCGGTCGGCCACTCCACGCGACGTGCTCGACTTGCCCGATCCGGAGGTGCCGTCCACGGCGACGACGAGACCAGGGGCGAGCGGGTGCGCAGAGCTGTTCACGGGGCCGCAGCCTACCGCTGTGTCACCCAGCCACGGGATTCGAGCGACACGACCAGGTGGTCGGCTCGTGCCTCGTCGACCAGGAGCTCCACCAGTCCGACGGGGCGCCCCGGGTCGTGGTCGATGTGGACGTCCTCGATGTTGACCTCGCTCGCGCCCGCGTCGGCGAAGAGGCGCGCCAGCTCGCCGGGATGGTCGGGCACGGAGACGAAGACCGAGCGGGTAGGCCGCACCGGCCCGCCGTGCTTGCCCGGGATCGCCCGGGTGCCGGCCACGCCCTGGGCGAGGAGCGCGCCGAGGCCGGCGCGGTTGCCGCTCGCGATCGCCTCGATCAGCGCGTCCAGCTCACCGCGGACCTCCCCGAGGAGGCCGAGGACGGCGTCTGCGTTGGCCGTGACGATCTGGCCGTAGAGAGCCGGGTCGCCCGCGGCCACGCGGGTGACGTCGCGGACCCCCTGGCCGCTGAGTGCCAGGTGCTGCTCCGGCGCGTCGGCCAGCCGCGCCGCCACCAGAGAGGCGAGCAGGTGCGGCACGTGCGAGGTGCGAGCGACCGCGCGGTCGTGCTCGTCCGGGCTGAGCCGGACGGGCACGGCCCCGCAGAGCAGCGCGAGCTCCTCGACCAGGGCGACGGCGTCCGGTCGCGAGATGTCGTGCGGCGTGACTGCCCAGGGCCGGCCGTCGAAGAGCGCCGCGGTCGCGGCCAGCGGCCCGGAGCGCTCGCTGCCGGCCATCGGGTGCCCGCCGACGTACCTCTCGACGCCGGCGACGCCCGCCACGGCGGCGAGCGGGCCGGTCTTCACGCTGCCGACGTCGGTGACCACGGCGTCGGAGTCGGCGAGCGCCCGGGCGATCTCGGTGCCCAGGTGGTCGGGCGGTACGGCGACCACGACGAGCTGCGGCCGGTCCGCGGGGGTGCGAGGGCGACCGGCGCCGAGGCCGGAGGCGGTGCGGAGGTGCTCGGACGACGCGTCGGTGAGCAGCACGTCCAGCCCCGCGCGACGGCAGGCCAGGGCGATCGAGGTGCCGAGCAGGCCGGTGCCGACGACCTCGACGGGTCCGACCAGGCTGGGCTCATTCATGCGAGGTCATCGTCGGGCACCGCGCGGACCCGGGTCAGGTCGCGCCGCAGCGCGGCGGCCCCGTGCAGGTAGACGTGGGTGATGTCGGCGCGGGGCAGGTCGGTCTCGATGTGCGCCATCATCCGCACCACCCGAGGCATCGAGCCCGCGATCTCCAGCTCCCGCGCGCAGATCAGCGGCACATCGCCGAACCCGAGCCGCCGGGCGGCGTACGCCGGGAACTCCGAGACCAGGTCGGACGTCGCCGTGAAGATCACCGAGATGAAGTCGTCGACCGCGAGGCCGTTGGACTCCATGACGTCGGTGACCATCTCGGCCACGCGCTCGAGCATGTGGTCACGTACGTCGTCCTCGAGCTGGGTCGCTCCTCGCACTGCCCTGACTGCCACGCGGGCAACACTAGCGAGGTTGATAGGAGCCGAACGACCAGTGGTTGCCCTCTGGATCCTCGACGCTCCCGCCACGGCCGCCGTAGTCCTGGTCGACCATCTCCCGGACGACGCTCGCACCCGCGGCGACGGCCCTGTCGAAGACGGTGTCGGGGTCCTCCACGACGAGGTACGCCGCCGAGCCGCCGACGTTGCGGACCACGCCGTCGTCGCGCTGGCTGCCGAACATCACTCCCCCGCCGCCCGGCCACAGCCACTCGGCATGGACCACGACGGAAGGGTCGGCCTCGTCGCGGTACGTCGCGTGCTCGGTGAACCCGATCGCGCTCAGCCACGCGATCATCGCGTCGGCGTCGCGGAAGGACATCGTCTGCCAGTGCTTGACGTTCGCTGCTTCGCTCATGGGCTCAGCCTGGCGCGTCGATGCCCCGGTGGTCTTGAAGGAATGGGAACTCCTCGCGCAGCCAGGTCGTCGGCGGACAGCCCGCCAGCTCGACCCAGTCGCGGGTGAGGTGCGCCTGGTCGGCGTACCCGCACGCGTGCGCGACCGCCGCCAGCGGCCAGCGCCCCAGCTGCGTGCGGGACAGCTCGAACCGGCCGAGCCGGCGTACGTCGCGCGGCGTCAGCCCGCACTCCTCGCGGACCAGGTTGCCGAGGTGCCGACGGCTGTAGCCGACGTCGTCGGCCACCTCCTGGACGGCGTCGCCGCGGGTGAGACGCGCCAGCGCCTGACCGACCTCAGCCCGCGGGCCGGGCGCTCCGATGTCGGCGAGCCGGCGCAGCAGCACCTCCTGCACCAGGCGCTCGCGCTCCTCCGGGGCGGACGCCGCCAGCTGCTCGGGCAGGTGCCGCAGAGCGGGTACGACGTCGGCGAGCTCGAGCAGCTCACCGGCGAGCTCGGCCGCCGGGATGCCGAGCAGCGCCCGCGCCCCGGCCGTCGTGAGCGCCAGCTGGACCCCGGCCTGGGTCCCGTCGTGGTGGATCTCGGCCGGGTGCGCGTGTAGCCCGGAGACCGTCGACCAGCGCCGCGCCCGGCTGCCAGGAAGCCCCTGCCAGCCGACGTCCAGCGGCTCCCCGATGGGCAGCACGAAGGTCAGCGTCGTCCCGGGCAGACCGCGGTGCACCCCGGGCGCGCCCAGGTCGACGTCGTACGCCGTCACCGAGGCGACGTACGGCGCCAGCGCGGGTTCGACCGGTGCCATGTGACCCACCGTACGTCCGAGTTGACCTGCCGGGGTGAGGCGCAATCCCGACCGAGCGTGTAGACACACCCCGTGACCACCATCGACGACCAGCCGATCCTGGCCATCTCCGACGAGCTCGTGGGCGAGACCCGCGTCGTGCGCTGCGTCGGCGAGATCGACATCGCCACCGTCCCGGGCCTGCGCGACCGCGTGACCAGCCTCCAGGTCGACGGCCCGTCGCGCCTGGTGATCGACCTGACCGGGGTCACCTTCATCGACTCGCTCGGGCTCGGCGCCCTGATCGGCATCCACAAGCGGGCGCGGGTGCTGCAGGGCTCGCTGGTGGTGGTGCCCAGTCAGGCCGCCACCCGGGTCTTTGCCGCGACGGCGCTCGACCGGGTCTTCGAGATCCGCGCGACGCTCGACGACGCGCTCCACGGTGGTTGAGGTGTGAAGGCGCGCTAGCGCCTGAGCCTCGAAACCACACGGTGATTGACGTACGCGCGAATCTACGTACGAGTCCGCGTCCGACGTGGAGAATCCCTCCATGATGGACGACGAAGACAGGGCTGAGAGAGAAGTCACCGCCGACGACCTTTTCAGAATGGTCGACGAGCGGCATGACGCGGTCATCGCCCGACTTCATCGTCGCTTCAGAGCACATATCGCTCGCGCACGCACGGACGCCCTGTTCGCGCACGATCCAGTTCCGTTCCTGGAGGACTACGTCAGCAACCGGCGAAGTGACCTCCTGGGAGACCTTCACGAGGTGGGCATGGCCCGTCTGCAGGCTACGAACGTCATGGCCCGGATCGCTGGCGAGCGATTAATCGACCTACTACCGCTGATGAGCGCTTACGTTGCTGTCGGAGCACAACTGAACGACTACTGCATCGGACGATGGCGTCTCCCGGGGCGCCCAAGAGCAAAGGTGGAGGCGCTGGGACACTTGCATGCTCGCGCCCTGCTCTGTGCCGAGGAGATTCTCGCGCTCCTGGTCCAAGGATTTCCAGCGGGGGCACAGGCGTTGGCACGGACGCAGTTCGAGCTCGCGATCACCGCGAAGTTCCTCGAGCGAACGCCGGCGAGCATCTCCAGCCGATACCTGATGAGCCACATTCCCGAGATGTGGCGCAGACACCAACAGGATGAACACGAGCGCGACATCGAACGCATCGACCCGCGAGCACGAGCGGTGTGGCTGGACCTGGAGCGGAAGTATGACCAACTGATCCGCCGCTTTGGGCCTGAGTTCGACTATCCGAACGGCTGGGCCTGGCCGGTCTTTGCTCTGCGAGCGGACGGCAGCCCGTCTCGGGCCCGCCGGGTCCGGTTCGAGGACCTCGAGCGCTTCGTGGGTGAAGTCGACCGGACGTGGCGCTATCGCTCAGCCAGCCACTATGTTCACGGCGTCCATCTTGGGACGATTAAGTCTCTTCTGATTGACGGCTCTGGCACGCTCTACCTCGGCCCGCGTCCAGACGGGTTCGCCCAACCGGCCATGGACTGCCTATGGGACATGCACGAGACCGCAGAGGCACTGCTTCGCAGCGCCTACAAGTCGAATCCCGATCCCGAAATCCTCTACTGGATGGAGCTTCAAACGTTGTGCGTGACAATCATGCAGATCGTTGTGCTCGATGCTGCAGGAGTCACGGATCCGGGGAGACCTTGGTAGAGGCCCCGCCTGCGTGACGATCGACGGCACGGAGAAATTCACGCACCTCGTCGGAGGTGAACAGATGAATGTTCATGGGGGTGATCACGTAGTCAAGCTCGAGCCAGGCCGCTCCGACCGCCGGCGACATCCCCGCTTCGACGAAACTCGCAATCGCTTCCTCGAACACCCTGGCTGCCGCACGATCACTGAGATGCTGGGGATCGGGAGTGTCCCGATCGAAGAACAGGTAGTCGTCGGGTCCAGGCGGACGTCCGAAATGCTCCTCGAAACTCAGCCACTGATCGCGGATGCTGTCGATCAGGACGTCTCCAAGCTCGCCGTCGGCGATCGAGATGCTGCGCGCGTCTCGATCTATGTCGAACATCTGCGCAAGCGTTGAGTCGGATTGGTTCTGCTCAATCACACGTCGGTGGGCCATGCTGAATGCCGACTGCGACGCTAGCCGACGGCGGTACTCGTGCAGGGTCGGTCTGTCTACAACCCATGGCACGCGGATCGATCCTTGCGCTCTCACAGTACGCAGGTCACCTCCCGCTACAGCTGAGCGTTGTCCAGCAGCTCGCCGAGCTCGTCCAGCGTCAGGTCCCGCATCTCCCCCGACAGCAGTCCTCGCAGCACGACCGGCCCGATCTGGGTGCGGGTGAGCCGGCGTACGGGGTAGCCGATGTGGTCCATCAGCCGCCGCACGATCCGGTTGCGGCCCTCGTGGATCACGATCTCGACGATCGACTTGTCCTTGCCGGCCTCGATGATGCGCGCCTTGCTGACGGTGACCGGCCCGTCGTCAAGGGTGACGCCCTCGAGGAGCTGCTTCAGCGTGCGGCGGTAGATCTCGCCGTCGACCTCGGCGACGTACGTCTTGTCCACCTCGTACGACGGGTGTGCCAACCGCTGCGCGAAGTCGCCGTCGTTGGTGAGGATGATCAGCCCGGCCGTGTCGGTGTCGAGCCGGCCGACGTGGAAGAGCCGCTCGGGCCGGTCGGCGACCAGGTCCTGAAGCGTCCGGCGGCCCTCAGGATCCGACATCGTCGACACGACGCCGCGGGGCTTGTTGACGGCGAGGTAGACCTTCTCCGAGATCGGCGGCAGCCGCTTGCCGCTGACGCGGATCACGGCCGTGCGCGGGTCGACCTTGGTGCCGAGGCGGGTGACGACCTCGCCGTCGACCTCAACCTGCCCCTCGAGCATCAGCTCCTCGCACTTGCGGCGCGAGGCGACGTTGGACATGGCGAGCAGCTTCTGCAGCCGGATCAGCCCGTCGTCGTCCATCTCGAGGCCGGAGCTGTGGATGTCATTCATGAGGGTTCGGTGCCGCCGTCCGGTTCGGTGCCGTCGCCGCTGTGCGGCGAGGGGTGTGGTGCTTCGGGAGCGGGCTCGCTCGCCACGGGGGCCGGCGCGACCATCTCGGCCAGCTCGTCCTCCAGGTCCGCCATGTCGGGCAGGTACGGCGCCAGCTCGGGCAGCTCGTCGAGCGACTGCACCCCGATCCGCTCCAGGAAGTAGCCCGTGGTGCGGTAGAGGTGCGCCTGGGTCTCGTGGTCCTGCCCGGCCTCCTCGACCAGCCCGCGGTTGAGCAGAGTGCGCATCACACCGTCGACGTTGACCCCGCGGATCGCCGAGACGCGGGCCCGCGACACGGGCTGCTTGTAGGCGACCACGGCCAGGGTCTCGAGCGCCGCCTGGGTCAGTCGGGCCTGCTGGCCCTCGAGGACGTAGCCCTCCACGACCGCGGCGTACTCCTCGCGCGTGTAGTAGCGCCACCCTCCGCCCACGTTGCGCAGCTCGAAGCCGCGGCCCTGCTCGTCGTACTCCTGGACGAGCGCCGTGAGCGCCGCGGTGACCTCATCGGTCGGGTAGCCGACGGCGGTGGCGAGCGCCATCGTCTCCATCGGCTGGTCGGCGACCATCAGCAGCGCCTCCAGCGCCGGGCGCAGCGCGGTCAGGGGTACGGCGAGCGTCTCCTCGACCTCGGCCTCAGTCGTCTCGCTCATCGCCGTCCTCCTCCTGTGGTTCCGCTGCTCGTACGTCGCTCGCCTCGGGCGGAGCGCCGTCGAACTCGTCGGTGATCAGCTCGTCGACGTCCGCGTCGTCGTCACCCGTCCACCGTACGGTGAGCTCACCCAGCGGCGTCAGCTGCTCGAAGCCGACCGCGCCCTCGCGGAAGAGCTCCAGCAGCGAGAGGAACCGCGCCACCGTCGTCAGCCGGTCCGGCGAGTCGCCGCAGAGTGCCCGGAAGGTCATCGCGCCGTTGCGCCGCAGCCGATCGACCACCAGCCCGGCCTGCTCGCGCACGCTCACCTTGGCGGCGTGGATGTGGTGCAGCGAGAGCTCGAGGACCGGCTTGGGCTCCAGAGCCCGCGCGGCGAGCTGGGCGAACTGCTCCAGGCCGATGCCGATCAGCACCTCCGGCAGCAGCCCCGCGTACCTCTCCTCCAGGCCGACGGCGCGCGGGTGCCGCTTCGACTCCCCGGCGAGCCGCACCGCGAGCACGGAGGCGACCTGCTTGAAGGCGCGGTACTGCATCAGCCGCGCGAAGAGCAGGTCGCGCGCCTCGAGGAGCGCGAGGTCCTCCTCGTCCTCGACGTCGCCCGAGGGCAGCAACCGGGCAGCCTTGAGGTCGAGCAGGGTCGCGGCGACGAGCAGGAACGACGTGGTCTGTTCCAGGTCCCAGACCGTTCCGCCCACTTTGATGTGCGCGATGAACTCGTCGGTGACCTTGGAGAGCGCGACCTCGGTGATGTCGAGCTTGTGCTTGGAGATCAGGCTGAGCAGCAGGTCGAACGGGCCCTCGAAGTTGTCGAGGTGCAGCGCGAACGCCGGGGCGGTCTCCCCCGCTGCCGGGTCGACGACCGGGGTGGTCATTCCTCGGTCAATCGTCGGACCAGCGCGCTGTCGTCACCGTTGGCCTCGAAGTCGGCGAGCACCATGGCGATTGCCTCGCGCACCAGCCGGCCCCGGTCCACCGCCAGCCCGTGCGAGCGACGCAGACCCAGCCGCGCGTGCTCGATGTCGAGGAGCTCGTCGGAGGTCACGTAGACCGTCATCTTCTCGTCGTGGCGCACCCGACCACTGGGCTTCTTGCGGCCGGTCTCGGCGTCCTCCGCCTCCGCCTGGTCGGCGGCAGCCACGGTCTCCGAGGAGGGCTCCGCAGGCTCGGCCGTCGGCGCCGTACGGCGGAAGAGGTCGTCGGCCGCGGGCAGGCTCACTCGTCGGGCCAACGAGCCAGCACCTCCTTGGCCAGCTGACGGTAGGAGTCAGCACCGGCGGAGCTCGAGGCGTACGCCGTGATCGGCTCGCCGGCGACGGTCGCGTCGGAGAACTTCACCGTCCGGCGGATCACCGTGTGGAAGACCGTGTCGCCCCAGGCCTGGACCAGCCGCTCCATCACCTCGCGGCTGTGCAGCGTGCGGCCGTCGTACATCGTGCCGAGGACGCCGTAGATCTCGAGCTTGGGGTTGAGCCGCTCGCGGACCTTGTCGATCGTGGTCTTGAGCAGGGCAACACCGCGCAGCGCGAAGTACTCGCACTCCAGCGGCACGATCACGCCGTCGGAGGCGGTCAGGGCGTTGACGGTCAGCAGGCCGAGCGAGGGCTGGCAGTCGATCAGGATGACGTCGTACTCGGACAGCGCCGGCGCCAGCACCCGCTGCAGGGTCTGCTCGCGGGCGACCTCGTGCACCAGCTGCACCTCGGCGGCCGACAGGTCGATGTTGGAGGGCAGCAGGTCCATGCCCTCGACCCCGGTGGGGACGACGACCTCGTCGAGGGTCACGTCCCGGTCCATCAGCAGGTTGTAGATGGACATCTCCATCTCGTGCGGGTTGAGGCCGAGGCCGACCGACAACGAGCCCTGCGGGTCGAAGTCGACGAGCAACACCTTGCGGCCGAACTCGGCCAGCGACGCCCCGAGGTTGATCGCCGTCGTGGTCTTGCCGACGCCACCCTTCTGGTTGCACATCGAGACCACGCGCGCCCGGCCGTGGCTCTTGACCGGCCCGGGCTCGGGCAGGTCGGGCATCGGGCGACCGGTCGGGCCGAGCTTGGGCTCGACGACAGCCGGACGCTCGAAGGGCAAGGGGTCGGACACAGGCAGCTCATCTCGCGGATCGGGGGAAGGAGTCGTACGGACCGGGGGCGGCATCTCGCCAGCTTCGGACGTGCCACCTGCGCTCATCCCACGCTCCTCCACGACTTGTCGACACGGCGACTTGTGGTCGACTCCCGGCGAGCCTAGGACCGCCCTCCGACAGCGACAACAGTGGGGCGGAAACCCCCAAGCAGACAGGGAAATCTGTGCACTCGCGCCCGCGTGGGTGCACAGGCCAGGGGTTGCCTGTGCACTTACCTGTGGAGGACGGGCTAGACAACAATCAGTCGGTCGCGGTGCTCGCGCGCGGCGCGTGCACGAGGTCGGCGTACGCCGGGTGCTTGCCGATCCAGCCCTTGATGAACGGGCACAGCGGCAGCACCTCTCGGGTGCCGGCCGCGCGTACGTCGTCCAGCGCGAAGCGCGCGAGCGCCGAGCCGACCCCCTTGCCCTCGAACTTCGAGTCGACCTCGGTGTGCGTGAAGATCACCAGCCGGTCGGTCAGCTGGTACTCCGCGAACCCGGCGAGCTCGCCGTCCAGGTGCGCCTCGTAGCGGTGCTGGTCGGGGTTGTGGGTGGTCTCGACGTCGGCCATGTCACCAGCCTACGGTCGAGGTCATGGCAGGCAGGGGGACGCGGACCCGATCTTGGTCATGCCGGTGATGTCGCCGGCCCCGAACTGGTAGTTCTGCGACGTCGCGGTGCCGTACATCAGCTGCGTGGCGCTCTGCGCGTGCCCGAGACCGAGCGCGTGCAGGATCTCGTGCATCATCACCTGGCCCCAGCCGGTGCCGTTGAAGCCGGGCGCCAGTGCGATCGCGCCGTCGTTGTCGAGCGTCAGGTAGCCCTGCACCATCTGCAGGTCCACGTCGGCGCCGGCCACCAGGTGGGCGGTGCCGCCACCGATCCCGACGGCGTCCCCGTCCTCGTCGGGCCTCAAGTCGGGGAACTCCTGCTCGCTCGCCCAGCCGACGACCATCTGCTCCGGCATGCCGTCGAGGTCCGCGTTGCTGCCGACGAAGCGGAAGTCCTCCTGGTCGCGCGTGTACAGGAACCTCAGCCCGGACACACCCGCGATCTTCGCGAACGCTCGCTTGACGTCCGGCAGGGCGTTGTACGCCTCACCGCTCGGGTTGTAGGACCAGGTGATCACCGTGCACGGGTCCCAACGGCTGCCGTACCCACCGGGCTGCTGGTCGAAGAGATAGGACCAGTCGGACGCCTTCCCCTCGCCGTCGTACCCGGCCGGCAGCCCCTCGGCGGCGTCGTACCCGTCGCCACCCGGGATGACCGGGCCGGTCGTCTGGGCGGTCGTGGTGGCCGCCGTCGCGACCTTCACCTTGAGGTTGCCGGTGCGCAGGCCGGCGAGCCCGCGGGCGGAGGGTGCCTCGGCCCGGAAGACCCTCGTCCCACCCACACCGCCGGCGGCGATCCGCAGGAGGAAGGTGCCGTTGCGCTTCGACGTGGTCCTGCCGACCGGGCGCCAGCGGCCCGACCTGAGCTCGGAGATCTCGATCCGCCGCGGCTTCCTTGCCTTCACGACGACGTCTCCCACGAACCGGATCCGAGCGCCCGCTTGGACAGACTTCGGCGCGCTGAGCACGATCGGCGACGGCTTGCGCAGCCGTACGGCGTCCTGGGCGTGCACGAGGGCGGGATCGAAGCCGGGCGCAGCACCGACGAGAGCACCGGCCAGCAGTGTCAGTACGGCGGCTCCGACGGCCAGGCGTCGGCGTACGGCGACGGGCGGGGTCATGCGGTCCTGCTTCCGGTCGAGCGGTCGTCGTGGTCGGTTCTACCAGCGGAATCGGTCGTCCGTGGCCGGTACCTGAGAGGTCGCGCAGACCTGTCCTGACCACTCACCGAATGCGCCGCGCGCGGGTACCCTGGCCCGGTGCCACGGTGGGGGGCCGTCCGGCTCGTGCTGACTGGGTTGCTCGCGGGCGGACTGATCGCATCCGGGGCGACCTCTGTCGGAGCGCCTCCGCAACAGCCGCCCAAGATGACGCCGAAGATGACGCTGACGGCGCGCATCGCCCCCGGCACCGTCGCGGTCGGTGAGCCCGCCACGCTGACCGTCCAGCTCCGGCCGGCCGCACGCGGGGTCCGACTGGTGGTGCAGCGTCGCACCGGGAGCCGGTGGGTCACCACGGCGCGTCCTCGGACCGACGCCGACGGCGCCGCCCGGCTCCGTCTGCCGACCGCCGCGGCGGGCGAGCAGCGGTACCGGGTCCTGCGCAAGGCACCGCGTCGCGACCGGCGCGCGGCCTCTCCTGTGGTCAGGGTGACCGTCTCGGAGTCGGCGCCCGGCTGTACTCCCCGCCCCGCCCTGGTCGACCCCCGGGCGGGGCGCGCCGCTCGCTGCCTGGCCGCGCGCCTCGACCGCTGGCGGGCGGCCGGCGCCATGGGTGTCGGGCAACAGCTCAACGTCTCCACGAGTGCGTACGCCGACCCGTTGACCGTCCTGGGCGACCGATCCGTGCCCGTCGTCGGCTTCGACCTCGAGGAGCTCGCTGCCAGCCAGGACTACGGCTTCCCGGTCGCTCCGGTCGACGCGTTGATAGCGCAGGCCCGGGCCGGTGCCGTGTTGAGCATGTCCTGGCACCCCGCGAACCCCGGCACCGGCGGCTCGTACGGCGACCGCACCTGGCACGACCTGAGCGCCCTCGTCGAGCGTCCCGAGTCCGCGGCGTACCAGTCGTTCTGGGCGGCGTACGGCGAGCGCCTCGCCCTCCTCCAGCAGCTCGACGCCGCTGGGGTGGCCGTCGTCTTCCGCCCGTTCCACGAGGCCAACGGCGACTGGTTCTGGTGGGAACATCCGGACCCGAACCTCTATCGCCAGCTGTGGACGATCCTGCAGCAGCGGACCTGGGATGCCGGCGTGCACAACGTGCTCTGGGCCTACGGCTTCAACGCCGTCACCGGCGACCACATCGGGGACCCGGTCAGGCTGCTCCCGGACAGGGTCGATCTCGCCGGCATGGACTCGTACGACGACGAGTCGACTACTCCGGCGGACGCACTGCCCGTCGGTGGCTACGACGCGGTCGCCGCCGAGGTGAAGCGGATGGCGATCACCGAGGCCGGGCCGTACGACAGCCCCGACGGCGCCTGGGATCCCGCCGTCATCTCCCGCGCGGCACGCACGCTGGCCACCCCGCCCCTGTGGTCGATGCTCTGGTTCGACGACGCGGGAGGCAGGAAGCAGCTCGGCTCGCTGCAGCGCGGTCGTGCCTGGCTGGACTCCTGTCGCAACGGGTTCTGCAGCGTCGGCTGACGCCGAGACCGTCGAGTGACGTCAACTGGCTCCAGTTTGGTCGAATCGACAGCCACTTCGCGTCACTCGACGTTCGATCAGCCGCCCAGCCGGTGCATCGCGACCGCAGCCAGCACCAGCTCGCCGGTCTCGTCGGACGCGTCCACGTCGACGACTCCGTCGATCACCCAGTCGTGGTGGCCCTCCGGGTCGTGGAGGGTCTGCCGCACCTCCCAGGCGCGGCCGGACTCGGTGACCGTGAGCAGCGCCGGCCCGCGGGCGTCGGCGTCCAGCAGCACCCGGTCGTGCTCGGCGTAGTACTCCTCGAGCGCCGCGTCCCAGGCCGATCGCGTCATCACCACCTCGGCGGGCGGATCGGTGCGGTCGGCAGCAGCGCGCTCCATCGCGATCAGCCCGTCGAGGTTGTCGCGGGCGACCAGCTCGACGCGGCGCCACATGGCGTTGCGGATCATCACCCGGAAGGCCCGGGTCTGCTTCGAGATCGCGCGCGGGGACGGCGGCGGCTCGTGGTGAGCGACGTCGGTGCGGACGTGCGAAGGGTCCGACAAGGCCTCCCACTCGTCCAGCAGCGAGGAGTCGGTCTGTCGCACCGTCTCCCCCAGCCACTCGACCAGGTCGTCGAGCTCCGGCGTGCGGTGCGCTTCCGGCACCGTCTGTCGCAACGTCCGGTAGGCGTCGGTCAGGTAGCGCAGCACCAGTCCCTCGGACCGGGCCAGCTGGTAGCGGCTGACGAAGTCGGTGAAGCTCATCCCCTGCTCGTAGATCTCGCGCACGATCGACTTCGGAGACAGCGCGTCCTCACGCAGCCAGGGGTGCCGTTCGCGATAGATCTCGTACGTCGCGGTGAGCAGCTCGGCCAGCGGCTGCGGCCAGGTGACCTCCTCGAGCAGCAGCATCCGCTCCTCGTACTCGATGCCGTCGGCCTTCATCTCCGCGACCGCCTCGCCGCGCGCGACGTACTGCTGCTGGAAGAGGATCTGCCGCGGCCCCTCGAGCACCGCCTCGATCACCGAGACGATGTCGAGGGTGTAGTCCTCGGACTCGGGATCCAGTACGTCGAGGGCGGCCAGCGCGAAGTGCGCGAGCGGCTGGTTGAGCGCGAAGTCAGCCGGCAGGTCGACGGTCATCACGTAGCGCCGCCCGAACTCGTCGGGCTCGTCCAGCCGGGTCAGCGTCCCCGACCGCACCAGCGACCGCGCGAGCCGCAGCGCGCGCCGGGCCAGGCGGAGCTGCTGGCGCCGGTCCTCGTGGTTGTCCATGAGCAGGCGGCGCATCACGACGAACGCGTCCTCCTCGCGGGCGAGGACGTTGATCAGCATGGCGTTGTCGACCTTCATCCGCGACACCAACGGCTCGGGCTGCCCGTCGACGAGCTTGTCGTAGGTCTGCTCGGTCCACACGACGGTGCCCTCAGGCGGCTTCTTGAGCTGCGCCTTGCTGCCGCGCTTCGCCTGCTTCTCGGCGCTCATGGCGGCGTTCTTGGCCGCGGACTTGGCCTTGGCCCGCTCGTTGGCGATGGTGTGCTCGGGAGCCTGTACGACGACGTACCCGGCCGTGTCGTAGCCGGCCCGCCCGGCCCGACCGGCGATCTGGAGGAACTCGCGGCTGCGCAGCACCCGCGACCGGTTGCCGTCGTACTTCGCGAGGGCGGTGAAGAGCACGGTCCGGATCGGCACGTTGATCCCGACGCCCAGGGTGTCGGTGCCGCAGATGACGCGGAGCAGCCCGGCCTGGGCCAGCTGCTCGACGACCCGGCGGTAGCGCGGCAGCATCCCCGCGTGGTGCACGCCGATCCCCCGACGCAGCAGCTTGGAGAGCGTCTTGCCGAAGCCGGCACCGAACCGGAAGCCCGCGAGCCGCTCGGCCAGCTCGTCGCGCTGGGCCTTGTCGGCGGACGCCCACCCGGCGTTGAGCAGCGACGTCGCCCCGTCGACCGCGTCCTTCTGGGTGAAGTGCACGACGTAGACCGGGCCCTGCCCGGTCGTCACCAGCTCCTCGAGCGTCTCGATGAGCGGGGTCAGCTGCCAGGAGAAGTTCAGCGGCACCGGGCGTACGGCGTCGTCCACGACGGTCGTGTCCCGGCCGTTGCGCCGGGAGATGTCGGCGGCCAGCTCCGTGACGTCGCCGAGGGTGGCCGACATCAGCAGGAACTGCGCCTGCGGCAGCTCCAGCAGCGGCACCTGCCAAGCCCAGCCACGGTCCGGCTCGGCGTAGAAGTGGAACTCGTCCATCACCACGAGCCCGACGTCGGCGTGCCTGCCCTCGCGGAGCGCGATGTTGGCGAGCACCTCGGCGGTGCAGCAGATGATCGGGGCGTCCGGGTTGACCGACGCGTCACCGGTCAGCATCCCGACGTCGTCGGCCCCGAAGACCTCGCACAGCGCGAAGAACTTCTCGCTCACCAGCGCCTTGATCGGCGCGGTGTAGAAGGACACCCGGTCCTCGGCCAGCGCAGCCCGGTGGGCTGCCTCGGCGACGAGCGACTTCCCCGACCCCGTCGGGGTCGCCAGGATGACGTTGTCCCCCGCCAGGACCGCCAGGATCGCCTCCTCCTGGTGCTCGTACAGGGTCAGCCCGCGCTCGGCCGCGGCCTCGGTGATCTGGTCCAGCAGGTCCATCAGTCTCGCGCTCTCGGGTGGGCGGTCGCGAAGACCTCGCGGAGGTTGTCGACGGTCACCAGCGTGTAGACCTGCGTCGTGGTGACCGACGCGTGGCCGAGCAGCTCCTGCACCACGCGTACGTCGGCGCCGCCATCGAGCAGGTGCGTGGCGAACGAGTGGCGCAAGGTGTGCGGCGAGACGTCCTTGGTGACGCCGGCCCGGTCGGCCGCCTTCACCAGCACCGACCACGCCGACTGGCGCGAGAGCCGGCCGCCGCGGGCGTTGAGGAAGAGCGCTCCCCCGTTGGTCGGCTTCGTCGAGACCGTCGCCAGCTCGGGCCGGCCGCGCACCAGGTAGGCGTCGATCGCCTCCCGGGCGAAGGAGCCGACCGGGACGATCCGCTCCTTGCCGCCCTTGCCGCGCAGCAGCACGGTGCCATCCATGGCGTCGAGGTCGTCGACGTCCAGCCCGACCGCCTCGGAGATGCGGGCCCCGGTGCCGTACAGCAGCTCCAGCAGCGCTCGGTCGCGCAGCGCCAGCGTGGTCCCCGGAGCGCCCGCGACCTCCAGGATCGCCTCGACGTCGGCGAGCGGCAGCGCTTTGGGCAGCCGCTTGGCGGGCGTCGGCGGCTTCACGCCGCTGGCCGGGTCGATCGTGGCCAGGCCGTCGGCGACAGCAAACTTGTGGAACCCCCGCACCGCGACGACTGTCCGCGCAGCCGACGTCGAGGTGAGCGCGGGGTGCTCCGCGTCGCCCTCGCGCAGCCGGACCAGGAAGTCGGTGACGGTCGCCTCCGTGACCTGGTCGAGGTCGTCGATGCCGCGCTCGGCGAGGTAGCCGACGTACCGGCGCAGGTCGCGGCGGTACGACGTCAGGGTGTTGGCCGCGAGCCCGCGCTCGACCGACAGATGGTCGAGGTAGGTGCGGACGGACCGCTGGACGTCACTCACGTCGTCGGGAGATCAGGCGAGGACTCCGTCCAGGCTGACGGCGTCGATGCCGACCGCGTCGCCGACCGGTCCGTTGGTGAGCTGCCCGGCGTGGGTGTTGAGCCCCAGCGCCAGCGACCGGTCATCGCGACACGCCTGCGCCCAGCCCTTGTCGGCCAACGCGACGGCGTACGGCAGCGTCGCGTTGGTCAGCGCGTACGTCGAGGTGTTCGGCACCGCGCCCGGCATGTTGGCCACGCAGTAGAACGTCGAGTTGTGCACCTGGTACGTCGGGTCCGCGTGCGTGGTCGCGTGGGTGTCCTCGAAGCAGCCACCCTGGTCCACCGCGATGTCGACCAGCACCGAGCCCGGCTTCATCTCCGAGACGAGCTGGTTGGAGACCAGCTTCGGCGCGGCCGCGCCCGGGATCAGCACCGCGCCGATGACCATGTCGGCCTCGCGCACCTGCTGCTCGAGCGCGAGCTTGGACGACGCGAGCCCGTGGACCCGGTTGTTGTAGCGCCAGAACGACATCCGCAGCTTGTCCAGGTCGGTGTCGAGCAGGGTCACGTCAGCGCCCATGCCGAGCGCGATGTTGGCGGCGTTCTGGCCCGAGACGCCGGCGCCGATGATGACCACCTTTGCGTTGGCGACACCGCCGACGCCGCCCATCAGCACGCCGCGGCCACCCTGTGCCTTGAGCAGCGAGTAGGCGCCCACCTGCGGCGCGAGACAGCCGGCCACCTCGGACATCGGGTAGAGCAGCGGCAGCCCGCCCGAGGGCAGCTGCACGGTCTCGTAGGCGACGCCGGTGACCTTGCGGGCGAGCAGCTCGTCGGTCAGCGGCTTGTCGGCAGCGAGGTGGAGGTAGGTGAAGAGCGTCAGCCCCTCCCGCATCCGGTGGTACTCCTCGGCGACCGGCTCCTTGACCTTGAGCACCATGTCGATGCTGCCGTCGGCGCCCCATGCTGAGTCGGCGTCCGGGACGATCGTGGCGCCGGCCGCGACATACTCCTCGTCGGGGATCGAGGACCCGACACCCGCATCCTGCTGGATGAAGACCTCGTGGCCGTGTGCGACCAGCTCGTGCACGCCGATCGGGGTGATCGCCACCCGGTACTCGTGGTTCTTGACTTCCTTCGGAACGCCGACCTTCACGTGTAGCTCCTTCGGTGATCTGCGCCACGACGCTGTGGCGGCACGAGCGAGCCTAGACCCGTGGACGAGCCGATCCTGCCAGACCGCGGCCGGTCGCCAGCAGTACGGCGATCGCGAGATGCCCGTCGACCGGACCGCCTGCGAGCACCGCCTCGGCGAGCTCCTGCACGGGCACCCAGCGGACCTGCATCTCCGCCTCCTCGTGCTCCGGCTCGAAGTCGCCGCGCCCCACCTCGGTGAGCCCGCGGGCCAGGAAGTAGTGCCCCACCTCCTCGGAGATCCCGGGTGAGGAGTACGACGAGACCAGGTGCGTCCAGTCGGTGGCCTCGAAGCCGCCCTCCTCGACGAGCTCGCGCTTGGCCACCTCGAGCGGCTCCTCGCCGTCGACGTCGCACAGGCCGGCAGGCAGCTGCAGCAGGGAGCGCTCGACGGGGTGCCGGTACTGCCAGAGGCAGAGCGCCCGCTCCTGGTCGTCGACCGCCAGGACCACCGAGGCACCGGGGTGCTCCAGGACCAGCCGGCCGAACGGCTCTTCGTCAGGGTGGCCCGGCCGCTGCAGCTGGTCCTCGCGCAGCTTCACCACCCAGCCGCCGTCGTACCGGTGCTCGCTCTCGACGACCGGCCAGGCGTCGGCGGGGCCAACGAGCTCGGGCACCCGGCCTCAGTCCTCGTCCGCGCGGTGCAGCTTGCTCTCGTCGATCGGGAAGCGCAGCTCCTTCTGCCGCTCGATCGCCGCACCGACCAGGCCGGCGAAGAGCGGGTGCGGGCGGGTCGGGCGCGAGCGGAGCTCGGGGTGCGCCTGGGTCGCCACGTAGTAGGGGTGCACGTCGCGGGGCAGCTCGACGAACTCGACCAGGTTGTTGTCCGGCGAGGTGCCGGAGAAGACCAGGCCGGCCTCCTCGAGCTGGTCGCGGTAGCTGTTGTTGACCTCGTAGCGGTGCCGGTGCCGCTCCTCGATCATCGGCTCGCCGTACACCTGGCGCACGATCGAGCCCTCCTTGAGGGCCGCCGGGTAGAGGCCGAGGCGCATGGTGCCGCCCAGGTCGCCGGCGCCCTCGACGAAGTCGACCTGCTCGGCCATCGTCGCGATCACCGGCTCCGGGGTGTCCGGGTCGAACTCGGTGGAGCCGGCCTTCGCGAGACCGAGCTCGGTGCGGGCGTACTCGATCACCATGCACTGCAGGCCGAGGCAGAGGCCGAGCGTGGGGATGCCGTGCGTGCGGGCGTAGGTGAGCGCACCGAGCTTGCCCTCGATGCCGCGGACACCGAAGCCGCCCGGCACGCAGATCGCGTCCACGTCGTGCAGGTGGCGGGCGGCGTCGTGCGGGGTCGAGCACTCGTCGGAGGCGATCCAGCGGATGTTGACCTTAGCCTCGTGCGCGAAGCCACCGGCGCGCAGCGCCTCGCCCACCGAGAGGTAGGCATCGGGGAGGTCGATGTACTTGCCGACCAACGCGATCGTGACCTCCTCCTTGGGGTGGTGCACCCGGCGGAGCAGGTCGTCCCAGACGGTCCAGTCGACGTCGCGGAACGGCAGGTCCAGCCGGCGTACGACGTAGGCGTCGAGGCCCTCGCGGTGCAGCACCTTGGGGATGTCGTAGATCGAGGGCGCGTCCGCGGCGGTGACCACGGCCTCCTGGTCGACGTCGCACATCAGCGAGATCTTGCGCTTGATGGACTCGGGTAGCTCGCGGTCGGCGCGGCAGACCACCGCGTCCGGCTGGATGCCGACCTGGCGCAGCGCGGCGACCGAGTGCTGGGTGGGCTTGGTCTTCAGCTCGCCGGACGGACCGATGTAGGGCACCAGCGAGACGTGCAGGAAGAAGACGTTGCTGCGGCCGATGTCATGGCGCACCTGGCGCGCGGCTTCGAGGAAGGGCAGCGACTCGATGTCGCCGACAGTGCCGCCGACCTCGGTGATGACCACGTCGACGTCGGGTCCGCCCATCGCGAGGACGCGGTCCTTGATCTCGTTGGTGATGTGCGGGATCACCTGCACGGTGTCGCCGAGGTAGTCGCCGCGGCGCTCCTTGGCGATCACGCTCGAGTACACCTGTCCGGTCGTCACGTTGGCGATCTGACCGAGGTCGGTGTCGAGGAACCGCTCGTAGTGGCCGATGTCCAGGTCGGTCTCGGCGCCGTCGTTGGTGACGAACACCTCGCCGTGCTGGAAGGGGTTCATCGTCCCCGGGTCGACGTTGAGGTAGGGGTCGAGCTTCTGCATGGTGACGCGCAGACCGCGCGCCTTCAGAAGGCTGCCGAGGCTCGAGGCCGTCAGGCCCTTCCCGAGAGAAGAGGCGACGCCCCCGGTGACGAATACGTGCTTGGTGGGCGTCCGGTTGTTCACGGAACTCGATCCTACGTGAGGGGGACGGCTCCCGACGAACCCGACGCTCCGAACGACCCACCGGGATTGGTCAGGGACCGGATCAGGGCCAGGGTCACGGTCACCTGGCCGAGCGCCGTGTCGGCCCCGTCGACGGTCGCCACCGCCTCGGCCGCCGGGTTGGCGCGCAGCGCCACCAGGTCGCCGCCGGAGGCGCCTGAGGCCGTGTCGCCAGCCACCACCACGCCGGTCGCCTTCGCGGCCAGGCCGCTCGCGATGCCCGCCAGGATCGCCGGGTCGGCGCGGTCACCGAGGACCACGAGGATGACCTCGGCGGGTTTGGCGTCCTTGGAGGTGTCGACGAGCTCCGCGCCGGCGAGGCTGTCCCGGACGGCCTGCGCGTCGACTCCGTCGCCGGTCGCCGCCAGGGCCAGGAGTTGGCCAAGCCGGGGATACGTCGAGATGCCGGCGTCGACGAAGTCGCCGAGCTGGGTCGTCAGCTGGCTGCCGAGCGTGTCGACGAGCGACTTCTGGGCGGGGTCGGTGAGCGCCGGGCGGACGGCGTACGTGCCGGCGACCTGTCCACCTGCCGCGCTGACCTGCTCGGTCAGAGCGATCGTGGTGTCCGCTTCGGCACCGGGCATCGCGATGACCGCGACCCGGTGGTCGGCGAGGCGTCCGCCGTACAACGTCGCGGCGGACGCCGCGGCGAACTGGTCGCCGAAGTCGGCCGTGCGCTGCGCCTGACGCCCCGGCGTCGTCGTAGCGGATGCGGCCCGGTCGTCGCGGCCGAGATCGCTGAGCGGGCCACCGCCGAGCACCACCCCGACGGCGAGAGCGAGGAAGACGGCGACGATCGACACGATGTGGTGCCGGTAGGAGATCACGAGAAGAGTCCCAATGCTTGGTCGTAGAGGTCAGAACAGGTGGCCGTCAGCGAGTGGGCCCACTCGTGGCCGACCGGGGTCACCGAGATGGCCGCCGCCAGAGCCACGAAGCCCGCGAGCATGACCAGCAGCAGGTGCCACGGCCGGACCCGGCCGGAGTAGAGGTGCGGCACCGCTGCGGCGTCGACGAGTCTCGGACCCAGCTTGAGCCGGGTCAGGTAGGTGCCGGCCGCGCCCGGCCGCTGGCTGTCGAGGAGCTCCGCGACCGTGGCGCGCATCCCCACGGCGACGACGATGGCCGGGTCGGCGGCGTCGGCGATCACCAGGGCCGCGTCGGCAGGCGCTGCCGCCGTCTCGATCAGGGACGGGTGGACGCCGAGCCGCGCGATCTGCTCGACGACGGCGGGGGTGCTCCCCCGGTCCGCACGCACCACCACGTCACGCGCCGCGCGCAGGGTGGCAGCCGACGGCAGGTCATCGGCGGCGTCGACCACGACGATGTCGACACGTACGCCGGCCTGCCGCAGCGAGTCGGCAGCGGCGCCGACACCGATGACGACCGGGTGCTGCTCGCGGAGATACGCACGTACGCCGGCGAGCTCGGCCTCGTGGTCGTAGTCAAGGGCGACGACTACCACCGACCTCCCCTCGATCGGGGTGGCCAGCCGGGGTACGCCGAGGCCGTGCAGCAGCAGGTCCTGCTCGCGGCGGAGGAGCTCGGTGCTGTTGTGCGTCAGCCCGCTCAGCTGCGTCGCGAGGCCGGTCCGGGCCAGCTCCATCTCCGCCGTGACCGCGTCCAGGTCGAGGACCCGCCCGCTCGCGACCTCGACGTCGCCGACGAAGACGGCCCCGTCGTTGATCCGGACCTCTGTGCCGTCGATGATGCCGGCCAGCCCCGCCGCGCCGATGCCGTCGACGATGACGACGCCCGCGGCCGCGAGAGTCTGGGGGCCGAGGTTCGGGTAGCGGCCGGAGATGATCGCAGCCGCATCCACGACGGCAACGACCCCGGCGTCGACCAGAGCCTGGGCAGTGCCGCGGTCGAGATCGAGATGGTCGATCACCGCGACGTCGCCCGGGCGCAGCCGGGGCAGCAGGTCGCGGGTGCGACGGTCGACCCGTGCGGTCCCGACAGTTCCGGGTAGTGCGTCGACATAGGGACGTTTTTGGACCGATGACTTCATTGCCGAGCCATCGTGCCAAACCGAAATCGACGATCGCCGCACCACGTCAGGCTCGGCGCGCCTCCTGGGCGACCTCGAGCAGCTCGCGGGCATGCGCCAGGGCCGTGTCGGACTCAGACATCCCCGCCAGCATCCGCGACAGCTCGCGCTCGCGCTGGGCATCGTCCAGGACCGTGAGGCCGGAGCTGGTCACCGAGCCGTCGGACGCCTTCTCGACGACGACGTGGCGGTCGGCGTACGCCGCGACCTGCGGGAGGTGCGTGACGACCAGCACCTGGGCGCTGCGAGCCAGCTGTGCGAGCCGACGGCCCACCTCGACCGCTGCGGCACCGCCGACGCCGGAGTCGACCTCGTCGAAGACGAACGTCGGCACCGGGCTGGTCCCGGCCAACGCGACCTCGAGCGCGAGCATCACCCGGGACAGCTCGCCACCCGACGCACCCTTGTTGAGCGGACGGGGCTCCGAACCCGTGTTGGCGGCGAGCATCAGCTCGATCTCGTCCGCGCCCGATGCGGTGAACCGATCCGCGGGGCGGACCTCCACCGTGAGGCGGGCGTGCGGCATCGCGAGCAGGGCGAGCTCCGAGGTGACCTCCAGCCCGAGCCTCTCGGCCACCACCGTCCTGGCCGCCGACAGCGCCGTCGCGGCCTCCTGACGATCGCGCAGCAGCATCTCCTGCTCGGCGCGGAGCTCCTCGATCCGCTCGTCGGTGTGGTCGAGGTCGAGCAGCCGGGTTGCCGATCGCTCCGCCCAGAGCAGCACCTCGTCGATCGTGTCGCCGTACTTGCGGGTCAGCGCCGTCAGTGCCGCCCGTCGTTCGGAGACGCCGGCGAGCCGGGCGGGGTCGGTCTCGATCCTGGCGGCGTACGACGCGACGTCGGCCGCGAGGTCGGACAGCAGGTAGGTCAGCTCCGCCAGCCGGTCGGCGAGCTCCCCCGCCTCCGGGTCGTGCTCGCGGACGCCGTCGAGCAGCGTCCGCGCGGCGTACGCCGTGGTGAGTGCGTCCGGATGGCCGTCCTCGCTCGACAACGCCTCGCGGGCCTGCTCGGCGGCGGTGCGCAGGGTGTCGGCGAACCCCAGCCGAGTCTCGTCTGCCTCCAGGGTGACGTCCTCCCCGGGCTCGGGCGACACCGCCTCGATCTCACTCAGCCCGAACCGGAGCAGGTCGGCCTCCTGCGCTCGCTCGCGAGCGGTGGCGACCACCTCCTCGAGCTCGGCCTCGGTCGCCTCGAGCCGGCGGTGCAGGGCGGCGTACGTCGTCAGCAGGGCGCTCAGCGGCGCGCCGCCGAACCGGTCGAGTGCCTCCCGCTGGGCGCGCGCCTGCAGCAGCCGGTGCTGATCGGACTGACCGTGCACGGCCACGAGCGGCTCGGCCACCTGCGCGAGCGCCGTCACCGGCACCGAGGCGCCGCCGACGAAGGCACGGGACCGGCCCTCGGCCGACACGTTGCGCGCCAGCACGACCCGGTCGTCCTCGACCTCGCCGCCCGCCTCCTCGACGGCGTCGGCGAACCCGGCCAGTCCGTCGACGCGCACGACGCCCTCGACCCGGGCGGTCTTCGCGCCGGTGCGCACCGCGCCGGTGTCGGCCCGGCCGCCGAGCAGCAGCCCGAGGGCGGTGACGATCATGGTCTTGCCGGCTCCGGTCTCACCGGTGATCACCGTGAGGCCCGGGCCGAGCTCGAGCGTGGACGACTCGATCACCCCGAGCGAGGAGATCCGGATCTCCTCAAGCATCGGTCTCCTCCGCGATCCGGCGGCGTCGCTCGGTCGAGCCGCGCCAGCCCTCGACCGGCAGGCCGAACTTCGCGACCAGCCGGTCGGTGAACGGCGCCTCGTGGAGCCGCACCAGGCGGACCGGCACCTCACCGCGGCGTACCTCGATCCGGGCGCCGGGCGGCAGCTCGACAGTCCGGCGGCCGTCGCACCACAGCACGCCGGCCCCGTCGGTGCGGGCCAGCACCTCGACCGCCATCACCGAGGTCGGGGCGACCACGAGCGGTCGGGCGAAGAGTGCGTGCGCGCTGATCGGCACCAGCAGCAGCGCCTCGACCCCGGGCCACACCACGGGCCCGCCGGCGCTGAAGTTGTACGCCGTCGAGCCGGTCGGCGTCGCGCACACGACCCCGTCGCAGCCCCACCGCGAGAGCGGACGTCCGTCGATCTCGACGACCACCTCGAGCATCCGCTCACGGGCCGCCTTCTCGACGCTGGCCTCGTTGAGCGCGAACGTCCGGGCGATCACCTCGCCGTCGCGGTGCACCGACACATCGAGCGTGAGCCGGTCCTCCCACGTGTAGCGGCGGTGCACCACTGCGTCGATCGTCGACTCGAGGTCGTCGTACTCCGCCTCGGCCAGGAAGCCAACGTGTCCGAGGTTCACGCCCAGCACCGGCGTGAGGGTCCCGTGGATCAGCTCCGCGGCGCGCAGGATCGTCCCGTCGCCGCCGATGACCAGCACCAGCTCGCACCCGCCGCTGGGATCTGCGTCCGGCGCGAGCTCGACGCCGTCCCCGCCGGGCTCGAGCCCGAGGTCGGCCGCCTCTGTGGGAAACAGGCGTACGACGATCCCGTGGGCGGTCAACGCCTTGGTGAAGGCACGGGCCACCTCGCGTGCCTCGTCGCGCCCGGTGTGCGCGACGAGCAGGACGCGGCGGGTGTCGGTGCTGGTGGTCACGGATCCACCTTCTCACCCGCAACCCCCAGTGGGTCGGCTCCCACCACGGCACTGTGGATCTCTTCGTCGGAGAGCTCGGCGGCGCCGTGTCGCAGCCACAGGAAGAACTCGACGTTGCCCGACGGTCCGGGCAGCGGGCTGGTCGCCACCATCCGGGCTCCCCAGCCCCTCCTAGCGGCAGCCGTCGCGACCCCGAGGACCGTCTCGGCCCGGTGCTCCGGGTCGCGCACCACGCCGCCCTTGCCGAGCCGCTCCTTGCCGATCTCGAACTGCGGCTTCACCATCAGCGCCAGGTCCGCCTCGGGTACGACCACTCCCAGCAGCGCGTCCAGGACCAGCTCCAGGGAGATGAACGATAGGTCGCCCACCACCACCTCGACCGGCCCACCGATCAGCTCCGGCGTCAGGTCGCGGATGTTGGTGCGGTCGTGGACCGTCACCCGCTCGTCCTGCTGCAGGCGCCAGGCCAGCTGGCCATAGCCGACGTCGACCGCCACCACCTCGCGCGCGTCGTGGCGCAGCAGGACGTCGGTGAACCCGCCGGTCGACGCACCCGCGTCCAGGCAGCGCCGACCCGCCACCGCGAACCCATGAGGCTCGAACGCCGCCAGCGCGCCGGCCAGCTTGTGCCCGCCGCGCGAGACGTAGTCCGGCCGATCGGGGTCGTCGGTGACCACGATCGCGACATCGGTGGTGACACCGGTGGCCGGCTTGGTGGCCCGCGCTCCGCTCACCTTCACGCGGCCCTGCGCGATCAGCTCGCTGGCATGCTCACGTGAGCGGGCCTGCCCGCGGCGCACCAGCTCGGCGTCCAGGCGGAGGCGTCGAGGTGGCACGGTCAGGCGGGCTCGGTCGGCGGATCGGTGTGGTCGAGGGCGCGACGCAGCTCGGCGTGCGCGGCCTCGAAGACACCCACGTGCTCCTCCAGCGGGCGCTCCTCGAGCTCCTCGACCGCCCGGATCACGTCATCGACGGTGTCGACCCCAGTACGCACCCGCTCCGGCTCGGGCGGGGTGGCCTCGGGCTCGTCGGGCACGGGCAGGTCGGTCTCACTCATGCGCCCGAGGCTACCCCGCTGAGGGCGGCGTGACGGCTCCCAGGTCCGCCGGCTCGCCGACGTCGTCGAGGTGCTGCCAGGCAGTCGCCGCAACGACCCGCCACCAGTCCTCGGGCCGTCCGTCACCGCTCACCACGAGGCGGCCGTCCGAAACCGTCCCGCACCAACCTCCCAGTCGGTGCTCGCCTACCTCGTACGCCGGCGCCCGGTGCGGCTCCATCAGCCCGCCGAGGTCCGGTGCGACGTACGTCGGCCGCACCTGCTCCGGCGCTGCAACCAGCTCGGCGAGACCCGTCACCCCGGTCAGCACCAGGAGCGAGTCCAGACCGATACGGCGTGCGCCCTCGATGTCGGTGTCCAGCCGGTCGCCGACCATCAGCGGTCGCCGGCCGCCCACCCGCCGTACCGTCTCGTCGAGCAGCGGCCGCTCGGGCTTGCCTGCGACCACGGGCTCGACGCCGGTGAAGTCGCGCAGCATCGCGACCTGCACGCCATGCCCGGGCGCGACCCCGAACGCCGTCGGGATGGTGTGGTCCGCATTGCTCGCCACCCAGGGCAGGCCCTCACGGATCCGTACCGCCGCGCGCATGATCGCGCTCCATCGCACGTCCGGGCCATAGCCCGTAGCGATGGCCTCGGCGTCGTCCTCGGCGCCCACTGGCTTCAACCCGGCCGCGCGGAGCACGTGCTCGAGGCCCTCGGAGCCCAGGCAGACAACGCGGGCACCCGCACCGAACCGCTCGACCAGCAACCGCGCGGCGGCCTGTGCCGAGGTGACGACATCGTCCTCCTGCGCCTCGACGCCGAGCTCTCGCAGATGCGCCGCCACCCGCTCCGGAGTCCTGGCCGCGTTGTTGGTGATGAACGCGAGCCGCATGCCCGCCTCGCGCGCCGCCGCCAGGTGCGGCGCCGCTCCCGGGACCGCTTCCCCGCTGATGTAGACGACCCCGTCCAGGTCCAGCATGGCCAGGTCGTACTCGCGGCAGAGCGCCTCTTCCGACGTGCCGAGCACAGCGCCTCCTCCGCGTCGTGGGTGTGGCCGCACCCTACGATGCTTCGATGGACTCCGGCGTCGTGGCCACCCCTGCCCTGGTGGCCCACCCGTTTCGGCTGCAACCTTTCCGGGCCCTCATGCTTGCGCCGAACCGGATCGGCGCCCAGGCATCGGCACGGTCCTTCGGCCGGCCCTACCGTGACGTCGCCGAGCGCTTCGCGACCTGGCAGCGCACCGGTCAGGTCACACACGACGACCAGCGAGCGCTCTACCTGCACGAGTACACGACGTCCGGCGTCACGATCCGCGGCCTCGTCGGCGCGCTGGACCTGACCCAAGATGCCACGAGCCGCGACGAGGTGGCCGTCTTCCCGCACGAGGGCGTCCATCCGCCCCAGGCGAGCGAGCTCGCGGATCGAATGGCCGAGATGGCCATGAACCCGGCACCGATCCTCCTCACCCACCAGGCGCACCCTCCACTGCGTGACCTGCTCGGCAGCGTTCGGATCCGTGCGGCCGACCACCAGTTCACCGACCGGTCCGGGCAGTACCACCGGATCTGGGGGATCCACGACGAACAGGTGCTCATCCGCCTCCGTCACGAGCTCAGCGACGTCCGCGCCCTGATCGCCGATGGCCATCACCGCTACGCCGCGTACGGACAGCTGCGCGCCGACCATCCCGAGCTCGCCCCCGGGACCGAAGCGGGCCTCGCGATGCTCGTCGACCAGGACGACACGCCGCTCTTCCTCGGCGCCATCCACCGCATCCTGACGGGATTGTCGCTCGGCGACCTCGAGCGTCTGGGCACCTCCGTCCAACTGGCCGCCGGTCCCCAGGACGCGATCGCCGCTCTGGCACCCACAACAGTCGTCGTCACCGACGGCCACGACTGGGCAACGGTCGAGCTCCCGCGCGCTGATGACCGGCTGGCGGTGGAGATTCTCCATGAGGACGTACTCCCGTCCCTGCCCGAGCCGTCGAGCGAAACCGGCTACGCCCACTCCGTGGACGAAGCCCTCAGCGCGGTCGCCCGGCGGCGCGGCCTCGCAGTGCTGATGCCGGTCCCCGCCTTCACCGACGTGCTCCGAGCGGCCGAGGCCGGACGGCTCCTCCCGGAGAAGGCAACCTCGTTCCAGCCGAAGCCGAGCGTCGGCGTCCTCATCCGCTCCCTGCGCGACGAATGACCTTCCCCCGACTCACCTCCACCTCTACGCGTGAAGCTGCGCCGCTTGCGGTTCGGAAGAACCGGCGTCGGACCGCACCGATGACCTCCACCACGTCGTCGGGTTGCCATGTCGCCACCGAACGTCGCGCACGTGAACTCCACGCAGCGCACTCGAGCGCGTCAACCACGGTCCGTCCGGACGACGCCGGCCGCGGCACAACCACCCGAAACGTCCAGAGCCGGTCGCCACTGGGCAGTACCCGCTCCTCGGGTGCCTGGGAGACCCGCCCGATCAGACGGACCTCGTTGACCCCGACCTCGATCTCGGACTGAACCTTCTGCTGTGCTGGCATGCACATCACCTCCACGGAGGACGATCGCGGCCAGCACCGACAGCGACGACGTATGCGCGCAGCCTCGGTGGACAACTTCGTCAGAGGGCGACCCTGTGGAGAAAAAATGGGCCGAAATGCGAAACAGGGCCACCCCAGAAGGGGTGGCCCTGTTCGAAAGAATGTCCGGCGGCGTCCTACTCTCCCACAACCTCTCGGTTGCAGTACCATCGGCGCTGAAAGGCTTAACTTCCGGGTTCGGGATGGGACCGGGTGTTTCCCTTTCGCTATGGCCGCCGTAACTCTTGCGGTTCACGTGCCCCGGTGTGTGTTCACGGGGTGCGTGTTCCAAGCTCGTTGTTCAGTTAGATAACACGGTTGTGTTGTCTTGTGCTGGTGTAGTGGACGCGAACATGTAGTTGTTCGTCTGCGCGGGTTCTTTGTCGTTTTGGTTGAGGGTTTGTGTGACAAGCCCTCGGCCTATTAGTACCGGTCGGCTAGGCATTGCTGCTGTACACCTCCGGCCTATCAACCCAGTGTTCTGCTGGGGGCCTTACCCGGTTACCCGGTGGGAAACCTCATCTTGAAACGTGCTTCCCGCTTAGATGCATTCAGCGGTTATCACTTCCGAACGTAGCCAACCAGCCGTGCCCCTGGCGGGACAACTGGCACACCAGAGGTTCGTCCATCCCGGTCCTCTCGTACTAGGGACAGCCTTTCTCAAGTTTCCTGCGCGCGCGGCGGATAGGGACCGAACTGTCTCACGACGTTCTAAACCCAGCTCGCGTGCCGCTTTAATGGGCGAACAGCCCAACCCTTGGGACCTACTCCAGCCCCAGGATGCGACGAGCCGACATCGAGGTGCCAAACCATCCCGTCGATATGGACTCTTGGGGAAGATCAGCCTGTTATCCCCGGGGTACCTTTTATCCGTTGAGCGACGTCGCTTCCACATGCCGACGCCGGATCACTAGTTCCGACTTTCGTCCCTGCTCGACATGTCTGTCTCACAGTCAAGCTCCCTTGTGCACTTACACTCGAAACCTGATTGCCAACCAGGCTGAGGGAACCTTTGAGCGCCTCCGTTACATTTTAGGAGGCAACCGCCCCAGTTAAACTACCCATCAGGCACTGTCCCTGAACCAGATAATGGTCCTAGGTTAGACATCTAGTACGACCAGAGTGGTATTTCAACGTTGACTCCACACTCACTGGCGTGAATGCTTCACAGTCTCCCACCTATCCTACACAAGCCGAACCAAACACCAATACCAAACTATAGTAAAGGTCCCGGGGTCTTTCCGTCCTGCCGCGCGTAACGAGCATCTTTACTCGTAGTGCAATTTCGCCGAGTCCATGGTTGAGACAGCGCCCAAGTCGTTACTCCATTCGTGCAGGTCGGAACTTACCCGACAAGGAATTTCGCTACCTTAGGATGGTTATAGTTACCACCGCCGTTTACTGGGGCTTAAGTTCTCAGCTTCGACCCGAAGGTCTTACCGGTCCCCTTAACCTTCCAGCACCGGGCAGGAGTCAGTCCGTATACATCGTCTTACAACTTCGCACGGACCTGTGTTTTTAGTAAACAGTCGCTTGGGCCTGGTCTCTGCGGCCTTCAACGCTTCCCCACGCAAGGTGGTTCACGTATCCGGCCCCCCTTCTCCCGAAGTTACGGGGGCATTTTGCCGAGTTCCTTAACCATGGTTCGCTCGATCGCCTTAGTATTCTCTACCTGATCACCTGAGTCGGTTTGGGGTACGGGCGGCGCGTAGCTCGCTAGAGGTTTTTCTCGACAGCATAGGATCACCCACTTCACCCATACGGGCTCGGCATCACATCTCAGGGCCGTGATCAAACACAAGACGACGGATTTGCCTATCGTCTCCCCTACATGCTTACCCCCAGACAACCATCGCTGAGGTTGGGCTACCTTCCTGCGTCACCCCATCGCTTGACTACTACCGGATCGGGTCCCACGCTCCGCTCAACCGCCTCACCCCGAAGGGATCGGTCAGCTGAGTTTCGGGTGGTTAGCATCACCGGGTTCGTCATGGGCGCTACTTTGCCGGTACGGGAATATCAACCCGTTGTCCATCGACTACGCCTGTCGGCCTCGCCTTAGGTCCCGACTTACCCAGGGCAGATTAGCTTGACCCTGGAACCCTTGATCATTCGGCGCACGGGTTTCTCGCCCGTGATTCGCTACTCATGCCTGCATTCTCACTCGTGTCGCGTCCACCCCTGGATCACTCCGGAGCTTCACTCGCGACACGACGCTCCCCTACCCATCCACACACCTGGACCACCACTGGTGGCCGAGTTAACGCATGAATGCCATAGCTTCGGCGGATGACTTGAGCCCCGCTACATTGTCGGCGCGGAATCACTTGACCAGTGAGCTATTACGCACTCTTTCAAGGGTGGCTGCTTCCAAGCCAACCTCCTGGTTGTCACTGCGACTCCACATCCTTTTCCACTTAGTCACCGCTTAGGGGCCTTAGCTGATGGTCTGGGCTGTTTCCCTCTCGACAATGGAGCTTATCCCCCACTGTCTCACTGCCGCGCTCTCACTTACCGGCATTCGGAGTTTGGCTAACGTCAGTAACCTTGTAGGGCCCATTAGCTATCCAGTGCTCTACCTCCGGCAAGAAACACACGACGCTGCACCTAAATGCATTTCGGGGAGAACCAGCTATCACGAAGTTTGATTGGCCTTTCACCCCTATCCACAGGTCATCCCCTCAGTTTTCAACCTAAGTGGGTTCGGTCCTCCACGCGGTCTTACCCGCGCTTCAACCTGCCCATGGATAGATCACTTCGCTTCGGGTCTTGAGCGTGCTACTAAAACGCCCTATTAGGACTCGCTTTCGCTACGGCTTCCCCACACGGGTTAACCTCGCAACACACCGCAAACTCGCAGGCTCATTCTTCAAAAGGCACGCCATCACCCCAACAACCCCATTGCAAAGAGGGGGCCAGCCGGGCTCTGACGGATTGTAGGCACACGGTTTCAGGTACTATTTCACTCCCCGCCAGGGGTACTTTTCACCTTTCCCTCACGGTACTTGTCCGCTATCGGTCATCAAGGAGTATTTAGGCTTAACGGGTGGTCCCGCCAGATTCACACGGAATTTCAGGGGTTCCGTGTTACTTGGGATACCACTCAACAGAACTGGCCTTACACTTACGGGGCTATCACCCTCTACGGCGCCACTTTCCAATGGACTTCAACTTCAACCAGTTTTTCTTACTGTTTGTCCAGCCGGCAGACCGGACCAAGTGGTCCCACAACCCCCTACCTGCAACCCCTGCCGGGTATCACACAGATAAGGTTTAGCCTCTTCCGATTTCGCTCGCCACTACTCTCGGAATCACTTTTGTTTTCTCTTCCTACGGGTACTGAGATGTTTCACTTCCCCGCGTTCCCTCCACACGCCCTATATATTCAGGCGTGGGTAACACGACATGACTCGTGCTGGGTTCCCCCATTCGGACACCCCCGGATCACAGCTCGGTTGCCAACTCCCCAGGGCTTATCGCAGGCTCCTACGTCCTTCATCGGCTCTTGATGCCAAGGCATCCACCATGTGCCCTTCATAGCTTGTCGCACAAACACTCAACAAAAACTACAAAGAAAAACAGAACAAACAACAGTCCCTCTGTTTACAGCACCCACCACCCATGGACTCACGGGTAACGGGCGCAGAGACTGTCGCTTCAACATCGCAACAACGTCCACCCCAACCCCCACCCTCACGGGTACGGCCTGGGATGCCTACATGCTGTTGCGAAGATGCTCGCGTCCACTATCCAGTTCACAAGAAACAAACCCACCCGAGCCAACCGCCGCATCACACGACGATCCGGTCCCGACGGGCCAGAGAAACCTGCCTGACGGCTGATGCCTCAGGACTCAACAGTGTGCCAGGACCCAACCCCCACCCACGACCCCCAGGTTCCACACCCACACCAGCAAGCCGCTGTGAGTAGTACTGAGAGGACCGCGAACACGGACCAGGTCATTCATCGACGATTCCACTAGTGAACACCACCAGTGCCACCCGGACGGATGCCGGGCGTGCGGGGTGTGTGCTCCTTAGAAAGGAGGTGATCCAGCCGCACCTTCCGGTACGGCTACCTTGTTACGACTTCGTCCCAATCGCCAGCCCCACCTTCGACGGCTCCTTCCACAAGGGTTAGGCCACCGGCTTCGGGTGTTGCCGACTTTCGTGACGTGACGGGCGGTGTGTACAAGGCCCGGGAACGTATTCACCGCAGCGTTGCTGATCTGCGATTACTAGCGACTCCGACTTCATGGGGTCGAGTTGCAGACCCCAATCCGAACTGAGACCGGCTTTTTGGGATTCGCTCCACCTTGCGGTATCGCAGCCCTTTGTACCGGCCATTGTAGCATGCGTGAAGCCCTGGACATAAGGGGCATGATGACTTGACGTCATCCCCACCTTCCTCCGAGTTGACCCCGGCAGTCTCCTATGAGTCCCCACCATAACGTGCTGGCAACATAGGACGAGGGTTGCGCTCGTTGCGGGACTTAACCCAACATCTCACGACACGAGCTGACGACAGCCATGCACCACCTGTACACCGACAAAAAGGGCACCTATCTCTAGGTGTTTCCGGCGTATGTCAAACCCAGGTAAGGTTCTTCGCGTTGCATCGAATTAATCCGCATGCTCCGCCGCTTGTGCGGGCCCCCGTCAATTCCTTTGAGTTTTAGCCTTGCGGCCGTACTCCCCAGGCGGGGCGCTTAATGCGTTAGCTGCGGCACGGAACCCATGGAATAGGCCCCACACCTAGCGCCCAACGTTTACGGTGTGGACTACCAGGGTATCTAATCCTGTTCGCTCCCCACACTTTCGCTCCTCAGCGTCAGGTAATGCCCAGAGAACCGCCTTCGCCACCGGTGTTCCTCCTGATATCTGCGCATTTCACCGCTACACCAGGAATTCCGTTCTCCCCTGCATACCTCTAGTCTGCCCGTATCGAAAGCAAGCCCAGAGTTAAGCCCTGGGTTTTCACTCCCGACGCGACAAACCGCCTACGAGCCCTTTACGCCCAATAATTCCGGACAACGCTCGCACCCTACGTATTACCGCGGCTGCTGGCACGTAGTTGGCCGGTGCTTCTTCTGTACCTACCGTCACCACCATCATCGGCGCTTCGTCGGTACTGAAAGAGGTTTACAACCCGAAGGCCGTCATCCCTCACGCGGCGTTGCTGGATCAGGCTTCCGCCCATTGTCCAATATTCCCCACTGCTGCCTCCCGTAGGAGTCTGGGCCGTGTCTCAGTCCCAGTGTGGCCGGTCACCCTCTCAGGCCGGCTACCCGTCGAAGCCTTGGTAGGCCATTACCCCACCAACAAGCTGATAGGCCGCGAGCACATCCCTGGCCGAAAAAACTTTCCACACAGAGTGCATGCACACCTGTGTCGTATCCGGTATTAGCCACCGTTTCCGGTAGTTATCCCAAAGCCAAGGGCAGATTACTCACGTGTTACTCACCCGTTCGCCGCTCGAGTACCCCGAAGGGCCTTTCCGCTCGACTTGCATGTGTTAAGCACGCCGCCAGCGTTCGTCCTGAGCCAGGATCAAACTCTCCGTTGAAAACAACACCCCAACCCCACCAAAGCAGGGCTAGGAAAAAGAGATGCCTGACAGACGACACTGACAAAAATTGTCAGAATCGTTGTCAAAGAAACCATCAACCACATCCACCAAACCCGAAGGCCTGACAGACATAGAAGACGGGGCATAACAAACTAATTCGTCGACTATGACACACTGTTGAGTTCTCAAACATCAGACGCACTCGGAAGCAGACCCTGTGTCAGGGCCGCCGCCGGGGCAACCTGCAAAAACTTACCGGTTCCGATCCGCCCCGTCAACTTGCGGGCCGATCCTCACCTTGGCCGGGCGTGTGAGAACTCCGTCCAGTTGGCCTTGCGGCCCGAGGGGGAGTCGCTCACCGCGACGTAGAGAAACTTAGCAGCGTCCTGGCCAGACTCACAAATCGGGTCGGTTCGCACGCTTGAGAGGCGCCGCCGGGCGGTACGCGGAGACGCTCCGGTCCCCCGTGATCCAGTACCTCCAGGGCCGGTCCGGAGCGGCGCGAAGGCCCACGCGCGGTCCGGTCGAGACGTGGTCCGGAGGGTCTCCGAGAGTCAGGGTGATCGGGCCGGCCGCGAGATCCGTGCCGTCGTCGGCGAGTTGGATGTCGAGCGCGCGGCACAGCCGCGCCGGGCCACGGGCCAGGTCGCGGTCGGACGACCGCGGTCGGCGTGCACGGGCGGGCTCGAGCCCGTCGACGATCTCGCCGGCGCGCAGCAGGACCGCACTCGGTGTGCCCTCGGGCCCGCAGACCACGTTGCAGCACACGTGCATGCCGTAGGTGAAGTAGCAGTACAGGTGTCCGGGCGGGCCGAACATCACCGCAGTGCGCGGGGTCTGTCCGCGAAACGCGTGAGAGCCAGGGTCGTTGTCGCCGTCGTACGCCTCGACCTCGGTGATGCGCACGGCGACCTCACCGTGGCGCAGCACCGCGTTGAGGAGGCGCGGCGCCACCTCGAGAACGGGACCAGAGAGGTCAGGCGAGCCGGGCACGGTGGGCGTCGACGACGGCAGTGAGCTCGCCGAGCTGGTCGCGGACCCGTGCCGGGGCGGTGCCGCCACGGCCGACGCGAGACGAGACAGAACCCTCCACCGTGAGGACCTCACGGACCGCGGGGGTCAGCGCCGGGGAGATCTCGGCGAACTGCTCGTCGGTGAGCTCGTCGAGCTCGATGCCGAGCTCCTCGCAGCGGCGTACGCAGGCGCCGGCGACCTCGTGAGCGACCCGGAACGGCACTCCTTCGCGCACCAGCCACTCGGCGATGTCGGTGGCGAGCGAGAAGCCCTGGGGCGCGAGCTCGGCCATCCGTGCGCTGTTGAAGGTCAACGTGGCGACCATGCCGGTGAAGGCCGGCAGCAGGACCTCAAGGGTGTCGACGGAGTCGAAGACCGGCTCCTTGTCCTCCTGCAGGTCCCGGTTGTACGCGAGCGGCAGCGCCTTGAGCGTGGCCAGCAAGCCCGAGAGGTTGCCGATCAGGCGCCCGGCCTTGCCGCGGGCGAGCTCAGCGATGTCGGGGTTCTTCTTCTGCGGCATGATGCTCGACCCCGTCGACCAGGAGTCATGGAGCGTCACGAAGCTGAACTCGCGGGTCGACCAGAGGATGACCTCCTCGGCGATCCGGCTGACGTCGACGCCGATCTGGGCGGTGACATAGGCGAACTCGGCGACGAAGTCGCGCGACGCGGTGCCGTCGATCGAGTTGGCCGTGGAGCCGGTGAAGCCGAGCTCGGCGGCGACGCCCTCCGGGTCGAGACCGAGACTGGAGCCGGCAAGAGCACCGGAGCCGTACGGCGAGTCCGCGGCCACCCGGGCGTCCCAGTCGCGGAGCCGATCGACGTCGCGCAGCAGCGGCCAGGCATGGGCAAGCAGATGGTGCGACAGCAGCACCGGCTGCGCGTGCTGGAGGTGAGTGCGCCCCGGCATCACGACGTCGAGGTGGTCGCGCGCCTGCGCGGTGAGGGCGTCGACGAGGTCGAGGACCTGGTCGGCGATCTCCGCGGCGTGGTCACGCAGGAAGACCTTGAACAGCGTGGCGATCTGGTCGTTGCGGCTCCGTCCGGCGCGGAGCCGACCGCCGACGTCGGCACCGACCTCGTCGACCAGCAACCGTTCGAGAGCACCGTGGACGTCCTCGTCGGACGGGTCGGGGAGCAGGTCGCCGGCGGCGTACCGCTCCCCCAGCACGTCGAGGCCGCGCAGCAGCTCGGCGTGGTCGTCATCGGTGAGCAGGCCGGCGCGGTGCAACGCGTTGGCGTGCGCACGCGATCCGGCGAGGTCGTACGGCGTGAGCCGCCAGTCGAAGTGCGTCGAGCGCGACAGCGCGTCGAGTTCGGGCGAGGGACCGCCAGCGAAGCGGCCGCCCCACAACTTGCCGGTGTTGGTCTCCCCAGTGGTGTGCTGAGTCATACGAGGTCTCCCAGGATCTGCTGCACTGCGGCTCTCATCATCGTGGTCAGCTGGTCGTTGGCGGCGGTGCCGTCCAGGTCCAGCGCGTCGGGGGTCCACCAGGCGGCCTGGTCGATCGTGCCGCGCTCAAGCGGCTCGAGGCCGCGGAAGTGCAGGCCCTCGATGTCATCGAGCCGGAAGGCGAAGTAGGTCTGGTCCTGCACGAGGTGCCACACGCCCCAGTCGAACTCGGCGATCTCGTGGCCGACCGGGCCGAACAGGTCGTTCGGCTCCACCTGGAGGCCGGTCTCCTCGCGCATCTCGCGTGCGGCGGCGGCGGGCAGTGACTCGGCCGGGTCGTCGACTCCACCGCCGATGCTGAACCAGTACGTCGTCTCCGGCACCGCGGGGTCCCACCCGTGCAGGAGCAGCACCTCACCGGCGGCGTTGACGGGAAGCACCCGCGCGGTGGTGCGATGCCATACGACGCGTCCGCTCATCAGTCGGTGCCGAACTCCATGGCCGCGTAGTCGAGGGCCTCGTCGTCGCCGGCCTCCTGCTCGGCGGCCGGGTTGCGCGCGATGCGGTCGGCTCCCCCGGCCTCGATCTCGCCGAACAAGGTGCCGTTCTCGACGAGCACCTGGCCCTGGTCGAGCGGCTGCGCGGCGTACAGCTCGAGCTTGGCGCGCGAGTCGGCGATGTCGAGGTTGCGCATGGTGAGCTGGCCGATCCGGTCGTTGGGACCGAACGCGGCGTTGTCGGTGCGCTCCATCGAGAGCTTGTCGGGGTGGTAGGAGAAGTTCGCGCCGTCGGTGCGCAGCACCGTGTAGTCCTCGCCCCGGCGCAGCCGCAACGTCACCTCGCCCGTCACGAGCGAGGCGATCCAGCGCTGGATCGACTCGCGGATCATCAGCGCCTGCGGGTCGAGCCAGCGGCCCTCGTACAGCAGTCGACCGAGCTGGCGGCCCTGCGCGTGGTAGTTGGCGATCGTGTCCTCGTTGTGGATCGCGTTGAGCAGCCGCTCGTACGACGTCCACAGCAGCGCCATCGCGGGCGCCTCGTAGATGCCGCGGGACTTGGCCTCGATGATCCGGTTCTCGATCTGGTCGGACATGCCGAGCCCGTGGCGGCCGCCGATCACGTTCGCCTCGTGGACCAGGGCGACCGGGTCGTCGTACCGAACGCCGTTGATGGCCACCGGGCGGCCCTGCTCGAAGCGGATCGTCACGTCCTCGGTGTCGATGACGACGTTGGGGTCCCAGAACTTCACACCCATGATCGGCTCCACGGTCTCGAGCGAGACGTCGAGGTGCTCCAGGGTCTTGGCCTCGTGGGTGGCGCCCCAGATGTTGGCGTCGGTGGAGTACGCCTTCTCCTGGCTGTCCCGGTAGGGCAGGTTGTTGTCGACGAGCCACTGGCTCATCTCGTGGCGGCCACCCAGCTCGGTGACGAAGTCGGCGTCGAGCCAGGGCTTGTAGATGCGCAGGTCGGGGTTGGCGAGCAGGCCGTAGCGGTAGAACCGCTCGATGTCGTTGCCCTTGAACGTCGAGCCGTCGCCCCAGATGTCGACGCCGTCCTCGTGCATGGCGCGCACCAGCATGGTGCCGGTGACCGCGCGGCCGAGCGGCGTGGTGTTGAAGTAGGTGCGCGCTCCGGAGCGGATGTGGAACGCGCCGCAGGCGATCGCGGCCAGGCCCTCCTCGACCAGCGGGAGGCGGCAGTCGACCGCACGGGCGATCTCTGCGCCGTACTGGACGGCCCGGTCGGGCACGCCGCTGATGTCGGGCTCGTCGTACTGCCCGATGTCGGCGGTGTAGGTGCACGGGATGGCGCCCTTGGCGCGCATCCAGGCCACGGCGACCGAGGTGTCGAGCCCTCCCGAGAACGCGATGCCGACGCGTTCGCCGACGGGGAGGGAGGTCAGGACCTTGCTCACGGGGTTTCTTCCTTCTGCAGGTGGGTGTCGGCGAGTGACAGGAACCGATGGGCGAGGGCGTCGCCGCCGCTCGGGTCGCGTCCGATGACCAGGACGGTGTCGTCGCCGGCGATGGTGCCGAGGATCTCGGGGAACTCTGCCTTGTCGAAGGCGGAGGCCAGGAACTGGGCGGCGCCGGGCGGGGTGCGCAGCACGACCAGGTTGGCGCTGGCGTCGGCGCTGACGAGCAGCTCGCCGCACAGCCGCGCCAGCCGGGTCGCGGCGGCCGCGGTCTCCCCCGGCGCCGCGGGTCGTCGGTCGCCGCCCTCGGCGGGTACGGCGTAGACGAGCGCGCCGGACGCCGTACGGACCTTGACGGCGTCGAGCTCGACGAGGTCGCGCGACAGAGTGGCCTGGGTGACGCGCAGGCCGCTCTCCGCGAGCAGGTCGGCGAGCTCACCTTGGGAGCGCACCTCGTGCTGGGTGACGATCTCGACGATGCGCTGGTGGCGCGCGTTCTTGGTCGTCGGCCGGAGGGCGGTGTTCATCGCTGTGCCTCGGCGAGGAAGGTCATGATCGCCTTCTGGGCGTGCCGGCGGTTCTCGGCCTCGTCCCAGACGACGCTCTGCGGTCCGTCGAGCACCTCGGCATCGATCTCCTTGCCGCGGTAGGCCGGCAGGCAGTGCATCGCGATGGCGTCCGGCTTCGCGCGCTCGAAGAGCGAGGTCGTGAGCGAGTACGGCGCGAACACCTCGGCGCGCGCGGCGGCCTCGTCCTCCTTGCCCATGGAGATCCAGGTGTCCGTGACCACGACGTCGGCGCCGGTGACGGCGGCGATCGGATCGGGCTCCAGGACCGCGGAGCCGCCGGTGGTCTCGGCGATGGCCACCGCGCGCTCGACCATCGCGAGGTCCGGCGCGTAGCCCTCGGGCGAGCTCACCCGGACGTGCATGCCGGCGATCGCGCCGGCCAGCAGCCAGGAGTTGCCCATGTTGCAAGCACCGTCGCCGACGAACGCGACGGTGAGGCCGGCCAGCTGCTGCTTGTGCTCCTGAATCGTGAGCAGGTCGGCGAGCAGCTGGCAGGGGTGGAAGTCGTCGGTGAGCGCGTTGATCACCGGGACGCCGGCGTGCTCGGCCATCTCTTCCAGGTTGCTCTGAGCGTAGGTGCGCCACACGATCATCGACGCCTGACGACCGAGCACGCGGGCGACGTCGTGCACCGACTCACGCACCCCGATGCCGGCGAGGGCACCGTCCACCAGCATCGGGAAGCCGCCGAGCTCGGCGATGCCGGCGGCGAACGACGACTGGGTGCGCAGCGTCTGCTTGTCGAAGATCATCGCGACCGTGCGCGGGCCGGCGAGCGGCTTCGCGTCGTACGGCGCGTGCTTGAGCTCGGCCGCCAGGGCGAGGACCTGTGCCTGCTCGGCCGGGGTGAGGTCGTCGTCCGCCAAGAAGTGCCTCATGCCTGCTCCCCCATCGCCTCGTCGAGGATGCCCGGCCAGGCGGCGAGGAACGCGTTGACGTCGCCCTCGGTGATCACGAGCGGTGGCACGAGCCGGATCCGCTTGGGAGTCGCGTTGTTGACGATGAAGCCGGCCCGCTGCGCGGTCGCCGCGACCTCGGCCGACGCTTCGGCGGACAAGTCGAGACCGACGAACAGCCCGGCTCCGCGAACCTCGGCGACCCGCGGGTCGGCGGCCAGGCCGTCGCGGAGCTTCTGTCCGAGGACCGTCACGTGCTCGAGCAGGTCGTCGTCCTCGATGGTGCGGATGACGGCGAGGGCTGCCGCGCAGGCGACCGGGTTGCCGCCGAACGTCGTCCCGTGGTTGCCCGGCTCCAAGAGGGTCCCGGCGTCGCCGAGGCCGATGCAGGCGCCGATCGGGAATCCGCCGCCGAGGCCCTTGGCGACGGTGACGATGTCGGGGCGGACGTCGGCGTCGTGCACGAACCACTCACCGGTCCGGCCCATGCCCGACTGGATCTCGTCGAGCCACAGCAGCGCGCCGTGCTCGTCGGCGATCGTGCGGGCGGCGGCGAGGTAGCCCTCGGGGGGTACGACGACGCCGGCCTCGCCCTGGATCGGCTCGACCAGGATCGCGGCGGTCTCGTCGGTGACGGCAGCGGCGAGCGCGTCGGCGTCGCCGTACGGCACGAAGGTGACGTCGCCGGGCAGCGGCTCGAAGGGCGTGCGGTAGGCCTCCTTGGAGGTCAGCGCGAGCGCGCCCATCGTGCGGCCGTGGAAGCTGCCCTCCGCCACCACGATGTGGGTGCGGCCGGTGCGCCGGGTCAGCTTGAACGCCGCCTCGTTGGCCTCGGTGCCGGAGTTGGTGAAGAAGACCTTGCCCTCGCCCGGCTGCTTGCCGAGGAGGGCGAGCAGCTTCTCGGCCAGCTCGACCTGCGGCGCGCTGGTGAAGAAGTTGGAGATGTGGCCGAGCGTGCCGAGCTGGCTGGTCACCGCCTCGACCAGGGCCGGGTGGCCGTGGCCGAGCGCGTTGACGGCGATGCCGCCGAGGAGGTCGACGTACTCGTTGCCGTCGACGTCCCAGACGTGGGCGCCCTCACCGCGGGCGAGCACCAGCTTCGGCGGGCCGAAGGTGTTCATCAGGCTGGCGGCGTACCGCTCGGAATAGGTGCTCCCTGTGTCGGTCATTGTGCGTCCCTGGCCTTCCGGGTCAAGGTCTCGACGCCGGGCAGCACCTGGGTGCCCACGCCTTCGTTGGTGAACAGCTCGAGGAGTACGGCGTGCGGCTCGCGGCCGTCGACCACGGTGGCGCGGGGTACGCCTTGCTGCACGGCCATCAGGCAGGCGCCCATCTTGGGCACCATCCCGCTCGCGAGCGTCGGGATGATCTCGCTGAGAGCCTCGGGGCTGATCTCGCCGATCACGTCGTCGGAGTTCGGCCAGTCGAGATAGAGGCCCTCGACGTCCGTGAGCACGAGCAGCTTCTCGGCCTTGAGCGCGACCGCGAGGGCCGCGGCGGCCGAGTCGGCGTTGACGTTGTGGATCACGCCGTTGACGTCGGGCGCGACGCTGGAGACGACCGGGATCCGGCCGGCCTCGATCAAGTCGAGGACCGACTCGGGGCGCACATGCGCGACCTCACCGACCAGGCCGAGGTCGACCTCCTCACCGTCGACGACGGTGCTGGCCGGCTCCGCGGTGAAGAGCCCGGCGTCCTCGCCGGAGCAGCCGACCGCGAGCGGGCCGTGCTCGTTGATCAGGCCGACGAGCTCACGCTGCACCTGGCCGACGAGGACCATCCGGACGACGTCCATGGCCTCGGGCGTGGTGACCCGGAGGCCACCGCGGAACTCGGACTCGATGCCGAGCTTGTCGAGCATCGTCGAGATCTGGGGACCGCCGCCGTGCACGACCACGGGCTTGAAGCCAGCGAACCGCAGGAAGGCGATGTCCTCCGCGAACGCGCGCTTGAGCGTGTCGTCGGTCATGGCGTTGCCGCCGTACTTCACCACCACGATCTTGCCGTGGTAGCGCTTGAGCCAGGGCAGCGCGCCCGCCAGGGTGCGGGCCTTGGCCTGATCCGGCTTGCTGGTGTCGAACTGGCCGGAGCTGGAGTCGTTCACGAGCTGTACGCGCTGTTCTCGTGGACGTAGGCGTGCGTCAGGTCGTTGGTCCAGACGGTCGCCCGCTCGGGCCCGGCCTTCAGGTCGATGGTCACGCTCACCTCGCGCGGCTTGAGGTCGACGGTCTCGGGGTCGGCGTACGGCGTGGACTGCTTGCAGACCCAGATGCCGTTCATCGCGACGTCGAGGTCGGCCGGGTCGAACGCTGCCTGCGTCGTACCGATGCTGGCGAGGACGCGGCCCCAGTTGGGGTCGTTGCCGAAGATCGCGGCCTTGAACAGGTTGGACCGAGCGACGCTGCGCCCCACCTCGACCGCCTCGTCCTCGGTGGCGGCGTTGAGGACCGTGATCGCGATCTCGTGGTCGGCGCCCTCCGCGTCGCGGAGCAGCTGCATCGCGAGATCGGTGCAGGACTGGGTGAGCGCCTCGGTGAAGTCCGGCAGTGACGGGGTGATCCCGCTGGCGCCGCTCGCGAGCAGAGTGACCGTGTCGTTGGTCGACATGCAGCCGTCGGAGTCGAGCCGGTCGAAGCTGATCCGGGTCGCCGCACGCAGCGCCGCGTCCAGGTCGGCGGCAGGGACGACGGCGTCGGTCGTCAGGACGACCAGCATCGTGGCCAGCTGGGGCGCGAGCATCCCGGCGCCCTTGGCCATCCCGCCGATCGACCAGCCGGCGCCCTCGACGACGACCTGCTTGCTCACCGAGTCGGTGGTCATGATCGCCTCGGCCGCCTGCAGGCCACCGTCGGCCGCGAGGGCGTCGTACGCCGCGGTCGCGCCGGCGAGCACCTGCTCGCGACTGTTGGTGAGACCGATCAGGCCGGTCGAGCAGACGACGACGTCGAGCGCGCCGATGCCGAGCTTGTCGGCCACGGTCTCCGCGACCGCGTGCGTGGTCTGGAAGCCCTCGGGGCCGGTGTAGCAGTTGGCGCCGCCGGAGTTGAGGAAGACCGCGCGGACGGTGCCGTCCTTGACGACCTCCTGGCTCCAGAGGACCGGGTTGGCCTTGCAGCGGTTGGCGGTGAAGACGCTGGCGGAGTCGAAGGTCGGGCCGTCGTTGACGACGAGCGCGATGTCCTTGGCGCCGGTGGACTTGAGGCCGGCGGCGACGCCGGCGGCCCGGAAACCGGACGGGGTGGTGATGGTCATGGGGCGATTCCTACTGTCGTGAGGCCCAGGCCTTCGTCGAGGCCGAGCGCGAGGTTCATGCACTGGACGGCAGCGCCGGCGGTGCCCTTGGACAGGTTGTCCACGGCACCGACGGCGATCATTCGTCGTGCGTCCTCGTCGACCGTGACCTGCAGGTGTACGGCGTTGGAGCCGGTCACAGACTTGGTCTGGGGCCACTGGCCCTGCGGGAGCAGGTGGATGAACGGCTCGTCGGCGTACGCCTTGGCGTAGACGTCATACGCCTCGTCGGCGCTGACGCTCTGCCCGTCTCTGGCGGTGAGCCTCGCGGAGCAGGTCGCCAGGATGCCCCGCGACATCGGGACGAGCAGCGGAGTGAAGCTGACCGAGACGGTGCCGGCCGGGTCGCTCAGCAGCTTGGAGAGGTTCTGGGTGATCTCGGGCGTGTGCCGGTGCACCCCGCCGACGCCGTACGCACTGGCGTTGCCCATGATCTCGCTGCCGAGCAGGTGTGGCTTCGCGGCCTTGCCGGCGCCGCTGGTGCCGGACGCGGCCACGACGGTGACGTCGGGCTCGATGATGCCGGCGGCGACCGCCGGGGCGAGCGAGAGGCTGGAGATGGTCGGGTAGCAGCCAGGTACGGCGACCCGGGTCGCGCCGCGCAGCAGGTCGCGCTGGCCGGGGAGCTCGGGGAGGCCGTAGGGCCAGGTGCCGGCGTGCGAGCCGCCGTAGAACTTCTCCCAGGCGGCGGGGTCCGCGAGGCGAAAGTCCGCGCCGCAGTCGATGACGACCGTGTCGTCGCCGAGCTGGGCAGCGACCGCGCCGGACTGGCCGTGCGGCAGCGCGAGGAAGACCACGTCGTGCCCGGACAGGGTTTCGATCGTGGTCTCCTCGAGCACCCTGTCGGCCAGGGGCACGAGGTGCGGCTGCAGGGCACCGAGCGGCTGACCGGCGTTGGACGCGCCGGTGAGCGCGCCGATCTCCACGTCGGGGTGACCCAGCAGGAGGCGGAGCAGCTCTCCCCCGGCGTACCCGCTGGCTCCGGCGACAGCAACGCGCTTCCTGGTCATATGCATGACTATACACAGTCATGCATGTTCATTTGCATGGGGTCGTTACCCGGGTGCGCGGTGTCGGTCCGGGTGGCTACGTTGCTCATCATGGCGAGACTGGAGTTCGACGACTACCTGCGGCACCTCGAGAGCGACTCGGCACGTTTTCGCGCGGTGCTGGCCGACTGTGCTCCCGAGGCGCGGGTGCCCGGGTGCCCCGACTGGACCGCCGCCGACCTGCTCTGGCACCTCGCCCGAGTGCAGTGGTTCTGGGCGAGCATCATCCGGACCCGCCCGGCGGCGCCCGAGGGTGACGACGAGGACGAGACCTTCGGCCCGGAGCGGCCGACGTCGTACGACGGACTGCTGGCGGCGTACGACGAGTACTCCGCCTCCCTGGTCAGCGAGCTCCGGGCTGCGGACCCGACGCAGCCCGCATGGAGCTGGTCCGACGAGCAGACCGTGGGCTTCACCTACCGCCGACAGGCGCACGAGGCGCTGATCCACCGCCTCGACGCGGAGCAGACCGCGGGCCAGGAGACACCGCTCGACCCGGCTCTGGCCGCCGACGGCGTGGACGAGGTCCTCGACGTCATGTTCGGGGGTGCTCCGGAGTGGGGCGAGTTCGCTCCGCTCCCCCACTACGTGCGCATCGACATCACCGACTCCGACGAGTCCCTGTGGGTCCAGATCGGTCGCTTCGCCGGCACCGATCCCGATGGCGAGCACCACGATCTCGAGGACATCCGGCTGGTCCCTTCCCCCGCAACAGAGCCGGACGCCGTGGTGACCGGCCCCGCCTCGGCGCTCGACGCCTGGCTGTGGCGACGCGGCGACGACAGCGAGGTCCGGGTCACGGGTGATCGCGCCGTCTACGGCCACTTCCGGCTCGCGGTGAACCAGCCGATCACCTGATCCGGCCGGGTCCTGCTCAGCTCCGGCCCAGCAGCCCGCCGGTCGCTCTCGCCAGCTCGCGGGAGAGCGCCCGGGTCGCGGTCGTGGCGTAGGTGTCGGAGAGGTGCGAGCCGTTCCGGTACACGAGCACCTTGCCGATGACCGACGGGCAGCGACGGCCGTCCGGGCACAGGACCGGTGACATGTCGACCACGTGCGCCTCGGGCACCCGCCTCGCGGCCGCGAGCTGCGTCGACGCGCCTGAGCGCTTGACGGCGGCGGCCTTGTCGAAGACGCACTCGGTCAGCCGCTGGAGGTTCTCCTGGACGCAGCCGGGAGCGTCGCCACCCGGCGGGCCTGGCGTGTCGAGGATCGGCACCAGCGTCGCGCCGGCGGCCAGCACGTCGTTCCAGTAGGTGACCAGACCGTCGGCCATCGCCTTCTTTGACGATGGTTCGCCCGGGGAGCTTCCGGGCGGCAGCCCGGTCCCCCACCGGGTCACCGTGATCACGACCTCGGGCCGCAGCCGCTCGATCCTGTCGAGCGCGCGCGGCGCCCAGGCCTCGCAGGACGGGTTGCGATGACCGGAGACCGGTCGGACGACATCGGCGAAGGAGCAGCCGTTCTTGGCGATCACCACGAATCGCCACGACTGCCGCTTGGCGATCCGCTCGAGTGGCGTGAACCACTGAACGGCCTTCGAGTCGCCGACCAGCACGAACGTCCGGTCGGCCCGCTTCGCGCCGAAAGTGCACACCTGGAAGCCAGGCGTGTCCCGCCCGACGACGCAATCGGAGTCGTAGAGGGTCGCGGTATCGGACTGTGCCTTGAGCGGTGAGGGCCGCAGCCTCGAGACCCGGTCGATCTCGGCCCAATCGGTGTCGGCGTGACGCGGGTCGTCGAGCGCCCGGGCACCGGGTGCCTCCTTGGCGGTGGCCACCGGGACCGTATCCACCAGCGCGAACGAGGCGGCCACGCACAGACCGGCGACCGCCGACACGGCCATCGCGACCGCCCCGCCGAGGAGCGCCGGTCTCGGGCGGGCAAACCGGGGCGACCGCCGTAGGGGGTTCTCCACATAGCGGTAGGAGAGCCAAGCAGGCACCAAGCTGGCGAGCACCACCACCAGACGGTAACGCACCGGCAACGGCCCCCAGATCCCCTCGGCGGCGACCAGGAACGGCCAGTGCCAGAGATAGAGCGAGTACGACAAGGCGCCGAGCCACACCAAGGGCGCCAGCCCGAGCAGCCGGCGGGGGCCCCACGCCGCGTCTCGGTCGGTGCCGCCGGCGAGAATCGCAGCAGCGGTCCCCAGCACCGGCAGCAGGGTCGCGGTGCCCGGCCAGACGGTGTGCTGATCGAACCGGAGCACGGCACAGGCGATCATCGCGAGACCGGCCCAGCCCAGCACAGCGCGTAAGGCAGCCGGAGTCACGCGGACGAGGGTCGGCAACGCGATGGCCAGCAGTGCCCCGACACCGAGCTCCCAGATGCGGGTCGTCGAGAAGAAGAACGCGAGTCCGGGTTGCTCGACCGCGAACGAGAGCGTGTAGCCGAACGACGCGCCGGTGAGGATGCCGACCCCGAGCAGCAGGCCCCAGCGCCACCGTGCGCCGAAAGCTGCCACGAGCGCGACGATCAGCACCGGCCAGAGGAGGTAGAACTGCTCCTCCACGGCGAGCGACCAGTAGTGCTGGACCGGCGACGGGCCGACGTTCGCTGCCATGTAGTCGACTTCGCGGAGGCCGAGCCGCCAGTTCACGACGTACAGCGCCGAGGCGACGATGTCGCCGCCGAAGTCCCTGCGGCTGGTCACCGGGAGCCAGAGGAACGACACGACCGCCGAGAAGACCAGCACGACGGCGCTTGCCGGCAGCAGGCGACGGGCCCGGCGGGCCCAGAACCCGGCCAGGTCGAGCCGGCCGGACCGCTCGACCTCGCGCACCAAGAGTCCGGTGATGAGGAACCCGGAGATCACGAAGAACACATCGACCCCGACGTAGCCGCCGGGCGTCCACGCCAACCCGGCGTGATAGATCAGCACTGCCGCGATGGCGATCGCGCGCAGTCCCTCTACGTCCGACCGGAAGCCCCGGGTGGGCGTAATCGCACCGACCGTGGGGCGGGTCGTCGTCGCAGCGGTCACGTCCAGAGGTTCCCCAGAGCACCGTCGGTTATTCGTGGCTGGCACCAGATCGAGTTACGGTGGAAGAACGTCCGTAGCTGCCACTGTCACGACCGAAGCCATCGGGGGCTCCGAATTGTTCTCACTGTTACGCGCCCGCGCCACGCCGTCCCTGCTGACCGGCGTACTCCTCGCAGGAGGGCTCGCGGTCCCCGCTGCCGTGGCCGCACCGGCCGACGCGCCACGCCGCGCAACGAACCCGACCGGCACTTCTGCCGGGAGCCAGCCGAACGGCGCCGGCAACCTCAAGGTGAGCCTGGTCTCGACCGCTGACGGGAGGCTCCACGTCAGCTGGAAGCGGCCGGCTCCGGCAGCCAAGCTCCGGAAGTTCGTGGTCCGGGTCGGACCCAACCGGCAGCTGAGCTCTCGGGTCCACACCTACAAGGTCAACCGCAAGAAGCAGTCGATCACGGTCGACCGTGCGTTCGGGGCCACCGGGACGTCCGGCAACTACTCGTTCGTCCGGGTCACCGTCTACCGGACGGCTGGCACCCACGCCTCGAGCCCGACCAAGTGGATCCAGGCGCCGATCGCCAGCCCGTGCACGGCTGCTCCTGTGGACCAGGTCACCGTCGGCACGTTCAACGTCCGCACCTGGGCCGCAGACGCGCGCAAGGGCACGAGCAAGTTCAACTGGCACGTGCGCGGTGACAACGTCATCCGCGAGATCCTCGACAGCGGGGTCCGCGCGATCGCCATCCAGGAGGCGAGCGGCCCGAGCGACCGAGGCTTCGGGCCCCGAGAGCAGGACGAGTGGATCCTCGACAGGCTCAACAGCACCGACCAGACCCCGGGCGCCCGCTGGGTGGACGCGCTGACCGACGACGACTACAAGGGCAAGGGCCTCGTCGGGACCCGGGTGTTCTACGACGCCAACAGCTTCACCCAGCTCGACTCCGGCCTCTTTCGCATCTCCGACCCCGCGGTTGTCGACTCGCTGGTCCCCTGGGTCCGGCTGCAGGCGACAGGTGGCCGCCAGGCGCCGTTCATCCTGACCTCCAACCACCTCGACTCCGGTGAGAAGCCCGGCGACTTCGCCACCCGCGGCCGCCAGGTGCAGACGTTGATCGGCATCCTCCGCAACCTGCAGAGCTGGTACGGCGGCCAGGTCATCATGGCCGGCGACCTGAACTCGACCTCCAACACGAAGCCGTACAACAACGTCCAGCAGGCTCTGATCGAGGCCGGGCTCTACGACTCGTACGCCGCGAGCCGGATCATGAACGCGAGGTACAGCACCTCGAACAACTTCAACTTCCCGGTCCGGCCCACCCCCGGGCGCCGCGACTACATCATGACGCTCGGCCCGGTCCAGGGCTCGTGCGCCTACCGCAACCAGGCGTACACCAGCGTCTCGCGGGTCGCGTCCGACCACTTCCTGCAGGTCGCCACGCTCCCCCTCGCACCGCGGTGACGCCCGGCTGAAACCGGTGAAACCGGCCTGAAGGCGGCACGAAACCAGGTCGCCGCAGCATGGTGGCATGACACAAGTACCTGACACCGACCTGGCTGTCGCGGCCTCCGGTCTCGTCAAGACGTTCGGCGACTTCCGCGCGGTCGACGGGATCGACCTCGAGGTCCGCCGCGGTGAGGTCTTCGGCGTCCTCGGCCCGAACGGCGCCGGCAAGACCACGACCCTCAAGATGCTCGCCACCCTGCTGCCGATGGATGGCGGAGACGCCAGCATCTTCGGCGTCGACGTACGCCGCAACCCCCACATGATCCGTCAGCTCGTCGGCGTGACCGGGCAGTACGCCTCGGTCGACGAGAACCTCACCGGCTCGGAGAACCTCTGGCTCTTCGGCCGCCTGCAGGGCCTGTCCTCGGCCAGGTCGAAGTCGACCGCCGCTGACCTCCTGGAGCGGTTCGGCCTGACCGAGGCTCGCGACAAGCAGATCTCCACCTTCTCCGGCGGCATGCGCCGTCGCCTCGACCTCGCGGCGAGCCTGATCTCGCAGCCGCCGCTGATCTTCCTCGACGAGCCGACCACCGGCCTCGACCCCCGCACCCGCGGCCAGATGTGGGAGACCATCCGCGAGCTGATCCGCGAAGGCAGCACCGTGCTGCTGACGACCCAGTACCTCGACGAGGCCGATCAGCTCGCCGACCGGATCGCGGTCATCGACCGCGGCATCAAGGTCGCCGAGGGCACCCCCGACGAGCTGAAGACCTCGGTCGGCAGCTCGACGCTCCAGCTGCGCATGTCGGACCCCGACGAAGCGAGCAGCGCCGCGGCCGTCGTACGGCGCGTCCTCGGCGAGGAGCCGGTGCTCACCCCCGAGGCCGGGGGCATGAACGTGGCCCTCGGCGACGCCGACCAGGCGGCCGACGTACTGATCGCGCTGCGCCAGTCCGGCCTGTCGATCGCCAGCGCGACCGTCCAGAAGCCCACCCTCGACGAGGTCTTCATGGCCATCACCGGCCACGGCGCCGACGACGAGACCCACGCACCCCAGATGGAGACTGTCCGATGAGCACCACCCTCCTCGCAGACCACGAGACGACCGAGGTCCTCGACCGGCTGATCGTTACCCGCCCGTCGCTCCGCGACACCCTCGACCAGAGCCTGGCGATGGCGTGGCGCGCCCTCAAGAAGATGCGCCGCAACCCCGAGCAGTGGTTCGACGTCACGCTCCAGCCGCTGCTCTTCACGGCGATGTTCGCCTACATCTTCGGCGGCGCGATCTCCGGCAGCGTTGAGAACTACCTGCCGATGGTGATCACCGGCATCCTCGCCCAGACCGCGCTCACGGCTTCCATGGCCACCGGCGTCCAGCTCCGCGAGGACATGGACAAGGGCGTCTTCGACCGGTTCAAGTCACTGCCGATCGCGCGGATCGCCCCGCTCGTCGGGCCGGCCATCGCCGACCTGGCACGCTACGCAACCGCGGCGACCCTGACCATCCTGACCGGCATGCTGATGGGCTACCGGCCCGGCGGTGGCTTCTTCGGCGTGCTCGGCGGCTGGCTGCTGACGATCCTCGCCGGCTGGTCCCTTGCCTGGATCTTCACCTACCTCGGCACCCGCGCGCGCAGCGCCCAGGCCGTGCAGGGCATCTCGATGATGGTGATGTTCCCGCTGACGTTCCTCTCGAACGCCTTCGTGCCACCGGAGTCGCTGCCGAGCTGGCTCGAGGCGTTCGTCAACATCAACCCGGTCTCCCTGGTGATCTCCGCCGTACGCGACCTGATGAACGACGGCACCGTGACCGCCAACGTCGGCTGGGCACTGCTCGGCTGCGCGATCGTGGTCGCGATCTTCCTGCCGCTGTCGGTGCGGAGCTACTCGCGCAAGATGTGAGACGGCCAGCCGGGTGCGACGAAGTCGCACGAGCGCGCCGAAATCCAGTGAGTCGAGAAGCGGCGTGGGTCTCGATACGCCCCCTCGTTCCTCGCGGGCTACTCGACCAACGAGCACGAAGCCACGGCTGTCAGCGCAGCTCGAGCAGCAGGTCGCGCACGTGCTCGCGCAGGTCCGGCCCCTTCTGGTCCCCGAGCTCGGCGCGCACCCGGGCGACCTCCCCGGGCAGCGCGGCCTCGGCCAGGGCGAGCGCAGGCTCCCAGCTCAGGCTGGGGAGCTGGCGGTTGTAGCCGAAGGCGTCGGCACAGACGAGCAGGCGTACGGCGCGAGCGAGGTCGGCCGGGTCGGTGGCGGTGACGAGCTCCCACTCGGCCAGCGCGAAGACCAGCGCCCCGACGACCGGGTAGTCGAGGAACCCCATCTTGCCGCCGAGCGCTCCCGGTGCCTTGACGAGCAGGTCGCCCCGCAACCGGGCGCCGTCCTCCAGATGTCCGTGCCGGATGTGGGCCGACAGCGCCGCCGCTTCGGGGAACATCACCCACGGTTCGTAGTCCAGCGCCACGTTGACGTTCGGGAGCGGTCGGTTGGTGAGGACCTGGACGGCGTTCCGGTAGCCGCGCAGGCCCTCCTCGATCCGGCCCATCGCCAGGTCGAGCTCGGGGCGCCCGCACTGCACGATGATGGACGACCCGAAGACGCCGCCACCGTCGTCCTCGGCGATCTCGTCGAAGATCCGGCCGGCCTCGGCGTACCTCCCGTCGGCCATCGCCGACATGGCGAGCACCGCCTTGAGCTGGGCGACGTCCTCGGTCGCCCCGAGCGCCTCCATGACGGGGATCGAGTCGACGGCGAACCCGAGCGCCTCGTCGAGGTGCCCGATCTGCATCGTCAGACCGGCCAGCTGCGACCTCACCAGCGCGCCGGTCCACGGCCCGTCCTGGTCGTCCACCAGCTCCAATGACCGCTCCGCGCGGACCCGTGCCTCGCCGAGATCGCCGAGGTTCTCGTAGAACTGGCTGGCCCACTGCAGCGCCAGCTGGCGGATCCGGGGCTGGGGGTGCTCGCAGAGCCGGTCGAGGGCCTCGGCATCGCCGTCGGTCATCCCGAACCGAGCGGTCAGGAGGACCAGCGTCTGCGCCTCCGACCGGGTGCTGCCGTCGCCGGTCGGCAGGCTCTCGAGGCGCGCGAGCGCACGATCGGTGCCGTACTCGGAGAAGATCATCGAGTTGAAGGCGATCGCGGAGAGCGTCGAGCGCAGCGCCGGCACCAGGTCGTCGGTCACCTCCGCGTCGGCGACCACCTCCTCGACCTCGTGGGCAAGGGTCACGACCTTCAGGTGGCTGCCCTCGACGGTCCAGAAGTCCGAGAGGCAGGCCATCAGCGAGATCACGCCGGTGGCGTCGCCCGTGCGCAGACAGCGACGGAGCAGGTCGACGAGGTTGCCCTCCTCGGTCCGGACGGCCGTCATGGTCTCGACCTGCCGCGGTCCGAACAGGTCGCCCGAGGCGCGACGGCAGAAGTCGATGCCCCAGGTGCGCAACCGGTCTCGTGTGCCCTCGTCGTCCCCGGCGTCGACAAGCTGCATCTGGCCGAACTCACGGACCGTCTCGAGGAGCCGGTAGCGCAGGTCTCCCCCGCCTTCGTGCACGGTCACGAGCGACTGGTCCACCAGGCTGGTGATCGCGTCCAGCGCGTCGCCGTCGACCACGGCATCGGCCCCCGCGAGCGAGAAGCCGTCGCGGAAGATCGACAGGCGGCGCAGGGCGATGCGCTGCTCCTCGTCGAGGAGGTTCCAGCTCCAGTCGATGACCGCGATCAGGGTCTGGTGGCGCTCCGGCGCCTCGCGGGAGCCACCGCGCAGTAGCGCGAACCGGTTCTCGAGCCGCCGCTCGATCTCGGCGACCGACATCGCGCGGACCTTGGCGGCGGCAAGCTCGACCGCAAGCGGGAGGCCGTCGAGGCGCGCGACCAGGGACCGCACCTCGTCGAGGTCGAGACGTACGCCGGGCCGCGCCGCGGTCGCGCGCTCGCGGAACAGCTCGACGGCGTCGTCGAGGCCGAGCTGCGGCAGCTGGTAGACCCGCTCGGCCGCGATCCCGAGCGGCGCCCGGGTGGTCGTGAGGACGCGGAGTGCCGGCGTGCGCGTGACCAGCACCTGCACCAGGTCGGCGACCGCCTCGACGAGGTGCTCGCAGTTGTCGAGGATGAGGAGTGCCGGGACGGTGCCGATCTGCTCGATGATGCGGCTCAGCAAGTCGGTACGGCGGGCGCCGCCGGTCAGCTTGCCGGTGATCGTCTCGCGTACGCCGAGCACGTCGCCGACCTCGACGACCACGCCGTCGGGCGAGGTCACGCCCGCGAGCTCGACGAAGTGCACGACCGGCTGCTCGGCCAGGCGGCCCATCAGGTGCGCGAGCCGGGTCTTGCCCAGCCCGCCAGGACCCACGATCGAGGTGACCCGGGAGGTGCGGATCGTCTGGGCGAGAGCAGCGACGTCCCCGTCGCGACCGATCAGCCGAGACGCCTCGTACAGGAGCCCCTCGCGGACCGGCCGGTCCCGGGCGAGCAGCTCGACGTGCAGCGCCTGGAGCTCGGGACTGGGGTCGACGCCCAGGCGGTCGACCAGGTCCTCGCGGTAGGCCTCGAACCGCTCGAGCGCCGCGGGCACGCCGTGCACGTCCGCGATCGCGCGCAGCAGGGCCGCGACCACCTCGTCATCGGCCTCGGCGCGCTCCAGCAGTGGCAGCGCTGCGGCGTAGTCGCCGGCCGCGGCCAGCCGCAGCCCCTCGGGGCGCAGCGCCCACACGTCGACGTCCGCGACCGGTAGCGCCAGCCGGTAGCCGCGTGGCGTGCGCTCGATGACCTCCGCGTCGGTGGCCGACCGGGCCCGGGAGACGACGACCTGGAGCGCCTTGGTCGGGTTGGCCGGGACGTCGTCGCCCCAGATCTCCTCGACCAGCCCCGACTCGCTCAGGCCGCGGGGCCCTGCCTCCACAAGGCAGCGCAGCAGGGCGTGCGTGCGCTCGCCGGGGACCGGCACGCCGTTCCAGGTGACGTCGTCGAGGACCGTGAGCCGCGGTCCCAGCGCTCCGTCAGCTCCGCTGGACGGCACCGGTCCGCTCGGCGGCGAGCGCGACGGCCGCGTCGCGCGCGGCCGTCGTCTCCTCCTCGGTGAGGGTGCGGTCCGGCGCCCGGAAGCGGAGCGCGAACGCGAGCGACTTGCGCCCCTCGCCGACCTGGTCGCCGGTGAAGACATCGAAGAGCCGGATCGACTCGAGCAGGTCGCCGGCGCCCTCGCGCAGCGCGGTCTCGACGTCGGCCGTGGTGACCGCGGCGTCGACCACGAGGGCGACGTCCTCCTTGGCCTGGGGGTACGTCGAGAAGTCGGGTCCGGGCGTGACGTCGCGGGCGTGCCGCATCAGGAAGTCGAGGTCGATCTCGACGGCAGCGCTGCGGGCGGGCAGGCCGAAGGCCTGGCAGACCTTCGGGTGCAGCTCGCCGGCGTGGCCGAACTCGACGCCGCCGACGAGCACCTGGGCGCAGCGGCCCGGGTGCCACGGTGCGCGGGCGGTCGAGACGACCTCGACCTCGACCCCGAGCTCGGTGGCGAGGCGACGCACGATGCTGATCGCGTCGGCCCAGCCGGCCTCGCGACCGGCCCCCCACCAGCCGGCGCGCTCGCGCTCACCGGCGAGTACGACGGCGAGGTGGAGCGGCTGCTCGGGCAGCGCGTCGAGCAGCTTGGCCAGCTCGTCGTCGCTTGGACGCCAGTCGACGCCGTAGATCGGCGCGGGCCCCCGGTCGACCGGGAACGCGACCGTGCCGGTCTCGAAGAGCGACACGCCTGCGGCGCCACGGCCGACGTTGCGAGCCGCAGCCTTGAGCAGGCCGGGCAGCAGCGTCGTGGTGTACGACGGCTCCTCGCTCGAGAGCGGGTTGGCCAGCCGGACGGTCTTGCGCAGCACGTCGTCGGCGGCCAGCCCGAGCGCGTCGAACGCGACGTCGCCGACGAACGGGAAGCTGATGACCTCGACGCAGCCGGCCCCGGCGAGAGTGCGGCCGATCCGGCGGCGCAGGCGCTGCTCGCGGGTCAGGCCGCGACCGGCGGCATCACGCGGCAGCACCGACGGGACCTGGTCGTAGCCGACGATCCGGGCGACCTCCTCGACCAGGTCGAACGGGTCGCTCAGGTCGGGGCGCCACGGCGGCGGGGTAGCGATCAGCGTGGTGTCGTGCTTGTCCAGCACGCAGCCGATCGCCTCCAGGTTGGCGACCGTGGTGGCCGCGTCGATCGGCATGCCGGTCACCCGAGCAGGCAGGTCGTAGGCCATCTCGATCGGCGCCTGCCGCGGCGGGATGCCGACGACCGTGACGCCGCCATCGGCCGTGCCGCCGCCGTACGTCGTGAGCAGCTCGACCACCCGGTCGGCCGCGGCTTGGGTGACGACGGGGTCGACGCCGCGCTCGTTGCGCTTGCCGGCCTCGGAGGTGAGCTTGTGGCGCTTGCCGGTGCGGAACATCGAGGTCGCGTCCCAGTGGGCCGCCTCGACCAGCACGGACGTCGTGGTCGCGGACATCTCGGTGGTCTCGCCGCCCATCACGCCGCCGAGGCCGATGATGCCGGAGTCGTCGGTGACGACCAGGTCCTCGGTCGACAACGCCCGGTCGGTGCCGTCGAGGGTGGTCAGCCGCTCACCTTCACGCGCGCGGCGCACCCGGATCGGGCCGGTGAGCTTGTCGGCGTCGTACCCGTGGATCGGGCGGCCGATCTCGAGCATCACGTAGTTGGTGATGTCGACGGCCAGCGAGATCGGTCGCATCCCGGCCTGGGTCAGCCGGCGCACCATCCAGTCGGGCGAGGCCGCATCCGGGTTGAAGCCGGTGACCTTGCGGGCCACGAAGACCGGGCAGCCGTTGGCGTCCTCGATCTCCACCGGGTAGCCGGTGGCATTGGGCTCGGGGACCGCGCGATCCGCCGGGTCGCGGTACGGCGCGCCGTACGCCAGCGCCGCCTCGCGGGCGACGCCGCGCAGCGACAGTGCGTACGCGCGGTCGGGGTTGATCTCGAACTCGATGACCTCGTCGCTCAGGCCGAGGACCTCGAACGCGTCGGTCCCGGGAGTGCCGGCGTCGGCCGGGAGCACGATGATGCCATCGTGGTCCTCGCCCAGGCCGAGCTCGCGCGAGGAGCAGATCATCCCGGCCGAGAGGTGGCCGTAGGTCTTGCGCGCGGAGATCTCGAAGTTCCCCGGGAGGACCCCGCCGGGAAGAATCACCACCACCAGGTCGCCGGGCTTGAAGTTGTGCGCGCCGCAGACGATGCCCTGCGGCTCGCCGGTGCCATTGGCGTCTCCGACGTCGACCGTGCACCAGTTGATGGTCTTGCCGTTCTTCTGCGGCTCGGGCTCCATCGTGAGCACCTTGCCGACGACGAGCGGGCCGGTGATCTGGTCGCCGGGCTTCTCGATCGCCTCGAGCTTGAGGCCGAGCGCGGTCAGCCGCGCGGCGAGATCCTCGGTGGTGACGTCGGCCGGCAGGTCGACGTACTCCCGGATCCAGGAGACGGGTGCCTTCATGTCCTCAGAGTTCCGTTCCGAATGCCGTGGTGAAGCGGATGTCGCCCTCGAAGAGCTCGCGCAGGTCCTCGATCCCCTGGCGGAACATCAGCGTGCGGTCGATGCCCATGCCGAAGGCGAAGCCGGTGTAGCGCTCGGAGTCGATGCCGCAGGCGGCGAGCACCCGCGGGTTGACGACGCCGCAGCCGCCCCACTCGATCCAGCCCTCGCCGCGGCAGGTACGGCACGTCGCGCCGTCCAGCACACCGGCGCCCCGGCAGACGAAGCAGACCAGGTCGACCTCGGCGCTCGGCTCGGTGAACGGGAAGTACGACGGGCGGAAGCGCGTGCTGATGCCCTCGCCGAACATCGACGCGGCGAAGTGGTCGAGGGTGCCCTTGAGGTTGGCCATGGTGATGCCCTCGTCGATCGCCAGGCCCTCGACCTGGTGGAAGACCGGGCTGTGCGTGGCGTCGTACTCGTCGGTGCGGAAGACCCGCCCCGGGCAGACGACGTAGATCGGGGGCTTGCGGGTGAGCATCGTGCGCGCCTGCACCGGGGAGGTGTGGGTGCGCAGGACGAGGTGGTTCTCCGGGGGGTCGGTCCAGAAGGTGTCCTGCATGGTGCGGGCCGGGTGGTCCGGCCCCAGGTTGAGCGCGTCGAAGTTGAGCCACTCGGCCTCGATGACCGGCCCCTCGGCGACCTCCCAGCCCATCGCGACGAAGATGTCGGCGATCAGCTCGGCCCCGGTGGTGAGCGGATGCCGGGCACCCGTGGGGACCCGGTCGGTCGGCAGGGTCACGTCGACCGTCTCCTCGACGAGCATCCGCTCCTCGTGCTCGGCCTCGAGCACAGCCTGCCGCTGGCCGAGCGCCTGGTTGACGGCGCCGCGGGCCTGACCGATCCGCTGGCCGGCCTCCTTGCGGGCTTGGGGCGGCAGCGCGCCGATCTCGCGGTTGGCCAGCGCCAGCGGGGACCGGTCTCCCGTGTGGTCGATCCGCACCTGCTTCAGCTCGGCGAGGTCGGCCGCGGCCGCGATCGCAGCGAGCGCCGCATCGCGGGACGCCTCGACCTCCTCGGGCTTCAACGGGGTGACCTCCACAGGGTCGTAGTCGGTGTTCGGTCCGGACACGGAGCGCCTCTCGCGTGAATGTGGTTGCTGCAGTGCCCGAGTCTAGGGAGCGGGCCCTGTTCCCGGCGAACCGGTTCCGCCCGCTGGCTACCGTGGCCCCGTGACCGATGCCGGTGTGGCTCTGACGCTGGTGCGAAGCACCGGGCGCGGGTCGGCGCAGCTGGTGCGGTTCGCGTGGCTCGAGCTCCAGTCGTGCGTCTTCGCGGCCGCGATCTTCGCCGGGCTCCTCGTGGCGTACGTCGTGCCGCTCCCCCTCGCGACGTACGACGCCCTCCTGATCTGGTGCGCGGTCGTTACCGTCGCGCTGTGGGCGCTCGGTCTGGAGAGCTGGCGCGAGGTTCTGGTGATCTGTGCGTTCCACGCGCTCGGCCTGGGGCTCGAGCTGTTCAAGGTGCACGTCGGGTCGTGGGCCTATCCGGGCGAGGCGGTCACCAAGGTCGCCGGGGTCCCACTCTTCGCCGGCTTCATGTACGCCGCGGTCGGCTCCTACATCTGCCAGGCCTGGCGGCGCTTCGACCTGCGGGTGACGCACTACCCGGCGCTCGGCACCTGTCTGGTGGCGCTCGCGATCTACGCAAACTTCTTCACCCACCACTGGGTGGTCGACCTGCGGGTGGCACTCGCCGTGCTCGGCATGGTCGTGCTGCGCCGGTCGATGGTGCACTTCACGGTGGGCGACTCCCGCTACCGGATGCCGCTGGCGCTCTCGTTCGCCCTGATCGGCCTCTTCCTGTGGCTGGCCGAGAACGCCGCGACGTACCTCGAGGCCTGGCAGTACCCCGACCAGGCGCACGCCTGGCAGACGGTGCACGTGGCGAAGATCGGCTCCTGGGCGCTGCTGGTGACGATGAGCTTCGTGCTCGTCGCGGCGGTCAAGGCCCAGGAGGGCCGGCTCTACTCAGTCGGGTCCGTCCAGCGTCGCGGGCAGCTCGACGTCGATCCGGGCGCCCCCGCCGTCGGCGTCCCCGATGGTGACCGTGCCGCCATGCGCCTTGACCAGTCCGTTGACGAGGTAGAGACCGAGACCGGAGCCGCCGCGCCCGCCACCGGTCCAGAACTTCGTGAAGACCCGCCGCCGCATGTCGGGTGAGATCCCCTCGCCCTCGTCCTCGACCCGGATCCGGACCCCGGAGGCGTCGCCGGCCACGCTGACCTGGACCACACCCTCGCCATGCCGTACGGCGTTCTCCACGAGGTTGGTGATCACCTGGGTGAACTTGTCGGGGTCCACCGTGATCTCGGGCAGGCCATCGGCGACATCGAGCTCGATCGGGCGGCTGGTGCCGGCGTCGACCGACTCGACGACCCGTCGGACCAGGACCGCGGCGTCGGACGGCCGCGGGTAGAGCTGGAGCCGACCGGTGTCGATCCGGGCGACGTCGAGCAGCTCGGCGATGAGCCGGCTCAGCCGGTCGGAGTCGGCGCTGACCGTGGTCAGCATCAGCTTCTTCTGGTCGTCGGTGAGCTTGTCCCAGCGGTTGAGGAGCGCCTGCACGAAGCCCTTCACCCCGGTCAGCGGTGACCGCAGCTCGTGGGCGACGGTCGCCACCAGGTCGGACCGCTCCCGGTCCAGCCGGGCCCGCCCGCGGCCGGAGCGCAGACTGACAGCGACTCCGGCGACCGGCTCTGTGAGAGCCGGTCGATGGACCCGGGCGACGACGAGGACCTCGGTGCCGTCGGGCAGCAGCCACGCCTGCTCGGGAACGGCGGACCGGGTGGGGAGACCGCGGTAGGGGCAGTTGTACGAGAACCAGTCCCGACCGTCGTGGTCCTGGAGCGCCAGCACCTCCTCGAGCGGGGTGCCGATCGCCGTCGCGGGCTCGGCGCCGAGCCAGCTGGCCGCCACGGAGTTGATCGCGGTCACCAGTCCGGCGCCGTCGGCGAGCACCACGCCGTCTGCGAGCAGGTCGAGGTCGGGTGGCTGCACGTCGCTCACCCTATGTGCGTCGGACCGTCTAGCGGCGCTGCGCTCGCGCAGAGGCGTAGAGGCACAGGGCTGCGGCGGTGGAGAGGTTGAGGCTCTCGGCGCGACCGTGGATCGGGATCCGGACCCGGTGGTCGGCGAGCTCGGCCAGCTCAGCGGGGAGGCCCCAGGCCTCGTTGCCGAACAGCCACGCCGTGGGCGCGGCCAGCAGCTCGTCGGCGTGGTCGAGGTCGACCTCACCCGCGCCGTCGGCCGCCAGCACCTGGAGCCCGGCAGCCTGCGCCGCACCGACGGCGGCGACCGGGTCGGGCTCGACCGCGAGCGGCAGGTGGAAGAGGCTGCCCACGCTGGCGCGGACGGTCTTGGCGTTGTAGGCGTCGACCGAGTGGCCCGCGAACACGACGCCGTCGGCGCCCGCTGCGTCGGCGCAGCGGATCACGGTGCCGGCGTTGCCGGGGTCGCGTACGTCGGCGCAGATCGCGACGAGGCGACGCGGGGTGGTTTCGAGGCTCGGCGCTAGCGCGCCTCGCACCTCAACCACCGGGAGGACGACGTCGAGCGGTCGGTCGAGGAAGCGGCAGAGCCCGACGACACCGGCCGGGGTGACGCTGTCGCTGAGCGAGGCGAGTGCCCGCTCCTCGACCAGCGTCCACTGCGGAGCGGCCGCAGCGAGGTCGGCGTACTGCTCGGTGGCCGTCGCGGTGGCGAACACCTCCACGACGCACCCGGGCACCTCGAGGGCGCCCTCGACGGCCTTCGGGCCGTCGGCAAGGAAGAGCCGCCGCTCGGAGCGTTCCGAGCGGCGGCTGAGCTTCCGAGTCTCCTTGACGCGAGCGTTGCCCGTCGTCAGGGGGTTTCGAGACAGGCGCTGCGCGCCTTCCTCAACCACCGGTTACGCGGAGACCTTGGGCGCGTTGACGTCCTCGGGCAGCGCGGCCTTGGCGGCCTCGACGAGGACGTTGAACGCCGCGACGTCGTTGACGGCCAGCTCGGCGAGGATCTTGCGGTCCACCTCGATGCCGGCCAGGTTGAGGCCCTGGATGAACCGGTTGTAGGTCATGCCCTGGGCGCGAGCCGCAGCGTTGATCCGCTGGATCCACAGCTTGCGGAAGTTGCCCTTGTTCTTGCGACGGTCGTTGTAGCTGTAGACCAGGGAGTGGGTGACCTGCTCCTTGGCCTTGCGGTACAGACGCGAGCGCTGGCCGCGGTAACCGCTGGCCCGCTCGAGGACGACCCGGCGCTTCTTCTGGGCGTTTACCGCCCGCTTGACGCGTGCCACGATTTACTCCTTGTTGCTGAAAAACTTCTCGGGTGCGGGGGTCTCGACTAGCTCGACCACCGAAGGGCGGGGTCGGTCAGAGACCGAGCATCTTCTTCGCGCGCGGGACGTCGGCCTTGGCGACCTCGACGGTGCCCGTCATCCGACGGGTGACCTTGGAGGGCTTCTTCTCCAGGTTGTGGCGCTTGCCGGCCTTCTCACGAAGGATCTTGCCGGACCCGGTCACCCGGAAGCGCTTGCTCGCACCGGAGTGCGTCTTGTTCTTCGGCATCTCTGCTCTCTCTTCTCGTCCTGCTGGCGTGCCCGCGGCTGGCGCGGCCCACCCGCGTGGTTTCGACGGCCCGGAGGCCGCCGAGGTCTCAGGCCTCGATCTCGGGATCGAGGTTCTCGGAGCGACCGCGCTCCTTCTTCTGGGCAACCGGCCCAGCGGCGTGCGCGGCGTCGCGCTCGGCCTGCTCGTCGGCGACCAGCGCCGCGCGCTCGGCGGCCTTGGCGTCCTTCTCGGCCTTGATGTCGACCTTGGCGTCGGCCTTCTTCTTGTGCGGGCCGAGCACCATGATCATGTTGCGGCCGTCCTGCTTCGGCGACGACTCGACGAAGCCCAGCTCCGTCACGTCCTCGGCGAGCTTCTGCAGCAGCCGGAAGCCCAGCTCGGGCCGGTGCTGCTCGCGACCGCGGAACATGATCGTGATCTTGACCTTGTCGCCCGCGCGCAGGAACCGCACGACGTGACCCTTCTTGGTCTCGTAGTCGTGGGCGTCGATCTTCGGACGAAGCTTCATCTCCTTGATGATCACGTTCGTCTGGTTGCGACGTGCCTCGCGCGCCTTCTGGGCGTTCTCGTACTTGAACTTGCCGTAGTCCATGAGCTTGCAGACTGGCGGCTTGCCCTGCGGGGCGATCTCGACGAGGTCGAGGTCAGCCTCCTGGGCGAGCTTCAGGGCCTGGTCGGTCGGCACGATGCCGACCGTCTCCCCGTTGGGTCCAACGAGTCGGACCTCGGGAACCCGGATCCTGTCGTTGATGCGCAGCTCGGTGCTGATGTGTCCTCCTGGTGGCCATGTGACCGGAAGTCCCCTGCCGGACCGGGCCCCGGAGGAGGTCCGAAATCAACAAAGGCTTCCGCTTGTACAAGCGGAAGCCAGTCGCGACGCCTCCCACGCCAGTGGGAGTGCCATCGAAGGCCGAGAGGATCACGCCGCAGAAAAATATCCACGCCGCAGGCCAAGCCTTCGGGACCGGACCCGACGACCTGTGGTGCAGTCCCATTGCTGGGCCGGTCGATGCGGGTGGGAGACGATGCTGCTGACTCCGCTTGTGAGATCTGCTCCGGCTCATCCGCGGACGGACGGGTCGGAACTGATCGGTCAACGCTAGATGCTAGCCGAAGATTCCCGGTCGGGCCGAATCCACGCGGCGCCGCCCGGGATCCGGGCCAGCGTCCACCCCTCCGCGAGGCCACGCAGGTCGTCGCCCTCGACGACGAAGCGCACCGGACCCGCGAGGTCGACCACGAGCGCCGCCGCTCCGTCCTGGATCGCGGACTGCGCCGCAACCTGCGCGGCGACCGGGACCGGGCGAGCCTGCGGGTCCCACCCGGTGAGCGTGGCCGTGCCCGTGAACGCGAGGAGCGCCAGCCGGCCGTCAGCCCCCTGCACCAGAACCGTGGCCATGTCGCTGTCCTTCTCGCGGGCCAGCCCGGCGTCGTCGTACTCGACCTCGCCGAGCACCGCGATGACCGGCACCAGGAGGCGCGAGCGCTGGAGCGCCGCCAGCGCCTCGACGTACGTCGAGGGGTCGCGCTGCCAGGCTGCCAGGGCTGTCATGAGCTCGGGAGCGGCGGAGCCGTCGTCTCCGGCGAATCCGGGGTCCGGGATCACCCGCGACTGGGTGGGGTCGGGCTCGAGCACCTCCCCATTGTCACCGGCGTACGACGGGTCGCCGAATCTCGATTGTCGAGTGTTTCACTTGATTTAATAAGGGAAGACGGTCTAGACATGTGCCCCATGTCCACGACAGCCCTGGCCGACAGCCCGGCCACCGCTCCCCGTCCACCCCGGTCCGTGCGCCGCCGCAACGGCTCGCGCTTCGCATTCCTGCGGCGCTCGATCTCCCCCATCGCCATCATCGTGATCTGGCAACTCCTGTGCATGGGCGGCTTCATCGATCCACGCACGATGGCCGCGCCTTCCGACATCGCGCAGACCGCAGTCGAGCTGATCAAGGACGGCACCCTGGGCGCCGAGACCCTGGTCTCGCTGCAGCGCGTCGTCCTCGGTCTGGTCATCGGCGGCCTGATCGGACTGTCGCTGGCCGTCGTCGCGGGTCTCAGCCAGATCGGCGACGACGCCATCGACCCGCCGATGCAGATGCTGCGGACCCTGCCGCACCTCGGCCTGATCTCGCTCTTCATCACCTGGTTCGGGCTCGGTGAGACCCCGAAGGTCACGTTGATCGCGATGGGTGCGTGCTTCCCGCTCTATCTCAACACCCTCGGCGGCATCCGCGGCATCGACCGCAAGGTGCTGGAGGCCGCGCGCTCCATGCACCTGACCCACCGCCAGCAGATCCGGCACGTGGTCATCCCGGGCGCGCTGCCCCAGACCCTCACCGGTCTCCGACAGAGCCTCGGCATCGCCTGGCTATCGCTGATCGTCGCGGAGACGATCCCGACCGACGCCGGCCTCGGCCACATGATCAACGAGGCCCGCGAGTTCCTCCAGGTCGACGTCATCGTCGTCGGCCTTGCCGTCTACGCCGCGCTCGGACTGACCACCGACGCCATCGTCCGCTACCTCGAGAGGAAGGCCCTCGCATGGCGAGCCTGACCACCCCCGATCACTCCGGGCACGTCGCCCGGGTGCGCAACCACGACCGGTCCTTCGGCGACATCCACGTGCTCCGCTCGGTCGACCTCGACATCGCGCCGGGTGAGTTCGTGGCGCTGCTCGGGCGCAGCGGCTGCGGCAAGTCCACGCTGCTGCGCAGCCTGGCGCGCCTGGACCCGACCCCGGCCGGCGAGGTCGAGGTGTCCGGCCGCACCTCCGTAGCGTTCCAGGAGCCCCGGCTGCTGCCGTGGCGCAAGGTCCAGGAGAACGTCGCCCTGGCACTGCTCAACAGCCCCGAACGCAGGCAGCGCTTCGAGCTCGCCGAGCAGACCCTCACCGAGGTCGGGCTCACCGACAAGCTCGACGCCTGGCCGCTGCAGCTCTCCGGCGGGCAGGCCCAACGGGTCTCCTTGGCCCGGGCCCTGGTCAGCAACCCGGCGCTGATGCTGCTCGACGAGCCCTTCAGCGCCCTCGACGCCCTGACCCGGATCGACATGCACCAGCTCGTGATCGAGCTGTGGCGCCGGCACTCGATGGCCATCCTGATCGTCACCCACGACGTCGACGAGGCCATCGCCCTCGCCGACCGGGTGCTGGTCATGGACGGCGGCCGGATCGCCCGCGAGTGGTCGATCGAGCCGCGCCGCGACGACCGGGCGCCCGCCAAACCCGAGATCGCCCGGATCCGTGCCGAGATGCTCGCCGCGCTCGGCGTACACCCCACCCCGGCCAACCCCCACCGCAAGCCCGTCCAGAACCAAGGAGCAGCATGACTCCCCGCCCCACCCTCCGCCGTACGAAGCTCACCGCCCTCGGTGCCGTCCTCACCACCGTCCTGGCCCTCGGTGCCTGCGGCGGCGACGCCACCGGCAACGAGGGCGCCGTCGACGACAACGGCGAGGTCGACCTGTCGAAGGTGACGCTGATCGTCGGCGACCAGAAGGGCGGCTCGAAGGCCCTGCTGCAGGCCGCCGGCCAGCTCGACGACGTCGACTACGACATCGAGTGGAAGGAGTTCACCTCCGGGCCCCCGCTGCTGGAGGCGCTGAACGGCGGTGCGATCCACGTCGGCGGTGTCGGCAACACGCCGCCGCTCTTCGCGGCGGCCCGCAAGAGCCCGATCAAGATCGTCCAGGGTGCGACGTACGGCGGCACCGGCGACGCGATCGTGGTCCCGCCCGGCTCGGCGATCAAGGCCGTCTCCGAGCTGAAGGGCAAGACCGTCGCCGTCGCCGAGGGCAGCTCGGCCAACTACAACCTGCTCGCGCAGCTGGAGGAGGCCGGCCTGAAGTACTCCGACGTCACGGTCAAGAACCTTCAGCCCGGCGACGCGCTCGCCGCGTTCGACGCCGGACACGTGGACGCCTGGGCCATCTGGGAGCCCTTCACGTCTCAGGCCGAGCAGGAGGCCGGCGCGAAGGTGATCGCCGATGGCAGCGAGCTCGCCAACGGCTACGTCTTCCAGGTCGCGTCCGAGACCGGGCTCGACGACCCGGCGACGAAGGAGGCGCTCCAGGACTACCTGTCGCGCATCGCCCAGGCCCAGGTGTGGTCGCAGACCCACCAAGAGGACTGGGCGAAGGTCTGGGCCGACGAGACCGGGCTCTCCGACGACGTCACGCTCGCCGCCGTCAAGAAGCGGAAGATCCAGGTCGTGCCGATCGACCAGACGGTCATCGACTCCGAGCAGGAGATGGCGGACGCGTTCGTGGCCAACAAGCTGCTGCCGGACGAGTTCGACGTGGCACCGTTCTTCATCGACGACTTCAACGACTCCACCACCGGGGAGCAGTGAGATGACGGTCAAGCTGCACTGGTTCCTGCCCACCTCCGGCGACAGCCGCTCGCTGGTCGGCGCCGGCCAGGGCGTGCCGGGCGGGCTCACCGGGCTCGGGGACACGATCGAGGGCGACTTCCGGCCGCCGTCGATCGACTACCTGGCCCAGGTCGCCCGGACCGCCGAGCAGGCAGGGTTCGAGGGGGTGCTGACGCCGACGGGCACGTTCTGCGAGGACGCCTGGCTGACCACGGCCGCCCTGCTGCGCGAGACGTCGCGGTTGAAGTTCCTGGTCGCGTTCCGGCCCGGCGTCATCAACCCGGTGCTCGCGGCCCAGATGGCAGCGGCGTACCAGCGCCTGTCGGGCGGTCGCCTGATGCTCAACGTCGTCACCGGCGGCGAGCCGCGCGAGCAGGCCCGCTTCGGCGACACCGCGTCGAAGGAGGAGCGCTACGCCCGCACCGACGAGTTCCTCTCGGTGGTGCGCGGGACCTGGACCCAGGCGCCGTACGACTTCCACGGCCGCTTCTTCGATGCCGAAGGAGCCCAGGTCAGCGGTGGCATCGACCCGGTGCCACCGATCTACTTCGGCGGCTCGTCCGGCCCGGCCGGACCCGTGGCCGCACGGCACGCAGACGTCTACCTGACCTGGGGCGAGCCGCTGGAGCAGGTCGCCGAGAAGCTGGAGTGGATGCGCGGGCTGGCCGCCGAGCAGGGCCGCACCCTGCGGTTCGGGCTGCGCATCCACACGCTCTCGCGCGACACCTCGGAGGAGGCCTGGGCGCACGCCCAGTGGCTGCTCGACGGTCTCGACCCGGCGACGGTCGCCAAGGCGCAGGAGGCGATGCGGCAGAGCGAGTCGACCGGGCAGCGCCGGATGCTCGGGCTGCGGTCGCGGACGTCGTACTCCTCGGCGCGCGAGCTAGAGGTCGGCCCGAACCTGTGGACCGGGGTCGGCCTGGTCCGCGGCGGAGCGGGTACGGCGCTGGTCGGGAGCCACGAGGAGGTCGCCGACCGCCTGGCGGACTACCACCGGATCGGGATCGACGAGTTCGTGCTGTCCGGCTACCCGCACGTCGAGGAGGCGTACCGGTTCGCGGAGGGGGTCACGCCGGTGCTGCGCCGGCGCGGGCTGCTCGGAGGCGCGCCCACGCACGCCAAGGTCGCTGCCTTCGCCTGAGCCGCGTCACTAGATCTGTCGGTCACCTGGCGTGTGGGACGCTGGAGACGTGGACGACGCAGCGTGGGCGGCACTCACTCTCAGCCTGACGGTGGCGGGCGGCATCTGGACCTGGTTCGCCTTCCGCAACCGTGGGGTGGCCTCGGGTGTACGCGCGCTTGGCTTCACGCTGCTGCCGCTCGCGGCGTACCTGACCAAGACGCTCCAGATGTTCACCGGCATCGCCGGCGAGATCGGGGACTGGGCGAGCCACCTCGTCTTCAGCCCGGTCGTGTGGATGGGCGTCGTGCTGGCGGGTGTCGCGGTGGTGCTGATCGGCGTCTCGGGGCGGCTGCGTGGCCGTGAGGTCGGGCCGGTCGAGAAGTCTGCGAAGACGAAGCCGGTGACAGGTCCCGGACCCGGTGGCAAGGGCCGACCGGCCTTGGCCCAAGATGACGACATGGCCGAGATCGAGGCACTGCTGCGCAAGCGAGGCATCAGCTGATGCCTCCCCCCGCGAACCCACGCAGCGTCGTGGACCGCAACCAGCTGTGGTCCCGCCTCACCGACGCGGTCGCCAAGCAGGGCGTCCCGCTGCCGACTCCCGTTTTCGTCATCGACCTCGACGCGTTCGACGCGAACGCCGACGACCTGGTCCGGCGCGCCGACGGGCTGCCGATCCGGGTGGCCTCCAAGTCGCTGCGCATCCCGGCCCTGATCGAGCGGGCGCTGGCGCACGACGGGTTCCACGGCGTGCTCGCATTCACCCTGCGTGAGGCGCTCTGGCTGCACGCCGAGGGCATCTGTGACGACATCGTCGTGGCCTACCCGACGGTCGACCGCGGCGCGCTCGCCGAGCTGGTCGCGTCGCCGTCGGCCGCTGCCGCGATCACGCTGATGGTCGACAGCACCCCGCACCTCGACGTGATCGACAGCGTCCGGGTCTCCCCCACGACGCCGGTCCGGCTCTGCGTGGACGTCGACGCCGGCCTGCAGCTCGCGGGCAAGCACGTCGGCCCCAAGCGCTCCCCCTTGCAGGACACGGCGGCGGTCGTCGACCTGGCCAAGGAGATCACCTCCCGCGCCGGCTTCCGGCTGGTCGGCGCGATGACCTACGAGGGCCAGGTCGCCGGCCTGCAGGACGCCCTGCCGACCGCCCGGTCCCGGTCGGCGATCGTGCGCCGGCTCAAGTCGCTCTCGATGTCACAGCTCGCCGTACGACGCCGCGAGATCGACCACGAGCTCCGGCAGCTCACCGACCTGGAGTTCTGGAACGCCGGCGGCTCCGGCTCGGTGCAGGCCACGGCCGCCGACCCCGTCCCCACCGAGATCGCGGCCGGCTCCGGCCTGCTGGTGCCCACGCTCTTCGACCACTACAAGTCCTTCGAGCCGCGCCCGGCGTCGTACCTCGGACTGCCGGTCGTACGGCGTCCCGGACCCGGCATGGTCACCGTGCACGGTGGCGGCATCGTCGCCTCCGGACCCGCCGGCCCCGACCGGCTCCCGACCCCGTGGGCACCCGCCGGCCTGGAGCTGACCGGGCTCGAGGGTGCCGGCGAGGTGCAGACCCCGATCACCGGACAGCCCGCCGACCTGCTGGAGATCGGCGACCTGGTGTGGTTCCGGCCCGCGAAGTCGGGCGAGCCGTTCGAGCACGCCGTCAACGTGCACCTGCTGTCGGGCAGCGAGTTCGTCGACACGGTGCCGAGTTACCGGGGCTGTGGCCAGGCCTTCTGACAGGCCTTCTGACGCGTCGGCCGTCCTCGACCTGCTGCATGCTCGGCCCGCGGCGTACGGCGGAGGGCGCCTGCTGTCCATCGACGGGCCTTCCGGCTCGGGCAAGACGACGCTCGCTGCCGAGGTCGCGGAGCTCGAGCCCGGAGCTCGGACGGTCCACATGGACGACCTCTTCGAGGGGTGGGGCGGCCTCCCGACCGTCGATGCCCAGCTCGACGGGCTGCTCCGCCCGATGGCGGAGGAACGCGCCGGGCACTACCGACGCTACGACTGGCACCTCGGGGCGTACGCCGAGACCGTGACCGTGGAGCCCGCTCCCCTGCTGGTACTCGAGGGCGTCGGGTCCGGGTCGCTCGTGGTGGCCGACCTGGTCACGGTGCTGGTCTGGGTCGAGGCGGCCCGCGACGTACGGATGCGGCGCGGGATCGAGCGCGACGGCGAGGCGTTCGCGCCGTACTGGGAGGCCTGGGCGGTCGCCGAGCAGGAGCACTTCACCCGGCACGGCACGCGCGAGCGCGCCGACCTGGTCGTCGCTACCTAGGTCTGGCGCGGGGTCGGCGCTAGGGAGCCACGTCCTAGGGCTCCGCGCCACGCCTTCGCCAGGTTGGTTGTCGACAACCAACTCGGGAGTGACGCCCTAGCGGTCCCGTCGGGTCTGCTGCTCCGCGAGCGCGCGCAGCTGGCGTACGGCGGACTTGGCGCGGGCGCCGTCGGAGCCCTGGATGCCCATGGCCGCGACCGAGGTGCCGTCCGCGAGGTCGAGGGTGGCCCAGGGCGCCCCCGGTGGCAGGTGCACCGCGACCAGCTCGGCCCAGTCGTACTCACGGCGTCGGTAGCCGTTGACGACCACCAGCCGCTCGGCCTCGGCGACGACCCGCGAGCGGACCAGGGCGTACCAGAGCGTGAACGCGAACAGGCCGAGTGCAATCACGGTGCCGCGCTGGAAGGCGGTGAACTTCGCCTGGGTCTCCGCGTCGAAGCCGACCCACGCGAGCGCGCACACCACGAGCAGCCCCGCACCGAGGACGGTGCCGGCCATCCGGACCCCGAAGGGCCGCCAGGTGTGCGGCAGGGTCGGCAGCGCCGGTGCCGCCGGGCGGTCAGAGCCGGCAGGCATGGATGTCGGTGAGCAGGATGCCGCGGGCACCGATGTCGAACAGCTCGTCCATCAGCCGCTGGGAGCCGTCGCGCGGGACCATCGCCCGGACCGCGACCCAGCCCTCGCGATGAAGCGGCGCGATGGTCGGACCCTCGATGCCGGGCGTGAGCGCGACGGCCTCGTTGACGTGGTCCGACGCGATGTCGTAGTCCATCATCACGTAGCTGCGGGCCACCAGGACGCCCTCGATGCGGCGCTTGAAGACATCGAAGCCGGACGGCACGGAGCCACCCCGGGTCACCAGCACCGCCTCGGACTCGAGGATGGTCTCGCCGAACACCTCCAGGCCCGCCTGGCGCATGGTGCTGCCGGTCTCGACGACGTCGGCGATCACGTCGGCGACGCCGAGCTGGATGCTGGTCTCCACGGCGCCGTCAAGGCGTACGACGGTCGCCTCGATGCCGCGCTCCTCGAGGAACGAGCGCACCACGCCGACGTACGACGTGGCGATCCGGGCGCCCGCGAGCTGGCCCAGGTCGGAGAAGGAGCCCTGCGGACCGGCGAACCGGAAGCGGCTACGACCAAACCCGAGGCCGGTGACCTCCTCGGCCTTCGCGCCGGAGTCGCGGAGCAGGTCGCGGCCGGTGATGCCGACGTCGAGGGTGCCCTCGCCGACGTACAGCGCGATGTCGCGGGGACGCAGGTAGAAGAACTCGACGCCGTTCTCGGTGTCGATGAGGGTCAGCTGCTTGGAGTCGTCGCGCTGCCGGTAGCCGGCCTCACGCAGGATCTCGGTGGCGGATTGGGACAACGACCCCTTGTTGGGGACCGCGATTCTCAGGAGAGACATGATGGCCAAGAATCCAATGCAGATCAGAGGTGGGCGTAGACGTCGTCGAGCTCGATGCCGGTCGCGAGCATCAGCACCTGGGCGTGGTAGAGCAGCTGGCTGATCTCCTCGGCCGCCCGCTCCTTGCCTTCGTGCTCAGCGGCCATCCAGGACTCGGCGGCCTCCTCGACCAGCTTCTTCCCGATGAAATGGACCCCGGCGTCGAGCTCCGCCACGGTGCCGGATCCTTCGGGGCGGGTCAGTGCCTTGACCTGCAGCTCTGCCCAGAGCTCGTCGAACGTCTTCACGATCGACCAGCCTACGGCGTGGTGACCGCGAGCTCCTTCAGGGTCCGGGCGGTGAGCAGCGCGGCCGACGTGGCCTCGTATCCCTTGTCCTCGCGGGAGTGCGGCAGCCCGGCGCGGTCGAGCGCCTGCTGGTCGTCGTCACAGGTGAGTACGCCGAAGCCGACGGCGACGGTGTGGTCGAGGCCAACCCGGACGAGGCCGTCGGTGGCGGCGTTGCAGACGTAGTCGAAGTGCGGGGTGCCGCCGCGGATCACGACCCCGAGCGCCACGACCGCGTCGTACCCCTGCGCGGCGAGGGCGCTCGCGACGACCGGCAGCTCGAAGGTGCCGGGGACGCGGACGACCCGCGCGTCGCGGACCTGGTAGTCCGCGAGCGCCCGCTCCGCGCCGGCGAGCAGACCGTCCATCACCTGGGTGTGCCAGCTGGCGGCGACGACGGCGACCCTGAGGACGCTGGCGTCGAACACCTCCTCGGCGGGTGCTCCGTGTCCGGCCATGTCAGGCTCCGTTCGCGAGGTCGGCTGCTTCCGCAGCGAGGTTGGGCATGTCATGACCCATCCGGTCCCGCTTGGTCAGCAGGTAGGCCAGGTTGTGGTCGTTGGGGTGCGGCGTCAGGCCGACCCGCTCGGCAACGTGGACCCCGAAGTCCTCGAGGTTGTCGACCTTGTCCGGGTTGTTGGTCATCAGCCGCACGTTGGTGACGCCGAGGTCGCGCAGCACCTGCGTCGCGGTGCCGTAGTGGCGCGCGTCGGCCGGCAGGCCCAGGTCGAGGTTGGCGTCCACGGTGTCGCGGCCGCCGTCCTGGAGCTGGTAGGCCTGCAGCTTGGCGACCAGGCCGATCCCCCGGCCCTCGTGGCCGCGCAGGTAGACGACGACGCCGCGGCCCTCCGCGACGATCCGCTCGAGCGCCTCATCGAGCTGCGGACCACAGTCGCAACGGCTGCTGCCGAAGACATCGCCGGTCAGGCACTCCGAGTGCACCCGGGTCAGCACCGGCTCGGGGCCCGACACGTCGCCGTACACGAGGGCGATGTGCTCGGAGTCGTCGACGGTGATGCGGTAGCCGTACGCCGTGAAGTCGCCGTGCCGGGTGGGCAGGCGGGTCTCGGCGACCCGCTCGACGAGGTTCTCGTGGCGGCGGCGGTAGCGGACCAGGTCGTCGATCGAGATCATCGCGAGGTCGTGCTCGTCGGCGAACTCACGCAGCTCGGGTGCCCGCTTCATGGTGCCGTCGTCGTTGACGACCTCGACCAGGACGCCGGCCGGGGTGAGCCCGGCGAGCTTCGCCAGGTCGACAGCGGCCTCGGTGTGGCCGCGGCGTACAAGCACCCCGCCGTCGCGGTAGCGCAGCGGGAAGACGTGGCCCGGGCGGGTGATCTCCCACGGCTCGGTCGCCGAGTCGGCGAGGACGCGGGCGGTGTGCGAGCGGTCGGCCGCGGAGATGCCGGTGCTCACGCCGTCGCGAGCGTCGACCGAGATCGTGTACGCCGTGCGCAGCTTGTCCTTGTTGTGCGGGGTCATCAGCGGGATCTCGAGCCGGTCGAGCATGTCGGCCGGCATCGGCACGCAGATCACGCCGCTGCTGTGCCGGATCGTGAACGCCATCAGCTCCGGGGTCGACTTGCTGGCCGCGAAGATGATGTCGCCCTCGTTCTCGCGGGTCTCGTCGTCGACGACGATCACCGCCTTGCCGGCCGCGATGTCGGCGATCGCGCGTTCGATGCTGTCGAGCCGCACCTTCTCGTGCTCACTCATGCTGAGACCTTCTCTCGGAGTTGCTGGCCGGGGGCGGCCGCGGTGGCGCGCCACCAGGTGATGAAGCCGGCGATGCAGAGCCCGCCGTAGAAGACGTAGAGGATCGCGGAGGGGTAGTAGCCGGAGTGCCAGAGCAGGGGTACGCCGACCAGGTCGACCGCGATCCAGGCGAGCCAGAAGTCGTTCCAGCCGCGGGCCATGGCGTACGTCGCGAGCATCGAGCCGACGAAGATCCAGGCGTCGCACCAGTAGTACCAGCGCGGCGCCGGCCAGCCGGCTCCGACGACGGAGAACACCCACTGGCAGACGAGTACGCCGGCGGCGGCCGTCACCAGGTAGGCGACCCGCTCGCGTGCGGTCGCCCAGCGCGGGTCGATCGCGGGGACGTCGCCTCCGCCATGTGCCCGTTTGGCCTGCTGCCAGCGTTGCCAGCCGTAGATGCTGGTGATGATGAAGAAGACCTGCCGGCCGGCCTGCCCGAAGAGCGGCTGCTGAGCCTGTGCGTCAAAGGTCGCCGCGATGAAGACGGTGAAGAGCAGGACGTTGCCGACGATGCCGACCGGCCAGGCCCACACCCGGCGGCGGAGGCCGCCGACGGCCGAGGCGAACCCAAAGGCGTTGCCGACGATCTCGCGCCAGGTGATCGGGTGGCCGGAGATGGTCAGGTGGGCGTCGTACAGGGACGAGAGCGTGCTCACTTCGCGTCCCCTGTGTAGGGCAGCAGGCGCTCGACGTACTTGGCGATGATGTCGACCTCGAGGTTGACCCGGTCGCCGGGCTGGCGAGTGCCGAGCGTGGTGCGCGCGAGGGTCTCGGGGATCAGGCTGACCGTGAACCGGTCGTCCCCTGCCTCGACGACAGTGAGGCTGACGCCGTCGACGGTGATCGAGCCCTTGTCGACGAGGTAGCGGCTCAGTGCCTCGGGCAACGAGATCTCGACGACCTCCCAGTGCTCGCTGGGGGTGCGGCTCAGCACGGTGCCGACGCCGTCCACGTGGCCCTGGACGATGTGGCCGCCGAGGCGCTTGTCGGCGGTCACCGCGCGCTCCAGGTTGACCCGGTCGCCGGGGCGTACGCCGTACAGGCTGGTCTTGTCGAGGGTCTCCTGCATGACGTCGGCGGTCCAAATGCCGGCGTCAGTGTCCGCGTCGTACGACGTGATCGTCAGGCAGCAGCCGTTGACGGAGATCGAGTCGCCGAGACCGGCGTCCTCGAGCACGGTGGTGGCGTGGATGCTGAGGCGGATCGCGTCGCCCTGGTCCTCGATGGCGGCGACGGTGCCGAGCTCTTCGACGATGCCGGTGAACATTCAGGTCTCCTCTCGGCTCACGGGGTTTCGAGACGGTTGCTGCGCAACCTCCTCAACCGCCGTGAGGTCTGGCGTCAGGATCAGGCGCACGTTGGGCTCCTCCGCTCCGATCCCTGGGAGCACGGTGATGTCCGTGACCCCGGGGCGGAACGCGTCGGCGATAGTGGTGATTCCGAGGTCGGCGACGGCGGAGCGGCCGGCACCGAGGAGCATCGGGGCGACGTAGACGACGATCTCGTCGACCAGCCCCGCCTGCAGGAACGCGGCGGCCAGCGTGGGGCCGCCCTCGAGGAAGACGTGCTGACGGTCCCGGGCGTAGAGCTCGGCCAGCGCTTCCTTGGGGTCGCGGGTGCGGAGGTGGATGGAGTCCGCATCAGCGTTGAAGATGCGGCGAGCAGGGTCGAGGTCGCGCTCCCCCATCACGGCCCGCAGCGGCTGGACGACCAGCGGCTGGTCCTGCTCGTCGCGGACGGTGAGCAGCGGGTCGTCGACGGCGACCGTGTTGGTGCCGACCAGCATCACGTCGCAGAGCGCGCGGAGCCGGTGGGTGTCTCGCCGGGCGGCGAGCGAGCTGACCCAGCGGCTCGTGCCGTCGGCGGCGGCGCTGCGTCCGTCGAGGGTGGTCGCGAACTTCCAGGTCACGAACGGGCGGCCGTGCTCGACCGCGAACGTCCACACGGTGTTCAGAAGTCTCGACTCAACCGACAGAAGTCCCGACTCGACCTCGACGCCGGCCGCGCGCAGGGTGTCCGCTCCACCGGCCGCTGCCGGGTTGGGGTCGCTCTGCGCGAACACCACCCGTCGTACGCCGGCCGCCACCAGCGCCTGCGCGCACGGGCCGGTGCGTCCGGTGTGGTTGCAGGGCTCGAGGGTGACGACGGCGGTGGTGCCGGCCGCCCGGTCGCCGGCCCGGGCCAGCGCGTCGGCCTCGGCGTGCGCGGTGCCTGCGCCCCGGTGGTAGCCCTCGGCGACGGTGGCACCGTCGGCGTCCAGCAGGACGCAGCCGACACGCGGGTTGGGGCCGAGCGGGACACCGGGAGTGGCCGCCAGCGCGAGGGCACGCAGCATGGCGGCCTGCTCGGCGGCGGTGCTTGGCATCACGGGCCCCTCATGTCCGATCACGGACTCCGGGGCTGGACGGGTCGCACACGTACGCCGTACGTGAGGACACCTGCGTGCGCTTCCCATCCGGACTTTAACCGTCGGTCCAGGATTCTCACCTGGTCAACCGGTCGCTGGCTGCGACCGGGTCGCGGACTTCTGAACTCTCGTCCAGTCACCGCCGGCTCGGAATTACACCGACCCCAGAGCACGCGAGTTGAAAACTCGTCGGGGCGAGTCTGCCACAGGGCGCCCGGTTCGGCTCCGTGGGACGGGTCACATCGCGGAGTTGGTTGTCGACAACCAACTCCGCCGACTCACAACCGAGGGTCGACCGGCTCCGACTCGAGCGCGAGCACCGCGAAGACCGCCTGGTGCACCCGCCACAGCGGCTCGCGGTCGACGAAGAGGCTCAGCGACTCCAGACCGACGCCGTGCTCGCGGAGCGCCAGGCTGCCCTTCTTGCCGGTGTTGCGGCCGCGGAGCAGGTCGAGCGAGTCGAGATAGTCCGGACCGTAGACAAGGCGGAGGTACTCACGGCCGCGCACCTTGAGCCCGGGCTGCACGCCGCCGCCGACCAGATCCGCCGGCTTCACGACCATGCCCTCGCCCCCGGACCTGGTCAGCTCGAACCACCACTCCGTCGCGGCCGCGCGCTCCTGGGCCGAGGACAGGTCGACGAACCGGTGCCGGGTCGGGGTGATCAGCTCGCCCTCGATGCGAGCGAGCTGCTCGAGGTGCCACGGGTGCGGTTCGGTGGCCGCGAGCACGCGTCCCTCGGCGGCGAGGACCTGGAACGGCGCCAGCGTGATGCCGTCGAGCCCGTCGGTCGGGCGGACGTAGGCGGCGTACACCTCGCGGAACGCCTCCGCCGACGCCGTACGGCGTGCGGTGCGGGCCGCGAGGTCCCCGACGTCGAGGCCGCGCGATGCGGCGGTGGCGAGCACGGACGCCACCGCCGGCAGGGCATGGTGGGCGCCGGTGCCGACCGAGGCGTACTGCTCACGCACCAGCCCCATCGCCTTGGCCGACCACGGCAGCAGCTCGGCGTCCAGGACCAGCCAGTCGGTGTCGAGCGAGTCGAAGAGGGGCCGGCAGGAGGCCCGCAGCCGGTCGACCAGCGTCGCGGTGACTGCTGCGTCGAAGAACGGCCGACCGGTCCGGGTGTGGACCGTGCCCGAGGTGCCGTCGGTGACGCCGAACCTGGCCGCCGCCGCGTCGGCGTCGCGGGCGAGCACGACGACGGCGCGCGAGCCCATGTGCTTCTCCTCGCAGACCACCCGGGTGACGCCCGCCTTCGCGTAGGCGTCGAACGCGCGCTCCGGATGCTCCAGGAAGCCGTCCTCGAACGACGATGGTGCCGGCGCCATCGTCGCCGGCAGGTGGACCAGCCACCGCGGGTCGACGGCGAAGCGGCTCATCACCTCGAGGGCCGCGGCGGCGTTCTCCTCGGGGATCTTGACCTTGCCGGCGTACGTCGTGCTCAGCCAGGTCGGGCCGCCGACGGTCAGCACGTCGTCCAGACGGAGGGTCCCGGGCTCGCGCTCGACCGTCGCCGGGGCGAGCGGGCGGACCGGCTCGAACCACTGCTGCTCGGCCGGGACGGACACGATCTCCTTGGTCGGGTAGCGCAGCGCCGTCAGGGCGCCGCCGAACACGACGCCGGTGTCGAGGCAGATCGTGTTGTTGACCCACTCGGTCTCCGGGACCGGCGTGTGGCCGTAGACGACCATCGCGCTGCCCCGGTAGTCCCGGGCCCACGGGTAGCGCACCGGCAGACCGAACTCGTCGGTCTCACCCGTGGTGTCGCCGTACAGCGCGAACGAGCGGACCCGTCCCGACGACCGACCGTGGTAGGCCTCCTTGAGCCCGGCGTGGGCGACGACCAGGCGGCCTCCGTCGAGCACGTAGTGGCTGATCAGCCCGCCCATGAACGCCAGCGCCGCGTCGCGGAACTCCTCGGGCTCACCGGCGAGCTGCTCCAGCGACTCGGCGAGACCGTGGGAGACAGTGACGTTGGCGCCCTTGAGCGCGCGGACCAGCTTGGCCTCGTGGTTGCCGCTGACGCAGAGGGCGGTGCCGGCGGCGACCATCCCCATCACCAGTCGCAGTACGCCGGGGGTGTCCGGGCCCCGGTCGACCAGGTCGCCGACGAAGACCGCCGTACGCCCCTCGGGGTGGTGGGCTCCGCCGTCGGACACCACCCAGCCGAGCTCGGTGAGCAGGGTGCGCAGCTCGGAGGCGCAGCCGTGCACGTCGCCGACGATGTCGAAGGGGCCGGTGAGTTCGCGCCGGTCGTTCCAGGCACGCTCGGTGACGATGGTGGTGGCGGCGATCTCGGCCTCGCCGCGCAGGACGTGCACGCGGCGCATCCGCCGGCCCATGCGGGACAGCCCCTTCTGGAGGTCACGGTGCTGGCGGGCGACAACATGCGGGCCGAAGTCGCGGTCGGGCCGCTGCCGGTTGCGCTCCTGGGCGACCGCCTCGGGCACGTCGAGCACGATCGCGTCGACGAGTACGTCGTGCTCCTTGGCGAGCTCGATCAGGCTGGTGCGGGCGTGCTGCTGCACGTTGGTCGCGTCGACGACGGTCAGCAGTCCGCGGCGCAGCCGGGTGCCGACGATGTAGTGCAGCACGTCGAAGGCGTCGCGGGTGGCGTCCTGGTCGTTCTCATCGTCGGCCACGAGGCCACGGCAGAAGTCGCTGGAGATGACCTGCGTGGGCAGGAAGTGTCGGGCCGCGAACGTCGACTTGCCGCTGCCGGAGACACCGACGAGCAGCACCAGACCGTGCTCGGGGACTCTGATCTCCCTGGAATCGTGCTCAGCCACGGACGAACACCCCCAGCTGCGTCGGGGCGCCGAGGTCCGGGTCGGCGTCACCGATGCCACGCAGCTCGACCGAGTAGCCGTGCCGCTCGGCGACTCCATCCGCCCACACCGCGAACCCGGCGCGCGACCACTCGAAGCGGTGGTCCGGGTGGCGCCTGCCCACCAGCTGCTCGTAGCGCGGGTTGTAGTCGGCGTTGGGCGTCGTGACCAGCACGGCGCCGGGCCGGGCACCGCCGAAGACGACGTGCTCGAGGGCCCCGAGCCGCGACGGGTCGACGTGCTCGACCACCTCCATCAGCACGGCGGCGTCGTACCCCTCCAGGCGCGGGTCCTCGTAGACCAGCGAGCCCTGGAAGAGCTCGAGCCGGTCGGACTGGCGCTCCCCCATGTCGTCGACGCGCAGCGAGCGGGCGGCGCGGCGCAGGGCGTGGCTGGAGACCTCCATGCCGGCGACCTTCGCGTACGACGGGTCCTGGAGCAGCGCCGCGACCAGCTGGCCCTGCCCGCAGCCGAGGTCGACCACCGTGCTCGCCTTCAGCTCGCTCAGGGTCGCGAGGACCGCGTCGCGGCGGCGTACGTTGAGCGGCAAGGGCCGCTCCTCGAGCTCCTCGACCGGCTGGTCGTCGACCTCGGCGAGCCGGGCCAGGGCTACCCGGGTCAGCCCGGTCCGGGCCAGATAGCGGCGGGTGACCAGCTCACGCTCCGGGTGCGTGGCGAGCCAGTCGCCGCCGGAGCGGAGCAGCTTGTCGACCTCGTCGGCGGCCTGCCAGTAGTGCTTGGACTCGTCGAGCACCGGCAACAGCACGTAGAGCTGGTTGAGCGCGTCGGCGAGCCGGACCGTGCCGGCCAGCCGGAGCCGGACGTAGCGGGAGTCGCCCCAGTCGGGGAACCGCTCGTCGAGCGGGAGCGGCTCCGCCTCGACCGCCCAGCCGAGCGGCTCAAAGAGGCGGTGCGCGACGTCCGCACCCCCGCGGCACGGCAGCACCGGGAGCTCGAGCTCGAGCGGGATCGCGGCGTCGGCCAGCTCCTGGCGGGCATTGCAGCGCCCGCTGCGGGCGGTGGCGAACACGTCACCGAGCGCGACGGCCAGCAGCGACGACGCGGCGTACGACCGGTCGTTGACGTACTGCGCGAGGCTGAAGTCGGGGGCGTTGCGGGGCCGCGACCGGGCCAGCCGGACCGGGTCGACGTCGAGCACGAGCGCGGCGGTGGTCCGCTCGTCGGTCGCCTCGGGGAAGAGCACCGTCGCGGCACCGAAGGACTGCTGGAACCCCTGCACCCGGTCGGGGTGCTTGTGCAACAGGTACCCGAGGTCGCGGGCGGGCGCGAGCGTCGTCGAGATGGTCAGGAGCACCGGCACAGTCTGCCCGCAGACCTGGCCGGCGTCTCGCCGATTAGCTGCGTACGGCGTCGGCCTTCGCGCGCAGCTCGCCGATCATCCGGTCGGGATCGTCGGCGGAGTAGACGGCCGAGCCGGCCACGAAGACATCAGCTCCGGCCTCGGCGCAACGCTCGATGGTCTCCAGGCTGACGCCGCCGTCGACCTGCAGCCAGGTCTCGACGCCGTGCTTGTCCATCAGCTCCCGAGCGCGGCGGATCTTGGGCAGGCACAGGTCGAGGAACTTCTGGCCGCCGAAGCCCGGCTCGACGGTCATGATCAGCACCATGTCGAGCTCGGCCAGGAGGTCCTCGTAGGGCTCGATCGGCGTCGCCGGCTTCAGCGCCATGCTGGCGCGGGCGCCGTGGGCGCGGATCTCGCGGGCCAGCCGCACCGGTGCCTTGGTGGCCTCGACGTGGAACGTCACGGAGCCGCAGCCGGCCTCGACGTACGCCAGCGCCTCGCGGTCCGCGTCCTCGATCATCAGGTGCGCGTCGAGCGGGACGTCGGTCGACCGGGCCAGCGCCTCGACCATGGTCGGGCCGAAGGTCAGGTTGGGCACGAAGTGGTTGTCCATGATGTCGACGTGCACCCAGTCGGCGCTGCCGATGCGGGCGACCTCCTCGCCCAGGCGGGCGAAGTCGGCGTTGAGGATGCTGGGCGTGATCTGGATGTGTCCCACGGGGCGTGAGTCTAGTGAGCCGCTAGCGTGGCCGGATGGAGGGCTTCGAGGAGTACGTCGCACACGTCCAAACATGATGCTTCACGAGATCCACACCGCTGCTCACACCGCACTGCTCGACATCGAGACCGGCGAGGGCATGCTGATCCGCCCTCTCCGGAGGCACGACGTCGCTGATCCCCAGCCCACCACGAGGGTGCTCACCGACAGCCTGCACGGTGCAGACCTCACGGCCATGTTGGCGCTGCTCGACTCCCACGGCTGGGAGGTCAGTGAGTATGAGTCCGGCGATCCGATCGTGAACGGATACACCCGATCGGGACGAGAGATGTGGGGGCTCTACGGTCGAGAGCCCATCGGAAGCACTGATCTGGAGGCAGTCGCAGCGGCCTCAGCTGAACTCTTCAGCCCAGCGCGCGCGATCCGGTGAGGCGCTTGGTGCGAGAGGCTCTCGCGAAAGGTTCTCGCGCCCCTACCGTGGGGCCATGGCGACCTTCGAGGACTACCTCGTGACCGTGACCGACGACGGCGACCGGGCGGCGTTGGCCCACGCGTGGGAGGTCGCCTCGGCGGCCGCGCCCGACGCGGTCGAGGGCGCCAGCTACGGGATGCCCGCGCTCAAGATCGGCTCGTCGCCGCTGTTCGCCGTACAGGCGGCCAAGGCTCATCTCAGCGCGTACCCGTTCAGTCCCCCAGTGCTGGAAGCGGTGGCCGACCGGCTCGACGGCTTCAAGCGGTCGAAGGGGTCGGTGCAGTTCTCGGCCGAGCGACCGCTGCCCGACGACGTGATCGTCGAGATGGTCCGCCTGCGCAGCGCGGAGATCACGGGCTAGTCGCCGCCGGAAGTCCGTCGAGTGACGTCAGATGGCTGAAAACCTTCGTCTGTAGCAGCCAGCTCGCGTCACTCGACGGGAGACGGCTGGCTGATCAGTCCTCGGGCTCGACGGGCGTCTCTGCTCCGGCACGCTCGTCGCGCTCGGCCCACTCCAGCAGCGGGGTGATGTCGAAGACGTGGTCGTCGATGTTGGCGTGCAGGTCGCCGAGCTCGGCGAACCGGTCGGGCACGGTGAAGATCGTGAAGTCGTGGGGGTCAGCGTCGTCGACCTCGTCCCAGCGGAATGGCGTCGAGACCCGGGCGTCGGGCAGGCCGCGGACCGAGTACGCCGCGGCGATGGTGTGGTCGCGGGCGTTCTGGTTGTAGTCCACGAAGAGGTGGTGCGGGTCGCGGTCCTTCTTCCACCACGTGGTCGTGACGTCGTCGGGCGCCCGGCGCTCGACCTCGCGGGCGAACGCGAGCGCGGCTCGGCGTACCTGCTTGAAGCCGTGCTCGGGGCGGATCCGCACGTAGATGTGCATCCCCTTGCTGCCGCTGGTCTTGGGGAACCCGACGGCTCCGAGCTCGTCGAGCACCTCGTGGGCGACGTGCGCGACCCGGCGTACCTGGTCGTAGTCGCTCAGCGGGCCTGGGTCGAGGTCGATGCGCCACTCGTCGGGCACCTCGGTGTCCTCGCGACGGCTGTTCCAGGGGTGGAACTCGACGGTCGACATCTGCACCGCCCAGATCACCGCCGCGAGCTCGGTGACGCAGAGCTCGTCGGCCGTGCGGTTCCAGCGCGGGAAGTGCAGCTGCACCGTCTCCAGCCAGGGCGGGGCGCCGTTGGGCACCCGCTTCTGGTGCACCTTGTCGCCGGACAGGCCCTTGGGGAAGCGGTGCAGCATGCACGGCCGCTCGAAGAGGGCGTTGACGATGCCGGGGCCGACGGCGAGGTAGTACTCGACCAGGTCGAGCTTGGTGGCGCCCGACTCCGGAAAGTAGACCCGGTCCGGGTTGCTCACCCGGACCACCCGGTTGTCGACCTCGATCTCGACCGCGGGCGGCTTGGAGGGCATGCAGCCACCCTAGAACTCCTAGGCTGTACGCCGTGGACTTCGACCAGCCGCCCGTCGTGCGCGTCGAGGTCGACGCCGAGCGACGGCTCCCGCCGGGCCAGTGGCCGATGACTGTCCCTGCCGTCGCTCAGCTCGCCGCCGGGGGCCTGGAGCTCTCACCGTTCGTGACGTTCCTGGTCGGCGAGAACGGCTCGGGCAAGTCCACGATCGTGGAGGCCGTGGCCGAGGCGTTCGGGCTCGGCACCGAGGGCGGCTCGACCGGCAGCCAGCACTCGACCCGCCGCTCCGAGTCGCCACTGGGCGCCACCCTTCGCCTGCAGCGCGGGCTCGCTGCAAGCCGACGCGGGTTCTTCCTGCGTGCGGAGACGATGCACGGCTTCTACAGCTACCTCGAGGACAACCCGAGACCACCGGGCCGCCCTCAGGAGCCGGTGTTCCACGAGATGAGCCACGGCGAGTCCTTCCTCGAGGTGCTGCGCACCCGCTTCGACTCCCCCGGCTTCTACTGCCTCGACGAGCCGGAGGCGGCGCTGTCCTTCTCGTCGACGCTCGGACTGATCGGCACGCTCGGCCGGCTCGTCGAGGACGGCGGGCAGGTGCTGTGCGCCACGCACTCCCCCGTGCTGGCGGCGATGCCCGGCGCCACCATCCTCGAGGTGGGCGACTGGGGCCTTCGCCGTACGACGTGGGAGGAGCTCGAGCTGGTCCAGCACTGGAAGGCCTACCTCGACTCCCCGGGGCGCTACCTGCGGCATGTCCTCGACTGATTCGCGGATGGGTGTAACGCGGAGACAGGTTCGAGGAGTCTGATCTGGTGTGACGAGGAGCGATGCCGAGGAGTTCACCGAGTTCGTGCGCGCGACCGCACCGCGGCTGCACCGCGCGGCCCTGCTGCTCACCGGCGACCACCACCTCACGGACGACCTGACCCAGGCGACGTACGCCCGGGTCTATGCCTCCTGGCGACGGGTGTCGCGGGCCGACGACCCGCTGGCCTACGCCCGGAGGACGCTGCTCAACACCTACCTCTCCCACCGCCGGCTGCGCCGCAACAGCGAGCTGCCGGCCGACCCCGCCCTCATGCCCCCGCTCATGACAGAGCGCTCCGGACCTGAGGGAGACCACGCGACCCGCATGGACCTCCTCGATGCGCTCGCCCTGCTGTCGCCACACGACCGGGCGGTGCTGGTGCTGCGGTACTGGGAGGACCGCAGCGTCGCCGACACGGCCCACGACCTCGGGATCACCGAGGGTGCCGTGCGCACCCGATCCTCGCGCGCGCTCCAGCGGCTTCGCCCGCTGCTCGGCGCCGACCTGACCGAAAGGACACCCTGATGACCCACGACGACACTGCCGTCAGTGCAGCCCTCCGCGAGCGCGTGCGCGACGAGGACCCCGACCTCGACCAGCTGATCCAGGTCTCGACGCGCGCCGGCACCCGTCTGCGCCGCCGGCGGACGGTCGGCCTGTCCATCGCCGGCGCGGCCGCCGGCGTCGCCGTGATCGGGATCGTCGGCGCCTCGCTCGGCGGCTCGGGTGGTACGGCGGGCTCGGAGCCCGGCTTTGCGACCCAGCCGACGGCGGCAGCGTCGGCGACGCTCCCGGACGTGCTCCCGACCCTCACGAACATGGACCGGTCGCGTGGCGACGACCTACAGGACGAGGTCGACACCCTCGTCAACATGGACCGGTCGCGTGCCGACGATCTGCGCGACATCCCCGTGCGCGTCGCCCCGTCGTTGCGGGGGTGGCAGATCGGGCCGGTCGAGGAGGGCTTCCCGGCCAGCAAGGGTCCGTACCACCTCAGCGTGGTCGTACGACCGATGGACAACTACGACTCATGGTCGGGCGGCGATCCCGACCGCCCGGCGGACCAGGTGGTCCACGTGGGCGACAACTACTTCGTCACCGTGCAACCCAACCCTGACGTGCCGCAGGCCGTCCGCGACGAACTGGTCGACGCGCTCCGCTACACGCCGATCCGCGTCGAGTAGGTCAGCGCTTGCGCAGCAGCGCCAGGAACATCGCGTCGGTGCCGTGCCGGTGCGGCCACAGCTGCATCGTGCCCCGTAGCGGGCCGGCGGCGTCGGTGACGTCCGGGAGCAGGGGGCCGACGTCCTCGAGCGCGACATCGGCGCGGCCCTCCAGGACCGCCGTGACCACACCGCTGGTCTCGGCGAGCACCGGCGAGCAGGTCGCGTAGAGCACGATCCCGCCGGGGCGGGTCAGGTCGAGTGCGGACGCCACCAGGCGCTCCTGGAGCTGCGCCAGCTCACCCACGTCGGACGGACGCCTTCGCCACCGAGCCTCGGGCCGGCGGCGCAGGGCGCCCAGCCCCGTGCAGGGCGCGTCGACCAGGACGCGGTCGAAGCTGCCAGGCCGGTACGGCGCCGCGGTGCCGTCGGCCGCGACGACACCCAGCACGCCGTCGGCACCGGTCAGGGAGCGGCGCACCAGCTGCGCCCGGTGCGGCTGGCGCTCCGCGGCCACCAGCCGCGCGCCACGCCCGGCGGCCAGGGCCGCGAGCAACGCGGCCTTGCCACCGGGGCCGGCGCAGAGGTCGAGCCAGCGCGCGTCCGGTCCCTCGACCGGCGCGGCGGCAGCCGCGATCGCGACCAGTTGGGAGCCCTCGTCCTGCACGCCCGCGCGTCCCTGGGCGACGGCCGGCACCTGGCCGGGGTCGCCGCCCGCCAGCACGACGCCGTACGGCGAGAAGGTGGTCGGCTCTCCCGGGAGCTCGTCGCGCGTGGAGCGCCCGGGTCGGGCGACCAGGGTGACCTTCGGGGGTTCGTTGTCGGCGGCGAGGAGCGCATCCAGCCCGGCGTCGCCACCGGAGTCATCACCGAGGGCGGCACGCAGCTCGTCGACCACCCAGACCGGGTGGCTGTAGGCAGTGGCGGGGTCGGTCCCGACCTGGGCGACCCAGGCCGCGAGGTCCTGCTGCGACACCTTGCGCAGCACGGCGTTGGCGAAGCCGGCGGCACCGGCGCCCACGCGGAACCGGACGAGATCGACCGTGGTGCTGATCGCGGCGTGCGTCGGGACTCGCATGGCCAGCAGCTGGTGGCAGCCGAGGCGGAGTGCGTCGAGGACCTTGGACTCGACCTTCTTCAGCTGCCGGTCGATGCACGCGGCCAGGATCGCGTCGTACGTGCCCTGCCACCGGATGGTGCCGGAGGCCAGCTCGGTAGCGAACGCTGCATCGCGGCCGGAGAGCTTGTGCTGGCGGAGCAAGGCGGGCAGCACCAGGTTGGTGTAGGCGTCCTCGACCCGGACGGCCTTGAGCACCTCGAACGCGACCATGCGCGCCGGATCGACCCGCGCCGGCTTGCTCATGTCCCGAACACCGCTCCGGCCTCGAAGCGCAGCCCGCGAGCCCAGTCGGCGGCCGCCATCTGCTTCTTGCCGTGGGCCTTCACCTCGCCGAGGCGTACGGCGTGCGTGCCGGTGCCCACGAGCACCTCGCTCTTGCGGACCTCGAGGACGCCCGGGTCCAGGCGCTCCTCGGTGATCGTGACCGGACCGACCTTGACCCGCTCGCCGGCGTACGTCGTCCAGGCGCCGGGGGCGGGCTCGCAGGCGCGCACCTGGCAGTCGACCGCGATCGCCGGGCGGGCCCAGTCGATGCGGGCGTCCTCGACCAGGATCTTGGGGGCGAACGAGACGCCCTCGGCCTGCTGCGGACGGGCCACGAGCGAGCCGTCCTCGATCCCGTCGAGAGTGGCGACCAGCAGCCCGGCACCCCCCTCGGCCAGCCGCTCCAGCAGGTCGCCGGAGGTGTCGTCGGGCCGGATCCGCTCGGTCATCACGCCGTACGTCGGGCCGGCGTCGAGCTCCTTGACGATCCGGAAGGTGGTGGCGCCGGTGACCTCGTCGTTGGCCCAGATCGCGTGCTGCACCGGGGCGGCGCCACGCCAGTGCGGGAGCACCGAGAAGTGCAGGTTGACCCAGCCGTACGGCGGGATGTCGAGCGCCGACTGCGGCAGCAGCGCGCCGTACGCGACCACCGGGCAGCAGTCGGGCTCGAGCGCGCGCAGCGCGTCCTGGAACTCTGGGTCGCGCGGGTGGTCGGGCTTGAGGACCGGGATGCCGAGCTCCTCGGCGCGCAGCGCCACCGGGCTCGGCGTGAGCTTGCGGCCGCGACCGGAGGGCGCGTCGGGCCGGGTGACGACGCCGACCAGCTCGTGGGCGGAGGCAGCGATGGCATCGAGCGCGGGTACGGCGACCTCGGGGGTGCCGGCGAAGACGAGGCGCATCAGAATCCGAATCCGTTGGTGGCGTGCGGGGAGACCTTGACCTGCGGCTGCTCGAGACCGAACCACTCGGCCTCACGGATCGCCCTCATCGCGGCCTTGCGGGCGTCGGTGTCGAGGCGGTCGACGAAGAGGACGCCGTCGAGGTGGTCGGTCTCGTGCTGGATCGCGCGGGCGAGGAGCTCGGAGCCCTCGATCGTGACCGGCTCGCCGTACATGCTGAAGCCGTGCGCAACCACGGACAGCGCGCGGGTGCAGTCGAAGCTCAGGTCCGGGATCGACAGGCAGCCCTCGGGGCCGTGCTGGGTGTCGGCGGACAGCTCGAGCCGGGGGTTCACGAGGTGGCCGAGCTCGCCGTCGACGTGCCAGGTGAACACCCGCAGGCCGACGCCGATCTGCGGGGCCGCGAGCCCGGCGCCGGGTGCCTCGAGCATGGTGTCGGTCAGGTCCTCCACCAACCGGCGCAGCTCCTTGTCGAAGTCCACCACTTCGATGGCGGGCTTGCGGAGGACCGGGTCGCCGAAGAGGCGGATGGGCTGGATGGGCACGGTGCGAGTCTAGTGAGCACCCACAGGTCACAGGGTCGGCGGATCGACCTGGATGCGTACGGCGTCGAGCTTGCGCGCCGACCGGAGCCGCTGGAGCTCGCCGAGCGCCCGGGACAGGTCGGGACCCTCGGCCCTGGGCACGCGCACGACCACCCGGCTCTCTCCTTCGGACAGGTCGACGGGGCCGAGGACCTCGGCGGAGGCGGGCGCCGCGAGCAGGGTGACGGCGTCGTCGACCGCCCCGGGGTCGCCGGTGATGGTGGCCAGCCGGCTGGCGGGTGGCAGGTGGGCGGCGAGGCGCTCGTCGGTCTCACGCTCGGCGTTGCCGGCCGGGTCCCAGCGCACCAGCGCCTGCAGGGTCGGGTGCGCCGGGTCGCCCACCGCGACGACCCGGCCACCGGGCCGGACCAGGGCGGCCGCACCGGCCCACCGGCGCAGGGCCTCCTCGCCGGCCCGCAGGTCGATGCGGGAGAGCAGCAGCCAGGTGTCGAGCAGGACGACGGCCGCGTAGCCGCCCTCGGCGACCGGCTCGGCACCCGGAGTGGCGACGACGACCTGCTTGGCGGCGGAGACCGTCGCCAGCACGGTGTCACCGGAGCTGGTGCGGATCCGGGTGTTGGGCAGGGCGCGCCCCAGCTCCTCAGCCGTGCGGGCGTCTCCGAGGATCGGCGCCCGGAGGCCGCGGTGGCCACACTCGGTGCAGGCCCACGCCTCGTCGACCGTGCCGCACCAGCGGCAGGCCGGCGGCGTCGCCGGTCCGGTGAGCGCCAACGGGCCCTGGCAGGCCTGGCAGCGCGCGGGCGTGCGGCAGCGCTCGCAGGCCAGGATGTTGACGTAGCCCAGCCGCGGCGTCTGGACGAGCACCGGCCCGGACTCCAGGGCGTCGCGGACGGCGAGGTGGACCTCGCGCGGGATGCGTCCCCCGCGCGCCCGGTCGGTCTCGGTGCCGGCGAGCTGCACGCTCACCCGACGGCGTACCTCTGCGCGGTCGGCCACGATCTCCTGCGCCCACCCGGTCCGGAGCAGGTACGCCGCCTCGACGGTGCGCACGAACCCGCCGATCAGCGCGCCCGCGCCCTCCTGCTCGGCGCGCAGCAGCAGGGTTTCGCGGGTGTGCGGGTACGGCGCGCGCGGCTCGGCGTGCAGGTCGTCGCCGTCGTCCCAGATCACGACGAGGCCGAGGTCGCGGACCGGGGCGAAGCTCGCCGCCCGGGTGCCCACGACGACCCGCCGGGCGCCGCGGCTGATCGCGAGGAAGTCGCGGTAGCGCCGGGACGGTCCGGCGTCGGCGGTGAGCGTGACGTGCTGGCCCTCCCCCAGGACCTCGATCAGGGCGCGGTCGACCCGGGCGACGTCCTTGCCGTCCGGGACGCAGATCACCACACCTCGGCCCGAGGCTTGGGTGGCTGCCGCGGCATGCGCGACCAGAGCCGGCCAGTCGGTGGCCGGCGCCGCCGACCAGACGGCGCGCGGACTGCCGCCGGTCGCGAGGTGCCGCAGGAAGGCCGGTCCGGGCTGGTGTTCGACCCAGGCGGTCTCCCCTGCCGCCGCGTCGTGCGTCCAGGGTCCCGCGGGTGCGGACGGCTCCTTCTCCGTGGTCGCATGGCGCTGCGGGACGGCCAGCCGAAGCACGTCGGAGCGGGTCCCGGCGTACCTCTCCGCGAGTGCGCCGGCCAGGGTCGCGATCTGCGGGTGCAGGACCGGCTCGGAGCTGACCACGCGGCGCAGCGGAGCGAGCCGGCCGGTGTGGTCGCTCTCGGCAGCGCGGGCGAGCACGAAGCCGTCGACGTCCTGCCCGGCGAAGCGCACCTTGACCCGGGCTCCCGGCACCGCCGTGTCGGCCATCGCGACCGGCACCGTGTAGTCGAAGGTCCGGTCGAGGTGCGCCAGTGGCACGTCGACCAGCACCCGCGCGACCGGGTCGACCGCGGCCGGCTCCGCCTCGGCGGCCTTGCGCGCCTTGGTCGCGCGCGCCTTGGCCTGGGACGCCTTGACCGTCGCCCGGACCATGCCGGGCAGCAGCTCCGGGTCGTCGGGGTCGGCCATGGGCGCAGTTCTACCAGCGGCCACGGACGGGCCCGGACCTACCGGCGCTTCTTGGGCTTGCCCTTCACCTTGCCGGTGGCCTTCGACGTGGCCCACGCCGTGGTGTATCCAACCTTCATCCCGGCGACTCGCACCGAGATCCGCTTCCCCTGGTCGGCGGCGCTGGGCGTGTACACGCGCTTCTGGGCGTTCTTGATCACCTTGCCGTTGCGCAGCCACTGGTAGGCGAAGCGCGTGTCCGAGGGCTGCCAGGCGCCGCTGACCGCGGTCAGGCGCTTGCCGACCTGTGCCTTTCCCTTGATGCTCGGCTTGCCCTTGGTGAGGGTGGCCGAGTCGACCTTGGCGGTCGGTGCGCTCGTCGCCACCGCGGGACCGAAGCCGTCCTTGGTGGCCGTCACCCTCACCGAGAGGGTGTTGCCCCTGTCCGCGGAGGTCGCGACATAGGTCGTCCCCGTGGCGCCGCTGATCGGGGAGTCGTGGCGGAGCCACTGGTAGGCCAGCTGCACGTCGGACGGCGCCCAGGTGCCCGGGGTGGCGGACACCGTCGATCCGACGCGTGCGGTGCCCGTGACCGTCGGCTTCCCGGACGTGATGGTGCCGTGGACGACACTCGGCGTCAGTGCGCTGAAGTTCGAGTCGCTGAGGTAGCCCGGCTTCGTGGCCGTGACCCGGACCGAGATGTTCGACCTGAGGTCAGCGGTCGTCGGCGTGTAGGTCGCGCCGGTGGCACCGGGAATCTCGGTGAGCTCGCCGCCGCGAAACCACTGGTAGGCGAAGTCCGGGTCGTTGTCGGGCGTCCAGGTCCCGACCCCCGCCGTGAGGGGCGTGCCGACCGCGGCCGTGCCGATGACGGTCGGCCTGGCGGTGTTGAGGATCTGCTCGTCGTCACACGTGTAGACGGTGACGTCGTCGAGCCACCAGCCGGGGTAGGCGTACCCGTTGTCGAAGCTCAGGGTGAACTTCGGGGTGACCGACGTCCCGGCGTACGACGAGAGGTCGAGCCGGCTCGCCACCCAGCCGAAGCTGTCGCCGCCGAATGCCTTCTGGCCGGCGATCGGGCTGCCGTACAGACCGCTGATGGTCTGGGACGGCCCGTTGACCCACGGCTTCGCCGCGACGACGGCCGCGCTGTCGCCGTTGACCTGGACGGTCCCACCGTCGAAGAACGCGCCGCCGCCGTAGTCGAGGACCCGCCACTGCTGGAACCGCAGGTAGCTCGCCTGACCCGCCGGGAGGGCGATCGCCGACGGGGCGACCAGGGACTCCTGGTGCGGCGTCATGGCTGCGTCGGACCAGTCCTGGTCGTTGAACCAGGAGTCCTTCCCCGAGGTGGCGTTGCTCCCCCAGAGGGCGCTCGACCCCCGACCCCAGCCACCCTGGGCGGTGAGCTTCGTCTCCGGCGAGCCGGTCTCGCTGTCGAAGATCGTCCGCTTGACGGTGCCGGCCGGGCAGGTGGCCGGCGCGTCGGCCGGCTGAGGTGCGTTGGTCGGGGTGGTGGTCAGCTGGGTCGCGAGCACAGCCTTGTGCACATTGGTGCAGTCGGCGGCCGTGAAGCCCGCGGAGCCCGAGGCGAGCAGGTCCTGGCAGCCCTGGTCGAGCGCGACGGCCAGGTCGGCATAGTCGCTGCCGGAGGTGAGCGACTGGTCGACGTTGAGGAAGAGCCGGGCGCTCTTGATCAGGGCGTTGGGGCCGGTGTCGCTCCCGGTGTCGATACCGGTGATGCTCTGCCCGTTGAAGCTCCCGCCCTGGGAGAGCAGGTAGAAGGTCTTGTTGCCGACGCCGCTGTTGGTGTGCACGCCACCGGAGTCCGAGTAGGGAGCGGCCGGGTTGGTGTCCGCGGTCCACAGCGCACTCGTCATCTTGTCCGGCTGCCCGTACGTCGGCGGGTTCGCCATGTTGCGGATGATGCCGATCGCGGGAGGCAGGTCCTCCCCCTGGTCCCAGTTGCCGGGCACATCGGTCCCCGCGCCGTTCCGGTGGTCGACGATCTCGCCCATGATGTCGGAGAGCGACTCGTTGATGGCGCCGGACTGCCCGAAGTAGAGCAGGTTGGAGGTGCGCTCGGTGACACCGTGCGTGATCTCGTGGCCGACCACGTCGTCGCCGCTGGCAAAGCCGGCGCCGTAGTACATCTCGGAGCCGTTCCAGAAGGCGTTCTCGTAGGGGCAGTTGCCGGCACCCGTGAAGCAGTAGCGCACGGTGGAGGCGAGCTTCTTCACGCCGCCGACCGGGGTGCCGACCAGATCGGTCAGGTCGACGCCCAGCTGGCCGTAGAGGTCCGCGGTGTCGCCGGCGTAGTCGTAGGCGAGGTCGACGTCGGCCACCCCGTACGCACCGTCGCCCTCGCTGCGGACCGGAGCCGTGCACGGGACCTGCGAGGTCCGCAACGCGCTGTTGTTGTCGCAGACGATCCGGTCGGCCTCCGCGATCTGGTCGAGGTTCAGCAGCACGGCGCCGGTCTGGTCGTCGACGAGGACCATCCGCCGTACGGCGGGGCCGCCGGTGACCTCGAAGCGCCACACGGACCGCGCGCCGAGGTCGGACGGCACCGAGAGGAGCGCAGGGTCGTAGAGCCACCGTTCGCCGGCCGACGCCCGGAGCCCGTCGGAGGAGGCCGCCGCCTTGCCGGCGGCGCCCAGCGCCACCGCCGACGCCTCGGTCTCGGTGAGCACGGGACGCTCGACTGCGGTCTTGTCCGACCCGGTGGACCGGATCGAGCCGAGCTCCTTGTCGGGCCGCACGCTCACGACCGTCTCGCCCCCGATCACCGGGAGCCCGTCGACCTCCTGCTGGTAGCGGACGACCTGCTGGCCGCTGACGGCGGGGACGATCGACGCGCGCACCAGCGTGGTGCCGACCGCATCGGCCCCGAGCGCGGCGCCGTACCGCTCGAGGTGGGCGTCGGCCGCCGCGGAGACACTCGACTTCGACGTCACCGCCGGGTTGTCGACCTCGGCCCGGGCCGGGACGCCGACGAACTCGGCGGTGCCGTCACCGGACGCCCGGATCGTCAGCGGACGATCGGCGTCCTGGTCGAGCCGGGTCAGCGCCTGGTCCACCGGGTCGGCAGCGCCCGATGGCGCCGGGGCAACAGCGACGAGGGCGCCTGCAGCAAGGGTGACGGTGAGCAGACGAGCAACAAGATCTCGGGGCACCCGCACAGGCTAGGGGGAACAGACAGCGGACATGCCCCAGTTGGGACATGTCCGCTGTCTGGACGGGTGTGCGCCTCAGAGGCCGGCGGCGGCCTTCAGCGCGTCGGCGCGGTCGGTGCGCTCCCAGGTGAACTCGGGGAGCTCGCGGCCGAAGTGGCCGTACGCCGCAGTCTTGGCGTAGATCGGGCGCAGCAGGTCGAGGTCGCGGATGATCGCGGCCGGGCGCAGGTCGAAGACCTCGAGCACGGCCTTCTGGATCGCCTCGTCGGACACGACGCCGGTGCCGAACGTCTCGATGAAGACACCCACGGGCTGGGCCTTGCCGATCGCGTAGGCGACCTGAGCCTCGCAGCGGCGAGCCAGGCCCGCCGCGACGACGTTCTTGGCGACCCAGCGCATCGCGTAGGCGGCCGAGCGGTCGACCTTCGACGGGTCCTTGCCGGAGAAGGCGCCGCCACCGTGGCGGGCCATCCCGCCGTACGTGTCGACGATGATCTTGCGGCCGGTGAGGCCGGCGTCGCCCATCGGGCCACCGACGACGAAGCGACCGGTCGGGTTGACCAACAGGCGGTAGCCCTCGGACGGAATCGGGAACGTGTCGAGCACGGGGTCGATCACGTGCTTCTTGATGTCGGCCTCGAGGGTGTCGAGCTCGGTCTCCTCGGAGTGCTGGCTCGACAGCACCACGGTGTCGACGCGCACGGGACGGTTGTCGGCGTCGTACTCGATGGTGACCTGGGTCTTGCCGTCGGGGCGCAGGTACGGCAGCGTGCCGTCCTTGCGTACGGCGCTGAGCTGCTCGGCGAGGCGCTGCGCGATCACGATCGGCAGCGGCATCAGCACGTCGGTGTCGTCGCAGGCGTAGCCGAACATCAGCCCCTGGTCGCCGGCGCCCTGCTTGTCCATCGCGTCCACGGAGCCGGTGCGGCTCTCGTGGCCGGTGTCGACGCCCTGGGCGATGTCGCCGGACTGGCCACCGATGGCGACCATGACGCCGCACGAGGCGCCGTCGAAGCCCTTGACGGAGGAGTCGTAGCCGATCGCGAGGATCCGGTCGCGCACCTTTTGCTTGATGTCGACGTAGCCGGTCGTGGTGACCTCGCCGGCGACGACCACGAGGCCCGTGGTCAGCAGCGTCTCGACCGCAACTCGGCTGTGCGGGTCCTGCTCGAGCATCGCGTCGAGGACCGAGTCGCTGATCTGGTCGGCGATCTTGTCCGGGTGGCCCTCGGTCACCGATTCCGACGTGAAGAGACGTCCAGTCACTGCTACTCCTTGTTGCACGATGGGTGTGGGGACACCCTAACGGGCGTCCCAGATGGCGGTACGGCGGTCTCAGGGCCTCATTCTCGGAGCCTCATTCGAGGCGGGCGAGCACCTGGTCCCAGATGACGTGGGCGAGCGCGGCCTTCGATCCCCGGGGCACCTCGACGACGGCACCGTCGGCCGCCAGGATGACGGCCTCGTTGTCGGGGCTGCCGAAGACGGCTCCCCCGCTCACGTCGTTGACGACGAGCAGGTCGCAACCCTTGCGGGCCAGCTTGGCCCGGGCCAGGTCGAGCACCGAACCCGTGTCGTCACCGGTCTCGGCGGCGAACCCGACGACGACCTGACCGGCACGGACCCGGTCGGTGCCGATCTCGCGGAGGATGTCGGGGTTCTGGACCAGCTCGATGGCCGGCGCGGACCCATCGGCGGCCTTCTTGATCTTCGCCTCGCTGACGCCGGTGGGGCGGAAGTCCGCCGGTGCCGCGGCCATCACGACGGCGTCGGCGGCGGTCGCCGCGGAGACGACCTCCTGCCGCAGCTGGCCGGTGGTCTCGACCCGGACGACCTTCACGCCGGCGGGGTCGGGCAGCGTCACGTTGGCGGCGACCAAGGTCACCTCGGCACCGCGGGCGGCGGCTGCGCGGGCCAGCGCGTAGCCCTGGAGCCCCGAGGAGCGGTTGCCGAGGAACCGCACCGGGTCGAGGTACTCCCGGGTGCCTCCCGCCGAGACGACCAGGTGCCGACCGGCGAGGTCGAGGCTCGTCGTACCCCGCGACAGCACCTCACGGCAGGTCTCGAAGATCTCGTCGGGCTCGGGAAGCCGGCCCTTGCCGGTGTCCTTGCCGGTGAGCCTGCCCTCGGCGGGCTCGATCACCAACGCGCCACGCGAGCGCAGGGTCGCGACGTTGGCCCGGGTCGCGGGGTGCTCCCACATCTCGGTGTGCATGGCCGGGGCGAACACGACCGGGCAGCGCGCTGTGAGCAGGGTGTTGGTGAGCAAGTCGTCCGCGAGGCCGTGGGTGGCCTTGGCGAGCAGGTCCGCGGTCGCGGGCGCGACGACGACGAGGTCGGCGGCCTGCCCGATCCGGACGTGCGGGACCTCGTGGACACCGGACCAGACGTCGGTCGAGACCGGCTTGCCGGACAGCGCCGCCCAGGTCGGGGCACCGACGAACTCCAGCGCAGCGGCCGTGGGTACGACAGTGACGTCGTGGCCGGACTCGGTGAAGCGCCGCAGCAGCTCGCACGCCTTGTAGGCGGCGATCCCACCCGACACCCCGAGCACGACACGAGGCCGCTTCCCGGAGGAAACGGCCTCGTCGTGGGTCTCGGTCATGGACCCTTCAGGTCACTTGTCCGCAGCCTCGGCGGCGGCCTGGGCGGCAGCCTCCTCGGCGGCGAGCTCGGCGGGGTCGATGTCCTCACAGACCAGCAGGTCGTCGTTGATCTCGCGGAGCGCGATCGACAGCGGCTTCTCCTGCACGTGGGTGTCCACGAGCGGGCCGACGTACTCGAGCAGGCCCTCGCCGAGCTGCGAGTAGTAGGCATTGATCTGCCGGGCGCGCTTGGCGCTGAAGAGAACCAACTTGTACTTGCTGTCGGTCTTGGAAAGCAGGTCGTCGATCGAGGGGTTGGTGACACCCTCGGCGGCGATGTTCGGGGCAGACACGCAGAAGCCTCACAGGTTAGTTGGGGATTGCAGCATCAAGGCTACCAACTCCTCGGCTGCAGCGTGAACTTCGTGGTTCACGATGCTCACGTCGAACTCGGCCTCGGCGGCCAACTCGTCGCGCGCGGTGACCAGGCGCCGCTCGCGCTCCTCCTCGGTCTCGGTGCCGCGACCGACCAGTCTGCGGACCAGCTCGTCCCAGGACGGCGGCTTCAGGAAGACGAAGAGTGCGTCGGGCATGGTCTCCCGCACCTGGCGCGCACCCTGGAGGTCGATCTCGAGCATCGCCGGGCGACCCTCGGCCAGCGCGGCCTCGACCGGCTGGCGCGGGGTGCCGTAGCGAGCGGCCTTGTGGACGACCGCCCACTCCAGCAGGTCGCCGCGCTCGACCATCGCGTCGAACTGGTCGTCGTCGACGAACCAGTAGTGCACCCCGTCCTGCTCCCCCGGCCGCGGCGGCCGCGTGGTCGCGGAGACCGAGATCCAGGCCTCGGGGTGGTGGCGCCGTACGTCGGCCGCGACGCTGCCCTTGCCGACCGCGGTCGGTCCCGCGAGAACGACGAGGCGGGAGCGGCCGCGGGCCTCAGTCACGCGCCGCGAACTCCTTCTCGAGCGCGGCCACCTGCTTGGTGCCCAGGCCTCGGACCCGGCGGCTCTCGGCGATCCCGAGCCGCTCCATCAGCTGACGGGCGCGCACCTTGCCGAGCCCGGGCATCGCCTGGAGGAGGTCGACGACCCGCATCTTGCCGATGACCTCGTTGCGCTGGCCCTCCTGGAGCACGTCGGCGATCGAGGCGCCGGAGTTCTTCAGGCGGTTCTTGACCTCGGCCCGCTCTCTCCGAGAGGCGGCGGCCTTGTCGAGGGCCGCCTGACGTTGTTCAGGGGTGAGCGGGGGCAGAGCCACGAGCGCGGGTCCTTCGGGGTCGGGGGCGGGGATTGACGCAAGTGGTCAATCTAGTCAGTACCGCGGACGCGCAGCAATCGGCGTCCACGGGTGGTGCGGACGGGCCACAGCGTCAGAGAAAGAGGGGGGTGTGACAGACGTCGCGGACCTGTTGATCGACGTCCTGCATGGCCTGGAGCGTCTCCGGTGCCGTCATCCGGCGTGAGGCCGCCCGGATCTCCTTCTGCTCCTCAGGCGTCACGTTGGGCGGCGGGCTCGCCGGGTCGTAGCTGTCCGGGTCGACGCCTGCGGCCTCCAGTGCCTCCCGCAGCCCACCGATGCCACCCACCACGGCCTGCCACTCGTCGGCGATGTCGCCCGGCGCCCGGTCCTGCAGCTCTCGGAAGATGTCGAGTGCCTCCAGGAGCGCGTCGGGGTCCTTGCTGGCCAGCTGCTCCGCGAGTGCCTTCTGATTGTCCTTCACCGCGTCGCAGTAGCCGTCCGTGTCGTCCCCGCAGGCAACGAGCAGGGGCACGACCAGCGCGAGCAGGACGAGGCGTCTCACCCGCGCAGCTCGTCGTTGGCCCGCTGGGCAGCCGCACGCATGGCGGCCTTGTCCGGGCCGGCCCGGAGCACCTCACGAGACGAGCTGGGCAGCACGACGGCGGTGCCGAAGATGCGTCGTACGTCGGCGACGGTCCCGCCCTGCGCGCCGAAGCCGGGCGCCAGGATCGGCCCGTTGAACTCGAAGTCCTCCTGTGACTCGCCGATGGTGGCGCCGATGACCGCACCGAAGGAGCCGAGCGGCTCGGCCCCGTCGTTGAGCCGGCGCAGGTGCTCGAGCATCAGTCCCGCGACGGTGCCCCCTCCGCCGGTGCGCGCGTGCTGGACCTCCGGGCCTTCCTTGTTGGAGGTCAGTGCGAGCACGAACAGCCCGGCGTCGTTGTCTCGGGCGGTCTCGACGAACGGGTCCAGGGACCCGAAGCCGAGGAACGGGCTGACCGTCACGGCGTCGGCCGCGAGCGGCGAGCTCTGGTCGAGGTAGGCGTCGGCGTACGCCTGGCTGGTGGAGCCGATGTCGCCGCGCTTCACGTCGAGCAGGGTGAGCGCGCCGGCGGCGCGGGACTGCGCCAGCACCCGCTCGAGGACGGCGATGCCGCGGCTGCCGAACCGCTCGTAGAACGCCGACTGCGGCTTGACCACCGAGACGTACGGCGCGACCGCCTCGACCACCGTCAGCGCGAACGTCTCCAGGCCGGCGACGTCGTCGGTGAGGCCCCAGTCGAGTAGCAGCGCCGAGTGGGGGTCGATGCCGACGCAGAACGGACCGCGGTCCTCGATCGCGGCGTGCAGCCGGGCTCCAAATGTCATGGGTAACAGTTCCTCTCTTCCGCGCCACGAGGCGTGCTTGCCAACCTACGATTCCGCGCGTGGAACCCAAGTCCCTGACCGCGCGCGTCGACACCCGCATCGCCACCGAGCTCGACCGGCGTCTGGTCGACCGGCTGACCGCCGGTGGCGGTCGGTCGCGACGTGTGGCGCGGGCGGGGGCGTTCCTGATGGCGACCGGCGTGCACCTGACCGCGATCGGGCTGCTCGCGCTCGGGGTCGCGCTCCTGGTGCTCGGCGACAACTGGGTGCAGCGCCTGCTGGCGGTCCCGGCGCTGCTGCCGCCCGTGGCTCTCCTGCTCACCCGGCGCTCCGAGGAGACGCTGGAGCAGGTCGACGCCTCGGCCGCTCCCGAGTTCACCGCACTGCTCGGCGAGCTGGCAGAGGCACTCGGCTCCGTGCCGCCGACGTACGTCGCGGTCGACGGAGACATCAACGCGAGCGCCGAGCGCCGCGGGCTCCGCGCGCGCCGGCTGGTCATCGGTGCGCCGCTCTGGGCGGCGCTCGGCCCGCAGGGACGGATCGCGCTGCTCGGCCACGAGCTCGGCCACTTCGCCAACCGCGACGTCGTGCACGGACGCTACGTGTGGTGGTCGATGCGGTCGCTCTACCGCTGGATCGACCTGGTGACACCGGACGGGCTCGTCAGCACCGAGGGTCGCACCCCCGTCTTCGCGACGATCATCACGGCGCCGGTCCGGATCCCGCTGGTCGGCTACCTCGAGCTGATGTGGAAGGTGAACGCCGCCGCGTCGCGCCACGACGAGCTGCGGGCCGACACGGCCGCTGCGGCACTCGCGGGTACGCCGGGTGCCGTCGAGCTGCTCGAGACGCTCCTCCTGGTCGACATCATCGACGTCGCCGCCAACCGGGCAGCGGTCGACGCTCGGCGCCCGGACCTGGCCGTCGAGATCCGGGCCAAGATCGACGGGGTCAGCGAGGCGGCACGGCGAGCGCTCCCCACCAAGGGTGACGAGAGCAGCGTCGACCGCTCCCACCCGCGCACGGTCGACCGGTTGCGGCTGCAGGAGTCGCTGCCCGCGGAGACGCCGCGCTTCGTCCTCGACGAGGCCCGCTGGGCGGCGATCGACGCCGAGCTGAAGCCGATGACGGACGCCTCGCTGAAGCGGATGGCCGACGGATACCGCTACGTCTGGTGAGCCGGCCGGGGTGCTCACCCCGCCACACCTCGGACGATCCGGCGAGGCCACATCGGCCCCTCGTAGATGAACGCGGTGTAGCCCTGGAGCAGGGTGGCTCCCGCGTCCAGGCGGGCCTGGGCGTCGGCCACGGTGGCGATCCCGCCGACGCCGATGAGGGTCAGGTCCGGGCCGACCCGGCCGCGCAGCAGACGGAGCACGTCGAGCGAGCGGTCGGTGAGCGGGCGCCCGGAGAGCCCGCCGGCGCCGACCTCCTCGACCTTCGCTGCCGGGGTGCGCAGTCCCGCTCGGGAGATGGTCGTGTTGGTGGCGATGATGCCGTCGAGGCCGATCGTGAGCGCGAGGTCGGCGACCGCGAGCACGTCGTCGTCGGACAGGTCGGGCGCGATCTTGACCAGGAGCGGCACGGAGCCGGCGATCGTCTGCACCGCGGTCAGGATCGGCTCGAGCTTCTCGACGGCCTGCAGGTTGCGCAGGCCCGGCGTGTTGGGCGAGCTGACGTTGACGACGAGGTAGTCGGCGTACGGCGCCAGCAGGCGTGCGGACTTCTCGTAGTCGCGGACCGCCTCGTCCTCGGGCACGACCTTGCTCTTGCCGATGTTGACGCCGAGCACGACGCGTTCGCGACGACCTCGCGCCTTGAGCCTGGCCGCGACCACCTCGGCGCCCTCGTTGTTGAAGCCCATCCGGTTGACGACCGCGCGGTCCTCGGGCAGCCGGAAGAGCCGTGGCGTCGGGTTGCCGGGCTGCCCCTCCCCCGTGACCGTGCCGATCTCGACGTGCCCGAAGCCCAGCGCCGCGAGCGCGTCGATGCCGACGGCGTTCTTGTCGAAGCCGGCCGCGAGGCCGAGCACGTTGGGGAAGGTCAGCCCCAGCGCGGACACCGGCGTGCCCGGCGTACGACGGCGCGCCGTCACCGGTCGCGCCGCACGGATTGCCCGGAAGGCCGTGTGGTGCGCCTTCTCCGGGTCGGTGCGGGTCAGGACGCGGTCGAAGAACGCGCGGTAGATCACCGGCGGGCCCAGTCCTGCAGCGAGCGCACGCCGATCTCGCCGCGCTTCAGTGCCTCGATGCCCTGGACCGCAGCGCCCAGACCCTGGACGGTCGTGATGCACGGGATGTTGGCCATGATCGCCGCCGTGCGGATCTCGTAGCCGTCGAGCCGTGCATGCGCGCCGCTGGTCGAGCCGTTGGGCGTGTTGATGACCAGCTGGATGTCGCCGTCGAGGATCAGCTGCACGGTCGTCTTCTCACCGTTCGGCCCCTCGCCCTCCCAGTGCTTGCGCACGATGGTGGTCTGCACGCCGTTGCGCCGCAGCACCTCCGCGGTGCCCTGGGTCGCGAGGATCTCGAAGCCGTGGTCGGCGAGCACCTTGATCGGGAAGATCATGTGCCGCTTGTCGCGGTTGGCCATGCTGACGAAGACCTGGCCGCTGGTCGGCAGCGGTCCGAAGGCGCCGGCCTGCGCCTTCGCGAAGGCCGAGCCGAAGTCGGCGTCGAAGCCCATCACCTCACCGGTCGACTTCATCTCCGGGCCGAGCACGGTATCGACCTGCTTGCCGTCGGGGCTGCGGAACCGGTTGAACGGCATCACCGCCTCCTTGACCGCGATCGGCTGGTCGGCCGGCAGCGTGCCGCCGTCGCCGGACGCGGGCAGCAGCCCGGCGGTGCGCAGGTCGGCGATCGACTCGCCGAGCATCACCCGGGCCGCCGCCTTGGCGAGCTGGGTGGCGGTCGCCTTGGAGACGAACGGCACCGTCCGGCTGGCGCGCGGGTTGGCCTCGAGCACGTAGAGCACGTCGGAGCCGAGCGCGAACTGGATGTTGAGCAGCCCGAGCACGCCGACACCCTTGGCGATCGCCTCGGTGGCGGTGCGGATCCGGTCGATCTCAGCCTTGCCGAGGGTGATCGGCGGCAGCGCGCAGGACGAGTCGCCGGAGTGGATGCCGGCCTCCTCGATGTGCTCCATCACGCCGCCGAGGAAGAGCTCGGTGCCGTCGTACAGCGCGTCTACGTCGATCTCGACAGCGTCGTCGATGAACCGGTCGACCAGCACCGGGTGCGACGGTCCGATCTCGGTCGAGCGTCCGATGTAGCCCTCGAGCGATGCGTCGTCGTACACGATCTCCATGCCGCGCCCGCCCAGGACGTACGACGGCCGCACCATGACCGGGTAACCGATCTCGGCCGCGATCCGGTGGGCGTCGGGGAAGCTGGTGGCCATGCCGTACTTCGGCGCCGGCAGCCCGGCGTCGGCGAGCACCCGCCCGAAGGCGCCGCGCTCCTCGGCCAGGTGGATCGCCTCGGGCGAGGTGCCGAGGATCGTGACGCCGTTGTCCTTGAGGCCCTGCGCGAGACCCAGTGGCGTCTGCCCGCCGAGCTGGCAGATGACGCCCGCGACCGGTCCGGCCTGCTCCTCGGCGTGCACGATCTCGAGGACGTCCTCGAGGGTGAGCGGCTCGAAGTAGAGCCGGTCGGAGGTGTCGTAGTCGGTCGAGACGGTCTCGGGGTTGCAGTTGACCATGATCGTCTCGTAGCCGGCCTCGGATAGCGTCAGCGAGGCGTGCACGCACGAGTAGTCGAACTCGATGCCCTGGCCGATCCGGTTGGGACCGGAGCCGAGGATGATCACGGCCTGCTTCTCCCGCGGCGAGACCTCGGACTCCTCGTCGTACGACGAGTAGTGGTACGGCGTGGCCGCGGCGAACTCGGCCGCGCAGGTGTCGACGGTCTTGTAGACCGGGCGGATGCCGAGCGCGTGCCGGACGCCGCGTACGACGTCGGGCGTCATGCCGCGGATCTTGCCGATCTGCACGTCGGAGAACCCGTGCCGCTTGGCCTTGCGCAGCAGCTCGGGGGTGAGCTCGGGAGCGGCGGTCACCTCCTCGGCGATCTCGTTGATCAGCAGCAGCTGGTCGACGTACCACGGGTCGATCTTGGTGTGCTCGAAGACCTCGTCGGCCGTCGCGCCGGCGCGCAGCGCGTCCATGACCTTCTTGAGGCGGCCGTCGTGCGGGACCTCGATCTCGGCGAGCAGCGCGTCCTTGTCGAGCTCGACCCACTCCTGGTGCCAGTCGAAGACGGCGTCCTTGGACTCCAGCGAGCGCAGCGCCTTCTGCAGCGCCTCGGTGAAGTTGCGGCCGATTGCCATCGCCTCGCCGACCGACTTCATGTGCGTGGTCAGCCGCGGGTCGGCACCGGGGAACTTCTCGAACGCGAAGCGCGGCACCTTGACCACGACGTAGTCGAGCGTGGGCTCGAACGCCGCCGGCGTGCTGGAGCCGTCGGCACGCATCGTGATGTCGTTGGGGATCTCGTCGAGCGTGTAGCCGATGGCGACCTTGGCCGCGATCTTCGCGATCGGGAAACCGGTCGCCTTCGACGCCAGCGCGCTCGACCTGGAGACGCGGGGGTTCATCTCGATGACGATCACCCGGCCGTCGGCGGGGTTGACGGCGTACTGGATGTTGCAGCCGCCGGTGTCGACGCCGACCTCGCGGATGATGCCGATCGCGAGGTCACGCAGGTGCTGGTACTCGCGGTCGGTCAGCGTCATCGCCGGCGCGACCGTGATCGAGTCGCCGGTGTGGACGCCCATCGGGTCGAGGTTCTCGATCGAGCAGATGATGACGACGTTGTCGGCCTTGTCGCGCATCACCTCCAGCTCGTACTCCTTCCAGCCGATGATCGACTCCTCGATGAGGACCTCGGTGCTCGGACTGGCAGCCAGGCCGGCGCCGGCGATGCGCGCCAACTCGTCCTCGCCGTACGCGATGCCGGAGCCGGTGCCGCCCATGGTGAACGACGGCCGTACGACGACCGGGTAGCCGAGCTCGGCGACCGCCTTCTCGCAGTCCTCGAGCGTGTGGCACACGAAGCTCTTCGCGGTCTCGCCGCCGACCTTCGCGACGATCGCGTTGAAGAGCTCGCGGTTCTCACCGCGGTGGATCGCGTCGAAGCTGGCGCCGATCATCTCGACGCCGTACTTCTCCAGGACGCCGTTCTCGTGCAGCGCGATCGCCGCGTTGAGCGCGGTCTGGCCGCCGAGGGTCGGCAGCAGCGCGTCGGGACGCTCCTTGGCGATCACCTTCTCGACGAAGTCGGGCGTGATCGGCTCGACGTACGTCGCGTCGGCGAACTCGGGGTCGGTCATGATCGTGGCCGGGTTGGAGTTGACCAGGATGACCCGGATGCCCTCCTCCTTGAGCACCCGGCAGGCCTGGGTGCCGGAGTAGTCGAACTCGCAGGCCTGGCCGATGATGATCGGCCCGGAGCCGATCACCATGACGGACTTGATGTCCTCGCGCTTCGGCATCAGACGCCCTCTCCGTCGGTGGTGGTTTCGAGGCTCGGCGCTGGCGCGCCTCGCACCTCAACCACCGGGTCGGTTCCGGTGGTTGAGGTGCGAGCGAAGCGAGCCTCGAAACCTCCGGAGTCACGCATGAGATCGACGAACCGGTCGAAGAGGTACGCCGCGTCGTGCGGGCCCGCGGCGGCCTCGGGGTGGTACTGGACGGAGAAGCCCTTGAGCCTCCCGGCCTCGTCGCGGAGCTCGAGGCCCTCGACCACGTCGTCGTTGAGGCAGACGTGGCTCACCGTCGCCTCGCCGTACGGCGTGGTCGTGCTGCCGTCGAGCGGCGCGTCGACCGCGAAGCCGTGGTTGTGCGCGGTGACCTCGACCTTGCCGGTGGTGCGGTCCATCACCGGCTGGTTGATGCCGCGGTGGCCGTACTTCAGCTTGTAGGTCCCGAAGCCGAGCGCCCGGCCGAAGAGCTGGTTGCCGAAGCAGATCCCGAAGTAGGGCAGGTCGCGCGCCAGTGCGCCCTGCAGCAGGGCGACCTGGTCGGTGGTCGCCGCCGGGTCGCCGGGCCCGTTGGAGAAGAACAGCCCGTCCGGCTGGATCGCGAGCACCTCGTCGAGGGTGGCCGTCGCGGGGACGACGTGCACCTCGATGCCGCGCTCGGCCATCCGGTAGGGCGTCATGGTCTTGATGCCGAGGTCGAGGGCCACGACGGTGAACCGCTTGTCACCCTGCGCCGGCACGACGTAGCTCTCCCCCGTCGACACCTCGGAGGCGAGCTCGGCGCCGGCCATCTCTCCCGACGCACGCACCCGCTCCAGCAGGGCGGTCGCGTCGGTCTCGGTCGAGGAGATGCCGACCCGCATCGCGCCGCGCTCGCGCAGGTGGCGGGTCAGCGCGCGGGTGTCGATGCCGGAGATCCCGACGACGCCCTGCGCCCGCAGCTCGTCGTCGAGGCTGCGCTGGGCGCGCCAGTTGGAGACGCGGCGGGCGGGGTCGCGCACGACGTATCCGGCGACCCAGATCCGCGAGGACTCCGGGTCCTCGTCGTTGACGCCCGTGTTGCCGATGTGCGGGGCCGTCATCACGACGACCTGGCGGTGGTAGGACGGGTCGGTGAGCGTCTCCTGGTAGCCGGTCATGCCGGTGTTGAAGACCGCCTCACCGAAGGTCTCGCCCTCGGCGCCGTACGCCTCGCCGGTGAAGGTGCGCCCGTCCTCGAGGACCAGGATCGCGGCACCGGTGGGTGAGGAAGGCGCGCTAGCGCCTGTCTCGAAACCCGGTGACCCGGCAGCGGCGCTCATGCCAGCTTCCCGTCGAGCACGGTCGCCTTGCCGCGGAGGAACGTCGCGACCACGCGGCCGGGCAGCTCCATCCCGCGGTACGGCGTGTTGCGGCTCAGGCTGGCCGACTCCGACGGGTCGACCGTGCGGGTCGCGGCCGGGTCGTAGAGCACGACGTTGGCGGGCTCACCCACCTCGATCGGGCGGCCGTGCTCGGCCACCCGGCCGATCAGGGCCGGGGCGTAGGACATCCGCTCGGCGACGCCCGCCCAGTCGAGCAGGCCGGCGTCGACCATCGTCTGCTGGACGATCGAGAGCGCGGTCTCGAGGCCGAGCATGCCGAAGGCGGCGGCCGCCCACTCGCAGTCCTTGTCCTCGTGCGGGTGCGGCGCGTGGTCGGTGGCGACGATGTCGATCGTGCCGTCGGCCAGGCCGGCCCGCAGCGCCTCGACGTCGGTCTGCGAGCGCAGCGGCGGGTTGACCTTGTAGATCGGGTCGTACGTCGCGGCCAGCTGGTCGGTCAGCAGCAGGTGGTGGGGGCATGCCTCGGCCGTCACATCGACGCCCTTGCTCTTGGCCCAGCGCACGATGTCGACCGAGCCGGCGGTGGACACGTGGCAGACGTGCAGGCGGGAGCCGACGTGCTCGGCGAGCAGCACGTCGCGGGCGATGATCGCCTCCTCGGCGACCGCGGGCCAGCCGGCCAGGCCGAGGCGGCCCGAGAGCTCGCCCTCGTTCATCTGCGCGCCCTCGGTGAGCCGCGGCTCCTGGGCGTGCTGGGCGACCACGCCGTCGAACGCCTTGACGTACTCCAGCGCCCGGCGCATCAGCACCGCGTCGCTGACGCACTTGCCGTCGTCGGAGAAGACCCGGACCCGGGCGGCCGAGTCGGCCATCGCGCCGAGCTCGGCGAGCCGCTCGCCCTGGAGGCCGACGGTGACCGCGCCGATCGGGTAGACGTCGCAGTGGCCGGCCTCGCGGCCGAGCCGCCAGACCTGCTCGACGACGCCGGCGGTGTCGGCGACCGGCTCGGTGTTGGCCATCGCGAAGACGGCCGTGAAGCCACCCAGCGCCGCGGCCTGGGTGCCGGTGTCGACGGTCTCGGCGTCCTCCCGGCCCGGCTCGCGCAGGTGGGTGTGCAGGTCGACCAGGCCGGGCAGCGCGATCAGCCCGGTCGCGTCGATCACCTCGGCGTCGGCGGGCGCGTCCGCGGCATCGCGGACCACACCGTCCTGCAGCAACAGGTCGCTCGGCGTACCGCCCAGGACCGAGACGTTCTTGATCAGGTAGCTGGTGCTCACTCTTCTCCTCCGACAGCCGGCTCGGACCCACCGAGCAGCAGGTACAGGACGGCCATCCGCACGGCGACGCCGTTGGTGACCTGTTCGACGATCACCGAGCGGTCGCTGTCGGCGACGTCCGCGGTGATCTCCATGCCCCGGACCATCGGCCCGGGGTGCATCACGATCGTGTGGTCCTGGAGCATCGCCATCCGCTTGCCGTCCAGGCCGTAGCGGCGCGAGTACTCCCGCGCGGTCGGGAAGAACCCGCCGTGCATCCGCTCCCGCTGGACCCGCAGCATCATCACCGCGTCGGCCTTGGGCAGCACCGAGTCGAGGTCGTACGACGTCTCGACCGGCCAGCCCTCGATGCCGACCGGCAGCAGGGTCGGCGGCGCCACCAGGGTGACCTCGGCGCCGAGGGTCTGCAGCAGCAGCGCGTTGGACCGCGCGACCCGGCTGTGCAGCACGTCGCCGACGATCGCGACCTTGCGTCCCTCCAGCCCGCCGGGCTTCGACTCGCCCAGGTGCTTCCACATCGTGAAGGCGTCGAGCAGCGCCTGCGTCGGGTGCTCGTGGGTGCCGTCGCCGGCGTTGACGACGCTGGAGCGGACCCAGCCGGAGTGCGCCAGCAGGTGCGGGGCGCCGCTGGAGCCATGTCGTACGACGACCGCGTCGGCGCCCATCGCCTCCAGGGTCAGCGCGGTGTCCTTGAGGCTCTCACCCTTCGACAGGCTCGAGCCCTTGGCGGAGAAGTTGATGACGTCCGCGCTCAGCCGCTTGGCCGCGGCCTCGAACGAGATCCGGGTGCGGGTCGAGTCCTCGAAGAAGAGGTTGACCACGGTGCGGCCTCGCAGCGCCGGGAGCTTCTTGATCGGCCGGTCCGCGAGGGAGCGCATCTCGTCGGCCGTCGTGAGGACCAGCTCGGCGTCGTCGCGGCTCAGGTCGGCCGCGCTCAGCAGGTGCCGCTTCACGCGCCCACTCCCTGGATCGTGACCGCGTCGGTCTCGTCGACGCCGGCGAGGGTGACCTTGACCCGCTCGACCAGCGAGGTCGGGAGGTTCTTGCCGACGAAGTCGGCGCGGATCGGCAGCTCGCGGTGTCCACGGTCGACCAGCACCGCGAGGCGCACCGCCTTGGGCCGGCCGATGTCGTTGAGCGCGTCGAGGGCCGCGCGGATCGTGCGGCCGGAGAAGAGCACGTCGTCGACCAGGACGACCACCTTGCCGTCGATGCCGCCGGCCGGGATCTGCGTCGGCAGCAGCGCACGTGCCGGCTTCATCCGCAGGTCGTCGCGGTACATCGTGACGTCGAGCGAGCCGACCGGGACGTCGAACCCCTCGACGGCGGCCATCCGCTCGGCGATCCGGCGGGCCAGCGGTACGCCGCGGCTCGGGATGCCCAGGAGGACCAGGTCTCCCGCCCCGCGGTTGCGCTCGAGGATCTCGTGGGAGATCCGAGTCAGGGCCCGGGTGATGTCACGGGCGTCGAGGACCACGCGGCCTTCGGAAGATTCTTCGGGGGCAGGCTGAGCACACACCAGTGCTGAGACCTCCTTCTCCGCCTCACGGGACGGCTCGTTAAAGGATGTCGATCGACACGCACCCTACCCGCGTCGCGGACCGTCGGCCCAACCGGGACCGGGCGATTCTCAGGAGTTGGACGATCTTGTCCACCGCTGGTGGTTTCGAGGCTCGGGCCTAGCGGCCCTCACACCTCTACCCAAGGGTTTCGAGGCTCGGGCCTAGCGGCCCTCACACCTCTACCCAAGGGTTTCGAGGCTCGTCGCTGGCGCTCCTCACACCTCAACCACCGTGACCGGTGGTTGAGGTGCGAAGGCCGTTAGGCCTGAGCCTCGAAACCACCCGGCCCGACGTCGTCCATCTCCTCGGCCCAGGCGCCGTGCTCGGCGCGCGCCCAGTGGGTCGCGACCCGTCCGGTGCGCATCCCGCGGCGGGCCTCCGGGTCCCGGATCGCGTAGACGAGGTGGCCGATCACCAGCAGTCCCAGGCCGAGCGCGAACCAGTCGTGCACGAACGTCGCACCGGAGCGCCAGGACAGCCGGACCAGCCCGGTCCAGTACATGACGGCGCCGGTGCCGAGCAGTACGCCGGTCGAGCCGGCGACCAGCCAGGCGTTGACCTTCTGGCCGGCGTTGAACTTGCCCACCGGGATCGTGCCGTCACGCCGGGTCCGGCTGCGCAGCCACCGCCAGTCGGCGGGGGTGAACCGGTTGAGCCGTCGTACGTCGGAGCGGTACGCCGCCGACAGCGCGCCCGCGATCATCGGGACCGGCAGCGCGAGTCCGCTCCACACGTGGATCGTCTCGACCAGGTGGCGGTGGCCGATCGCCATCATCAGCGAGCCGTTGTAGAGGATCGCCGCGGTGACCAGGCAGCTGCCCATCAGGATCGCCACCAGCCGGTGCACCAGCCGCTCCGTGGGGGCGAACCTGGCCAACGACCCCGTCGACTCACTCACCGATGGCTCACTCACCGATGAATCCGTCCAGCGGATAGCCGCGGTCCTCCCAGTAGCCCGGGTCGTTGTTGGGCGTCACCTCGATCTCGGAGAGCCACTTGGTGCTCTTGTAGCCGTACATCGAGCCCGAGTAGATCCGCACCGGTCCCCCGTGGTCGTGGGTCACCGGGTCGCCGTACATGCTCAGCGCGACGATCACGTCGTCGGCGCGAGCTTGCTCGAGCGTCATGTTGACCGAGTAGGTGCCGTCGAAGGAGTGGAAGCGCACGCCGACCGCCTTGGCAGTCGGGGCGGCCGCGTCCAGCAGGCCGGAGAGCCGTACGCCGGTCCACGGGACGTCGGGCACGTGCCACCCCGTCACGCAGTGGAAGGTGTCGGTGAAGGCGGTCTGCGGCATCGCCTCGAGATCGGCGAGCCGGTACGTCGCCGGCCGGTCGACGAGCCCCGAGACCTTCAGCTCGTACGACGTCGCGTCGCGCGGTGCGACCGAGCCCGTCACCGAGTAGTAGCGCCAGGTGTTGCCGAGCGGGACCAGCGAGGTGAACCCGGTCGGGTCGCGCAGCTGGACCGGGGCGAGCAGCTCGCTCAGTCCGCCCTGGATCTTGCTGCCGGTGACGACGCCGAGCGCGCCGAGGCCGAACAGTCCCAGCACCACCCGGCGGCCGACCGGGGCGCCGTCAGGGTCTGCGCCCACGGATGCCGACCGACATGATGAACGCGCCGACCAGCAGCACGATCGGCCCGATGATCGACCATGTCGTCGTACCGCTCATCGAGCTGCCCGTGATGATGTCGAGGCCCTGCAGGGTCCACAGCAGGCCGATGAGCACCATGACGACGCCGGCAACGACCCACAACGGTTTGGCCATGCACCAACTCAACCACGCGGGTGGTCAGTCGGCGGCGATGTCCACCAAGACCTTGCCGACGGCGCCACCCTCCACGGCGTCCTGGGCGGCGGCGGTCTGCTCGAGCGGGAAGTGGTGCAGCGGTACGCCGGCGTCCGCGCCGACCCGCAGCGCACCGGCCGCCACGGCGGCGTTGACGTCCTCGACCGCCGCCTGCACGAGGTGCTGGTGGAGCGTGTAGAGGATCAGGAACTGGAAGCGCAGGTTCTTCCCGAACGCAGCGCGCAACGGCATGGTCAGCTCGTCACCGCCGTTGTTGGCGTAGATCGAGACCAGGCCGTGCACCTTGACCACGTCGAGGTCGATGCCGATGTTCTGCGCCGGCGCCACCTCGACGGCGATGTCCACGCCGTCGGGCGCGATCGCCCGGATCTCGGTCGTCGCGTCGGTCTCGCGGTAGTTCACGACGTGGTCGGCGCCTGCCGCCCGGGCGAGATCGGCCTTCTCGTCGCTGCTGACCGTGGTCACCACGGTGGCGCCCGACCAGCGCGCCAGCTGGATCGCGGCGTTGCCGACCGCACCCGCTCCCCCGGCGACCAGCACGACCCGGCCGGCGAGCGTGCCCGGCCCAAGCCGGTGGGGTCCGTCCTCGGCCGCCGTGAGCGCCCGGTGCGCCGTCACCGCCGGCACGCCGAGGCTCGCGCCGAGCTCGTACGACGCGGCATCGGCCAACGGGGCGACCCGCTCGACGGGCTGGACCGTGTACTCCGCAGCTGTGCCGTACGGCCGGCCGTGCTGCGCCAGCACCAGCCACACCCGGTCGCCCACGGCGTACGCCTCGACGTCCGGGCCGACCGCGTCGACCACGCCCGCGCCGTCCTGGCCGGGGACGACCTCGTCGTGGCCGGCCATCATCCCGGCGCGGAACTTCCAGTCCGTCGGGTTCACGCCGGAGCGGACCACCCGGACCCGCACCTCGCCCGGGCCAGGCTCCGGCAGGTCGCGCTCGACGACCTCCAGCACCGACGACGGACCGGTCTCGCGGTAGACGACTGCACGCATGTGGCTGCTCCTCTCGGCTCTCCGGTATCGGTAACCCGTCTCGAGGTGGATCCATGCCTCCCTCGGCCCGGGTAGGCGCCGATTGGTCACCAACCGCACATCCGAGGCGTCGAAATCTGTGGTTGGTGACCAATCGACACGTCCATCCGGGCCGGCCGTAGCTCCTCCGCGGATCACCAGCCGCGGAAGGTGGACCAGGACCGACCGCCTGCCGTTGCCTCGAACGCTGCGCCGATTGGTCACCAACCGCAGGCCGACGGCCCGGAAATCTGCGGTTGGTGACCAAACGGCGAAGGTGCGGCGTCTTGACGGCTGGGTACAGGATCGGTCCAGGACAACCCACGAGGAGGATCCATGCCCGAGCTGCCGTTCCCCGACGACGTCCGCGCACTGCTCACCAAGGCCAACCCGGCGGTGGTGACGACGTTGCGCTCCGACGGTCAGCCGATCTCTGTCGCGACCTGGTACCTGCTGGAGGACGACGACCGGGTGCTGCTCAACATGGACGACACCCGGGTGCGGTTGAAGCACCTGCGCCGCGACCCCCGGGTCACGCTGACCGTGCTCGACGAGGACAGCTGGTACACCCATGTCTCGCTGATGGGACGGGTCGAGGGGTTGATCCCGGACGCGGGGCACGTCGACATCGACCGGCTGAGCAGGCACTACGGCGGCAACCCCTACCCCGACCACGAGAGCCCGCGTACGAGCTGCTGGCTGGTGGTCGAGAAGTGGCACGGGTGGGGCGCCGCCAAGGCATGACGCCGACCCGCTCTCCCGGCCGGGTCGAGCGGCCGCGAGGAGCGGGTCGGCGGGTCACAGGGCCGCGGCCATCCCGGCGCAGGCCTTGAGCCACTGCTTGCGCGTGTTGTCGGAGAGCTGCGAGTAGGGCACGACGGAGCCGGCGACCAGGGCCGGGTCGTACGGGACGCGGTACACCCCGCGAGTGCGCTGCTGGTAGACCTCCACGAGGTCGGCCGCGAGCTTGGCGTCGACGGTGGCGGACGGGTCCGACAGCACCGTGACCGTCTTGTGCTTGAGGTCCTGGTAGCCGGCGTCCTGCAGCGCGTCGAGCATCCACAGGCCGCTGTAGCCGGTGTCCTCGCGGACCGTCGACGTGACGACGAGGAGGTCGGCGGCACCGGCGGCGGCGAGCCAGTTCTCGGCCCGCATGTTGTTGCCGGTGTCGATCAGGATCACCCGGTAGAAGCGCTCCAGGAGCTTGTGCACCGAGTCGAAGTCGGAGGCCCGGATCGTGCCGGTCACGTCGGGCCGCTCGTCGGAGGCGAGGACGTCGAAGTGGGCGTCGCCCTGCGACCGGACGAAGGCACCGAGGTCGCCGATGCGGGACTGGTAGACGTCGGTGAACCGCTCCAGGTCCTCGAGGAGCTCGCGCGTGGTGTTGCGGTGGGTGCTGCGGGTCCCTCGGATGCCGAGGGTGCCGCGGGTCTCGTTGTTGTCCCACGCGACCACGCCGCCACCGCGCACGGTGCCGAAGGTGAAGCCCGCCGCGAGCACACCGGTCGTCTTGGCCGCGCCGCCCTTGGGGTTGATGAACGCGATGGTCCGCGGCCCGTCGAAGTCGCGCTGGATGGTCGCCCGGTCCTGCTCGTAGGCCAGCTCGTCGGCGCCCATGCGCGGCGTGATCAGGCCGCCGCTCCACCGGCGCACCGTGCCGCGCCAGCCCCAGGTCGCCGGGCCGTGCTCCTGCTCGGCGTCGCGGCGGTCCAGGAAGTCGGTGGCGCTCATGAAGCGCCGCACCTCGCCGTCCGGCTCGGCGGTCTCGGCGGTCTCGACGGCGGGAGCAGCAGGGGGCGGGTCGGCGGGCGGCCGATAGGCCGGCGGCGGAGCCGCCGGTGGCGGCGTCGACGGCCGGTACGGCGGCGGCGGGCTCGTGGGGACCTGGGCGGGTGCCTCAGCACCCGGGAGCGGGTCGGTCAGGGGGTCGCCGTACGTCATCGCCTCCCGACCGCCGGCCTCTCCGTCGCGGGTCTCCCGGCGCGCGGCGTACGCGGCGAAGTCCTCGGGCGTGTAGAGCTTGTCGCTGGTGTCGTCGGCCTCGTGTCGCGAGCCCCCGGAGCTCCATGCTTCCTGCGACATCGGTCCCTCCCTCAGAGCCTGGACCGTCCTGGCTCTCGCTGGTCCTTCCCCGAAATTGAGGTGGCCACACGCATCGTTCAGAGGTCGCGCAGCGCCGCCGCGATCGCGCGGTGGAAGGTCGGGTAGGCGTAGTGCATCCCGCGCAGGGTCTCGACCGGGATCTCGGCGTGCACGGCCGCGGTGAGCAACCCGATCACCTCGCCGCCGTACGGCGCCACGACAGTGCCGCCGACGAGGATGCCTCGGTCGGCGTCGGCCACCACCTTGACGAGCCCCTCGGCCTCGTTGATCCAACCCCGGGCGGAGCGCGCGAGCTCGGCCTGCCCCACCTGCACCCGCAGCCCCGCCCGACGCGCCTGCTCCTCCGTGAGCCCCACCGCGCCGACCTCCGGGTCGGTGAAGGTCACCCGGCTGACGGCGCGATAGTCCGCTACGGGACGGTCCGCTCCAGGACGGTCTACTCGGAGAAGGTCTGCCACGGCGACCTTCGCCTGGTAGAGCGAGACGTGCGTGAACGCGCCCTTCCCGGTGATGTCGCCGACCGCCCAGAGGCGTGTCCCAGCCCGGAGTCGCTCGTCGGTGTCGAGGTGCCCGACCTCGGGCGAGAGGCCGACGGTCTCGAGGCCGATGTCGTCGAGGTTGGGCTTGCGGCCCACGGCCACCAGCAGATGCGAGGCACTCACCACGTCGCCTCCCACCTCCAGGACGAACCCGCCGTCGTACTCCACCCGCATCAGCTCGGCGCCGACCCGGACGTCGACACCCTCGGCCCGGAGCACCCTGGTCACGACCTCGGCGGCCTCCGGCTCCTCGGGACCGAGCAGCCGGTCCTCGGCCTCGACGAGCGTCACCTGGGACCCGAAGCGGGCGAACGCCTGGGCCAGCTCGCACCCGATCGGTCCGCCGCCGAGCACCACCAGCGAGGCTGGGGCATCGGTCTGGCGCATCACGTCGCGGTTGGTCCAGTACGGCGTGCCGGCGAGCCCGTCGATCGCAGGCACCGCTGGCTCGGTACCGGTGTCGAGCACGACACCCAGCCGTGCGTCGTACGTCGTGCTGCCGACCTCGACCCGGCCGGGACCGGCGAGCCGGCCGTGCCCGCGGACGAGCCGGACACCCGCCTCCTCCAGCGGGCCGGCGTGCTGGTCGTCGTGCCAGTCGTGGTTGGCCTCGCGGATGCGGGCGGCCGCCCGGGCGAAGTCCTGGCCCTCGTGCGCCGAGTAGATCATCAGCTTCGACGGGGTGCAGCCGTAGAACGGGCACTCGCCACCGACGAGCTCGCGCTCGACCCCGACGACGTCCAGCCCGGCCTCGGCGAGCTTGCGGGCGGCATACTCACCTCCGGCGCCGAGACCCAGTACGACGACGTCGACCGAGCTCGACCCCGTCATCGCGACAGGTGCCGGGCCTGCGCGAAGGTGAAGAGCCCGAAGCAGACCAGGCCGATGGCGACCAGCGTGAGCAGGAACGGGCCGAACGGCTGGTCGAGGACCTCGAAGAGCGCCTGGTCGAGCCCGCCGGACTTCTTCGCGTCGTGGGTGACCGCGGCATAGACGAACAGCCCGCCGACGATGGCGAAGGCGACGCCGCGCGCGGTGTAGCCGGCCTTGCCGAACGCGATGTACGCCGTGCCCGACTTGCCGCTGCGCCCCTCGCCGTCCAGCTTGTCGGCGAAACCCTCGGTCCAGGCGCGGTAGAGCTGGAAGATCCCGAAGCCGATGATCGCGAGCCCGACGGCAGCGACCAGCACCTGACCGGCGGGCAGGTTCATCAGCTTGGCGGTGAAGGTCTCCTCGCCCTTGCCCGACGAGCCGCTGCCGATCGCGATCTTGATGCCGCTGAACCCGATGACGATGTAGACGAGAGCCTTGCCCGCCGACGCGAGGCGCTTGGCGAGGCGCTTCTTGCCGTCCTCGTCGCGATGCCCGAAGCCGGCCTCGAGCAGCTGCCACAGGGCGAGCAGGAACATCCCGATGGAGACGACCCAGATCAGGACCCCACCGAACGGCTGCTGGGCGAGCTCGCGCAGGGCGCCGGAGCTCGAGGGTGCGCCGGACCGGTCGCCCCAGGCCAGCTGCAGCGCCAGCCAGCCGATCAGGACGTAGACGACGCCGTACGCGACCAGGCCGGCGCGCGCGACCCAGTCGATCCAGTCGCCGTCAGGAGAGATCGGCGAGCGCGGACTCGATGGCGCGGTGGAAGGTCGGGTAGGCATAGATCATCGTCCTGAGCGTGTCGACCGGGACCTCCGCGTGGACCGCGACGGCCAGGAACCCGAGGATCTCGCCGCCGGCCGGTCCCATGGCGGTCGCACCGACCAGGACCCCGCGGTCGGCATCCTCGACGACCTTGATCACCCCGTGCCCACCCGGGCCGTGCGTGAAACCGCGCGAGGACTGCTCCAGCTTCGTGATGCCGGTCCGCACGGTCAGCCCGGCGTCGCGCGCCTGCTGCTCCGACATCCCGACCCCGCCGATCTCGGGGTCGGTGAACGTCGCGTGCGGTACGGCGTGGTAGCGCGCTGCTGGCCCGTCCTGCCCGAGCACGTCGCGCAGTGCGACCGCGGACTGGTACATCGAGACGTGCGTGAACGCCCCCTTGCCGGTGACGTCGCCGATCGCCCAGAGTCGATCCTGCACTGCGCCGTCCTGGACACGCAGCCGGTCGTCGACGTCGAGCGTCCGGGCTGCGGGGTCGAGGCCGACGGTCTCGAGGCCGAGATCGTCGAGGTTGGGAGTCCGACCCGCGGCCAGCAACACCTTGTCGGCCACCAGCTCCTCCCCCGAGCCTAGGGTGAGGGTGAACGCGCCGTCGGCGTACGACGCCCGCTGGAGCTCGGCGTCGGTGAGCACCCGGATGCCCTCGTGGGCGAAGACCTCGGCGAGCAGGGCGGACGCCTCCGGCTCGTTGGCCGGGACCAGCCGCGGGCCGTGCTGCACGACGGTGACGCGGACGCCGAACCGGGCGAACACCTGCGCCAGCTCGCACCCGATCGGCCCGCCGCCGACGACGACCAGCGAGGACGGCAGCTCGGCGACCTGCACGGCGTCGCGGTTGGTCCAGTACGGCGTGCCCGCGAGCCCCTCGACCGGCGGCACCGTCGGCCGGGTGCCGGGGTTGAGCACCGTGCCGCGGCGAGTCGTGTAAGTGATGACCTCGCCGTCGGCGGTGGTGACCTCGACTCGTCCCGGACCGGCCAGGCGGCCGACCCCGTGGTGCACGTCCGCGCCCGCGTCCTTCAGCCGGTCGACGGCGGTCGTGTCGTCCCAGTGCGTCGTGGCGTCCTCGTCGATGCGCCGGTGCACGGGCGCCCAGGACGTGAAGATCGAGGCGTCGCCGGCGAGGGTCGCGGCCCGGCGTACCTCGGCGACGGCATCACTCGCGCGCACCATCATCTTGGTCGGGATGCACCCGTAATAGGGGCACTCGCCGCCGACCAGGTGCTTGTCGACGGCCACGACCTTCAGGCCCGCCTTCGCAGCGCCGGTGGCAAGGGCCTCGCCTCCCGGTCCGGTGCCGATGACGACCAGGTCAACCTCGAGAGCAGTCATGCCCTCAGACTAGGGACTCCTTGTTGCGCTGCACCGCTCCGAGGACGCCGTTGACAAACTGCGGCGACTCGTCGGTCGACAGGTCCGTGACCAGCGCCATCGCCTCGCTGATCGCGACGGTGTCCGGCACGTCGGCGGCGTACAGCAGCTCCCAGACGCCGAGGCGCAGGACGTTGCGGTCGACGGCCGGCATCCGCTGCAGGGTCCAGCCCTCGGCGTACTGCGCCAGCACCTCGTCGATGTGGTCGCGGTGGTCCTCGACGCCACGCACCAGGACGGCGGTGTAGTCGTTGGTCGGACCCTCGCCATCGGCGATCGCGGTCTCGAGGGCCGTGGTCGCGGACTCACCCCGTACGTCGGAGGCGAAGAGGACGTCCAGCGCGCGCTTGCGGGCCTTGGAGCGGGCTGACATCAGCCCTTCACGCGCCCCATGTACGACGAGTCGCGGGTGTCGACCTTGACCTTCTCGCCCTGGTTGATGAAGAGCGGGACCTGGATCTCGTGGTTGGTCTCCAGGGTCGCCGGCTTGGTGCGGCCGGTGGCCGAGTCACCGGCGAGGCCGGGCTCGGTGAAGGTCACGACCAGCTCGACCGACGCCGGGAGCTCGATGAAGAGCACGCGGCCCTCGTTGGTGGCCACGACGGCCTCCTGGTTCTCCAGGAGGAAGTTGGCGGCGCTGCCGACGATCTCGGGCGCGATCTCGATCTGCTCGTAGTCGGAGACGTCCATGAAGACGAACGACGAGCCGTCGTTGTAGAGGTACTGCATCGTGCGACGGTCGACCGTGGCGGTCTCGACCTTGGTGCCGGCGTTGAAGGTCTTGTCGACGGTCTTGTTGGACTCGACGTTCTTGAGCTTGGTGCGCACGAAGGCCGGACCCTTGCCCGGCTTCACGTGCTGGAACTCGACAACGGCCCAGAGCTGGCCTTCGATGTTGAGAACCATGCCGTTCTTCAGGTCGTTCGTGGTTGCCATGCGCGCGTGCCAGCCTTCGTACGTCGGGAGGGTTCGGGGGGTGACCCAACGAATGGGCACCAGCGGAGGAGTCTATCGGCAGCGATGCCCGATCCGTTGAATCGGGACCTCCGACGGTTGAATCCGGACTTTCGGTCACCCTCGCGGTCCAGAACTCCCGACTCAATGGACGAAAGTCCCGACTCAACCTGGGTGGCGGGAGATGACCTCGAGTGCCATCCGGTAGCCGTCGATGCCGTGGCCCTTGACGACCTCGACGGCGTACGGCGTCACGACGGACGTGTGCCGGAACTCCTCGGGCCGCTGGTGCGGGTCGGAGATGTGCACCTCGACCAGCGGGGCGACCAGCTGGGCGCAGGCGTCGAAGATCGCGTACGAGTAGTGCGTCCAGGCGGCGGCGTTGAGCACGACCGGGTTGCCCTCGTCGGCGGCAGCGTTGAGCCAGTCGAGCATGACGCCCTCGTGGTTGGTCTGGCGCACCTCCACCTCGAGACCGAGGTCCCGGCCCCACCCGACGCACAGGTCGGCGAGCTCGGCGTGGGTGGTGCTGCCGTAGATCTCGGGCTGGCGGCGGCCGAGGCGGCCGAGGTTGGGTCCGTTGAGGACCAACACCGTGGTCACGAGCCGCCTCCGATCGCGGCGTACGCCGCCCGCAGGTCGTCCTCGCTCGGGCCGGCGAGCACCGTCGGCCGGGCGAGGTCGCTGAGCACGACCAGGCGGAGCAGGTTGCCCCGCGACTTCTTGTCGACCTTCATGGCGGCGTGCAACGTCTCGAACGCGGCGCCGTCGTACGTCGTGGGCAGCCCGACCCGCGCGAACGCCGAGTGGTGCCGGGCGACGACGTCGGGAGCCAGCAGACCCGCGCGGCCGGCGACCTCGGCGACGAAGACGCAGCCGATGGCGACCGCCTCACCGTGCCGGATCGTGTAGTCCTCGGTGCGCTCGATGGCGTGCGCGAGCGTGTGTCCGTAGTTCAGGGCCTCGCGACCGGGATGGCCGTCGGTGCCGCCGGTCTCCTTGAGGTCGCCCGCGACGACGTCGGCCTTGACCTGGACCGCTCGCTCGACGAGCTCGCGGAGCACCGCGGAGTCGGCGGTGAGGTCGAGCGGGTCGGTGGCCTCCACCAGGTCAAGGATGACCGGGTCCGCGATGAAGCCGCACTTCACCACCTCGCCCAGGCCGGCGACCAGCTCGGCGCGCGGCAGCGTCGCGAGGGTGGCGAGGTCGCAGAGGACGCCGGTGGGCTCGTGGAAGGAGCCGACCAGGTTCTTGCCGGCACCGGTGTTGATGCCGGTCTTGCCGCCGACCGCCGCGTCGACCATCGCCAGCAGCGTGGTGGGCACGTGCACGACCTTGACCCCGCGCAGCCAGGTGGCTGCGACGAACCCGCCGAGGTCGGTCGTCGCGCCCCCGCCGTACGTCACGACCGCGTCGGACCGGGTGAAGCCGGCCTCGCCGAGGACCTCCCAGCACCCGGCGGCGACGATGGCCGTCTTGGCGCGCTCGCCGTCCGGGACCTCGATGCCGATGACCTCGTAGTCACGCTCGAGCGCCTCGATGATCGGGTCGGCGGCGAGGCTCTCGGGGTGCACGACCGCCACCCGCGTGACCCCGTCGCCGAGGAGCGCCGGCAGCCGGTCGGCGACACCGTGGCCGATGACGACGTCGTACGGCGCCGGGCCGCTGACCCGAATGACGCTCTCGTTCATGCGCGGGCTCCCAGGACCGCGACGATCTCGTCGGCGATCTCCTGCGGCTCGCGTCCGTCGGTCTCGACGGTGAGCGTGGCGACCGACTCGTAGACCGGGGTGCGCTCGTCGAGCAGGGACTTGATGCGGCCGCGCACGTTGCCCAGCAGGAGCGGTCGCGACGTACCGAGCCCCACCCGCTTCACGGCGTCGGAGAGGCCGACCCGGAGGAAGACCACGTCGTGACCGTCGAGCAGGTCCCGGGTGTCGGGGTCGAGCACCGCACCCCCACCCAGCGCGAGTACGCCGTCGTGGGTCGCCAGTGCCTCGGCGACCGCGGCCCGCTCGAGCGCCCGGAAGGCCGCCTCGCCGTCGTCGACGAAGATCTCCGAGATCTCGCGCCCGGCGGTCGCCTCGACGTCGTGGTCGGTGTCGCGGACGGCGGTGCCGAGCCGCTCGGCCACCAGCCCGCCGACCGTCGTCTTGCCGGACCCCATCGGGCCGATCAGCACGATCACTTGTATCGGAGCGTGTCGAGGTAGGACTCGGCGTTGCGCCGGGTCTCCTGGACCGAGTCGCCGCCGAACTTCTCCAGCACCGCCTCGGCCAGCACCAGAGCGACCATCGCCTCGGCGACGATGCCCGCGGCCGGGACCGCGCAGACGTCGGAGCGCTGGTGGTGCGCGACGGTCGCCTCGCCGGTGGCGAGGTCGACGGTGCGCAGCGCGCGCGGGACGGTGGCGATCGGCTTCATCGCCGCCCGTACCCGCAGGATCTCGCCGGTCGTCATGCCGCCCTCGGTGCCGCCGGAGCGACCACTGACCCGCCGGATGCCGTCGGGGGTCGAGACGATCTCGTCGTGCGCGAGCGAGCCGGGGGTGGCGGCGAGCTCGAAGCCGTCGCCGACCTCGACGCCCTTGATCGCCTGGATGCCCATCAGCGCGCCGGCCAGGCGCGAGTCGAGGCGCCGGTCCCAGTGCACGTGCGAGCCGAGGCCCGGCGGGAGCCCGTGCACGACCACCTCGACGACGCCGCCGAGGGTGTCGCCGTCCTTATGCGCCTGGTCGATGCGCTCAACCATCAGCTTGCTGGTGTCGGCGTCGAGGCAGCGCACCTCGTCGGCGTCGAGGCGAGCCACGTCGTCGGGCTCGGGCCACACGCCTGCGGGCGCGCGTACGCCGCCGAGCTCGATCACGTGGGAGACGATCCGGGCACCGACGGCCTGCTCGACGAAGTTGCTGGCGACCCGGCCGAGCGCCACCCGGGCCGCGGTCTCCCGCGCGGAGGCCCGCTCGAGGATCGGCCGGGCGTCGTCGAAGGCGTACTTCTGCATGCCGGCGAGGTCGGCGTGGCCGGGACGCGGCCGGGTCAGCGGGGCGTTGCGGGCCATCGCCTCGAGCTCGACGGGGTCGACCGGGTCGGCCGACATCACCTTGTCCCACTTGGGCCACTCGGTGTTGCCGACCTGGACCGCGACCGGTCCGCCCTGCGTCTTGCCGTGCCGGACGCCGCCGACGATCGTCACCTCGTCCTGCTCGAACTTCATCCGGGCGCCGCGGCCGTAGCCGAGCCGGCGCCGGGCGAGAGCGTCCGCGATGTCGTCGGAGGTCACCTGGACATGGGCGGGCAGCCCTTCGAGGATCGCGACCAGGGAGGGGCCGTGGGACTCGCCCGCGGTGAGCCAACGCAGCATGGGGGCAGTCTTTCACGGCCGGTACGACGTGCTCGGTCGGTCACCCGGAGACGAGATGCCCCCACAGCGGTCCGCCCAGCACGACCCCGGCGAACACCCCGGCCAGCAGGAACGGCCCGAACGGCAGCGGGGTGCGCAGCGCCGACCGGTCGCGCCGTGCCGCCGCCCGCAGGACACCGAGCACGGCGAACACCAGGAAGGCGCCGTACACGCCGATCAGCAGCTCGGCCCACCCGAGGTAGCCGAGCACGAAGCCGACGATCGACGAGAGCCGGACGTCGCCGTACCCCATGCCCGCGGGGTAGACCCACCACAGCGCGTGGAAGAGCCCGAAGACCAATGCACCCGCCGCGGCGGCGCGCAGGAACGCGCGCGGGTCGCCCTCCGCCAGCGCCGCGACCGCTGCCAGCACGACCGTGGCAGCGAGGGTCGGCCAGATGATCTTGGTCGGCAGCAGGTGGGTGTGCAGGTCGATGAAGGCCAGCGCGACCGCGACGGGCACCAGCGGCAACAGGAAGAGCAGCGGCCAGTCGAGGCCGACCGCGCCACCGAGGAGCGCGCCCGAGACTGCCGCCACGACGGCCGCGCGCCAGGCGAGCCCGGGCTCCACGGCCACCTGTGCGTAGCGCTCGTCGCGCATCCGCGCGATCAGGGCCGGGACTCCCAACCCAGCGGCACCGCACAGCAGCGCGCCGAGTGCGGCGCCAGCGACGTCGAGGCTCATGGGGAGGCGTGCCTGGCCGCGAGCTCGGCCTCGCCGGCGGACCGCATGGCGTCCAGGGAGGCGGGTACGCCGGTGAACAGCTCGAACTGCAGGACCGCCTGGTGCACGAGCAGGTCGAGGCCGGACACGAGCACCCGGTCCCCCGCCGCTGCCGCGATCGGCGTGGGCCAGGGGTCGTAGATCACCTCGAACACGACGGGCACGTCGGCGCACCGCGCGACCAGGGCGTCGTCCTGTGCCTCGGCCGGGATCGTGGCGACGACGACGTCGCCCTCGACGGCCCCGTCCGCCAGAGCCGCCACCTCGATGGTCGGCGCCGACGGGTGTGCGGCCACGGCGGCCGCCGTCTCGGCGGCCCGGTCGGCGCTCCGGGCGAGCAGCCGGATCCGCCGCGCGCCGAGGTCGCACATCGCCAGCGCCGTCGAGGCGGCCGTGGCGCCACCACCCAGGATCGTGGCCGCCCGCACCGGACCGTCGTACCTCTCTCGTACGGCGGCCGCGGCCCCCGGGAGGTCGGTGTTGTCGGCGAGGACGACGGTCCCCCGCTCGAGCACCAGGGTGTTGGCCGCGCCGGCCAGCCTGGCCCGGTCGGTGACCGTGCCACCGAGCCCGAGCGCTCGCCTCTTGTGCGGCATGGTCAGCGACAGCCCGCGCCAGGTGTCGTCGAGCCCCGCCACGAAGGCGGCCAGGCCGTCGTCCGGGACCCGGACGGCGTCGTACGTGACGTCGGCCAGCCCGGCGGCGGCGTACCCCGCCCGGTGCAGGACCGGCGACAACGAGTGGGCGATCGGGTCGCCCAGGACGGCACAGCGCATCGACCGTCCCGTCAGCAGCGGTCGGACTGGGTGGCGCAGTAGTCCCGGAACTCCTGCTTGAAGGTCAGGAACTCGTCGTAGTCCGCGGTGAACTTGGTCTCTGCCGTCTTCAGGTTGACGGTGACGTAGAACAGCCAGTCGCCCTCGGCCGGGTGCGCGGCCGCCTCGATCGCCTCGTCGCCCGGCGACTCGATCGGCGCCGGTGGCAGGCCGGTCTGCGTGTAGGTGTTGTACGGCGAGTCCGCGACCGAGTCGATCTCGTCCTGGGTCAGGACGGTGATGCCCGGGCGGCCGAGCGCGTAGTTGACCGAGGCGTCGACCTGCAGCAGCCCGTTGGTGATGCCGTTGTCGGGGTTCTCCACCCGGTTGTAGATGACCCGGGCGATCTTCGCCATGTCGTCGCCGCGCCCCTCGGCCTGCACCAGGCTGGCGACCGTCATCAGCTCCTGCGGCGTGTAGCCCAGCGCCGCGGCTGAGTCCTCGAGCTCGGCGTCGTCGGCGGCCTGCCGCCAGCGGGTGACCATAGCGGTGAGCATGGACTCGGGCGTGGCGTCCGGCCCGAAGTCGTAGGTGGCCGGGAAGAGGTAGCCCTCCGGGTTGCCCTCGGCGTAGTCCGGCAGGCCGAGCTTGGCCGGGTTGTCGATCACCTTCTGGAACTGGGCCTTCGAGAAGTCCGTCTTCTTGGCGAGGATCGCGATCGTGTCCGGGACCCGCAGCCCCTCCGGGATGGTGACCGTCGCCTTCACCATGTTGCTGGGGTCGACCAGGATCTCGACGACGTCGTCGGACGCCATCTCCTTCTTGAGCGGGAAGTAGCCGGCCTGGATGCTGCTGGACTCGGGGTTGGCGTTGGCGGCGTCGATGAAGGCGTCGACCGAGGCCACGACCCCGGCGGCCTTGAGGTTGCGGCCCATCGCGCCGATGGTGTCGCCCTTCTCCACCTGGAAGGTGACCTTGCCGTGGCCCGGTCCGGGGTAGTCCTTGGCCGACGAGAACTGGTCGCCGATCTTGTCGATGCCCCAGGTGACGGCGAAGTAGCCGCCGGCGGCGATGACGGCGAGCGCGACCAGGACGGCGATGCAGCCGGGCAGGTTGCGCCGCCGGCGAGCGCGCCTGCGGCCCGGCTCGTACGGCGAACCGTCGTCCCCGTCCTCGGACTGCTCGTCCAGGATCGGCGGGGTCTCGTGGTCGGCGTCGTACTCGTCCGTCATTGACTCTCCTCGAGGATCTCCCCGGGCGCGGTCCCCGTCGCGCGCTCGGTGTCCAGTGCATGCTGCAAGATCAAGACGGCGGCGGCCTGGTCGACCACGGCTCGCCGCTTGCCCCCCTTGCGGCCTTGGTCGCGCAGCATAGCCTCCGCGGACACGGTGGTCATCCGCTCGTCGACAAGCCGCACCGGGATCGGCGCGACCCGTCGGGCCAGGCTGCCCGCGAACTCGCGGACCTTGACGGCCGCCGGTCCCTCCCGCCCGGAGAGCGAGCGGGGCAGGCCGACGACGACCTCGATGACCGTCGACTCCTCCTGCTCGGCGGCGAGGATCTTGGCGATGCGGGCGAGGTCGCCCTTGCCGCGCCGTACGGTCTCCACCGGGCTGGCCAGGAACCCCGACGGGTCGCTGCGCGCCACCCCTATGCGGGCGTCGCCGGGGTCGATGCCGAGCCGTACGCCGTGGCGCATGTCGTCGTCGGTCGCGGTCAGCCGGCCGCGACCCGGCCGACCTCCGCGGCCACGACGGCCAGGGCCTCGTCGATGCGCGAGGTGTCGGTGCCGCCGCCCTGGGCGACGTCGTCCTTGCCGCCGCCCTTGCCGCCGACCAGCGGGCCGACCGCGCGGACCAGGTCGTTCGCGCTCAGGCCGCGCGCGCGTGCCTCGTCGTTGACCGCGGCCACCACCGAGACCTTGCCGTCGGCGGCACCGATGATCACCACGACGCCGGGCTCACCTTGCGGCAGCCGCCCGCGGACGTCGAGGGCGAGGGTGCGTACGTCGCCTCCCCCGGCGCCGTCGGCCCGGTGGGCGACGACGTTGACCGGGCCGATCTTCGCGGCACCGGCCGCGAGCGAGCCGCCCGCGGCGAGGAGCTGACCGACGCGGACCTTCTCGATCTCCTTCTCGGCAGCGCGCAGGCGCTCGACCAGGTCGCCGACCCGGCCGACGAGGTCATCGGGCTGGGTCTTGAGCAGGCCGGTCAGCTCGGCGACGACGTCGCGCTCGCGGGCCAGGTAGGCGAAGCCCTCGACGCCGGTGAACGCCTCGATCCGGCGGTTGCCCGAGCCGACCGAAGCCTCGCCGGTGATGACGACGGTGCCGATCTGCGAGGAATGGTCGACGTGCGTGCCACCGCAGAGCTCGCGCGACCAGGGGCCGCCGATCTCGACGACGCGCACCTTGGTGTTGTCGTAGGTCTCGCCGAAGAGCGCGATCGCGCCCCACTCCTTGGCCTCGGAGAGCGTCATGTACTGCCAGCCCACGGGCAGGTCGGCACGCAGCGCCTCGTTGGAGACCCGCTCGATGTCGCGGACCTGCTCGGGCGACAGGCCGGTGGTCCAGCCGAAGTCGAGCCGCAGGTAGCCGGGACGGTTGTACGAGCCGGACTGCAGGGCCGAGGGGCCGAGCACCTCGCGCAGGGCGGCGTGCACGACGTGGGTTCCGGAGTGCGCCTGCCGGGCGCCGGTGCGCCACTCGGGGTCGACCCGCGCGTGCAGCAGGTGACCGGGCGTGTACTCGCCGTCGACGACCCGGACCTGGTGGACGACGAGTCCCTTGATCGGCCGCTGGACGTCGATCACCTCGAGGCGTCCACCGTCGAACTCGATCGTGCCGGCGTCGGCCGCCTGGCCGCCGGACTCGGCGTAGAACGGCGTCCGGTCGAGGATCAGCTCACCGACGTCGCCGGAGGTCAACGACTTCGCGGGCACACCGCCGACGAGCAGCGCGAGCGCACTGGACTCGGTGTCGAGCGTCTCGTAGGCGAGCCACTCGGTCGGCCCGTGCTCGTCGAGCACGGTGCGGTAGACGCCGGTGTCCGCGTGCTGGCCGCGCTTGGCGCGCGCGTCGGCCTTGGCCCGCTCACGCTGCTCGGCCATCAGGGACCGGAAGCCCTGCTCGTCCACGGCGAGACCCGCCTCGGACGCCATCTCCAGGGTCAGGTCGATCGGGAAGCCGTACGTGTCGTGCAGCGCGAACGCCTGGTCGCCCGACAGCGTGGTCTGCCCCGACTTCTTCACGTCCTGGGCGGCCAGGTCGAAGATCTGGGTGCCCGCCTGGAGCGTCTTGCGGAACGTCTCCTCCTCGGCGTACGCCACCCGCGAGATCCGCTCCCAGTCGGTGTGCAGGTCGGCGTACGTCTCGCCCATCTTGTCTCGGCTGACCGGGAACAGCTCGGGCAGCGCCGGGTCCTCGTAGCCCAGCAGCCGGACGGAGCGGACCGCGCGGCGCAACAGCCGGCGCAGCACGTAGCCGCGGGCCTCGTTGCCGGGCGTGACGCCGTCGCCGATGAGCATCATCGAGCTGCGCACGTGGTCGGCGATGACCCGGAAGCGCACGTCGTCCTCGGGGTTGGCGCCGTACCGACGACCGGTGAGCTGCTCGGCCATCTGGATGACCGGGAACATCACGTCGATTTCGTACATGTTCTCGACGCCCTGGGTCATGAACGCGACCCGCTCGAGCCCCATGCCGGTGTCGATGTTCTTGTGCGGGAGGGACCCTGCGATGTCGAAGTCGACCTTGCTGCGCACGGCGCTGAGGTCGTCCTGCATGAAGACCAGGTTCCAGAACTCCAGGTAGCGGTCCTCCGCGCCGAAGTCGCCGTCGGCGCCGTACGCCGGTCCACGGTCGATCAGGATCTCCGAGCACGGGCCACCCGGGCCAGGGATGCCCATGTGCCAGTAGTTCTCCGCCTTGCCGAGGCGCGCGATCCGGTCGTCGGGCAGGCCGGTGATCTTGCGCCAGAGCGCGACCGCCTCGGGGTCGTCGACGTACACGCTCGGGTAGAGCTTGCTCTCGTCGAAGCCCCACCCGCCGTCGGCGACAGGCTTGGTGACCAGGTCCCACGCGAGCTCGATCGCGTGCTCCTTGAAGTAGTCACCGAAGGAGAAGTTGCCGCACATCTCGAAGAACGTGCCGTGCCGCGTGGTCTTGCCGACGTCCTCGATGTCCGGGGTCCGCACGCACTTCTGCACGCTGGTCGCGCGGTTGTACGGCGGGGTCTCCTGGCCGAGGAAGTAGGGCTTGAACGGGACCATGCCGGCGTTGACGAACAGCAGGTTCGGGTCGTCGAGCAGCAGCGAGGCCGAGGGCACCGGGGTGTGGCCGTCGCGCTCGAAATGAGCCACGAACCTCCGGCGGATCTCCGCGGTGTCCATCAGTTGCTGCCTTCCTGGTTCTGTTCGGTGGTGGGGATCGCCCGGTGGCGACCGCCCGTGAGCTCGGGGGTTCCATGAGGCACCAGGCCGAGTCGCCCACGCAACTCGGATTCCTTGTCGGCCTTGCCTTGGGCGACCTCGTCGCGGAAGAGCCGTGCGCCCACCTCGAGCGCGCCGACCCGGTCCTTGAGCCCGTCGACCGTGAAGGCCTCGGCGGCTCGCCGACCCCGCACCATCACGTAGGCGGCGGTTCCGGCTCCGGCGACGAACCAAAGCCCGCGTCTCATGCTGCGCTGCCCTCCTCAGGCATCGCGGTGCGCTGACGGGCCTCCCACTCGCGGCGGGCCTCCCGGGTGTCGGCGCGGCGCTGCTTCCGCGCCCGCTTCACCTCGCGCTTCATCTCGAACCGGATCCGATTGCGGTTCTCGGCATCGAGTGCACGCCGTACGCCGTGGGCGAGCGACGCCGCCTTTACGACGGTCTCGCGGAGAACCAGGTCGGCGAAGAGCGCGGAGCTGATCGCCGCCGCCGGCTGCTCCGCCTCGGCCTGGTCCGGGGTGGACTCGAGCCCGAGGTCGGTGATCACGAACGACGCCTCCGGCTTGGCCGTCGGCCGGTCGAGACGGCGCTCCAGGGCCGCGACCTGGTCTCGCAGGACAGCCGTCTCGGCCTGTGCCTGTGCCAGCACCCGTTCGGTGCGGGAACGGGTCCGCAGGAGCGCGACGGCGAGGACCAACGCCACCAACGCCAGCGCTCCCGCGGCGGCGGGCACGATCCAGTCCTGCATGGTGCCCGACCCTATCGCGGTGCAGGTGGGCCCGCGCACGGTGGTTGAGGTGCGAGGAGCGCCAGCGACGAGCCTCGAAACCACGGTGCGTCACGGAGAAGTCCGTCGCTGCAGTCCCACCCACCCCACTCCTCAGGCGATCCTGTCACTTCTCAGGCGTTGCGTTGCCTGAGAAGTGACCGTTTCACCGGTGCACCGGTGAAACCGACAGGGTCACTTGCCGCGGATAATCCGGCGTACCCGCTCCCAGCGCTCCTTGATCGACGCCTCGGCGCCGAGCGAGGTGGGCTGGTAGTACGCACGGTCGAGGACCACGTCGGGGGCGTACTGCTGCTCGGCGACACCGAAGGGCTCGTCGTGGCTGTACTTGTACGTCGAGCCGTGGCCGAGCTTCTTCGCGCCGGCGTAGTGCGCGTCGCGCAGGTGGGGCGGCACGTGCCCAATCTTCCCCGCCCGGACATCGGCGATGGCGGCGCCGATCGCGGTCGTGACGGCGTTGGACTTCGGTGCGACGGCGAGGGCAATGGTGGCGTGGGCCAGGGTGAGCTGGGCCTCCGGCATCCCGATCAGCTGGACGGTCTGGGCCGCGGCCACAGCGGTCGCGAGCGCCGTGGAGTCGGCGAGGCCGACGTCCTCGGAGGCCAGGATCATCAGGCGCCGCGCGATGAACCGCGGATCCTCCCCCGCCTCGATCATCCGCGCCAGGTAGTGCAGGGCGGCGTCGGCATCGGAGCCGCGGACCGACTTGATGAAGGCGCTGACCACGTCGTAGTGCTGGTCACCCTGCCGGTCGTAGCGGACGGCGGCCCGGTCCACGGCCGTCTCGGCCGTCGCCAGGTCGACGGTGTCGAGACCCTGCGACGTCGCGGCTCCCGTCGCGGCCTCGAGGTAGGTCAGCGAACGCCGCGCATCGCCGCCGGCGAGCCGGACCAGGTGCTCGAGCGCCTCCTCGTCGACCTTGACCATGCCGCCGAGGCCGCGTTCGTCCACCAGCGCCTGGTCGAGGACGGCGCGTACGTCGTCGTCGGTCAGCGACTCCAGCCGCAGCAGCAGGCTGCGCGAGAGCAGTGGCGAGATCACGCTGAAGAACGGGTTCTCGGTGGTGGCGGCGATCAGCGTCACCCAGCGGTTCTCGACGCCCGGCAGCAGTCCGTCCTGCTGCGCCTTGCTGAACCGGTGCACCTCGTCGACGAAGAGCACCGTCTCCCGGCCGGTGGCGACCAGCTCGGCGCGGGCGGCGTCGATCGCGGCGCGGACCTCCTTGACGCCGGCGGACACGGCCGAGACCTCGACGAAGCGCCGGTCGGTCTGCTGGCTGACGATGGAGGCGATCGTGGTCTTGCCGGTGCCCGGCGGACCCCACAGCAGCAGCGACATCGACTGGTCGCCCTCCACCAGTCTGCGCAGCGGCGACCCGGGGGCGCGCAGCTGCGCCTGGCCGACGAGCTCGTCCAGCGTCCGCGGACGCATCCGGACAGCCAGCGGCGCCGACGCGTGGGTGTTCGCGTTCAGCGAGCCGCCCCCGGTCCGGGGCACCGCACCGGGGGTCTCGAACAGTCCGTCTTCCACGCAGTCAGGTTAGGCGTACGACGGTCAGGCCGACGCCATGGTCTTGCGCTCGAGGTCGAACCAGGTGTCGGAGTAGCCCGGCTCGTTGGCGGCCAGCGGCGACGGAGACGAACCCGGGTCCGGAGCACCACTGTCGTCGACACCCAGGAGCGAGGCCGTCACCGGACGGTCCGGGTGCTGACCGAGCTCGCCGGCGAAGTGGCAGGCGACCTTGTGCCGCTTGCCGATCTGCAGGAGCGGGGGCTCGACCCGGGCGCAGATTTCCTGCGCGATCGGGCAGCGGGTGCGGAACCGGCAGCCGGACGGCGGGTTGATCGGGCTGGGCACGTCGCCCTCGAGCCGGATCCGCTCCCGGCGGCCACCGATCGCCGCCTGCTTCACGTCGGGCACCGCGGACAGCAGGGCCTGGGTGTACGGGTGGTTGGGCCTCGAGTACAGCGTCTCCCGGTCGGCGATCTCCACGATCTTGCCGAGGTACATGACCGCGATCTCCGGGCAGAAGTGCCGGACGATCGCGAGGTCGTGCGCGACGAAGAGGAACGCGATGTTGAACTCGCGCTGCACGTCCTGGAGCAGGTTGATGACCTGCGCCTGGATCGACACGTCGAGCGCCGAGACCGGCTCGTCGGCGACGAGCACCTTCGGGTGCAGCGTCAGGGCCCGGGCGATGCCGATGCGCTGGCGCTGACCACCGGAGAACTCGTGCGGGTAGCGGTTGTAGTGCTCGGGGTTGAGCCCCACGATCTCCAGCAACTCCTGGACCCGCGGGAGGATCTTGTTCTTGGGCAGGGTCCGGTGGATCGCCATCGGCGCACCGATGATCGCGCCGACCGAGTGCCGCGGGTTCAGCGAGGTGTACGGGTCCTGGAAGATCATCTGGATCTCGCGGCGCAGCGGCTTGAGCTGCCGCGAGCTGATCGACGTGATGTCGCGCCCGTCGAAGTTGATCGAGCCACCGGTCGGCTCGTAGAGCCGGGTGATCAGGCGGCCGGTCGTGGACTTGCCGCAGCCGGACTCACCCACCAGACCGAGCGAGCCGCCCTCGGGCACCTGGAACGAGACGCCGTCGACGGCCTGCACGTGGCCGATCGTGCGCCGGATGATGCCCGACGACTTCACCGGGAAGTACATCTTGAGGTCGCGGACCTCGATGATCGGCTTGGCGTTGGGGTCCGCCACCGACGCGGCGTGCGCCTCCACCGGCGCGATGTAGTCGATCTCGTCCTGGTCGACCGGGTCCTCGGTGCGCGAGATCGGGTCGTCCTGGGGCAGGAAGTTGGCGTTGGCCGGCACCGGGGCCAGCTTGTCGTCGCCGTGCTTGTCGCTCATCGGGCTTCCTCCACCAGGTCCGGCGCGATTTCCGGCAGGACCTCTTGTTCGTAGACGGCGTCGGGGTTGGTGAGGTGACACCGCTTCAGGTGCGTCTCCGTCCGGGCCCCGGGCAACAGGTCGGGCAACGTCGTCGTGCACAGGTCGCCCGGCACCTTGTCACGGTGCGTGCAGCGCGGGTGGAACGCGCAGCCGGACGGCGGGTTGAGCAGCGACGGCGGGTTGCCGGGGATCGGGATCAGGCGCGAGGTGGTGTCGCCGGAGACCTCCGGCACGCTCGAGAGCAGGCCCCAGGTGTAGGGCATCTCCGGGTGCGTGAGGATCTCCTTGCAGGTGCCGACCTCGACCGCGCGACCGGCGTACATGACCAGCACGTTGTCGGCGACCTCGGCGATGACGCCGAGGTCGTGCGTGATGATGATGACCGCCGACTCGAACTCCTTCTGCAGGTCCTGCAGCAGGTCGAGGATCTGGGCCTGGACCGTCACGTCGAGCGCGGTCGTCGGCTCGTCGGCGATCAGCAGGCTCGGGTTGTTGATCAGCCCCATCGCGATCATCGCGCGCTGCCGCATGCCACCGGAGAACTGGTGCGGGTAGTCGTCGACGCGCCGGTCGGGCTGCGGGATGCCGACCCGGTCGAGCATCTCGACGGCGCGGGCCTTCGCGGCCTTCTTGGTGACGTTGTGGTGGACCCGGTAGGCCTCGGCGATCTGGTTGCCCACCGTGTAGTACGGGTGCATCGCCGACAGCGGGTCCTGGAAGATCATCGCGACGTCCTTGCCGCGCCGGCGCCGCATCTCCTCGTCGGAGAGCTTCAGCAGGTCGACGCCGTCGAGCATGATCTCGCCGCTGACCATCGCGCTGGTCTTGCGGTGCAGGCCAAGGATCGCCGAACTGGAGACCGACTTGCCCGAGCCGGACTCGCCGACGATCCCGAGAGTCTGGCCCTTCTCGAGGTCGAACGAGAGACCGTCGGTGGCCTTCACGATGCCGTCGACCGTCGGGAAGTGGACCTTCAGGTCACGGACCGAAAGAAAGCTGGACACAGGTATCCCCCTCAGCCGACGCGGACGCGCGGGTCGATGACGGCGTACAACACGTCGACGATGATGTTGGCCACGATGACGAAGGAGCCGAGGAGCAGGACCAGCCCGATGATGGTCGGCAGGTCATTGGTCCGGTTGGCGTCGATGGCGAGCTTGCCGAGGCCGTTGTAGTTGAACACGGTCTCGGTGATGATCGCGCCGCCCATCAGGCCGGCGAAGTCGAGGCCGACCAGGGTCACCAGGGGTGTGAGTGCGGCACGCATGCTGTGCTTGAACAACACCCGCCGCGACTTGAGCCCCTTGGCCCGGGCGGTGCGGACGTAGTCCTCGCTCATGGACTCCAGCACGAACGCACGGGTCATCCGGACGTAACCGGCCATGTAGAGCACGGCCAGGGTGACGCCCGGGAGCAACAGGGAGGTCAGCCAAGTCCCGACGCCGTTCTCGGCTATCGGGGAGTAGACGGGGACGTCGACCCATTGCCATTTGATCGCCACGAACTTGAGCAGGAAGAGACCGATGAAGAACGCGGGGAAGGCGTACAGCACGAGCGCCAGAGCCACGATCCCGCGGTCGATGATGGTCCCGCGTTTCACCGCGGCTATCACCCCGAAGAGGATGCCGAAGAACAGCCATATCACCAGGGCTGCGAGCGAGATCGAGAGCGAGACCGGGAAGGCCTCCTTCATCAGCTCGTTGACTGTCTTGGTGTTGACGACGGAGTAGCCGAAGCACGGGGCCGGGCAGTCGGTCACCAGCTGAGGTGCAGCGGCGCGCAGCTCCGGGTCGTCCGGGTACTGACGGCCCTTGACGACGCCCTGGAGGAAGTCGGTCCACTGCACGATCACCGGCTTGTCGTAGCCGAGTGCCTTGTTGGTCTGCTTGATCTGGGCGACCGAGCAGTTCTTGCCGCACGCATAGCGGCCCGGATCGATCGGCGACGCGAAGAACAGGACGAACGTCACCAGGCTCATCACGGTCAGCATGATCACGCCGACGAACAACCGGCGGATGACGTAGGCCAGCATCGGGAGGACCACCTCGAACTGTTCGGGACTGCGGTGGGCGCATCGGGCAGCACTGTAGTGCTGGTCCCAGCATGCACCCTGGACGGAGGTGAGGGTGAGGACCCCTCGACGAGGCCCTCACCCCCCAGGTGTCGGGCGGCCGCTGGTGAGCGACCGCCCGACAGGGTGTTGCGGGTGTTACTGGGTCACTGCTCCACGCCGATGGCACCCAGGTCGGGGTACATCGAGCTGGCCGGGGTGGTGGTGAAGTTGGTCACCTTCGAGCCGTGGAGGAAGTAGAACTGCGCGATCTCCAGCGGGATGTAGGCGGTGTCCTGGCCAAGGAGGATGTCAGCCTGCTGCAGGGCAGCAGTCTGGTCCTCGAGCGTGCCGGCGTTCTGCGCCTGGTCGACCAGGGCGTTGAACTCCTTGCTGTCGTAGGCGCCGTAGTCCTGGCCGTCCGAGTTCTCGGTCAGGTTCGGGCGGCTGTCGAACAGCGGCGCGGTGACGGTGATGGCGGAGGGCCAGTCGGAGCCCCAGCCGCCCCACATGACGTCGCTCTCCTTCTCCGGCTTCTGGATGACGTCGTAGTACGTGTCGCCCAGGCCGTCGAGGGTGGTGTCGAAGCCAGCAGCGTCCCACGTCTCCTTCAGCGCGGCCGCCTGCTTGTCAGCAGTGTCCGTCTTCGGGTACGTGAACGTGATCGGGTACGGCAGCTTGACGCCGGCCTCTTCGAGGAGCGCCTTCGCGGCCTCCGGGTCACCCTCCTGGGGACCGGAGAACGCCGGGTTGTCCTGGTAGCCGACCACGGCCGGGTTCACGATGGACTCGGCGGGGCCGAAGGCCTTCTCGCCACCGCCAGCGTCGATCCAGCCCTGGGCGTTGGTCGCGACCTTGAGGGCCTCACGGACCTTCGCGTCGGGCATGTTGCGGAAGTTCGGCACCAGGTAGTCGACGTACGGCGACGGCTCGAGCGTGGCGCGGTCGGCGACCGCTCCCTCGATCTGGTTGAAGTACGCCGGCGGGACGCGCTGGCCGGTGACGGCAGTCTGAGCGTCACCGGTGTCGGCGATCAGCTGGTCGTAGATCGTCTCGGTGGTCTGACCGATGTTGAAGACGATCGAGTCCGGCAGCGCCTGACGGGTCGTCTGCGGGTCGTCGGTGGCCGCGTCGTAGTTCTCGTTGCGGACCAGCGTCGCGCCCTTGTTCTTGCTCCAGGCACCGTCGAGCTTGTAGGGGCCGTTGGAGAAGATCTGGAAGTTGGACTTGTCGCCCTGGTCCTTGTCCGCGCGGTACGGGTCCATCATGTGCAGCGCAGCAATCGCGAGCGGGAAGTCCGGCCACGGCTTGTTGAAGTTGTACGTGATGGTGTTGCCGTCGCAGGTCACGGCCTTGTCGAACAGGTCCTGGCCGTCACCCTTGTAGGGACCGTTGTAGGCCGGCAGACCGGTCTTCTTGTCGGTCGGGATGTCCAGGTAGCTCAGCAGGTAGTTCGGGCCACCGGTGATGACGTCGGTAGCGAACACGCGGGAGGCGCCGTACTTGAAGTCCTCACACTTGATCGGCTGGCCGTCTTCCCACTTGACGCCGTCCTTGACGGTGAACGACCAGACCTTGCCGCCATCGCTGGAGGTGCCGGTGTCGGTCGCCAGGTCGGGGACCGGCGTGTTCGAGGTCTTCGGGTCGGTCGAGATCGGGAACGTCACCAGCTGGCGGTAGACCGTCCGGCTGAAGTTGGTGATGTCGCGACCGACGTAGATCCGCTGGGGGTCGACGTGCTCGATGGGTGCGAAGATCATGTAGTTGAGAGTGCCGCCGGCTTCGCCGGCAGAGGACTCGCCGCTACCGGGGTTTCCCGAGCCGCCTTCGCTGTCACCACCACAGGCCGCGAGGCCTGCGGCGAGCGCGATCGCAGCGGAGGCCGCGAGGACCCGCTTTCGATACGTGAACATTACTTCTCCTTGAGTGTGTGTCGCGCCTGGAGCGGCGGCACCTTCGGCGACTCCGTATCACCGAAATCTGGGGACTGCCAGGTGTTGCTCAACGCGCCGTCTTCGGATCAAGAGCGTCGCGGATGCCGTCACCGAGCAGGTTGAAGCTGACCACGATGATCATGATCAGGAAGGCCGGGGTGAAGAAGAAGACGAAGTCGGCCGACGAGTAGTTGATCGAGCTCTTCAGGATGTTGCCGAGCGTCGGCGTGGGCGGCACGATGCCGACACCCAGGTAGCTCAGCGCTGCCTCCGCCGAGATGTAGGCCGGCATGGTCAGCGTGAAGGTGACCAGCAGCGGGGCCCACAGGTTGGGGAGGATCTCCTTGAAGTAGATCCGGCGGCGCGACGCGCCCAGCAGGACAGCGGCGTCGACGAACTCACGCTCGCGCACCGAGAGCACCTGGCCGCGGATGATGCGCGCGATGCCGGGCCAGCCGAAGAGCGCCAGCACGAACACGACGTACGCGCCGTTGGGCAGCGGGTCGGAGCGATCGCCCGGGAGGATGTCGGCCATCAGCTGGATGCCCATGGCGGAGAGCGCCAGCAGCATCAGCGTCGACGGGAACGAGAGCGTGAGGTCGATCGCGCGACCGATGAAGGCGTCCACCCACCCGCCGGTGAAGCCGGCGATGATGCCGAGCACCGCGCCGACCGAGATCGCGATCATGGTCGCGGAGAGGGCGATGGCGAGCGAGAAGGTCAGGCCGTACCAGACCCGGGAGAGCACGTCGCGGCCCGTCTGCGGCTCGACGCCGAGCGGGTGGTCCCAGCTGATGCCGCCGAGCTTGCCGATCGGCAGACCACCGGTCGATGGATCGACGAGCTCCGGGTTGAAGCTCGTCGGGTCGAGCACGCCGAACTTCACCAGGAACGGGGCGGCGACCGCGGCGAGGACGTAGGTGACGACCACGACGAAGGCGATCATCGACAGCTTGTCTCGACGGAACCGGCCGACGGCGAGCCGGGTCGGTGACTGGCCCTTGAGCTTCGAGAGGTCACCCTCCGGCGCGCCGGTGGGGTCCGGCAGCTGCTCGCTCTCCAGGTTGGAGGCCTGAACGGTCATGTCACCTCTGTCTTCTCGGTTGAACTCGTCGTCACTCAGGTGCCCGGATCACGGACGGTGGAGGGTCGGCGACCGAAGCGACTGTATGTGACGCCGACGCATCATCGGGTCTTCTGCGTGTAACGATCTGATCTCGGCAAGTTGGCCTCCGCTTCCTTCCGAATGGCCGCCAGACGCCATACTCTGCGCCAGATCAGGTCGGCGACAGCGTACCTTCCGCCCAGCGTCCCGCTTGGCCAGAGGATGTGCGGCGCGAGGCCCGCGCCATCCGGCCCGGAACGGGTCGGATCACCTTCCGGACACACTCACTCCGTTATCCGACCGTTACGCGGGGTCGGCCGTCTTGGCGGGCACCCCGTCGACGCCGGCTTCCTTGCGCTGCGCGGCGGTGATCGGGGCCGGCGCGGCGGTGAGCGGGTCGAACCCGCCACCCGACTTGGGGAACGCGATCACGTCGCGGATCGAGTCGGTCCCTGCCAGGAGCGCACAGATCCGGTCCATGCCGACCGCGATACCGCCGTGGGGCGGCGCACCGAAGGTGAACGCGTCCAGGAGGAACCCGAACTTCTCGTGTGCCTCCTCGTCGGTCAGGCCCATGACCGCGAACACCCGCTTCTGCACGTCCTCGCGGTGGATCCGGATCGACCCGCCGCCGAGCTCGTTGCCGTTGCAGACGATGTCGTAGGCGTAGGCCAGCGCAGACCCGGGGTCGGTGTCGAACGTGTCCTGGAACTCCGGCTTCGGGCCGGTGAAGGCGTGGTGGACCGCGGTCCAGGCGCCGGCGCCCACCGCGACATCGCCGCTGGCGACCGCGTCGGACGCGGGCTCGAACATCGGGGCGTCGACCACCCAGGTGAAGGCGAACGCGCTCTCGTCGATGAGCTCCCCGCGGCGACCGATCTCCAGCCGGGCGGCGCCCAGCAGGGCGCGGCTCGGCTTGGTCGCTCCTGCCGCGAAGAAGACGCAGTCACCGGGTGCCGCGCCGACCTGCGCTGCCAGGCCGGCCTTCTCCTCGTCGGAGAGGTTCTTGGCGACCGGTCCGCCGAGCTCGCCGTCCTCCTGCACCAGCACGTAGGCCAGGCCCTTGGCGCCGCGCTGCTTGGCCCACTCCTGCCAGGCGTCCAGCTTCTTGCGGGGCTGGCTGGCGCCCCCGGGCATGACGACCGCTCCGACGTACTCCGCCTGGAAGACGCGGAACGGGGTGTCCTTGAAGTAGTCGGTGCACTCGATGAGCTCCAGGCCCATCCGCAGGTCGGGCTTGTCGGAGCCGAACCGTGCCATCGCGTCGGCGTACGTCATCCGCGGGATCGGGCGCGGGATGTCGACGTCGATGAGCTTCCACATCGCGGCGAGGACGTCCTCCATCAGTGCGATGACGTCGTCTTGGTCGACGAAGCTCATCTCGATGTCGAGCTGGGTGAACTCGGGCTGCCGGTCGGCCCGGAAGTCCTCGTCGCGGTAGCAGCGCGCGATCTGGAAGTAGCGCTCCATGCCGGCGACCATGAGCAGCTGCTTGAACAGCTGCGGGCTCTGCGGCAGGGCGTACCAGCTGCCGGGCTGCAGACGGGCCGGCACCAGGAAGTCGCGTGCGCCCTCGGGCGTGCTGCGGGTGAGGGTCGGCGTCTCGATCTCGACGAAGGCGTGGGCGTCGAGGACGGCGCGGGCGGCCTTGTTGATCTTGCTGCGCAGGCGGAGCGCGTGGTTGGGACCGGAGCGACGCAGGTCGAGGTAGCGGTGCTTGAGCCGTGCCTCCTCCCCCACGTCGACGTGGTCGCTGATCGGGAACGGCAGCGGAGCAGCGGCACTGAGCACCTCGACGTCGCTGGCGACGACCTCGATGGCACCGGTCGCCAGGTTGGGGTTCTCGTTGCCGTCCTTGCGCGCGGTCACCTCGCCGGTGATCTTGAGGCAGTACTCGGCCCGCAGCTGGTGGGCGACCTCCTCGTCGCGGATCACGACCTGGACGACGCCGCTGGCCTCGCGCAGGTCGATGAAGGCCACGCCCCCGTGGTCGCGGCGGTTGGCCACCCATCCGGCGAGGGTGACGGTCTGGCCGACGTGCTCGGCGCGCAAGGCGCCGGCGTCATGGGTGCGGATCACAGTGGAACTCCTCGGTGGTCGAGCTTGTCGAGACCCAGGATCTGCGGTCGCAGGTCCTCGGTGGGTGGGGTCCAGGTCGCCGGGTCTGCGGCCACCTGCTCCCCCGATCGGATGTCCTTGACCTCGTGGCCGCCGTCCGAGTTCGTGAACCAGACGTACGGGATGGAGCGCCGCTCGGCTGTCCGGATCTGCTTGCCGAACTTCGCCGCCGTGGGCGAGACCTCGCACGGGATGTCGCGGGCCCGCAACTCGCCGGCGATCGCGTCGCTGGCCGCACGCGACTCCTCGTCGACGACCGCGACCAGTACGGCGCTCGGCACGGGGCGGCTGCCCGCGAGCACGCCGTCGGCGAGCAGCGGGATGAGCGAGCGGGAGACCCCGAACGAGACGCCGACGCCCGGGTACGTCGTACGCCCGTCGGACGCGAGCGCGTCGTAGCGCCCGCCGCCGCCGACCGACTTCAGGCGCTCGTAGCCCTCCATGAAGATCTCCACGACCGTGCCGGTGTAGTAGTCGAGCCCGCGCGCGATCCGCAGGTTGGCCTCCACCGTCACGTGCTGGTGGTCGCCGGCGGAGCAGCCCGCCACGACAGCCGCGAGCTCGGCGAGGCCCTCGTCGAGCAGCTCGTCCTGCACGCCCAGTGCGCGCACCCGCTCGACGAAGGACGTGTCGGCGACCCGGATGGTCGCCAGCTCCAGGCAGCGCTGTGCCTGCTCGGGCGTCGCGCCGGCGTCGCTGACCAGCAGCTCGGCGACCTTGTCGGCGGGCAGCTTGTCGAGCTTGTCGATGGTGCGGATCGCCGCGGTCACGTCGGGCAGGCCGAGGCCGCGGTAGAAGCCCTGGATCAGCTTGCGGTTGTTGAACTGGAAGCTCACCGGCGGGATCGGCAGCGCGTCGAGCGCGTCCACCATCACCCGCATCACCTCGACGTCGTGGTGGAAGGGCAGCTCGTCGCGGCCGACGATGTCCACGTCGGCCTGGGTGAACTGCCGGTAGCGACCCTCCTGCGGGCGCTCTCCGCGCCAGGCCGGCTGGATCTGGAAGCGCCGGAAGGGGAACTCGAGGTGGCCGGCGTGCTCGAGCACGTAGCGCGCGAACGGCACGGTGAGGTCGAAGTGCAGGCCGAGCCCGGCGTCCGCCTCGTCGGCGGCGGCGTGCAGCCGGCGCAGCACGTAGATCTCCTTGTCGACCTCACCGCCCTTCGCCAGCCGGTCGAGGGGCTCGACGACCCGGGTCTCGATATTGGCGAACCCGTGCAGCTCGAAGGTGTGCGCCAGCGACGCGATCACCTCGCGCTCGACGACGCGCGCGGAGGGCAGCAGCTCGGGGAACCCGCTCAGCGGGGCGATCTTGGCCATGTCAGAGGTCCTGGAGGTATGGGTTCGTCGCGCGCTCCCGACCGATGGACGTCTGCTCTCCGTGTCCGGGGAGCACGACGATGTCGTCGGCGAGGGGCAGCACCTTGCTCTTGAGGCTCTGCAGCATCGTCGGATGGTCACCGCCAGGCAGGTCGGTGCGGCCGATGGAGCCGGCGAAGAGCAGGTCACCGGAGAACATCACCTCGGAGATGTCCTCACGGTCGTACGGCGTCCGGAAGGTCACCGAGCCCTGCGTGTGGCCGGGCGTGTGGTCGGTGACGAAGCGCAGGCCGGCGAGCTCTAGCTCCTGGGCGTCGCTGAGCTCGCGCACGTCGTCCGGTTCGGCGAACTGGTAGTTGCCGCCGAGCAGCATCTGCGTGGTCTCGCGGGACATACCGGCCATCGGATCGGCGAGCAGGTGCCGGTCGGCGGGGTGGATCCAGGCGGTCGCGTCGTACGTCCCGGCGACGGGGGCGACGCACCACATGTGGTCGACGTGGCCGTGCGTGACCAGGACCGCCACCGGCTTGAGCCGGTGCTCGCGAACGACCTCGGCGATGCCGTCGGCGGAGTCCTTGCCGGGGTCGATGACGACGCACTCGGTGCCCGGCGCCGTCGCGGCGACGTAGCAGTTGGTGCCCCATGGACCCGCGGGGAAGCCGGCGATCAACACCACGGCAGACTATCGAGCCGCCGGGGGCGGCGTCGCATCGGTGCTGGCCCATGGGGTGGTTGGACTCGCGGGCAGCGGTGCGGGGATGACTAGCATGGTGCCGGGCGTCCCGATGGGGACGGTGCCGTGGCAGCCAAATACGCTATCGAGCGGAGTGCACCAGTGACGAGTCATCAGTGGGGTCGAGTCGACGACGACGGAACCGTCTACGTGAAGACCGCCGACGGCGAACGCTCCGTGGGCCAGTACCCGGAAGGCTCCCCCGAGGAGGCGCTGAAGTTCTTCACCGAGCGCTTCGACGCGCTCGCGTTCGAGGTGGAGCTGCTCGAGAAGCGCGTCGCCAGCGGCGTGATGTCGCCCGAGGAGGCGACCGCCTCCGTGCGCACCGTGCGCGAGCAGGTGACCTCGGCCAACGCCGTGGGCGACCTCGCCTCGCTGACGGCGCGCCTGGAGGCGCTCGGCCCGGTCCTCGAGCAGCAGCGCGAGGCTCGCAAGGTCGAGCGCGCCCAGCGCGCCGCCGAGGCCCGTGAGGGCAAGGAGAAGATCGTCGCCGAGGCCGAGGTGCTCGCCGAGGGCTCCGACTGGCGCAACGGCGCCAACCGGATGCGCGACCTGCTCGACGAGTGGAAGGCGCTCCCCCGCATCGACCGGTCGTCCGACGACGCCCTCTGGCGTCGCTTCTCGACCGCGCGTACGGCGTACACCCGACGCCGCAAGGCGCACTTCTCCGAGCAGCACGAGAAGCGCGACGCCGCTCGCGCCGTCAAGGAGAAGCTCGCGGTCGAGGCCGAAAGCCTCGCCACGTCGACGGACTGGGGCGGGACCGCCGGTCGCTACCGGGACCTGATGCGCCAGTGGAAGGCCGCGGGCCCGGCGCCACGCGACTCCGACGAGGCGCTCTGGAAGCGCTTCCGCGGCGCCCAGGACACCTTCTTCGGCGCCCGTGACGCCGCCGCCGCCGAGCAGGACGTGGAGTTCGCCGCCAACGCCGAGGTCAAGGAGGCGCTGCTCGTCGAGGCCGAGAAGCTGGTGCCCGTCACCGACCTCGACGCCGCGAAGCGAGCCTTCCGCGACATCGCCGAGCGCTGGGACGCAGCCGGCAAGGTGCCGCGCGAACGGATGAAGGACCTCGAGGCCCGGATCCGCAAGATCGAGACCGAGATCCGGGGCGTCGAGGACGAGCAGTGGCGCCGTTCTGACCCCGAGAAGTCCGCCCGCGCCGACGACATGGTCAGCAAGCTCGAGGCCGCCATCGCGCAGGTCGAGGCCGACCTGGAGAAGGCGAAGGCCGCCGGCAACGAGAAGAAGATCAAGGAGCTCGAGGAGAACCTCGTCTCCCGCCAGTCGTTCCTGGAGATGGCCAAGCGCGCGAGCGAGGACTACTCCGGCTGAGTACGTCAGGGGTGGTTTCGAGGCTCGCCGCTAGCGCGGCTCGCACCTCAACCACCGAGATCGGTGGTTGAGGTGCGAAGGCCGCCAGGCCTGAGCCTCGAAACCACCGAGAGCGACGTACGACCTACTGAGTGACGCGGTAGGCATCGAAGACGCCCGGCACCGAGCGCACCGCCTTGAGGACCGTATCGAGGTGCTTGGCCTCGGCCATCTCGAAGGTGAACCGGCTCTTCGCGACCCGGTCCCGCGACGTCGAGAGGTTGGCGCTGAGGATGTCGACGTGCGCGTCCGACAGCGCCATCGTGATGTCGGAGAGCAGCCGGGCCCGGTCCAGCGCCTCGACCTGGATGTTGACCAGGAAGCTGGACTGGCCGGTCGGCGCCCACTCGACATCGAGCAGCCGTTCGGGCTGGGACTGGAGGCTTGCGGCGTTGGTGCAGCTCTGGCGGTGGACCGACACTCCCCCGCCCTTGGTCACGAACCCGAGGATCGGGTCGGGCGGGACCGGCGTACAGCACTTGGCGAGCTTGACCCAGACGTCCGGCGCGCCCTTGACGATGACGCCGGAGTCGCCGCCCGGCTGAGCCTTGGCGCGGCCACGGCGACCGGTGATCGTGACGCCCTCGGCCAGGTCCTCGGCCGCCCCGTCGTCGCCGCCGTGCAGGTCGATGACCCGGCGTACGACGGCCTGGGCGCTGAGGTTGCCCTCCCCGACCGACGCGTAGAGCGCCGAGACGTCGGCCAGCTTGAAGTGGACCGCGGCCAGCATCAGCGACTCGTGGGACATCAGCCGCTTGAGTGGCAGCCCTTCCTTGCGCATCAGCTTGGCGATCTGCTCCTTGCCCTGGTCGATCGCCTCCTCGCGCCGCTCCTTGGTGAACCACTGGCGGATCTTGGAGCGGGCGCGCGGCGACTTCACGAAGCCGAGCCAGTCGCGCGACGGTCCGGCCGTCGGCGACTTGGACGTGAAGACTTCCACCACGTCGCCGTTCTCCAGGGCGGACTCGAGCGGCACCAACCGCCCGTTCACCCGGGCTCCGATCGTGTGGTGACCGACCTCGGTGTGTACGGCGTACGCGAAGTCGACCGGGGTTGCCCCGGTGGGCAGCGCGATGACGTCACCGCGCGGCGTGAACACGTAGACCTCGGCGCGGTTGATCTCGAAGCGCAGCGACTCCAGGAACTCGCCCGGGTCCTCGACCTCGTTCTGCCAGTCGAGGAGCTGCCGCACCCAGGTCATGTCGTCGACGTCGCCGGGACGGTCGGTGTCGACGCCGTTGCGCCCGTCCTCCTTGTACTTCCAGTGCGCCGCGACGCCGTACTCCGCACGCCGGTGCATCGCGTAGGTGCGGATCTGCAGCTCGACCGGCTTGCCCTGCGGGCCGATGACCGTCGTGTGCAACGACTGGTACATGTTGAACTTCGGCATCGCGACGTAGTCCTTGAACCGACCGAGCACAGGGTTCCAGCGCGAGTGGAGCACGCCGAGGACCGTGTAGCAGTCGCGGTCGTCCTCGACCAGGACCCGGATGCCGACCAGGTCGTAGATGTCGGAGAACTCCCGGCCCCCGACGATCATCTTCTGGTAGATCGAGTAGTAGTGCTTGGGTCGGCCGGTGACGGTGCACTTGACCTTGGCCTCGCGCAGGTCGGCGTCGACCTGGTTGATCACCTCGGCGAGGAACTGGTCGCGCGACGGCGCCCGCTCGGCAACCATCCGCACGATCTCGTCGTAGATCTTGGGGTGCAGGGTCGCGAACGCGAGGTCCTCGAGCTCCCACTTGATGGTGTTCATGCCGAGCCGGTGCGCCAGCGGGGCATAGATGTCGAGGGTCTCGCGGGCGACCCGCTCCTGGGTCTCCTGCCGCACGTAGCGCAGGGTCCGCATGTTGTGCAGGCGGTCCGCGAGCTTGATGACGAGCACCCGGATGTCGCGCGACATCGCGACGATCATCTTGCGGATGGTCTCGGCCTGCGCCGAGTCGCCGTACTTGACCTTGTCGAGCTTGGTCACGCCGTCGACGAGACGGGCGACCTCGTCGCCGAAGTCCTGGCGCACCTGCTCCAGGGTGTACGGCGTGTCCTCGACCGTGTCGTGGAGCAGCGCTGCGGCCAGCGTCGACTCGGTCATCCCGATGTCGGCCAGGATCGTCGTCACCGCGAGCGGGTGCGTGATGTAGGGGTCACCCGACTTGCGGGTCTGGGTGCCGTGCATCTTCTCGGCGGTCAGGTAGGCCCGCTCCAGCAGCGCGAGGTCCGCCTTCGGGTGGTTGGCGCGCACCGAGCGGAAGAGCGGCTCGAGGACCGGGTTGGCCGACTGGTTGCGGGTGCCCATCCGGGCCAGCCGCGCGCGCATGCTGCGGGTGGAGGGACCGGGTTCGGACGCACGGCGCGGGCCTGCCGGGACAGGCGGGGCCGTGCTCTCCTCGGTCACGCTCTGCAGTCTAGGCGTCAGACCGTGAGGAGGGTCGTGAGGTCGACGTCGCCGATGGCCTCGCGCCCGGGGAGGAAGCCGAGCTCCATCAGCATCGCGATCGCGTGCACGCTCGCGCCGCACTGGGCGACCAGCTCCATCGTGGCGCGAGCCGTCCCGCCGGTGGCCAGCACGTCGTCGACGAGGAGCACCCGGTCGCCCGGCTGCAACGCGTCCTGGTGCACCTCGAGCGTCGCCTCGCCGTACTCCAGCGAGTAGGAGACGGCGTACGTCGCGCGCGGGAGCTTGCCGGCCTTGCGGACCGGGACGAACCCGACGCCGAGGGCCAACGCGACCGGGGCACCGAGGATGAAGCCTCGTGACTCCATGCCGAGCACCTTGTCGACGACCGGCCGGCCGTCGGCGCCGCGACCCGGCGCTGCCAGCGCCGCGACGACGGCCGTCAGCGCCGCGTGGTCCGCCAGGAGCGGGGTGATGTCCTTGAAGAGGATCCCGGGCTCGGGGAAGTCCGCGACATCGGCGATCAGGGCGAGCGCCGACGCCAGGTCCGCCCCGGGCTCAGTCATTCCCGGGGGTCACTTCTTGTCGCGCTTGGACTTCGGCTGACGCGACGGCTGCTGCCGACCGGAGGCCGGGCTCTCCTTCACCGGACCACGTGCCTCCGGCACGATCCGACCACGGCCGGCGGCCTGGGGGGCCCGGTCCGCCGGGGAGGGGGCCACGGGACGCGACACCGGGGCGCCGTCCTCGAGGTCGCCCTCGGCCTCGTCGAGCAGGCCCGGCTCCGCCTGGACGGGCATGTCCTCGGTGAACGCGGGTACGGCGGCGTACCGGTCGGCCTCGTGGCGGGCCCGGGCCTTGGCGCGCTTGTCGGCCAGCTTGACCTCGGACTCGGTCGACTTCATCTGCACCAGCACGCGCGGCGCGATGAAGACGGAGGAGAAGACGCCCGCGGCCATGCCGACGAACTGCGCCAACGCCAGGTCCTTGAGGGAGCTCGCGCCCAGCTGGACCGCGCTGACGTAGAGGATCGCGCCGATCGGGATGAGCGCCACGATCGAGGTGTTGATCGAGCGGACCAGGGTCTGGTTGACAGCCAGGTTGGCCGCCTCGGCGTAGCTCTTGCGGCCGGTGCGCAGGTTGGCGGTGTTCTCCCTGACCTTGTCGAAGACCACGACCGTGTCGTACATCGAGAAGCCGAGGATCGCGAGCAGACCTGTCACTGCCGCCGGCGTCACGGGGAAGCCGGACAGCGCGTAGACGCCGATGGTCAGCGCGATGTCGTGGAAGAGCGCGATCAGGGCCGCGACCGACATCTTCCACTCGCGGAAGTAGCCCCAGATGAAGAGCACCACGAGCAGGAGGAAGATCGAGACGCCGAGCAGGGCGCGCTTGGCGACCTCCTTGCCCCAGCTGGCGCCGATCTCGGTCTTGGAGATCTGGTCGTCGCTGGCGCCGGTGACGTCCTGGATGATCTGGCGGACCTGCGCGTCCTGAGCGACCCCGAGGTCCTCGGTCTGCACGATGATCGATCCGGAGCTCGACGTCGTGACCTGCGGCGCCGCGTTGCCGCCGGCCGACGAGTTGCCGATCTCGTCACGCAGCTCGTCCGCGGTCTGCTGGTCCGACTGGCTCGCCGAGAGGTCAGTGACGGTGTACTGCGTGCCGCCGGTGAACTCGATGCCGAAGTTGAGCCCCTTGACCACGATCACGAGGATCGCGAGAGCCACCAAGGTGCCCGAGATGGCGTACCAGAGTGCGCGCTTGCCAACGAAGTCGTAGGACTTCCGGCCCTGGTAGAGCTCGTTGCCGAGCCGCGAGAACTTGCCCATCAGGCCTTACCTCCTGTGGCGACGCGGTCGATGCCGAGCGTGTTCGCGCTCAGGCCCGAGAGCTCGCCGCCGCCGTTGAAGAACTTGAAGCGTGCCAGGTACGTGACCATCGGCTTGGTGAACCAGAAGAGGATCGCCAGGTCGATGAGGGTCGAGAGGCCGAGTGCGAAACCGAAGCCCTTCACCGCACCGCTCGCGAAGATGTAGAGGACACCGGCCGACAGCAGCGAGACCACGTTGGCCGCGAGCCGCGTCTTCTTGGCGCGGACCCAGCCCGTCTCGACGGCGACCCGCATCGACTTGCCCTCGCGCATCTCGTCTCGGATGCGTTCGAAGAAGATGATGAAGGAGTCCGCGGTGACACCGACACCGATCACGAGACCGGCGATACCCGGGAGGGTCAGGGTGAAGCCCGCCGTCTCGCCCAGCACCAGCACCATGCCGTAGGTGATCACCGCCGCCGTCACGAGGGACAGGAGGACGACCAGGCCGAGGCCGCGGTAGTAGACCAGGCAGTAGAGCATGACCAGGATCAGGCCGAGGAGGCCTGCGGTCAGGCCCGCCTGGAGCTGATTGCCCGCGAGCGACGGCCCGATCTGCTCGGTCTGCGTCCCGTCCTTCTCGAACGCGATCGGCAGCGCACCGAACTTCAGGCTGGTAGCCAGGCTCTCGGCGGACTCCTGGTTGAAGCTGCCGGAGATCTGGGCGTTGCCGTCCGGGATCCGGCCCTCGAAGGTCGGGGCCGAGATGACCATGCCGTCCAGCACGACCGCGAACTGCTGCTCGCTGCCGGCCATCGCGTCCGACAGATCGGCGAAGACCTTCTTGCCGTCACCGCCGAGCGTGAGGTTGACCTGCCAGGCGACCTGGCCCTGCGGGACCCCTGCCGAGGCCTCCTGCAGGTCGGTGCCCTCGATCGCGGCCGGCGAGAGGAGGTACTTCGTCGTGGCATCGTCGTCGGTGCCACAGGTGACCAGCCAGGTCGTCGGGTCGTCGACCGGCGGCGTGGCGGCAGGGCAGGTGTACGCGGCGAAGGCGTCGATTGCCTCCTGCGGCGGGGCGGTGATGAACGCCAGGGCGTCCTTCGCGCTCGCTCCCACGGCGTCGGCCGGAGCGGTCGGCGTCTCCGACGGCGATGCGCTCGGGGACTCGCTGGCCGACTCGCTCGGCGTCGCGGTCGGGCTCGCGGACGGCGACGCGGCGGCGTTCTGCTTCTGGTTCTTCTTGCTGTTCTTCTTGTTCTTCTTCTCGTCGGCCGTGAACGCCGGGCGGTTCTTGGGCTTCGCGGTCGACTTGTCCTTGGGCTTCGCCTGGTCGGACGCCTTCGCCGACGGCGAGGACGACGGGTCGGCGGGAAGCGTCACACCGACGCCCGGCTCGGCGCTCGGGTCCGCGGTCGGGTCGGTCGGGGTCGACGCGCTCGCGCAGGGGCCGGGCGCGGTGGAGCTGCAGGCGACCGTGCGGAACCGCAGCTGCGCCTGACGCTTCACCGTGTCGATCAGCGAGTTGTCGGTGTTGCCGGGAACCTCGACCACGATGTTCTTGGAACCCTGGGTGGTGACCTCTGCCTCGCTGAAGCCGGAGGCGTTGACCCGGTCATCGATGATGCTCGCGGCCTCTTCGAGGTTCTCCTTCGTCGGATCGCCCGTCGCGGTCAGCGTGACCCGGGTGCCGCCCTGGAGGTCCAGGCCGAGTGCCGGCTTCCAGGTGCCGCCGAGGGCGACCAGCCCGAACAGCACTCCGATGCCGACCACGAAGACGATCAACGTGCGGCCCGCGTGGGCGGCGGCGTTGCGTGCCATGTCAGTTCTCCTCGACGCCGTCGGCGCCAGCGCCCGGCTTGTCGTTCTCGGACTCGGTGTCGACCTCGTCCACGTCCTGCTGGATCTTGTTGCCGACCGCGCCGCGAGCCACCTTGATCACGACGCCCTCTGCGATCTCGACCTTGACGTGGTCGTCCTCGATCTCACGCACCGTTGCGTAGACCCCGGACGTCAGCACGACCTCGTCATCGACAGACAACGAAGACTGCATGCTCCTGAGTTCCTTCTGCCGACGCGACTGCGGTCGGATGATGAAGAGCCAGAAGAGCAGCACGATGCCGACGAGCGGCAAGAACTCCACGACGAAAAGACCTCTCGAGCAGGAAGCAGGGGCGCCGGAGGCACAGCGGAGCCGACCGACGGGCCAGTGTAACCAGCGAGGTGGTCCGGATCACGAACCCGGGTCGATCTCCTGCCGGATACCCACCTGCCGGGACGCTCACTCCTCGAACAGGGGCCGGTCCGCCACGGAGGTCGGCGGCGGGGTGAGACCGAGATGGCGCCAAGCAGCCGGCGTCGCGACCCGTCCGCGCGGCGTACGGGCCAGGAAGCCGTTGCGCACCAGGAACGGCTCGGCCACCTCCTCGACGGTCTCCCGCTCCTCCCCCACGGCCACGGCCAGGGTGGAGATGCCGACCGGGCCGCCACCGAACCGTCGGCAGAGTGCGTCGAGCACGCCCCGGTCAAGGCGGTCCAGGCCGAGCTCGTCGACCTCGTACAGCTCCAGCGCGGCGCGGGCCACGTCGAGCGTCACCACGCCGTCGGCTCGGACCTGGGCGTAGTCGCGGACCCGGCGCAGCAAGCGGTTGGCGATCCGGGGGGTGCCTCGCGAACGCGAGGCGATCTCGGCGGGACCCTCGCGCTCGAGCGCCACCCCGAGCAGCCCCGCCGAGCGGTGGATGATCAGGTCGAGCTCGTGCGGCTCGTAGAACTCGAGGTGCGCCGTGAAGCCGAACCGGTCACGCAACGGGCCGGGCAGCAGGCCGGCGCGCGTCGTCGCGCCGACGAGCGTGAACGGCGGGATGTCGAGGGGGATCGCGGTCGCTCCGGGGCCCTTGCCGATGACGACGTCGACGCGGAAGTCCTCCATCGCCATGTAGAGCATCTCCTCGGCGGGCCGGGCCATCCGGTGGATCTCGTCGACGAAGAGGACGTCACCCTCGTTCATCCCGGAGAGGATCGCGGCCAGGTCGCCGGCGTGGGTGATGGCCGGCCCGCTGGTCAGCCGCAGCGGCGAGGACATCTCGCTGGCGATGATCATCGCCAGCGTCGTCTTGCCGAGACCAGGAGGGCCGGACAACAGCACGTGGTCGGGCGCTCGGCCCCGCCTGCGGGCGGCCTCGAGCACGAGCCCGAGCTGGTCACGGACGCGGACCTGGCCGACGACCTCTTCCAGGCTCCGCGGACGCAGAGCTGCCTCGATGGTGCGCTCGTCGCCATCGGCCTCGGCAGCGGTCAGCGAGGCGAAGTGGACCTCCTCCGCCGCGGCCAGGTCGTCCTCGTGCATGCTCAGGCCTTGCTCAAGGTGCGCAGCGCCGCACGCAGCAAGGCACCGACGTCGGGGCTGGAGCCGGCACTAGTCACGGCTTCTGGCGCGACGGCGTCGACGGCCTTCTCGGCGTCCCGCGTCGTCCAGCCCAGGCCGATGAGCCCCTGGTGCACCTGGTCGCGCCACGACTCGCTCGTGGCGGCGACGGCCGGGCGGCCCCCCGTCGGGGCGCCGATCCGGTCCTTGAGCTCGAGGATGATCCGCTGCGCGCCCTTCTGCCCGATGCCGGGGACCCGGGTCAGGGTCTTGACGTCGTCGGAGGCGATGGCGCGGCGCAGGTCGTCGGGTGCGAGTACGGCGGTGATCGCCTGGGCGACCTTGGGGCCGACCCCCGAGGCAGTCTGGACGAGCTCGAACATCTGCTTCTCGTCCTCGTCGGCGAAACCGAACAGCGTCAGCGAGTCCTCGCGCACGACCATGCTGGTCGGCAGCATGGCCGAGTGCCCCGGGCGCAGCGTCGCGAGGGTGCCGGGCGTGCACATCAGCTCAAGGCCGACTCCCCCAACCTCGAGGACGGCGCTGGACAGCGTGACGGCGGCGACCTGGCCGCGGACGAAGGCGATCATCTACGTACTCTCCCGGTTGTCGAGCCTGTCGAGGCACCGGCCGCGGCGAGTGCGGCGTCGATGCGCGCCTGGGCGCCCCCGCGCCAGATATGGGTGATGGCGAGCGCCAGTGCGTCGGCGGCGTCGGCCGGCTTCGGGGGCGCATCGAGTCGGAGGATCCGGGTGACCATGGCGCCGACCTGTGCCTTGTCGGCCCGGCCGTTGCCCGACACAGCGGCCTTGACCTCGCTGGGGGTGTGGAGCGCGATCGGCAACCCGCGCCGGGCCGCGCAGACCATCGCGATGCCGCTCGCCTGGGCCGTGCCCATCACCGTGCTGACATCGGAGCGGGCGAAGACCCGCTCGACCGCGACGGCGTCCGGCCGGTACTCGTCGAGCCAGGCGTCGATGCCCTTCTCGATGGTCACCAGACGTTCGGGCACCGGCAGGCTGGAGGAGGTACGCAACACGTTGACGTCGACCAGCGTCAGCGGTCGACCCACCGTGCCCTCGACCACGCCCATGCCGCAGCGGGTCAACCCGGGGTCGATCCCCAGCACGCGCATGTCAGCCCTTCCGTCCGAACAGGTGTTCGGAGGCAACGCTAACTGCCCGCTCCCCCGACGGTCCGGAGGACACGCCCGGTTTCGGCGCTAGGCGTCGATGGAGTCGAGGACGTCGTCGGGGATGTCCGCGTTGCTGTAGACGTTCTGTACGTCGTCGAGGTCGTCGACGGCGTCCACGAGACGGAACACCTTGCCCGCGACGTCGACGTCGCCGACCGGGATGTCCATGGTCGCCACGAACTGGACCTCGGCGGAGTCGTAGTCGATGCCGGCGGCCTGCAGCGCCGTACGGACCGCGACGACGTCGCCGGACTCGGACTGGATCTCGAAGCTGTCCCCGAGGTCGCTCACGTCCTCGGCGCCGGCGTCGAGGGTCGCCTCGAGCACGTCGTCCTCGCTGACCTCCCACGGCTTGCCGCCGCGCTCCTGGCTCTTGCCGACCACGACGACGCCCTTGCGGGTGAAGAGCCGCGAGACCGAGCCGGGGTCGGCCATGGTGCCGCCGTTGCGGGTGACCGCGGTGCGGACCTCCATCGCGGCGCGGTTGCGGTTGTCGGTGAGGCACTCGACGAGGAGCGCGACCCCCTGCGGGCCGTAGACCTCGTACATGATCGTCTCGTAGTTGACGCCGCCGCCGTCGAGGCCACCGCCGCGCTTGACCGCGGAGTCGATGTTCTTGTTCGGGACCGACTGCTTCTTCGCCTTCTGTACGGCGTCGTAGAGCGTGGGGTTGCCGGAGAGGTCGGGGCCGCCCATCTTGGCCGCGATCTCGATGTTCTTGATCAGCTTCGCGAACAGCTTGCCGCGCTTGGCATCGACGATCGCCTTCTTGTGCTTGGTGGTCGCCCACTTGGAGTGGCCAGACATACGTCCCTCTTCTACTCAGCCTCGGACACGAGGTCCACGAACAGGCGGTGCACCCGGGGGTCGCCACCCACCTCGGGGTGGAACGACGTCGCCATCAGCGAACCCTGACGGACCGCGACGATCCTACCCGCGGCCTCTCCGCGCTCGACACGGGCGAGCACCTCGACACCCGGTCCGACCGCCTCGACCCACGGCGCCCGGATGAAGATGGCGTGCACCGGGGCGTCGAACCCGGAGAAGGCGAGGTCGCCCTCGAACGAGTCCACCTGCCGGCCGAACGCGTTGCGGCGCACCGTGATGTCCAGCCCGCCGAGCGTCTCCTGGTCCGCCGTACCGTCCTCGATGCGGTCGGCCAGCATGATCATCCCGGCGCAGGTCCCGAACGCCGGCATCCCCTCCTTGATCCGGTGCCGGATCGGCTCGAAGAGGTCGAACGTGCGGGCCAGCTTGGCCATCGTGGTCGACTCCCCGCCCGGGATGACCAACCCGTCGCAGGCGTCCAGCTCGGACGTACGGCGTACCGTCACCGCCCGGGCGCCGAGACCGTCGAGCATCCGGACGTGCTCCCGCACGTCGCCCTGGACGGCGAGGACCCCGACGGTCGGCCCTCCGGAGACTGAGCTCACCAGCCGCGCTCGGCGAGCCGGTGCGGCTGCGGGATGTCCTCGACGTTGATGCCGACCATGGCTTCGCCCAGGCCGCGCGAGACCTTGGCGACCATGTCGGGGTCGTCGTGGAAGGTCGTCGCCTTCACGATGGCCTCCGCACGCTGGGCGGGGTTGCCCGCCTTGAAGATGCCGGAGCCGACGAAGACGCCCTCGGCGCCGAGCTGCATCATCATCGCGGCGTCGGCAGGCGTCGCGATGCCGCCCGCGGTGAAGAGGACGACGGGGAGCTTGCCGGCCTCGGCAACCTCCTTGACCAGGTCGTACGGCGCCTGCAGCTCCTTGGCGGCGACGAAGAGCTCGTCCTCCTCCAGCGCGCCGAGGCGCCGGATCTGCTTGCGGATCGTGCGCATGTGGGTCACGGCGTTGGAGACGTCGCCGGTGCCGGCCTCGCCCTTGGAGCGGATCATCGCCGCACCCTCGGTGATCCGGCGCAGCGCCTCACCGAGGTTGGTGGCACCGCAGACGAAGGGGATCGTGAAGGCCCACTTGTCGATGTGGTTCTCGTAGTCGGCCGGGGTCAGCACCTCGGACTCGTCGATGTAGTCAACGCCGAGCGACTGCAGCACCTGGGCCTCGGCGAAGTGGCCGATCCGCGCCTTCGCCATCACCGGGATCGAGACGGCCTCGATGATGCCGTCGATCATGTCCGGGTCGCTCATCCGGGAGACGCCGCCCTGGGCCCGGATGTCGGCCGGGACCCGCTCGAGCGCCATCACGGCAACGGCGCCGGCGTCCTCGGCGATCTTCGCCTGCTCGGGGGTGACGACGTCCATGATCACGCCGCCCTTGAGCATCTCCGCCATGCCGCGCTTGACCCGGGTGGTGCCTGTGCTTTCACTCATGAGGAGAGGGTAGTGCCGCCTCCGCCAGCGCCTGCTTCCGGACCACCCACACGCGCTGGCACACCGTCACGGTGGACGCGATCGCCAGTGCCCACAGGGCGACGTACATCAGCACGGGCAGGTCGAAGATCGCCCCCAACCCGGTCATCACCAGGATCGCGACCAGGCGGTCGGCACGCTCGGCGATGCCGACCTTGACGTCGAACCCGAGGGTCTCGCCGCGCGAGCGGGCGTACGACGTGACGCCGCCCATGAGCAGGCAGACCAGGCTGAGCACCAGGTAGAGCTTGCTCGGCTCCTCCCACGCGAAGTACAGCGCGAGGCCGATGAAGATCGCCCCGTCGCCGACCCGGTCGAGGGTGGAGTCCCAGAACGCGCCGAACTTGCTGACCCGGCCCGTCGTCCGCGCCATGTAGCCGTCCAGCAGGTCGCTGAAGACGAACGCGGTGATGACCAGGACACCGGTGAGCAGCTTGCCCTGCGGGAAGAAGACCAGCGCGCCGGCGCAGACCCCGAGCGTGCCGACGAGCGTGACGGCGTCAGGGCTGACGCCGAGGCGGATCAGCAGGTGGGCTATGGGTGAGATGACCTTCGTGAAGAAGGCGCGGAAACGTTCCATCATGGCGAGCAGCAGGCTACCGGTGGCGACGCCTCAGACCGCCTGCGGCACGGCCTGAGGGTGGTCGAGCACCGGCGCGAAGGCCAGCTCGGCCGCACCGATCAGCGGCGAGTCGTCGCCGAGCGCGGCGGACCGGAGGGCGGTCTCACCACGCGGGGACAGCAGGGTGTTGCGCTGGACGGACTCGACCACTCGCGACTCTGCGGCCCGCCACACTTGCGCCAGCGAGCCGCCGAGCACCACGACCTGGGGGTTGAACAGGTTGACGATCGCCCGGATGCCGACCCCGCACCAGTCGGCGACGTCGTTGACGGCCTCCGCGGCACGCGGCTCCCCCGCACGGGCTGCGGCGATGACCTCGGCGACGGCCTCGGGCCCGCCCCCGGCGAGCCGCCCGGCCCGCTGGAGCAGGACGTTTTCGCCGACCTTGGTCTCCCAGCAGCCGACCGCGCCGCAACGGCACGCCGGTCCGGCGCCGTCGACCTGCATGTGGCCGACCTCGCCGGCGTACCCGCTCGCACCCGTCAGCGGCCGCCCCCCGACCAGGAAGCCGCCGCCGATGCCGACGCTGGCACTCAGGTAGGCGACGTCCGAGAAGCCCACCGCAGCACCCCGGATGTGCTCGGCAAGCACCCCGAGGTTGGCGTCGTTGCCGGTCGACACCGGCCGGTTGAGCCGCTTGGAGAGGAGGTCGGTGAACGGCTCCTCGACCCAGCCCAGGTTGGGCGCGAAGCGGACCAGGCCGTCGTCGGCACGGACGGCTCCGGGCACCGCGACCCCGACCCCCAGGCACCGCGTGTGGCGCGAGGCGCTCAGGGTCTCGTCGATCATCTGGGCGACCGACTCGACGACGTGGGCCACGTCGTGCTCGCCACGCTGGTGGCCTCGGGTACGACGGTCCAGGACCTCGCCCCCGAGGCCCACCAGCGCCACGGCGATCCGGTCGACGCCGACGTCGACCGCGACCACCACGTTGTCGTCGCTGGGCACCACCAGGTGCGACGGTCGACCGCGCCCACCCACCACCGCCGTCTGCTCGGTCACGAGACCGAGGGACTGCAGCTCGCCGGTCAGCGCGCCGATCGTGCTCCGGTTCAGCCCGAGCTGCTTCGTGAGGACGGCTCGCGTGGTCGGTCCGTGCGTGTGCACCGTCTGGAGGATGGCGCGCAGGTTCGCGCGTCGTAGCTCCTCGGTGCCGACGCCGGTGGGGGTGGGCATCGGGCTATACCCGTCCGGATGCCTGTGCGCGTCGCCGGCTCAGGGCGTCAACGGTCGCGGCGAGCAGCAGGACGATGCCGGTCACGATGAAGACGATGCCTGCGGGCTGGTTGAGCAGACCCATGCCGTTGGCCACGACCGCGATCACCAGACCACCGACGACGGCGTCGGTGATCTTGCCCTTGCCACCGAACAGGCTGGTGCCGCCGATGACAGCGGCACCCACGGCGTACAGCAGCGTGGACTGGCCACCGGTCTGCGGCGACACGGAGTTGGTCCGGCTCGCGAGCAGGATGCCACCCATCGCGGCGACCGACGAGCACATCATGAAGCAGGACACCTTGACCCAGGCGACGTTGATGCCCGAGCGACGCGCGGCCTCGGCGTTGCCGCCGACGGCGTAGATGTGCCGGCCCCACGACGTACGGGTCAGCAGGTAGCCGAGCACGACGACGAGGACGAGGATCACCAAGACGACGTTGGGCACGCCCTTGAGCGACTTCAGCGTCGGGTTCGGGCTCCGCTCGGCGGACAGGTACGCGACGAACGCGAGCACCGCGATCGCCAGGGCACCCGTCTTGATCCCCCACAGCAGCATCGGCTGGGCGACGAGGCCCTGCTTGCGACGACGCGACGTCGAGATGAAGGTCAGCACGCCGTAGCCGCCGATCGTCACCACCGCCAGCGTCCAGCCGAGCCACAGCGGCATCGCGCCGTTGTTGAGCTTCAGCACGAACTCGTTGCGGTAGCCGATGGTGCCGCCCTCGCCGATGATCTGGAGGATCACGCCCTGGAAGCCCAGGAACGCGGCCAGGGTCACCACGAACGACGGGATGCCGACCTTTGCGATGAAGAGGCCCAGGCACAGACCGATGAAGGTGCCGGTGAGCACGGCCGTGAGGAGTGCCAGCCCCGCGGGCCAGCCGTGGTTGGTGAGCGTCACGCCGAGCACTGCGGCCGAGACACCGCCCGTGGTGCCTGCGGAGAGGTCGATCTCGCCGAGCAGCAGCACGAACACCAGGCCCATGGCGATCACCATGATGCCGGCGGACTGGCCGATCAGGTTGGCGAAGTTGAGCTTCGTCGGGAACGTCTCGGGGCGCAGCGCCGCGAACACGATCACCAGGGCGACGAGGCCGAGGACGGCCGGCAGCGAGCCGACGTCACCGCCCCGCACCTTGGCGAGGTAGGCGCTGACGATGCCGCCGAGGCCGCCCTGCTCCTGCTCTTCCGGAGCCGTCGTGGTGCTCATCGCTCGCCGCCGTTCTTCTCGGAGGTGCCGGTGGTGATCAGCTCGACCACCTCACCTCGGGTGACCTCGTCCCTGCGTACCTGAGCCACCATCTGGCCGAGGTAGAGGACGGCGATGTCGTCGGCAACCTCGAACACGTCGTTGAGGTTGTGGCTGATCAGCACGACGCCGAGGCCGCGGTCGGCCAGGCGCCGGACCAGCAGCAGGACCTGCTCGGTCTGGGCGACGCCCAGCGCGGCGGTCGGCTCGTCGAGGATGACGACCTTGGAGTTCCAGAGCACGGCGCGCGCGATCGCGACGGTCTGCCGCTGACCACCCGAGAGGGCGGCGACCTGGGTGCGCACCGACTTCAGCGTGCGCACGGAGAGGCCGTCGAGGGTCTCCCGCGCGCGGGTCTCCATCGTGGTCTCGTCGAGACGCAGGCTGGAGCCCATCTCGCGGCCCAGGAACATGTTCTGGACGACGTCCAGGTTGTCGCACAGCGCGAGGTCCTGGTAGACGATCTCGATGCCGAGGGCGTTCGCGTCCTTCGGGCCGTGGACCTTCACGGGCTGGCCCTCGAAGAAGTACTCGCCCTCGTCGAAGGCGTGGATGCCGGCGATGCCCTTGATCAGGGTGCTCTTGCCGGCACCGTTGTCGCCGACCAGGGCGGTCACCTGACCGGGTCGTACGTCGAGGTCGACGCCGCGCAGCACGTGCACGGCACCGAAGCTCTTCTGGATGCCCCGCAGGCTCAGCAGCGGCTGGTCAGTCGCTGACGATGTTGCCTGCTCGGTGGCTGGGACGGACACAGGGATCTCCTCCGCCGGTGGGTTGATCGCTCGGGCAGCACTCCATGGAACGCCCGAACATGGAAAAGGGGCTCGGGGGCCCGCCCCGGTAGGAACGGGCCCCCGAACTGGATGTCGGCGTTACTTGATGCCGGCTGCCTCACAGGCCTTCGCGAACTCGTCGACGCAGATGTCGGCCGCCTTGGCGAACCCGTCGTCGATCACGGTCTGAACCTGGTCGGCGGTGACCCACACCGGGACGGCCAGCGCGGACGGGACGTCCTTGCCGGTCTCGGTGTCCTTGACGGAGCCGGTCGCCAGGGCGTCGGCAGCGTCGGTGTCACCGTTGATGAGTGCGATCGCCAGGTCCGAGGCCGTCTTGGCCTCGAGGTTGGTGTTCTTGTAGACGGTGCCGCACTGGTTGCCGGCGAGGACGTTCTGCAGGCCCTCGGTGGAGGCATCCTGACCGGTCACCGGGACGGTGCCCGCGGTGCCGTTGTCCTTCATGCGGGCGATGATGCCGCCGGCCATGGTGTCGTTGGCCGAGACCACGCCGTCGATCTTGCCCTTGTTCTGGGTGTAGAGCTGCTCGTAGGCGTCGCCAGCCTTCGTCGCGTCCCAGAAGCCGCTCTGGTCACCGACGAGGGAGTAGTCGCCCGAGTCGATCTTGGCCTTCAGCGCCTCTTCGTAGCCGGACTTGAACAGCGCGGCGTTGTTGTCGTTCGGGTCGCCGTTGATGTAGATGATGTTCGCCTTGGTCTTGCCGGCCTCGTCCAGGCAGGCCTGCAGGCCGGTGCCCATCAGCTTGCCGACCTCGACGTTGTCGAACGACACGTAGTACGACGCTCCGCCACCCAGGGTCAGGCGGTCGTAGTCGATGCTCTGGATGCCGGCCTCGGTAGCCTTCGTCAGGCACGCCTTGCCGGACTCGGAGTCCAGGTTGACGATCATCAGGACGGTCACGCCGCTGCTGACCATGCTGTCGCAGAGCGACGTGAACTTGGCGGTGTCACCGCCGGCGTTCTGGATGTCGTACTCGACGCCGGCGTCCTTGAACGCGGCCTCCAGGCTGGGCCGGTCGTTGGCCTCCCAGCGCGGCGAGGTGGTCGTGTCCGGCAGGATCACGCCGACCTTGCCATCGGCCTTCGGCGAGTCGCCGCTGCCGCCCTCGCTGCCGCCTTCGCTGTCACTCCCGCAAGCTGCGAGGGCACCGAACGCGAGCGCACCTACTGCGATCAGGGACGCGATACGCGCTCCCTTGTTCCTGACCATTTCCTCGACCTCCATGGTTCGGATCACCGTGAGCACCGTCATGTGACGGCAGTCACGGTATAAGTTGTCCGGGACAACATACTCAGGGCGGCCGACCCCGGCAAGCGGTTCTGAGAGCGTGTTTTGTTGCACGTTCAAACCAAGTGTGGCCCCGCCTGAGCGTGACCGAATCGTGACCGAGCAGACCACCCGGTGGACGCCTTCGGACCCGCTCGACGCCGTCGCGCAGCCCTCCGGACCTTGCGATGTGACGGCAGTCACCGGGTATGTTGTGAGCGGCAACATACTCCGCCACGAAGCGCCGCCCACGACCGCTGCCGGAGAGTTTTGTTGCCACGTCAAACGAATTCAGACCGGAGGCCCAGCGACATGACCGAACCCAGCACCGGCTCCACGAGCTACGAACCGACCCGTGACGACAAGTTCTCGTTCGGCCTCTGGACCGTGGGCTGGCAGGGGGTGGACGTCTTCGGCGGCGCGGTGCGCCCCGAGCTCGCCCCTGCCGATGCCATCCACCGGCTCAGCGACCTCGGCGCGTACGGCGTCACCTTCCACGACAACGACGTGTTCCCGTTCGACGCCGACGCGGCGACCAAGGAGCAGCACCTCGCGCCGTTCCGCAAGGCGCTGGAGGAGACCGGCCTGGTCGTACCCATGGTGACGACCAACCTCTTCTCACACCCGGTCTTCCGCGACGGCGGCTTCACCAACAACGACCGCGACGTACGCCGGTTCGCCATCCGCAAGGCCGCGGACCAGGTCGACCTGGCCGCCGAGCTTGGCGCCAACCTGTTCGTCGCCTGGGGTGGCCGCGAGGGCGCGGAGTCCGGTGCCGCCAAGGACGTGAAGACCGCACTCGACCGGTACGCCGAGGCCTTCAACACGCTGGGTGCCTACGTGCTCGAGAAGGGCTACGACATCCGGTTCGCGATCGAGCCCAAGCCCAACGAGCCCCGCGGCGACATCCTGCTGCCGACGATCGGCCACGCGCTGGCCTTCATCAACGAGCTCGACCACCCCGAGCTCGTCGGCCTGAACCCGGAGACGGGGCACGAGGAGATGGCCGGCCTCAACTACGCGCACGGCCTGGCCCAGGCGCTGTGGCACGGCAAGCTCTTCCACATCGACCTCAACGGGCAGACCGGCCCGCGCTACGACCAGGACCTGCGCTTCGGCGCCGGCAACGCGCGCGGTGCGTTCTGGACGGTCGACATCGTCGAGCACGGCGGCTACGAGGGCCCACGGCACTTCGACTACAAGCCGCCGCGGACCGAGGACATGGACGGCGTGTGGGCTTCGGCCGCCGGCTGCATGCGCAACTACCTGATCCTGCGCGACAAGGTCCGCGCCTTCCGCGCCGACCCCGAGGTGCAGCAGGCGCTCAAGGACGCGCGGCTCGACGAGCTCGCCGTCGCCAGCCTCGCGCCCGGCGAGACCGTGGCCGACCTGCGCGCCGAGTCGTTCGACCCGGACGCCGCTGCCCAGCGCGGGATGGCGTTCGAGCACCTCGACCAGCTGGCGCTCGAGCACCTGTACGGCGTACGCGGCTGACCTGTCTCTCATCCACGCCCCGTCCGCGACCGACGTCGCGGGCGGGGCGTGTCGCCGTTGGGCGTACTGTCGGAGCACGGGGGCCGGTCAGGCTTCCCTCTCAGAGAGATCCCCATGAGCGACAAGTCGCCGCGGCAGGGCATGACCAAGAAGACCAGCAAGTCCATCAAGGAAAAGCGCGCCGAGAAGCGCGACAAGGGATCGACCGAGACGTTCTCGGACAAGGCCAACCCGTCGCGGAAGAAGTGACGCTCCTGTCGTTGGGCGTTGTGGGGTCATCGGCGAAGGAGAACGAGTTCCGCCTGCCGATCCATCCTGAGCACATCCCGCACCTCGACGCGGACCTTCGCGAGCGGATCACGCTCGAGCACGGGTACGGCGAACGCTTCGGCGCCACCGACGGATCGCTGGCGCCGTACGTCGCCGGGTTCGCCTCGCGCGCCGAGCTGCTGTCCGGCTCCGACGTGGTGCTGCTGCCCAAGCCGCAGCACTCGGACATCGCCGCGCTCGGACCCGGGCAGGTGCTGTGGGGCTGGCCGCACTGCGTCCAGGACGCGGCGCTCACCCAGATGGCGATCGACCAGCGGCTGACGCTGATCGCCTTCGAGGCGATGAACCACTGGACCCGCGACGGCTCGGTCGGGCTGCACGTGTTCCACAAGAACAACGAGCTCGCCGGCTACTGCTCCGTCATCCATGCGATGGAGCTCGCTGGGATCACCGGCGACTACGGCCGCCGGCTGACCGCGATCGTGATCGGCTTCGGCGCCACGGCCCGGGGCGCGGTCACCGCGCTCAACGCCCACGGAGTGCACGAGGTCGCGGTGCTCACCAACCGGCAGGTGGCAGCCGTCGGCTCCCCCATCCACTCGGTGCGGATCCGGCAGTTCGACCACGAGCCCGACGGCGCGAACCTCAGTCACGTCATCACCGAGCGCGGCCGCGAGCCGCTCGCCGCCTACCTCGCCGAGAACGACATCGTCGTCAACTGCACCCTGCAGGACACCGCCGCACCGCTGACCTATCTCAGCAACGAGGACGTGAAGCTCTTCCGGCCGGGCAGCGTGATCGTCGACGTCTCCTGCGACCTGGGCATGGGCTTCGAGTGGGCCCGGCCGACCGGCTTCGACGACCCGACCTTCGTGGTCGGGGACCACGTCCTCTACTACGCGGTCGACCACAGCCCGTCGTACCTCTGGAACTCGGCGACCTGGGACAACAGCAACGCGCTCATCCCGTTCATCCGGCCGGTCCTCGAGGGATCCGCATCGTGGGACGCGGACGAGACCCTGGGCCACGCGATCGAGATCCGTGAGGGTCACGTGGTCAACCCGAGCATCCTGGCCTTCCAGGGACGGTCCGCGGAGTCGCCGTACGCCCTGGTGTGAGTCGGGTCGGCGATTCGGTTCCGCGGCGGCCGGTGGCTGTGGATACTGAGCGCACCCAGCCGCACGAAGACGGAGGCAGCCGTGCAGCGCGACACCGACGAACGGCGGCTGCTCCACGCCCTCAGCCTCACGGTGCTCGCGACCGACGGCGAAGGCTTGATCGCCTTCGCCAACGACGCGGCGACCGGCCTGTTCGGCCGGAGCGCCGACGAGCTGGTCGGCACGCACGTCCTGGACCTGGTCGGGCTCGGTCCCGGTGAGCTGCCCATGCTTCCGGAGATCCTTCGTGGCGTCCGGTGGCGGGGCGACGTGACGGTCCTGCGCGGCTCGGACGAGCCCCTGCTCGCCGCGGCCACGGTCAACCCGATCTGCGACGCCGACGGCGCCGTCGTGGGTGCGATCGCCGTCCTCGAGGACATGACGGAGATCCGGCGTGCCGAGGCCGAGGCGACGGCGAGCGAGGTGCGCCTCCGGCTCGCCCACGCGGCTGCCGAGCTCGGCACCTGGCACTGGAGCGCCATCGACGGCACGAATGTCTGGGACGAGCAGATGCACCGCATCTACGGGCTGCCTCCGGGCGGCTTCGACGGCAGCTGGGACGCGTGGGTCGGCAGCATCCATCCCGACGACCGTGACGAGGCGATGGCCGTCGTCCAGCAGGCCATGGAGGAGCGCGCCACCTACATGCTGCGCCACCGGATCGTGCGCCCGGACGGCAAGCCGCGCTGGATCGAGGCGCACGGCAAGGTGCTCGTCGCGCCCGACGGCAGCCCGGCCGGCACCATCGGCTGCGTCCAGGACGTGACCGCGCGGATCCAGCTGGAGCGGCGTCAGGAGGACGCCGCGGCACGCGCCCTGCTGCTGCAGGAGGTCACGGCCGAGTTCTCGCGGGCGCTGACGCCCGACGAGGTTGCCGCTGTGCACGCTGCCGGGCTGGAGCGGGTCCGCGCCATCGTCGGTGCCGACCAGCCGGAGTCGAGGGAGGACAAGCAGCTCCTCGACACCCTCGCCTCGCAGCGGGCGATCGCGGCCGAGCGCGCCGAGCTCTTCCGCCACGCCAGCTCGATCTCGGAGGAGCTCCAGTTCAGCCTGGCCGCGAGCCCGCTGCCGACCCTGGACGGGTTCGAGGTGGCGGCGCTCTACGCGCCGGGTGGCGACGACCTCGAGCAGGTCGGGGGCGACTGGTACGACGCCGTCGCGACCGTCACCGGCGGCCTGATCCTGGTGGTCGGCGACGTGATGGGCCGCGGCGTCCGCGCGGCGACCACGATGATCCACGTCCGCGCCGGGATCCGCGGCCTGCTGACGGTCGAGTCCGCGCCGGCGGCGCTGCTGGAGGCCGCCGACCTGATGCTGGCTCGCGACGCCCCCGAGCAGTTCGTGACGGCGGCCGCCGTACTCATCGATCCGCAGTCCGGGACACTCGAGCTCTGCAACGCCGGCCACGTGCCGCTGGTGCTGGTGCACCCCGACGGGTCCACAGACCTGATCGGGCTGGGCTCCGGCACTCCCCTGGGGGTCGTGGCCCGCCTCGAACGGTCCTCCGACCGGGCCACGCTCGAACCCGGCTGTGTCGTCGTGATGGTCACCGACGGCGTCGTGGAGTCCCGCGACCGCGACATCGACGAGGGGATCGAGCTGCTCCGCAGGTGCGCCGCCGAGTTGAGCGACCGGCCGTTGGAGGAGCTGGTCGCCGCCATCGCCGGGCTCGCCGACGAGCGGCTCCACGACGACGTCACGGTCGTCGCGGCGCGGTTCAGGGGCTGAGCAGCGCGGCGCACGCCTCGTCGACGGCGGTCGGCGCGCCGGCGACGTACCAGTCGACGCCGGCGGCCTCGACGTGGCGCGTCACTCCGCCGACACCACGCAGGATCGCGGCGCCCGGGAGCTCGTCCCACGGCGGGACGCTGTGCTGGCAGACGAGGTGGAGCCGGCCCTCGGCGACCGCCATCGCGTCCATCGAGCCCGAACCGAGCATCCGGAGCGTTGCGGCCTGCCCGGCCATCCGTCCGAACGCCGCTCCGACCTCACCGCCGTAGTGCGGCGGGTGCAGGTACGTCGTCACGCACGACTCGGACAACGGGCGGTCGACAAGCGCCGCCAGCGGCACCCCGCCGACGCGTGACGGGAGGTCCGGTCCGCCGACGAAGGTGCGGCCCGTGGCGGGGTGGTGGATCGCTCCGAGCACGAGCTCGTCTCCGTCGGTCAAGGCGATCGCGGAGCACCACCAGTCCAGGCCCGCCACGAAGTTGTAGGTGCCGTCGACCGGGTCGATCACCCAGGTGCGACCGCTCCTGCCCGTGCGGCTCGCGCCCTCCTCACCCAGGACTCCGTCGTCGGGTCGCTCGGCGGCGAGCGCGTCCACGACGAGGCGCTCGGCGGCGTGGTCCGCGGCGGTGACGACGTCGGAGATCGAGGTCTTCGTCTCCGCGTCCAGCCCGGCGGCCCGCATCCGGTGCGCGAGCGCACCGGCGTCACGCACCAGCCGGGCCGCGAGCGCGGCGTCCTGGTCGAGCGTCACTGCCAGGCCCCGGCCAGCAGGCTCCGGGTGTCGGCGAGCAGCTGCGGGAGCGTCTTGGTGCCGCCGAGCACGGTGATGAAGTTGGCGTCGCCCGACCACCGTGGCACGACGTGCTGGTGGAGGTGCTGCGAGAGCGAGCCACCCGCGACCCCGCCGAGGTTGAGCCCGACGTTGAAGGCGTGCGGTCCGCTCACCTCACGCAGCGCGCGCACGGCCTGCTGGGTCGTCGTCATCAGCTCGGTCACCTCCTCGGTCGTCAGGTCCTCGAGCTCGGCGACGTGGCGGTGCGGCAGCACCATCAGGTGACCGGGGTTGTAGGGATGCAGGTTGAGTACGGCGAAGCAGGTCTCGCCGCGGTGCACCACGAGGCTGTCCTCGAGCGGCTGCTCCCCCATCGCGCAGAACGGGCACCCCCGGTCGGCCGGCACGCTCGGCACGACGTACGCCAGTCGGTGCGGTGTCCAGAGCCGGTCGAAGCCCTCGAACCCATCACGTTCGCGGCCTGCAGGATCGGTCATGGGTCAACCCTAGGGTGAGGTCATGATCCGATTCGCGCAGCCCGCCGACATGGCCGCAGTCGCCGTCATCTGGCACCGTGCCTGGCACGTCGGGCATGCCGGTCACGTGCCCGACGGCCTGACGGCGGCCCGCACGCTCGACGCCTTCCACGCGCGCACGCCTGCCCGCGTCGCGGACACGATGGTGGCCGAGATCGACGGTGAGCTCGTCGGCTTCACGATGGTCGAGGGCGACGAGGTCGAACAGGTCTTCGTCGACCCGAGGAGCCACGGCACCGGCGTCGCCGCTCCCCTCCTGGCGGCCGCAGAGCAGCAGGTTGCGGCTGCCGGCCACGACGTCGCCTGGCTGGCAGTCGTCGTGGGCAACGCGCGAGCACGCGCCTTCTACGAGAAGCACGGGTGGCACGACGAGGGCGACCTGCCCTACGAGGTCAGCGCGGGCGGCACGACGTACGTCTCTCCCTGCCGCAGGTACGAGAAGCAGGTCCGCTGAACGTCAGTACTGCTGGAACCACCGGCCGAGATCGGTCACGCCCGGGCAGGTCACGTCGAGGTCGCGCTGCCCCTCGACCCACTGCCCCAGCACCGCCTCACCACCCTGGATCTGCCAGTCGTCGCCACAGCGTTCGAGTGCCTCGTCCTGCGAGGTCTGCCCGGCGGCTCGCCACTCCGGCGCCTTCAGGGCGATGTCGCCGACGACCTCGCGCCACAGCGCCGGTGTCGAGTAGACGCCGATGTCGTAGCCCGCGTCGGCGTACCCCCGGGCAGCGCCTTGCACCACGGCACCGTTGGCCTCGAGGTCGCTGCTCCACTCGAAGTCGCGCACGTGCTCCACGTCCATCCACACGATCGGGCTCGTCAGCCCGGCAGCGCGCATGGTGGCGACGTTGGCGAGCGCCTGCTGGTAGCCGGTGTTCGCGAGCGCCCCGAGGTCCGTCGCTCCGTCGAACGGACCGCGAGCGCCGTGCTCCTTCAACGCCGCCGCGTCCGGCTGGCTCACCACGGCGTACGCCGCGGCCAGCAGGTGGTGCTGCCGGATCCAGTCCACCTGCGAGGCCAGGCACGGGTTCTGGGTGAAGCCGGGTCCGTTGGTGAGGCCGACGACGACGTACTGCGCCTCCGGGAGCGGCATCGGCAGCCCCAGCGTCGGACGCTCGGCGATGCCCATCCCCTTCGGGCACTGTGGCCAGCTGATGTCGCCGCCGAGCACCGGGGCGTCCGCCGCGACCGTCGACTCCACCGGCGATGCCGTGGGCAGTACGGCGGCCTTCTGCTCGGCCAGCTGCGCGAGCGCCTGGAGACGGGCGGTCTCGGGATCGGCGGTCGGGGTCACGACGGCCGTCGGCCGGGGCGTGGTCGGCTCCGGCGGCGCGACCTCCGCCGTACCGCCGGTGCTGCCGGAGCCGCAGGCCGTGAGCAGCGCTGCCGCGGCCAGCAGGGCCGCGGCGCGCTGGATCACGATGCTCGTCTCAGACCTGTTCGCGCGACGCGACGGCGTCGGTGACCCGCTTGATCGCCTCGTCGATCGGCACGCCGTTGTCCTGGCGGCCGTCGCGGTAGCGGAACGACACGGCGTTGGCCGCCACGTCGTCCGCGCCGGCGATCATCATGAACGGCACCTTCTGCAGCTGCGCGTTGCGGATCTTCTTCTGCATCCGGTCGTCGGAGTCGTCGACCTCGACCCGCAGGCCCTGCGCCTTCATCTGCTTCGCCACGTCGTACAGGTAGTCGGCGAAGGTGTCGGCGACCGGGATCGCCTGCACCTGCACCGGCGCGAGCCACGGCGGGAAGGCGCCGGCGTAGTGCTCGACGAGTACGCCGAAGAAGCGCTCCAGCGAGCCGAACTTCGCCGAGTGGATCATCACCGGCTGGTGCTTGGCGCCGTCGGCGCCGTTGTACTCGAGCTCGAAGCCCTTGGGCTGGTTGAAGTCGTACTGGATCGTCGACATCTGCCAGGTGCGGCCGATCGCGTCCTTGGCCTGGACCGAGATCTTGGGTCCGTAGAACGCCGCGCCGCCCGGGTCGGCCACCAGCTCGAGCCCGGACTCGATCGCGACGTCCTCCAGCACCTTCGTCGCGACCGCCCAGTCCTCGTCCGAGCCCACGAACTTGTCGGGCTTGGAGTCGTCGCGCGTGGACAGCTCGAGGTAGAAGTCGTCGATCCCGAAGTCACGCAGCAGCCCCAGCACGAATTCCAGCAGGTGCTTGATCTCGCCGGGCGCCTGCTCGGGGGTGACGTAGGAGTGCGAGTCGTCCTGGGTGAGCCCGCGCACCCGGGTGAGGCCGTGGATAACGCCGGACTTCTCGTAGCGGTAGACCGAGCCGAACTCGAAGAGCCGCAGCGGCAGCTCGCGGTAGGACCGCCCGCGCGACTTGAAGATCAGGTTGTGCATCGGGCAGTTCATCGGCTTGATCATGTAGTTCGAGCCCTCGAACTCCATGGGCGGGAACATGGTGTCCGCGTAGTACGGCAGGTGCCCCGAGGTGTAGAAGAGCTGGTCCTTGGTGATGTGCGGCGTGCCGACGTACGAGAAGCCCTCCTCGATGTGCCGCTGGCGGACGTAGTCCTCCATCTCGCGCTTGATCACCCCGCCCTTGGGGTGGAAGACCACCAGACCCGAGCCGATCTCGTCGGGGAAGCTGAAGAGGTCCAGGTCGCGGCCGAGCTTGCGGTGGTCGCGGCGCTCGGCCTCCTCGAGCCGGTGCAGGTGCTCGTCCAGCGCCTCCTTGGACTCCCAGGCGGTGCCGTAGATGCGCTGCAGCATCTTGTTCTTCTCGTCGCCGCGCCAGTACGCCGCCGCGCTGCGCATCAGCTTGAACGCCGGGATGCGCTTGGTGGTCGGCAGGTGCGGGCCGCGGCACAGGTCGCTCCAGGCGACGTCGCCGTTGCGCCGTACGTTGTCGTAGATGGTGAGCTCGCCGGCGCCGACCTCGACGCTGGCGCCCTCGGCAGCATCGTCCGACTTGCCCGAGCCCTTGAGCCCGATCAGCTCGAGCTTGTAGGGCTCGTCCTTGAGCTCGCCGATCGCGTCATGGTCGGTGGTGACCCGACGCTCGAAGCGCTGCCCCTCCTTGATGATCTTGCGCATCGCGGTCTCGATCTTCGCGAGGTCCTCGGGCACGAACGGGGTCTCGACGTCGAAGTCGTAGTAGAAGCCGTCCTGCACCGGCGGGCCGATGCCCAGCTTGGCCTCCGGGAAGAGCTGCTGCACCGCCTGGGCCATCACGTGCGCGGTCGAGTGCCGCAGGATGTCGTGGCCGTCCTTGCTGTCGATGGCCACACCCTCGACGACGTCGCCGTCGGTGAGCTCGTAGGCCAGGTCCTTCAGATCGCCGTTCACGCGACCGGCGATGATCGCGGTGTCGTCGGCGAACAGCTCCCAGGCCTTGGTGCCCGTCGTCACCGACCGGTCCTCACGCGCATCGGCGTGGACGAGGACGATCTTGAGGTCGGACACAGGTGCTCCTAGGTCGGGTCATGTGTTCGGCGTACGCCGGACGCGTCGATCGTATCGACCGGATGCCGCAACCCGCGCGGCAGTTCGCCCCGCGCCCCGTCGTACTGTCTGGGCCGTGGACGTGAACCCCGACGACCCGCGGCGCGACGACGTGATGGCGCTGCTGCTCGAGCACCTCGACGACATGCGGGCTACTTCCCCTCCGGAGAGCATCCACGCCCTCGATGTCGACGCACTTGCCGTACCCAGCATCACCTTCGTGACTGCCCGCGACGGCGACGCGCTGCTCGGTTGCGGAGCCCTCAAGGAGCTCTCCGCCGACCACGGTGAGGTCAAATCGATGCGTACGACGGCCGCCGCCCGCGGACGTGGCGTCGCGGCGTCGGTGCTGGGCTGGCTTCTCGGTGAGGCGCGGGCGCGGGGTCTGAGACGGGTCAGCCTGGAGACCGGGACCGAGGACTACTTCGCCGCCGCGCACCGGCTCTACCTGCGGCACGGCTTCGTCGACTGCGAACCGTTCGGCGACTACGCGCTCGATCCGCACAGTCGCTACATGACGATCGTCCTGGACTGAGTAGTTGGCGGTTGGCCCTGGGCTTCCTGATGATCCCGGTAGGCCGATCACGAGAAATGAGGCAGCGATGCCGTGTGGAGTTCCTCGACTCCTTGTCCCGGGAGTGCAAGAGTTGCTCGATGTGGAATGTGCTGGGAGGTCTTGCGCTCGGCCTGCTCGGGGGCGTAATCGCCTGGGCACTGGCGCAAGTAGTGCTGCGTCCTCGAGTTCGCTGTTCCCTCCAGATCAGCAAGTCACGAAGCCCGAGCTTTGCGTCCGGATTCAGATACCACGCGAAGATCAAGAACGCGAGCTTCTTTCGAGCCATCGCGGACCTTCGCATCCAGGGCCGGGTCTACTTCAGGCATTCCTACCAGGGCGGTAGCACTGGGCGCAGCCTGAGATTGGGCACATCGCCCGCCGATCTAGCCTTCCTGCCTCCGCGCGGGCACGTGCTCGTCAGCATCGACCCCGCAGCGCTCGACGCTGTCAGCGTCGAGCGACTGCGGGACTGGGGGTACGGCGTGGCCGATAGGAGTGACCGCTCGCTGGAAGATCTCATGTCACTCCCTCGTGCTTACTTTTCCGTTCAGATCCAAGGCAACGATGGGTGGTCGGGGCGTGCCTACTTCAAGGAGACGCCCCGCTTGCGACTGGCTGATGGAGTGGTCGTCGACGCTGGTTTCGTAATGCGACAAACGCGCCTGGACAAGTTCGTGCTGAGGCTGGAGAGGCGCCGTCGAGAAGCATCGACGACTCTGTTGCGACGTCGCCTTGTGCTTCGTTCCAATCCTGAATTGGCAACCAAGGTCAACGACCCGCAGTCGAAGCAGTCCAGCGATGTCCGGGACGACGGTCCTCACTAACCGCCACCGGTTCCCTCTTCGCCTGGACAGACGGGTCGAGCTGCGGCGCGTCGCCGGGGTTCCACGTCGGCCTCGTCGTCCCGTGCTGCGAGGTCTCTCGTATGACGGAGTATCCGGAGGGTGAGCGGTTCTGGATCGATGCGTTCGCCGGTGCGGTCGCGTCCGGGCAGTCGTTCCCCGTCGTCCTCGAGCACGACCACGAGGGGTCGTCGTTCAAGCGGCGCTCGATCATGTCACGGTCGTAGGTCTCGGGGCGTGCAGGAGCGCGCGGACGTTCCCTTCGGAGGTCGGTGTCGCTACCCGTCGTGCAGTGCGGTGCGGTGCGGTCGTAGTCGTTGATGTCGTTCTGGTGGCGAGCCCTGACATGACGTTGCTCCTGGCAGCGCCTCCGTCACATCTATTCGCTGTCTACATCGAACGATGAGCGCAGACGAGAGAACGCCTTCGCCATCTCGCCGAACGACGCCTCTGTCCGCACGTAGACACGGTGCCGCTTCTGGTGTTCGGGCCAGACCCAGACGTCGAACTGATCGACCGGCTTGACCGCGATCTCGCCGTTCTCGTCGAGTTGACAAGCGAAGAGAGGTGCCTGTGTGACGACCACGGGCACGACGAGCCCGTCGGCAATTCCTCGATCATCGGCCGCTAGGTTGCTTTGAAACAATCGCTCCGCTTTCGAGCGCGCGAGGGCAAAACTAAGTGCCTGCCGCACGGCGTCACTCGCCGGATTGATCTTGTCGTTGCCAAGCGCCGTCACTACGTGCGTCGCGACCCGGTCTGTGGTGAGGGCGGGGTCCCGTGCCCACTCGAAGGTCACCAGGGCGAGGTCTTTGGCACGGGACTGCCAGTCCTTCGTCGGGACAAACCATGCCGTCGGGGAGCGCGGCGTCCCACGTCGCTTGTCGTAGAACGCGAGCCATGGGTGATCCTTGGCGGACTTGCACTCGACGGCGGCCTCGACATAGGAGGTCGAGCTCTCAGCGAACCACGGGTAGTCGGCGAGAACGTCTCCCTCGCGTTGCTGGCCTGAACGCGGATCTTCGTAGGCGACGGACTGGTTCACGAGCACCGCCCCGGATTGTTCAAGTGTTCGCGCCGTCCGGAGCTCGAGCGCACGGCCACTCTTCTCGACCCATCCGAGCAAGGAGCCGAGGAACCGGTCCTTTGGCTCCGGAGCATCGTCAACTTCGTCTGTCACACGATGCATATTGTCTCTACGCGGACCGTTGGCCGCCCCGGCGCGCCGGAGGTGTGTCGGCGGTCGGTCGTAGCGTCCGATCATAGCTTCCCAAACCAACGGACCCCCGGTGTCCAGATCACTCAGCCCGGCGGACGCGCCCGTTACCACCGGGAACGTGCACCTGTCCGCCACGGTGTTGTTCACTCGCGGCTGACGAGGCGGCTCGCCCCGAAGTGGCTAGTTGCCGGTGACCTGTGCGGTCGTCGGGAAGTGGTTGTGCGACAGACCCCACACCCGCCACCAATCGTCACCCTCGGGCTTTACGACCGTAACGACCCATAGTTCAGATGTCGGCGCATCTGCGAACACCTGCCCCGCCTCTTCCCCACCGAACTCGATGAAGCGGACGTACTTGATGTTCTCCTGGTCCGCGTTGTCCTCGACCTTCGAAAGAATCGACAGGCTTCCGATGAAGCCCGCTGCTTGGTCGTAACCGTTCCATACCTGCGGATTCAGCGAGAGTTCGTCAAGAGCGTGACGGTACTCGACAGGATTGGAGAGTCCCTGCCACCACAAGCAGGCCGCACCCCACGGCGTGGTCGGGTCGGGATCACCGTTCGCGTCGGTATGCGCATTCCAAACCTCGTCGCCAGGCTTGTCCTCGATGGGCAGAGGCATGTGGGGATCGAAGGGTGCACCGGTGCTGTCATCGCTCATGGGTTGCAGTCTTCACCAGACCGCCGACTGACGTGGGGTGGCGATCGCGACTATGCGGCCGCGAGGGTGCCCAACACCGTGGGGCAAGGCCAAGGCGCACCGCAAGAGTCGCACGGCGCACCCCGTTGACCGACGTTGGTGTCGTGCTCCGCGGAGATGCTGTCGTCTACGTGACTGAATGCGTCGTAGGGCGATCCCTTGGCGCAGTCACCGTCGATCTTGAACCGGATGGTCTGGCGGACGAACCCGTAGTCGCCTTTCGGTGGCAGCACCATGCCTGGGACCCTTAGCTTGCCCGCAGCCAGACTGACGTCCGCACGGCGCCCATTGCCTACCCGGTGACGAGGACGGCGAGGATGGTGCCGAACGCACCCGCCGTAGCCCCGCCAACGATTAGCACGACCGAGAGACGCCCCATGCGCTCGTCTTGATGAAGAGTGAACATGCCCTCGTCAGCGTGGTCCGTTAAGCGGGTGGCGCTCCGGTAGTTGAGGACCGCGCCGAGAACGCTCAGGAGCCAACCGAGCGCGGCCAGGATCAGCAGGACGGGGGGTCACTCGTCTCCGTGGTCGTGACCATCGTGGCCGGTGCCGATGGACATGGTGTCTTCCATTGGCTTGTCCAACGGGAAGCAAGCGGCCTCAAAGCGACGACGCAGGTCGTCCAACATCTGCTGCCCCGACTGGCCGTTCACGAACGCCGTGATCATCGCCATGTGAGCGACCTGGACGCTGCCCCAGTCGTCGGCGCCCTCAGGCCAGGAGAAGCGCACTTGGTGGTTTCCCACATCGCTCTTCCAAGGCTTTTCGACGTGAACCTCGTACCCGAGGATGGCGCCGAGCTTGGACAGTTCACCGATCTCCACGTTGGTGCGGACGAGGTCGATCACGAGGTCCTGCTGAAACACCCTGATACGCATACAGACCATGCAATCACGGAGCACCGACAGCCCCGGTAGCCCACGCGTCGAAGTTGATTGCACGTGCCATTGCACGGGCTTCGGCGGCCCGAGCGGTATGGCACGTGCATTGCAGGGTCCGACAAAGCAAACAACCCCTGACGAGCGTTTACGCAGGTCAGGGGCTGTTTTGCGAGTGTGGGCGATACTGGGTTCGAACCAGTGACCTCTTCGGTGTGAACGAAGCGCGCTACCACTGCGCCAATCGCCCCTCGGTGCGGTCGCAGACTCTAGCCTACCGGCGCGGGCCGTTCACATTCGGGGCGCCGGATCTGGCGTCACGGGTGACCGGGTTCGGCGTCTCCCCTGCGTGACCCAGCAGCCGATCTCGCGGACCCTGTCCCAGCCCGTTGCGCTCCAGTGCCTCGACGCGCGGGGCCGCAGCATCGATCTGCCGGCGATCCTCAGCTACGACCCCGCCGACCCCTGGGCGGTCGAGGTGCGGTTCGGGCGGCCGGCCGAGACGGTCCGCTGGCTGGTCGGCCGCGACCTGCTGCTCGCCGGGATGACCGACCCAGTCGGGGAGGGCGACGTCCAGCTCTCGCCCAGCATCGACGAGTACGGCCGGGCCGCGGTCGTCATCGAGCTCAGCTCACCCCACGGCCGGCTGGTCTCCCAGCTGTCCACCCGCGACCTGGGGGCGTTCCTCGCCCGCACCCTGGCCCTGGTGCCCGAGGGCACCGAGAGCATCGACCTCGACCGGATGGTCGACGCGCTCACCCGGTCAGAGGCCTAGCAGACTGGCCCCAACAGCTCTGGTTCCCTCCGTCGCCACATCGCGGCGGCCTCCACGGTCACCGGGCCGGGCGCGACCAGCTCGCGACCGTCCCAGCTCGCGACGGCCTGCACGTCGCGCGTCGTCGACGCCAGGAAGACCTCGCTCGCGCGCTCGACGATCTCGATCGGCTCGTCGACCTCCCGGCCGCCGTACCACTCCAGGATCAGCGCCCTGGTCACGCCGGCGAGACAGCCGCTCGCCAGCGTTGGCGTCCGCAGCTCGCCGTCGACGACGTAGAAGACGTTAGAGCCGGTCCCCTCGCACAGGTGGCCGGCGAGGTTGGCGAAGATCGCCTCGCTCGCTCCACGCCGCTGCGCCTCCGCGAGCGCGACCACGTTCTCGGCGTACGACGTGGTCTTGAGGCCGGCCAGCGCTCCCCGCTCGTTGCGCGGCCACGGGACCGTCGCCACCGCGGTGGTCGCGGGCCAGGGCTTCATCGCATCGGCGACCACGACGACGGTCGGCGCGGCGTCGCCGCGACCCGAACCCATCGGTGCCGGCCCCCCGGTCACGGTGATCCGGATCCGGCCTAGCGGCAGGCGTTCCCCGTCCAGCACAGCACCGATCCCCCGGCGTACGAGCTCCTCGTCGACGCCGTGCAGACCCAGGCCAGCGGCCGACCGGTGCAGCCGGGCGAGGTGCAGGTCCAGCGCGAACGGCTGCCCGTCGACCACCTTGATCGCCTCGAACACCCCGTCCCCGACCGTGAGCCCGTGGTCCGTGACGGACACGGCCGGATCGCTCGCGTCGGGCAGGAGGTCACCGTTGATCCACGCACGCATGCCGCCACCCTAGGTCGCCGGAACGCACCGCGAACGGCGGGCAACGCGCCGGGGTGGACCCGATTTTGCGACCCCTGGGGCATCGGCTACTGTTCTCACGCACCCCAACCGGGAGACCGGATGGGACGCAGGCGGACATAGCTCAGTTGGTAGAGCGCAACCTTGCCAAGGTTGAGGTCGCGAGTTCGAGTCTCGTTGTCCGCTCGGAGAGGTCTCTCTCTGGTTTGGCCTCATGGTGGGTTGGCCGAGAGGCGAGGCAACGGACTGCAAATCCGTGTACACGGGTTCAAATCCCGTACCCACCTCCATGCAGTCCCACAACTCAAGACCTGGGCGATTGGCGCAGCGGTAGCGCGCTTCCCTGACACGGAAGAGGTCACTGGTTCAAACCCAGTATCGCCCACCAGCAAGAACGGCCCCTGATCTGCGCAAGCAGTCGGGGCCGTTCGTCATTTCAGTTCCCGGTGGGCGCCGCTAGCCCTGTCCAGACCAGAGTTCAGGCGATCGGGTGGGCGGGTAGGGCGGATCTGCGCGGCCCCGCTCGGGCAGGCCCCAAGCCGATTCGATTCGGGCGGGGTCGTGCGACAAAGACTCCGGCTGCTCCCGACGCACACCGGTTTGGGGACGTTGAGAAGGTGGACGGTGTGGAGGTCCTGCCCGACATCGTCGCCCCGGGCCCCGTCATCGTCTTCTGCGGGCTGGCGGGAGCCGAGAGCACCAAGCTCCGCGACCACTACTACGAGTCCCCCGGCAACAGCTTCTGGGAGTCGATGCATCTCAGCGGCCTGTCGCCTCGGCGGTTGCGGCCCGAGGAGGAGGCGCTGGTCGCCGACCTCGGCCTAGGGCTGACCGACCTGGTCGGGCACTGGGATCCGCGCTGGGTGGAGATCGACGAGCTGATCGAGAAGCTCGAGCGGTGGCGACCTGACTGGGTGGCGTTCACCAGCAAGACCGTCGCGCAAGAGGCGGCGCACGCTCTCGGCGTACGCCGTCCTGGCCTCGGGCCGGTCGACTGGTACCTGGGCCCGGCCCAGGTGTTCGTCCTCCCCGGTGTGAGCGGCGCCAACCAGCGCAGGGACTACGACGGCCGCCCCAACCGGCTCTCCTGGTGGCGGGACCTCGCCGCTCTGTCCGACCGCGGCATCGACGAGGCGCCCGCCGGGTAGGGACCGGGCATGACCCGCTTCTCCGCGCACACCGAGGCCGAGGCCGTCGTCACCGCGCCGCGTGCCGAGATCTGGGCCGCGTTGACTGACCCGGCGCTGGTCGCCGAGATCACGCCGTTCGTACGACGGATCACCGCCGACGGCGACCACTGGCACTGGGAGCTCAGCGGTCTGAAGGTGCTCGGGGTCGGGATCGCGCCGAGCTTCACCGAGCTGATGACGTACGACGAGCCGGAGCGCATCGAGTTCCGCCACGACCCGCCGGACGGAGAGACCGAGCGGTCGGGCGTGGTGGGTTGGTACTCGCTCTCCGAGGTCGACGGGGGCACCCGGCTGGTCACGTCGCTCGAGATCACCCTCGACCTGCCGCTCCCCCGTGCCTCCAGCCGCGCTGTCAGGGCCGCGATGGGAGGTGTGATCGACCAGATGGGCGAGCGGTTCTCGAAGAACCTGCTCGCCCACCTGGACGCCGAGGAGGTCGCCTAGCGCTTCCTGGCCTTGACCTGGACCGTGGCCTTGGCCGACGCGCCCTGGACGAACGTGTCACCGAGGTAGGTCACCGTGAGCTTCTTGGTGCCCTTCGACCTGAACGCCGGGAGCTTCACCACGGCCTTGCCGCCGCGGAGGGTGACGGTCTGCTTCGGCAGGCCTCCGCCGGCGACGGTCACCTTGCCCGTGGGCGTGACTCCCCACGCCGTGACCTTGATCGTGACGCTCGCCCGGGTCTTCTTGACGATGACCTGCTTCGGCGCGACGGTCGGCTTGGCGATGGTCGCGTTGGTCTTGGTGACCGTCAGGGTGGCGGTCGTCGTCCCCGCGGCGACGGTGCCGTCGCCGGCGTACGCCACCGTCAGTGGGTGCGCGCCGGGGGCGAGCGACTTCGCCGGGATGGCGACGGTCGCCGCTCCCCCGGTGAGAGTCGCCGTCCCGAGGACGGTGGACCCGGACGAGACCGTCACGCTGCCGGTCGGTGCGCCGCCCGTGACGATGACCGGGATCGACGTGGACTTGCCGTAGACGACCGAGCCCCCAGTCGCTGACACGGTGCCGCCGACCTTGGCCACCGTCAGGGTGATCCCCTTGGTGGCGGTGGTGACGTGCTCGTCGCCGGCGTACTCAACCGTCAGCGCGTGCACGCCCGGCTGCAGCGTGCCGGCCAGTACGGCGACGCTCGCCTGGCCCGTCGCGAGGGTGGCGGTCCCGAGCACCGCGGCACCGTCACGCACGCTCACCGAGCCGGTCGGCGTGACGCCGTCCGCGTTGACCGTGACCGGGACCGACGCGGCCGCGCCGTACACCACCGAGACATCCGCGGCCGACACCGAGCCCAGCGCCTTGGTCACGGTCAGCTCGATGCTGTCCGTCCCGGTCGCGACATGGTCGTCGCCAGCGTACGCGACCGTCAGCGGGTGCGTGCCCGGCTCCAGCGACTTCGCCGGCACCGAGACGCTCGCGTGTCCGGCGACCAACGTCGCCGTGCCGAGCACCGTCTCGCCGGCACTCACCGACACCGAGCCGGTCGGCGTACTGCCGTCGGCGGTCACCTCGACGGGGACCGCGACCGCCTTGCCGTAGGCGACCGAAGCATTCGAGGCAGCGACGGTGGCGGCGACCTGGTCGCACGGGAAGGTGCCCGAGCGCAGCGAGTGGCCGTCGGTGTCGCCGTCGTCGGCCCACACGACCTCCCTCTTGCCAGCCACGCAGCTGGACTGCGGGGCGAGAGCGAAGCCCTCGTTGTTGAGGTTGGGCATGCCGGCAGGGCGCTCGTAGGCGTGCTCGACGACAAACTTCCCCGCGCTCAGCTCGAGCAGCACGGAGGTGCCGTCGCAGCTGTCGTCGCAGATCGCCCACAGCCGCTGCTGCTCGGCGTCATACGACACGTCCATGACGCCGGGAGGACCGGCCTTGGTGAGCAGGCGCGGGTCCACGGTCGCGACCAGGTGCGCCGTCTCCTGGACGGCCGCCGTCTGGTCGAGCGCGAGGACGTAGAGCAGACCGGTGCCTTCGACGGCGACGACGTACAGGCCCGTGCCGTGGTCGGGATAGGCCGACGGTGCGTACGCCGTCGAGGTGCGCTCGTCCACGAAGCCACCGTCGACCAGGAAGCTGTCAGGGACCCAGGTGATGCCCTCGAGACCGAGGTTGGCCCCCAGGCTCGGCAGCAGCGGGTTGAGGTCCCACTCGTCGGTGGCGTTCAGGGTCCCGCCTTCCGCCGCGTCGGCGTCGTACCGAAGCACCGCGTTCTTGCTGACCCCGCTGGTGGAGTTGTCGCGCTCCGTGGCGAGGTAGACAGCACCGTCAGGGCCGACCGTGATCCCTTCGCTGTCCGGCGCACCCGTGCCGTTGTGGTACTTGGGGGTCTTGCTCCAGCCGGTCGACGGCGCCCAGGTGCCGCCGCTCTTCTTCATCTTCCAGAGCGTGCCCAGCTTGTTCTGCGCGACCCACAGGGTGGTGGCGTCGGCCGGGTCGAAGGCGAGCCCGCTGGCGTCCTGGTTGAACGTCGCTGCGTCGTCGGACACCGTGACCGTCGGCGAGCCCGGCCAGGGCTCGGTGGCGAGACCGGGGCAGTCGTTGACCGAACCGATCGTGGCGGTCTTCGTCCGCTTGAACGCGCCCACTCCGTCGGCGCAGCGGCCGAGGCTCGGCGTCGGGTCCGTGGCCCAGGTCGCGGAGTCGACCAGCGCGCTCGCGCCGTCGTACAGGCGCACGGAGTCGGCGGCGTCGAGCGTGGCAATGGGCTCGATGACCAGGTACCCGTGGGCTGGGACCACACTCGCGGCCGGCAGCGTGGTCGGGTTCGTGTCCGTGCTGTCCTTGAGCACCCACCCGCTGATGTCGACGGCCGCGTCGGAGATGTTGACGATCTCCACCTTGTCGGGCGCGGAGCTCGTCAGCACCTCGTTGACCCGGATCGGGCTGCACGCGTTGGGTCCTCCGCGGGTCCCGACGGTGGTCACCCGGAACTCGCCGCTGCCGTCGGGGCAGCGGCCGTACGTCGTCGCGGCGTGCGGCCCCCACGCGTAGCTGTCGACGACCGTGGTGCCGTCAGCCTTGAACAGGGTCACCTCGTCATCGACGCCGAGCCCGAAACCGGGGCCAGGGATCTCGGTGTAGATCGCGTAGTAGCCGCCGGGCGCGATCGTGGTGCCGCCGGGGATCGTCACGCTCGGGTTGCTCGCGCCGCCGTCGCGGAGCTGCCAGCCCGAGACGTCGACGACGCTCGCGCCCGGGTTGGTCAGCTCGACCCAGTCGGCGACCACGTCGCCGTTGGACTCGACCTCGTTGATCCGGACGCTCTCCTGCGGAGGCGCGGTGTCGTGCTCGAAGCCGAAGTTGCTCACGCCCGGCGAGGCGAAGAAGCCCGCGACCGTGGTGCTCTCCCACGAGCCCTCGGCGTCAGCGGAGGTCGACTTCGTCCAGCTGCTCGCCGCGTTCTTGCCGAGCGCGGGCGCGACGACCCAGGCACTCGAGGTGTCCGTGCGCGGACCCTTGTTGGGGTCCGTGCCCTGGTCGTTGTAGGTGAGCCGGTCGACGAGCGCGTCCGTGTCGTCGTAGATGTTGATCTCGTCGCTGCGGCCGAGGTTGGCGCTCGTGTTGCCGCCGATGACCTTCACCGAGCTGTCCAGCCCGAAGGCGGTCCGGAAGCCGGCGGCGGGCAGCTCCGAGAACACCACCGACTCACCGGGCGCGACCGCGCCGTACGCCGAGAGGTCGAGGGCTCCCGGCGTACGAGCGCTGTCGGAGTAGGACCACCCGGCCAGGTCCTGGGGGCCCGAGCCGACGTTCGTCAGCTCGAAGAACTCGATGCCGTTGTAGGCCCACTCGGTGATCCGCATCGAGCCGGTTGCCGAGCCGTTGTACGCGGCGTCGTACCCACCGAGGGTGCTGACGCCCGGCGAGCCGTAGAACCCGGGCACCGTCGTGCTCTGCCACGACGCCTCGGCGTCAGCGGCGGTGGACTTCGTCCAGGCGCTCGCCGCGTTCTTGCCGAGCGCGGGCGCGACGACCCACGCGCTGGAGGTGTCGGTGCGCGGACCCTTGTTGGGGTCGGTGCCCTGGTCGTTGTAGGTCAGCCGGTCGACGAGGGTGTCCGTGTCGTCATAGATGTTGATCTCGTCGCTGCGGCCGAGGTTGGCCGCGTTGCCGCCGATCACCTTCACGGTGCCGGGCAGTCCCCAGGCGGTCCGGAAGTCCGGCGCGCTGAGCTCGGACACCAGCACGGACTCGCCGGGCGCGACCCGGCCGAAGGCGGAGAGGTCGACCGCCCCCACAGCCCGGGCGCTGTCCGAGTAGGACCAACCGGCCAGGTCCGCTGCACCGCGACCGACGTTGGTGAGCTCGAAGAACTCGATGCCGTTGTAGGCCCACTCGGTGATCTGGAGGTCACCGGGGGCGGCGGCGTCAGCCGTGCCGGGAACGCCGAGCACGGCGAGAGAGGCGGCAACGACAGCTGAACACGTAGCGGCAGCGAGGCCGCGAAGGGACGAACGCAAGTGAGGTCCTCGACGATGTCAGGAGCGGCCCGAGCCGGCAGGTGGGAGTACGCGAGCAACCGCCACGCTGTCGGTCCCGGAAGAACCGACGGTGAACTGGTCGACAATGCCGAGCCAACGACAGCGGCCCAGCAGCGGTCGACTCGTCGAACTGAGGGTTACGCGTCGACCGGCGGTGCCGCTTCCCAACGGCGCCGGGTGGCGACCTCGGAGTTCACCTGGTCCACGAAGAGTCGGGCCTCGTCGAGCTTGCTGCGCTTGACCTTCACCGCGTGCGGGTCATGCCGGCGCGCCTCGACCGGAGCGGCTCCCGCGATCAGGATCTCGACGACCGGCTTGCCCCTGCCGGAGCGAGCAATGACCGCCCGGTCGACGCGAGCCCAGTCGACGTCGTGGAGCCGGGCGACGCCGCGGCTCGCGGCCGCGGACGTCGTACGACGGAACGTGAGGCCGTCGAGGGTGAGGTCGATGCTGCCGTTGGTCCCCACCAGGTGCGTGCCCGCCATGGCAGCAGTTGAGCACACCGAGATGAACAGGTGTCAGGCGTGCGAAAGCCGGGTACTCGAAACCCATGGACGCCCAATACCTCAGCTGCGAGGTCACCCGGTGCCCCGCCTGCGGGCGGCGTTCGATGGTGGTGACCTACGAAGGCCTCGCCGACCCCGCCAAGCCCGACCAGGTGGTCCTGTGGCTGCCGACGCACGGACAGTGCGAGCACGGCTGCGACATCCATGACCACGTGCTGCCGGGCCTGGCGCAGGAAGCCGCCTGAATCTCGCCCGTCACCTTGCGGCGTACGCCGCGTTGAGCGTGCGTGCCAGCAGACGAGTTCGCGATCGACATCACCATCGACCGCTCGACCGCCACGGTCACGGCCGGCGGGGAGCTCGACATCTTCACCGCCCGTGACGTCGCCATCAGGCTGCACGATGCCGTGGCTCTCGGCTGCTCGCGGGTCGTCATCGACGTCTCCGGCGTCTCGTTCGTCGATGCCTCGGCACTCGGCGTGCTCGCCCGCGTCCACGCTGCGCTGGCAGCGGAGGGCCGGACGATGGAGTTCGTCGCCACGAGTCCCAGGTTCGTGCGGCTCTGCTCGATCAGCCGGCTCGACGGCGTCTTCGGAGTGCCGAAATGGACACCCGGCGGCGGCACCCCCGACTCGTGATCCCCGAGATCCGAGACTAGGTGTGCGCGCCGCCGAGGCCAGAACAGGATGCGCGATGCCCGGCCCCGGCGGCTCACCCGTCAGGATGAGATCGCAGGTGAGGATCAGGCTTCGAACGCGGGCAGCGTGAAGCGGAAGACAGAGCCCTGACCGGCGGGGTTGGGCAGCGCCTCGATGGTCCCGCCGTGGCGGGTGACGATGCGGCGCACGATCGACAGTCCGAGGCCGCTGCCCTCGTACTCGCGGTAGTGCGCGCGGTGGAACTCCTCGAAGATCCGGTCCCGCTCCGCCTCCGGGATGCCGATCCCGTGGTCGGTCACCGCGATGGTCACCAGGCGGGCGTCACTGCGGCAGCCGTGCACGGCGATCTTCGGCTCCTCCCCCGGCGCGACGTACTTCAGCGCGTTGCCGATGAGGTTGTCGAGGACCTGCCGTACGAGCACGGGGTCACCGAGCACCGGGGGGACCTGCTCCGCGCTGACGAAGCCGCTGGCGTTGCGCCCGGCCGCGATCTCGTCGACCATCGCCGTCACGTCGATCCGGCTGGTGTCGAGGTCGCGGGAACTGCTGGTGGCGTGCGCGAGCAGGTCGCGGATCAGCACCCGCATCCGGCGCGACGCGGAGCGCACCCGGGAGACGAACTCCTGAGCCATCTGGTTGTCGAGGCTGCCGGCGTCCAGCTCGTCCGCGATCATCTCGGTCCAGCCGTCGATGGCGGCAAGCGGGTTGCGCAGGTCGTGGGCGACCACACCGGCGAACGCCGCGAGCTCCTGGCGGCTCGCGTGCTCGTTGGTGGTGTCGCGGAGCAGCACCAGGGCCCGGGTCCGGCCGTTGACCTCGTCGCGCGGCAGCGGGATCGCGGACACCGTCACCACCCGCTCGCCGATGTCCTCGACGCGGACGACCATCAGCTCGCCCTCGACCCGCTCGCCGCGCAGCGCGCGGGCCGTCGGCCGCTCCTGGGCGGTCATCGCGTCGCCGTCGAGCGTCCAACTGCTAAGGGCGAAGCGCGAGCTCGTCGACAGCTGGTCACCCAGGCCGAGGACGCGAGCCGCGGCGTCGTTGTGCACCAGGAGCTCTCCACTCTCGTCGACGACCAGCACTCCCTCGGTCATCGAGCCGATCACGGCCGCCCGCACACTTCCCTCGTACGCCGTCTCCTCCTGCGCCCGTCGCAGCTCGTCGGCGAGCGCCTGGCGTTCGTCGCGCCCGGTGGCGATCGCGAGGCCCGTGAGCGCGATCGTGGCGATGTAGAACTGCGCGATCATGAAACCGACGTCCGTGTGCTCGACCCGCGCGAACGGCCCGATGCCGTCGAGCGTGAGCATCACCGTGGCGATGCCGACCACGAACGAGTGCGCCGCGCTCAGCAGGGTCGAGAAGCGCGCGGCGTACCAGACCGTCGCGGCGAGCAGCGGGAACGCCAGGGGCAGCTCGTCGAAGCTGAACGCCAGGCCGTACATGAAGATCGTGAAGAGAGTCGCCGCCAGCAGCTCCGAGGGCCGGGCGTCCTCGCCGCGCAGCCGCGGCCACGGCCGCGGTGAGTTGACTCGCTGACCGACCATGATGCCGAGCGCGACGACGATCAGCGCGCCGCCGAGGTTGCGACCGAACCACAGACCGCTGGCGACCGGGTCGAAGAGCCCGTCGCCGGCACCGGGGAGGAAGACCGCGCCGGCGCTCGCGAGCGCCGTACCGACGCCGATCGCGAGGACGAGCGCGGCCCCCAGGCGGGCGACGACCCGCGGGCTGTCGAGCGGGCGGTCGCCGCCGCAGCCCCAGGTGTCCGGGCACCAGCGCCGCAGGAGCACCACGGCCAGCCAGCTCTGCAGGAGGTTCGCGACCGCGAAGGTCACGGCGGGCCCGGGGTCTGCCCCGGCGATCAGGTTGGCCACGGTCGACGCAGCGAACACCAGCGCGGAGTCGATCGCCGGGCTGCGACCCTGGCGGACCATCAGCCAGATGATCGGCAGACCGCCGGCCGGCCACATGTCGGTGAAGCCCGAGCCGGAGAACTCCATCCGCCTGCTGGCGCTCGAGGTCACGACGAACACGATCGCGAAGAGGGCGCTGACAGCGAGGCCTGCGCCTTCGCGCGACCTCGTCTGGACATGCGACGTCGCGCCGCGCATCGGGCCCCCACCCACGTGGGCAGGCTAGCCGCCAGGCACCGGGAATGGTGGGAACCCGGAATTTACGGACATGTTCTCGGCGCCGACGGCCTCAGTCGTCGGTGGCGAGCTCCTCGTCGTGCGTGCCCGGCCGGGGTGCCCACGGCAGCTCGCGCGCCGGACGTACGACGATCAGGCGGTCGCCCCGGGCGAGCTGGGTGACCACCGGGTCGAAGTAGCGGTAGACCTTCTCGTCGCGTACGACGGCGATCACCTGGTCGGGCAGCTGTTGCGGCTGCTTGCCGACCTCGGACACGATCAGCTCTCGCTCGGCGACCTCCAGCCCCTCGCCGTACGTGAGCAGGTCCTCCATCACCTGGCCCAGCGTGGGCGACAGGGACGAGAGACCGAGGAGGCGGCCGACCGCGTCGGACGACGTGATCACCGAGTTGGCGCCGGACTGGCGCATCAGCGCGACGTTCTCCTGCTCGCGGCACGCGGCGACGATCCAGACCTCCGGGTTGAGCTGGCGCACCGTCAGCGTCGCGAGCACGTTGGAGTCGTCGCGGTTGGTGGTGATGATGACCTGGTCGGCCTCGCTCACCCCGGCCCGGCGGAGCACGTCGCGACGGGTGGCGTCGCCGGTGACGACCGCGAGGCCGTCGGCGTGCGCCTCCTGGAGCGCCTCGGCCCCGGGGTCGACCACGACGATCGACTCCCGGTTGAGCCCGTTGTTGACGATCGTGTCGACGGCGGCCCGGCCCTTGGTGCCGTAGCCGATCACCACCACGTGGGCTGCCATGCGCTTCCTCCAGCGGGAGATGCGGAAAATCTCGCGACCCTGCGAGGCGAGCACCTCGAGGGTGGTCCCGATCAACAGCACCAGGAAGGCGATGCGGAGCGGGGTGATGACGAAGGCGTTGATCAACCGGGCATGCGGTGCGACCGGCGCGATGTCGCCGTACCCGGTGGTGCTCAGGGTGACGGTCGTGTAGTAGATCGAGTCGATCAGACCGACCGCGTAGTCCGGCGGGTCGTTGCCGTCGCGGTAGGCGCCACGGTCGAAGTAGACGATCAGCACGGTGCCGAACAGGATCGCGAACGCGAGCAGCAGTCGCTTGCCCAGCTGCCACCACGGCGACTGCGCCGGGTCGGGCAGCGAGATCAGACCGACACTGCGGCCCGTGCCCTGCCCGATTTCGCTGGAGTCGTCCGCCACGGAGGTGAATCTAGGCCATGTCCCCGCGCGATCCGATGCGGCGTAGCCGTTGCACGAGCTCGGATCTCGCGAGCATGGTCGAGGACTGGGGGAAGACCGTGTCGAAGGCGGCGTTCACGGCGGCCCCGATCAGTACGGCGATCGAGACCAGGTAGAGCCACAGGAGTACGGCGATGGGCGCCGCGAGCGGGCCGTAGATCGAGCGTGAGTCGGCCGACGTGGCGGTCAGGAACCACCGCAGCAGGAAGGACCCGACCACCCAGCAGAAGAGCGCGAACGTCGCACCCGGCAGGTTGAAGCTCCAGTTGGTCCGCACCGGCACGGACACGTGGTAGAGCGTGGCGAGGAAGCAGATGCTGATCACCACGACGACCGGCCAGTAGAAGTGGATCAGGAAGTCCAGACGTTGTGGCAGCCACTCTGCCACTAGTCCCGGCCCGGCGACGACGAGCGGCACCATGAAGACCCCCAGCACCATCGCCAGGACATAGAGGCCGAACGACAGGGCCCGGGTCTTCACGATCCCCCGGTGCCCGCCGAGCCCGTGCATGATCGTGATGGTGTCCACGAAGACGTGCAGGGCACGCGAGCCGGACCAGAGGGCGAGTACGAAGCCGAGCGAGATCACGTCGAACCGACCGCCCGCGAGCACGTCGTCGATCGTCGGCTCGATGATGTTCTGGACCGCGCTCTGGGTCAGTGCCTGCTCGGAGAGGTCGATCACCGCCTGCCGGACGTTCTCGACCTGTGCCGGGCTGAACTGGTCGGTGACGAAGCCGATCATGCCCGCCATCGCGAAGATCAGCGGCGGCACGGAGAGCACCGCGAAGAACGCGGCCTCGGCGGCCAGCCCGGTCACCCGATAGCGCATGCAGCTGCCGACGGTGGTGACCACGAGCCGCCAGATCAGGTCGCGCGTACGGCGCAGCCAGTCGGCGATGACGGCCGGCTCAGCAGTGGCGGCAGCGGGCTGCTGACTCTCCGCACGCTCGGCCGGGGGCATGGATCTACCGTAGACACATGAGTTCTGACATCCGGGAAGCCACGAACCAGGCACCGCCACTCGTTGGTCACAACATCGTCACGGCGGACGCCGCGCTGGTCGAGGCGGTCACCCGGCACGCGTCGGCGGAGGTGGTCGAGGAGGTGGCCCAGATCGGCGCCCTCGCCGGGACGGCGGATGCCCGCGAGCACGGGATGCTTGCCAACGAGCACCACCCGCGACTCACGCCGTACGACCGCTACGGGAACCGGATCGACGAGGTCGAGTTCCACCCGTCGTGGCACTGGCTCATGGAGCGGGCCGTCGGGCAGGGCCTGGCCGCGGCACCCTGGGACTCGGACTCGCCGTACGCCCATGTGCGGCGCGCCGCGGGCTTCATGGCGTGGTCGCACACCGAGCCGGGGCACGGCTGCCCGATCTCGATGACGTACGCCGCGGTGCCGGCCCTGCGCGCCGACGACGCGCTCGCGAAGGAGTGGACGCCGCTGCTCGCGTCCCTCTCCTACGACCCGGGGCTGCGCTCCCCCGGTACCAAGCTCGGCGCGCTCGCCGGGATGGGCATGACCGAGAAGCAGGGCGGCTCCGACGTCCGCGCCAACGTGACCGAGGCACGCCGTACGTCGGTCGACGGCGAGTACACGCTGCACGGCCACAAGTGGTTCACCTCGGCGCCGATGAACGACGTCTTCCTGGTGCTCGCCCAGGCGCCCGGTGGCGTCACGTGCTTCGTGGTGCCGCGGGTGCTCCCGGACGGGACGCGCAACCGGCTGGACGTCGTACGACTCAAGGACAAGCTGGGTAACCGGTCCAACGCGTCGTCGGAGCTGGAGTTCGAGGGCACGCTCGCGCACCGGCTCGGCGACGAGGGCCGCGGGGTGCGCACGATCATCGAGATGGTGGCGGCGACCCGGCTCGACTGCGTGCTCGGCTCGACCTCGCTGATCCGCCGCGCCGTCAACGAGGCGACCTGGCACACCGCGCACCGCTCGGCGTTCGGCTCGCTGCTCATCGAGAAGCCGCTGATGCAGAACGTGCTGGCCGACCTGGCCGTCGAGGCCGAGGCCGCCACCGCGCTGGCGGTCCGGCTCGCGTCCGCCGTCGACAACCTCCACGACCCGCACGAGGCGGCGCTGCGCCGGATCGCGCTGCCGCTGTCGAAGTTCTGGGTCTGCAAGCGAACCCCGGCGGCCGTCGCCGAGGCGCTCGAGTGCCTCGGCGGCAACGGGTACGTCGAGGAGTCCGGCATGCCGCTCCTCTACCGCGAGGCGCCGCTGAACTCGGTCTGGGAAGGGTCGGGCAACGTCAACGCGCTCGACGTGCTGCGGGCGCTGGGCCGCGAGCCCGAGGCGCTCGACGCCTGGATCACCGAGGTCGGCCGGGCGCGCGGCGGCGATGCCCGCCTCGACCGCGCCGTGGAGGAGACACTCGCCCTGCTCGGCTCGCTGATGGGCGACCCGGCGCAGATGGAGGTCAGCGCGCGACGCCTCGCCGTACGGATGGCGCTCTGCCTGCAGGGCTCCCTGCTGGTGCGCTTCGCCCCGCCCGAAGTGGCCGACGTCTTCTGCGCATCTCGCCTCGGGTCGTCGTACGACGGCGTCTTCGGCACCCTCGACGGCGGCGACTTGCGGGCGATCGTGGAGCGCGCGACGCCGGTGGTGGGCCAGGGTTGAGTCGTGAGTTCTGACGCTCGAGTCGGGACTTCTGACTCTCAGAAGTCCCGATTCAACGGCTGACCGACGCGCCGGCGGGTTCGGGCTCGCGGTCCGGCTCCCGATCGGCAATATCGTCGACCATGGTCCGCTCGTCGAACGGCAGCTCACCGGCCAGCACCTTGTCGAGGCGCGCACGGTCGAGGCCGTCGGTCCAGTTGCCGATCAGCACCGTGGCGATCGAGTTGCCGGCGAAGTTGGTGAGCGCGCGTGCCTCGGACATGAAGCGGTCGATGCCCACGATGAGGCCGACGCCGTCGACGAGCTCGGGCCGGTGGGACTGCAGGCCGCCGGCCAGGGTGGCAAGGCCCGCCCCGGTGACACCCGCGGCGCCCTTCGAGGCGATGACCATGAAGACCAGCAGCGAGATCTGCTCGCCGAGGCTGAGCGGGTCGTCCAGCGCCTGGGCGATGAAGAGGGTCGCCATCGTGAGGTAGATGGCCGTGCCGTCGAGGTTGAACGAGTAGCCGGTCGGTACGACGATGCCGACAGTCGTCTTGTCGACGCCGGCGTGCTCCATCTTGGCGATCAGCCGCGGCAGGGCCGACTCGGACGACGACGTGGCGAGGATCAGCAGGAACTCGCGGGCGAGGTACTTGAAGAGCAGGAAGATGTTGACTCCCGCGAAGACCCGCAGCACCGTGCCCAGCACACCGAAGACGAAGAGCACGCAGGTCAGGTAGAAGGCGACCATCAGCAGGCCGAGGCTCTTGAGCGCGTCGAACCCGGTCTCGCCGACGACGGCGGAGATCGCGCCGAAGGCACCGATCGGCGCGGCCCACATGATCATCGCGAGCACCCGGAAGACCAGCTTCTGCGCGTACTCGACGACAGTGAGGATCGGCTTCGCGGTCGAGCCCATCTGTTGCAGCGCGAACCCGATCAGCAGGGCGACCAGCAGGGTCTGCAGGACGTCGCCCGAGGTCAGCGATGAGAAGAGCGAGTCCGGGATGATGCCCAACAGGAAGTCGGTGGTGCTCGCATGCCCTTCCGCGGCCTGGGCGGCACCCGCTGCCGACACCTCGTCGTCCAGCTCCAGACCCGAGCCCGGGTGGATCAGGTTGCCGACGACCAACCCGATGGTCAGCGCGAACGTCGACATGATCAGGAAGTAGCCGAGCGCGAGGAGGCCTACCTTGCCGACCTTGGCCGCGCTGGCGACCGATCCGACGCCGAGGATGATCGTGCAGAAGATGACCGGCTGGATCATCATCGTGATCAGGCCGACGAAGCCCTCACCGAGCGGCTTGAGCTTCACCGCGAAGTCCGGGAAGAGCAGGCCCACCAGGATGCCGAGGCCCACCGCGACGATCACCGCGATGTAGAGCCAGTGGGTCCGGTTCTTCGGTGGATCCTTCGGCGCAGGCTTCGGTGCGGTGTCGGTTTGTGGCATGGGTCACGCGTACCCGGCTACTTGAACACCAAACCGTGAGCAGGTGTGCCTGCCTCGGTTCGCGGACCTCGGCCTGCGGTCTCAGAGCAGGCCGAACGATTGGTCCAGGTACCCGGGACTCAGTTCGGATCCCCCTCGGTGCGCCTCCGTCTGGACATCGAGCGCCACCAAGGCACACACCTCCGAAAAGAACTGAATCTGCGGTGCCTCCGGAGTCACGTCGGCGAGGGTGCGAGCCAAGACGTCATTGATGCGTTGCATCGTCCTCGCGGTGTGCACATAGGTCCGCTCAGCGACCTGCGGCGCTGGAGCGAACCGCGGACCGGTGGGCCCGGTCGCTCTGCTCAGCGTCAGCATCGACGAGGTACGCACTCCATGCACATGCCGACTTGCGTTCGCGTACTGCATCCAGCCCGAGTCGCCGAAACCAAGGGTGACTCCGACGAGTTCGCGGAAGGTCGTGCTCTTGCTGTCCATGTCAGGGAGCGCCCACCCATAGTTTCGAGTGATCGCCGTTCCGTATTGCTCAAGTAAGGCGTCGTACTTCGGCTTGATCCGCTTCCTCGCAGCATCAAGCCGAAGAAGCTCGACGTCGACATCTGTCCAACCGTCGTCCGGCAGGGCCCGGAGGTACGTCTCGTAGTCAGACAGGTGTTTCCACCGCTCAGCGACGTGGCTCGCCTTGTACATGCGAGAAGCGAGGTCAGAAGCACTGCTCAAGAACTCGCAGACGACGGAGAGTTCGTAGAGCGTCCTCCAGCGAGCCAAGGCGCCAGCGAACCTCCCTTCCATCAGCAGCGCGAGGACGTCGTCGGTGACGCCCAACGCCTGGCTATGCAGTTCCAGAAGGACGTCCACGGTGTTGCCGCGCCGTCGATTGCGTCGCCAACGAGTCGCACAGAGCGTGTTGAACTTCGTCGACATCGCCGTGAGCGCTACCAGGTGGAGGAGCTCCAAACGGTGCCAATCGTGATTCTCCCGCTGGAGTCGCAGCAAACCTTCGAGCTTCAGCTCACCCAGGCGTAACCCATCCTCTTGAATCTCGCCCTCTCGGAAGTCCACGAACTCCGAGGCGCGATTGCTGACGTCTCGGAACGACATGGCGTCGTACCGCGCGGCGGCGCCTGCCGCACCGTTCACCCGTCTCAGCCATCGACCAACGAGTACCGATGCCTCCTGGGCCAGATCGGAGACATCTGCCGCAGGCGGCAGATGATCCGGATGGAGTGGCGCCATGTCGGCTGGAAACCGTTCAGGCCAGGTCGAGCCCGGGGTAGAGCGGGTGCTTGTCGAGCATCTCGGCCGACGCGCCCTTGACCTTGTCGGCCACCCCGTCGCCGAGCGTGTACGACGCCTTGGACGGCCCGCCCGCCTTCGTGGTGCCGGGCTGGGTGTTCTGCAGGACGTGCACGATCAGCTCCGCGACGTTGTCGAACTCGTCGTGGCCGAAGCCGCGCGTGGTGAGCGCCGGGGTGCCGAGGCGCACGCCGGAGGTGTACCAGGCGCCGTTCGGGTCGGAGGGCACCGAGTTGCGGTTGGTGACCACGCCGGCGTCGAGCAGCGCCGACTCGGCCTGGCGGCCGGTGAGGCCGAACGACGAGACGTCGAGCAGCACGATGTGGTTGTCGGTGCCGTCGGTGACGAGCTTGGCGCCGCGACTCATGAAGCCGTCGGCCAGCGACTTCGCGTTGTCGGCGACCTGCTGGGCGTAGGTCTGGAAGGCGGGCTGGCGCGCCTCGGCGAGGGCGACCGCCTTGGCGGCCATCACGTGCGAGAGCGGGCCACCGAGCACCATCGGGCACCCACGGTCGACGCTCGGCGCGTACTCCTCCGTGGCCAGCACCATGCCGCCGCGCGGGCCGCGCAGCGACTTGTGGGTGGTGGTCGTGACGATGTGGGCGTGCGGCACCGGGTCCTCGTCGCCGGTGAAGACCTTGCCCGCGACCAGGCCGGCGAAGTGCGCCATGTCGACCATGAGGGTGGCGCCGACCTCGTCGGCGATCTCGCGCATCTTGGCGAAGTTCACGCGGCGCGGGTACGCCGAGTAGCCCGCGACGAGCACCAACGGCTTGAACTCCTTGGCCTTCGCCCGCACCACGTCGTAGTCGAGCAGCCCGGTCACCGGGTCGGTGCCGTACTGCTGCTGGTGGAACATCTTGCCGCTGATGTTGGGGCGGAAGCCGTGGGTCAGGTGGCCGCCCGCGTCGAGGGCCATGCCGAGCAGGCGCTGGTTGCCGAGCTCGTGGCGCAGCGTCTCCCAGTCCTCGGCGGTGAGGTCGTTGACTCCTCTGACGCCGTACTTCTCTAGCCAAGGACCCTCGACGCGGTGCGCGAGGATCGACCAGAAGGCGACCAGGTTGGCGTCGATGCCGGAGTGCGGCTGGGCGTAGGCGTACTCGGCGCCGAACAGCTCGCGGGCGTGCTCGGCCGCGAGCGCCTCGACGGTGTCGACGTTCTGGCAGCCCGCGTAGAAGCGGTGCCCGACCGTGCCCTCGGCGTACTTGTCGCTGAACCAGGTGCCCATCGTCAGCAGTACGGCCGGCGAGGCGTAGTTCTCGCTGGCGATCAGCTTGAGCGAACCTCGCTGGTCGGCGAGCTCCTTGCGGGTCGCGTCGGCGATGCGCGGCTCGACCGAGGCGATCACCTCCAGGGCCTGCTGGTAGGCGCTGCTGGTCAGGGAACTGATGCGGGCGTCGTTCATGGCCAGAAGCCTAGTGTGTGACGTACGCCGCACCGCGCCCGCATCCACGCCTGAGCCGCTCCACGCAGCGTCTCATAGTGTGGATCATCGTCTCACTTCATGAGATTGAGGTTTGTCGGATGACCGTCCGACCCGTGAGACTCCTTGACATGATCAGTGCTGCGACGACGACGCACCTCGTGGTTCGACGCCACGTGGACTTCGGGCGCACGCGCAGCATGATGTGTTGGCATTCCTGACTGACCAGCCGCCCATCGAGCGCCGCTGATCTCTCCGGACCACCGAGACCCCGACGAAGCGGTCTCCCCCGGGTCGAGCGCGGCGCCACCTCCGTCAAGGAATCCCATCCTGATGTCTGACCTGCGCTACACCGCCAAGGCTCCTGCCCACACCGACGTGCCGCGCCCCAAGCGCGGCGAGGGCCAGTGGGCGTTCGGGTACTCCGAGCCGCTGAACAAGAACGAGCAGTCCAAGAAGGACGACAGCCCGCTCAACGTCCGCGACCGGATCCTCTACACCTACTCCAAGCGCGGCTTCGCCTCCATCGACCCCGCCGACCTGCGCGGCCGGTTCCGCTGGATGGGGCTCTACACGCAGCGCGCGCCGGGCTTCGACGGCGGCAAGACCGCGATGCTCGAGGAGGAGGAGCTCGACGACGAGTTCTTCATGATGCGGGTCCGCTCCGACGGCGCGCTGCTCTCCCACGACGCCGTACGAGCACTCGGCACGATCGGCGTCGACTACGCCCGCGACACCGCCGACGTCACCGACCGGGAGAACATCCAGTACCACTGGATCCGGATCGAGGACGTGCCCGCGATCTGGGAGCGGCTCGAGGCCGCCGGACTGGACACCATGGAGGCGTGCGGCGACTCCCCGCGGCCCTTCCTCGGCTCGCCGGTCGCCGGTGTCGCCAAGGACGAGATCATCGACGGCACCGTGGCGCTCGAGGAGATCAAGAAGCGCTTCATCGGCCACCCGGACTACGCGAACTTCCCGCGCAAGTTCAAGACCGCGCTGACCGGGCACCCGAGCCACGATGTCTCCCCGGAGACCAACGACATCTCGTTCGTCGGCACAGTGCACCCGGAGCACGGCCCGGGCTTCGACCTCTGGGTCGGCGGCGGCCTGTCCACCAACCCGATGCTCGCCCAGCGGATGGGCGTCTGGATCCCGCTCGACGAGGTCGCCGACGCCTGGGAGGGCGTCGCGTCGATCTTCCGTGACTACGGCTACCGCCGGCTGCGCTCGCGGGCCCGCCTGAAGTTCCTGGTGGCGGACTGGGGGATCGAGAAGTTCCGCGAAGTCCTCGAGAACGAGTACCTCGGCCGCAAGCTCGTCACCTGCGAGTCCCCGGCCTCCCCCGTCGGCCACCGCGACCACATCGGCGTCCACGAGCAGCAGGACGGCAAGCTGTACGTCGGCATCGCGCCGACCGCCGGCCGCGTCTCGGGCACGATCCTGGTGCAGCTCGCCGACCTGATCGAGGAGTACGGCGTCGCCGGCGCCCGGCTCACGCCGTACCAGAAGATCGTGCTGATCGGCGTCGAGCCGGACGTCGTCGAGGCCCTGGTCGAGCGGCTCGATGACATCGGCCTCTCGGCCCGTCCGTCCAACTGGCGGCGCAACACGATGGCCTGCACCGGCATCGAGTTCTGCAAGCTCGCGATCGTCGACACCAAGGAGCGCGCGCGCACCCTGGTCGGCGAGCTCGAGAAGCGGTTCCCCGGGCTGGACACCCCGATCACCGTCAACGTCAACGGCTGCCCCAACGCCTGCGCCCGCACCCAGATCGCCGACATCGGCCTCAAGGGCCAGCTCGTGATGCACGAGGGCGAGCAGGTCGAGGGCTTCCAGGTGCACCTCGGTGGCGCCACCGGGCTGCAGGCGAACTTCGGCCGCAAGCTGCGCGCCCACAAGGTCACCAGCGCCGGGCTGGACGACTACATCACCACCGTCGTGACCAACTTCCTGGCCGACCGCGAGGACGGCGAGCTGTTCGCGACCTGGGTCGCCCGCGCAGACGAGGACCTGCTGCGCGGCGACAAGCTGCTGGAGGGACTGACCGCATGAGTGAGCGCGCGATCCCCTTCCACTGCCCCTTCTGCGGGGAGGAGGATCTGCGCCCGCACGAGGTCGTCTCCGAGACCGGCGAGGTCAGCTCTCCGCACGGCACCTGGGAATGCCGCGGGTGCCTGCGCGCCTTCAGCCTCAAGATGCTCGGTCTGATCCGACCATCAGTCGCGAAGGGGGGATCCCAGTCATGAGCGCCACCACCACGACCGCCCGCAACAACCGCGGGATCGAGACCGCCGGCCGATCGCCGGAGGAGCTGCGCGAGCTCGTGTCGCACTGGGGTGCCGAGCTCGAGCTCGCCCCGGCCGAGGTGATCGTCGAGTGGGCGGCGGCGACGTTCGGCGAGCGCTTCTGCGTGACGTCCTCGATGGGCGACGCCGTGCTGACCGACGTGGTCTCCAAGGTCGTGCCGGGGATCGACGTGCTGTTCCTCGACACCGGCTACCACTTCGTCGAGACCATCGGCACCCGCGACGCCGTCCAGGCGACGATGCCGGTCAACCTGATCTCGATCACTCCCGTCCAGTCGGTCGCCGAGCAGGACGCGGCGTACGGCAAGGACCTCTACAAGACCGACCCCGACCTGTGCTGCAAGCTGCGCAAGGTCGAGCCGCTGGCGGAGCGCCTGGCCAACTACGACGCCTGGGCGACCGGCCTGCGTCGCGCGGAGACCAAGAACCGCGTGATCGCGCCGGTCATCGGCTGGGACGCCAAGAAGGGCAAGGTCAAGATCTCGCCGCTGGCCCGGTGGTCCGACGAGCAGGTCGAGCAGTACATGGCCGACAACGGCATCCTGGTCAACCCGCTCGTGTACGACGGCTACCCGTCGATCGGCTGCTGGCCGTGCACCCGCCGTGTGGCCCCCGGTGACGACCCGCGCAGCGGACGCTGGGCCGGCACCAACAAGACCGAGTGCGGCATCCACTCATGAGGATCGTCCGCACCCAGCAGACCGGCAGCGTGGCCGGCCTCGCACTCCACGAAGGAACACGCACAGGTAAGGAGGCGGCGTAATGGCTGCTCCTGCTCTGGTGGCCCTGGCTCACGGCAGTCGTGACCCCCGGTCCGCCGCAACCATCAAGGCCCTCGTCGACGAGGTCAAGACGATGCGCCCCGACCTCAAGGTCGAGGCCGCGTTCCTCGAGCTGTCGAAGCCGTCCTTCCAGACGGTCGTCGACCGGCTCGTGAAGGCCGGGCACGACGAGATCGTCGTCGTACCTCTCCTGCTGACCGAGGCCTACCACGCGAAGGTCGACGTCCCCGGCGCCATCACCGAGGCGACGACGCGACACCCGGGCGTGCAGATCCGGGCGACGTCGATCCTGGGCCTGGAGGCTCAGTTCCTCGAGGTGCTCGACCTGCGCATGCGCGAGGCGCTCAAGTCCTCCCGGGTCCGCGAGCTGGACGCACTGGTGCTGGCCGCTGCCGGATCGAGCGACCCGCTCGCCAACCAGGCCGTCGCCCGGCTCGCCCGGGTCTGGGGTGCCCGGCACAAGCTGCCCGTGACCGCGGCGTACGCCTCGGCCTCCCCGCCGGCCACCGGCGAGGCCGTGCGCGCCTTCCGCGCCGAGGGCCGTCGTCACATCGCGGTCGCCTCGCTCTTCCTCGCGCCCGGGTTCCTCCCGGACCGGGCCGGCGAGCTCGCCCTCGAGGCCGGCGCCATCGCGGTCTCCGAGCCGCTGGGTGCGCACCCCGAGCTGGCCCGCACGATCCTCGCCAGGTACGCCGTCGGCGCGGTCGAACTGGTCCCGGTCTAGTACGCCGAGTCGGCGCCAGTTTATGAAAACTGGCGCCGACTCGACGGTGAAGTAGCGCCGACTCGGCACTTGGGGGCAGTCCGGCGGTACCTCAGGTGGAGGTGGGTGACCGGGCCGGTTTTCTAACGTCGGGGTCATGACGATCCTTCTCTCGGACGAGCGTGTCCGGGCAGTGCCCGTGGTCGAGTCCGGCGAGCCGCTGGTGCGGCTGCCGGGGAGCCTGTCCCCCGCCGGTGCGCTGGTGCGCGCCGGCCTGGCGGACCGGCTGATGGCCGCCGACCTCCAGCTCCCGCGCGGCGTCCGGCTGCGGGTGGTCGAGGGGTTCCGGCCGGTCGAGCGGCAGCGCGCGATCGTCGCGTCGTACGCCGCAGAGGTGCGTGCGCACCACCCCGGGATCGACGAAGTGGAGCTGACCCGGCTGACGAGCCGGTTCGTCTCCCCCGTCGACGTCGCACCGCACGTGGCCGGTGCCGCGGTCGACCTCACCCTGGTCGACGTGTGCGGCGAGGAGCTCGACCTGGGCACGCCGATCGACGCGACGCCCGAGGACAGCGACGGGCGTTGCTACTTCGCGGCCGACGGCATCGGCGCCGACGCCCGGGCCCACCGTGAGCTGCTGGCCACCGTGCTCGCTGGGCAGGGGCTGGTGAACTACCCGACCGAGTGGTGGCACTGGAGCTTCGGCGACCGGTACTGGGCACTGGTCACCGGTGCCCGGCACGCGCTCTACGGCCCGCTCGCGGACTCGGTGGCGGCGTGAGCACCCTCGCGGTCGTGGCCCGCAACGAGGTGGGCTCGCGTCCGCGGCTCGAGATCGACCTCGAAGCCGTCGCCCGCAACACCCGGCTGCTCGCGGACCGCGCGGCCGGCGAGCTGATGGCGGTGGTGAAGGCCGACGGGTTCGGCCACGGCGCGGTCGACGTGGCGCGTACGGCGCTCGCGAACGGCGCCACCCGGCTCGGCGTCACCACCCTCGACGAGGCGTGGTCGCTGCGCGACGCCGGCCTCGGCGTACCGCTGCTCAGCTGGCTCAACCCTGTCGACGCCGACTACGCGACCGCCACGGCTCGCGGCGTCGACGTGGCGGTGCCCAGCCTCCAGCACCTGGCGGCGGTCGCGGCGGCGGCCGGTCGCGCCCGGGTGCACCTGCACGTGGACGCCGGGATGGCCCGCGACGGTGCCGATCCGGCGACGTGGGCGTCCCTGTGCCGGGCGGCGCGGCGGGCGGAGCTCCGCGGCGAGATCGACGTGGTCGGCGTGATGGGCCACCTCGGCTGCGCCGACGAACCGGACGACGAGTGCAACGCGCTGGGCCGGACCCGCTTCGCCTGGGCGATCGAGACCGCTCGCGCCTGCGGCCTGCGCCCGCGCGACCGGCACCTGGCGGCCACCGCCGCGACCCTCACCGACCCCCGCGCCCACCACACGATGAGCCGCGCGGGTGCCGGGCTCGTCGGCATCGACACGTCCCGCTCGACCCGTCTGCACCCGGCGATGACGCTGACCGCCCCGGTCGTGCAGGTCCGCCGGGTCCGCGCCGGGACGCCGGTCGGCTACGGCCACGCGCACCGTACGGCGGCCGCGACCCACCTCGGGCTGGTCCCCCTCGGGTACGCCGATGGCCTGCCGCGGCCCGCGTCCGGGCGCGCGGAGGTGCAGGTGCGCGGCGTACGACGGCCGGTCGTCGGCCGGATCTCGATGGACCAGCTGGTCGTCGACCTCGGCAGCCGGGGTGTCGACCCGGGCGAGACCGTGACGGTGTTCGGTCCCGGTGCGGCCGGCGAGCCGACGGTCGCCGACTGGGCCGCGTGGGCCGACACCATCGAGCACGAGATCGTCACCGGCATCGGCTCGCGCGTCGAGCGCCACACCCTCGGCGTACCGCACCTGCGGAGCCTCCCGTGAGGACGCCGCCCGACAAGACCAGGATCGCCGTGATCGGCGGCGGCCAGAACTGCGAGCACGACGTCTCCCTCGCCTCGGCCGCCTCCGTCGCCGCGGCGCTCGACCCCGCGGCGTACGACGTCGTGCCGCTCACCATCGGCCGCGACGGCACCTGGCGCGACCGCGGGCTGCGGCCGATCGGGCTGTGCGGCGCCGCCCAGGTGCTGCGCGGCTGCGACGTCGCGTTCCCCGTCGTGCACGGACCGCGAGGTGAGGACGGCGCGCTGGCCGCCCTGTGCGAGCTGGCCGGGATCGCGTACGTCGGCTCCGGCGTCCGGCCTGGCGCCCTCGCGATGGACAAGTGGGCGACCAAGCTGGTCGCGGCCGCGGTCGGCATCGCCACCGCGCCCGGGCGCCTGGTGACCTCGGAGACAGCGGCGCACCAGCGCTGGACGCACCCGGTGGTCGTGAAGCCGGTCGCGGCCGGCTCGAGCCTCGGCGTCAGCCTGGTCACCGAGCCGGCGGCGCTGCGGCCGGCGCTCGACGCGGCGCTTGCCCTCGACAGCCGGGTGCTGGTCGAGGACGTCGTCGTGGGTCGCGAGATCGACGTGGCGGTGCTGCGTCGCGCCGACGGCTCCCTGCTGGTGCCACCGGCGCTCGAGATCGTCGCCGACGGTCTGTTCGACTACGACACCAAGTACGGCGGCCACGCCACGTTCCGCGTGCCCGCGCCTCTCGGCGAGGTCGACGCCAAGGCGCTCGAGGGCGCCGCGCTGGCGGCGTACGACGCCCTGGGCTGTGCCGGCGTCGCCCGGGTCGACTTCTTCCTGACCGAGGACGGGCCGGTGCTCAACGAGGTCAACACAGTCCCGGGGATGACCGAGCACTCGCAGGTCCCGCGGATGTTCGCAGCGGCGGGGATGTCCTACCCCGAGCTCCTGGACGAGCTCGTCCGTGGCGCCCACCGTTGACCGCCGAGCCCGGCATGGTTCCATTGCGGGGTGGTGACGGCATGACCTCCTGGCGCCTTTGGGTTCCCGACGTCAGCGTGGGTGTCGTCGTCCTGCTGATCGGGGTCGTCGAGACGCTGAACCTGAACACCCCGTACTACGCGCCCGACCCGCGACCGTCGGCCCTGCTGATCAGCCTCGGCATCGCGACGGCCGTCGCCCTCTGCCGGCACCTGCCCGGCGCGGCCCTGGCTCTGGTGTGGGCGGTCTGTGCGCTGCAGGTCGGCACCGGCAGCCAGCTGCTGATGGTCGAGCTGGCGATCGGTGCGGTCGCCTTCGGCGCCGCCCGATGGGGCAGTGTCGCGACGGTCTGGCTGAGCGCGCTGTCGATCCCGGCGGCCGCGATGATCTCGGTCTTCTGGATCGACCCGGGCGTGTTCTACCGAGCGCTCGACACCGCCGGCTTCCGGTCGCTGGTGGACACCACCTCGCGGTTCAGCGACCGCTGGCAGATCACGGCTGCCGTCCTGGGCATGTCCGTGCTCGGAGTCCCGTGGCTGGCCGGCCTGACGCTCCGGTTCTCGGCCCGCGCGAGCCAGTCCCGCGAGTCCCAGGTGACCGCCGAGGCCCAGCGCGACCAGGCCGAGGAGATCGCCCAGCTCCGCGACGAGCAGACCCGGCTGGCCCGCGACGTGCACGACGTCGTCGGGCACTCGCTCGCGGTGATCCTCGCGCAGGCCGAGTCGGCGCAGTACCTCAAGGACGCCGACACCGCCGCCCTGAAGCAGACCATGGCCAACATCGCGACCTCGGCGCGCACCTCGCTCCAGGACGTCCGCCAGGTGCTGACGACGACCGGAGGCGGTACGGCGCCACCGGCGCGCACCGCCGGCCTCGACAGCCTGGTCGACGGCGTCCGCGCCAGCGGCCATGAGGTCCGCTCGACCGAGGTCGGCACTCCGCAGCCGCTCCCGCCCGAGCTGGAGGTCGTGGCCTTCCGGGTGCTCCAGGAGATGCTCACCAACGCCATCAAGCACGGGCAGCGGGACCAGCCCGTCCTGGTCGAGCGACACTGGGAGGGCGAGCTGAGGATCGAGGTCCGCAACGTGATCGACAGCAGCGGCACCGAGACCCAGCCGCTGGTGATGGCCGAACCGGTCCTCGAGCACCAGGGCCAGGGGCTCGACGGGATGCGGCGCCGGCTCGAGTCCGTGGGCGGGCGGCTCGACGTACGCCGTCGCGCGGAGGCGGGCGGCCCGACGTTCACGGCGACCGCGTGGGTGCCGGTGAGGTCCCGGTGACTGGGTCGATCCGGGTGCTGCTGGTCGACGACCAGGAGCTCTTCCGCGAGGGCGTCCGGGTGATCGTCGACGCGCAGGACGGCATGGAGGTCGTGGGCGCCGCCGCCGACGGCCTGGAGGCCGTGCGGCTCGTCGACGAGCTTGCCCCCGACGTCGTGCTGATGGACATCCGAATGCCGGAGATGGACGGCGTCGAGGCGACCCGGCAGATCTTCCTGCCCGACCGAGCAGCCCGCCGCGAGACGCCGGTGCGCGTGGTGGTGCTGACGACGTTCAACCTCGACGACCGCGCCGCGACGGCGATCCGGTACGGCGCCAGCGGCTTCCTGCTCAAGGACACGACGCCGGTGCTGCTCCGCGACGCGATCCGCACCGTGCACGCCGGCAACGCCGTGCTCGCGCCGGCGGACCTGTCGACCCTGCTGGAGGGCCAGTTCCGGACCCAGACGGCCACGCCGCCGGCGTACCTCTCGCTGACCGACAAGGAGCGGGAGGTGTTCGCCGCCGTGGCCAAGGGACTGTCCAACACCGAGATCGCCGGCCTGGTCTTCGCGAGCGAGTCGACGGTGAAGACCCACGTCGGCGCCATCCTGCGCAAGCTCGGCCTGCGCGACCGGGTGCAGATCGTGGTCTTCGCCCACGAGCACGGGTTGGCTAGCTGACCAGCTTCTCCAGCAGGTGCGCGAGCTGCCGGGCCGGGTCGGTGGTCATGCCACCGTGCACCGGGCCGGGCTGGATGACCGTGCTGCGCGGCGCCTTGAGGAAGCCGAACCGCTGACCGAGCGGCTTGGCCGCCGCCTCTCCCCCGCGCTCGTCGCCGGCGCAGACGCCCTCGATGAACCGCAGCGCGTCGCAGACCTGGTCCAGGTCGAGCGCTGGGTCCAGCGCGCCGAGCCGGTCGCGGTCCACGTGCCAGGTGGCCGCCAGGTAGTCCGTGGCCTGGCAGTAGAGCACCACGCCGACGTTGACGAACTCCTCGCGGTCCACCCGCGGCACGCACCGGAGCACGACGTACTGGTAGGCGAGCCTGCTCATCAGGCCCCCACCTGCGCCGAACCCTGCGCCGGGTCCTGGGGCAGCCATTGGCGGGTGCCGAGACGGGCGGTGAGGAACGCGACGTACGCCGCCCGCACCGCCTCGGGGGTCTCCGCACCCGGCACCGGCTCGAGCCACTCGTCGGGCACCTCAGCCAAGACCTCGGCGAAGGCCTCCTCGGACAGCATCGCCCGGATGGCCCCGTCGGCCTGCGGCAGGTCCGGTGCGTACGCCAGGAGCACGTGGTCGTCCGGGCTCCAGGGCTGCTGCGCGAACCGCTCGGCCGCGCCCTCCTTCAGCAGCGATCCCCCGCCCCACCCATGGTGGAAGTAGAGGGAGGCGCCGTGGTCGATCACCCAGAGGTCCCCGTGCCACACCAGGAGGTTGGGGTTGCGCCAGGAGCGGTCCACGTTGGCCGTGAACGCGTCGAGCCAGAGCACCTTCGCCCCGACTCCGTCAGCCGCGTGCGAGTCGGCGTCGTACCCGAACGAACCGGTCAGGAAGTCGATCCCGAGGTTGAGCCCGGCGCTGGCGTTGAGCAGGTCCTGGACCTCCTCGTCGGCCTCGTAGCGGGCGATCTCCGGATCGAGGTCGAGCGCCACCAGACGGGGCGTCCGCAGCCCGATCCGGCGGGCCAGCTCGCCGACGATCACCTCGGCGACCAACACCCGCAGGCCCTGTCCGGCCCCACGGAACTTGCAGACATAGGTGCCGAGGTCGTCGCCCTCGACGATCCCCGGGAGGCTGCCGCCCTCACGCAGCGGCGTGACGTAGCGGGTCACGGCGACGGTCTCGATCACGGGGCAACCCTAGGGCGTGCCCCTGCTGGCGGAAATCGGACGATGAGTTGCGGTTTACCACTACCCCGCATGGGTAGTCGACGTCTGGCATCCGGTGGGGATGCCACTCCCGGGAGGACACCTCTATGAACGCACGCCGAATCATCGGCTCAGCACTTGCTACCGCCCTCGCCGCGACCTCGCTGGGGGTCGTCGCCACGGCGGCCTCGCCGGCCCAGGCCGCGACGACCGTGGAGACCCGCATCGTCTCCAGCAGCGTCGACCGGGGGGTGATCAGCAGCTACTCGACGCCGGCGAAGTACGGCGACAGCCTCAGCGTGAACGTCAACGTCGAGGGCTTCGTCAACGGCATGTGGACGCAGGTCTACGCCGGCGCCGTCACCGTGACCGAGCAGCTCGCGAGTGGGGCGGCCCCGACCACGGTCGCCTCCAACACCTCTGCCTACGTGTACGACAGCTTCCCGGCCCAGGGAAACGCGACCTACACCGTCACCTACGCCGGCGGCACCAGCGGCTCGGGGACCTCAGCGGTCACCTACGCCCCGACGTCGGCGGTGGTCGCCGGACCGCCCGTGGAGCGCAAGCTGACGACCTCGACGATCTCGGGCAAGCGGGCCGGGTTCAAGGGCAAGATCAGCCCCGCCACGAAGACCAAGATCACGGTCCTCAAGAAGAAGGGCAAGAAGTACAAGAAGTTCAAGGTCCTGCGCACCAAGGCCAACGGCCGCTTCACCGTGGTCCTGCCCGCGCCTCGCCGGGGCAAGTTCCACTGGAGGATCATCTTCGCGGGTGACAGCTCGTTCGTCGCCAGCGGGATCCAGGGCACGACGTACAAGGGCTTCTGAGCCCCGCGGCTGAGCCCATCGACTGAGCCCGTCTCTTGGGCACAGCTCCCGAACGGGTCAGGTGCTCGCGTCCGACGCGAGCAACCTGGCCCGTTCTGCGTCCACGTCGAAGTCGGCGGCCGGCCAGCCCAGGTCCAGGCCCCGGAGCGCGTCGAGCAGCAGCGAGCCCACCGCGAGGTTGCGGAACCACTTCCGGTCGCTCGGCACCACGTGCCAGGGCGCGTGTGCGGTGTGGGTCCGCTCCAGCGCGATCTCGTACGCCGTGCGGTAGTCGTCCCAGCGCGCCCGCGCGTCGATGTCGCCGGGCTCGTACTTCCAGTACTTCTCCGGGTTGTCCAGCCGCGCCAGCAGCCGCTCGCGCTGCTCGCCCTTGCTGATGTGCAGCATGCACTTCAGCACCACGGTCCCGTCCTCGACCAGCTCCCGCTCGAACTCGTTGATCGCGTCGTACCGTCGCTCGATCTCCTCCGGGGGTGCCAGCTCGTTGACCCGAGCGATCAGCACGTCCTCGTAGTGGGACCGGTCGAAGACGCCGAGGTAGCCCGGCTCCGGCACCGCGCGCCGGATGCGCCACAGGAAGTCGTGGGCGAGCTCCTCCTCACTGGGCGCCTTGAAGGAGGAGATCCGCACACCCTGCGGGTCGACCAGGCCGACCGTGTGCCGCAGCGTCCCGCCCTTGCCGGAGGTGTCCATGCCTTGCAGCACCAGCAGCACCCGGCGGCGCGAGCCGGTCGCGCGGCCCTCGGCGAACAGGCGTTCCTGGAGGTCGGCGAGCTCCGGGCCGAGACTCTCGAGCGCGGCCTTGCCGTCACTCTTGCTGCCGTCGTAGCCCGGCGTGGCGTCGGTGGCGATGGCCTCGAGGTCGACGGTCCCGGGCAGGAGGTGCAACGGGTGCGCAGTCATGAAGGGATCATGACGCACATCAGCCCAGCACCCGAGCCACGTCGAGCGAGCAACCGACGACCGTGTCCACGGTGCCGTCTTCCTGGGGCTCGTCGAACCACAGCCCGGCGGTAAACCCGGTCTTGGCCAGCATCCGCAGCGAGGCCGCGTTGCGGTGGTCCGGGGCCGCGAAGTAGGTCGCGGCGTCCGGGAACCGGTGCCGCGTCCGGACCATCCACGCCCACAGCACCCGGGGACCGAGACCGCGCCCGCTCCACTCCTCTGCGAGGGCGTAGTCGACACCGATCGCGTCGGGGTCCGGGCCGAGCAGCGCGTAGTCGGGGTAGTCCGCGATCCGGTAGTCCTGCACGAAGCCGACCGAGCGGCCGTTGACCTCCGCGATCCACATCCGGGTCGGGCTCATCCCGTCGATCCGCGGGCCGTAGCGTGCTGCCAGCTCCTCCGCGGTCGGCTCACCCTCCGCCGCCCACCAGCGCCTGATGTGGTCCGTACGCCGCCAGCGCAGCACGTCGGGCAGGTCGCCGCGGGTCATCGCGCGGACCGTCAGCCGCTCGTCGTGGTCGACCACGAACTCCTTGACCGCGCCGGACAGGTCGCGTGGCGCCGGCTCGGCGTGCACGCTCGCGCAGGTACGGCGAGCGGCGGCCGCCCACGACTCCCCGGGTCGTACGACGCCGGAGAGGTCGCGGCCCCGGTCATGGACGACGACGCGGACCTGGTCGTCGCCCGCCTGCTCGCTCACCGGCCCGGCTTGGCTCGCTGCACCAGCGGTGGTGCCGCCGACCACGGGAAGTCGATCCACGCCTCGGTGTGCCGCCAGACGTACTCCGGCCGGATCACCGTCCACGGCTTCTCGTAGATCACGGCGGTCCGGGCCTCCGCGACCTGGTCGGCGACGAAGTCGCGCACGACCTCCAGCGTCTTGCCGGTGTCGGCGACGTCGTCCGCGATCAGGATCTTGAGCCCGGCGAGGTCGACCGCGGCCGGCGTCGGCGGCAGCATGATCGGCACGTCGAGGCGCTGGTCGACGCCGGTGTAGAACTCCACGTTGACCGCCGACAGGTTCTTGACGTCGAGCGCGTAGCCGAGCCCCATGCCGAGGCCGAGACCGCCGCGCGCGATCGACAGGATCAGGTCGGGCTCGTAGCCGGAGTCGACCACCTGCTGGGCCAGGTCCCGCACCGAGGTGCCGAACAGCTCGTAGGTCAGGATCTCGCGCTCGCTCGCCACGAGAGCATTCTTGCCGGTCGGACCTACTCCGCGTCCACCTCGACCGGCTCATGTCTTCCGGCTGATGCCAACTCCTCGCGGACGACGGCGAAGGCGAGTCCGGAGCCGTAGCCCTTGCGGGCCAGCATCCCGACCAGCCTCCGCGTGGCCTTGACGTCGTCGACCCGCTCCACCGAGCGCAGCTTGGCGCGCACCAGCGCGCGGGCCGCCGCCGCCTCGTCGTCGGGGTCGATCTCGTCGAGCGCCTCGCGAGCGACCTCGTTGGCGACGCCCTTGCGGTGCAGCTCCTGGGCCAGCGCCCGCTTGGCGAGCCGGCGGCCCACGTCGGACCGGGTCGCCCCGCGGGACGCGATCCAGGCCCGCGCGAACGCCTCGTCGTCGATCAGCCCGACCTCCTCGAACCGGTCGAGCAGCCGGGTGGCGATGTCGCCCGGGACATTCTTGGCCGCCAGCTTGTCGGCGAGCTCCTTGCGGGTGCGCGCCTGTCCGGTCAGCTGGTCGAGCAGGATCTTGCGAGCCACCGCCTCCGGGTCGGCGTCGGGGACCTGGGTGGCCGTGTCGGGTGGCGGTGGTTTCGAGGCTCGCTGCGCTCGCACCTCAACCACCGGGTGGCCCGGGGTGGTGACGCGCTTGGTCCACGCGTCCACCCCGGCCGAGACGTCACCGACCCAGTCCGGCGGCGGCCTGCTTTCCTCGAGACTCATCACCACGCTCCTCCGATGACGGCGTGGGTGGTTTCGAGGCTCAGGCCTGGCGGCCTTCGCACCTCAACCACCGGCATCGGTGGTTGAGGTGTGAGGCGCGCCAGCGCCGAGCCTCGAAATCACCCGGCTAGAAGGAGTCGACGCCGATCGGCTCGTCGGAGAGCGGTGCCTCCTGGTCGACCTGGGGGCCGACGCCGAGCTTCTCGAGGATTCGCTTCTCCAGCTCGTTGGCCAGGTCGGGGTTGTCCTTGAGGAAGTTGCGGGAGTTCTCCTTGCCCTGGCCGAGCTGGTCACCCTCGTAGGTGTACCAAGCACCAGCCTTGCGGACGAGCCCGGACTCGACGCCGACGTCGATCAGGCCGCCCTCGCGGCTGATCCCCTTGCCGTACATGATGTCGAACTCGGCCTGCTTGAACGGCGGAGCCACCTTGTTTTTCACGACCTTGACGCGGGTCCGGTTGCCGACCATGTCGGTGCCGTCCTTGAGCGTCTCGATGCGGCGTACGTCGAGGCGGACCGAGGCGTAGAACTTCAGCGCCTTGCCACCGGTGGTGGTCTCGGGCGAGCCGAACATCACGCCGATCTTTTCCCGCAGCTGGTTGATGAAGATCATCGTCGTGCCGGAGTTGCTGAGCGCACCGGTCATCTTGCGCAGCGCCTGGCTCATCAGCCGTGCCTGGAGGCCGACGTGGCTGTCGCCCATCTCGCCCTCGATCTCGGCGCGGGGCACCAGCGCGGCCACCGAGTCGATGACGACCAGGTCGAGCGCGCCGGAGCGGATCAGCATGTCGGCGATCTCGAGCGCCTGCTCACCGGAGTCCGGCTGGGAGACCAGCAGGGCGTCGGTGTCGACGCCGAGCGCCTTCGCGTAGTCGGGGTCGAGCGCGTGCTCGGCGTCGATGAACGCGACGATGCCGCCGGCGCGCTGGGCGTTGGCCACGGCGTGCAGGGCGACGGTCGTCTTGCCGGAGGACTCCGGGCCGTAGATCTCGATCACCCGGCCGCGCGGGAAGCCACCGAGGCCCAGCGCGATGTCGAGAGCGATCGAGCCACTGGGGATGATCGCGAGCGGTGCCCGCACCTCGTCGCCCAGACGCATGACCGAGCCCTTGCCGAACTGCTTCTCGATGTTGGCGAGCGCGGCGTCCAGGGCCTTCTCGCGGTCTGCACCAGCCATGTGCTGATCCTTCTCTCTCGTCGGGTGTCCAGGTACGTCGGCGACGCTAGAGCGAGCCACCGACAACGCCTGATCAGCGCCGTCGAGCCTGTGGAGAACCTCGCTCCGCGTCGTACCTGTGGAGAAAACCTAACCCACCATCGAACAGATGTTCGGGAGAAATCAAGGCGTGTCGTACGTCAGCTCGATGCCGTCGGCCCAGGTCGAGCAGGAGCAGCCGTCGGGGCTGGGCAGCGTCTCGATGGTGCGCGTGAGGATGCCGGTCAAGCGCTCGAGGTTGGCCCTGAACAGCGCAAAGACCTCCTCCTGGCCGACCCCCTCTCCGCTCTCGGCGCCGGCGTCCATGTCGGTGACCAGCGCGATCGCGGAGTAGCACTGCCGCATCTCGCGGGCCAGCGCCGCTTCCGGGTGGCCGGTCATGTTGATCAGCGTCCAGCCCTCGCCGGCGTAGCTGCGCGACTCGGCGCGGGTCGAGAAGCGCGGCCCCTCGATGACCACCATCGTTCCCCCGGACTTGATCGCCGGGTCGGCCGAGGTCACCGCCGCGGACAACCGCCCGCAGTACGGGTCGCCGAAGGGCAGGTGCACCGCCCCGGTCTCGACGTACGACGGGATCCGGCGATAGGTGCGGTCGACGAGCTGGTCGGGCACGACGATGTCGCCGGGTGCCACCTCGGGGCGCAGCCCGCCGACCGCGCACGGCGCGAGCACCTGGCGTACGCCGAGGAAGCGCAGCGCCCAGAGGTTGGCGCGGTAGGGGATCGCGTGCGGCGGGTACTCGTGGTGCCGGCCGTGCCGCGGCAGGAAGGCGACCGTGCGGCCGGCGACCGTCCCGACCGCGATCGGCGCCGAGGGCGCGCCGTACGGCGTCTCGACGGTGTGCTCCTCGTAGTCGTCGAGGAAGGAGTAGAAGCCGGTCCCACCGATGACGGCCACTTCAGCGATGCTCATGCGTCCACCCTGTCAGCCACAGCCGACCGCGTGGTGGCCCGGGCTCCGAGGCCGGCGATCGCGACCAGGGCGACCAGGCCGATCGAGCACACCGTGAGCGCCGGGTAGCCCCACGCGTCGACGACCAGCCCAGCCAGGCCCCCGGCAGCCGCAGCGGTCAGGCCCATCACCAGGTCGGTGGCGCCCTGGACGTCGGTGCGTGCCTCCAGCGGCGCGTGCTGGGCGATCAGGGTGGACGCCGAGACGGTCGCGAACGACCAGCCGAGGCCGAGCAGGAAGAGCCCCACGAAGATCTGCCACGAGCTGCCCTCCGGCGAGCGGGCACACAGCACCATCGCGGCGAGCAGCGGGACGGACCCGGTGACGAGCGTCGTCGGGCGTCCGTACCGATCGGCGAGCCACCCGACGACGGGCGAGAACGCGAACATGCCCAGCACGTGCAGGCTGATCACCAGCCCGATCACCTCCAGCTCGGCATGGCCGTGCTCCATGTGCAGCGGGGTCATGATCATCACGCCGACCATCGCGGCGTGCGCGCACGCCATCCCGAGGGTGGCGAAGAACAGCACCGGCCGCTCCCGGGCGGTCGCGATCGCGCGCGCCCACGCGGTGCCGGTGGGCGGCACCTCGGCGACGCCCGCCGCCTCGCGGGCGAGCAGCAGCGGGTCGGGTCGGAGCAGCACGCCGACCACGACCGCGGCGACCACCATGCCGATCGCCCCGAGCGCGAACGGGCCGGTCAGCTCCGGTATCCCGAGCACGTCGGCCAGGGCACCGGCTGGGCCGGTGAGGTTGGGGCCGAGCACCGCGCCGATCGTGGTCGCCCAGACCACCGTGGACAGGGCGCGGCCCTTGTGGGCATCCTCGGCGAGGTCTGTCGCGGCGTACCGTGCGCTGTTGTTGGCGGCGCTGGTCGACCCGAGCAGCAGGGCCCCGACGAGCAGCAGGACCATCGAGCCGACCACGCCGGCGACCACGGCCAGCACCGCACCTGCGGCGCCGAGCAGGTAGCCCGTGACCAGGCCGATCCGACGGCCGCGGTGCGACATCAGCCGGGCGAGGAGGTACGCCGCGAACGCGGTCCCGAGCACCTGGGCCGTCTGCGCGAAGCCGGCCTGGCTTTCCGAGCCCGAGATGTCGCGGGCCAGGAGCGAGGCGGTGGCGATGCCGATCGTGATGCCGATGGCCCCGACCGCCTGGACGACCACGAGGGTCCGGATCGTGTGGCGCTGGACCTCCGCGAGGTCGACCGTCATTTCTGCGTGCTCTACTTCTGGGTGCTGGGCAGCTCGAGCGTCCGCCAGACCACGGCCCAGACGTGCTTGGGCGACTCACCGGCGTCGATGGCCTCCTGCGCCGTACGCCCGCCGAGCTCCTGCATCACGAAGCTGCTCGCCCACGAGCGTGCGTACGACGCCCCCAGTGCGTGGTCCATCCGGGCCCAGAACTCGGTGTGCCTCACCGGCGCACCGCGGTCGCATCGAGCCAGGGCTCCCCGGTGCGGGAGCTCGCGGTGTGGTCGACGCCGGCCACCGACCACCCGGACGCCTCCAGCACCTCGCGCAGCGCTGGCTCACGCCAGTAGATGAAGCGCCGCGGAGCGCCGACGAACCCGTGGGTCGACCACGCCTCGCCGTCGCCCTCCTTGAGCGACAGCGCGAGCACTCCCCCGGGCTTCGTCGCCGCAGCGAGGCGCGCCAGCACGACCGGCAGGTCCGCCCGGTCGACGTGCAGCAGGCTCGCGCTCGCCCAGACCCCGTCGTACGGCGTGCCCGGTCGCTGCGGGTCGTCGAGGTCGTCGCGGAGCGGGTCCACGACGTCGGCGTCGTGGCCGCGCTCGCGCAGCAGCTCGACGAACGCCGGGGTGATGTCGGTGCGGCGTACGTCGATGCCTAGCTCCTCGAGCAGGGCGGCGTCGCGACCGGGTCCGCTGCCGATCTCGAGCACCCGGGCGCCCGCTCCCACGGCCGCGGCGTACGCATGGTTCTGCGCCTCCATCAGGTCGTCCGCCGCGAGGATACCGGCGGAGTACGCCGCCGCGTGGGCGTCGTACGCCTCGACCGTCGCGCGGGCGGCCGCGGCGCGGACGTCCCAGGCGTGGTGGACGATGTCGTGGAGGTGGTAGACCCCGATGCTCTCGACGGTGAACTCGCTGCCGTTGCTGCGGTAGCCCCGCCGGCTCCACGCCCCGGGCGGCACGGACTCGTAGCGCTCCGCGACGGCCTCCGCGGCCTCCAGCAGCTCGTCCGCGACGGTCGCCGGGTCCTGCTCGCCGTACCTCTCGGCGACGGCGGTCTCGTCCTGGTCCCAGTTCGGGAAGGTCGGGTCGTCCTGGTCGAGCATCATCGCGACGCGGAGGTCGAAGATGCGGTGCACGTCGCGGACGTGCGCGCCGTACTCCAGCGGCGACCAGGTGCTCGGCTCCGGTCGCGCGGCGGCGTCGTCCAGGGTCAGGACCGCCTCCCAGGTGGTGGCGTTGTCGCGGATCACCGACGGGATCCGGTCGACCGTCACCGCCGATGCCTCGAATCCGCACTCGGGGCACGGCTGGTCGAGCACCCAGGTCCAGTCCTTGGTGTCCGGGTCGATGGTCGCCTCACTCATGGCGCCATCCTCCCAGGCCGGGTCAGAGGTCTGCGCGCGAGTTCCGGCCACCGTCCGAGAAGATGGCGCCATGACCGATGTCCGGCCCGCCGCCGAGGCAGACCTCCCGGCGATCAAGGCGATCTACGACGTCGAGGTCCGTACGGGAATCTCCACGTTCGCCACGCAGCCGCCCGGCCTCGACTACTGGCGCGAACGGCTCGAGAGCACCCATCCCGGCGACCACGTCCTGGTCGCGGCCGACGGCGACGACGTCGTCGGCTACGCCTACTCGGGCAGCTACCGCCCGCGCGAGGCGTACGCCCAGACCCGGGAGACCTCGGTCTACCTGGCCTCCTCGGCCCGCGGCGGTGGACTCGGCCGGGCGTTGTACGACGAGCTGCTGCGACGGCTGCGCGCCGACGGCGTACGACTGGTGGTGGCCGTGGTCGCGCTGCCCAACGACGGCAGCCAGGGGCTGCACCGCGCGTGCGGCTTCGAGCGGGTGGGTGTGCTGCACGATGTCGGCAACAAATTCGACCGGTGGATCGACACGGAGCTGTGGGAGCTGCGGCTCGGCTGAGGTGGGTGGTTTCGAGGCTCGGGCCTAGCGGCCCTCGCACCTCAACCACCGTGTCGGTGGTTGAGGTGCGAGCGAAGCGAGCCTCGAAACCACCACCACTCAGGTCAGCAGCAGCTTGTCGAGGCGACGGCGTACGACGAGCAGGCCGATCACGCCCATCGCCACCAGGTAGACGACCGAGACCGCCGACCCCCACGACAGCGCGCCGGTGGTGAGTTCGCGGCACAGCACGACACCGCGGTAGAGCGGCGTGAGCTCGACGACCCAACGGACCACCGTCGGGTAGGCCTCGACCGGGAAGAACGTCGCGGAGAACAGGAACATCGGCATCGTCGCGAGCGTGACGAACTCGAAGTCCTGCCACGAGCGCATGTAGGTCGTCAGCGCCATGCAGACGCCACCGAAGGCCAGCCCGATCAACAGCGCGGCGGGCACGACGAGCAACGCCCACCACGACGAGACCAGGTCCATCGCCACCATCACCAGCAGGAAGCCGGCCGAGTAGATGCCGCCGCGCAGCAGCGACCAGCTCAGCTCGCCCCGGGCGATGTCCATCGTCGTCAGCGGCGTCGCCAGCATCTGGTCGAAGAGCTTGTTGTACTTCAGCTTGAAGAAGAAGTTGAAGGTGCTGTCGAGCAGCGAGCCGTTCATCGCCGACGCGGCGAGCATGCCGGGCGCGACGAACTCGGCGTACGGGATGGTCTGGCCGTTGAACTCGAAGCCGGTGACCAACTGCCCCACACCGACGCCGATGGAGAACAGGTAGAAGACCGGCTCCAGGAAGCCGCTGGCGAAGATGTACCAGGCCCGGCGGTAGGCCAGGTAGTTGCGGTAGACGAGCAGCCCGGTGGCCTCGCCGGCTGAGAGCGGACGGGCGGCGGCGCGGGCGACGGCGTGCGCGGTGACGGACATCAGCCGACCATCCGCTTCGTGAGCCTGCGGACCGCCCAGAACCAGCCGAGGACGGCGAGCACGACGAGGTAGGCCACGTGCACGAGCGCCGTACTGCCGTCAACGGTGTCGAGCGTCAGCATCCGGGTCAGGTCGACGCCGTGCCACAGCGGCGTCGCCTTCGCGAACGCCGCCAGCCACGGGTCGAGGTTGTCGATCGGGAAGAACGCGCCCGAGAACAGGAAGAGCGGGATCATCCCGAGCCGGAACACCAGCGCGAACGGGCTCTCGTCCTTCAATCCCGCCGAGAGCCCGTAGATCGGGGTCGCGAACGCCAACCCGACCAGGAACTGAACCAGGAACGCGAGCACGGCGCCCCAGACCGTCGCAAACACCCCGAACGGCGCCATCACCAGCACGAACACCCCGCAGGTGAGGCCGACGCGGAACATCACGAAACCGAGGTGCCCGAGGATCACCTCACGCACGCTCAGCGGCGACGCGGTCATCCCGAAGTAGGTCTTGTGCCACTTGACCATGCCCATCACCGGGTAGGTCACCTCGCCGAACACCGTCTGCATCGACTGCGCCGCGAGCAGGCCGGGGGCGATGAACATCAGGTACGACGTCGCGCCCTCGAGCTTGGCCGGGTCGCCCTCGACGTAGTCGCCGAGCAGCACGCCCATGGCGAGGACGTAGAAGAGCGGGTTCACGAACGACGAGATCGCCGAGCCCTTCCAGGTCCGGCGGTAGACGATCGCCCAGTAGTCGAGGAGCCGGGCGGCGCCGGCGACGACGTTGGCGGGAGCGGTGGCCCGGTGGTCAAGCTTGTCGAGACTCATCAGTCGACCAGGGTCCGGCCGGTGAGCCGGAGGAACACGTCCTCCAGCGTGGAGCGGCGGATCAGCGACGCGACCGGCTCGAGCCCGCGCTCGTGCACCTTGGCGAGCGTCTCCTCGCCGTCGGCCGTGTAGAGCAGCAGCCGGTCGGGCAGCACCTCGACCCGGTCGGCGAGGTCCTCGACCTTGGCCGCGATCGCCTCGTGCTCGCCTACGCCGAAGCGGAGCTCGGCGACCTCGCGCGTCGAGTGCTCGGCGATCAGCGTCAACGGCGAGCCCTCCGCCACGATCCGGCCGTTGTCCATCACGACCAGGCGGTCGCAGAGCTGCTCGGCCTCGTCCATGTAGTGAGTCGTGAGCACCAGCGTCACGCCCTGCTGCTTGAGCCGGAAGAGCCGGTCCCAGACGACGTGCCGCGCCTGCGGGTCCAGCCCGGTGGTCGGCTCGTCGAGGAGCAGCACCTCGGGCCGGTTGATCAGGCTGCGCGCGATCGTCAGCCGGCGCTTCATGCCGCCGGAAAGGTCCTCGACCATCGAGCCGGCCTTCTCGGTCAGCTGGACGAACTCCAACAGCTCATCGACCCGCTCGCGCACCTCCTTGCGGGGCAGCCCGAAGTAGCGGCCGTACACGAACAGGTTGTCGCGCACGGTCAGCTCGAGGTCGAGGGTGTCCTCCTGCGGGCACACCCCGATCCGGGCCCGGATCTGCGGACCGTCCGTCGCCGGGTCCATCCCCAGGATCCGCAGCGTGCCGCCGCTCACCGGCGACACCGCCGCCACCATCCGCATCGTGCTCGACTTGCCGGCGCCGTTCGGGCCGAGGAAGCCGAACGCCTCGCCTCGGCGTACGTCGACGTCGATGCCCCGCACGGCCTCGAACTCGCCGAACGACTTGCGCAGGCCCTGGGCCAGGATCATCGAGTTGGTCTCAGCCACGGTCAGACCCTAGACGCCTCCGCCGACGACGTTCATCCGGTTATCGGTCGTCACTCGTGTCACTGTGGTTGCGCGGGTGCATCGATTGGTGACCAGACCGCAGATTCTCGGGGTCGGATCTGCGGTTGGTGACCAAACGGCAGTCCTCCGCGGTCGATCCGGGCCTACGACCATGTCCGGATATCGAACCTGGCGACCACCCCGACCATCACCCGACGATTGGTCACAAACCGTCCCTGGGAGCGCTCCAGATCTGCGGTTGGGGACCAATCGACGGTCCCCTACGCTGCGGACGTGACCCGACAGCACGCCAGATCAGGCTCCCCGTTCGAGGACAGCATCGGCTTCAGCCGAGCCGTCCGGGTGGGCGGCACCGTCGCCGTGAGCGGCACGGCGCCGGTGTGGCCCGACGGATCCGTCGACCCGGATCCGGCCGTCCAGGCCCGGCGCTGCTGGGAGATCATGCTGGCCGCGCTCGCTGAGCTCGGTGGCGGCGTCGACGATGTCGTCCGCACCCGCCAGTACCTGGTGGACCCGGCCGACGGCGACGCCGTCGGTGCCGTGCACGGCGAGGTGTTCGGGGAGGTCCGGCCGGCCAGCACCATGGTGGTCGTCGCCGGGCTGCTCGACCCGCGGTGGAAGGTCGAGATGGAGCTGGACGCGGTCGTCGCAGACTGACTCAGGTCGTCGCGATGACGTCCGCGACGACACGTCCGAGCTCCTCGCCGGCGTCCTCCTGCAGGAAGTGGCCGGCACCCTCGATCGTCACGTGCTGCCGCCCGCGCGCCCCGGGCACCCGCTCCTGGAAGACCCGGTCCCAGCCGCGGGTGGCCGGATCGCCGTCGGAGTACGCCGTCACGAACGGGCAATCGAACTCCTCCAGCGCCCGCATCGTCCGGCGACCGATCCGCGCGCCGACGTCGTTGCGGGTCAGCGGCAGCAACGCGATCATCTGCCGCAGTCCGGCGGTGTACTCGACCGACGGGTACGGCGCGTCGTACGCCGCGAGCACGGTGGCATCCGGCGGTGTCACGGTCGCAGCGCCGACGAAGTCACTGGGCCGCAGCACCGGCGCGCGCTGCGTGTAGAGCAGGTAGTCGACCAGGGACTCCTCGAGCACGACCCGAGAGTCACCGACGCCGTGGACGGCCCAGGTGAGCCGGTCCGCCAGCGCGGGGTCGGCGGTGTGCAGGATCGTGTTGGCCGCGACTACCCGGGCAAACCGATCGGGCTCGGCCGCCAGCACGCTGAACCCGATCGGCCCGCCCCAGTCCTGCGCAACCAGGGTGACGTCACGCAGGTCGAGCCCGGTCACCAGGCTCCGGGTCCACTCGATGTGGCGCGCGAACGTGTAGTCGGTGGCCACTGCAGGCTTGTCGGAGCGGCCGTAGCCGATGTTGTCCGGCGCGATCACCCGGACGCCGGCGGCGACCAGGACGGGCACGACCTTCCGGTAGAGATAGGACCACGTGGGCTGGCCGTGGAGCAGGAGCGCGACCGGCCCGTCAGCGGGGCCTTCGTCGAGGTAGTGCATCCGCAGCGGGTCCAGCCCGTCGGCGCGTACGTCGGCGTAGTGTGGTTCGAACGGATAGTCAGGCAGCCCGACGAAGCAGTCTTCGGGGGTCCGCAGTACGTCGGTCACGCGCGCCAGTGTGGCGCAGCCTCGACCTTGGTGTCGGTGCCGTGAGCAAAGATGGTCCGATGACCGACCCGCTCGCCCGGTTCAGCGAACCGACCCGCACCTGGTTCGGTGCTGCGTTCGCCGCACCGACACCGGCGCAGGTGGGCGCGTGGGACGCGATTGGTGCGGGACGGCACGCGTTGGTCGTGGCTCCGACGGGCTCGGGCAAGACGCTGAGCGCGTTCCTCTGGTCGCTGGACCGGCTGCTCAGCACGCCGCCGCCGGAGGACAAGCGGCACCGTTGCCGGGTCCTCTACATCTCCCCGCTGAAGGCGCTCGGGGTCGACGTCGAGCGCAATCTGCGGGCGCCGCTGACCGGTATCCGGCACACCGCCGACCGGCTCGGCAGCCCGGTCCCCGAGGTGAGCGTCGGCGTCCGCTCCGGCGACACCCCTGCCGCCGACCGCCGCAAGCTCCAGACCACGCCGCCCGACATCTTGATCACCACGCCCGAGTCGCTCTTCCTGATGCTCACCAGCCAGGCGCGCGAGTCGCTGCGCGGCGTCGAGACCGTGATCGTCGACGAGGTGCACGCCGTCGCCGGCACCAAGCGCGGCGCCCACCTCGCCGTCAGCCTCGAACGCCTCGACGCACTGCTGGCGAAGCCCGCCCAGCGGATCGGCCTCTCCGCGACGGTCCGCCCGCTCGACGAGGTCGCCCGGTTCCTCGGTGGTACGGCGCCGGTCCAGATCGTCGCGCCGCCGAGCGCCAAGGAGTGGGACCTCAAGGTCGTCGTACCCGTCGAGGACATGACTGCCCCGGGGGGTGAGTATGACGAGGACGGCGACGATCCGCAGCGCACCCAGAGCATCTGGCCGCACGTCGAGGAGCGGGTCGTCGACCTGATCGAACAGCACCGCTCGACGATCGTCTTCGCCAACTCCCGCCGGCTGGCCGAGCGGCTCACCGCCCGGCTCAACGAGATCGCCGCCGACCGGGCTGGCGTGGCGCTCGAGTCAGGGGGCGAGGCGCCCGCGCAGGTGATGGCCCAGTCCGGCCAGTCGTACGGCGCCGACTCCGTGGTCGCGAAGGCCCACCACGGCTCGGTGTCCAAAGAGCAGCGGGCGCTGATCGAGGACGACCTCAAGCGCGGGCGGCTCCCCTGCGTGGTCGCGACCAGCAGCCTCGAGCTCGGCATCGACATGGGCGCGGTCGACCTGGTGATCCAGATCGAGTCGCCGCCGTCGGTGGCGAGCGCGCTGCAACGCGTCGGGCGCGCCGGCCACCAGGTCGGCGAGGTGTCCCGGGGCGTGCTCTTCCCCAAGCACCGCGGCGACCTCGCGCAGACCGCCGTCGCCGTCGAACGCATGCGCACCGGCGCCATCGAGTCGCTCCGGGTGCCGACCAACCCCCTCGACGTGCTCGCCCAGCAGGTCGTCGCCACCACGGCCCTCGAGGCCTGGCAGGTCGACGACCTCTTCGAGCTGGTGAAGCGCAGCGCGCCGTTCGCGCAGCTCCCGCGCAGCGCGTACGACGCCACCCTCGACCTGCTCAGCGGCCGCTACCCGTCAGACGAGTTCGCCGAGCTCCGTCCCCGGGTGGTCTGGGACCGGGTGACCGGCACGATCACCGGGCGACCAGGCTCGCAGCGACTCGCCGTGACCAGCGGCGGCACCATCCCCGACCGCGGGCTCTTCGGCGTCTTCCTGGTGGGAGCAAGTAGTAGTGAACAGAGCGGCCCCGGCAGGCGCGTCGGCGAGCTCGACGAGGAGATGGTCTACGAGTCGCGCGTCGGCGACATCTTCGCCCTCGGCGCGACCAGCTGGCGGATCGAGGACATCACCCATGACCGGGTCCTGGTCACCCCCGCCCCCGGCATTCCCGGGCGACTGCCGTTCTGGAAGGGCGACACCCTCGGCCGCCCCGCCGAGCTCGGCCGGGCGATCGGTGCCTTCACCCGCGAGCTCGGCGCCCTCCCCCGCGAGCGCGCCGAGGAGCGCGCCCGCGCCGACGGGCTGGACGAGTTCGCGGCCGCCAACCTGGTCGGCTACCTGCACGAGCAGCTCGAGGCGACCAACCTGCTGCCCAGCGACCAGACGCTCGTGGTCGAGCGCTTCCGCGACGAGCTCGGCGACTGGCGGCTCGTCGTGCATTCGCCGTACGGCGTCCCGGTGCACGCACCCTGGGCGCTCGCGATCAACGCCCGGCTCCGCGAGAGGTACGGCGTCGACGGCCAGGCGGTGGCCTCCGACGACGGCATCGTGATCCGGATCCCCGACACCGACGCCGAGCCACCCGCCGGCGACCTCATCGTGTTCGAGCCCGACGAGATCGACGCGCTGGTGACCCAGGAGGTCGGCGGCTCGGCGCTCTTCGCCTCCCGCTTCCGCGAGTGCGCCGCCCGAGCCCTGCTGCTCCCCCGGCGTGACCCAGGACGTCGCTCCCCGCTGTGGCAGCAGCGGCAGCGCTCGGCGGCCCTACTCGAGGTCGCCGTGCAGTACCCGTCGTTCCCGATCGTCCTCGAGGCGGTCCGCGAGTGTCTCCAGGACGTCTACGACCTGCCGTCGCTCACCGCCCTGATGCGCGGCATCGACCGTCGCGAGGTCCAGGTCGTCGATGTCGTGACCCACTCGCCGTCGCCGTTCGCGGGCACCTTGCTGTTCGGGTACGTCGCGCAGTTCATGTACGAGGGCGACTCGCCCATCGCCGAGCGGCGCGCCGCCGCGCTCGCCCTCGACCAGGGCCTGCTCGCCGAGCTCCTGGGCCGTGCCGAGCTGCGCGAGCTGCTCGACCCCGAGGTGCTCGCCGAGGTGGAGGCCGAGCTGCAGCGACTCGCGCCCGACCGGCGCGCCCGCGACGCCGAGGGCGTGGCCGACCTGCTGCGCCTGCTCGGGCCGCAGTCGACTGCTGAGATCGCCGCGCGGTCGGTCGATGGCGCCGACACCGACGGCTGGCTGAGTGCCCTGACCCAGAGCCGCCGCGTGGTCGAGGTCCGGATGGCCGGCGAGGCCAGGTGGACCGCGATCGAGGACGTCGGCCGGCTCCGCGACGGCCTCGGCGTGCCGGTCCCGCCCGGCACCCCGGACGTCTTCGCCGAACCGGTCGAGGACCCGCTGGCCGACCTGGTCGCCAGGTACGCCCGCACCCACGGACCGTTCACCGCCGACGACGTCGCCACCCGGCTCGGCCTCGGCGCCGCCGTCGTACGCCACACCCTGCAGCGGCTCGCGACCCAGGGCCGGGTGCTCGACGGCGAGTTCCGGCCCGCCGGATCGGGCACGGAGTGGTGCGACGCCGAGGTGCTGCGCAAGCTGCGCCGACGCTCGCTGGCCCGGCTCCGCCAGGAGATCGAGCCGGTCGAGCCGGAGTCCCTCGGGCGCTTCCTGGCCGCGTGGCAGCACGTCACCACCACCCGAGGCGGGCTGCGCGGCGTCGATGGCGTGCTGAGCGTCGTCGACCAGCTCGCTGGCTGCGCCGTACCCGCCTCGGCGCTGGAGCCGCTCGTGCTCGGGGCTCGGGTGCGCGACTACGAGCCGTCCTACCTCGACGAGCTGACCGCCTCCGGCGAGGTGATCTGGGCCGGCCACGCCGCCCTGCCCGGCGCCGACGGCTGGGTCTCGCTGCACCTCGCCGACCAGGCGCCGCTGACGCTGCCCGACCATCAGCCGTTCGAGCACTCGGAGCTACATCAGGCTGTGCTGGATGCGCTGGCTCCCGGCGGTGCGTGGTTCTTCCGTCAGCTCTCCGACGCGGTGGGCGCCAGCGACGACGCGGCGCTCTCCGCAGCGCTGTGGGAGCTGGTGTGGGCCGGGCGGATCAGCAACGACACCCTCACCCCGCTGCGGGCACTGACCCGGGGCGGCACCCCCGCCCACCGCAGCAAGCGGCCACCGCCGAGGGTGCGCATGTCGAGCACCACAGGTGGCCGAGCCCGGATGCCCGCCCGCACCGGTCCGCCCGAGACCGCCGGCCGCTGGGCCCTGCTCCCCGAGCTCGACACCGACCCGACCCGGCGCGCGCACGCGACCGCCGAGCGGCTGCTCGAGCGCCACGGTGTTGTCACCCGCGGTGCCGTGGTGAGCGAGCGGGTGGCGGGCGGGTTCGCCGCCGTCTACAAGGTGCTGTCGGCGTTCGAGGACTCCGGACGTTGCCGTCGCGGCTACTTCGTCGCGGGTCTCGGCGCCGCCCAGTTCGGCACCGCGGGCTCGGTGGACCGGCTGCGTTCCTTCAGCGATGTCTCGACGGGCTCGACAACCGGATTGGACGCCAAGCCCACCGCGATCGCGCTGGCCGCCACCGACCCGGCCAACCCGTACGGCGCCGCGCTCCCCTGGCCGCAGAACGCCGAGGGGGGCCACCGCCCCGGCCGCAAGGCCGGAGCGATCGTCGTGCTCGTCGACGGCGTGCTGACGCTGTACGTCGAGCGGGGCGGCCGGACCCTGCTCACCTGGACCGACGACGTCGACCGGCTGACCCCGGCAGCGGCCTCGCTGGCCGACGCCGTACGCCGCGGCTCGCTCGGCAGGCTCACCGTCGAGAAGGCGGACGGCGAGCAGCTGCTCGGCTCGGGCTCGACCCCGCTGCGCGACGCGCTCCAAGCCGCGGGTTTCCTGGCCACCCCGAAGGGGCTGCGGCTGAGGTCGACCGGTGCCTGAGGGCGATGCCGTCCGCCGTACGGCGCGGCGGCTGCACCGCGGGCTCTCCGGCCAGGTCCTCACCCGCACCGACTTCCGGGTCCCCCAGCACGCCACCGCCGACCTCGCCGGAGGCACCGTCGTCGAGACCGTGTCGCGCGGCAAGCACCTGCTGACCCGGATCGACACCGCCGACGAGCAGGTCACCCTGCACACGCACCTCAAGATGGAGGGCAGCTGGCGGGTGCTCGAGCCCGGGCGCGGCTGGTCCACCCCCGCCCACGAGGTGCGGGTCGTGCTCGAAGCGGAGCGCGCCACCGCCGTCGGCTCCCTGCTCGGGATCGTCGAACTCGTTCCGCGCGACTGGGAGCACGACGTCGTCGGTCACCTCGGTCCCGACCTGCTGGGCCCCGATTGGGACGAGGACGAGGCGCTGAGCCGGCTGCGGCGCGCGCCGGAGCGTCCCATCTTCGAGGCGCTGCGCGACCAGACCCTGCTGGCCGGCGTCGGCACGATCTATGCCGCCGAGGTCTGCTTCGTCATGGGCGTCGCGCCCGGGACGCCGGTCGGCGAGGTGCCCGACCTGACCCGGATGGTGCGCCGCGTGCGCCAGATGCTCGACCAGGAGTGGTCCCGGTCCAACCGGCTCTGGGTCTATCGGCAGCGGCTGTGCCGTCGGTGCGGCGGCCGGGTGACGATGACCGGGTTCGGCCGGCCCGGGCAGGAGCGCACGGCGTACTGGTGCCTGAGCTGCCAGCCCGTCCGCTGACGTGCGGTGACCGTCAGGCGGCGGAGGTGACGACCTGGCGGCCAGCCGGGGTGGCGACCGGGATCCGGGTGAGCTCCGCGGCGGCCTCTTCGATGGCGACGAGGTCGGAGACCTCGCGCAGCACGTCGGAGAGCGGCATGTCGAGGGCGGCGCAGAGCGAGGCGAGCAGCTCGGAGGACGCTTCCTTCTGACCACGCTCGATCTCGGAGATGTAGCCCAGGCTGACCCGGGCGTCGGCCGAGACCTCGCGCAGGGTCATCCCGCGCTGCATCCGAGCGTCACGGAGCACGTCGCCGAGCAGCCGACGAAACAGCACCATGCGCGCCTCCTCCTGTTGCCACGGACCATCGGCAGAGATCGAGCCGACCTGTGGGGCCCAACGCTACCGGAGGGGTGTTTCTTCCCGCCGCAAGACCTGCTCAAAAGCCGTGAGCGCTTCCTGGCAAGTCCGGTCCTGGATCTGTGCCCGCTTCCCCCGGAGCTCCAGCGCGACCGCCGCGGCCACGTCCGGACCCGCTATCCCGACGAAAACCGTGCCCGGCGGCTTGTCCTCCTGCGCCGACGGCCCCGCGACCCCGGTCGTCGCCACGCCGTACGTCGCCCCGGTCAGCGCCCGTACGCCGACCGCCATCGCCTGCGCGCACTCCGGCGAGACGACGCCGTGCTCGGCGATGATCCGCTCCGACACGCCGAGCAGCGAGGCCTTGAGCTCGGTCGCATAGGTGACCACGCCGCCGACGTACACGTCCGAGGCGCCGGCGACCCCGGTCAGCTCCGCAGCCAGCCGGCCGCCCGTGAGCGACTCCGCCGTCGCGACCGTGTGGCCGGCGGCGCGCAGCAGTCGATGCACGCGGGTGACCGGGTCCGTCATGCCTCCAACGTTAGTGTCCGAGCATGGCCCTGCCGATCGAGGACTACGCGCTGGTCGGTGATCGGCGCAGCGGTGCGCTGATCGGACGCAACGGATCGGTCGACTGGCTCTGCCTGCCGCGCTTCGACTCGGCGGCCTGCTTCGCCGGCCTGCTCGGGACCGACGAGCACGGCCACTGGCAGCTCTGCCCGGTCGACGAGTACGACGTGAGCCGGCGCTACGTCGGCGCCTCGGCGGTCCTGGAGACGACGTTCACGACCGCGACCGGCGAGGTCACGCTGACCGACGCGATGCCGCACGGCGACGGCCGGGCCGACCTGGTGCGGCGGGTGACCGGCGTCCGCGGCACGGTGCGGATGCGGCACGAGTGGATGGTCCGGCTCGACTACGGCGCGATCCTGCCGTGGGTGCGCCGCCAGACCCTGCACGGGGAGGCGGTCATCACCGCGACCGGAGGCCCGGACCGGCTCGTCCTGCGCGGTCCCCGGCTGCCGTCGGCCCACGACCACCGCCACGTCGACGAGTTCGACGTGGCCGCCGGCGACGAGCTGGCCTTCTCGACGACCTGGCTGCCGTCGTACGCGCCCCTCGACGGCATCGGCCCGCCCGACGACCACACCGAGGCCTCGGTGCGCGAGAGCACCCGCTGGGCGGAACGCTGCCGCGCGGACGTGCCGCGCGTCGACGTCGTACGCCGGTCGCTGCTCACCCTCCGGATGCTCACCGACGAGGAGACCGGCGGCATCGTCGCCGCGCCCACGACGTCGCTGCCCGAGGACCCGGGCGGCGAGCGCAACTGGGACTACCGGTTCTGCTGGCTGCGCGACGCCGCCCTGACGATCGGCGCGCTGATCCGCGCCGGGCACGTCGACGAGGCCCAGCTCTGGCGGGCCTGGCTGCTGCGCGCGATCGCCGGTGACCCCGGCGACCTCCAGATCATGTACGCCGTCGACGGCAGCCGCCGGCTGACGGAGGAGGCGCTCGCGCACCTGCCGGGCTATGCCGGATCGACGCCGGTGCGGATCGGCAACGGTGCGGCCCTGCAGCGCCAGCTCGACGTGCTCGGCGAGGTGATGATCGGCCTCGAGCAGACCCGGCAGGCGACCGGCCACGCCGACCGCGACGCCTGGGCGGTGCAGCGCGCGCTCGTCGAGGATCTCGCCGACGGCTGGCGCCGCAAGGACCACGGGCTCTGGGAGATCCGCGGCCCGCAGCAGCGGTTCACCCACTCGCAGGCGATGGTCTGGGCGGCGTTCGACCGCGCCGTACGCGCTGTCGAGGAGTTCGACCTCGACGGCCCCGTCGACAAGTGGCGCGGCCTGCGCGACAAGGTCCGGGCCGAGGTGCTCGACCGAGGCTTCGACGCCGGGCGCAACACCTTCGTGCAGTTCTACGGCAGCACCGAGGTCGACGCCGCCCTGCTCGTGCTCCCCCAGATCGGCATCGTGGCCGGCGACGACCCGCGGATGCTCGGCACCATCGAGGCCGTCGAGCGCGACCTGATGCGCGACGGCCTGCTGCTGCGCTACCGCACGCAGACCGGTGTCGACGGGCTCTCCGGCGACGAGCACCCGTTCCTGGCGTGCTCCTTCTGGCTGGTCTCGGCGTACGCCGGAGCCGGGCGCCTCGACGACGCCACCGCCCTCTTCGACCGGCTCTGCGACCTGACCAACGACGTCGGCCTGCTCTCCGAGGAGTACGACGTGGCCGGGCGGCGGATGGTGGGCAACTTCCCGCAGGCCTTCAGCCACCTCGCCCTGGTGCACGCCGCCTTCGACCTCGCCGAGGCCCGCAAACGACGTTGACCCGCCCCCTCGAGAGCCGAGAGGGCGGGCCGACGTACGTGCTGCTACTTCTTGACGACCTTGATCTTCACCGTGTCGTCGCTCGGCTTCAACAGGTCGCTGCCGAGGTAGTCGACCTCGACCTTCTTGGTGCCCGTGCTGGTGAACTTGTCCAGCTTCAGGGTCGCCTTCCCGGCCCGGAGGGTCACCGTCTCGGTGCCCTGGCCCGGGACCTTCACCTTGACCTTGCCGGTCGCCACGACGCCGAACTGGCCGGTCACCGTGATCTTCAGGCTCACCCGGGTCTTCTTGACCTTGACCTTGCCCGGGGTGGCCTTGACCTTCGTGGTCGACGATGCCTTGGCCACGGTGGCGGTGAAGGTGTCCGACCCGGAGGTGAACCGGCCGTCGCCGGAGTACGCCGCGGTCAGCGTGCGCGAACCCGGCAGCACCGAACGGGCCGGGAGGGTCACCTGAGCGACCCCACCGGACACGGCGGCGCTCCCGATCACCTTCGGACCGTCGAGGACCTGGACGGTCCCCGTCGCGCCGCTCGGCCCGACGTTCACCGTGACGGTGGCCGCCTTGCCGTAGACCAGCGACACGTCGCCCGCACTCACCGTCGACGTCGCCTTCGCAACAGTCAGGACGACCGTGTCGGACGCGCCCGGGTAGTTGCCGGTGTAGTCGACGCGCAGGCTGTGCGCGCCGGGCTCCAGGGAACCCGCCGGGACGGCGAGCGTGGCGCCACCACCGCTCAGCGGCACTGCGGCCCCGATCGCCGTAGCGCCCTCGAACAGCCGCACCGTGCCGGTTGCGACCCCGTCGTTGCCGGTCACCGTCACCGGGATCGATGCCGCCTGGCCCCAGGTGATCGCCAGGTCCGGTCCCGCCGAGACCGTGGCCACGGGGGCCGCCGCCGCCACCATCACGGGCACCCGGACCAGCGTCCCGGTGTTGTTGCCGACCACGGTCAGCGTCGTGTCGCCGGCGGGGGTCCCCGCAGGCAGCACCACGTCCACGTGAGCGGTGCCGGCGTCGTCGTTGCTGTTGGAGCCGTCCGACGTCGGCGTGCTGATCGTGGTGGTGACCGCCGCCGCCGGGATCAGCGCCGCGTCGCCGAGCTTGACGGTGACCTCGGTGTCACGCAGGTCGGTCGGGTCCGTCATCGACAGCGAGGCCAGGTCGAAGACGACGTGGTCACCCGGCGCGTACGACGCCGGAGCGGCCGCCGGGAAGCTCACGTCCACGGCCCGCTGGGCGTAGTCGACGTCGACCGTCTGGTCGTCACCGCCGAACTCGCCCAGGTAGTCCACCATCGACTGCAGGTCGGTCACCCCGGTGTCCTGCTTGGTGGCGCCGTTCGCGAGCTCCCGGAAGTTGTCACCGCCGGCCGCCAGGAACGAGTTCACCGTCACCGAGTACGACGCCGCCGGGTCGACGGCCTCGCCGTCGAGCCACATCCCGGTCACCTCGCCGAGCTTCTGTCCCGGGTGGGCCGGGTCGTCGCGCTGCGTGTAGGTGTAGGTGAAGCCGTCGGAGACACCGAGTCGCAGGAACGGGCGGGTCGGCACTGCGCCGGCTCCCGTGCGCTGCCACTGCTGCTCCAGCACGGTCTCGATCTGGGCACCCGTGAGGTCCATGTTCACCAGGGTGTTGGCGAACGGCTGGACGTTGGCTGCCTGCCGGTAGGTGAGCTCGAGGTCGTCACCGTTGGGGGTGCCGAGCATGTCGGCACGCAGACCACCCGGGTTCATGAACGCGATGTCCGCGGCGCCGACGGTGTCGGCCGGGGTCGCCCAGCGCTGCACCTCCGCCACCAGGTTGCCCAGGGTGGACTCGCCGCCGCGGTTCTCGGTGGTGCCGTTGGAGAACTTCGCCCGCTTGAACGGTCCCTCGATCTCACCGAGCACCTCGGCGCCGAGCTCGTCGGCGACCTCCTTGGCGGCATCGACGATCGCGGTCACGGCGGGGTCGGCCGGGAAGAGCGCCGGCGGCTGGCCCGGGCCCGAGCCGTCCGGGTCCGCACCGAGCAGCGGGACGATCGCCTGGTCCTTCTCCACGAGCGCGCCCGTGCTCTCGTCGAAGGTGAAGAGCAGCTTGTTGAGGTTCGTGCCGTACTGGCCGGCCGAGACCACCGGACGCTGCTTGACCGCGTTGCCCGACCAGTCGTCCACGGGGAACGAGCAGTTGTACGCCAGGTGGGTGTGGCCGGACACGATGGCGTCGACGTCGCTGCTGACGTTGGTCACGATGTTGCCCCACGTCGTGGCGGGGTTCGACATGGTCGCGCAGTCGGTGCTCGGGGAGCCCTCGTGCACGAGCATCACGACCAGGTCGACATCGTCGTCGGTCTTGAGCCGCTCTGCCTCGTCGTTGACGGCTGTCACGATGTCGGTGACCTCGATGCCGTCGATGCCGGCGGGCGACACCAGCGACGGCAGCTCCTCGGTCACCGCGCCGACGAAGCCGACCTTGATGTCGCCGAAGCTCTCCGTCCACGACTCCGCGAGGTCGTCGCGACCCTCGGGCTCCTCGATGTTCGCCGCGAGGTACTCCCAGTCGGCCCGGTCCTGGACCCGGCCGACAAGGTCTTCGTACCCCTGGTCGAACTCGTGGTTGCCCGCGGCCGAGACCTCGAGACCGGCCTCGTTGAGCGCGTCGATGGTCGGGATGTCGTCCTGGATGAAGGACTCGAACGTGGACGCACCGATCAGGTCACCTGCGGCCGCGAACACCGTGTCCGGGACCTCCCCGCGCAGCTGCTTCACCGCGCCGGACAGCACCGCTGCCCCGGCGGAGTTGGCGCCGTCCTGCAGCAGACGACCGTGGAAATCGTTGGTCGCCAGGATCTGGATCTGCCTCAGCTCGTCGTCGACGGTGATGACGACCGGGACCTCGGTCCCGGTGGTGGCACCGACGAGCGTCAGCGTGACCTTGCCGTCGGGTGCGTCGGCCGGGAGCTCGACGTCGACCGACGCCTTGCCTGCCTCGTCGTCCGCCGTGGTGCTGGTGGCGTTGTTGACCGTCGCCGTACCGATCTCGTCGTCGCCGAGCATCACCTTGAGCTCGGTGTCCTTGAGGTCTGCCGCGGTCGACATCGCCCACGAGGAGACGTTGAAGAGGACGCGGTCGCCGGGCGCGTACGCCGCCGGGGCGGTGCCCGGGAAGGCGACCCCGACCGCACGCTGGCCGTAGTCGACCGGGAGAGCGGCATCGGCGGCGAACTCGTCCATGTAGTCGACCATCGCCTGCAGGTCGATCTTGCCGGTGTCGCGCTTGCCGGTCCCGTTGTTGAAGGCCCGGAAGTTGTCACCACCGGAGGCCAGGAACGAGTTCACGGTGACGGAGTACGTCGCCGCCGGGTCGATGGCCGTGCCGTTGAGCCACATCCCGGTGATCCGGGAGCCCTCGGCCTTGGTCGGGTCGTAGGTGTACTTGAAGCCCTCCGACACCCCGAGCCGCAGGAACGCACGCGTCGGCACGTTGCCGTTGCCGTCGCGCTGCCACTGCTGCTCCAGCGCCAGCTTGAGGTTGGCGCCGGTCAGGTCCATGTTGACCAACGTGTTGGCGAACGGTTGGACGACAGCCGCCTGCTTGTAGGTCAGGGTCCTCGGGAATGCACCGGAACCCGTGCCCACCATGTCGGCGCGCAGCCCACCCGGGTTCATGAACGCGATCTCCGCCGCGCCGGCCTCCGGGGTCTCCGTGGCCCAACGCTGGACCTCGGCCACCAGGTTGCCGAGCGTGGACTCGCCACCGCGGTTCTCCACTGCGGTCGAGAGCTGGGCCCGGTTGAAGGCCCCGCCGATGTCGCCGAGGCGTACGGCGCCGAGCACGTCGGCCTGCGCCTTGGCGTCGTTGACGATCGTGGTCACGGCCGGGTCCGGCTCGTAGCCGGTGCCGACCAGGCCGATCACGTCCTGCGACTTCGCGGCCAGCTGGCCGGTCTGGTCGTCGAAGGTGAAGACCACCTGGTTGAGGAACGTGCCGTACTGGCCGGCGGAGACGACGGGGCGCTCCGTGACTGCCCGGCTCGACCAACCCGCGACGGGGAACGAGCAGTTGTAGGCGAGGTGGGTGTGGCCGGACACGATGGCGTCGACCTTGTCGTTGACGCCGGTCACGATGTGGCCCCACGCCGTGCTGGGGTCCGACATCGCCGCGCAGTCGGTGCTGGGGGCGCCCTCGTGGACGAGCAGGACCACCAGGTCCGCGCCGTCCGCCTTCAGGTCGTCCGCTGCGTCGTTGGTCGCGTCGACGATGTCGGTGACGGTCACGCCTTCGATGCCGGCCGGCGCGACCAGGGACGGCAGGTCCTCGGTCACCGCGCCGACGAAGCCGACCTTGTAGTCACCGAAGGTCTGGGTCCAGGTCTCCGCGAGCTCGTCGGCGCCGTCGGGCTCCTCGACGTTGGCCGCGAGATAGGTCCAGTCCGCCCGGTCCTGCACCCGTCCGGCGAGGTCGTCGTACCCGGCGTCGAACTCGTGGTTGCCCGCGGCCGACACCTCGAGGCCCGCTTCGTTGAGGGCGTCGATCGTCGGAGCGTCCTTCTGGATGAACGACTCGAAGGTCGAGGCGCCGATCAGGTCACCCGCCGCCGCGAACACCGTGTTGGGGTTGTCCGCCCGCAGCTCCTTCACCGCTCCGGAGAGGATCGCGGCACCCGCGGCGTTCGCACCGTCGGCGAGCAGCCGGCCGTGGAAGTCGTTGGTGGCGATGATCTGGATCGGGGTGTAGTCGGTGCCGTGGTCGGGCACGTCGATGCCGACGATCTCCGGGTTGTGGTCGGAGGCCGCGAACGGGTTGCCGGCGTCGAAGAGCTGGGTGACGTTGTAGTTGAACCGGCTGTACTGGTAGCCCACGGACTCCGCGGCGTTGATGTCCCAGACGTCCTCGCCGGTCACCATGGCCATCGCCGCGGCGTTGCCGAGCACGTGGTCGAGCGAGCCGGACAGGCCGCCGAAGGAGTAGCTCTCCTCGCCCTCGGACTCGATCGCGGTGAAGCCCGCGTCGTACAGGACGTGCATCGGGTCTTCCTCGGTGTACGAGTTGAAGTCACCGGTGAGGAACACCGCGTCGATGCCGCGGTCCTCGGCGAAGTCCGCCGCGAACTCGGCCAGCGCGGCCGCCTGGCGGGTGCGGTCACCGTTGAACGCACCGGTGTCCGGGCTGTTCACGTTGTCGTTGCCCGACTGCGGCGGGTTGCTGTCGCCCTTGGACTTGAAGTGGTTGACGATCACGCCGAACGCCTGGGAGTCGAGCGCGCCGGTCGGCTTGAAGGCCTGCGCGAGCGGCTCGCGGGCGTTCGCGAACGCCGTGGTCCCGAAGAGGATGTCGGAGACCCCGACCGGCTGGACCTTCGCCGGCTTGTAGATGAAGGCCGGGCGGATGACGTCCTGCTCGCTGACCGCGGTGGCGACCAGCGCCTCGGCGGGTGAGTGGACGAACTTCCAGGTGCCGGCGCCGGCGGCCTGGTTGAGCGCGGCGACCAGGTAGGCGAGCGCGTCGTCGCGGTTGGTCTCGCCGACCAGCTTCATCGAGTTCTCGATCTCCTCGAGGCTGACGATGTCGGCGTCGAGGGTGTTGATCGCGTTGACGATCTTGTTGCGCTGGCGGTCCAGGCTGACCTGCGTGGCCGCGCCACGCGGGCCGTTGCCGGCGTTGACCGGCGGCGTGCCGGACACGACACCACAGGTGTTGTTGCCGATCGGGGTGCCGTCGCGGTCGTTGAAGTACGAGCACTGGGTGTTGACGACCGGGCTCTGGGCCGCACCGTTGGCGACGTACTGCTGCCCGGTCGTGTTGAAGAAGTTGAGGACGTTGAACGTCGCCAGCTTCAGGTCGCCGCCGACCGGCTGCGGGGCGTCGTTGTCGTCCCGGGTGTCCTCGAAGACCGCCACGTCGGTGCCGGCGTCGAGCACCGGCTCGGAGGGCAGGAACTTCCAGACGTTGTTGCGGTAGTCCAGGATCACCGGCTGCTCGAAGGTGACGTCCGCACCGACGCGTACGGCGTTGGTCGCGGTCAGCCAGGGCAGCGGCAGGTCCTGCTGCGGCGTGTTGTTGGAGAGGTAGTTGATCGCGGTGCCGTCATCGAGCACCACGCTGCGCTCGGCGTTGTCGGCCTTGATCTCGGCGATCCCGGTCGTGTCGTCGTCCCTGACGACCTCGGTCGGCTGCACCAGCGGGTGGTCGCCGGTGGCGAGTCCGATCTCGCCGAACTGGTTGGTGCTGAAGCTGTTGGTGACCGTGAAGTCGTCGGTGGGGGCGAGCACCTCGCCCTCGTGTGCCTCACGCCCCGCGTCGGTGGTCGGGTAGTCGATCGTGCGCGGGCCGACCGAGCCGAGCGGGGCGATCACGCTGACGCCGTTGGGGACAGCGGTGATCTCGGTCAGGCTCAACGTGTCGGTCGAGCCCTTGAACTCGGAGACGGCGCCGGTCACCTGGACCGAGTCACCGACCTCGAGGTCGAGGTCGGCGGGCATCGCGTTGTCGCCGTACACGAAGATCGCGTCGGAGGCCCCGTCGGTGTCGTCGCCCGGGGTCTGGATGTACATGCCGTCGAGGCCGCCGTACGTGCCGAGCTCGGTGGGGTACGGGTCGGCGTACATGCCGGTCACGACACCCTCGACCGTGACGGTCGAGCCCACGAAGGTCGACGTGGCTCCGGTGCCCTGGACCTCCGCGATCGGGCGGACGTCCTTGTCGGTGACCGTGAAGTCGAAGGTGACCGAGTCGGTCGCGTCGTCGTCGTCGGTCACGGTCGCGGTGACGTCGTAGTCGCCGACCGTCGTCGGGGTGCCCGAGATCTCGCCGTCGGTCCCGATGCTCACGCCCGCCGGGAGGCCGGTCGCCTCCCAGGTGTACGGCGCGGAGCCGCCGGTCGCCGCCAGGGTGGAGCTGGTGAGCGGGATGTCGACGATCCCGGACATCGCACCCGGGCTGGTCGCGGTCAGCGGAGGCGCGGCCTCGGTGACGGCGATGTTGTCGATGCCGACCCACTCGTCGTTGCCCACGGCGTTGGTCGTGAGCACCCGGACGTAGACGTCCGCCTGCCCAACCGCGCCGGCCGGCAGCGGGACGCTGACCGGGGTCACCTTCGTCGCGGCGTTCGCGTCGGTGGCGTCGGCGACGTACCCGTCCGGCAGGTTGGTGTAAGCACCGGACGATCCGACTCGGTACTGGACGGCGACGGACTGCGCCGCGTTGTCGGCCGACCCGTCGAGGTCCTTCGCGTCGAACGCGAACGTCGCGGCCGACAAGGCCGAGAGGTCCAGGTGGAAGACGACGTGGGGCACGTCCGCCGTGCCGCTGCCCTGGAGCGCGATCGACTGGTTGGCCTCGGACTCGATGATGCCGCCGGAGGTGTTCGTGTTCAGCGTGGCCGAGTTGTTCGCGATCACGTTGGTCGGCGTCGCGCCGCCGTCCGCGAGCACGGTCTGCGGGTCGGTCCCGGTCGCCGTGGTCAGGTCATCGCCGCGGTAGCCCTGGACGCCGGTGACACCGGACCAGTCGTTGACCGTCGTGATCAGACCTGCGTCGGACCACGGCTGCGCGTACGGGAAGGTGGAGATCGTCGTCGAGACGTCCGCCTGGGCCGGTGCGAGCGGGAGCAGGGACAGACCGCTGGCGACGACGGCGAGCGCGACGGCCCCCGTGAGTCGCTTCCGAGAAGCAAGCATGTAGAGGCACTCCGAGAGCTAGGCAGGATGGGACGGGCATCGCCATCGAACCGCAGTCGTCGGGAAGCATCATCACCAGTTCGGAGTACGACAGTAGAAATCTCCGAGAACTGAAGACAGCGGGGGAAGCCCTCCGGCTGGGCCGAGATGGATGGAACCCTCCCCCGAAACGACCGTCTCTCGCAAGGGGTTGCGGTGAACTATCTGTTACAGATCGGCATCGGTCGCGTGACCAGGACCGGGGAGCTCAGGACCGGGGAGCTCAGGACCGGAGCGACGCGCGCTGCTTCCAGACGTCGCGGTAGAACTCCCAGCCGGACCAGAGGGTGAGGGCGACCGCAATCGCCAGGCATGCCTGGGCCAGGTAGAAGAGGACGTCACCGGGGACCTCGAGCCAGCCCGGGAGGTCGGGGTCGCGCAGCGGCAGGCAGAGCGTCGCGAGCGCGACCGCCTGGAAGGTGGTCTTGATCTTGCCGAGGTCGGCCGCGGCGATGACGACCTTCTTGAGGATCGACAGCCGGAGCAGGGTCACGCTCCACTCGCGGATCAGCACGATGATCGTGACCCACCACCAGATGTCGCCGACGATCGAGAGGCCGATGAAGGCCATCCCGGTGACGGCCTTGTCGGCGATGGGGTCCGCGATCTTGCCGAAGTTGGTGATCAGGTTGTGCTTGCGCGCGAGGTCGCCGTCGATCTTGTCGGTGATCATCGCGAGCGCGAAGATCACGAACGCCACGCAGCGCCACGTGATGGACTCGCCACCGTCGATGAGCAGCGCCCACGCGAAGAACGGCACCGCCACGATCCGTGCCGTGGTCAGCACGTTGGGGACGTTCCAGTTGCTGGGTTGCGTCTCCGTCGCCTCGGCCATCACAGCACCCGAGCGTAGAGGTCCGCACCCTCGGAATCGACGACCACCGCGCGGACCAGGTCGCCGACCTGCGCGTCGGAGACCAGGAGGTACGTCGACCCGTCGACCTCGGGACCCTGGTGCGCGGCCCGTCCCTCGACGTCGCCGTCGGCGACGCGCTCGACCAGGACCTCGACGGTCTCGTCGATCCGGTCCGCCGCCCGCTGGGAGGTGAGCTCCTCGACCAGCGCGCCGACGTGCTCGACGCGGGCCCGGACCTCGTCCTCGTCCAGCTTGCCGTCGTACGTCGCCGCCTCGGTGCCGTCCTCGTCGGAGTAGCCGAACACGCCGGTGACGTCGAGCCGGGCGTCGACCAGGAAGTCGCACAGCGTCTGCAGGTCCTCGTCGCTCTCGCCGGGGAAGCCGACGATCACGTTGCTGCGTACGCCGGCCGCGGGCGCCAGCGCCCGGATCTGCTCGAGCAGGCCCAGGAAGCTCTCGGGGTCGCCGAAGCGGCGCATCCGGCGCAGCACCCCCGCGCTCGCGTGCTGGAAGGACAGGTCGAAGTACGGCGTGACGCCGGGTGTGCTCGCGATCGCCTCGACCAGCCCGGGGCGGGTCTCGGCAGGCTGCAGGTAGGACACCCGCACCCGCTCGACGCCGTCGACGGCCGCCAGCTCGGGCAGCAGCGTCTCGAGGAGCCGCAGGTCGCCGAGGTCCTTGCCGTACGACGTGGAGTTCTCGCTGACCAGGAAGAGCTCGCGCACGCCCTGCTCCCCCAGCCAGCGCGCCTCCTGCAGCACGTCGGAGGGCCGGCGGCTGACGAAGGAGCCTCGGAAGGACGGGATCGCGCAGAAGGAGCAGCGCCGGTCACAGCCGCTGGCCAGCTTGAGGGACGCCGTCGGGCCGGACTCGAGCCGCCGGCGCAGCGATGCGGGGCCGGACGCGTGCCCGGGGACGGGCGCGGTCGACAGCGCACGCTCGACCGGGGTGATCGGGAGCAGCTTCCTGCGGTCCTGCGGCGTGTGCGCCTGGTGGGTCTCCCCTGCGACGATCGAGCGCAGCCGCTCCGCGATGTCGGGGTAGTCGTCGAACCCGAGGACCGCGTCGGCCTCGGGCAGCGAGTCGGCGAGCTCCTTCCCGTAGCGCTCGGCCATGCAGCCGACGGCCACGACGGCCTGGGTGCTGCCGGTCGTCTTGAGGTCGGCTGCGGCCAGCAGGGTGTCGACCGAGTCCTTCTTGGCCGACTCGACGAACCCGCAGGTGTTGACCACGACGGTGTCCGCGTCGGCCGGGTCCTCGACGAGGCGGAAGCCGCCCGCCTCCAGCCGTCCGGCGAGCTCCTCGGAGTCCACCTCGTTGCGGGCACATCCCAGGGTCACCATGGCGACCGAGAGAAGTTCGGCGGGTGCGGGGCTGCCAGGTGCAGTGTGGGATGCGATCGTCATGTCCGTCCGAGTATGGCAACCCGGCGCCCAATTGCCGAGTCGGCGCCAGTTTGCAGCTCGGAGTGCAAACAAGCGCCGACTCGGCCGCAAACTGGCGCCAACTCGGCGTTCAGGTGGGCTTGACCGCCAGGACCGGGCAGTGCGCGCCGAGCAGGATCCGCTGCGCGACGCTGCCCATGATCAACTTGCCGACAGGCGTACGGCGGCGCAGGCCGAGCACGATCAGGGCCGCGTCGACCTCGTCCGCGACGGCCAGCACCTGGTCGCCGACGTCTGCGCCGACCGACTGACGTACGTCGTACGGCAGGCCCGCCTCCTCGAGACCGGCGCGTACGCCGTGCAGGTCGTCGTCGCTGGCGAACCGGTCGTCGACCAGGGCGTCGCCACGCGTGGCGTTGACCACCACGATCCCGGTCCCGCGCATCCGCGCCTCGGCCACCGCCTGCGTCAGCGCGGCCCGTCCGAACTCGTCCGGTGACCACGCCACCACGATCTGGCTCATCGCTGCACCCTCTCGTCGTCCCGGGCGCGCGCGACCTCGGCCGCCGGGGTGTCCATGCCGGGGCGGACCCGCTTCAGCACGACCGGCACCACGATCACCAGAGCCGTGAGGAGGTAGACCGCGACGCCGAGCGGCTCGCTCCACAGGCCGGACAGGTCGCCGTCGGAGATGGTCAGCGCCTCGCGCAGCTTGAGCTCCATGATCGGCCCGAGGATGACGCCCAGGATCAGCGGCAGCACCGGGAGCCCGAAGCGTCGCATCGCCAGCCCCAGCAGGCCGAAGACGAGCAGCAGGAAGATGTCGAACGCGTCCTGGTTGGCCGCGAAGGCACCGAGGCAGGCGAAGAACAGGATGCCGGCGTACAGCTGCGGCCTCGGGATCCGGAGCAGCTTGGCCCACAGCGGTGCGAGCGGCAGGTTGAGCACCAGCAGCAGGGTGTTGCCGATCAACAGGCTGGCGAGCAGGGTCCACACCAGGTCGGACTGCTCGGTCATCAGCTGCGGCCCGGGCTGGATGCCGTAGCTGGTCAGGGCGGCCAGCATCACCGAGGCCGTGGCGGTGACCGGGATGCCCATGGCGAGCAGCGGCACGAACATGCCGGCCGCGGACGCGTTGTTGGCCGCCTCCGGGCCCGCGACGCCCTCGATGGCGCCCTTGCCGAACTCGTCGCGGTTGCGGGAGAGCCGGCGCTCGGTGACGTACGAGAGGAACGTCGGGATCTCGGCGCCGCCGGCGGGGATGGCCCCGAACGGGAAGCCGTAGGCGGTGCCGCGCAGCCACGGCTTCCAGGACCGGCGCCAGTCGTCGCGGCCCATCCACGGCCGCCCGACCGGGATCACCTGGAGCGGCTTGCGGCGCAGGTGGGCGGCCACCCAGAAGGCCTCGCCCAGGGCGAAGATGCCGACCGCGACCGCCACGATCTCCAGCGGGTCGCGCAGCTGCGCCAGGCCCAGGCTGAGCCGGGCCTGCCCGGTGTTGAGGTCGAGCCCGACGAGACCGATGGTCAGCCCCAGGAAGAGGGCGAGGAAGCCGCGCACCTTCGAGGAGCCGAGCAGCGTGGTCGTCATGACCAGGGCGAAGAGCAGGATCGCGAAGTACGACGGGGCGCCGATCGTCACCGCGAACTCGGCCAGCATCGGGGCGAAGAAGGCGACCAGGAGGGTGCCGATCGTGCCGGCGATGAAGGACCCGATGGCCGCGGTGGCGAGCGCCTGGGCGGCTCGACCCGCCTTCGCCATCTTGTTGCCCTCGAGGGCCGTCATCACCGACGCCGACTCCCCTGGTGTGTTCAGCAGGATCGACGTCGTCGAGCCGCCGTACATGCCGCCGTAGTAGATGCCGGCGAACATGATGAACGCCGAGGTCGGCTCCAGGCTGAAGGTCACCGGCAGCAGCAGCGCCACGGCCATGGCCGGGCCGATGCCGGGCAGTACGCCGACGAAGGTGCCGAGCAGGACGCCGATCGCGGCGTACATCAGGTTCTCGGGGGTGGCCGCGGACTGCAGGCCGCCCAGCAGGAGGTCGAGGTCGCCCATCAGAGGATCCCGTCCAGGATGCCGGCGCTGAGCGGGATGCCGAGGCCGACGTAGAAGGCGTACCAGCTGGCGACCGACAGCACGCAGCCGACGATTACGTCGCGGATCAGCGTCCGGCTGCCGAGTGCCCAGGTCGAGCCGGCGAAGAGGATCGCGCCGCTGATCGCCCAGCCGAGGAACCCGACGGTCGCGATCGTGACCCCGATGATGGCGACCAGCTTGCCGACCGTCGCCCAGTCGGTCTTGACGTCCAGGTCGACGTCCTCACCGCCCTCCGCCTCGGGCACGTCTCCGCGGAGGGCGGCCAGGACCAGCAGCACGCTGGTGACCAGCAGCCCGGCGCCGATGACGTACGGGAAGAGCCGGGGTCCGACCGGGTCCGCGAAGCCGACCTGGAGCGTGCTGGCGTCGTACATCGTGTAGGCGCCGATGACACCGGTGACCGCGGCCAGGCCGATCTGGGCCAGGTCGCGTCGCTCGTCTTGATGCTCGTCGGAATGCGTGGTGGTGCTCATATGAGACCCAGCTCCTCGAGGGTCGACGCGACCCGGTCGTCCTGCTCCTGCAGGAAGGTGGTGAAGTCGTCTCCGGTGACGAAGGCATCGGTCCAGCCGTACTTCTCGAGCGTCTGCTGCCACTCGGGGCTGTCGTGCATCTCGGTGAGGTAGTCGACGAGCTCGTCGCGCCGCTTGTCCGAGATGCCCGGAGGTGCGAGGACGCCGCGCCAGTTGGTGAAGACCAGGTCGATGTCCGACTCGGTGAGGGTCGGGATGTCCTTGAGGGTGTCGCTCTCGAGCCGCTCCTCCCCCGACACCGCGAGCGCACGCAGTTCGCCGGACTCGATCTGGCCCTCGAACTCGCCGAGGCCCGAGAAGCCGACCTTGATCTTCTCGCCGACCAGCGCACTGGTCAGCGGGCCGCCGCCGTCGTACGGCACGTAGAGGACGTCCTTGGGGTCGATCCCCACGGTCTCGGCCAGCTGCATCGGGAAGAGGTGGTCGGGGCCGCCGGGGGAAGAGCCGCCACCGACGGCGATCGAGCGCGGGTCCTCCTGCCAGGCGGCGACGAAGTCGTCGATCGTCTGGTACGGCGAGTCCGCGGGCACCAGGACGCCCTCCTGGTCCTCGATCAGCTGGGCGATCGGGGTGGCGTCGTCGAGCCGGTCGTCGAGGCCGAAGGAGTAGAGCGAGCCGACCACTCCGAGCCCGACGGTCATCATCGTGTGCTCGTCGCCCTCGGCGCCCATCAGCCGGGTCATCGCGACCGAGCCGCCGGCGCCCAGGATGTTGGTGACCTCGAAGTTGCCGCCGGTGACGTCGCCCTGCTCCATCACCGACACCGCCGCCCGGCCGGTCTGGTCGTAACCGCCGCCCGCGCTGTTGGGGATCCACATCGCGATGTCCTTGTTGTCGTCGCCGCGGGTCACGCCGCACGAGGACAGTGCCGCCGTCAGCGCAAGAGCTGTGACCGGCGCCGTGAGTACGGCGAGGGCGGGGCGACCGGGTCTGCGTCGCCGTCGCGATCGGGTGGCCATGACAGGCTCCTCTCGGTGGATCGGTCTGCAGATCGTTTACCCCGGATGTGGCGGCCGTCACCCTTCCCCAAGCAATGGAGGTTGTGGAACTTGTGGTCATCAGCGCGGGCACCGCGGCCACGGACCCTGGCCGGCCAGTTCCTGGCCCTCCAGGTCGTGCTCCTGCTGCTCGTCGTCGCCGTGACCAGCGTGGTGTCCTTCCGGCAGAGCGACGCCGACTTCCGCGACTCCCGCGGAGCCCGGCTCCGGTCCGCCGCCGAGAACATCGCGAGCACACCCGCCGTACAACGGGACCTGACCCAGGGCGCCCAACCGCTCGCCCTCGCCGTCTACATCCAGCAGCGGCAGGACGACGTCGGCGCCTCGGCCGTCTACCTGACCGATCCGTCGGGCCGGATCGTCGTCTCCACCGACCCGACCCGTGCCGGCGAGCGGATCGAGCTCGGGGACGGCGTCGCCGAGCTGCGCGCGTGGAGCGGTGACCTGACCGACCGCGGCGAGCGCGCCATCGCGGCGCAGGTCCCGATCATCGCGCGCGGCAGGCAGACAGCCGGGACGCCGGTCGGCGTCGTCGTGGTCACCGAGCGCTACCCGTCGCTGACCGAGCGCCTTCGCCAGACCCTCCCCGACCTGGTGTCGTTCCTCGGGGTCGGGCTCGCCCTCGGGCTGGCCGGCGCCTGGCTGCTGGCCCGGCTGATCAAGCGCCGCACCCGGGGCCTCGAGCCCGCCGAGATCGCGGCCCTGGCCGACCAGCGCGAGGCCCTGTTGACCTCGATCCGTGAGGGTGTCATCGCCGTCAACGAGCACGGTGTGGTGACGGTGCTCAGCGAGAGCGCCCGCGACCTGCTCGGGCTGCCGGCCGGCAGCCAGGGCCGGCCGATCGCGGAGCTCGACCTCCCACCGCGAGTGCGCGACCTGCTGCTCGGACCGGACGACGTGCGCGACGCCGTCGTCGTGGTCGCCGGCCGGGTGGTCGTGATGAACCGCAACGCGGTCGAGCACGACGGCCGAGCGGCCGGCACGGTCACCACCCTGCGCGACCGCACCGAGCTGCTCGCCATGCAAAGCGAGCTGAGCGCCCGCGAGAGCGTCACCGAGACGCTGCGCGCGCAGACCCACGAGTTCGCCAACCAGCTGCACACAATCTCCGGGCTCCTCGAGCTGGAGGAGTACGACGAGGCCGGGCGCCTGATCGGCACGCTGAGCCGGCGCCGTGCGGAGATCAGCGACTTCGTGCTCCAGCGCGTCGAGGACCCCTCCGTCGCGGCGCTGCTCATCGCCAAGACCAGCCTGTCCGCGGAGCGCCGGGTCGACCTCGCGCTCAGCGACGACAGCCGGCTGCCACGTCTCGACCCGGACCTGTCCGCCGACGTCGGCACGGTCCTCGGCAACCTGGTCGACAACGCGGTCGATGCCGCGGCAGGCGCCGACGCCGCGCGGGTCGACGTACGCCTCACCACCGACGGGGCCACGGCCGTCGTCCAGGTGGCCGACTCCGGGCCGGGCGTCCCCGGCGAGCGGGTCGACGAGATCTTCGAGCGCGGCTTCAGCACCAAGCCCAGCGATGCCAGCGGGCGCGGCGTCGGGCTCGCGCTGGTCCAGGTCGTCTGCGAGCGCCGGGGCGGGTCGGTGTCGGTGCACAATGACGTCGGCGCGGTCTTCACCGCGCGGCTGCCCGCCACGATCGAGGACCCGGATGCCCGACGACCCCGCTGAGCTGACGGTCCTGGTGGTGGACGACGACTTCATGGTGGCCTCGATCCACACGCGCTTCGTCGACCGCGCGCCCGGCTACCGGGTCGTCGGCACCGCCGCGACCGGCGCGACGGCGCTCAGCGAGATCGAGCGGCTCTCCCCCGACCTGGTGCTGCTCGACGTCCACCTGCCCGACCTCAGCGGCATCGAGGTCCTGCGGCAGCTGCGGGGCGCCGGCAACGACGTCGGCGTACTGGTCGTGACGGCCGCCCGCGAGGCCGACACCGTGCGGGCCGCGGCCGCGGCCGGTGCGGCGCACTACCTGGTGAAACCGTTCGAGTACGACGACCTCGCCGACCGCCTCGCCGCCTTCCGCAAGACCCACCTCGCGCTCACCGGTGTCGAGCGGGCCGGTCAGGACGACATCGACGCGTTCTTCGCGCCCCTGGGGCGCGGCCGGGAAGTGCTGCCCAAGGGCCTCAGCACCGAGACCGCCGACGCGGTGCTCGCCACCCTCGGCGAGGGTCGCGAGGTCTCGGCCACCGAGTGCGCCGAGGAGGTCGGCATCTCCCGGGTCAGCGCCCGCCGCTACCTCGAGCACTTCGTCGCCCGCGAGCAGGCCGTCGTACGCCTGCAGTACGGCGGCTCCGGACGCCCGGAGCGGCGCTACCGGCTCCGGGACTGACCGGCCTCTGCCTACTTCTCGGCGGCGTAGGTGTTCTGGGCGGGCTGGCCCTCGGCACCCAGCGCACCGCGCGACTTGTCGTCGATCGTCACCTGGAGGGCGCCGTCCGAGGACTGCACCTGCACGGGCGGGGCGGCCTTCACGGACCGCTTCTCGCCGTACGCCAGGTCCCCGTTGAAGACGACCTCGCCGGCTCCGTCCTTGACCACGACGTGCGTGCCGCCGGCAGCGGCGTCGAGCAGCACCGGGACGGCCGGACCCAGCTTGGTCTGCGACGACGGGGAGCCGTTGAGGACCGGCTTGCTGGTGAGCTCGACCGGGTTGTCCATGATCAGCCGGGCGATCGACCAGATCAGCACCAGCGCCATCACGGCGGCGATCAGCACCGACCAGTTCGGGCCGCCGCGCATGCTGCGGATCGGGCCGTCGGCGCCGGTCGCGAGCTCGGCCTCGAAGACCCGGCGGGCGTCGATCGGGGCGTCGGCGTAGCGCTCGTCGTACGACGCGAGCAGCGGTGCCGCATCGACGCCGAGCACCCGCGCGAGGGTGCGCAGGTGGCCGCGGGCGTAGAAGTCGCCGCCGCACGGCACGAAGTCGTCGACCTCGATCGACTCGATCACGTGCGGGCGGATCCGGGTGCGCTCGGCGAGCTGGTCGACCGTCAGGCCGAGGCGGGTACGGGCGGCCGCGAGCTCCGGTCCGACGACCGGGTCCTCCGCCGGCTCGACCGGCAGCTCGTCGATGACCAGCGGTTCAACCGAGTCGCCCGGGCGAGCGATCGGGTGGACGCCGTCGGCCCAGACGACGGTCTCCTCGAACTCGCCGCCGCGGCGCAGCTCGCCGAGCTCGGGCAGCCCGGTGGTCGTGGTGTCCTCCGTCTCCGCCGGGTCGAGCTTGAGGGCGGCGGCGCCCTCGAAGCGCGCCTCGACGCGCGAGCCGCCCACCGGGTCGCGCAGCGGCAGCGGGGTGGCGCTCGCGACCATCGGCAGCGTGACCGTGGGCTCAGGAGCGTCGGCGGGCAGATCCTCTCCGAGAGAGTCGTCCGTCGGGCGGGTCAGGCGGAGCTTGTCGGCCAGGAAGTCCAGGCCGCGGGCCAGCGTGGGCCGCGGGTCGGGCAGCACCGGGTGCGGCTCGTCGTCGGTCCACTCCTCGGTCGGCTCGTCCCCGACCCACTCGTCCTCGACCTCGACCTCGTCGTACTCCCCCAGCTCGACGACCCTCTCCGGGTCACCGGAGAGCTCCTCGAGCGCGAGCGTCAGGTCGTCGGCACCGGACACCCAGGTCGACAGCGACAGCGGGACCGACATCTCGGCCTCGGCGTCACGGATGACCACCGTCAGGCGGCCGTCGCGCAGGAACCCGTGCCGCGGCAGGTGCACGACCTCCTCGACCGCCTCCCACAGGAAGCCGTGCCACCGCCGGCCCTTGCGGATCCGGATGCCGTGGTCGTCGGCTACCAGCAACGGCGTACGCGAGTCCGCGAACGCCTGCAGGTAGGCCCCGGCGACCGCACCCATCACGAGTGCGAGCACCCAGTCGAAGAAGGAGCCGCCGCCGACGGCCCGGGTCAGGTAGGCGAGGGCGACGACCGCCGCGACCGCACCGATGCCGCCCGAGAGCGCGCCGTTGCGGCGGATCTCGATCGGCACGGGCCCTGGCGTCGGCGGAGCGGGGCGCTCGTCGGTGTCGTGGAGCTCGGCTGCGCTGAGGTTGCTGCTCACATCTCCCCCTGAAGGGTCGCGATCACACCATCGATCTCATCGGGCTTGACCAGGACGTCGCGGGCCTTCGAGCCTTCACTCGGCCCGACGACCCCACGGCTCTCCATGATGTCCATCAGCCGGCCCGCCTTCGCGAAGCCGACCCGGAGCTTGCGCTGCAGCATCGACGTGGAGCCGAACTGCGTGGACACGACGAGCTCGATCGCCTGGATCACCAGGTCCATGTCGTCGCCGATGTCGTCGTCGATCTCCCGCTTGCTGGTGGCGGGGGCCGTGACGTCCTCGCGGTACGTCGGCTCGAGCTGGCTCTTGCAGTGCTTGACCACCTGGGCGATCTCGGCCTCGGTGACCCAGGAGCCCTGCACGCGCACGGCCTTGGACGAGCCCATCGGCAGGAAGAGCCCGTCACCCTGGCCGACCAGCTTTTCCGCGCCCGGCTGGTCGAGGATCACGCGGCTGTCGGTGACCGACGAGGTCGCGAACGCCAGCCGGGACGGCACGTTGGCCTTGATCAGACCGGTGACGACGTCGACGCTCGGGCGCTGCGTGGCGAGCACCAGGTGGATGCCGGCGGCTCGCGCCAGCTGCGTGATCCGGACGATCGCGTCCTCGACGTCGCGCGGGGCGACCATCATCAGGTCGGCGAGCTCGTCGACGATCACCAGCAGGTAGGGGTACGGCGCGAGCACCCGCTCGCTGCCGGGCGGCACCTGCACCTTGCCCGCCCGGACGGCCTTGTTGAAGTCGTCGATGTGACGGAAGCCGAAGTTGGCCAGGTCGTCGTAGCGCAGGTCCATCTCGCGCACGACCCAGGCCAGCGCCTCGGCGGCCTTCTTGGGGTTGGTGATGATCGGGGTGATCAGGTGCGGGACGCCCTCGTAGGCGTTCAGCTCGACCCGCTTGGGGTCGACCATGATCATCCGGATCTCGTCCGGCGTGGCCCGCATCAGGATCGAGGTGATCATCGAGTTGATGAAGCTCGACTTGCCGGAGCCGGTGGCGCCGGCAACCAGCAGGTGCGGCATCTTCGCGAGGTTGGCGACGACGAAGCCGCCCTCCACGTCCTTGCCGAGCCCGACCACCATCGGGTGGTGGTCCGTGCGCGCGGTGTTGGACCGGAGCACGTCGCCGAGGGAGACGACCTCCTTGTCCGTGTTCGGGATCTCGATGCCGATCGCGGACTTGCCGGGGATCGGGCTGAGGATCCGCACGTCGGCCGAGGCGACGGCGTACGCGATGTTCTTGGAGAGCGCGGTGACCTTCTCGACCTTGACCGCCGGACCGACCTCGACCTCGTAGCGGGTGACGGTCGGCCCGCGGGTGTAGCCGGTGACCTGGGCGTCGATGGAGAACTCCTCCATCACCTGGGTCAGCCGCTCGACGACGGCGTCGCTCGCCTGGGAGCGGGCCTTGTGCACCGAGCCGGGCTTGAGGACCTCGTTGGCCGGCAACGAGTAGACGATGTCGCCGGACAGCGCGAGCTGCTCGACCCGGGGCGGCAGCGGCGTGTGCGGCGGCGGCTCCAGGTCCGCCTTCGGCGTCTCGACCTCCGCGACCTCCGGGACGTCGGGCGCAACCAGGTCGGGGGCGAAGATGTCGAGACCGTCGTCGGTCGTCTCCAGGCGCTTCTTGCGCTTGCGCAGCTCGCGGTCGCTGAGCACCGGGCTGTCGTACGCCGGGTCGCCCATGTCGGGGTCGAGCTCGTCGTCGGCGGGCTTCTTGCGACGGCTGCGGGCCGCCGGGATGGCCTGGGTCTCGTCCGGGTCGTCCTGCCCGTCCTCTGCAGCGTGTGGCTCGTGGCCGAGCAGCCGGTCGCGCAGCTCCGCGAGCCGGACCGGCACCTGGTAGAGCGGCGTCGAGGTGATGATCAGGACCCCGAAGAACGCGAGCAGCGCCAGCAGCGGCGCGACGACGTACGGCGAGCGGAGCAGGTCGAGCAGCAGGCTGGCGACGACGTACCCGATGGCGCCGCCCGCTTGCTGCAGGTCGCTGGTGTCGCCCAGGTCGGGCTGCGGGTTGCCCTCGGCGATCTGGACGATGCCGAGGATGCCGAAGGACAGCGAGGTCCATCCGACGACCTGTCGGCCGGCCGGGCCGGCGTGCTCCGGGTCGCGCATCGTGCGCCAGCCCACGTAGAGCAGTGCGAGCGGGACCACGAAGCCGACCTTGCCGACGGAGCCCTGGACGACCGTGCGGGCGAGGTCCATGACCGAGCCGGGCAGCTGCCACCACACGGCAGCAGCCACGACCACGGCCGCGCCGAAGAGGAAGAGGCCGAACCCGTCGCGACGGTGCTCGGGCTCGAGGTCGCGGGCGGTGTGCCCGATACCGCGGGCGACGGCGCCGAGCCCGTGCGCGACCGCCAGCCACACCGCGGCGATGCCGCGGAAGACCATCGTGAAGAGGCGGGCGACCGGCCCCGGCCCGCTGCGGACGGCGCGCGGCGCCGGACGCCGGGGGGCGGGCTTGCGCTTGCTCGCTGGCTTCTTGGGGGCAGGCTTGCGCCGGGGGCTGGTACTCCGGGTGGCGGTGCTGGTGCCCGTCTTCTTCGCCGGACCGCGCGTGGTGCTCGTGGTCCGGGTGGAGGACGTGCTCTTGCTCCGCGACCCCGGCGGGGAAGACGTACGGGTCGCCATAGTCCCCACCCTACGCAGGCGTCACTCCAGTCACACGGACCACAGGAGTGCGTGTCTTAAGGCCACCGTCGGGATAGTCCGTCACGTTCTGGCTGGCGACACGCCGGATCCGACGACCAGAAGGTGACGGACTATCCCGACGATCGGCACTCAGGCCGCTCAGGCGGCTCAGGCGTCGATCACGACCGGGATGATCATCGGGCGCCGCCGGTGGGTGTTGCTCACCCAGCGACCGACGACCCGGCGGACGGTCTGCTGCAGCTGGTGCGCGTCGGTGTTGCCCTCCGCGATCGCCCGGTCGAGGGCGTCGATGATCGGCTGCTTGATCTCCTCGAACGTCGCACCGTCGAGCGCGTTGCCCCGGGCGTGGATCTCCGGCCCGGCCGCGACCTTGCCGGTGACCGAGTCGACCACGACGATGACCGAGATGAAGCCCTCCTCGCCGAGGATCCGGCGGTCCTTGAGGTCCGACTCCGTGACGTCGCCGACCGACGAGCCGTCGACGAAGACGTAGCCGCAGTCGACCTTGCCGACGATCTTCGCGACGCCGTCGACGAGGTCGACGACCACGCCGTCCTCGGCGATCACGACGTTCTCGACCCCGGTGGCGCGGGCCAGCTCGGCGTTCGCGAGCTGGTGGCGGATCTCGCCGTGCACCGGCATCACGTTGCGCGGCTTGACGATGTTGTAGCAGTAGAGCAGCTCGCCGGCGCTGGCGTGGCCGGAGACGTGCACCATCGCGTTGCCCTTGTGGACGACGCGCGCTCCCCAGCGGGCCAGGCCGTTGATGACCCGGTAGACGGCGTTCTCGTTGCCCGGGATCAGGCTCGAGGCGAGCAGGACGGTGTCGCCCTCCTCGATGTGCACGAAGTGGTGGTTGCGCTGGGCGATCCGCGACAGCGCGCTCATCGGCTCACCCTGCGAGCCGGTGGAGATCAGCACCTGGCGCTCCGGCGGCAGGTCGGCGAGGTCCTTGGTGTCGACCAGCACGCCCGGCGGCACCTTGAGGTAGCCGAGGTCGCGCGCGATCGCCATGTTGCGGACCATCGAGCGGCCGACGTACGCGACCTGGCGCTCGTGGGCGTACGCCGCGTCGAGCACCTGCTGCACGCGGTGCACGTGCGAGGCGAAGCAAGCCACGATGATGCGCTGGCCGGACTCGCGGAAGACCTGGTTGATGACCGGGGTGATCTTCTTCTCCGACGGCGTGAACCCCGGCGTCTCGGCGTTGGTCGAGTCGGTGAGGAAGAGGTCGACCCCCTCCTCCCCCAGCCGCGCGAACGCCCGCAGGTCGGTGATCCGGCCGTCGAGCGGCAGCTGGTCCATCTTGAAGTCACCCGTGTGCAGCACCATCCCGGCGCCGGTGCGGATCGCGACGGCCAGCGCGTCGGGGATGGAGTGGTTGACCGCGACGAACTCGAGCTCGAACGGCCCGAGGGTCAGCTTGTCGCCCTCCTGGACGACGTGGTGCACGGTCTCGCGCAGCCGGTGCTCGCGCAGCTTGCTGTCGAGCAGCGCCAGGGTGAGCTTGGAGCCGACGAGCGGGATGTCCTTGCGCTCGCGCAGGAGGTACGGCGTCGCGCCGATGTGGTCCTCGTGACCGTGGGTCAGCACCAGTGCCTCGACGTCGTCGAGGCGGTCGCGGATCGAGGACCAGTCCGGCAGGATCAGGTCGATGCCGGGCTGGTGGTCCTCGGGGAAGAGCACGCCGCAGTCGACGATCAGCAGGCGACCGTCGTACTCGAACAGCGTCATGTTGCGGCCGACCTCGCCGAGGCCGCCGAAGGCGGTGACCCGCAGGCCGCCCTTCTTCAGCTTGGCCGGCGTGGACAGCTCGGGATGCGGATGACTCACAGCAGACCTGCTGCCGTCAGGCCGGCGCGCAGGGCGGCGAGCTCGTCGTCGTCGAGCGCCGCGAGTGGAGGTCGGACGTGTCGGTTGTCGAGGACCCCGAGCAGCTGCAGCGAACCCTTCGCGGTTGTCGCGCCGTAGTTGGGCACCCCCATCACCGCCTCCATCGCCGGCAGCAGGCGCTGGTAGGTCTCGAGAGCGCCGGCGGGATCACCGGCGAGGAAGGTGTCGATCATCGAGGCGAACTCCTTGCCTGCTGCGTGGCCGACGACCGAGACCAGGCCGCACGCGCCGTGCGCCAGGAAGCCGAGGGTGTTGACGTCGTCGCCCGAGTAGACGGCGTAGCCGAGCCGCACCAGCTTGGCCGCCCGAGGAAGGTCGCCGACCGCATCCTTGACCGCGACCACGGACTCCCACGAGCTCATCTCCTCGTAGGACTCCAGCGCGATCTGGCTGCCGGTCCGCCCGGGGACGTCGTACAGCATCACGGGCAGCTCGGCGGCGTCCACGACCTGGCGGAAGTGGCCGAGCATGCCGCGCTGGCCGGGCTTGTTGTAGTACGGCGAGACCAGGAGCACGCCGTCGGCGCCACGCTCGCGGGCCTGCTTGGCGAGGTACGTCGAGGTGGCGGTGTCGTTGGTGCCGACACCGGCGACCAGCTTGACGTCCGGACCGACCGCGTCGCGGACGGCGGCGAGGACCTCGCCGTCCTCCTCCTTGGTGGTGGTCGGCGACTCTCCGGTCGTCCCGGAAACCACCAGCCCGTCGTGGCCGTTCGCGATCAGGTGCTTGGCCAGCCGCTGCACCCCGTCGAGGTCGAGACTCCCGTCGGCCCCGAAGGGGGTCGCCATCGCGGTGAGCATGCGGCCGAACGGCGCAGCGGGTGCAGCAGAGGTCATAGGTGCCAGGTTAGTGCGTCTGTGTCCTCACGCGACGTGCGGCATCACGTCGCGGGCAACCAGCCGCAGCTGATCGAGGTCGGACAGGTCGAGCACCTGGAGGTAGAGGCGCTCGGCGCCGAGCTCGGCGTACCGCCCGATCTTGTCGACGATCTCCTGCGGGGTGCCGGCCAGGCCGTTCTCACGCAGCTCGGCCTTCTCCCGCCCGATCGCCGCGGCGCGACGGTCGAGCTCGGCCTCGTCGGCGCCGACGCAGAGCACCAGGGCGTTGGACCAGCGCATGGTGGCGGGGTCGCGCTGCTGCGCCTCGCAGGCCTCGCGGACCCGCGCGAACTGGGTCCTGGTGGTCGCCTCGTCCACGAACGGCAGGTTGAACTCGTCGGCGTAGCGGGCCGCCAGCTCCGGCGTCCGCCTCTTGCCGAGGCCGCCGACCAGGATCGGGGGCTTCGCCTGGGTGGGCTTGGGCAGCCCCGGTGAGTCCGTCACCTGGTAGTGCTCGCCCTGGTGCGTGAACCCGCCGTCGGTGGCCCAGAGGCCGGTGATGATCGCGAGCTGCTCCTCGAACCGGTCGAACCGCTCCCCCGTGCTCGGGAACGGGATGCCGTACTTGGTGTGCTCCTGCTCGAACCAGCCCGCGCCGATGCCGAGCTCGACCCGGCCACCGCTCATCTGGTCGACGTTCGCCACGCTGATGGCCAGCGGGCCGGGGAGCCGGAAGGTCGCGCTCGTCATCATCGTGCCGAGCCGGATGGTGCTGGTCTCGCGGGCGATGCCGGCCAGCGTGATCCACGCGTCGCTCGGCCCCGGCAGCCCCTCCGTGCCCATCCCGAGGTAGTGGTCGGAGCGGAAGAACGCCCCGAACCCGAGTCGCTCGGCCTCCTGGGCGACCGCGACCAGGTCGTCGTACGTCGCGCCCTGCTGGGGTTCGGTGAAGATGCGCAGCTCCATGCGACCCAGCCTGCCAGGAGGGCGTTCGGGCCCATCAGGCCGGGGCAGGTCCGCGACTGTTCACGAACTCGCCGGCCTTCAGGTGCGGCAGCCGCCGCCGGAACGGCAGCGCCTTCCCCGGCAGGCAGAGCGCCATCGGGACGACCGTCGGCAGGATCAGGAGGTACCCGGCCGACCCCGAGACCGAGACCGAGTCCAGGAACGTCAGCTGTCCCAGCACCAGAGCGGCCAACGCGGTCCCGACGTACGGCGGCTGCACGGTGCGGTGGCACAGGGCGTCCAGCAGGTAGGCGTGCGCGGGGCTCTCGGCCTCGAACGTGAGCGACAGGACGCGGCGAGTCCCTATCACGGCCAACGCGACGTAGCAGCCGAGCACCACCCAGAGTGCGACCAGGACGGCCTCCGGCCGGACCCAGGCGTACGGGTGCACCGGCCACCGGACGGCGAAGACGGCCCCGACCACCGCGAGCACGCTCACCCAAGCCAGTCCGAGGCGTTGCCGGAGCTGGACCAGGTCGTCGTACGCCCGGGCGGGGCCGGTCCCGGCGCAGGCGTCGAGGCCGCGCAGCGCGGCGTACTCGAGCCGCAGCCGTACGACGAGGCCCACCAGACCCGCGACGATGCCCACGACCGCGAGCACCTGGTCGAAGGTCCACCACTGCAGCCCGAGCACGCCCGCGACCCCAGCCACCGCGAACACGACGGCCACCCCTCGACGGCTCGCGCCGATCACGGCATCGACGGTCGCGGTGTGGTGAGGGTCGACATAGACCTGGTGGGCGAGCGCGAACTTGTGGCCCGCCTTCGCGGCCGCGGCCGCCGAGGGACGGCGCCACAACCAGACCGCAAGCGCGCCACAGACGAGCAGCCACGCCACGGATCCCACGCCGAACGTCATGGGCCGAACGGTAGCTGTGCCGAGCGGTCCGCCGGAGCGTTACCGCCGATCTGCCGCGTACGTCGTGCTACCGGCTCGAGCTCGGGGCCAGGACCAGGTCGGAACTGCTGCCCGGCCAGCAGGCGATGCCACCCGGCGGGACGGTCTGGGCCTCGTCCACCATCTGCTGGAACGTGTCGAGGCACCGCGAGACGAGCACGTTCGGGTTGTTCGAGACGGAGTCGGACAGGGTCTTGTTCGCCTCGGCCTGCGCGGCCGCGGTCGCCTTCTTCTGCAGCGCGACCTGGGTCTTCGCGACCTCGGCCTGGAACTCGTTGATCTTGGCCTGGGTGGTCTCGCTCAGCTTGAGCCCGGAGATCGTGATGAAGTCGATCTTGATGTAGCCGCCCACGTCCGCGACCCGCTGCTCCATCGAGGCCGTCACCTTGGCCGCCAGGTCGTCGTAGTCGGGCACGAAGCTGATCGCCGCGCTGCCCTCGGCGTCGGGGTTGACGACGCGCAGGTTCGCGGTCGGGTTGTAGTCGCCCAGGACCTGGTTGAGGGCGTTGGAGAAGACGGTCTCGACGAGCGACTCGTTGACGGTCTCGTTGACGTCGTCGCTGCGGTAGTCGGCGTAGATCTCGTCGGCCTTGTCGGCGACGATCGACCAGCGGATCGCCGTCTTGACGTGCGCGGTGGTGCCGTCGCCGATCCGGACCTCGACGGCGTGGTCGCCCTCGTACTTGTTCGTGATCTTGGTGCCGTCCAACTCGGTGACCTGCTGCCACGGGAGCTTGAGGTGCAGGCCGGACGCGAGCGTCCCGGACGGCTTGCCGAAGGTCGTCAGCACGCCGACGTTCTTCGCCTCGATGACCGTGGTCGAGGCGAAGACCAGGACCAGCGCCGACACCGCCATGAGGACGCCGCCGATCGCGCGCCGGAACGGGATCGACGATCCGAAGACCAACAGGCACAGGCCGAGGACCAGGAGGACGACACAGAACGCGGTTGTGAGCACGAGCGGAGATTATGCAGACGCCCCCGGACCGCCCCGACGGCAGCCCGACCGGAGCTGGTCAGAGCCGGTCTGCTGCGCGGACCAGGCGCACCCGCTCGTACCCGTCGAACACCTCACGGTCCGTCTCGAGCCAGGCGGCGGCGTCGTACGCCGGGTAGAGCACGTCGCCCTCGGGCGAGAGCGGGACCTCGCTGAGGACCTGCTCGGTGGCGACCGGGAGCGCGGCGGCGTACACCTGCGCCCCGCCGACCACCATCACGTCGCCGGGCAGGGGCGCGGCGAGCGCGAGCGCCTCGTCGAGGGAGGCGGCGACGAGCACGCCGTCGGCGGACCAGGACGGCGAGCGGGTCAACACGATGGTGGTGCGACCGGGCAGCGGACGGCCGATCGACTCGTACGTCGTCCGCCCCATCAGCAGGACGTGGCCCATCGTGAGCTTCTTGAACTCGGCCTGCTCGCCCGGGATCCGCCATGGGATGTCCGGGCCGTTGCCGATCACGCCGTTGCGGGCGACGGCCGCCACCATCACGATCCGGGTCACTCTGCCTCCTCAGACAGCAATGGGTGCCTTGATCCCGGGGTGCGGGTCGTAGCCCTCGACGCTGATGTGGTCGAGGTCGAACGCGTCCAGCTCGGTCACCGACGGGTCCAGCACCAGCCGCGGCAGCGGTCGGGGCTCGCGGGTCAGCTGGAGCTGCGCCTGCTCGAGGTGGTTGAGGTAGAGGTGCGCGTCACCCAGCGTGTGCACGAAGTCGCCGACCGCGAGGCCGGTCACCTGCGCGACCATGTGGGTGAGCAGCGCGTACGACGCGATGTTGAACGGCACCCCGAGGAAGACGTCGCCCGAGCGCTGGTAGAGCTGGCAGCTGAGGCGGCCCGGGCCGGACTCTTGGGGAGCGACGTAGAACTGGAACATCGCGTGGCACGGCGCCAGCGCCATGTCCGGGAGGTCGGCCACGTTCCAGGCGGACACGATGTGCCGTCGCGAGTCCGGGTCGGACCTGATCTGCTCGACCACCTGCGCGATCTGGTCGACGTGCCGGCCGTCGGGGGTCGGCCAGGAGCGCCATTGGTAGCCGTAGACCGGGCCGAGGTCACCGTCGTCGTCGGCCCACTCGTCCCAGATCGAGATGCCGCGATCCTGCAGCCACCTCACGTTGGTGTCACCGCGCAGGAACCACAGCAGCTCGCCGAAGACCGAGCGGGTGCCGGTGCCGGTGCGGTCGCTCTTCTCGACGCCCTCGTCGAGGATCCTTTGCAGGAGGTCGAGGTAGCTCTGCACGCACCCGAGCCTAGTCGAGCGCGACGCTCCCGGTGATCGTCGTCGTCGTGTCGCCGCCGACCCAGATCTGGCCGTCGACGAGCTCTACGTGCACCCGCCCGGCCCGCTGCAGCACGGTCCCCTGGCTCGCGACGTACGACGTCGGCAGGACGCGGCCCGCGAGCCACTGGCCGACCCCGGCGTTGAGCGAGCCGGTCACCGGGTCCTCCGGCATCCCGTAGCCCGGGCAGAACGCGCGCACCTCGACGGCCAGCGGCCCCTCGGCGTACGGGCCGACGACGCCGATCTTGAGGTCGCCGAAGGCCGCCCAGTCGGGGTCGAGCGCGAGCACGGCGGCGGCGTCCTCGAGGAGTACGCCGACCCAGCCGGGACCGTTGTCGATCCAGGTCGACTCGACGATCGCGGACTCCGGGACCCGCAGCGCCCGGCAGATGCCGGCGACGTCCGACGGGTCGACCGGTCCCGACCGCACCAGCGGCGGCGCCGCGAAGGCCAACCGGTCCAGGTCTTCAACGGCAGAGCGCCGGATCGTCACGAGCCCGGCCCCGCACTCCTGCACGATGTCGGCGCCCGCCGGCACTCCCCCGGCCTCGAGCCACGCATGCGCGCTGCCGAGCGTCGGGTGGCCCGCGAACGGCAGCTCGCCGCCCGGGGTCCAGATCCGGAGCCGGTAGTCGGCGGCCGGGTCGGTCGGGGTGAGGAGGAAGGTCGTCTCCGACAGGTTGGTCCACCGGGCGAAGGCAGCCATCTGCTCGTCGGTGAGGTCGTCGGCACCGTGCACGACCGCGACCGGGTTGCCGCGCAGCGGCTCGCTGGAGAAGACGTCGACCTGGCTGAAACGCATGGTCCGACGGTAGTCGTCAGTGAGCGAGGACCGGGCGGTCAGGCCCCGACTGCACGGGCGCGAGATCGGTGCAGCTCCCGCTCTCCGTGGAGCAGGTGCGCAGGACCAGGAGCGGGTCCAGGTTGCCGTCGAGGTCGGTCCCGCCGGCGAGGTCCGCGACCTGGGCGACGAAGTAGACCACGGTGTTGTTCCTCGAGAAGGCGGCGTCGACAGCCCGCTCGCTGACACCCACGCCGCTCGGCTTCCGCGAGCCGGACGTGGCGTCGTACAGGAGCGGCCGGAACGGTCGGCCCTCGGCCACCCCCGGCCCCGGGACCTTGCTCAGCACGAACACCCCACCCGCCGAGATCATCGCCCCGGTGCCCGGGCGGGCGAAGGACACGTTGAAGAACGACTGCACCATGTCGATGGAGCCGCCAGCCGATCCGCCAGCCTGGTAGACGCGGTTCGCGGACTCCACGTCCAGCAGCCCGGTGCGCTCCAGCTTGACCGCCGCCTGGACCCCCGGCGTCCAGGCGAACGCTCCGTCCGCCCCCTCGTAGAAGACCTGGTGCTGGTCGATCGCGACCGTGCGTGCGTCGGCCGGGACGTCTCGCGTCGCCAGCAGCTTGCCCGCGCTCACGTCGTACACCTGGAGCGCCGGACCGGGGCCGCCCTCCTCGCCCGGGTCGATCCAGGCCGCCCAGCTGTCGCCGTCCTCGGTCGAGGAGACGAGCGGGTTGTCCGGTGCCTTGTGCCCGATCCGGCGGCGCTGACCGTCTGCGGCGACGAAGGCAACGGTGCCCTCGTGGTCGCCGTACACCGCGCCGCCGTTGAGCTCGACCAGGTCGGTGACGGCCGGCACCGCAACGGCCACCTTCTCGAGGTGCAGCCGGCCGTTGGCGTACCACGCGACCTGCACCGGGTTCTGCACCCGCGTGACGTCCGCCGGCGGGAGGTCCCCGTCCTCCTCCGCCGGCCCACGGTCGGCGAGCCAGGTCGCGCCGCCCAGCACGACGGCGGTCGCCGCCACTGCGGCCACCACCCAGCGCACCTGTCGACGCCGGTGGGCGCGGGCCTCCGCGACGACGTCGTCGAGCGGAGCGGCGGGCGTCGCGATCGACTCGCTCGCCCGGCGGAAGACGTCGTGCGGGTCACCGAGGTCGTCGACCCGGCCGAGCCCGTGCGTGATCCGTGCCTGGACCGACTCGAGAGGTACGTCGAGCACGTCGGCGACCTGGTCCTCGGACAGCTCGGCGCAGAAGCGCAGCACCACCGCCTCCCGCTCGTCGAGGTCCAGCCGATCGAGCTGGATCTCGAGCTCGTGCAGCAGCAGCTCGTCCTCGGTCGCCTCCGCGGCGTCCGGCGCCGGCGGCACCGGCGGTGCCGGCACCCGGTGGCGGTGCCTGTGCAGGCTGCCCAGGACGGCGGCGTAGACGTAGGTGTCCACGTCGTCGGCGCGCCGTACGCGGTCCCAGGCGGTGTGGCAGCGCGCGAGTCCGGTCTGGGCGACCTGCGCGGCCTCGGGCCGCCCGCAGCCGAGGAGCACCAGCGTGCGCACCAAGGCCGGCCAGCGGGCCGTCAGGTAGGCCGCGAAGTCGGCATCGTCCCGGGGCATGGGAGCATCCTGCTCCCGTTTGTCCTAGGCGTGCAGCGACATCGGCCCGTAGACCCGGCGGTCGTGCTCGAAGAGCACCACCGCATCGACGCCCTCGGCGGCGAGGTCGGACCAGATCTCCCCCACCCACGACTCGGCGTCGGCCTGGCTGGCGAAGCGCTGGTCCGCGAGCTCACCCGTCGCGGTCACCTCGGCGCCGGCGCTGTTCTCCAGGCGCCACCACCAGGGGCGCTCGGCGGGCGTCGGCGGGCGGAACGTGGGGGGCTGCTCGGGCAGGTTCAAAGTTCAGGCCTCTCGCACGGACGGGTCGACGAACGGTGGCTTCACGAGCTGGAAGACCTCGCGCCGGCCGCGGATGTCGACGCCGACCTCGGCGTCGGGAGCCACGGACGACGAGACCAGGGCGAGCCCGACGCCCTTGCGCAGCGTCGGCGAGAACGTTCCGGAGGTGACCTCGCCGACGGGTACGTCGGCGGCAAGGCTGACCGACATGTGCGGCCGCGGGATGCCGCGACCCGTGGCGACGATGCCGCGCAGCACCCGCCGCGGGCCGGCCTCGCGCTCGGCCGAGAGCACCTCGCGACCCCAGAAGGCGTCCTTCTTCCAGCCGACCGCCCACCCGAGCCGGGCCTCGTTGGGCGTGACGTCGAGGGAGATGTCCTGACCGTGCAGCGGGTAGCCCATCTCGGTGCGCAGCGTGTCGCGGGCACCGAGGCCGCAGGCCAGCACGCCGTACGGCGCACCCGCGGCCATGATCGCGTCCCACAGGGCGACCGCGACGGCGTTGGGGGCGATCAGCTCGTAGCCGCGCTCGCCGGTGTAGCCGGTGCGGCAGACGACGACATCGGCTCCGTCGAAGGTGGCGACCGCGAACGACATGTAGTCGTGCCCGACCGGGAAGCCGATCGCGGCCAGCACCTCGTCGGACTTCGTGCCCTGGACGGCGAGCACGGCGTGGTCGCGGTGCTCGTCGGTGATCGTCAGCCCGGCCGGAGCGGCCGCGGCGAGCCGGCGTACGACCTCCGCGGTGTTGGCCGCGTTGGGGACCAGCAGCACCCGCTCCTCGTCGTACACGTAGGCGATCAGGTCGTCGACCACGCCGCCGGTCGCGTCGTCGCAGCACAGGGTGTACTGCGCCTGGCCCGGGCCGATGCGGCGCAGGTCGTTGCTGAGGGTGCTGTTGACGAAGTCGACGGCGCCCGGTCCGGCGACGACGGCCTTGCCCAGGTGGCTGACGTCGAAGACGCCGACCGCCTCGCGGACAGCCGTGTGCTCCTTGACCACGCCGGAGGCGTACTCGAGCGGCATCGACCAGCCGCCGAAGGCCGAGAACTTCGCGCCGAGCGCCTCGTGCCGGTCGTGGAGCGGGGAACGGAGCAGATCGGACATGGCCGCGAACTTACCGGACTATCCTGCGCGGGTGACGACCTACACCCTGCGCAGCGCCAACCCCGCGAAGACCCGATGCGACGCGGTGGTCGTGGGGGTCGTGCAGGGGCCGAACGGCGCCGAGCTGGCCGACGGCGCGAGCGAGGTCGCCAGCGCCTACGGCCGCAAGCTGCGGCCGCTGCTCGCCACCCTCGGCGTGACCGGCAAGGCCGGGGAGAGCGTCAAGGTCCCGACCTCCGGCACCCTCGCCTCACCGCTCCTGGTGCTGGTGGGTCTGGGCAAGAAGGTCGACGCGGTCGCCGTACGCCGGGCCGCCGGTGTCGCCGCGCGATCGGTCGGCAACGCCGCGTCCGTGGCCATCGCCCTGCCGTCTGGCTCGCCGGAGCTGGTCCGGGCCGCGACCGAGGGCCACCTGCTGGGCGGCTACACGTTCACTGCCTACAAGTCCGGTGCAGCCAAGAAGGATGCGAAGAGCACGGCGCCCGGCGAGGTCGTGATCCTCAGTGAGGGCGCGCGCCGCAAGGAGCTGACGGCGGCCTTCGAGGAAGCCCAGCTCGTCGCCCAGGCCGTGGCCGTCACCCGCGACTGGGTGAACACGCCTCCCGGCGACCTGACCCCGCCCGCCTTCGCCGACGCCGTCGCCGCGGCGACCAAGGAGCTGACGAAGGGGCGCGGCGCACCCAAGGTCGCGATCACGGTCCACGACGAGCATGCCCTGGCCGAGCTGGGCTGCGGCGGCATCCTCGGTGTCGGCGGAGGCTCGGCCGCGGCTCCGCGCCTCGTCGAGCTGACCTACTCCCCCAAGGGCGCCAAGCACCACCTCGCGCTCGTCGGCAAGGGCATCACCTTCGACTCGGGCGGTCTCACCATCAAGCCGGCGCAGAGCATGCACGAGATGAAGTCCGACATGGCCGGCGCCGCCGCCGTCGTGCAGGCGACGTACGTGATTGCCAGCCTCGGGCTCCCGATCAAGGTCAGCACGTTCGTGCCGATGGCGGAGAACATGATCTCGGGCAGCGCCATCCGCCCCGGTGACGTGCTCACCCAGTACGGCGGCACCACGGTCGAGGTGACCAACACCGATGCCGAGGGCCGGCTCGTGCTGGCCGACGCCCTGGTGCGCGCCACCGAGCAGAAGCCCGACGTCATCCTCGATGTCGCGACCCTGACCGGCCACATGGTCGTGGCCCTCGGCGACCGGGTCGCGGGCGTGATGGGCTCGTCTGAGGTCGTCGACAACGTGCTCGCTGCCGCCGCCACGGCGGGTGAGGAGATGTGGCCGATGCCGATCCCCGAGGCGATGACCGACCGGATCCACGGCAGCAAGATCGCCGACCTGGCCCAGCACGACTGGGTCCGCTGGGGCGGTGGCCTGTACGCCGCGGCGTTCCTGCGCGAGTTCACCGCCGGCATCCCGTGGGGCCACGTCGACATCGCCGGCCCGTCGTTCAACTCCGGCGGTCCCTGGGGCCACGTCACCGCCGGCGGCACCGGCGTCGCCGTCGCCACCCTCATCGACTTCGCCCGGACGCTCGCCGCCTCGGAGTAGGTGGTTTCGAGGCTCGGCGCTAGCGCGCCTCGCACCTCAACCACCGTGCTCGGGCCCCGCTGGTTGAGGTGCGAAGGCCGCGAACCTTGTACTGAGGTGCGAGCGAAGCGAGCCTCGAAGTGCTGAGCCTCGAAACCCCCGCAGCGGAGGCAGGGCGCCGAACCGCCTACAGGTCGCCGCGCAGCTTCTTGCGGCGGTTGTAGTCGCGCATCCGCTGCGGGATGCCGACCACGGCGGCGTCGTACGACGGGATCTGCTGCTTGTTGCAGAACTCGTGTGCCCACTTCGCCGACGGCACCCGGCGGCGGGTCCACTCGCCGTCGTGCGCGACGAGCAGCAGCGTGACGTCGCTGACCGCGGTGCGCGGCTCGACGAACCCCTCGACGCCACGGCGCTCGGCCGCCCAGGTGAAGAGGTGGTCGAGGTCCATCGAGTCCGACGCCCGGACGCGCGTGGAGCCGGTGCGCGTCGCGTCGCGCGCCGGGCCGCTCATCTTGACCTTCGACCCGCGGCGGAAGCGGTCCATCCATGACATGGGGACAAGTGTGCCAACCCCGGCCACGTCGCGTGGGGATAGTGGTGGCGATAGTGACGGTCCGGTAGCAAAGAGGGCGGTGTGGACTGACGGGTCAGAAGTGCAAAGATGGTCCAGTGGCTGACACCGACTTCGACGTACTGATCCTCGGTGCGGGCTCGGGCGGCTACGCCTGTGCCCTCCGCGCCGCCCAGCTCGGGCTGAAGGTCGGGCTGGTCGAGAAGGGCAACCTCGGCGGCACCTGCCTGCACGTGGGCTGCATCCCCACGAAGGCCCTGCTGCACGCGGCCGAGATCGCCGACCAGACCCGCGAGTCGGAGACCTTCGGCATCCGCGCGACGCTCGACGGCGTCGACATGGCCGGGGTCAACGCCTACAAGGACGGTGTCGTCTCGCGGCTCTTCAAGGGCCTCGCCGGGCTGATCAAGGGCCGCGGCATCACCGTCATCGAGGGCGCCGGCCAGCTGACCGGCCCCAAGCAGGTCACGGTCGACGGCACGACGTACGCCGGCAAGCACGTCGTGCTCGCCTCCGGTTCCTACGCCCGCAGCCTCCCCGGCCTCGAGGTCGACGGCGAGCGGGTGATCACCTCGGAGCACGCACTCAAGCTCGAGCGGGTGCCGGCGTCCGTGGTCGTGCTCGGCGGCGGCGTGATCGGCTGCGAGTTCGCCAGCGTGTGGCGCAGCTTCGGTGCCGAGGTCACCATCGTCGAGGCGCTCCCACGGCTGCTCGCGGTCGAGGACGAGGCGTCGTCGAAGGCGCTCGAGCGCGCCTTCCGCAAGCGCAAGATCAGCTTCCGCACCAGCACGCCGTTCCAGAGCGTGAAGCACACCGACACCGGTGTTGCGGTGACGGTTGAAGGAGGGGACGTTATCGAGGCCGAGCTGCTGCTCGTCGCCGTCGGCCGCGGCCCGGTCACCGACGGACTCGGGTACGACGAGCAGGGTGTCGCCATGGACCGCGGGTTCGTGCTCGCCGACGAGCGGTGCCGCACCAACCTCGAGGGCGTGTACGCCGTCGGCGACATCGTCCCGGGGCCACAGCTGGCGCACCGTGGCTTCCAGCAGGGCATCTTCGTCGCGGAGGACATCGCCGGGCTCGACCCGCAGCCGATCGACGAGGCCGGCATCCCGCGGGTCACCTACTCCCACCCCGAGGTCGCCTCGGTCGGCCTCGACGAGTCGACGGCTGCCTCGACGTACGGCGCCGACGGCATCGAGACGCTCACCTACGACCTGGGTGGCAACGGCAAGAGCCAGATCCTCAAGACCCAGGGCTTCGTCAAGCTCATCCGCCGCAAGGACGGTCCGGTCATCGGCGTCCACCTGGTCGGCGACCGCGTCGGTGAGCTGATCGGCGAGGCGCAGCTCATCTACAACTGGGAGGCGTACGCCGACGACGTCGCCCCCCTGGTGCACGCGCACCCGACGCAGAACGAGGCCCTCGGCGAGGCCCACCTCGCTCTCGCCGGCAAGCCGCTGCACGCACACGCCTGACACAGCCTGATAAACCAGACCTACAAGCACTCGAAGCGAAGGAACTCCATGGCCACCGAAGTCAACCTCCCGGCACTCGGCGAGTCCGTCACCGAAGGCACCGTCACCCGCTGGCTCAAGCAGGTCGGCGACTCGGTGGCGGTCGACGAGCCGTTGCTGGAGGTGTCCACCGACAAGGTCGACACCGAGATCCCCTCTCCGGTGGCCGGCACGCTCCTGGAGATCAAGGCCAACGAGGATGACACCGTCGAGGTCGGCGCCGTGCTGGCCGTGATCGGTGACGAAGGCGAAGGTGGCGGCGACTCCGCCCAGGAGGCCGAGCCGGAGCAGCAGTCCGAGCCCGAGCCGGAGGAGGAGAAGGCCCAGGAGCCCGAGGCAGCCGCGGAGCCCGCTCCCGCTGCCGAGGAGGTCGAGAAGCCCGCGGCCGAGACCAAGCCGTCCGGTGGCGGCGGTACGTCGGTCACGCTGCCCGCGCTCGGTGAGTCGGTGACCGAGGGCACCGTCACCCGCTGGCTGAAGTCGGTCGGCGACGACGTTGCGGTCGACGAGCCCCTGCTCGAGGTCTCGACCGACAAGGTCGACACCGAGATCCCCTCCCCGGTCGCGGGCACGCTGCTCGAGATCAAGGTCCAGGAGGACGAGACGGTCGAGGTCGGCGCCGAGCTGGCCGTGGTCGGCGACGCCGACGCCGCCCCGAAGGCCGAGGAGAAGCAGCCCGAGCCGGAGCCAGAGGCCGAGCCGGAGCCGGAGCCGGAGCCGAAGGCCGAGGAGAAGGCCCCCGAGCCCGAGCAGGCGCCCCCGGCCCCTGCACCGGCGGCCCCCGCGCCGGCGGCGAGCGAGCCCGCCGGCGACGGACCCGGCTACGTGACCCCGCTGGTGCGCAAGCTCGCGACCCAGCACGGTGTCGACCTGGCCACGGTCAGCGGCACCGGGGTCGGTGGCCGGATCCGCAAGCAGGACGTGCTCGACGCGGCGGCCCGGGCCCAGCAGCCCGCGGCGGCTGCCCCGGCCGCGGCGGCGCCCGCTGCGGCGTCGTCGTCCCCCGTCCCGGTCAGCCCGTCGCCGCTGCGCGGCAAGACCGAGAAGATCTCGCGCCTGCGCAAGATCATCGCCAGCCGGATGGTCGAGTCGCTGCAGACCTCGGCCCAGCTGACCCAGGTCGTCGAGGTCGACGTCACCAACATCGCGCGGCTCCGGGAGAGCGTGAAGGCGGACTTCCTGGCCCGCGAGGGCGTGAAGCTGACCTACCTGCCGTTCTTCGCCAAGGCCGCGATCGACGCGCTCAAGCAGCACCCGTCGCTCAACGCGACGATCGACACCGAGGCCGGCGAGGTGACGTACTTCGACCGCGAGCACATCGCGTTCGCCGTCGACACCGAGAAGGGCCTGCTCACCCCGGTCGTCAAGGACGCGGGCGACTTGTCCGTGGCGGGTCTGGCGAAGAAGATCGCCGATGTCGCGCAGCGCACCCGCACCAACAAGATCGGGCCAGACGAGCTCTCGGGCGGCACCTTCACGATCACCAACCTGGGCAGCTTCGGGGCCTTGTGGGACACCCCGATCATCAACAAGCCCCAGGTCGCGATCCTCGGCCCCGGTGCCGTGGTCAAGCGCCCCGTGGTCATCGACGACCCGAACCTCGGCGAGACCATCGCCGTACGCCACATGGTCTACCTGGCCCTCACCTACGACCACCAGCTGGTCGACGGTGCCGACGCGGGCCGCTTCCTGCGTGAGGTCAAGCAGCGCCTCGAGGCCGGTCAGTTCGAGGTCTGAGCAAGTCAGTACGAGCCAACGCGGTGGCCCGGATCAACCTGGTTGATCCGGGCCACCGCAGTTCGGGCACAGGGTCATCTCGCCGGTCCAACCGAGCCGCCGCAGGACCCGTGCCACCTGGCTGGCGGTCCGGCACCCGTGCCGGAACACCTGCCCATAGCCGAGCCGGACGGTGCGCCCGTCGCTCGCGGTCGCATGGTCGAGGTCGCGCTCGAGATCGCGGTCCCGCTCGGCCACGGAGCTGTGGTAGAGCCGCCCATCCAGCTCCACGGTGAGTCCCTGCTCGCGGTACTCCACGTCCTGGAGGATCCGGCCGCCGTGCACGACGCGCTCCGACTGACGGCTGCCGACCGGCAGGTGGTGCGGTCTCTCGACCCTGTCGAGGTAGCCGTGCTCGAGCACCGAGCAGGTGCCGGACTCGACGTCGCGAAGGACACCCTCCAGGAACGACCGTCGACTGACACGCGGTCGTCGATCGAGCGCGTCGAGCAGCCTGCGCGCGGTCGTACGCCGTGCACCGCACGCATCTGCCAGGACGGCGATGGCGGACAGCTCGTCGCTCGCCGACACGGCTCGGTCGATCACGCTCTCCTCGGTGCGCATGCGGGGCGGGCTGAGGTTCCACTGAACCTTCTCCACGAACCCGGAGACCCGCCTGAGCCGGACCCCGGGCGGCTGTTGGATGTGCCGATCCCGGTCGACGACGAGCTGGATCGGGCCGTCCCGATCCTCCCCGGCCCTGTGGTCGTCCAGCGCCGCCGGCCAGCACCGGAGCACCGCGGCCCAGGCACGCTGGTGCCAGGTCAGCGGGCCGGTGTGGTCGACGTAGACGCCAGGGTGCACGGCGACCCATTCGCGTCGCCGGATCGCTCGTGCGACGGCCGTCTTCGACATGCCGGCCGCCAACGCCTGGGCGCGCGTGATCACGCCGTCCTGGTCACGCAACAGCCGAGCGATCTCGTCCACACGGCATCGTCACCGTTGCGGCGCCTGACCGCGAGCCCTCGACCATTGCCCTGTGGACAGGGTGTCAGCGCAGCCAGGCGCTGGCCTCGACGAGCTCGTCGACCGCACCGGTGACGGCAACCCGGAGCTCGTCGAGCTCACGATGCGTGGGTACGGCGCCGTCGAGCGCGGCCAGCTCGATCTCGAGGCAACGCGCGGCGAGGCTGCGCAGCCCGACGTTGTCGGCGCTCCCCCGCAGCCGGTGCGCACGTTCGGAGACGGCGGGACCATCGGCCGCCGCAGCGGCGGCGACCAGCTCGACCAGGGTCTGGTGCGCGCTCGTGCCGAACCGGTCCACGATCCGCAGCACCAGGTCGGCGTCGAAGCCCTCGTCCATCAGCTCGCGCAGCCGTTCGTCGGCGGTCGAGACCTCACCGACAAGAGTGGGGGCAGGTACGTCGCCCGGCAGCCAGCGCTCGAGCATGCTGGCCAGCAGCTCGGCGTCGACCGGCTTGGGCAGGAAGTCGTCCATCCCCGCCTGCCGGCAGCGCTCGCGCTCCTCGGCGGTGGCCGAGGCCGTCATGGCGATGATCGGCAGCTGCTCCAGGGAGCCGCCCATCGCCCGGATCGTGCGGGTGGCGTCGAAGCCGTCCATCACCGGCATCTGGCAGTCCATCAGGATCGCGTCGAACCCGTCCAGGTCGTCCGCGATCGCCGCCACGGCCTGCGACCCGTCGTGCGCGATGACCACGGCGCAGCCGAGATGGTGGAGCATCCCGGTCGCGACGAGCTGGTTGACGGCGTTGTCCTCGACGACCAGGACGCGGCCGCGCGCGCCGGCGGTCGGCGGAGCCGGCAGCTGCGCCCGCTCGGGGCGGCCGGCGTCGAAGCGACCACCCAGTACGGCGAGCTCGTCGAGCAGCCGGGAGGCGAGGATCGGCTTGGAGACGAAGGTGTTGATCCCGGCGCTCTCCAACCAGCTCGTCGAGGGTTCGAGCGCCGACGACAGCAGCGCGAGCCGGAGCTCCTGCAAGCGCTCGTCGGCCCGGATCGCGCGCGCCAGCTGCTCCCCGTCGACGTCCGGCATCATGTAGTCGAGCAGCACCACGTCGTACCCGTCGGCCCGGCGCAGCGATCCGTCCAGCTCGCCCAGCGCCTCCTGGGCCGAGGCCGCGACCGTGACGTCGACGTCCCAGGCCCGCAGCTGCTCGGCCAGGATGAAGCGGTTGGTCGCGTTGTCGTCGACGACCAGCACCCGCAGGCCGGCGACCGCGCCCTCGCGCATCGCCGGCGAGCTGACCCCGGTCGGCGGCAGGAACGGCGCCGTGAACCAGAAGGTGCTGCCCTCCCCGGGGGCGCTCTGCACGCCGATCTGCCCGCCCATGGCGGTCACGATCCGTTCGCTGATCGCCAAGCCGAGCCCGGTCCCGCCGTACCGCCGGGTCGTCGAGCTGTCGGCCTGGGAGAACGCCGTGAACAGGTTGCCCAGCGCCTCGGGCGCGATGCCGATGCCGGTGTCGCTCACCTCGACGCGTACGGCGGAGGAGCCGGTGCCGCTCGCGCGGACGACGATCTCGCCGGCGTCGGTGAACTTCACGGCGTTCGCGACCAGGTTGGTCACCACCTGCCCGAACCGAACCGGGTCACCCCGGACCAGCGACGGCACCTGGTCGACGCTCGAGATCACCAGCTCGAGGTCCTTGCCGGACGCGCTCTCGGACACCAGGTCGACGCTGCGCTCGATGACGTCGCGAGGGTCGAAGTCGACCTCCTCGAGGTCGAGCTTGCCGGCCTCGACCTTCGAGAGGTCCAGGATGTCGTTGACGAGCGCCAGCAGCGCCCGGCCCGCCTGGTCGATCCCGTCGGCGAACCGGCGCTGGTGGGTCGAGAGCTCGGTCCTGCTGAGCAGCTCCGACAGGCCGATCACGCCGTTGAGCGGTGTCCGGATCTCGTGGCTCATCGTGGCCAGGAACTCCGACTTCGCCCGCGAGGCGGCCAGTGCCTCGTCCCGGGCGGTGGCAAGCTGCGCCGACACCTCCTCGCGCTGCGCCACGGTCGCGAGCAGCGCGAGCATCTGGGTGAAGATCGCCAGCTCGTACGGGCGCGGCGACGCCGCCGCGCGGCTGTCGGAGACCACGACGCAGGCGAGCCGGTCGCGCACAAGTGCCGGACCGGCGACGAACACGGTGCCCGACGGCCCCACCCGCTGCACCATGTCGAGTCGCTCGGACACCTCGTCGGCCATCGACCGGGCGAAGGCCAGGTCTGCGGCGCCGAAGTCGCGCCAACCGGCGTCGAAGTGCACCAGCGTGCCCCGGTCGGCCGGGGTCGGTGCCGAGACGATGATCGCCGGCCACTGCGTGAACGGGCGCACGATCGTGTCCGCGGCGAGCAGCGCGTCACCGAGTGTCGGCGCCTCGTTGGCCGCGGCGGCCATCGCGCTCAGGAAGGCCAGCCCCTGCTCGGCCTCCTTGCTCTCGGTGATGTCCTGGACGGTGCCGGTGGCGCGCACCATCACACCGGTCGGGTCCAGCACCGCCCGGCCGCGCACCCGGACCCAGCGCGTCGGCTGGCCGTGCACCGGGCGCAGCCGGACATCGAACGCCATCGGCTCACCGGCACCGGACATCGCGGCGTACGCCGCCTCGACGGTCGGGCGGTCCTCGGGGTGCAGCCGCTCGAACAGCGTCTCCCCCGTCGGCGCGAACGACTGCGGCTCGAACTCGAGCACCCGGAAGAGCTCGTCCGACCAGCGCAGCACCCGGTCCGACGCGGTGAACTCCCAGCTGCCGGTCTTGGCGATCGACTGCGCCTCGGCGAGCTCCCGGCCGCGGCGCTCGAGCTCGGCGACCAGTGCCTCACGTGACACGTCCTCGCCGTGCCCGATGGTCGCCATGAGGTCGATGGTCCCCCATCCACGGCCCGCACACACCCGATCGCCCCACTCCCGATCGGGTGCGGCGTGGTTGGCTGGAGCCATGGACGCACGCACGGTCGTGATCGCAGGAGCGTCGGGGTTTCTCGGCCGGCACCTGAGCGAACGGCTCGTCGAGCGCGGGCACTCCGTCATCGCGCTGACGCGGCGACCGACCTCGGCGCCCGACGAGTCGAGCTGGGACCCGTACGCCGGGGTCTACGAGCGCGAGGTGATCGAGCGCGCCGACGTGGTGGTCAACCTGGCCGGGGCGCCCACGATCGGCAACCCGCACTCACGCAAGTGGGCGCGGGCGCTGCGCGAGAGCCGGCTGACGACCACCCGGGTGCTGGCCGAGGCGATCGCCGACAGCACCCGCCGCCCGGCGTACCTCGCCGGCAACGCGATCGCCTGGTACGGCGACCACGGCGACGAGGTCGTCACCGAGGCGTCCGACAGCCGCGGCGACAGCATGATGACGACCCTGTGCCGGGACTGGCAGGCCGCGGCCGGTCCCGCGGTCGAAGCCGGTGCGCGGGTGTGCTTCCTGCGGACCGCTCCGGTGATGGACCGCTCGGCCGCGCCGCTCAAGCAGCTGCGGCTGCTGACCAAGCTGGGTCTCGGCGCCCGGCTCGGCAACGGCCGCCAGCGGATGGCGATGATCTCGCTGCGCGACTGGGTGGGCGGCGCCGTCCACCTCGTTGAGCACGACGACGTGTCGGGGCCGGTGAACCTGTGCTGTCCGACGACGCCTACCAACGCGGAGTTCACCCAGGCACTGGCCCGCACGCTCGACCGCAAGGCGCTGCTCGTGGCTCCGGGCTTCGCGGTCAAGGCCGGCGCCGGCCCGGTCGCCGGTGAGGTGCTCGGCTCGGTCGACCTGCGGCCGACCGTGCTCGAGGACAGCGGCTACACGTTCAGCGACCGCACCGTCCACGAGGTCGTCCGCGCCGGTCTCGCCTGAGCGACCCCGTGCGCCCGGTCAACGGTCGCAGGGCCCCACCGCGTTGCCGGTCAGGCACACGTAGATCGGCTCGGCGACCCCGATCGCCCCGTCCACGCCGGTCGCCCGCGCGTCGATGCGGAAGACGGTGTGCGCCGGCGCGTGTGCCTCCTCGAACGTGAAGGTGCCGGTGGATCCCGTGAACGTCCCGGACGGGTGGATGTGCGGGATCGCCGAGCCGAAGTGCAGCAGGCTCACCGTCGAGGTGAGATTGCCGGCCGGTACGGCGGCGCCGCCGGCCTCGACACCCGCGACGCTCCACGACAGCGCCGTACCCGGCTTGACCGGCGCGCCTGTCACCGGGCCGCTCAGCACCACCTTGGGCGCCGTACCGACGGGCTCGTAGGACAGGTGGAACCCTGCGTCGTCGCCGGTGCCGGAGAGCCGCAGCGTGATCTCGGGCGTCGGGTCCGAACCTCCCCCGCCGGCGAGGACGAAGGTCTCACCGTCGGCGACGGGCTTGCCGTCGACCGCGAACTGCATCGTGCCGTTGCTCCCCGAGTGCACCCGGTAGGTGCCGGGAGCCATCGACGGGTGGCCGGTCCACCGCGCCGTGTACTTGCCGGCGCCGTCGGCGACGAACGGCGGCGGGGTGTACTTAGGGCCGGTCGGCAACGAGGTGTCACAGGTGGTCAGCGCCGGCGTCGCGGCCGGCGCCGGGTTCGCGGACCCGAAGTACTCGCCCCGGAACCGGTCGGACGGGCAGTCCGACCCGTCGGGGTCGTAGACGATGCGCCGCAGCTCGCCGGTCGTGACGGACAGGTACCAGATGTTGCCGTCGGGGCCGATGGCGAACTTGACGGCGCCGCCCGCACCCGGGCGACCCGCGAAGGTCTTGAACGTGGCCACCGGGTCGGCGGCCGCGAGGTCGATCTGCCACACGACGCTGTAGCTGTAGTCGCCGAAGAAGTAGCGTCCGCGGTACTGCTCCGGGTAGTTGTCCCCGGTGTAGAAGACACCGCCGGTCGCCGATCCCACGAAGAAGTGGTTGTAGATGAAGACCGGGGCGACGGTCTCGACGATCCCGTTGGCGATGTCGTCACAGCCGCTGATGCCGAGTGGGTTCTTGGTCGACCGTCCCTCCAGGCACGGCCACCCGTAGTTGCCGCCCCGCTCCAGGACGTCGATCTCCTCCTCGGTGGCCTCGCCCACGTCGGCGAGGTAGACGTCGCCGTCCGGTCCGATCGTCATCCGGAACGGGTTGCGGAAGCCGTACGCCCAGACCCGGCTCCGGTTCGAGCCCGGGTTGCCGGGCTCGTAGAACGGGTTGTCGGGCAGACCCCGGCCCGTGGCCGGGTCGATGCGGAGCACCTTGCCCGCGAGCACGTCGCGGTTCTGCGACCGGGCGGCACCGGAGCGGTCGTGCGTGTTCATCTCGCCGTCGCCGACCGACACGAGCATGCTGCCGTCGGGCAGGAAGAGTACGTCGTCGATCGTGTGGGAGCCGCCTTGGATCGGGATGCAGTCGGCGGTGGTCGGGTGGTCGAAGCAGGCCGGGCCGCGTACGCCGCCGAGCACGATGTGCTCGCTCGCGGGGCTCGCCGTGCTGCCCGCAAGGGTGTAGCGGGCCACCCGCTGGGCGCCCATGTCTTCTCCGGTGGGGTCGGCCGCGTCGTCGGCCGCGTCCCGCTTCAGGACGTAGGTCAGGTAGAACCAGCCGTTGGTCGCGAAGTCGGGGTCGAGCGCGATCCCGATCAGACCCTGGTCCCACCAGTTCGCCACCGAGCCGGTCAGGTCGAGGACCGGGGCCCCCTGCAGCCGCCCGTCGACGATCAGCCGGACCAGGCCGTCCTTCTCCGTGACGAGCGTGCGGTGCTCGTCGATCACGGCGAACGACGTCGGCAGTGCCAGGCCGCCGGCCACGGTGTCGATCCGGAAGCCGTCGGGCACGTTGCCGCCCGTGCTCGACTGGTCGTTCGCGACCACGATGTTGACCGACGGCACCAGGCGGCTGCCGCGCGCGTTCCAGATCCGGGCCGTCAGGTCGGTGCGCCCGTTGCTGAGCTCCTCGGTGTCGACCGACGCGAGCCAGGACCCGTCGGGCTGGCGGGACGCCTGACCGACGGCGAGACCGCCGGCGAAGACGGCAACCCGCGTCACGGCGGTGATCCCGGCGGGGTCCACCCGCACCTGGGCGGTCTTGCTGACGACCGAGCCGCTCGCGGGGGCAGCGATGCGCGCCGTCGTCCCCAGCACGCCCGTCGTCACCGTGTTGGTGATGGTCTCGCGCGCTCCCTTCCAGGCCCCGGTGACCGCGCGGTACGTCGCGTCCCGGTCGCCGTCCACCGGGACGCTCAGGCTGGCCGTGCCGGCGCTGCTCTGGGCGGCGCTCGCGACGTCGCGCCAGCCCGCACCGTCCTGCAGCTGGAGGCTGACCGGCCGTCCGGCTCGGGCCGGCACGAAGGAGGCGACCGCGGTGCCGTCGGCCTGGCCGGCCACCGGCGTCGACATCGTCAGGCGCGCGGACTGGGCGGCCACCCGCAGCGTCCGGGTCTTGCTGCGGTGCTTGCCCGCGACGACGCGGTACGTCGCCGCTGCAGCGGGAGCGGTGACCTTGAACCGGTACTTCCCGCCCTTGGCCGCCCGGGCACCGGCGACCTTCGCCCACGCCTTCGCGCCCCTGCGCTGGAGCTGGACCTTCGTCTTCCGGTCGACCTTCAGCCGGCCGGTCACGACCACCGGCTCGCCGGTGATCGCCGTCCCGGGCGAGAGGGCGGGCGCCTTCGCGGGCTTCGGCTTCTTCGGCTTCGTCGGCTTCGTCGGCTGGCGCTCGGCGCCCGGGCCGGCGACCGTCCGCGAGCCGTCAGTAGTCGGCGACGTGGCCACCGCCGTCCCCGGCAGACCGAGCGACATCGTCAGCACAACACTCAGCAGCGCGGGCAGGACCAGGCGGCGACACGAATTCACGGCGCCTATCCCACCATGCGACCACGCCGCTTTCAGCATTCTTGGTCACCGCGGGCCGGGCGCTGCTCTCACCTCCGCGACCCGCCACTCCCCCGCCCGCTCGACCAGGACCACCCGCCTTGAGGTGAACCCGTCCCGCGGCAGCGGCCGTCGTACGCCGGGCCCGACCGCGACCGCCCCCGTGAGCCGGTCGGTCACCACGAGATCGAGCCGCGCGTCCGAGGCCCGCCGTACGTCGAGGTCGAGCAGCTGCATCCGCATCCCTTCCACCCGGAGACCGCGCTCGCGCCAGGCCCGCAGCATCGCGACGTCGGCGCGTCCGGCGGCCGAACCCGGGACATAGAGGGCGCGCAGGCCCGCGACATCGCCGGCCGACCAGGCCGCGGCCCGGCGGTCGTCCCAGTCGTGGAGCACCGCCGTCGGTTGGGCGGGTACGAGCGCGAGGAGCGCGGTGAGGAGCTGGTGCAGGAACGTCACGGTCCCGTCCTACCCCGTTCTCGAGCGACCCAGGACGCTCCTCCACAGGCCGCACGGCGACGGGTGGTTTCGAGGCTCGGCGCTGGCGCGCCTCGCACCTCAACCACCGGCAGCGGTGCGAAGGCCGCCAGGCCTGAGCCTCGAAACCACCGCACCCGCGCAGGGCACCGAGCACCGGCAGCGGTGGTTGAGGTGCGAAGGCCGCCAGGCCTGAGCCTCGAAACCACCACACCCGCGCAGGGCACCGAGCACCGGCAGCGGTGGTTGAGGTGCGAAGGCCGCCAGGCCTGAGCCTCGAAACCACCACACCCGCGAGGGCACCGAGCACCGGCAGCGGTGGTTGAGGTGTGAAGGCCGCCAGGCCTGAGCCTCGAAACCACCACACCCGCGCAGGGCACCGAGCGCGGGCAGCGGTGGTTGAGGTGTGAAGGCCGCCAGGCCTGAGCCTCGAAACCACCGCAGCGGCGTAGGCTCGCCGACGTGAGGCACGGAGCGTGAAGTTCGAGGACGTAGGGCTCGTCGACTATCTGGCCGCGTGGGACCTCCAGCGCGAGGTGCACCAGCGCGTGGCCGACGGCGAGCAGGGAGACACGACGCTGCTGCTCGAGCACCCCGCCGTGTTCACCGCGGGCAAGCGCACCCAGCCGCACGACCGGCCCGCCGACCCGCACGGCGCACCCGTCATCGACGTCGACCGCGGCGGCACGATCACCTTCCACGGCCCCGGCCAGCTGGTCGGCTACCCGATCGTCACGCTGCCCGACCACGTCAAGGTCGTCGACTACGTACGCCGCGTCGAGGAGGCCCTGATCCAGGTCTGCGCCGACCTCGGGGTGACCACGGCCCGGGTGCCCGGCCGCAGCGGCGTCTGGCTGCGGGCCGACGACCGTGGACCGGAGCGCAAGATCGCGGCCCTCGGGATCCGGGTCAGCCGCGGCGTCACGATGCACGGCTTCTCGCTCAACTGCGACGTCGACCTCGCGTGGTTCGACCGGTTCGTGCCCTGCAGCATCGACGACGCCGGCGTCACCTCGCTCAGCAAGGAGCTCGGCCGCGACGTCACGACCGCCGAGGTGCTGCCGACGGTCAAGCAGCACCTGAGCGACTACCTGGCGTGGGCGCCGTACGACGCCACCCCGGACTACGACGCCCGCCCCGACCCCGCGCGGCACCCGCGGATCGAGCTGCTGACGCCCTAACGTCTGGCCGGTGACTGACCTCGTCATCGAGACCCATGGCCTGCGCAAGGAGTTCCGTAGCCGTCGTGGCGTGCGGGTCGCCGTGCAGGACCTCGACCTGGCCGTGCCGGCCGGCGGCGTGCACGGCTTCCTCGGACCCAACGGGTCGGGCAAGACCACGACGATCCGGATGTTGCTCGGCCTGGCCGCCGCCACCCAGGGCACGATGCGGCTCTTCGACCAGCCGGTGCCGGGCCTGTTGCCGTCGGTGATCGGGCGGATCGGCGCGGTCGTCGAGAGCCCGAAGTTCTCGCCGAACTTCAGCGGCCGGCAGAACCTCACCCTGCTCGCGCGCTCGATCGGGGTGCCGGGCTCCCGGGTCGACGCGGCCGTCGAGACGGTCGGGCTCACCGGGCGCGACGGCGACCGCTTCAAGTCCTACTCGCTCGGGATGAAGCAGCGGCTGGCGATCGCGGCCACCTTGCTCAAGGAGCCGGACCTGCTGATCCTGGACGAGCCGACCAACGGCCTCGACCCAGCCGGCATCCGCGAGATCCGCGAGACCATCCGCCAGCTCGGCGAGTCCGGCGTGACGGTGCTGCTCAGCTCGCACATCCTCGCCGAGGTCCAGCAGGTCTGCACCTCGGCCACCATCATCGGCAACGGCCGGATGCTCGCCTCCGGCAAGGTCGACGACCTGATCGGGGCCAGTACGTCGTACCGGATCGGTGTCGCGGACCCGTCCGCCGCCGCCGAGGTGCTCGGCCGGGCCGGCTTCACCGTCTCCACCGACAGCGGACTCAGCGTCGACACCACCGATCCGGCGCGCGTCACGGAGGCGCTCGGCACGGCCGGCATCTGGCTCACCGAGCTCACCCCCGTCCGAGCCGACCTCGAGACGGTGTTCCTGCAGCTGACGGCTGGCGACACGCTCGGCAACACGCTCGGCGGAGCGACGGAGGAGGACCGATGAGGAGGCTGGTGGCGGTCGAGCTGACCCGGCTGCGGTGGCGCCGCGCCGTGCTCCTGCTGGTCGCCGGCGCGGTCCTGCTGCCCGCCCTGATCGGCCTGGCCCGGATCTGGGACACCCGTCCGGTGTCGGACACCGAGAAGGCCCAGATCGTCCAGCTGTCCCAGGGCGAGATCAACGCGTGTGCCGACCGCCCGCGCCAGTACGGCATCCGCAAGACCCTCCCCGCAGACCAGATCGAGTCCCGGTGCACGGACATGGCCGTCGGCTGGCAGCTCCGAGAGCCGCTGACCCTCGCCGGCGAACGGTCCGGTGGCTCCGGGATGGGCGTGGTCGCCGTCCTCACGGCGCTCCTGCTGCTGGCCGGTACGACGTTCGCCGGGCACGACTGGAACAGCGGGTCGATGAGCAACCAGCTGCTCTTCGAGTCGAGGCGCGGCCGGATCTGGGGCGCGAAGGCCCTGGCCGTCACCCTGTCGGCACTGGTGATCGCCGCGGCGGTGAGCACGGCGTACTGGCTCGCGATGTGGGCGACCATGCAGGCGCGCGACCTGCCGATGGTCGACGGCGCTCTCTCGGACTCCCTGGCGTACGGCCTGCGCGGCGCAGGCTTCGCCGCTGCGGCGGCGCTGGGTGGCTACGCGCTCACCATGCTCTTCCGCAGCACGGTGGCGACGATCGGTGTGCTCTTCGCGGTGTCGGTCGCCGGCGGGCTCGTGATCGCGATGCTCGGGCTCAGCGAGCACTGGCAGCCGCAGAAGAACGTGGCCGCCATCGTGAAGGACGGGACCACGTACTACGCCGAGGTGCCGAACTCCTGCTTCCTGGGAGTGCGGGAGGGCAAGGCAATCGCGGACGAGTCGGAGTGCGACCAGGAGCGCAACCTGTCGCTGTGGGACGGGCTCGGCTACTACGGCCTGCCGCTGCTCGTCACCGCCGGCGCCTCCGTGGTGTCGTTCCGCCGTCGGGACGTGCCTTAGCCCTGCGCTCCGTAGTGCCCGGCCATGGCCGGGTAGTAGTCGCGGTCGAAGTCGACCGCGGCCACGTCACCGCCGGTCAGGACGGCGACCAGCCGGTCCAGGTAGTACTCCCAGCCCGGCCCGACGCTCTCGGCGACGACCGGGTCGATGTCGGGCTGCGTGAAGGTCAGCACGGTGACGCCGTCACGCTCGACCAGGTCGACCTCGAGCTGCCACCGCTCGTCGCCGACCTGCGAGGTGACAGCGAGGCGTGTCGGCGGCGTGCACTCGCGGATCTCCATGTCATCCGCCGTCGCGTCCTCGCTCTCGGCCGTCATCGCGAACTGCACGTGTCCCGACGCCGGATCGCCGGTCCAGACGCCGATCCAGCGCGCGAGCCGCTCCGACTCGGTCACCGCCGCCCACACGTCGCCGATCGGCGCGCGGAGCTCGCGCTCGATCACCAGGCGGCGTACGCCGTCCGCGGTCTCGATCCGGCCGGTCGGCTGCCTGCCCATGCGCCCGAGGTAACCATCTGCTGACCGATCGGGCAACGGCCCGAATCGGGACCGGCTGGCTCGCGCGCGTAGGCTGGCACGCGTGACGCAAGCCCCTGCACCCGAAGGACGCAAGCTCCTCAGACTCGAAGTGCGCAACGCGGAGACCCCGATCGAGCGCAAGCCGGAGTGGATCAAGACCCGGGCCAAGATGGGCCCGGAGTACAAGCACCTGCAGAGCCTGGTGAAGTCCGAGGGACTCCACACGGTCTGCCAGGAGGCCGGTTGTCCCAACATCTTCGAGTGCTGGGAGGACCGCGAGGCGACCTTCCTCATCGGTGGTGACCAGTGCACGCGGCGCTGCGACTTCTGCCAGATCGACACCGGCAAGCCGCAGCCGCTCGACCGCGACGAGCCTCGCCGGGTCGCCGAGTCCGTGCAGAAGATGGAGCTGCGCTACGCCACGATCACCGGCGTCGCGCGCGACGACCTCGAGGACGGCGGCGCCTGGCTGTACGCCGAGACCGTGCGCGCCATCCACGAGCTGAACCCGGACACCGGCGTGGAGAACCTGATCCCCGACTTCAACGGGAAGCCCGACCTGCTGCGCGAGGTGTTCGAGTCGCGGCCGGAGGTGCTCGCCCACAACGTCGAGACCGTGCCGCGGATCTTCAAGCGGATCCGGCCGGCCTTCCGCTACGACCGCTCGCTGGACGTCATCACCCAGGCGCGCGACTTCGGGCTGGTCACCAAGTCCAACCTGATCCTGGGCATGGGCGAGACCCGCGAGGAGGTCTCGCAGGCGTTGCGCGATCTGCACGGCGCGGGCTGCGAGCTGATCACGATCACGCAGTACCTCCGCCCCTCGGTGCGCCACCACCCGGTCGAGCGCTGGGTGAAGCCGCACGAGTTCGTGGAGCTGCGCGACGAGGCCGAGCAGGTCGGCTTCGCCGGTGTGCTGTCCGGCCCGCTCGTGCGCTCGTCGTACCGGGCCGGTCGCCTGTACCGTCAGGCGATGGACGCCCGCGCGGGCGTCGCCACCGCCTGACCCATCCCATCGAGCACACCAGAACGAGGCACAGCAGAACATGGCCAAGGACCCGAAGCCCGTCGACCCGGACAAGATGAGCCGGACCAGGCAGTTCATCGAGACCTACCGGATGGCCAAGAAGTCCGACCGCCTGCTGGGCGTCTGGATCCTCGGCTCGTTCGTCGTCGGTGCGGCCGCCGGCTTCGCCGTCTTCTTCTGGCTGCTGCCGACGAGCGGCATCCTGCACGCGATCATCTCGGTCGTCGGCGCCCTGCTGCTCGGCACGCTGCTCGCGATGATCATCTTCGGCCGGCGCGCGCAGAAGGCGGCGTACAGCCAGATGGAGGGCCAGCCGGGTGCGGCGGCCGCTGCCCTGCGGATGCTGCGCGGCCGGAGCTGGAAGACCGACCCGGTCATCGCCTTCACCAAGCAGCAGGACGTCGTGCACCGCGTGGTCGGCCCTCCCGGCATCGTCCTGGTCGGCGAGGGCAACCCCACCCGGCTCCGCTCGCTCATGCTCAGCGAGCGCCGCAAGCACGAGCGGGTCGCGTCCGAGATCCCGATCCACGAGGTGATCTGCGGCAACGGCGAGGGTGAGGTCCCGCTCGCGAAGCTCTCCCGCTACGTGACGAAGCTCGGGCGCCAGGTGAAGCCCGCCGAGATGACCGACGTGCTCTACCGGCTCAAGGCGCTCGACGCCAACCGCTCGGCGATCCCGATGCCCAAGGGCCCGATCCCGACCAGCATGAAGGGCATGCGCGGCCAGATGAAGGGTAGATGACGCGCCAGCGGCATCTACATCGGTGGTCGAGCAAGCCGCGCGGCTGAGGAACGAAGCCGCGACCGGCGTGTCGAGACCCGGTGAGCCGAGAAGCAGCCTGAAGCGGTGGCGATCAGCCGGCGACAGTCCCACCCGGCATCATCGAGCCCAGGTCCGGCATCTCGGTGACCTCGTCGGCCGGCGGCGCCTCGATCGTGACGTCCTTGCCCCAGTCGGAGGCGGTGACGTCGACGCTGGACTCCGCACCCGCGACGGGCAGGTCCAGGTGCAGCTTGGCCAGCCGGTCCTCGTCGTCGAGCCAGATGTCGTAGGTGATGTCGTCGGGCAGCTGCGCCTTCGCCTCGTCCGGCAGGTCCATCGTCTTCGCGAGGTCGGCGGGGTCGACGGTCAGCTCGTAGTGGTCGAGCGACTGGCCGTCGACGTCCTCGTCCCCGGCGTACGTCACGGTGTCGATCGCGGGCTCCAGCTTCTCCAGCGTGCCCATGGGGTCGACCTGGTCGAGCATGCTGCCCATGTCGCCGAGCGGGCCGTCTGAGTCCGACGGGTCCAGCTTCCAGAACTTGCCACCGGACAGGTCACCCAGCGACATGTAGAAGACACCGTCGACGTACCGCATCTCGGCCTTGGCGTCGCCCGGCATCGGCAGGTCCATCGTCATCGCGAGCTCGGGCGGGTCCGCGGTGTAGTCGAGGTCGCCCTCCCCGCTCATCTCCCCCAGGGATCCGAGGCCCGCCTTGATCGTCATGTGCGCGGTCGTCGACGCCTTGACGCCGTCGCTGACCGTGTCCACGAAGTCGCCGGGGTCGACCTCGTCGCCCTCCTGCAGGCCGGTCAGGACCGCGGCGGCCGACGTGGACTCCGTCGCCTGCGACCCGGAGTCGTCGTCACCGCAGGCGGCCAGCCCGGCGACGAGGAGAGGCGCCAGCGCGGCGGCGGCCACACCGCGACGGAGGGTACGACGGGCGGCGATCGAGCGAGTCATGCCCCCAGCATCTCCCGAGGCACCAAGCGGGCAACCACCCGGTCGGGCTAACCCTGCTGCCCAATGGCGGTCTGCAGCGTGACCGTCGCCGTACCGGCTGCCAGGTCGTGCAGCCCGCGCCGGTCCGGACGGAAGACGAGCGGCGGGATCACCAGCGCGACCAGGATCGAACGGGCGAGCGACCGGAGCGGGTCGAGCCGGCCGCCGTTGTCGATGCGGACCACGCGCAGCCGGGTCACCATCTTGCCGAAGGAGCCGCCGACGGTGCAGGTCAGCACGGCCGACTCCAGCACGAAGAGCACCAGCGTGTAGGTGCTGCCCGGCCCACCCGTCGTACCGAAGACCGGCGTGAAGAGGCTGACCACCGCCACACAGGCGAACCAGTCGACGATCAGCGCGAGCACCCGACGTCCCCAGGACGCGGTCTCGTACGGCAGGGAGCGGGCGTCGGACACGGTGCACAGCGTAGGACGCCGCTCCCGGGGACTCCCCCGGTGGGCACCTGTTACACGGGCGAAATAAACCCGATACGGTCAAGAAACGACCTGTACGTAATTTCAGGCTGTCCGGCGCAGTGCCGCACCGGGCTGTCGATCCGCACGCACGTCGGCCGGCGCCTGTCCGCGCGGCCAAGGAGGACGAATGTTCCAGAACAGCGAAGAGCTGCTCAAGTTCATCAAGGACGAAGGCGTCGAGATGGTCGACGTACGCTTCGTCGACCTGCCCGGTATCGAGCAGCACTTCACCGTCCCGGTCTCGTCGTTCGACCAGTCGGTCTTCGACGACGGCCTGGCCTTCGACGGCTCCTCGATCCGCGGCTTCCAGGCGATCAACGAGTCCGACATGGCACTGTTCCCGGACCCGACGACGGCGTACCTCGACCCGTTCCGCACCGCGAAGACGCTGAACCTGAGCTTCTTCATCCACGACCCGATCACCGGCGAGGCCTACTCCCGCGACCCGCGCAACATCGCGCGCAAGGCGCTGGCCTACCTGGAGACCACCGGCATCGCGGACACCGCCTTCTTCGCCCCCGAGGCGGAGTTCTACATCTTCGACAGCGTCCGCTACTCCACCGCTGCCAACGAGGGCTACTACCACATCGACTCGATCGAGGGCTGGTGGAACTCGGGCAAGGAGGGCGACAACCTCGGCTACAAGACCCGCTTCAAGGGTGGCTACTTCCCCGTCGCGCCGTACGACCACTACGGCGACCTGCGCGACGACATGGTGAAGAACCTCGAGGCGTCCGGTCTGCTCGTCGAGCGCGCGCACCACGAGGTCGGCACCGCCGGCCAGGCGGAGATCAACTACCGCTTCGACACGCTGCTCAAGGCCGCGGACGACGTGATGAAGTTCAAGTACCTCATCAAGAACACCGCCTGGAACGCCGGCAAGTCGGTCACCTTCATGCCGAAGCCGATCTTCGGTGACAACGGCTCGGGCATGCACGTGCACCAGTCGCTGTGGACCGGCGGCGAGCCGCTGTTCTACGACGAGACCGGGTACGGCGGCCTGTCCGACATGGCCCGCTGGTACATCGGCGGCATCCTCAAGCACGCCCCCGCGCTGCTGGCCTTCACCAACCCGACGGTGAACTCCTACCACCGCCTGGTCCCGGGCTTCGAGGCCCCGATCTCGCTCGTGTACTCCTCGCGCAACCGCTCCGCCTCGGTCCGGATCCCGATCACGGGCTCGAACCCCAAGGCAAAGCGCATCGAGACCCGCTTCCCCGACCCGTCGGCAAACCCGTACCTCGCGTTCTCCGCACTGCTCCTGGCCGGTGTCGACGGCATCAAGAACAAGATCGAGCCGCCCGCACCGATCGACAAGGACATCTACGAGCTCCCGCCGGACGAGATGGCCGAGATCGACCAGGTGCCGACCTCGCTCGACGCCGTGCTCGTGGCCCTCGAGGCCGACCACGACTTCCTCACGGTGGGCAACGTCTTCACGCCCGACCTGATCGAGACGTGGATCGACTACAAGCGCACCCACGAGATCGCTCCCGTGCAGCTGCGCCCGCACCCGCACGAGTTCGAGCTCTACTACGACATCTAGTCGTTGCCTCGATCGAGGCCCTCGTCCTGCCGCTGACCTGCGGTGGAGCGGGGGCCTCTTTCGTGCTCTGACCTGCGTATACACACCCTCAGCGTCCGAGGAACGGGGTCTGAGCAGGGTCGGGACCAACTCGCTCTCGTTGGTCACGCGTTGGTCACACGCGTCGATCGCACCGGTGTCGGTGGTCGGCGATAGCGTCGGTGGTGAGCGACACCTACGACAGGAGACCCACACCATGGCCACTGGCCCCTGCACCATCTGCGGCTCGCAGGTTCGGATCGCCCAGCGCGAGATGCCGCGTCGCCTCGGTGACACCACCGCCGAGATGATCGACGTGCGCGTCTGCACCAGTGCCTCGTGCGACAGCAACACCGGCACCCGCCGCCTCGGGGAGGCGGTCTGATGGGTGTCGACCCCTGCCGCAGGTGCGGCTCTGACGTCCGGCTTGTGCAGGTCGAGAGCCAGCGGCGCGTCGGCGCGAAGGCCGGTCGCCTCCGTGAGAAGCGCCGCTGCACCAATCCCGCGTGCCGAACCAACACCCACAGTGGCCGACTCACCACCAAGCCCTAAGGCCTCCGCCGACGCACGTCGCCGACCGGTCCACCCGATCCACTCGGTGCGTCCTTCAAGGTGACCTGAAGCCGGACCCGCAGCACCTGCGCTCGACCGGTAGGAGACGGCGCGAATGCCGTGGCGGTCGTAGCGCCCCGGGGTCGTCAGTGCCTCATCGAGGCAGTCTGCCGAAGTGGCGCATCGAGCGACCTGAACGGCGGCGGGTAGAAGGGTTCCGCTCGGCACTGCTCAGCAACCCACACAGTACGACAGGTGACTAGAATTTCGGTCACATGAACATTATTCTGCTCATATGAACTTCGGCGAACCCTTCGGCGGCCTGATGCCTGGTGCGCGGGGTGCCGTGCTCAACGTGCTCCTACGCACAGGCGCTCCACTGACAGGGCGACGCATTCACGCGCTCGTCGACGGCCACAGCCTTGGCGCTGTTCAGCAGGCCCTCCGCGACATCGAGCGGATTGGCGTGATCACCACCGAGACGATCGGGCGCGCCGGCGTGCACCGCATCAACGAAAGCCACGAGGCCATCGCTCCCCTGCGCTCCTTGGCGAGTCCGATAGAGATGCTGACTCAAGTCCTTCGCGAGGCGGCGCCGGACGTTGAGGCCGTGATCGTGTTCGGATCGGTGGCCCGCGGGGAAGCACGTGCCGACAGCGACATCGATCTCGTCGTGATTGCGCCGGGCTCGTGGGACGGGCGAGCAGATCTTCAGCAACAGGTACTCGAGCGGCTCGGCAACGACTGCGACGTACTCCACCTGACTCACCAGGACTTCGCTCGCGCCCCAGAGGATCGTGAGCCTGTCGTCGCCGAGATCCTTCGTGACGGCCTCGCGCTGGTCGGCACGATGCCGCGCCCGAGTCGTAAGAAGGCGTCGTGACTTCCGCCGAGACCCTCAACTACACCAAGCGCTACCTCCAGAAGGCCGAGGAATACCTGGCTTCCGCCGAGGACAATCTCGATCGTGAGCGCGCGACCCCAGCGGCGGGCGACTCGATCCACGCCGGCATCAGCGCCAAGGACGCGATAGTCGCGATGCTCACCGGCGCCACCAGCAAGCCGAAGGACCACGCCAAGTCGGCGGGAGAACTACGAGTCGCACTCGGGACTCGGCCCGAAGCGGCGTCTGCCGAGAAGGCACTGCGCGAACTGATCACGGTCAAAGGCGACGTCGAGTACGGCACCACGCTCATCACACTCGTGAAAGCGGAACCGCTCGTCCGGCGGGCGCGAACGCTCGTCGATCTGGCGAAGCAGGTCGTAGTACCTGGCCATTGAGCTGTGCCGAGCACGCGCAAGTAGCGCAGCGTGGCGACCGGCATCTGGATCAGCGCCGCCACCTCCTCGATCGTTAGCAACGAGTCACGTCGGTTGGGGTCGCGGTGGGGTACTCGGTCATGGTCGGTTCCTGCGTGCCGGAGTTGGTCGTACTCCTCAGGGTCAGGACCACGGGTCCAGTGGCCATCCGAATCGGGCCTGCTTCCGCCATGGTGGGTCTCAGACCTTGAACTTCACAGACGCGGCGGAGCCGAGCACGCTGCCGTTGCCGGCGTACGTCACCTTGGCGGTGAACTTCCCGCGCTTGACGTTCTTGAGGACCACGGTCGCCTTGCCCGCTGCGGTCACCGCGGCAGTGACGGCCTTCTTGGTCGCCCCCTTGACCGTGACGGACACCTTGCCCGCGAGCGAGACACCCTTGACGCTCGTCATGGAGAGCGTGAGCATGACCTTCTTGGCGAGCCTTTTCGACTTCCCCGACACCTTCGCCTTGCCCGACGTCTTGCTGGTGGCCTTCGTGACGGCCACGCTGACCGCGGGCGAGGCAGACGCGGCGAACGCGCTGTCACCGCTGTACGCGGCGGAGACGGAGTGGCTGCCAACAGGCAACGCGGGCAGCCTCCACGTCGCCTTCCCGCCGACGAGAACCACAGTCCCGCTCGACGTGCCCACGGTGAACGTGACGGTCCCGCTGGGAACACCCGCGGTCGACGTGACCGAGGCGGTCACGGTGCGTGCGCTGCCCACCACTGTCGGACCCGGGTCGACGCTGACCGCGGTACCCGAAGCCACCAGGGGGGTCGTGGTGCCCGGGGGCGGCACACCGGGAAGGAACGCGGAGATGCTCGCGGCGCCGATCGCACCCTGGGTGGCGGTTGGGGAGATCACGATCGGCGGCGCGCTGAGGGCGCAAGGATCGGCGCTGCCTGCCGGCGCGCCGGCAACCTTGAGGCCCTCGCCGTCCTTCCAGGCCACGCGCGTCGCGTCCTGGGAGAGAGAGACCTCGCCGGCGATCCCACTCGCTGGCAGGTAGCAGTCCACGGCGCCGGTGGGCGGCTGATCGGGACCGGCGATCGAGATCACGGCGATCTTGCCGATGGTCTGTGACCCGCCGTTCCACTGCACGAGCTCGATCGCGGCAAGCTGCCCGTTCGCCGCGATATCGGTGCGACGCAGCTCGAGGCCGGTGCCCGAGGTATCGAGCCACGGAACGAATTCCGTGCCGTAGGTGCTGGCCGCCGACTGGACGTCAACCATCGCACCGTCGTGCGCGATCACCCGGCTGCCGAACAGCGAAGGGTGCTCCAGGCCGGAGATGCTGATCGGCTCGAGGGCGCTGTTGGTCGCTGGGCGGACATAGGTACCCCGCCCGAAGGTGATCGGGCAGCAGGAGCTGCTGTTGGAGTAGCCGTAGACGAGGTGCTTGCCGTCCGCCGTTATGTCGAACCCGAGCGGGTAGACATACGAGGACCAGCCGGATGGCGCGTTTAGCGGCCCCTCGACGGTGGAGGTGCCGTCCGGCTCCCAGATCTTGAACCACGAGTAGTTGGAGATCCTCCCGGGCACGTTGCGGACGGCAACGATGCGGCCCGAGTCGGCGGCGGCGACGGCGAGCCACTTCTCGGTCTCTCCGTCGCCGTTGACGACCGGCGCCGCCAGGCGCACCTTCTGAGCTCCGTCCAACGATGAGAGCCAGACCCCGCCGCCATCCACGTAAGCGATCGAGCCGGCCCCGGCGGCCCCGGCGGCCGCGGCACCGTCGGCGATCGAGGCAGCCGTGGCGGCCGGGGCTGTCGCGGTGATGATGAGAAGGACTGCGAGTGTGCTCAGTGCAGCGCGCATGCCGAGCATCAAACCATCAAACCGGGGGCGCCCGGCTCCGCATCGGAGAAGCCAGGGACCCTCACCCGTGCCGGGGTGGGGCGCACCCACCCTGGTCGGTCCTAGCGTGGGATGGCTGGAACGATCCGGCAACGACGCGTCGGGGTCGCACCCGGGAGCATGGAGGGCACCGATGTCGGCACCGGTTGGTGGAGAGACCCAGCCAGGACGGAGCGTCGGACCGACGAGCGAGTTCAGCCTGTTCTTCCGGGTCAAGGATGGCGAGGCACCGGCTCTGCGGGCGGCTCTCGACAGCCTGCAGGACACCCCGGGCTACCGCCCCGGTGACTACGGGATGGCGATCCAGACCATCCACGAGGCACGGTTCGTGCTGTTCGACGACGACACCCGGCTGGCGTTCATCACCAGTTTCGACGGCCCGTGGGACGCCTACATGGAGGACTTCTTCACGTCGGGTCCGACGCTGGCGCTCTTCGACGTGATCTTCGGTCACGTCGAGGGGTACGACGGCCTGCCGGACGTCGCGGCCGTGCGGGCCTTCGTCCTGGGCGCCGAGCAGAGCGCCGCGGCGTACGCCCGCAACTACGGCGGCACGGTCAAGGAGATCCGCAAGGCGCAGCGGGTCAACGCCGCTTTCCAGCAGGTGCTCGACCACCCGCAGGCCGCGGAGATCCTCGAGCATCCGGCGATGCAGCCCCTGCTCGACGAGGCCGCCGACTAGCCGTGTCTGACCACATCTCCGGACCACGTGCCCTCTCGGACCCGATCGCCGACATCACCGACGTCTACGCGTTCCCGAGTCCCGAGGTCCCGGGCCGTCTCGTCCTCGTCCTCAACACGCTGCCGATGGCCAAGCCATCGGATCTCTTCTCTGCAGGGTTGCTGTATCGCTTCCGGCTGAGGTCGCTCTCGCCTCCGGCCGAAGAAGGCGGCTGGGCGTTCGTCCCCGGGGACGAGGAGCTGGTCGTCGACTGCGTGTTCGGTGCACCGGAGCACGACGGGCCGGACCACGTGCAACACGGGACCTGCGTGGCGCCGGGCGGTGAGGAGGTCCGCTTCCGCGTCAACGACGAAGCGGGGGGCACGGCCGGCGGCGTCCGGGTCTTCGCCGGCGTCCGGTGGGACCCCTTCATCATGGACGCCCGCGCCGCGCTGGCCACGATCGCGACGCGGAAGCTCGCCTTCACCGACCACGGATCGATCTTCCTGGACGGCAAGAACGTGCTGAGCATCGTCGTGGAGATCGACACCGACCTGCTGCCGGGCCGGCCTCTCGTCGGCGTGGTCGCCGAGACCCTGACCCGAGGCGAGTTCAACGTCCGGATCGAGCGGGTGGGTCGACCCGAGGTGAAGAACATGATGCTCGCCCCCAAAGACTTCGACCAGGTCAACCGGGACCTGGAGATCCGCGACCTCTACAACATGGAGGACGTGTTCCGCCCCGGCGACTCCTACGCCGGGGCGTTCCGGGCGCGCCTGGATGCCAACCTCGCTTTCTGGGACGGCCTCGACGGCAGGCAGGACTGGCCCACCGGCGAGGACGGCAGCCACCCGCTCACGGACCTCGTCCTCGCCGACTACCTAGTCGTCGACGTGACCAAGCCGTACGTCGAGCAGGGTTCGTTCCTCGAGATCGAGCTCGCCGCGCGACGCAGTGAACCGCACCGGACGTGCGGCGGCCGGACGTTGAACGATGACGTGATGGACACGATCTTCAGCCAGCTCGTCAACGCCGGGGAAGGGCCGACGATCCGCGACGGCGTCGACGCAGCAACTCACCCGGCGACGGTCACGTTCCCGTACCTGGCACCGGCGAACCCCACCCCGCCTGAGCCTCCCGAGCACCACTGATCATGGACCTCACGACGGGCGCGGCCCTAGAGCTGGACGACATCCAGGCCGGCGCGCTGTTCGAGCGGCCCTCGCCGTACGTCGGCGCCTATCTGCTGCTCCGCATCCGCGACCGGCACGACGGCCGCAAGCTGGTCCGGCGACTGCACGGGATCCTCGACGCCACAGCGGCCGGCGAGGCGCTCGAGACGTCGCTGACGGTCGCCTTCACCTACCGCGGGCTGAAGGCGCTCGGCGTGCCACAGACGTCCCTCGACAGCTTCGCCCCCGAGTTCCGGGAGGGCATGGCCGCGCGGGCCGAGATCCTGGGAGACACCGGCCAGAGCGGTCCCGACCACTGGGAGAAGCCGCTGGGCACCGCCGACGTACATGTGGCCATCGCGGTCCTGTCGTCCGACCAGGCCCGGCTCGATGAGGTCGCCGAGAAGGCCCGACGAGCCCATGCCGAGCTCCCCGGGATCGATCTGATCTGGCGGCAAGACTGCTACCAGCTCGCCACCGGGCGGACCTCGTTCGGCTTCAAGGACGGCATCGGGCAACCGGCCGTCGAGGGCAGCGGCCGATCTGCGACCGACTCGCGCGAGCGGCCCCTCAAGGCCGGTGAGATCTTCCTGGGCTACCCCGACGAGACCGGGGAGGTGGCTCCTGTTCCGGTCCCGGAGATCCTGGGACGCAACGGCACGTACGTCGTGTTCCGCAAGCTGCATACCCGGGTGGCGGCGTACCGGACGTACCTGCGCGCCCGGGCCGCGACGCGGGCGGAGGAGGATCTCCTCGGGGCGAAGATCGTCGGTCGCTGGCAGAGCGGGGCACCGCTCGCACTCTCGCCCGACCAGGACGATCCGGAGCTCGGCAGCGACCCGCACCGCAACAACGACTTCAGGTTCGGCGACGATCCCCGCGGCTTCAAGTGCCCCGTCGGCTCGCATGCGCGCCGGGCCAACCCGCGCGACGCTCTGGACCAGGAGGGCAGCGTGGACACGCGGCTGCACCGGATGATCCGGCGCGGCACGAGCTACGGCCCCGTGCTGCCCGACGGCGTGACCGAGGACGACGGTGCGGAGCGCGGGATCATCTTCGTCTTCGCCGGCGCCCACCTCAAACGGCAGTTCGAGTTCGTCAAGACCCAATGGCTCAACGACGGCATCTTCATCGGCGCCCCACGCGAGTCCGACCCGCTCGTCGGACCGCATGACGACCCGGGCAGCTTCACCATCGCGCAACGACCGATCCGCCGCCGACTCCAGGACCTGCCGCCGTTCGTGGTCACCCGCGGCGGCGAGTACTGCTTCGCACCCAGCCTGAGCGCGCTGCGCTGGCTCGCGGAGCTCGACACCTGACAAGCGCCACCCAGAGAGGAAGCAGATGAGCTCATCAAGCACCGACCGCTGGGCAGCGCTCGACTTCGCCCCGCCCGCCCCGGACATCGAGGAGACCGAGCCTCCCGTCCTCCTGGACTACCTGTCCGAGGGCAGGGTCGCGCGGATCACTCTCAACCGACCTCACGCCGACAACGCGATCACGACCGAGATGGGTGCCTTGCTGACCGAGGTGGTCGAGGAGATCGCGGTGCGGACCGCCGTACGAGCCGTCGTCATGACGGGTGCCGGTGACCGCGCCTTCTCCGTCGGCAGCGACCTGCGGCAGCGCAAGGCGATGACGAAGGAGGACTGGCTGCGGCAGCGGCAGGCCTTCGACCGCACCCTGTACACGGTCCGCCAGCTGCGCAAGCCGATCTTCGCCGCAGTCAACGGGATCGCGTACGGCGGCGGCTGCGAGCTGGCCCAGAGCACCGACTTCATCATCGCCTCGACCGGCGCGACCTTCGGCCAGCCCGAGGCGATGCTCGGCCTGGCGGCGGGGGGTGGCTCGCCGGCGCTGCTGCCGCGCCTGCTGCCTCGCGGCAAGGCGCTCCAGATGCTGATGACCGGCGATCCGGTCCCCGCGGCGGAGGCCTACCGGCTGGGCATGGTCAACGAGCTCCACGAGCCCGGCGAGCTGATGGCCGCGGCACTGCAGATCGCGGACAAGATCGCCGGCAACTCACCGACCGCCGTCCAGGCCGTGAAGCGTGCCGTGCACCTGGGCGAGGGCCAGCCGATCGAGGAGGCCATCGCGATCATGATGGACGCCCACTGGCGCTCCGCGGTCCACCCCGACCGCGTCGAGGGCATCGGCGCCTTCAACGACGGCCGCGAGCCCACGTTCGCAGACTCCGACTTCTGACCCACGCTCCGTCACCGCCCCAAGGAGGCTGAACAGCATGACCGCTGCTGATGAACTCGAGGCCGCCCGTGCCGCGCTGGTGATGATCAACCCCGCGCCGTACAACGCGGAGGCACCGCCGGACGCGCTCGTCGGCGACGTCACGCCCACCGAGCTCCACTACGTGCGCAGCAACTTCGCGGTGCCCGAGCACGACGGCACCCTCGAGATCGGTGGCGCGGTCGCGAGTCCTATGACCCTCACGCTCGACGACCTGCGCGCGATGCCGGCCCACGACCACACGGTCACCCTCGAGTGCGCCGGCAACGGCCGCCTGGAGATGAGGCCGCTCCCGACCGGGGAGCCGTGGGGCGACTTCGCCGTCTCCACGGCCCGCTGGACTGGTGCCCTTCTCCACGAGGTCCTGGCGCAGGTCGCGCCGGCCGCAGACGGAGTCGAGCTCCTCGCCCAAGGGGCGGACCACGGCCCGTACCACCTCCAGGCGATCCTGCCCGAGACCGACCAGGACAACCTGACCTTCACCCGTGCCCTGCCACTGGCACAGGCCGTCGACCCGGCATCAGGCATCCTCATCGCCTACGAGATGAACGGCCGGCCCCTCGGACGCGACCACGGCGCCCCCTTCCGGCTGATCGTCCCGCACTGGTACGCCGTCGCCTCCGTGAAGTGGCTCGAGCGCCTCGACGTCCTGACCGAGCCCTACACCGGAGAGTTCCAGACCGGCCACTACATCTACGAGTGGCCCGACCAGCCCCATGAGCCGGTCACCCTGATGCGGGTGCGCGCCCGGATCACCGACCCGGCGCCGGGCTCGGTCATCCACCAGGACACCTACACCGTCCGCGGCAAGGCGTGGTCAGGCACCGGCCCCATCACAAGCGTCGACGTCAGCCTCACCGGAGAGGGCGACTGGCAACCGGCGCAGCTCGAGCCGACGGATCCAGACGACTTCGGGTGGCAGGACTGGAGCTACACCTGGGACGCGATCGGCGTCGGCCGGCACACCCTGCGCGCCAGGGCCACCGACGCCGCCGGCAACGTGCAGCCCGACGTACCTCCGTGGAATCGACTCGGGTACGGCAACAACGCCATCGAAGTCATCTACGTCGACCGCCGGTGACCCACCCAGCTGACCCAGGAGAGCACATGGACCTGTTCGAGATCGACGAGACCCGCACCCTGAGCCGCGAAGACGCAGCGGCACGGCTCCATGCGCTGGCCGACGCCCTCGCCCGCAACAACGTGGTCGAGTTCGTGCGCGCGGGTCGCCGCATCACGGTGCGCGTGCCGGACGAGGTCGAGCTCAAGATCGAGGTCGAGCTCGGCGACGGGGGCAACGAGCTGGAGATCGAGCTCACCTGGTGAGGGATCAGTAGGGACCGGGTCCGATGACGGCAGCGCGGAGATCACCGACCAGGCGGCTCCTGCGCGTCCGACGGCGGCTTCGAGCAGAGTTCGCGCAGTTCGTCTGTGCGCTCGTGGGCCTCGGGCTGGGGCTGGTCCTGCCCCGGATGGCGAGCGATCCCAGCATGGCGGGCAGCCGGTTGGTCGAGCCGCTGTTCACCCTGGGCATCGGGGTGATCGGCGTCGTCAGCCTGGTGTACTCGCTGCTGTTCGGAGTCGTGCAGTGGTCCGCATCGAGCTTCACGCCTCGACTACGCCTGTTCCGCGGCGACCCTTTGGTGTGGCGCACCTTCGCGTTCGCGATCGGGGTGTTCGTGTACTGCGCGACAGCGGCGTTGGCCAGCGCCGACCAGTCCCGCGTCTCCGTCGTGGTGCCCGGAACAGCCATCGTCGGCGTACTCGCCACCGTCGCCTTCATCCGTCAGCTCCAGGTCCGGGCGTTCCTGTCCCTGCAACTTGCCCACGTGCTCGAAGCCGTCTCCACCGAGGGCCGTGCGGTCATCCACGACGTGTATCCGACCCGCACCTCGGACCAGAGCACCATCACGGCGGGGCAGGGCAAGCTGTCGGCGCCGCTTCGCCGTACGGTCGCCTGGAGCGGCCGGTCCGGCGTCGTGCAACAGCTCGATCTCCTCCCGCTCATCGACGCCGCCGCTCGGGTTGACGCTGTCGTCGCGTTCCGGGTCGGAGTCGGCGACACCGTGCACCAGGGCACCCCGCTCGCCGACGTACACGGTGGGGATCTGTCCGACGACGTGGTCGAACGAACCGTCGTACGGGGATCCGAACGATCCTTCGACCAGGACCCCATGCTCGCGGTTCGACTCTTGGCAGACATCGCGCTTCGTGCTCTCTCCCCAGCCGTCAACGACCCTGCCAGCGCGGTGGACGCCATCGACGCCACCGACGGGCTCCTCCGAGCGCTGACGACACGCGACATCGACGTTCACGACATCACCGACGGATCCGGACAGCTCCGCATTCGCTTGCGGCTTCCCGCGTGGAGCGACTACACGCGTACCGCCATCGCCGACCTGATATCGCCCGCTGTCCCGTTCGCCATGGTGCTCGCGCGGCTTCGTCAACTCATCGAGACCCTCATCGAGTCAGCCCCACCATCGGCTCAGCCCGACCTCGTGCGACTACAGGCCAAGGTCAGCACTCACCTGCTCCCGGAGTAGGCAGCACAGAACAACCAGCTCAGCACCGGAGGCCAGGGTCGATGCCGACGTTCCGTTCAGGACGCCCGCCCAGCGCGGCGCCGCCGTCCTCAAGACGAAGGCCGCACCCACGAAGACGATGACCGTGATCTGTGGGTGGCCACTTCACGGCGGTCGAGCAGGTACGACAGACTCGCCACGTGTCCACGAGCCCCTGGTGGTTGACCGCGATGATCGCGCCGACGACGTACGCCGCTGTGGTCGGCCGTCGGCACCGCGGTTTCACTCGGCAACCCTGTCTGGTGTTGTCGCGGGACCCCGCGCTCTTCCGCTCCCGGCTGGCCGACGCGGGTGGACCGGCGGCGGTCAGGAACGGGGTCCTGGTCGACCTTCCCTTCGCGGCTCTGCTCTGCGGCGCAACTGGGGTCATCGTCGCGGCTGCCGACGGCCCGTGGTGGCTGGTGCTGCCAGCGGCCGCCCTCGATGTCCTGGAGGGGCTGGCGCTGTGGGTGATCGCCGGAAAGCCCGAGCCCACTCGACGCGCCGTGCACCTGCTCTTCGGGATCGCGGTCGCGAAGTTCGTCGCCTACGGGGCTTCTCTGATCGCGTTGGTGTGGGCAGCACGCACCATGCTCTGACCTGATGTGTGACGAGTTGCGTCAGTCCAGATGTTGTGACCCGGGTGACAACTATCGCCAGTTTCATCGACGGGGACCGACGGAGCCATTGATGAACCGCGGACAGCGAGAATCGTTGGCACGGCTCGGCCAGTCCCGACGAGACGCCAGTGAAGGGACGCCACGGGCTGAGCTACCTCGGGAACATCTAGGACAAGGACTCGCATGAAGAAGACACTGACCCTCGGGATCGCGGCGGTGGCCGTAGCCAGCGCGAGCAGCTTCATCGCAGCACCAGCCTTCGCGAACGACATCACGGTCAACACGGCCGCCGGCTACGGCTCCTGGGACGACAGCAACGACAATCTGTGTGCCAACGACAGCCGCGTCGATGGCTACGACGTCCGGGCGAAGATCGTTCCGCAGAGCGGGTCGAGGTCCACGTTCCAGATCAAGGACGTCGGCGTCAACGACGGCAGGACGTGCACGGGCAACCTCTCGATCCCCGAGGACCAGAGCTACGTCTTGCAGGTCATCCGGACCGACACGCTGGCCGTCCTCGCCTCGCAGCAGTTCTACACCTGAGCCCGGCCGGTCACACCAGGTCGGCGAGGAGTCGCGCGACGCGCCGCGCACCGTCGGTCTCCACCGGGCGGTACGACGCCGTGTCGCGCGCCGCCTCGGCTTCAATCGCCGCGGCGAAGGCCTCGGGGTCGCGGGTCAGCTCGTAGTCCACACACGTCCCGGCGGCGTACTGGTCGAGGCGTCGGCGTACGTGGAAGCTCTGCTCGAAGTGGTGGCGCAGCGGCAGGTAGAGGAACGGCTTGCGCAGCGCGGTCAGCTCCATGCAGGTCGTCAGTCCGCCTTGGACGACGGCGACGTCCGCGGCTGCCAGCCACGTCGTCAGGTCCGGCACGAAGCCGTGCACGCGGGCTCCGTCGTACGACGGCAGCGAGCTCGGGTCGATCCGTGGGCCGGCGACGATCTCGAACCGCAGGTCCGGCCGGCGGCGCCGGGCCAGAGGTACGGCGTCGAGCACGCGGCGCAGCAGCGGGGCGCCCACGCCCGACCCGCCCACACTGACGACGCAGACCGTCTCGTCGGGCCGGTAGCCCAGCCGCGCGCGTAGCTCGGCGGGGTCGCCCAGGCTCGCGGGGTCGAAGCCGGTGACGTAGCCGGCGAAGTCGAAGTTCTGCTCGGTCCAGTCGCGGATGGCCGGCAGCTCCGGTCCGAAGCTGTCGGGCACCACGTCGTCGGGGTTGCCCACGAAGACGGAGCGGTCGCGCAACAGGTGGAAGCGGGCGCGGTGCTCGATCATCTCCGCGTTGAGGTCGGCGGTCAGAGAGGCCTCCGCCGCGCCGCCGTCGGGCATCGGCAGCCAGCCGACGAAGTCGGTGAGCCAGGCGTACGCCGCCCGCTTGAGCTCGGGGTTCTCGTGGAGGAAGTAGTCGACCTCCCAGGCCTCGTCGCCGATCACGAGGTCGTACGGCTCCTCCTCGAGGAGCTGGTCGAAGACCATGAAGTTGTTCACCAGGATCTCGTCCATCCGGCGGATCGCGCGGAACGCGTGCAGGTCGTGCTCGCCGCACTCCGCCTCGACATGGCCGGACTCGGTGGCCAGGTGGGCCGAGGCCGGGTGGACGCGCTCGCCGCGCTGCTGGAGGACCCGGATGACCGGGTCCTGCGCCAGCCAGTCGAAGACCAGGTCGGGGTGCAGCTCGCGCAGTGCGTCGGCGACGGCCACGTCGCGCCGCGCGTGCCCCAGCCCGATCGGGGAGGACAGGTAGAGGGCGCGGCGCGGCCGGGCCGCCGCACGCTGCCAGCACCGCGGCGGCGGCTTCACCGGCGGCGGGTCGAACCGCGCGGCGAAGCGCCTGATCTGGTGGTTGACCCACACCGGGTCGCGGGCGGGCAGTCCGTGGCCACCGCCCTCCACGAGCACGAGCTCGCCGCCGGTCAGCTCGGCCAGCCGCTCCCCGATCAGGTGGCTGCGGATCCGGTCGTCGGTGCCGTGCACCACGATCACGGGACAGGCGACCTGGGGACAGAGCGGCTCGACCGACGTACAGGTCGCGCCGTCGCAGCCGAGGCGTCCCGCAGTCGTGTCGACCAGCGTCTGCGGTGAGACGTCGCGCCCCCAGGCCACGCAGTCCTCGATCTGCTTGGTCGAGTGCGCCTCGGGATACATCTGGGCGAAGAAGTAGGCGAGGAAGTCGTCGTACCCACCCTCCAGCCAGTAGTGCTTGTTGTACTTCGCCCAGCCCCTGGCATGCGGGTGCCGCTCGGACCAGTCGAACTCCTCGCGCGCGGGGTCGTGCACGGACAGCCCGCAGGCGGGCGCGATCGAGAACAGCCCGAGCACCCGGTCGGGATGCCCGGCCGCGACGTGCACCGACCAGGTGCCTCCGCACGAGAGCGAGACGAGCACGGCGCGATCGACCCCCGCGTCGTCCATCACCGCGACGGCGTCCGCGGCGTACTCCACGTCGGCGTACGCCGCGGCGCCCACCGGGCGACCGGACGCCCCGCTGCCGCGGCCGTCGAAGGTGACCACCCGGAAGTGGCGCGAGAGGTAGGCGACCTGGGCCTTCCACACCCGCGACGGCACGATCGACCAGGTCGGCATCATCAGCAGCGTGGTCTGACCACCGCCGTACGACGACCACGCGAGAGGTACGCCGTCGCGCACGGCGACCCCGCTGCGCTCGGGCAGGACCGCCCGGCTCGCAGGGGCAACGGAGTCGCCGTACGCGGTGGAGGCTCCGCTCACTTGCGCACCTCCAGCACGTTGTTGAACGGCGTCTGCGCTGCGATGCGGAACTGGGTGAACCCCGCGGCGGTGACGATGTCGCGGATCCGGGCCGGCCCGGCCTGGGTCCCGATCGCGAGCCCGACGTCCTGGGAGAGCGACGCGGGCGTGCACAGCAGTGTCGAGAAGCCATAGTAGGCCCGGCCGACCGGGTTGAAGTTGTCCTCGATCCGGTCGCCGGCCGCCGGCTCGACGATCATCCAGGTGCCGTCGTCGGCGAGCAGGTCGTAGACCCGGCGCGCGCAGCCGACCGGGTCGCCCATGTCGTGCAGCGCGTCGAAGACGGTGACCAGGTCGTAGCCCCCGCCGGTGACGGTCGTGGAGCTCGCGGCCTCGAACTCGATGCGGCCGCCGACCCCGGCCTCGATCGCACGCTCGCGAGCCACGCCGATCGACTCCCCGTGCGCGTCCGAGCCGACGTACGTCGAAGCCGGGTAGGCCTCCGCCATCAGGATGGTCGAGGAGCCGTGACCGCAGCCGAGGTCGTGGACGCGTGCGCCACGCTCCAGCTTGGGCACCACGCCCTCCAGCGCGGGCAGCCAGCTCGAGACCAGGTTGGCCGCGTAGCTCGGCCGGAAGAAGCGCTCGCACCCCTCGTGGACGTCGTTGCTGTGGTCGCCCCACGAGAGACCGTCCCCGTCACGCGCCCGGTCGAAGATCCGCGGGGCGTCGGTGATCGTGCCGAAGGCGATCTGGAAGAAGCCCGGGAGGTACGCCGGGCTGGTCTCGTCGGTCAGGGCGACGGCGTGCTCCGCGGGCAGGGTGTAGCGGCCCGACGCCCCGTCGTACGTGACGAAGGCGCCGGCCGCCTGGGCGTTGAGCCACTCGGTGGCGTACCGCTCGCCGGTCTCGGTCGCCTGCGCGAGCTCGGAGGCGGTCAGTGGGCCGCGCTCGGCCAGCGCCCGGTAGTAGCCGAGCCGGTCCCCCATCACGACCAGGGCGCAGTTGAGGGAGGCGCCGACCTCGTCGACAGCTCGGAAGACGAACTCCATGAGCTTGGCCTCGTCGAGCTCGGCGGGTGCAGTGATCTGGGTGGTCATGGGGGCTCCTCGGTCCAGGTGGCCCCGGCCGTACGCCGGGGACCGCTGCCACGACCCTCGGCCAGCGGCGTCAGGTGGCGCATCCGGTGACCCCCCTGGTCCTGGGCCGGTGGCGCCTGGGCTCCCTAGACTCCGGACATGTTGGTGGGGCGAGCCCATGCCCAGCGCGAGGTCGAGGCGCTGCTCGCGGGCGCCCGCCTCGGGCAGAGCGGGGTCCTGGTGGTGCGGGGCGAGGCCGGCATCGGCAAGAGCGCCCTGGTCGAGGACGCGGTTGCCCGAGCGACGGGTCTCCGGCTGCTGCGCGCCTGCGGCAGCGAGGCGGAGCGGGAGCTGCCCTTCGCGGGTCTCGCCACGGTGCTGCGGCCCGTGCTCGACCAGATCGGAACCCTCCCGGCACCGCAGGCGGAGGCTCTCGGCGTCGCACTCGCGCTGCGCGAGGGCACCGCCGCCGACCGGTTCGCGATCTCGGCGGGGGTCCTCACGCTCCTGACCCGAGTGGGTGAGGAGCGGCCGACCGCGGTCGTCGTCGACGATGCCCACCTGCTCGACCGCCCGTCGGCCGACGCGCTCGCGTTCGTCGCCCGCCGGCTGATCGCCGATCCGCTCCTGGTCCTGGTGGCGCTGCGCCCCGGCGAGACCGACGCGTGGGACGGGCTGCCGGTGCTGGACCTGGGCCGCCTCGACGACACCACGGCGCGTGAGGTCGTCCGAGCCTCCAGCCATGCCCTGACGGAGGAGCAGACGGGGAGGATCGTCGAGCTCGCGGCCGGCAACCCGCTGGTGCTGCGCACCCTCGCCGACCGCCCCGACTCGTTGGCCGCGCTGCCACCGGGGCTGCCGCTCGCGGCACCCGAGCACCTCTCGTCGGTGGCGACGGCGGCGTTCGGGATGCGGGTGGCGCGGCTGGACCCGGACCTCGCGGGTGCGGTGCAGGTGGTCGCGGTCGCCGGGGAGGATCTTGCCACCGTCGGACGCACCTGCGCCGTGGCCGGCATCCCGGTCGAGGGCCTGGCAGCGGCCGAGGAGGCCGGGCTGATCCAGACCGGCCCGGACCGGGTGGCGTTCGTGCACCCGCTGGCCCGGACCGCCGTCTACGCCGCCACACCCGCCGCCGTACGACGCCGCCTGCATGCGCTGGTCGCGGGGATCCTGCCTCCGGGGGATGCCGACCGGCGGGCCTGGCACCTCAGCGCGGCCACGCTCGGGCCCGACGAGTCCGTCGCCGCCGAGCTGGACGCCGTGGCCGGTCGCGCCGCGACCCGCGGGGCGTACGCCGTGGCGGCGTCGGCCAGCGAGCGTGCGGCCCTGCACTCGGAGACCTCGGAGAGCGCGGGTCGCCGGCTGCTCGCCGCCGGGGAGGCCGCCTGGCTCTCCGGCGACGACGCCCGCACCACGGCGGTGCTCACCGAGGCGGGCCGCCACACGGCCACCCGCGAGCTACGCGCGCGGGTGCGTGCGGTCACCGGCCTCGCCGCAGCACGCAGCGGACGGCTCGGCCAGGCCTACACGGAGCTCCTGGGCGCGGCCGACGAGGCCGGCACCGACGTGGTCGGCGAGGCGCTGGTGATGTACGCCGAGGTCATCGAGGTCTGCTACTACCTGCTCGACGTCCCCGCCGCCACTGCGGTGGCGGCCCGCCTGGAGGGTCTGCTGGCCGAGCCCGGCGTCGCGGCGCGAGCGGGCGCCCGGTCCGAGGCGATCGCCTCGATCGCCATCGGCATCGCCCGGACCCTGGAGGGCGCTTCGGGGGTCGATCATCTGCGTCGAGGCGTCGAGCTGCTCGCGGGGCTGCCGCTCGACCAGCACCGGGCGCGCTCGGCGTGGGAGGTGCTCGGTCCGCTCTACCTCCGTGAGTCGGGCGTCGGGCGCGAGCTGGTGCAGCGGGCCGTGTCCGAACGACGCGAGGCCGGCACGATCGGCGAGCTGCCGCACCTGCTCTTCCACCTCGCCCGGGCCGATGCCACCGGCGACCGCTGGGAGCGGGCGGAGGCGGCGTACGGCGAGGCGATCGCCCACGCGCGAGAGTCGCGGCAGGCCACGGAGCTCGCCGCCAACCTTGCCGGCCTCTGCTGGCTGCATGCCCGGCAGGGCCGCGTCGCCGAGTGCCAGGCCGTCGGGGCCGAGGCGCTCGGGGTGGCCGCCGCGCACGACGTCCACTCGGTCAGGGCCTGGGTGGGATTCGCGTTCGCCGAGCTCGACCTGTCGCGAGGGGCGGTGGCCGAGGCGGTCGACGGCTTCGAGGAGATGGCCTCCCTGCTCGCCGACCGCGGCGTCGGCGACCCCGACCTCTCTCCGGTGCCCGAGCTGGTGGAGGCCCGGATCCGACGAGGTGACGAGATCGGGACGGACCCGACGGTGGCGGCGTACCTGGCCCGTGCGGAGGTCAAAGGGAGCCCGTGGTCCCTGGCCCGCTCCGCGCGGGTCCGTGCGCTGCTGAGCCCGGACGACGAGGTGGATGCCGCGTTCGAGGCGGCGTTCGCGCAGCACGCGCTGACCCCGGACCGCTTCGAGACCGCGCGCACCCGGCTCCTGTACGGCGAGCGCCTGCGGCGGATGCGGCGGCGTGCCGACTGCCGGATCCAGCTGCGCAGCGCCATGGAGGACTTCGAACGCCTTGGCGCCCAGCGATGGTCCGACGTCGCGTCGACTGAGCTCGACGCCTCCGGCCTCCACGTCCGGCGGCGCGAGACCGGCCCGGTCATCGAGCTGACCGCCCGAGAGCTCCAGATCGCGCTGCTCCTGGCCGACGGCCAGACCACGCGGCAGACCGCCGCGTCGCTCTTCCTCAGTCCCAAGACCGTCGAGTACCACCTCCGGCACGTCTACACGAAGCTGGGCATCGCCTCGCGTGAGGAGCTCGCCGCGCGGATGCGGGACCCGGACTGAGAACTCGACCGGTGCCGCACGCCGTCCACCCGAAGATCGCGGAAGGTCGCCCGGAGCTCACGCACCTTCCCCTAGATTGTGCTTCCCCACTCCCCGTGGGACTCGCTGTGAAGACCTATGGAGTGCCGATGCTGTGGCGCCGATCGCGTGGACGCTCGACCGTCGGGCTCGTCTCCCATGCGACCGTGCCGACGACGCGACGGGTGCTCGTCTACGCCCGCACGGCGATCACAACTCGGTGGCTGCTCGACGTGACCGACGTCTTCGCTCACGATCGCCGAGTCGAGATCTTCTTCACCATCGAGGACGAGTCACCCTCGGACTCGGTGGACTCCGCCCACGACCTCCTGCGATCTCTGGGTGTCGTCCCGGTGCCGTGGCCGACCGCCGTCGCCCAGGAGTGGGATCTGATCCTGGCGGCGAGTCCACGCGGTAGCTATGGGAGGTTGGCCGGCCCGCTCCTGTTGACCCAGCACGGCCCGGGGTTCGGGAAGCCCGCCAGCGTGCTCGGGAACAACGAGCCGCCCCGGCCGAGAGACCCTGGTGATCGGCTCGCTCGCGCAGACGTGCCGCTGACGACGCTGACGGTGTCCCATCCCGAACAGGTCCCGCTCTTCGGCACGCTCCCTGCTACGGCCACGGCTGTCGCGGTCGGCGACCCGCTGCTGGATCAGCTCTTGGTCGCCCGGGCGATGCGAGAGCGGTTTCGCCGTGAGCTGGGGCTGGAGCCGGGCCAGCGACTCGTCCTCGTCAGCTCGACCTGGGGCCCGCGGTCGCAGTTCGCTCGCGATCCCGATCTGTGGCGCCGCCTGGCGTCGTGCCTGCCGCTGGATCAGTTCCGCTTGGGGATGGTCGTGCACCCGAACGTGTGGGCAGCTCACGGCCGGTGGCGCGTCGGCGGGTGGCTTCGACAGCCCCTCGAGGCTGGGGTGGTGGTCCTCTCGCCCGGCGACGGCTGGCGCGCCGGGCTGCTGGCCGCGGACGGGCTGGTGGTCGACCACGGCTCGGTCGGCGTGTACGGGACCGCGCTAGGTGTGCCTGTCCTGCTGGCCTCCTTCGATGACAGCGACGTCATGCCTGGTTCGGTCTTGGGAGCCATCGGGCGCGACGCCCCACGTCTGGATGCCGACCTTGATCTGCGCACCCAGATCGAGCAGCTCGTCGCCTCGGCGCCCGATCCGGCGTGGGCGCTGGAGCGCCTCACCGTCCGACCGGGCGGCGCGTTGGAGGAGTTGCGCAGTGTCGTCTACCGACTGTTGCGTCTCGAGGTGGGTGACGACCTCGGAGCGGTCCAGCCTCGTCCGGTGAGGCCACCCGGCGTGCGGTTGCCGGACGCCTTTCCCTTCGTCGCCGTGGTCACGGTGGCCGCGGCGGAGGATGGCGGCGAGCGCGCTGTCCACGTCGAGCGGTACCCCGCAGTTGCCCCCCCCCCCCCCCCCCCCCGAGTCAACGGATTCCTCGGTGCGGCGGTCGGATGCTCGGGTGTCAGCTCTCGTGGCCTTCGACGACCCGGGACAGGTCATGGCACTGCGGACCTCGGACGTCATCCTCACCCCCGCGCTCCCCGACCAGCGCCACGCCACTCGGTTCGCCCGCCTCAGGGAGCTTCAGCGCGCCTACCCGGGTTGCACGATGGCGATTAGCGCCGGAGCCGACGATGCCGTGGCCCGGTGGGGTCCAGACGGCACGACGTTCCGGATTGTCGTCGACCCGACCGGCAGCATCCCGGACCCGGTGGCGGCGGCTGCTGCCTACGCCGACCTCCTGCGCTGCTGCATCGACGGGCCTGACCAGGCCCGTCGACGGGGACACGATACGGGCGCGAGCAGCTCGGTGCGGGTGCGATGGGGCACAGGAGAGGGCGTCCTGAGGATCACCCGTGCCGCGGCCGACCCGGAGTGAGACTGACCTGCATCAGCGACGTCAGTCGAGACCGCGGGGATGTCCGATCCTCCGAAAAGCCTCCCGAGCGGCATCGCGGTGGTCGCGCACCTGATCGGCCTCACCGCTGGCGTCGGCGCATCGGGCAAGGAGGTCATGAGCCTCGCCCTGCTCGAAGTACAGACCGTTGCCCACGGCGAGGTCGCGGGCGTCCTGTGCGGCCACCTCGGCGTCGTCCGGCCGCTCCAACGCCAGATATGCCTCCGCACGACGCAGCTGCGCACGAGCGACACTGACCTCGTCCCCTGCCATCAGCAAGGCGTCGAAGCAGTCCTCGGTCCGGTTCAGGGCCTCGGCGGGTTGACCCATGCTCAGCAGCGCGCAGGCAGCGTAGTAGTCCTGCAGCGCCACCCCGCGGACCACACCGAGCTCGGCGAACATGCCACGTGCCCGGTCGAGGGCAGCGAGCGCTGCCGGGCCGTCGCCGGCAGCGAGCAGGCAGATGCCGGTGAACTCGCTGACCGAGGCCTCCATCATGCGGTCCCCCGCGAGGACCGCCGCCGACATGGCCGCCTGACACTGATCGGCTGCGGCGTCGTGCAGGCCACTGTCAGCAAGGGCGCGAGCCTGTTGCGAGGCAAATCGCGCGACGGCACGGTGGTCCGCCCGGCGCGTCGCAGCCTGGGCTGCCAGACCCTGCACCACCTCCCATTCGGCAGCGGTCTTCAAGGTCACCGCCATCGGCCAGGACCCTTCAGCCAACAACATCAGCTCGACATCCCAGCCCCGCTCCCAGCACAGGCGTGCGACCACGACCGCATTGGTCTTCTCTCGCAGCCACCATCGGTGCGCCTCCTCCCGGGTGCTGACCGGGTCGAGGTGCCGTGGTTCGGCGACCTGGTCGCGTAGACCCAGTCGTGGCCGATCGGCAACGATGGCGTGATCGGCCAGACTCGCCGCCCAGGCGTAGCGTCGTGCTGCCGAGCGCAGCACGGCATCCAGGTCGTCCCCACTGCTGGTGTCGGTGCGCCACAGGTCGACGGCATGCTGCCGGATCAGGTCATGGCCGCGCCAGGTGTGGACGCCCGCTTCGTCCAGCAGGCTGAGAGCCGACAGATCGTCACACGTGGCTTCGGCGTCCTCGACCTCGCGGTCGAGCAGTGCGGCAGCAGCGAACCCGGTCAGGTCCAGCACCGGTCCGCCCAGCAGACGGCGGTAGGCGGCCTGCAGCTGCGGCCCCAACGTCGCGTACGAGGCGTCGAAGATCGCCACCGGGAGCACCCGGTTCGTCCCGTCGCCAACCTGCGACGTCTGCCGAGTCCGGCGCAGCAGCCGCTCGGCGGCTCCGGGACCGCGACCAGCCAGCTGCGCGCCGCACGCCGTCAGCGCGATCGGCAGGCCCCCACAGGCCCGCACCAACTCCGCCGTGGCGACATTGGTGTGCGGCTCCGCGCGCTGGTGCTCTTGGGCGGCCGGACCGACGGCTCCCACTGCGCCCATGGCGACGTCTTGTGCTGCAGACGCGAACAGCCGTGCAGCGGCGCTCTCGTCGAGGGGACCGGTCGCCACGAGGGTCGCACCCCCTGCGATCAGACCATCGAGCCGCTGCCTGCTCGTGACCAGTAGCACCGACCCAGGACTGTCCGGTGACAGCGGCAGCACCTCGGCTGGATAGTGAGCGTTGTCGACCAGGAGCGCCACCCGACGCCGGTCGACGATGCGCCGATAGGCACGCACCATCTCGTCGTACGAGGAGGGCTGGGAAATGGCCGGCATGCCGAGGTCCGCCAGCAGCTGCGAGACGACAGCCGAGACGTCGACCACCCCGTCGTGACGCCATCGACCCAGGTCAAGGTGGAAGCGGCCGCCGGGGAAGAAGTCCCGATTGTCGTGGGCCCATTCCAGCGCCAGCGCGCTCTTGCCGACGCCACCCATGCCGTGGAGCAGCACCACAAGGCTGCGCTGCGCCTCGACCGCCGCCAGATGCAGCCGGTCCAGCTCCTCGCGTTCACACTCCCGATCGACGAAGTTTGCGGGCGGTAGACGCATCGAGTTCACCGGCCACCTGGGTTCGCCGGCCTCCTCGAGGCCGAAGAACTCCGCCAGGATTCCGGGTTGCTCCTTCACCTCCGCGTCGAGGAGATCGAGCGTCAGGAACTCCCAGCCGTAGCCGGCCCGGTCGCACTCAGCGATCACTGTCGCCCGGAGCCTGGCCGACGGTTCGACCGTCACGGCAAAGATCACCGTTCCCGGCTTCTCGGCCTCGCCGCTTGCCACCGCTCGTTCGATCTTCCGTACGTCGCCGACCAGCTCCGCGGCGGTCAACGAGCCACGCGACCGCTTGCACTGGACGTAGACCAGCTCCGCGCTGCGACGGTCCCCACGCACTGCGACGACGTCGCGCCCGCTGTCGGAGCCGGCCGCCCCCAAGTGCTGGACGTTCCGGTAGCCGCGAGCCCGCATCAGCCACACGCACAAGCGCTCGAACGAGTCCGGGTCCAAACGCTCGAACGGCAGCACATGCATGGTTGCAGTCCCCGCAACCTTGCCGACCGGTGTTGCCATACAGGCAGTATCGCGTGCCGTCGGCGAAGTGGCGGCCTTGTTTGCCTCATATGGATCATTCCGATCGGCGACTGCCGGAACTAAGGTGCGGTGGCACCTTAGGGAGGTGGCGTCATGAGCGATCAGACGACCGAAACGCCCGGTGACGGGCCGGAGTCCCTCTTCCGATTCGAGTCCGGCAGCCCGGTCAGAGACGACTCACCTGGACGCGAACGACCCCCTTCGCCCGGGATCGGCTTGGCTCTGTCGGGGGGCGGGTACCGGGCGATGCTGTTCCACGTCGGCGTGATCGTTCGCCTGAACGAAGCCGGCATCCTGCGCACGGTGCAGCGCGTCTCGAGCGTCTCCGGCGGCTCCATCACGGCGGCCGTCCTGGGGCAGAGCTGGAGCGCCCTGGACTTCGACGACGCGACCGGAGTGTCCGACGAGATCACCGCGCGCTTGGTCGGACCGATCCGAGAGCTGGCACGGACTCGAGTGGACGTGCCCGCAGTCCTCGGTGGACTCGCACTGCCGTTCACCAGCATCGCGGACCGAGTCGAGCGAAAGCTGAACCGAACCCTGTTCCGCGACGCGACGCTGGCAGACCTGCCTGAGTCTCCGAGCTTCGTGATCAACGCGACGAACCTGGAGTCCGGCGTGCTGATCCGATTCAGCAGGCGGTACATCGCCGACTACCGGGTCGGCATGATCGATGATCCGACTGTCCCCTTGGCCACGGCGGTCGCGGCCTCGGCCGCGTTCCCGCCCTTCTTGTCACCGTATGAGTTCGACGGGAGCGACCAACGCTGGAAGACCGTCCAGGGCAACGACCTGACCGGTGCGGACTATCGCGATGAGCTCTTCCTCAGTGATGGCGGCGTCTACGACAATCTCGGTCTCGAGGCGGTCTGGAAAGCGTATGAAACCGTCTTGGTCAGCGACGCAGGCGGGCACTTTCATCCAGATCCCGAGCCCGATCGCGACTGGGGACGGCACATGCTGCGCATCTTGCGCATCATGGACTCGCAGGTGCGAGCGCTGCGGAAACGCTTGACCATCGACGGCTTCCAACGCGGAGACCGCGGCGGGTTCTACATCAGCACAACCAGCATGCCTGACAAGTATCCACACGGCCCGCACCTGCCGGTCGCCCCCGAAGTCGCCCGCCGACTCGCCTCGATCCCAACCAGGCTCTCCCCCATCGACGAGGAGCACCAAGAACTCCTCATCAACTGGGGATACGCCGCAGCCGACGCCGGGATCCGCGGATACCTCGACGAACGTACGCCGCCCGGCACCCTGCCGTACCCGGCGCGACCACTCACGTAGGCCTGGCCATGGTTCGCCCTCGACCGCACAAGCAAGCGCCCGACGACACGCCCCAACGCCGCCGCCTGCGCACCTTCGCATTCGATCCGATGACATCTCGACTCAGCGGACGCATCCTCACCCTCGACGTGCCCTACGAGCCGTTGCAGCCCGGGCCGGTTGGCCGGCAGCTAGCCGTCGTCGACTACGACCCGGTCCGGAAGGTCTGGTACCAACCGGTGAACCTCGACGCCGGTGCCGTCCTGGCCCAGGACGGTCTGGCACCGTCCGAAGCAGATCCTCGGTGTCACCAGCAGATCGTGTACGCCGTCGGAGCGAGCGTGATCGAACGAGTCGAGCGCTTCATGGGCCGGCCTCTGAGGTTCAAGGGCTCGCGGCAGCTGCGCATGGTGCCGCACGCCTTCGAGGGGCGCAACGCGTACTTCCACCCCGACAAGGGGGTGCTGTTCGGCTACTACATGGCCGAGCGCAGGGACCCTGGGCCCAATCTCCCGGGCCAGACGATCTTCAGCTGCCTGTCCAACGACGTGATCGCCCACGAGCTCACCCACGCGATCGTCCACCGACTCAGACAGTTCTACATCGAGCCGACCAACCCCGATCTGTTCGCCATCCACGAAGGGATGGCCGACTTGGTCGCGCTCTTCCACCACTTCGTCGACCACTCGGTGGTGTACGACGCCATCGCCTCGTCCGAAGGCAAGATCGAGCTGGCCACCGGGCTGTTCGACCTTGCCAGCGAGTTCGGGTACTCGACCGGGAGAGGGGCGGCGCTGCGCGCCTACCTCAGGGACGCGCGCCCCGACGACGACGCCACGCGCCACCAGCACCTCGATGCCCGGGAGCCGCTTGCCACCGACGTCGACCCTCACCAACGGGGCGCGAACTTCGTGATGGCCGTCTTCGACGCCTTCCTGGACTCCTACCGTGCTGCGATCGCGGACCTCCTGCGGATCGCGACCGGCGGCACGGGAGTGTTGCCACCAGGGCGGCTGCACCCCGACCTGGTGTCTCGGCTCACCGACGAAGCCATCAAGTACGCCGACCGGCTCCTCGGAATGGTGATCCGCTCCTTCGACTACCTACCGGTGCTCGACGCGACCTTCAGCGATGTCGTCCGCTCGATCGTCACCGCAGACCACGACCTCTACCCCGACGACCAGGGACGACTGCGAGCCAGGCTCGTGGAGTCGTTCCGTCGGCGCGCGATCTTCCCGGAGGTACGCGCCCTCACGGACGAGGCCCTGGTCTGGCCGTCACCCAGCATCGCCCTGACGCTGGCCGAAGGCGACGCCGAGCGCGTGCTGGCCGACGTCATCAGGGCCGAGACGACTGGACTCGATCCGACCCTACGAACACTGGCTGCCGAGGACCCGGCTGCCGCCGACCCGCTCGAGGAGCTCGAGGAGCTTCCGGAACCAGCGGAGGGCCAGCAACCGGAGGGTGCGGTGCTCGGCCAGAGTGTTGCCGAGGCCTTCAGCGGGTGGGCTGAGCGGCACGCCGAGGCGCTCGGGCTGGACCCGAGCATCACCATCAGGGTCCGCGGCATCCATGTGTCGTACCGGCAAGCCGCGGACCGCCGCCCCCGACCCGAGGTCGTCCTCCAGTTCCACCAGACCCACCCCGCCGCCGACCCGTCCGCCCTGCCCATGCGCTCAGGCACGACCGTCATCGCACGCGCGAACGGCGCGGTCAGGTACGTGGTCTCGAAACCGCTCGTCGTACCGCCACCGGCCGCCGGGTCCGAGCCCGTCACGGAGTACGCGTGGAGCGCCGCCGGACGCGAACGGTACGAAGCCATCACAGCCTGGATCGCGTCACTCGATGACTCGGATGCTGCGAGCCTCTGGGCGAAGAAGCCGGCGTACGCCCGGCAGAACTTCGCGTCCCTCCACGAGGACGACTGATGACTGACCAGCTCCGCATTCGCATGTACAACGTCGGGTTCGGCGACTGTTTCCTGGTCACGGTCCAACGAGCCGGGACGCGCTGGCGCATGCTCGTGGACTGTGGTTCACACAGCCAAGGTCAGGCGCGCCCCATCGAAGACGTCGTCACCGGGCTCATCGCCGACCTCAAGGACGAAGGTGACCCGAAGATCGACGTCATCGTCGCCACTCACAGGCACGCCGATCACGTCAGCGGATTCGCCCTCGACCAGTGGACCGAGGTCGACGTCGGAGAAGTCTGGCTCTCCTACGTCGAGGACGAGGACGACTCCGACGCTCAGGGGCTCGGACGGTCACTCACCGAAGTCGCCCAGACCCTGGCCGCCGGCGTCCAACAGCAGCGAGCGCTAAGTCCCGACAGCCAGCTCCTGCAGGTCGCGGACTCGCTGGCACTCAACGCGCTACCCAATCAGGGCGCCATGGACCGCCTCCTCGGTCGTGGGCGCAAAGGTTTCGCGACGCCGCACGCTCTCCGTTTCCTTCCCTCGACGTCTCCGGCTTCGAACTCGATGAAGCCGACTGCCGGGGTCACCGTGCACGCGATCGGTCCCTCACGCGACCAGGCCGACCTCCGACGGCTGGATCCGCCGAAGTCAGCGGCCTGGCTGCGACTCGACGGCCCCACGACGGCGGAAGACCAGACGATCGGAGCAGACACGGCACTCTTCAGCACGATCTACACAGCCGAGCCGCAGACCATCAGCTCCGCCCTCAACGACCAGCGCAGGGGCGCGGGCCTCACGGACCTCAACCACGACGAGAGCTTCCTCAACGCCGCCGCTCGGCTGGACCGAGTCCTCAACAACACCAGCGTCTTCCTCGTGCTGGAGGTGGACGAGCTCGTGCTGGTGTTCCCGGGCGACTCGCAGCAGGGCGCCTGGGAGTACGTACGTCGATCGGACAGCAATCGAGAGCTGCTCGCCGCAGCCACCTTCTACAAGATCGGCCACCATGGCTCGCACAACGCCACGCCGCGCCCGTTCCTGGACGAGGACTGGACGGCGGGTGGCTACGCCATGCTCCCGTGGGCCAGGGTCAAACGCTGGGACAAGATCCCGAAGCCCGAGCTCATGACCGCCCTGGCGGCGACCCACGCCGTCATCCGCATCGACGAACCCCTCGTCGACCCCGAAGTCAGGTTCCACGAGAACGAGTGGAGTGAGCTCGTCTTCCCGCTCTGACCAGGGTGGGCGACCCTGTCACCCGACGGCTGGGACGTCGCCGGGGTCCGCGGAGTCGGTGATCGCCGTGATCCAGGCCTGGTGGGTGGCGGCGTTCTTGGTGATCGCCAGCAGCTCGTCCATGTGCGGTTCGAGGCCGGTGACCTTGTCGAGCGGCACGCCGACGATCAGCTGGAAGCCGAGTCCCCGCCACGCCTGCACGGCCCGTCCGGCGAACTCGGAGTCGGCCTTGACGAAGCCCTCGTCGAGGAAGACCGGCGCGAACCGCGGACGCGAGCGCATCTCGTCGCCGAGCCGGAACCGCAGGGCCGACCCCACGATGAAGGCGACCAGCTCCTGGCTCTCGCCGCCGCTCTTCTCCCCCAGCGTCCGGTACGTCGCGCGCAGCTCGCCGGTGAGGAAGTCGTAGCGCTCGGCGCTGATCTCGACGTGGCGGCGTACGTCGAGCAGGCGGTCCCGGTCGGACAACGTGGGCGGTGCGTCGCCGATCTGGCTGGGCTTGCGGAGCTGCTGCATGAAGCGGCTGAGGTCGGCGAACCGCCGCTCCAGGTCGTCCTCCCCCAGCTCGCTGGTCGAGCCGGAGGAGAGTGCCCGGAGATCCTTCATGAACGTCTGGACGTGTGCGGGCGCGAGGCGGCGCAGCCGGATCCGGAGGCGGTCGCCGACCCCGCCGAACTCCAGCCGCCGCAGGATCGCGTTGATCGGCTCGAGCCGGTCCTCGATGTCCTCGATCGAGGCGGCCATCGCGCCCACGAGCGGGACCAGGTCCTGGCCGCTCCACTCGGTGAGCCGGCGACGCCACTCGGAGCGCCGGTCGGCAAGGCCCTTGCCGCGGATCTCCTCGAGGATGCGTGCGTAGTCGGGGTAGGACTCGGCGGTCGCGCCGAGGTTGGGCGAGTCCCATTGGAACTTGTACATCCGGAAGGTCGCGGTCAGCTCGTCGTCGACCCGGTTGATCTCGACCTCGGCGACCGCGACCGCCTCGCGGAGCCGCTCCGAGAGGCGCTGGGAGTTCTCGGCGAAGCGGTCGAGGTCCTCGGGGTCGGCCGGGGCCGCGGCCGCCGCGAAGTCGGCGACCAGAGCGGCCTCCTGCTCCGCGGAGAGCGCCACCGTGCCGACCGACTCCATCGCCTCCAGCCGGTCCTTCACGAGGTCCTCGGAGTCGATCAGCTCCAGGTGGGCGTCGCCGAGCTGACGCTGCCGCTGCTCGAGGGTGAACCTCCTGCGCCGAGCCTCCTCCAGCTGCCCGTCGAGGTCGTCGATCTGGGACTGCAGGACCTGGAGCTGGTCGTCCGCGGCGAGGATCTCCGTCCGCCGCCGCTCCAGCTCGGCGATCCGCTGGTCGCTGCCCTCGACGTCGAGGTCGTCGTACCTGGCCGCCGCGACCGCGTCGTGGGCGCCGCGGAGCCGCTCGAGCACCCGGAGCTGCCGGTCGAGCTCGGCGACCTCCCCGTCGAGCTCCACGAGCCGGGTCTCCAGGGAGGCGAGCTCGTCGTCGATGTCGGCGATGGCGTCCTCGTTGGAGAAGCCGATGATGCCGCGGGTCTCGTTGCGACCGTGGGCGCCACGGCGTCCGCTGCGGGTCTGGCCGGCGAGGGTGACCCGGAGACCGGCGCCGGCGAGCTCCGCGGAGCTCTCGACGCACAGCGCGTTGCGCGCGGGCTCCTCGACGTGCGCCTGGACCCAGCCCGAGAACGGCGAGTCCTTGAACAGCAGCTTGCCGGCGATCCGCTCGGGATCCGCCGGACCACGGTCGGCCAGGTCGAGCTCGACGCCCTCGAAGGTGAGCCGGCCCCGCAGCTGCAGGCCGTCGATCGCGGCCGAGAAGTCGTCGAGCCGGTCCAGTGGCACCAGCAGCACCCGGGCCGAGCCGCCGAGGACCGTCTCGATCGCCGTACGCCAGCGCGCTTCGTCGGGGGCGACGTCGAGGAGCTCGGCGACGAACGGCAGCTGGTCGACCGTGAGCCCGCTCGCCTGGGCGACCTCGGCGCGCAGCTCGTGCATCCGGGCGGGCATCCGGCCGGCCCGGCTCTCCAGCGACGTCCGCTCGCGTCGCAGCTCGCTCTGGCGCTGGTTGAGCGGGTAGCGGCGGTCCCGTACGCCGTCGCGCTCGCGCGTCAGCCGGGCCAGCTCGACCGGCAGCCCGTCGAGCCAACGACGGGTGCGCTGCTGGAGAGCGGCGAAGTCGTCGGCGGAGAGCAGCGCCCCCTCGACGTCTGCGCCGTCGGTGTCGGCGACGTCGATCAGCGGGAGCATGCGCTCCCGCAGCACCGCGCGCCGCCCCGACCGGTCCTCGCGGACCACGCCCTCCTGCTCGAGCGACAGCCCGAGCGACTGGAGAGTCGAGCCGCCCGCGGCCCGGTGCGCCTCCTTCGCCGCCTCCAGGTCGCCGAGGAGTGCGGCTTCGGCCGACGTGGTGGCCGTGAGGTCGCTCGCGGTCGCCGTGCGGGCGTCGCGGTTGGCGGCGACGGCGGTCCCGAGCAACCGCGCGTGGGTGCGCAGCAGCCAGAGCCGCAGCGGGGTGTCCCCGGCCAGGGTGACGCCGTACGAGTCGAGCTCGGCGAGCCGGCGCCCGGCCGCGACCCGGCGCTCGTGCAGGCCCGTGATCGGGTCGAGCAGCGCCAGCTTCTGCTCCTCGGTGCGCATCGCGGAGTACGCCGTGTCGAGGTCGTCGAAGTGCTCGATGGCGCGGTCCGCCGCGGCGTACGTCGAGGGCCGCTCCAGCACCATGTCCTTGTAGAGCTCGTCGACGCTGCGCACCTGGTTGCCGGCCTGGATCCGTGCCAGCAGCCGCAGCGCCTTGGCGCCGTCTCCGTTGGCCCCGATGCCGAGACGCGCGTGCAGCACGGCGGTGTACTCGGCGTACGTGCGGTGCACCCGGATGCCCGGGAAGAGCTTCTTGAGGGTGTTGGCGTGGAACCGCTCGGGCACGGCCATCTCGAGGACGTCGAGCGCGAGCGCGCCCTCGTGGGTGGCGAGCTGCATCTGCACGTCGCCCGAACGCGTGGCGCGGCGCGGCACGTAGTAGGTGCGCAGGGCCGTGAAGCGGCCGCCCTGGTCGTTGACGAAGGTCATCGCGATCGCGCCCCAGGTGTCGGAGCCGCGGCCACGCAGCAGCTTCTCGACGGGCCGGCCGGTGCGCGGGTCGTCGACCACGTCGACGGCGCCACGCAGGTAGGACAGCAGGTTGCGCTGGCCGACACCGCGGGCGCGACCCGCCACGGCGTCGTTGGAGGCGCCGTTGAACTTGGTGTCCGACGGCATCATCAGCGCGGTGTAGGCGTCGAGGACGGTGCTCTTCCCGACCCCCGAGGCCCCGGAGATCATTGTCGCGTCACCCCGCAGGGGAATCGTGGTGAGGCCGCCGAAGCCACCCCAGTTGACCAGCTGCATCAGCGCCGCGCGCCACTGCATCGTGTCGTCGGACGGCGTCTCGACGCTCTGCTGCTCGAAGAGGCCCTCGGACGTGCCGCCGACCCGCTCGGTCTCGTCGATCGTCATGCGCGCTGCTCCTCGTCGAACAGGTCGTCCGGCTCGTCGGACTCGGGAGGCCCGTCGCTGTTGGCGCGCTGCAGCGCGTCGAGCAGCTCCTGGAGGAGCTCGAGCGGGAGCAGCGGCTCGACGGCCTCGCTGATCTCGAAGCGCTCGTCCCCTCCGACACCGATGAGCAGGCCGGCCTTGGCGACGGTCGCGACGGCGTTGCGAGCCCGCTTCTCGTCGCCCGCCTCGTCGGTGGCGTGGCCGGGCCGGAAGCTCGCGACGTAGTCCACGACGTCCTCGCGGTCGACGTACACCCGCGCGTCGCCGCCCGCGTGCCCCGCCCGGAGTCGGTCCCGCAGGTGCACCAGCACGAGCGTCTCCTCGCGCGACCAGGCGGCGTCGTACAGCAGCGTCGGGAAGCGGCTGCCGGTCTCGGAGACGGCCTGGCGCTTCCACGCGACCTCGCGGTCGCGGTCGACGGCGAGGTCGAGGAAGAGGTCGTTGAGCCGCGACCGGATGACCCGCTCGTGCTCCACCAGCACCTGCCAGTCACGCGGGTGGGTGCGGGCACTGATGAACCGCTGCTTGAGCAGCGCCACCAGAGCGTGCCGCTGGGCGTACTCGAGGCCGCCCTCGTCACCCTCGAAGAGCGAGACCGAGTCCTCGATGTCCGCCTCGAAGTCGGTGTCGACACTCATGCGGGGGTCTCGCTCTCTCGTCGGTCGGGATCGGGCAGCGGCGTACGCGGCACGGAGAAGGTGCGTCTCGTCCCGTCCGGGCGCAGAGCACCGAAGGGCTCCGCGGTGTCCTGTGCCTGCCACTCGCGGTCGGCCGCGAGGTGCAGCAGCCCGAAGATCTCGACCGGCCGTCGCAGCGACGGCTCGAGCCCGCCGAAGAGCTCGCCGAGCGAACCGACCGGGAGCAGCGACTCCAAGGTGTCGTCGAGGCGCCGGCGCAGCGCCGCGAGCTGGGGCCCGCCCTGGGCCATCAGCTCGGCCAGCGTGACCGGCGGCGCGTCCGTCGGGTCGGCCGCGACGATGCGCTCGGGCAGTACGTCGTCGGCGGGGTCGTAGAACCGCTCGCGGAGGTGGTCGACGGTTGCCCGCGCCGGCAGGAGAGGTACGTCGTGGCTGGCGCGGGGACCCGTGGTCGCCACCCAGGTCATCAGCTCCGACTCGACCTGCCGCAGGGTCTGCTCGAGCTCGCGGTCGCGGGCCGCGTCGTGGGAGACGATGTACTCCTTGAGCGTCGCCGTCACGCGCGAGCGCTGGGCGAGCACCCGGTCGAGCCCTTCGCGCACCAGGCGCACGGTGCCCCGCAGCTCGGCCCGCTCGGCATCGCTGACGATGCCGTCGGAGAGCGGGTGCTCCAGCAACGCCGTCAGGTCCTCGCGCAGCTGGGTGACCAGGGCGTCGTCGCGCAGCAGCGCGAACGCTCCCTCGAACGCCCGACCCTCGTGGGTGGCGGTCATCAACGCGTCCGCGCGGGCCAGGTAGTCGTCGATCACGTCTCCGGCCGGCCGGTCCTCGGCCCGGAACGCCGCCAGGATCTCGCCCCGGATGGTCGCGAACCGCTCCTCGACCCGCGCGAAGTCGCTGGGCAGCGCCGAGATCAGGGAGAGCAGCTCGGTGAAGCCCTCGAGCATGTAGTCCTCGGTGGCGCTGACCAGCTCGGCACCGTCGACCAGGCGGTCGCGCTCGGCCTGCAGCCGGGCGATCTCCTCGTTGAGGATCGTCACCCGGGCGGAGCGATCCGGGTTGGCTTCGGCGTTGAACCGACGGACCCTGCCCAGGATCGTCGCGATGCGGTGCTCGCTCAGCGTGGCTCGGTCGCGCGCCAGGTTCTTGACCAGCTCCAGCGCCTGCTGGGCGTGCGAGGTGAGCGAGTAGACCTCGTGACCGGCGTCGTCGAGGGAGCGCACCAACCACTGGCCGCGCATCCAGCGCTGGCAGACCTCGCGCCCGGTGCCGCTGGGCACGTCCTGCTCCCCCGCCAGCCGGATCGCGGCGAGGTGCTCCTCCACCTGGGTGTGCAGCCGCGCTGTGGCGATCGGCTTGTTGTTGCGCCCGAACGCGGCGCGGAAGATCGTGATGACGACCGGAGCCTGGCGCTGGTGGAGCAGGGTCAGCGTCGGCTGGGAGAAGGCGCCCTTGACTCGAGCCAGCTCACCCGCGATCTCGCTCACTCCGTGCCCCCCCCTGCTCTCGTCCCGGTCCGTTTCCGGTGGGCAAGCATTACAGAGCGCACCGACGAGACCTGACACCCCTCGACCAGGCGTGTCTCTCGTCGCCCCTCGCCCCAGACCAGATCAGCCGGACGACAGCACGATCACGGTCGAGAGCAGCACGATCAGGTAGAGGATGACCGCAAGCGGCAGCATCGGTCTGCGCTCGCCGAGCGAGACATAGCGGGCGACGTCGCGCGATGGCACCTGCCTGATCACGCTGCGAGCGACAGTTCCTCTGAGCAGCGGGTCCAGGCCGCCGATCGGAAGGTCGAAGACCGGCTCCCACACGGCGCATCGCTGCCCGGTGGCGCGGTTGACCCAGAGCGAGCCCAAGCTGTGCAGGGCGGACCTGGCCTCTCCTCGCACGATCAGGGAGTTGGTCGTGTTGTCGAGGACCACGGTGCGGAACGCACCGGTCAACGTCACGCCGTTCGGATGGATGTCGACCCGCGACCGGGCGAAGATCAGCGCGACCCAGCCGCCGCCTACCAACGCGGCGATGGCGACCGAGCCGAGGACCAGCGGGACGGCGAGGCCGGAGAAGCCGTCGTTCGAGAGCGCCCAGACGGCGTACGCCAGGACCGGCACGGCGGCGACGAGACCACCCCTGGCCACCGGGAGGACGTACCGCCCGTAGGCGCCCGGGGATGGTCGATAGACGTGCAGGACCTGGTCGGTCTGCACCGCGACGGGAGGCACCAGGTCGGGCAACGGTGTCGCCGGCCGGTCACCCCACGCACGCTCGGCGGCGTAGAACTTCCGCGGACCACCACTGGCCAGAACCAGGAGCCCCCACAGGAGCGCGGTCATCCCGGCCGAGACGCCGATGACCGCCAGGATCTGGTCGTGGTCGGACGTGGCGCTGACGCCAGCCAGCGCCGCCGCCCCCACGACCGCGAAGAACGTCGTCGTGAACCTCATCGCTCCAGCGCGACCTCGTGCTTGTGGGGGCGGTTCACGAACTCGGGGCTCCTCGTCACGGGATCGGCACAGCCTGGCCGACCGACTGCCGACTGGTGTCGATCTCAGACTCCCACGCGACCGTGTTGACGATCGCATCCAACATGCCGACCAGAGGCTCCAGCTCTTCCTCCCAGATCAGCGGCGAGCCGAAGGCCAGCAGCCAGGGCCGACCCTGACCCGTCGCGAACAGCCAGTAGTCGACGCGCAGGTTGGCCTCCTGGTCGCCGGTCTCGGTCGTCAGGATGGTGATCCGGACGTCGCGGACCACCGCGATGTCGTCGTCGGACCACACCCCGATGAGGGCGTCCGGATCCGACTCGTGGAGACTCCCGGCGAACGACTCGGCTGCAACGGCGATGCCGGACTCCCACGACAGGCGCGGCGGCAGCGCAGGGTGGTAGGTGGTCAGGCTGATGGCCATCGGCACCCCGGGCGAGATCTCCTGCGAGAAGTACATCGCCCTGGCATCGGCTTCACTCGCCTGGGTGATGGCGGACGCCAGGTACTCCCGCAGCTGCGCGCGGTACTGGGCCCGGTCGTCGGCCTTGCCCACGTGACGCTCGACGTAGCTCTTCACCGAGGCTGCGACCGCCGCGGGCGGGTCGGTCAGCCTGATGCGCCACCAGTCGCCCGGAAGCGCGAAGGTCGGCTGCGTGTCACTCACTGGAGACCGCCTCGACCTCGAAGTCGTTCACCGCGTCCTTGAGCAGGGCCATCAGATCGGTGAACGCCACCAGGTTGGGGGTCGAGAACGTGATCATCCCCGTCACTCCGACACGGGCGAACGACTTCATGATGACCCCCCGCTCCACGTATCGCGACCGACCATCCACGTCTTCCTCGAGCACCACGTCGCGGGCGATGGCGGCGGGAGCGCGGCGCGACGGCACGAAGACAGCCTCGCCCGGCGGGGACTCCTCCCGCGCCAGGTCCGCCGCCCATCGGGCAGCGATCTCCTCCACGTCGAGCAGCGGACCGAAGCCGACCTGACCGGTGCCGACGAGCACCAAGGCGCCCGGCTCGGGCTCGCCCACGAGTGCCACCCAGGCTGCCGGCTGCTCGTCCTCTGCCAGCCACTCGGCCACAACCTCCCCGAGCGCGCGCTCGAAGTCGGCGTCGTGACTGCCGGGCGCAAGGCGCTGGGTGGTCAGTGCCACCCAATCGGGATCAGACCCGGTCTCGCGCGTGAAGGAGATGAACCCGTGGGGCAGGCGCCATTCGAAGGCCGGTGCTGTCACGTTCACTGCCTCTCGTATCCGACGCCATAGGCGCCCCGGCCCACGCCGATCGGCTCGGGGAAGTGCTTGACGGCATCTCCGATCGATTCGGCAACGTGGCTCTCAAACTCGCCCCTCACCATCGTCTTCAGTCCGTGCTTTGCGGTCGCCCGCATCATCTTGCTCCACTCGTTGTCCCACAACGCCGGGTCGGACGGCCGGAACTGGTTGACCTGGTTTCTGTATCTGACCATCCGGCCGTACTCCCTCACGGGGTTCAAGCCCTTCCAGAGACCGTCCTTGAGGTTGCGGCCGACGCCGCGAGGCGCATTGCGGAGCAGGCCGGGGAACCTGCTGGCGAGACCTCGGAGACCGCCCACCCCGGGCCGGACCAGGCCCTTGGCGCCCTTGAGGAGCTTGCCCGACCCACCGACGAGGAGCAGCGCGACGCCGATGCCCACCTCAGTCCAGGTGGCTTCCTTCCGCACTGCTTGGATCACGGTGACCGCGAGGGTTACGAGGGCTGCAATTCTTCCGACCGAGATCAACAGCGCACCGAACGGTGCGAACGGCGTGAACAGCAGGACGACTCCCACCAGCGTGGCGATCACCGACACCCATTCGGCGATCTGCTTGATCTTGGCGAGGATCTCCTTCAAGGGCAGCTTCGCCACCCAGCCCTTCGCCTTGTCCCACCAGCTGTCGTCGAGATCGCTCGCCTCGTTGGCGTTCTCGATCGCGTGGATCGCTACCGTGGCAGCTCGGTCACGGTCGTCCTTCGCGTGCTCGTACTTCGTCTCCGCCGCGTCGGCCTGGTGCTGCAGGTCGTGGAGGTGGTTCACCGCGTTGCGGTGGTCGGTGCGCTCCTGGTCGGTGGTGCCCAGGTCGAACGGGTTCGTCCTGGTCGAGTCGGCTCGCGACTCGGCCGTGGCCAAGGACCCCTCGAGTCCCCGGTGCTCGGAGATCGCCTCGTCTGCCTTGGCATGTGCCTCGTCCAGGGCTCCTGCGTACGTCGTCAGTGCGTCGCCGGCGCCGTCGTACCTGCGCTGCGCGTTGAGCACCATCTGCTTCAGGTCACCGACCTTGTCGCCGACCGCCTTCAACGCACCGCTGGAGTATCCCGAGTAGCTCTTGATGTGCTCGAGCTGGGTGGCGGCCGAGCCCATCGCCGTCGCCGCGGTCGTGAGCTTCGTGGCGCGGCTCCGGATCGTCGACACGTCGCCCTCGAGGGGCTTCCATGACATCGCGGCTACTTCCCTTCGCCCTGGAGGCTCTGGTTGAGGTTCGTGTCGACCTCGGTGAAGCCGTCGTTGACGGCCGTGATCGCGTCGTAGAGGTCGTCGACGTTCTTCAGGATCTGCTGGCGGCGCTTCTCCCAGTCATGGGCGAAGTCGTGCACGGCGTCGGCCAGACCGCCGTGGCCGAGCACGTCGGAGTTGAGCGCGCCGGCGACGTCGTGAACTCCGTTGAACGCCGACTGGGTGGTCTTGAGGTTGCTCTTCAGCGCCGCGATCTCGCTCATGTCCAGCTTGAGCGTCGAGGTGGCACCACCTCCGCCCAGCTGATCGGCGAGCGCCTGGTCGGTCTTGCGGTAGGACTCGGCCGCCGTACGGAGGAAGCCGGCGTAGCCGCCGACAGCCGTGATCGACTTGGCCATGTTCTGGACGATGGTGGCGACGGCGGCGTCGAAGGCCGGTGACGCCTGCACCGTCTTGAAGTCAGAGGCGACGAGCGCGTCGGCGATGGCCTTGATGCGACTCAGCGAGCGGGCCATCTCCTGCTCCTTCGCCGCGAGCTTGCCTGCGACGAACGTCATCTCGCTGTAGTCGAGGGTCACCGTCGTCATGAGATCGGTCCTTTCGCCGTCACGGCCGTCAGCCCTCGATGCCCTGGGCGAGCTTGGTGTCGAGGGCCGTGAAGGTGTCCACCGTGCCGGTGAGGAACCGCGAGAGGTTCTCCAGGCCGTTGACGGCCTCGGTCATCGAGGTCACGAAGGTGGTGACCGCGGACTCGTACGAGGAGCTCGCGGTCTGCGTGTGGAAGTCCGCGCCCAGGCTGTCGACCTCAGACCTCACGTCGGCGAGGAGGGTCACGAGATCCTCCTTGACCGTGGCGATGTCTGCCGCGGCAGCATCCATGCTGCTGTAGGTGAGATACAGGTCGGGCACTGGTTGTCCTTCCTCGGTTGGCGGCTGGATGGCCCAGGCGACTGGCCCGGGCCATCCGGTGAGCGGGTGTGCTCAGCCCTGCATCTGGGCGGCGAGGCTGGCGTCGGCCTCCGACAGGGTCTGTGCCGCGGTGCGCAGGAAGGTCGAGAAGCCGGTGAGTGCCTCGATCGCCTGGTTGGTGCTGGTGACGTACGTGCCGAACTGCGAGTCGTACGCGACCGACGCCTGGTCGGTGACGAAGCCCGACGACACGAGGGTGTCGACGGTCGCCTGCAGGTGGGCGAGGGTCTGAGCCAGCGAGTCCTTGCCCTGGTCGATCTGGGTTGCGACGTTGGTGAGCTCGTCGTAGGTGACGTTGACATTGGCCATGATGGTGGTGTCCTTTCGTGGTTTTTCGAGGCAACTGTGCAGGGTGCTGGCCGATCTTGTTCTGGTTTTCGGCCACGAGTTGGGTTGAGGTTAGGTTTCGGCGACGAAACCTGTCGATGGGGACCAATCCCCATCCCTGTCGGCGATCGAGGCCGGCGTCCGGCTCGCCACGGGAATGCGGGTGTCGTCGAACCAGACGGCCGAGATGATGGCGTCGAAGAAGGACAGCATCACCTCGGCGATCTCGCCGAGAGGCGTGGCGAGGTTGACCAGTGCCAGTCGCTTAGTGCCGGGGACGGGCAGCCAGTAGTCGACGCTGAGCCGCCGGATGGTGACGCTCCGGTCGCTCTCCTCGTGGACCTGGTCGGTGAGCCGGTGGGTGCGCACCCCGGTGCCGCCGTCGTACGGCGCCTCCTGGAGCGAGGCGTGCGCGTCCGGGTCGAGGACCTCGAGGCCGTCGACGAACGTGGTGAGCACTGTGGCGGGGTCGGTGCCGACGGCAGGGCTCATCCGCAGACGCTCGGGCACGTAGACCGTCAGCGTCACCGGCATCGGGGTGCCGGGAGTCAGCTCGGTGGAGAACATGAGCATGGTCGCCCCACCGGCGACCGCCTGGTCGGCGGCATCGACGAGGTCGGCTCGTAGCCGGGCCCGCGCGGGGGCGTCCTGGTCGCGCCTGCCTGCGATCTCCAGCGCGACGGCTCGGGCCGTCGCCCGGATGGACTGCTGGTCGGAGAGGTCGACCCGGTGCCACCGTCCGGCGAGGCGGAAGCTGAGCTGGGGAAGGGACATCAGCGCTCCGGCCACGGGCCCAGCAGCCTGGTGATGCCGGTGGTCGTGATGCCCCGGTCGCCGTACGTGTTGTAGTCGCCGTCCAGCAGCTCGTCGGCCGCCTGCGTGAGGTCGACGGCGACCTCCCCCGTCGCCGCGTCCTGAGCGGTGATGTCGACGTCGACCGGGTGGAAGTCCGCGGTGCTCCACACGGCACGCAACACCCCTTGGAGCTCGTCGGCGGTGAACGGCTCGGTCGACTCGGTGCGCAGCTCGAGGTAGAGCGTGCGCCCGAGTCCGTCCCTGCTCGACGTCGCTTCCGCCACCTCCGTGACGCGTGGTACGTCGGCCTTGACTGCCGCGATGATCTCGTCGCTGTTGATGGTCCTGTCCTCTCCTGGTGCACCGGGTTCGCCCTGCGTCGCGCAGCCCGACAGGACCACGACGCTCGCGAGGACCCCGGCAACGGCGGCTCTCACTCGGCCCATGCGTAGTAGCTCTCCGAGTAGCCGTAGCTGCCCGCGTCGAAGTAGGCCGACAGTCCCGGGTGCACGATCCCGACGGACCGCGCGTGAGCTCCGAGGGTGTCGGAGTAGTTGGCCGCATTGTGCTTCTGCCCCACTCCCCCCGCGGGAGCGTCGCCCTGGATGGTCGTCCAGTGGTCGCTCTGCTTCGGGGCGCCGTCGAGCGTCATGAGGTCGAGGGCCGGGACGGGGTCACCGTGGTGCTGGACGGAGACCACGGTGGTGTGGTGCGGGATGGGCATGCCGTCGATCGGCGCCCCTGACACCACGACGGCGTCCCAGTTGTAGTCGTGGTTGTACGCCGCCAGGTGGCCGGCCAGGATGCCGCCCTGGCTGAACCCGACGAGCATGACGGGGTCTCCGGGTCCGACCCCGGCCTGGCGCATCGCCTCGAGCACGGCCCGCTCGTACTGGGTCTGCAGGGCGGGCGTCAGCATCAGCGCCAGGTTGGAGTCCAGGTCGTTGACGGCGCCCCCGTCGCCGAGCGGCGTGGGCCACTCCTGGGTGCTGGGCAGGACGATTCGCCACCGGACGGTCCCGTCGGGTGCCACGACCTTCACGACCTTCACGACCGTCGCGTCGTCCTTCCCGTCGCCGTCCGTGTCCCCGAGGTCGTCGACCTCCTTGGTGTCCATCAGGACGTCGTCCAACCCGTCGCGGTGCGCGAGTCGCTTCGGGTTGGGCGGCTCGTACGGCTGGACCGTCGGGTCGGGCGCACCCACGTCTGAGGCGATCCGGGCGACGACCACCGCGAGCGCGATCGCCAACGAGACGGCGATCAGCGCCCCGACGACGCCGACGAACCCGCCGACAGCGATCATCGCCGCCGCGATCAGGAGAGCCGCGGCCACGAGCGCCACCACGACGACGATGGCGATCACCGTGGCGACGAGGCGCTGCAGGACGTCGATGACGTCCGCCAGGAAATCACGTATCCAGCGGCCGACGGCGTCGAGGAAGTCCACGATGTCGTCGATCGCCGCGCCGATCTTGTCCATCAGGCTGTCGTTGGTCCGGTCGATGGCCGCGTCGATGCGCCGGATCGCCAGCTCCGCAGCGGCATCGCGCTCATGGCGTGCCTGCGCGATGACCGCCTCGGCAGCGTCGACGGCATCGGCGGCCGCCGCGACCCGGCGTACGGCGTCTCGGACGTCGTCGTCGGCGTGGTGGAGCGAGACCGGGTCCGCCGTACCGGAGTCCTCGAGGGTGCGCTGGTGCGCCTGTGCCTGGTCGAGGTCGCTCCCCGCGCTCCCGACGAGCTGGGCGGCGTGCTGACGGTCCGCGGCGGCGGCGTCCGCCTTCCGGTGGGCCTCTCCGAGCGCGACCGCGTAATTGTCCAGGGCCGCCGCGGTGCCCTGGTAGCGCTCATGCGCCCGGTCGAGCTGGGTCGACACGGTGCTGGACCTGACGCGCAAGGCATCGAGCGCCTCGGACAGCCCGTCGTAGTCACGGCCCAGCGAGCGCAGCTCGGCCGCCACGCGTCCGATCTCGGCCGCGGCGGTGACGTAGCCGTGCGTGCGGTGCTGGAGCGCGGCCGGGTTGCCTTCGATCGTGCTCATCGGCCGAGGCCCTGCTCGGTCAGCACCTGGTCGATGTCCGCGAAGGTCTCGACGATCGCGACGATGGCGTCGGAAAGCCCGCCGAGGCCCTCGGCGAGGTCGTTGCGCAGCACGTCCCAGGAGTGCCCGAAGTCGCGCACCCTGCCGGCGAGTCCGTCGTGGCCGACCAGGGACGCCGTGTCGTCCGAGATGCGCTCGGCCCGGGCGAGCTGCTCGGCCAGGTCATCGGTGCGGGTCGCCAAGGCGCGCAACGCCGTGTAGTCGATGGTGAGGTCAGGCACCGGTTGCTCCGCCCGCGGCATCGTCGAGCACCTTGCTGGACGACGCCAGGACCGGCCCCACCCGGTCGAGGGACTCGATGCCCTCGCCCGGCCGCCCGGTGGCGACGTCCGCCAGGGCACCGGTCAGCTGGCGCACCGCGGCACGAGCGTCGGCGCCGGCCCGGGCCAGCGCCTCGAGTTCGCGGTCGAGCATGGGTGACTCCTCTCCTCTTGTCCTGGACCGCGCCTGGCGGCGTGGTCGATCGATGAACCTAGGTGGTGGCTGCTGGACCGTCGATGGGGAGCAGTCCCCTGCTCTCGGGCCCTCACGCGAGCGGCAGCTGGACCCGGTGCACCTTCCCGCCGGCCACCCAGTTGCCCCTGCCGGGAGGGAACTCCGAGCGGAGCGAGCGTGGGAACGTCGTACGCAGCACGACGTCGCCCTCGGACGAGTCCGGCTGGAGCAGGATGCCGCGCCGGGCGTTCCTGATCTCGCTGTAGACCAGGGACCCCGAGGTCCAGGCACTCGTCTCCGCCTCGCCGATGAGCAGGTGGTCGGAGCGCTTGACGGCCTTGATGAGCTCCACCAGGGCCGCGTCCGTCGGCGGAGAGGCGAAGTCCGAGATGGACTCGACCACGACCATGTACCTGTCTCCGGTGGTGCCGGCCACGGTCCTGGCGAGCTCCCGGGCGTACTCCGCGATCTCTGTCGGATCGGTCAGCGCCTTGTCCCAGTCGAGCGCCTGTGGCAGGGCCGAGCGACGGTTGCCGAAGTAGACCGCGAACACGTCCGGGTCCCACCTGCGGACCGACCGCGCCAGTGCCAGCAGCGCGTTGCTGCGCCCGCTCTGGGGACCGCCACCGACCAGCAGCGTCCCGCTGGGCTCGAACCCGATCGGCTCGAGCGTCTCGTCGCTGACGCCGAGCACCGGCTGGCCCCCGACCCGGTCGGGCATCGACGACGCCGGGATCTCCGCTCCGAGGGAGTCGATGCGCACCGGGGTGGCGCCGCCCTGGCGCTCGATGGCGGCGGCGAGCTTGCCGACCGCCTCGGACTGGTCGGCCACGTTGCCCTTGCCGCCGAGGATCGCGATCTGGGTCTCCATCCCGTCGACGATCGCCCGGCCCGGGGGCGATCCGGCCGAGAGGATGTCGGCACCGACGTCGAGCACGTGGTACATGCCTTCGTCCGCGAGCCGGAGCACGACCCGCCGGGGCACCGAGGAGCTAACAGCGCCCGGGACGCTCGCCGGGCGGTCGGCGGTGAACACGATGTGGATGCCGAGTCCGCGCCCCTCGCTCAGCAGCTGCTGGAAGACGCTGTACCACTGCGCGCGGCCGGTGCCGACCTCCCACTGGTCTCGGAAGGCCGGGAACCCGTCGATCACGAGCAGGACCCGGGGCTCGTCCGGCTTCTCCGCGATGCGCCGGTAGTCGACGATCGACCCCGCGCCGACCGCGGGGAACACCTTGGCCCGTTCGTCCGCGACGGCGCGCAGGGTGCGGAAGAGGCGAGCCACCCGCTCGGTGTCGTCCCCGGCGATCACCGCCCCCACGTGCGGCATGCGCTCGAGCATGCGCAGGCCGCCGGCAGCGAAGTCCAAGGCATAGACGTGGACCGGGCCGCCCCTCGGCGTGACACCGGCGCTGGCGGCCAGGGTCCGCAGCACGACCGACTTGCCGCTGCCACCGGTGCCGTAGATCGCCAGGTTGCCGTCGATGTCCGGTCGGAACGGGATGACCTCCTGCGACTGCTGCTGGGGGAGGTCGGCGACTCCGAGAAGCAGCTCGGTGTCGGTCCGCGGCCCGAGCAGCACCAGGTCGTACGCCTTGCTCAGCTCGTCGAGCCACGGGCGCCGTGGTGCCGGGACCTCCGCAACCACCGAGGCGCGGTCGATGGACTTCACCAGACGCTGCTGGTCGGTCGGGCCGGCGGGCTGCGAAGGCTCGATGCGCGCGGCCTGCGCGGGCTCCCACATCTGCTCGGCACCGAAGCCGAGCAGGTGGATGCCGATGCTGGGACGTGGCGGGGTCGCCGAGGTGTGCCCACCGGCGTACGCCGACTGGAACGGCTGGAGCCGGCCCGGCCCGGTCTTCGCGACGCCGCGGCCGGGGATCGAGGGGTCGAACGCCGCCGCCTCCTTCGTGCCGATGACGTCGGCGGAGTCGGACTCGTCCGCCATCCGGAGCGCCACCCGGAGGTTGGTGTTGGCCCGCAGGTTGTCCTTGATGACTCCGGCCGGTCGCTGGGTCGCCATGATCAGGTGGATGCCGAGGGAGCGACCTCTCTGGGCGATGTCGACAACGCCGTCGACGAACTCCGGCACCTCGCCGGCCAGGGCCGCGAACTCGTCGATGACGAGGATCAGTGCGGGCGGACACTCGGGGTCGCCGCGCTTCTCGAGCTCAAGCAGGTCCTTGGCCTTCTTCGCGTTGAGCAGGTGCTCGCGGTGGTGCAGCTCGGCCCGCAGGCTGGTCAGGGCTCGCCGCACGAGGTGCGGGCTCAGGTCGGTCACCAGACCCACGCAGTGTGGCAGTCGGACGCAGTCGGCGAACGCCGCCCCGCCCTTGTAGTCGACGAACAGGAACGTCACCCGGTCCGGGCTGTACTCCGCGGCCATACCCAAGACCCACGCCTGGAGGAACTCGGACTTGCCGGCACCGGTCGTGCCGCCCACGAGTGCGTGCGGCCCCTGGGTCCGCAGGTCGAGGTGCATCGCGTCGACGCCACCATGACCGACCAGGGCGCGCAGATTGCCGGCGCGTGGACGGGGGGTGTGGGCACCGGAGGTGCGGTCGTGGATCGACAGGTTCTGTCGCCAACGGTCCACGACGGCGTCCGGCGAGTCCGCCAGGTTGTCCCCCAGGAGGGTCACCAGGGGCACCTGGCGAGGGAGGTCCGAGGCGTCCTCGACCAGGGCACCGGAGTCGACCAGCGGGGCGAGTGCGAGCGCGAATCGGGTGGCGTTCGGCACGCTGACACCTTCGACCGTGACCGGGCTGATGGCTTGCCCGTGCCGTACGAAGTGAGCGGCGCCGTGCTCGAGACCGGAGCTGACGTCGACGAAGGTGCGGCAGGCCGCCGGCAGGTCGTCAGAGGTCGGGGCGGTCCAGATCGGGATGACTCCGGCCGCAACCGCCCTCTCGGTCAGCTGCACGAGACGGGCGCGGTCAGCCGGGGCATTCTCGGTGACCAGGAGGACCACGACCGGGAAGTCGGCGAGCTCGTCACCCGGCGCGTCCCCGTCCTCCTCGTCGAGCTTCCCGCCGGTCGTCGCCGCCCGCAGGTCTCGGGCGAGCGGACCACGTGGAGGTGCGGGCTGCTTGGCCCCGAGGCGCGCCTCCACCAGCGCCTCGAGCTCGGTCAGCAGGCGACCGGTCGTCGCCGCGCTGTCGGTCAGGTGCGGGCCCGCGATCGGGCTCTGCGGCGAGGAGGTGTGCGGCAACCACGAGAGCCACTTGTGCTGCGCCACCTCGGCCGGGCTGGTCATCGCCGTCACCACGACCTCGGCCGGCGAGTGCAGGCCGACGATCTGCAGCAGGAGGCCGCGAGCCGCGTCGGCGGCCCGCTCCTGGTCGCCGACGATGCCGAGCGCGCCGGAGACGACGAGGTCTTCGAGGACCGGTACGCCGTCCACCTCCGCGTGCGCCGTCTCGACGGAGAGAAGCCGATCGGCGTACTCGGGTAGTCCGTCGTCGCTGCTGCTCGGCTTCGCAATCGTGTTGCGCGAGGGCAACGACCCCGACCCCAGCCGGACGTGCAGGAAGTTCCAGTGCTCGCGGCGGCGCGTCCAGAGCAGGGCGCCGTGGTCGAGACCGGCCTGGAAGATCTCGTTGACCGCGGGCACCTCGCGCTGGCGGACCTCCCTCTCTCGAGGGACCTCGCCCGCGAGGGCGTCCTGGAGTCGGTCGAGCTGCGCGTCGAAGCGGGTGATCTGGTCGCGCTGCTTCTGCCGGCTCGACCCCCGGGTCATCAGGTAGTTGCCGGTCAGCATCACGGGCGCCATGCCGACCAGGACCAACGAGGTGGGGCTGCGGGTGATCGAGTACATGAACGACCCCATCAACACCGGGGCCAGCAGCAGGATCCACGGGAAGGCCTGTCGCTCCAGCTCCGAGGGGACCTGCGGGCGCGGGTGCTCGATCGCCGAGTAGCGCACCTCGACCCGCGGCGAGCGGTTGAACGGGATCGTCCCACCCTGGATGTCCAGGGCACGTCGCGTGTGCGACCCCTGGTCCAGCGGGGTGATCGTCACCTTCGTGTCACCCATCTCGAGCACCTGGCCCGGGAGCACGCGGACGCGGGTGACGATGGACCCGTCGAGGACGATGCCGTTCGCCGAGTTGAGGTCGACGACCTCGATGAACTGCCCGACCTCGATGCGCGCATGCCGCTTGGACATGAACTGGTCGGCGATGACGATGTCGGAGAGGCTCTCCCGGCCGATCAGGGTCGAGCCCGCCGGGAGCGGGAACTGCTGCCCGGCCGACGGCCCGCCGACGACACGCAGCATCGCCGCCGCCGTCGCCGAGCCGTGGGCGGCATCGCTCGACTCGGAGACCCGCACCTCGAAGCCCGATGCGATCTGGGCCTCACCGATGGCGCGGTCGTGCGGAAGCGCAACCAGCTGCCCTCCAGGTGGCGCAGCGCTCAAGGTCACCTTGTCCCCGAAGCCGAGCTTCTCGGCGGCCACCGGATCGGCGTCGAGCATCTGGCGGGCGACGTCGCCGACCGTCGCGCTCGCGTCGGCCACCACCACGATCTCGGCGTCGGCGGCAGATGCTCGCCGGTAGGTCAGCTTGAGCTTCACGCGACGGCCCCCACGGTGATCTCGACGGCACCCAGGACGACGACGTCGCCGTCGAGGAGGCGCGTCGCCCGCCGCGGGTCGAGTCTGGCCTCGTCGCCGTTGCGCCGGATGACGACGCCGTGCGTGGAGTCGAGATCCTCCACCCAGAGGGAGTCGCCCACGATCGTGAAGGCGGCGTGCGTCTTGGACATCGTGAACGCCGCGTCGTCGATGCGCCACGGCGCCGCGCCCTCGAGGACACCCGCCTCGGGATCACGGCCGACGACCGTGGCGCCGGACAGTGTGAGCGAGCTGCCGGTGGCAGGCGTGAGGACCCACCGCCGCTGCGGCGGCGCGACCGGCTCCGGCTCCGGCGCGGGCTCCGGCTCGGGCTCCGGCTCGGGCTCCGGCTCGGGCTCCGGCTCGGGTTGCACCGGAGGCGGGACCTGAGGCTCCTCGACCGCGCCCGACTCCGGACGCGACATGGGAGGAGCGCTGACCAGGCCCGGCGGACCGCCGACCAACTGGCCGGGCGGCAGCGGACGAGCGACCGCCGGCGCCAGAGGTCCGGGCGTCGGCAGCGCGGGCGGCGGAGGCGGAGGAAGCGGAGGAGGCGGACCGGCCGGATGGACCGGACCAGCCGAGGAGGTCGCCAACGACGGTGCGGCCGGTGGCGGGGCGGGCGTGCGGGACACGTAGTCGGGTGCGCCCGTCTCCGTGGCTGCGGCTCCGTCCGAACCTGTCACCACCACCGAGCGAGCCGCCTTGTCGTGCCATCCCTGGCGCCGAGGGTCCTGGGCGAGGAGCACGACGAGTACGACGAGAGGGATGACGAAGGTGGCGCAGATGCTGAGCACGAGGTAGCGCACGAGTGCGCGTCCCATGCCGATGGGCACACCGGTGTCCTGGTCGAGGACCCGGACTCCCAGGATCCTCTGCCCGAGCGTGAACCCCTTGGTGCCGAGCAGGCACCACTGCACGATCCCGAGCGCGAGCATGGCGGCGTACCCCGCGAGGCCGAGGACCGGCCGCTGCGTGAGGAGGACGGGCAGCACACCGAAGAGGACGAAGGCAGCGAGCGCGCACACCCCGTCGAGCAGGTAGGCCCCGATCCTGCGGCCCACCGATGCGTACGACGACCCGAGCGCCTCGTCGCGAGCTGACACGGTCATCCCTTCACCTTCCTTCGGGTTCGGACCCGGACACCGGACACGCTCTGCGTGATCCGGCGCCAGGCGCGCGACGGCAGCGAGACCACGGCCTGGAACCGCCGGGACACGCTCCGCCTGACGTCGACCCAGGGGATCGACGCCGGAGAGAACCACGCAACCGGTCGTCGCCACCACGGCCGTGACCTCCGCATCCGCTTGAGCGCCGTCCGGACGTCTGCCCAGTAGGCGCGGACCTCCTCGTCGGTCGGTTCACCTGGACCGAAGACGTGCTCGTCCGCCCGGATCGCCAGCAGTAAGGGCTCCTGAGCGCCGAGCCGATGTTCCAGCAGGGCGCCGTTCTCCTGACGCGTGTTGCTGTAGGGCATGCGTACGCCGAGGTCGCGGGCGCGGTCGGCGACCTCCTTCCAGGCCCCACTGAGCCTGGTGGTCGGGTCGCCGGTCCGCTTGCGACGGCGCCGACGGACTGACTTGATCAGCAGGATCCCCCACAGCGGTGACGTCAGCAGACCCACCTTGCCGACGGTCACGGCCACGGCCGCCACGTCTCCGACCAGGCCCCACAGGTCGAACTGGGACTTCTTCCCGTCACCCTGCTGGAGGTTCGCTCCGGCCTCCTTGGGCTCACCGGGAGCCTGCGGCGGCTGCAGCACCTGGGGCTGCGGGTCGTCGTCCGGCTCGTCCTTGGGCTTCTGGAGGATCTGCTTGTCCGGAGGGGTCGGGTCGAAGGCGACCCACCCGAGGCCGTCCAGCTTGACCTCGACCCACGCCGCCATGTCGCGCCCGAGGATCGTGACGGCGTTGCCGGTGCTGTCGCCCGGCACCCGGAACCCGATCACGACGCGGGCCGGCAGACCACGCATCGTCTGGGCGGCCAGGGCCATGGCCGCGGCGTACTGCTCGTCGTCACCGATCGGCTGGCCGCTGAGCCGGGTCAGCAGCTGGATCCGGCTGAAGCCGTGGCCGGCCGGGACGTTGCCGTCGCCGTCGCTGAAGTAGCCCCTGTTCTGGAAGGCGTGCTTGAGAAAGAGCAGCCAGGCGCCGTCGGTCCCGCCGCTGAACTCGTCGCTCCCCTGCCATTGCTTGACCCGGCCCGCCAGCTCGTCGGGAACCATGGCAGCTTCGGGAAGGACCACCGAGTCGTCGCTGTCGGCCTGGGCGATCTCGTCGTCTGTCGGCTTCGCGCGGACCTCGCTCCGCATGAGGTACGTCGTGCCCGGCTGCACCATCGCGGAGCTCGCCATCGTCCCGGTCTCCCGGTTGTAGACGATCTCGTCGAGAGCACTCCCGTGGGCACCCTCGACCTCGATGGTCTCGGTGTCGCCGACGGTCGGGATCCAGGGATCGTGATAGTCCTCGTCGAGCACCGTGAACCGCAGCGCCGTCGCGTCGTCGGGGGCCTTCGCGTCACTCCGCAACCGCCGGAAGGTGCCGGAGTCGGACGGCGAGTCGGGACCGCCGGCGACGTTCCAGACGATGCCGTCGTAGTAGTCCATGGTCGCCAGCCGCACGGGGGTGTCCTTGGGCAGCCCCTCGACCTCGAACATCGGCTTGCCCTTGGCGACGTCGGAGTTGACGTACTTGCGGTACTTCGAGAGCGGGCTCGGGTAGTCCTGCGGGTTGAAGGGTGGATCGACGTGGTCGCGCAGCACCTGACGCTCGGCGCCGGCGGTCAGCGCGGGGACAGCGGCGAACGCGCTCCCGGCAGCGATCGCCACGACCACGAACGTCAATGCCGCGCGGTGGGGCCAGCGAGCGCGGACGTGCCGCAGTGGCCGCACCCGCGTCCACACGACGAGGGTCACGACCAGCAGCAGGCCCCGCAGCACGGCGCTCGACGTACGGACGTCGCCGAAGGCGGCCGCACAGACGAACAGCGCCACGAACACGAGGCCCGCGGCCGCGGGCCACCGGCTCCGCCACACGAAGACGCCGGCGAGGACGCCCGCGAGCAGTGACGAGACGAAGGGCACGACCAGCATCGCGCCGGCGGAGCCGAGCGGCACCGGGGCGGTGAGCGAGTCCCGCCAGGCCTCGGTGCTGCCCACCAGGAGCTGCTTGACTGCGACGACGTTCGGCCCGACCCCGCCGGTCGCCACGTCAGGTACGGCGAGCGCCGGGCCGACGACGAGGTAGCCGAGCCCCAGGAGGAGGGCCAGGGACCAGGGCCCGAGCCGCAGCAGGTGTCCCGCCAGCGCGACCAGCGCACCGAGGAGCAGGCCCCCCACCGACGCGATCAGCCATCGGTCGCCGCCGTAGGCGTCGCCGTACGGCCAGGCGGCCAGGGCTCCGACGGCGACGATCATCGCGACGTCGACCCCGACGACGACCGGCGAGCCGGTGTCGCGGGCGCCGCGGATCGTGCTGGCGGAGACGGTCTTGCTCTGCTGGGTCACAACGACGCCTTCCGCAGCAGGGAGGACAGGTCCTCGAGGTCGCTGAGCGCCACCAGCGTCAGGTCCCCCATCGTCTTCACGACCGACTCTCCGGTGCTGGTGCACCGGATGGCGAGGACCCGGATGTCCGGAGGCAGGAAACGTCGAGCGCGACGGAACTCGGCCAGGTCGGCGAGCGAGCCGGCGAGGAGCACCGCGACACTGGCGGCGGCGTGCTCCGACCCCAGCCTGCGGCTGACCTGGGACAGTCGTTCGGGCGTGCGGGCGAAGGTGACACCGGCGAGCTGGTCGAGCAGCTGACGCGACGTCCGCGCGCGCAGGCTCGAGTCCGACGTGAGCGCACTCAACGTCTGGCCGTCCGCGAGCACCTGGACGCCCAGAGAGCCTGCGACCGAGACGGCCAGCTCGAACTCGTCGTCGACGGCGTAGTCGTCGACGCGCGACGACAGCAGGATGAGCAGGTGCGAGCGGCGCGTCTCCTCGAACTGCCGGACCATCAGCTGTCCCGACCGCGCGCTCGTCTTCCAGTGGATGTGACGACGATCGTCGCCGGGGACGTAGTCGCGGAGGGCGTGGAAGGCGATGTCGGACTCGGTCAGCTTCCTGACGGTGTTGCCCTCGAGATCGCGGATCAGGCCCGCGGCCGAGCCCTCGACGCGCACGGTCCGGGGGTGCACGTAGAGCGTCTCCTCGACTGTCAGCGCCTGCTCGCGTCGCAGGAGGGACAGCGGATCGGCGCGGACGGAGGTGACGGGACCGACGCTCAGGACCGCCCGGCGCGCGGTCGGGACCGCGAACAGCTCCTCGTGCTGGGCTCCGGCAGCCATGGAGGGGACCTCGAAGGAGGCTCGCCCGTGTCCCACCGGCAGGTCGACGACACTGGGGAGGACGCGGCGGCCGGAGTTGTTCGTGAGCACGAGGGCGCCGTGGGCGCGCTCGCCGACGACCACCCGGTCCCGGGCGAGATCGAGTGCCGAGTCGAGCCTGTGCGCACCGACCACGAACGGGATGTCGACCAGCAGCAGGACCGCCAGGAACAGTCCTGCGGCCGTGAGCTCGACCCAGCCGGTCCGCCAGCCCGCCAGGATCGCCACGACGGCCGCGATGGCGACCACCCAGGCCGCCGTCGTCACCACTGCAGTCGCAGAGCTCCACCGCGCCCGGAGTCCGGCCGTCGGCGCGTCCAGCCGCGCGACGACGGCGAGGACGACACCGACCACGCGACGCCGGATCGCTGTCCGCTGCTGCTGCCACCGCTCCCGGCGGCTCTGTTGACGCTGGTCCCCCCGCTGCACCATCACCTGGCACCCATCAGACCGAGGCCTCCTGCGGGGCAGGCAGCTGGGACAGGATGCGCTGCAGGACCCCGATCGTCGTCGTACCGCGGAACTCCTCCTCCGGGTCGAGCACCATCCGGTGGGCGAGGACCGGCTCGGCCAGCGTCTTCACGTCGTCGGGAAGGACGTACGAACGACCGGAGGCGGCCGCCCACGCCTTCGCGGCGCGCACCAGGCCCAGGCCGGCGCGGATCGAGCAGCCGAGCAGCACCTCGGGCGCCTCCCGGGTCTCGCTGATCAACCGCGAGATGTAGTCCAGCACGGCGGGCTCGACATGGATCGCGCCCGCCAGCTCGATCATCGCCCGGACGTTCTCGGCCGAGATCACGGCGTGGACCGGTGCTGTGGACCGGCCACTGCTGCTGGCGAGGATCTGCATGGTGCTGGCGTGGTCGGGGTAGCCGATAGACGTCTTCATCAGGAACCGGTCGAGCTGCGCCTCCGGGAGCCGGTAGGTGCCGGCCTGCTCGATGGGGTTCTGGGTGGCGATGACGACGAACGGGTCCGGGACCCGGTGCGTCACGCCGTCGACCGTCACCTGGCTCTCCTCCATCACCTCGAGCAGCGCCGACTGCGTCTTCGGTGACGCCCGGTTGATCTCGTCGGCGAGCACGACGTTCGCGAAGATCGGGCCGGGGTGGAAGTCGAACCGGTGGCTCTGCTGGTCGTAGATCGTGACGCCCGTGACGTCGCTCGGCAGCAGGTCCGGGGTGAACTGGATGCGGTGCTGGGTGCCCTGCAAGGTCTGGGCCATCGCCCGGGCGAGCGACGTCTTGCCCGTGCCGGGGAAGTCCTCGAGCAGGAGGTGGCCCTCGGCCAGGAGACACGTCCAGGCGAGCTGGACCGTCCGGGTCTTGCCGACAACGGCGTGCTCGACGTTGGTCACGAGCTGACCGAACGTCGTTTCGAACCACTGGGACTGATCAGGGCTGAGGGGCATCGGGTGCCTTTCGTGGAGACAGGAGGGGTGGGTTACCAGGGGTCCGGGACGGAGTCGATCGTGACGGTGACAATGGCGTCGGACCAGAACCAGCAATCGTCCGTCTTCGCAGTGAGCACTCCGTCTGCATTGACGGTCGCGCTGGGGGGGCAGGTCGCCCCCGACAACACAGTCGGGCTGAAGGTGATCGGCAGTGACGGAACCTTAGGGAAGCCCTGGCCGGTGATCTTGATCTTCGTCACCGGGAAGCACGGTGCGGGTGTCTCCGGTGCGCCGGTGCCGTCGTCGTCACCGCCGTCCTCGTCCCCGTCTCCCGGCCCGTCGCCGGGGCCTGGGCCTGGGTCGAGGCTGCAGACGTTGCCCGCTTCGGTGCGGGGCGGGGTGGGGTCGGGGCTCTTGAAGACGTCCAACGTGCGCATCTTCGAGGAGTCGCAGACCCGGGTCTCGGCGCTGTACTTGCGGTCTCCGTCGGCGTCTGACACGGTCCGGAACTGGGCGCAGCCAGACTCCCCGCCGAACGCCACCTCGACGTTGAAGGTGCCAACGTTCTTCCAACTGCCGCTGTCGAGCACCTGGACACCGGTCACCCGCTTGCCGTTGGCGTCGCCCGCGGCGGCGGCGACGGCCACCTGATAGAAGCTCGGCTGCGACCTGGACACCCCGGTCGGCGCGAACGGCGCTCCCCAGGTCTCGGCGGTGATCGCACGGCTCCGCTCACCCTGGACGGAGCCGATCGCGTCCTTCGTCGTCACGGCGTACACCGCGACGTTGTGGTCGCCGTTCTCGTTGAACCTCAGCGGGATGCCGCCCGCGGGCACGTTCTCCACGTTGTAGTGGCTCGGGCCGTCCAGGCCCGCTCCCTCGATCACGTAGTGGTCGAAGTTGAGGCCGCCCAGGTCGGGGGCGTCCCACGTGACGTTGGCCATCTTGTCGGACGGCGACCCGAGGTAGCGGAGGTTCCGGACCGCGTCGGCGGGCTTGTACGGCATGCCGGACTCGCTGGCGCCACGCTCACTCTCCCCCGCGCGATTGACGGCGGCGACCTGGAACGAGAAGGTCTGCCCGTTCTTGATGCCGTCGCCGGCGGTGAACGTCCGGGCGCTCGAGGTGCGCCCGCGGATCGTGTAGCTGTTCGACTGGCAGCCGTTGCAGTACACGACATAGCCGGTGATGTCGTCGCCGTTGCCGTCTGGCTCGTCCCAGTCCACGTTGATCGTCGGGCTGGAGGCGGCCTCGCTCGGCGTCACGCGTGGCTTCTCGACCTGGGCGGGCTTGCCGAAGGGCTTCTCCGGATCGGATCTTCCCGATTCCGAACCCGACCCCGCGCTGTTCTGCGCGTAGATCCGGAACTGGTAGCTCACGCCGTTCTCGAGGTTGGTGATCGGCGTCGACGTGATGTTGCCTACCGCCTTCGAGCCGCCGTTCCACTTGATCACGTAGTTGGTGATCTCGTCGCCCTCGTTCTCCGGCTCTGCCCAGCTGAGGTGCAGCTGCCCGTCGCGGCTCTTGGGGTCGGAGTCGACCGTCGGGGGCGTCATGATGCCGGGGATCTTGTTCGGCGTCACGGTCTCGGACCGGTCGCTCCACTCGCCCGTGTCGGCGGCGTTCTCCGCAGCGACCTGGAACGAGTACTTCTTCCCCGGATCGAGGTCGTCCAGGGAGCACGTCGTCGCCGTACAGGTCTGCTCGAACCCGTTGCTCCCCCGGATGTGGTAGCGCGTGATCGGCGAGCCGTTGTTGCTCGGCTCGCGCCAGCTGAGGACCACCGAGTGCGCCTCGACGCTGGAGACCTCCGGCCGACCCGGTGCGTCCGGAGCGTCCGCGACGGCGACCTTGATCCGTCCCACGACGTCGCGGGCGCGGTCTCCGCTCGCGTCGGAGACCGTGAACTTCACGGTCATGATGCCGGTCCCGGTAGGCGTGAAGGAGACCTTCGTGCCGTCGGCCTTGAACCGCGAGATCGCCGATCGGCTGGCGCCCTCGACCGTGTAGTCGTCGTGGACCTCCAGCGCCTTGCCGTCGTCCTTGTACGGGTTGAAGGCGTTGTCCGCGATGTCGACCGCGACCTGCTTGCCCTTCTCACCCTGGACACTGACGGTAGTGACAGTGGCGAGGGGCCGGGCGCTCGCGACCACGGCGACCGTCACTGTCCCGGTCGCGGTGGCACCCTCACGGTCGTTGACGCGGAAGACCACCTTGGCGGTGCCCGAGTCCGCACCAGTTCCGGAGATCGTCAGGATGCTGTCGTCGAGTCGTGCGTCGATCGGGCCCGCCTGGGAGACGACCGAGTAGCCCATCTCGTCGGGCGCGAACTTCGGGCTGACGTCGTCGACCAGGCCGGCGAGGTCCAGCTCGACCTGGTCCTCGGGAGCGACCCGGACGTCCGCGCCCCGCACCACCGGTGCGACGTTGACGTCGGGCTTGACCTCGATCGGGATCGTCACGATCGACTCGAGCGCCTGCGGGTCGTCACCGCCCTTCGTGTCGCTGACCCCGAGAGAGACGGACGCCGGACCGACATACCCGCGAGCCGGGGTGAAGACCACCCGGTTCGCGACCTCGGGGTCGAGGTCGACCCTGCCGTTGATCGCTTCGGGGGTGACGTTCGGCGACAAGGTGAGCGGTCGACCCGGTCGCGTGACGATGACCTTCGCCGCGTCGATGGTCAGCGGGACCCCGGCCTTCGCGGCCAGCGGTACGACGCCGGAGTTGATCGTGGGCGGGATGTTCTGGGTCCCGCGCACGAAGATGACGCCCGACGTGTCCGGAGAGTCCTGGTCGGCGTCCCCGAGGTCGTAGACGACGATCTGGTCCTTCTCGGTCAGCTTCACCTTGAGCTTCGAGCCCACGCGCTTGCACCCGTTCGCGGTGTCGGCGCGGCACCGGAGCAGCCTCAGCTCGTCGGGCGACCCGTCGACGTCCAGGTCGTTCGTCAACGGGTCGATCTCGATCGACGTGCCGGCAGCACGGCCGGCGATGTCAGCGAGTCCGACCACGTCGTCACGCGCGACCGGCGCGTAGAGGGGCGCGTCCTCACGCGCCTCCACTCGCAGGACCGCGTTGTCGCTCTCCCGGGCGTCGTCCAGGAGCTGGTAGCCGACGGTCGACGTGCCGGGCTTCCCGTCCCGGAGCTTGGGGACGTCCAGGGAGATGAAGCCGTCGCGCTGGCCGGCGTGCAGCTGGGGAGCCGCGTCGAGCTTCTCGCCGATCCGGAGCTTGTCGTCGTCGGGGTCGACGTCGTTGCCCAACACGTAGTAGGAGATGGTGCGGTCGGGTCGGACGACGATCGAGTCGTCGAGCGCTACCGGGGCTTGGTTGACCGCGAGCCGGGACACGACACCGACCCGGACGGCGGCAACCCCGATGTCGCCGTACTTGTCGCGGACCTCGATCTGGAAGAAGTCCGTGCCGGTGCGCCCCTCGTACGCCTCGTACTTGATCCAGTCGGCGCCGGTGTCGAGGATGCGTCCACGCTTCGGGGCGCTGATGATCCGGGTGAAGGTGACCGCGTCGCCGTCCGGGTCGGCGCCGGCCATGTCGACGTCGATGACCTTCGGTTGCCCGGCGATCGCCCGCTCGATGATCGGAGTCGGCGCCGGAGGGTGGTTGTTGGACGCCGAGTCCGGGATGACGAACACCATCACCTCCGCATCCGACCTCAGGCCGTCGGGGTCCGCCACGCCGTAGATCGCCTTGTAGACCCGCGGCGTCGCGTCGGGCAGGAGCGGCGCCTTGAAGCGCAGCACGTCGTCGGCGACCCAGATGTCCAACGGCTCGCCGTCGGCCACAGGCGACGCCTCGACCGAGGTGATCTGGAGCTTCCCGCCGTCCGCGTCGGAGTCGTTGCCGAGGACCGAGATCGTGGCGACGGAGCCCTCGCGGGCGGTCGTCTGGTCCTTGTTCGCCACCGGGCTGCGGTTCTCGCGCAGCGCACTGCGCTGCGAGATCGTCAGCGACCCCTCGGCCGAGTTGTGGCCGTCCGAGACGGTGTAGCTGACCGTCGCGGCCTTGCCCGCGAGATCGGCCGACGAGCTGATGACGGCGACCCGCTTGTCGACGACCGACACCTTCACGCCGGGGATGCTGGGGGTGCCGACCTGGGTCACGACCAGCACGTCACCGTCGTCGTCGATGTCGTTGAGGAGCAGGTCGGCCTGGGTCGACTCACCCGGCGAGAGCACGGCCTTGTCGGCGACGGCCACCGGCGGGCGGTTGTTCTTCGGCGGGGACTCGACGTCGAACCGGACGAACGACGTCGCGCTCCCCCCTGAGGCGCCGGAGGCCCGGTAGTCGATGTAGTACGTGCGCGCCTGCTCGGCCGCGAAGACGAACGTGCCCGACTTCGGGTCGTAGTCGAGCCTGGTGCCGGTGGCGTCACCGCGCACCTTCACCTTCTCGAGCAGCAGGTCGCCGCCTTCAGGGCTGCGGTCGTTGAGCAGGGGCTGGACGAGCACCCGCGTGTTGGCGACACCCGACTTGAGGTCGGGGATGAGCTCGGGCTTCGCGTCCTTGGCGTCGCCGACGTCGACCGGGAGCTTGCCCTCGTAGACCTCACCGCGGCCGTCCTCGATCGTGTAGCCGACCGTCTTCGACCGGCCGCCGTCGCCGTTGTCCGTGAACTGGAGGGTTCCGTCGGGGCGGAACTCCACCTGTCCACCCGAGCTCGTCGCGTCGGTCAGCACGAGGTCGTCGCCGTCGGGGTCCACGAAGTCGGCGAGCAGGTACATCGACGAGGACCGGCCCCGTGCGACCGCGAGCCGGGGATCGCGGTCCGGCATCACCTGGGGCCTGCGGTCCTTGGCGTCGTTGGGGAGCACCGTCAGCCGCACCTCGGCCGAGTCCTCGCCGCCGTTTCCGTCCGTGATCGTGTACTTCAGGCGCGCAAGACCGGGCTCGGTGCCACGGAGCGTCACCTGCAGCTGCGTGCCACTGCTGATGATCTTGGGTTCCACGTCGGGCCCGCTGATCGGCTGGACCTTCTTGATCGTGACGATGTCGCCGTCGGCGTCGTGATCGTTCATCGCGACGATCGGAAGGATCGTCGCCTTGTCGGGGCGTGCTGCAACCTCGTCGTCGGTCGCCTCGGGCGGCCGGTTGTCCTGCTTCTCGACCTCGTCGGTGATCTGCTCCTGGGTCGGCCGGTTCTGCTTCTCCGGGTCGACCGAGTCCCAGTTGGCCACCTTCTTGTGCCCGGGCTGCTGGACCAGCCACGAGTCGCCACTGACGGTGTCGTTGAGGACGACCACGCGACGGTTGACTCGGAACTGGAGCGCCGCGCCGGGCTGGATCTCGTCGTCCAGTGCCTCGGCGTCGTCCGCGGACGTGCCGGGGCAGTCACGGAGGTAGTTGGCAGCATCCGGGATCGAGGCCGCCCACGCGGCGTACACACAACCGGCGACGACCGCGGGCGGCGCCGGCTCCCCGGCGATCTCTCCCTTGAGGTGCAGCTCGTTGCGCAGGCTCCGCGGCTTCCCGCCGCCGAGCGGGATGCTGAAGACATCGGTGCTGGTCGCCAGCACGACGCTGTCGCCCGCGTCGGAGGGCTGCTGGAGGTGCAACCGGACGAGGTCGCTCTCGTGGAGGTCGACCGGGTCCGAGTCCACCAGCAGGAGCTGGCCGGTCTCCTTGTCGAGGACGACCACCGTTCGACCGACCGCGGTGACCTCGACGGCCGCGCCCGGCTGTACAGCCAGCTGGCCCGACCTCGCTGTCCGCAGCGCTCCAGTCGCGTCGAAGGCCGCGGTCGTGATCGCGCCGTTCCGGTCGACGAGGTACGCCGTCCCGTCGGTGCCCACCGTGGAGCCGACGATGCCGTCGGCGACGAAGTCCTTGGACTTCGCCGTGACCGAGGTCAGCACGTGCTCGTTCTGCACCCAGACCCGTCCGCTGGCCGGATCCCGCAACGCGAAGACCCCGTCGTTGTAGGCCACCTCGGTGCCGGGAGGGAGCGACGTCGCGCTGCCGCCGGTCGCCTTCGCCACGTCGATCGGCACGACCACCCGGTCGCTGCCGGCGTCGGTGTCGGTGAAGAGCGAGGTCGCCTGCTGACGGATGTCGAATGAGGCGCCGGGAGCCTGGAGCCCCAGGTCGAGCTCCTGGATCTGCGGGTTGAGCCGCCCGATCAGGCCGTCCTGGGCGTTGGTCACCCACACGCTGCCGTCGTTGAGCTCGACCTCGGTGATCGGATCGCCGTCCGAGCTGACGGCGACGACCACGAGGGCGCCGGCGGCGAGCGCCAACGACACTCCCGACGCCGTACGACGCCAGCGGCGACCACGCGGACCGAACAGGGCACGCATTCCTAGTCCTCCCCGATGATGCGCTGGTCGAGCAGCGGCAGGTGCTCCGGCCGCACGACTCGAGCGGCGACGGCGTACTCGATCAGGCGGGCACGGCGCCCGACGGCGTTCTCACCCGATCGGCCGCGCAGCCCCTTCACGCCGGCTCGATCGAACTTGTCGCAGACGTTGTCGAGCTTGCGGTTGAACGTCGTGATCGACCATCCGAGCCTCTTCGCGACAGCCGCGTTGGCCGGCACGTCGGCCGGGCCGGTCCCCGACCGCCGGAGAGCGTTCTCGCACAGGCCGAGGACCAGCCGGAACTGGCTGTCGGTGAGGACGACCGCGCCCAGCGTCTCCTCACCCGGCTCGGTCCCCGACCCCTGCCGGACCACGTCGAACACCGGCACCTCGGACTGGAGGTTCACCTCGTACGTCGTCCGTCCGGCCGTGAACAGGATGGAGCACTCCGGCAGCACGACAGGCACCCGCGAGCCAGGACCGACGACCGACTGCAGGCTGCCGACGTCACCACTGACGGTGACCGCGAGCCGGCTCCCCACGTTGACGATCCACCAGAAACCCGCGTCGAAGGTGAGCTCGACCAGCCGCCGATGGAGATACCCGTTGTCCTCGTCGACACTGAGGTCGGCGTCGCGGCCGATGGTCAGGCTGCGGCCGGGAGCGACGACGAACTGCTCGCCGCAGAAGTCGACGACCAGGCGACGTTCGCCGGTCTCGGCGAGACGCGGGCTGATGATGGGGAACGACACCTCACACCCCGACCTTGCACAGCTGCTCGGAGGCCTCGGCGCGCTGGGTGATGTTCTTCCGGATCACCGTGACGGTGACGCACACCTGGCTGCCGTGCTTGGTCCGTACGTCGATCGAGGTCTCGCCGATCCGGACCTCCGGCAGGCTCTCACCGTCCATGGTGCGCACCACCTTGTAGAGGTCGCCCTCCTCCGGCTCCGGGTTGACCCAGGTGAAGCGCCACCCTCTCGGGATCTCGGTCGCCGACAACGGCGGCGGCGGCGCGGCCTGGCCGACGGCGTCGGCGGGGGGCTGCTCGAACCCGTCCGCCTCCGTCACCGGCTCCGCACCGCCCCTCAGCAACGACACGGCTCCGAACACGACGACCGCGACGACGACGAGACCGACCACCACCAGCACCCAGGGGTTGACCCGGCGCTCGGCCTCGTCTGCAGTCGGTACGGCGGGGCGCTGGTGCCCCTGCGCCTGCACCGGGTGCCCGGCGGATGCCATCTGGAGGGCCGGCCCCTGGTCGACCGAGTCCGGTGCCACCGGCGCGAACCGACGCTGCTGGACGGTCGACGATCGATCCCCGACCGTCGTCGGCACCGAGGTCGCGGTCGAAGGCGCCTGGTCCGGCAGGATCACCGACACCGGCTTGATCATCGTGCGGTCGTCGTTGGTCACCGCCGTTCCGGCGTCGGTCGCGCCCACGCTGGCGTCGAGCACCTCCAGGCGCGTCGGCGACCTGTGGAGCTCGATCTCGATCTCCTGCAGCGTGCGCGCAAAGGCCATCGCGGACTGCGGACGATCCTCGGGCCGCTTCGCCATCGCGCGGAGCAGCGCGGTGCTGAGCGACTCGGGTACGTCGCTGCGCAGGATCCGCCCCGGCTGCTGGCGCTCGATGCGGTTGATCAAGGTGGCGTGGTCGTTTGCCGCACCGGGAACCTCGAACGGGGAGCGACCGGCCAGGAGCGAGTAGACCGTCGCCGCCAGCGAGAACACGTCGCTGGCGACGCCCGCGTAGGGCTGGTCGGCCAGGACCTCGGGGGCGGACCACGGGATGGACATCGCGTAGTTGGCGTGGTCGGCGCTGCCCACGGACGAGGAGATGCCGAAATCCGTCAGCAACGGCGATCCGTACGCGTTGGTGAGGATGTTGTGCGGCTTGATGTCGCGGTGCAGGATGCCGGCCCGGTGCGCGGTCTCGACCGCGCTGGCCACCTTGACCGCCGTCTCCAGGACCTCCGGGACCGGGATCCGCTCGGTGCGGAGGCGGTTCGCCAGGTGCGGGCCGGGGCAGTACTCCATCACCAGGTACGGGCGTCCGTTCGCCACGTCCGCCTGGTAGATCGGCATGATCGAGGGATGGCTGGAGAGCTGCGCCATCACGTTCGCCTCGGCATAGAACATCTCGAGTCCCTGCGCGTCGGTCCCCTTCCTCAGGACCTTGACGGCGACTCGTCGCGAAGGCAGCCGCTGCTCGTAGAGCAGCACGTCGGCGAACCCACCCTCACCGATGGGCTCGACGAAGGTGAACCCCGGGATCTGGGGCGGCGTCGTCCCGGCCACTAGCCACCGACCTGCACTTCGATGGTGACGGTCAGGTCCTCCGACAGCGAGAGCCTCGTGCCGTCCGGGACCACCGTGGGGGCTGCCTTCTCGAGGTTCACCGGGCTCTCCCCGGGCCGGATCACCACCGTGCCGTTGGTGGACAGGTCCGTGACCAGGACCCGGTCGTCCTGCAGCACCACCTCCAGGTGGGTGCCGGACACATAGGGATCCTCGACGGTGACGAGCGTCGGGACATCGGTGGTCGGGACCTGTCGTGCCTGCGGCCGGCGACCGATCAACAAGCGGGGTGCCACGTCGTAGCGAGCACCGGACGGCAGCACCAGGGCAGCGCGCGGAGCGTTGTCACGGCCGGCGGCCCGCTCCCGCAGCGCCCGGAGCTGTGCCGCGGTGATCGTGCGGCCGTCGTGGTCGCCCAGCATCGATGCCGGCGTCTCGTCGACCGCCGGCTCCAGCTCGGACGCGGACTCGTCCACCTCTGCGGCGGGTACGTCGTCGCGCACGGCCGCGTCCTCGGGCCGTCGGCCCATGATGGTGGCACCGAACATGGCATCGAACTCGAGGCCCGACTCCGGGAAGGTCACCTCCGGGTCGAACGGCACCGCGACCGGGTCCGCTGGCTCGGGCTCCGGCTCGGGCTCGGGCTCGGGCTCCGGCTCGGGCTCGGGCTCCGGCTCGACCGGCGACTCGACCCGCGCCGCGATCGGCTTCGCCGACCAACAGACCCGTGAGGCGAGCACGATGCCGGACTCGACCGGCAGGTGTGCACCCTCGTCCGCGTCCTCGGCGAGGATCGTCACCTCGGCGCCGGCGGCACCGGGCAGGATGTGCTCCCGCCAGGTGGCGACGTCGACCCCGCTCCACACCTGCTCGCCGACCGAGACCACGAAGTCGCCGCGGACGACGATGCGCAGGTTGTCCCCATCGACGGTGGCGCAGGCGAAGTTGGGCAGGTTCGACAGCGATCCGCCGGACAGGGTGTCGATGACCGTGAGCACGACCAGGTCGACCCCGGCGAGCGCGACCAGGGCGGCCGCGTGCTCCGGCTCGGTCACGACGACCCCGCGGTCGCCGACCAGGACGGCCGCCGGACCCGGCCGGTACCGCGCGCTCACGGCGTCCTCTGCACGGGCAGGGAGATGGTGTCCTCGCGGCCCGCGGGCGGCGGGCTGACGTCGACGACGTCGATGACCACGGCGGTGATGTTGTCGCGGCCTCCCATGTTGACGGCCGCTTTGATCAGGCTCGCCACGGTGTCCTCGGGGCTTCCGCCGCTCTCGAGGATCAAGCCGATCGACCGGTCGCTCAGCTCGCCGCTGAGGCCGTCCGAGCACAGCAGGAGGCGCTGGTCGGTCTCGAGCGGGACGAGCGAGTAGTCGGCCTGGGCGTTCCCGACGGCGCCGATCGCCCGGGTGATGACGTGCCGCTCGGGGTGGGAGGCTGCCTGCGCCGAGTCGATCCGGCCGGCGTCGAGCATCTCCTGGACGACGGAGTGGTCTCGGGTCAGGAGCTCGAGCTCGCCGGTGCGCCAGCTGTACGCGCGCGAGTCGCCGACGTGGGCGATCAACCAGTAGCCCCGGCCGGCCTCGACGACGTACGACGCACTCACCATCGTCGCCCCCGGCTCCGCCTGACCGGGCGCCTCGATGGCCGCGATCATCACACGGGAGCGGGCGATGGCCTGCTCGACGTCGGCCGGGTTGGTGAACTCGCGCCCCTCGAGCGGCTCGAACGCCTCGATGATCAGCGAGCTCGCGACGTCGCCGAGCGCGTGACCTCCCATGCCGTCGGCGACGACGAACACCGGCGGTCCGACGAGCATCGCGTCCTCGTTCACCTTGCGGACGAGACCCGGGTGCGACCCGCCCGCGCTGGCGAGGAGGGTCGCCGAGGTGACCGGGTCCGAGGGTGACCAGACCGCAGTCGTCACCTGGACAGAGCTATCCACACGGCCCCCCTTTACCACTCGGCCCAAACCGCTCGCCGCGGAGCGTACCAACGCCCGAACCGGCCCGTAGCGTTCTTGCCGAATAGGCATGTGGCGCCCGGCACACCGCGAAATCCTCAGGTCTCGCAGGTCTCCTGACGCGGGCCGTCGACCGGGTCAGCTGGACAGGAGGAGACCCGTGCAGACGCAGTGCAGCGTCCGCACCAGCACGACCGACCAGGCGCCGACCAGCAGCGCGAACAGCAGGCCGGCGGCGACCTGGAGCATGACTAGCCCAGTCAGGCCCGCCAGGCCCGAGGTGCCGGTGACGACGGTGCCCACGGGAAACGTGAACGACCACCACGACAGGCTGAACGGCAGGCCGTCGCGAGCGGTGCGCACCGTGATCATCACGGCGATCGCGAGCCACATCATCGCGAATCCCCAGACCGGCACGCCGTAGGCGAGGCCGAGTGCCTCGAAGGCGGCGCCGTACGGCGCCGGCAGGACGTCCGGAGCGACCTGGCCGAGATGGTGCACGGCGGTGACGGACTGCCCGAGCGGGCCGAGCACGATCCACAGGGTCGGCACCGCAGCCGCCGGGCCGATCCCGTGGCGCAGCAGGCGCCCCCAGATCAGCACGATGATGACGGCGCTGGCGAGCAGGGTCAGCCCGAAGAACCCGTAGCAGGCAACCAGCAGCGTCTCTCGCGCCTGGCCGAGGGGGAGGTACGGCACCAGCAGCGCACCGGTCGCGGCGCTGACCATCGGCGGCACGACCGGCATCAGCCAGCCGCCGAACGCCGAGTCCGACCGCACCTCGTGCTTGGTGAACGCGCGGTAGGGCACCACCACCGCGGTGGCCAGGCCGAGCAAGGTCCCGACCGTCCAGAGCACGGCGTCGAGCACCAGCGCCGGGCCGGTCCCGACCAGCCGGTAGCCGGCCACCATCGCACCGGCGCCGACCGTCATCAGCGCCATCGCCGGTGCGCCGTAGAAGTTCGCCATCACCGGGTCGTCGAGATGTCCCCGCGCGACCTCCGGGTGCAGGACGTGGTGCATCGCCGTGGCGGCAACCACTGCGAGCAGCAGGACCGCCGACAACGCCCAGACCGCGGCGGCCACCGGGCCGGCGTACGGCACGGAGAACGGCAGGCCCGCCAGGGCGACCGCGACGATGCCGGTGCCCATCACCGAGGCGAACCAGTTCGGTCCGACGAACCCGAAGGCCGGGGGACGTCGGGCGACCCGGCCCACGGCCGGTCGCTCGAGGGCAATCGTGGTCATGGCTCAACCCTGGTCCGCGGGGCAGTACGCCGGTAGGGAGCGCCGTCCTGTGCCGCCACAGGAGACGCCTGTGACCCCCGGTGTACGGTGCTCTCGTGGACCTGTTGCCCGACCTGCCGTCCTTGCGGCTGCTCGCCGACGTCGCGCGGCTCGGCAGCATCGGCGCGGCCGGTCGTACGGCGGGCATCTCCCAGCAGTCCGCCTCCGAGCGGCTGCGCGCGATCGAGACGCAGACCGGCCTGGTGCTGGTCCAGCGGGCGACCACCGGCTCCACCCTGACGCCAGCCGGTCGGCTGCTGGTGGAGTGGAGCCGCCCCCTGCTGGAGGCCGCCGAAGAGCTCGAGTCGGCCCTCCGCACACTGCGCGAGGACCGCTCGCGCGAGCTGCACGTCTACGCCAGCATGACGACGGCGGAGTACCTCCTTCCTCGCTGGCTGGTCCGGCTCCGCCGGGAGCGCGACACGACCGCCAGCCTGCACGCCACCAACTCCGAGACCGTCCTCGACGCCGTACGCCGGGGTCAGGCCGACCTCGGGTTCATCGAAGGTCCGGCCGACCTCGGCGGGCTGGCCTCGCGGGTCGTCGGCGACGACCACCTCGTCCTCGTGGCCGAGGCCGACGACCCGTGGACCCGACGCCGCAAACCGCTAGCCGCCGAGGAGATCGGCGCCCGCCTGCTCACCAGTCGCGAGCCCGGGTCCGGCACCCGGCAGGTCGTCGAGGACGCGTTCCGCGCCGCCGGGGCCGCCCCACCGTCGTCCGAGGTCGAGCTCACGACCACGACCGCCGTGCTCGCCGCCGTACGTGCCGGCAGCCCGCCCGCCTTCGTCAGCGACCGCGCCGCGCGGGCCGAGATCGACGCCGGCCGGCTCGTCGAGGTCGCGACGGACGGCCTCGACCTGCGCCGCGAGTTCACCGCTGTCTGGGTCGGCAGCAAGCGTCCGCCCGCGGGTCCCGTCCGGGACCTCCTCGGGATCGCAGGACGGTGACCGCCGACCTGGTCTACCTCGTCGCCGGCGCGAGCCTGCTGCTGGCGATCGTGCTGCCGGACCTGCTGTCGCGGTGGGCGATCTCGGCACCGATGGTCCTCGTGGGTGTGGGCATGCTGATCGGTCTCACGTCGCTGCCCGACGACCTGCCGCTCGATCCGCAGGCCAATCGGGCGGCGATCGAGCACGTCACCGAGCTCGTCGTCATCGTGGCGCTGATGGGCGTGGGGCTGGCCCTCGACCGCCCGCTTCAGCTCCGCAACAGGGCGAGCTGGCGGCGCTGGTCCGCGACCTGGCGGCTGCTGGCGATCGGGATGCCCGTCTCCATCGCAGCGGTCGCGCTCCTCGGCTGGGCGGCCGGCCTCGCACCAGCTGCGGCCGTGCTGCTCGGCGCCGTGCTCGCCCCCACCGACCCGGTGCTCGCCTCGGACGTCCAGGTCGCTGGCCCGCAGACCGGCGACCTGGAGGTGGACGAGAGCGACGAGCTCCGCTTCACCCTCACCTCGGAGGCGGGCCTCAACGACGGCCTGGCCTTTCCGTTCGTGTACGTCGCGATCCTGATGGCGACCGAGGGGGCGGTGTCCCACTGGGGTCTGGAGTGGGTCGGCTACTACCTGGTGGGCAAGATCGTGATCGGGGTCGTGGCGGGCATCGTGGTCGGCCGGGTCCTCGCCTTCCTCGCCTTCCGCTCCGCCAGCAGGTCACTGCGGGTCGCCGAGCGGGGCGAGTCGCTGCTCGCGCTCGCTGCCCTGGTCGCGTCGTACGGCGTCGGCGAGGTGCTGGGCGGCTACGGCTTCCTCTCGGTCTTCGTGTGCGCGATGACGTTCCGGTCCGCCGAGCGCTCGCACGACTACCACGCCGCCATGCACGAGGTGGCCGAGCGGCTCGAGCGCCTGCTGACGCTCTTCGTCCTGCTCGTCCTCGGCATCGCGCTCACGCGCGGCCTGCTCGACGCGCTCGACTGGCGCGGGGTCGCCATCGGGCTGGCGCTGATCCTGCTCGTGCGCCCGGCCGCGGGGATGCTGGCCCTGGCGATCCGGGCCAAGCAGGGCGAAGGCGCACTGACCCGGCCGCAGCAGTGGGCGGCTGCGTTCTTCGGGGTTCGTGGCGTCGGGTCGATCTACTACCTTGCGTACGCCGCCGGCGAGGCGCCCGAGCTGGGCGCGGACTGGCTCTGGTCGACCGTCGCGTTCACGATCGTGGCGTCGGTCCTCGTGCACGGCGTGCTGTCGACGCCGGTCATGGCCCGTCTGGACCCCGACCGCGGACCTCACCCGGAAGGGCGAGAGTGAGCCTGGCCCCTGCGGGTCACCGTGTTGTCAGGAGCGACGAGGCCCCGGTTCACGGCTTACGCAGCGTGTGAGTCCCGGGGCCGCGTCGTCCCACATGCGTCACGACGACACCGAAGAACGGAGGCGTGGGCCCTCAGGACGAACTGCCCGCCCCGGCTCGAGCAGCAGCACCATCACTCCTTCGTCGTCCCACCTTCGAATCCGACCCGCGGACGACGGTCTCACGCTTTCCGGCGAGCGCGACAAGATCGCGCCCGGCCGCCATGGCTGCAGCTTGGCTAGCGAACACACCGCCGACGGCGCCCGCGCCCACTAGCTTGACCTGCCACGCTCCCCCGGCCGTCTCGGCCACCTCGACATCCGCCGGCGGCACTGAGGAGTCGAACGAGTCCGCGAGCTGCGAGACGCGCTGATGGCTCACCCGGAGGACGGCGGCCACATCGCGAACACTGAGGGAGGCACTCTCGCGAAGCAGATGCGCCGCCAGACGCATCGCGGCCGACGCGGCGACCTGGGCAATCTGCGCCTCGCCCGCGAGCCTCGTGGCATCGGAGACTGCCGATGAGATCTCGTCATCCAAGACCGGCACGACCTCGACCTCGAGATCTTCAGCGGCGATGTCGTCAAGCATCGTCGCGACCGCGTCGGCGACGACCGCGGGGACCTGTTCCAGACGCTTGGCCTGAGTGAAGACTCCGGGCACCTCGGGCACCTCGATCGCCCACCAGTCGCCGGAGCGCTGAGCCTGAGCGGTCACCTTCATCGCTTGACCCCCATCTGCTTCAAGATCGCCTTAGCAGTGATCTCGTTGATCTCATTGTGACGCGGGACCACGGTGCTGAGGTCTCCGATGGTGACCTTGGTGTGGCTGCCGCCCTCGGTCACGACGACGCTGAGGCCGAGCGCCTTGGCCTCAGCCCGCCAGCAACTTCATGAGGTCCTTCCGCTTCACGACACTAAGTCTAGAGTCCTTGCAGATTCAAGGCAAGAGGCCTTGCCAACTCACGCTCTGACTCAGGTCAGTCCCTGGCGACCGCTCGATCGAGGCCCCAGGGCACCCAGACCAGCAGGCCCGCGACCACGGCACCCATGCCGATCCCGGCCACCAGGGCGGCAGATCGGTCGATGACCATGTCGAAGGTGAAGAAGATGATGCCGACGATCATCAGGGACAGCGTCACGAGGGCCGCGGCGACCAGACGCTGAGCCGCGTCGACGACCCGACCCTTGGCGTGGCTGCCCGAGAGACGGCGGTGGATCGCCACCGGCGACAGCAGCAGCACGGTGGTCAGGGCCGCCAGGACGACGAGGACCAGGTACGTCGTCCGCTGGAAGTCGTCCAGGTCGGCGAACACCTCCTGGAAGGGCAGCGTGAGCAGGAACCCGGCCGTGAGCTGGGCGCCGGTCTGCATGACCCGGAGCTCCTGGAGGAGGTCGTCGAACTTGCGGTCGAGGCGCTCCTCCTCGCTCTCGTCGCGGCCGTCCGTGCTGCCCGTCATGCGGTCAGTGGTGACGCAGCGCGTCGATCAGGTCGGACTTCCGCATCGACGAGCGGCCCTCGATCTCGAGCTCGGCCGCTCGCTTGCGCAGGTCGGCGACCGTCCAGTCGCCGTACGACGGGGACTCGCCGCCCTTCTTGCCGACCGCCTGGCGCGACGTGTTCGCCGCCGCGTTGGCGATGCGGGCGGACTTCTCCTTGCTGTTGCCCTCGTCGCGGAGCCTCTCGTAGAGGTGGTCGTCCTTGACGCTGGGTCCGGGGGTCTTGTTCTTCGGCATACCTGAACCGTTCCCGGGTTCTGAGCTCGACATGCGCCTGCTCACGGTCGGGTCAGTCGACCCGGTGCCATCCGGGCGGCATCGGGAGGTCGTCGTCGAGGCACTCCCGTTCGTCGCGCCGGTCGTGCTCGATGGCGGTCCAGCCGTCCTTGTCGCAGTTGTACGGCATCGGGCGGTTGCCGAGTGGGTCCCAGGTCAGCCCCGGGGGCAGTGGCTGGTCGGTTCGGTAGCACGCGTGGCCGGCGGGCGCCTCGCCGTCGGAGCAGACCCACTCGTCGCCCATCGGGTTCATCGCCCAGAGGACGCCGAGACCGACGGCCGCGATGGTGACGACGGACCCGAGGACGAGCAGTGGGAGCAGGGACCGGCGCGCCCAACGGCGCCACCCGGTCGGGTCCGGCACGCCCTCCGGGCCGGGGCGCGGGTACGGCGCCGGAGGGATCACGCGACCTCCTTCCACGGGTCGTGGTCGGCGAGGATCCGCTCGACGCGCGCCTGGTCGAGGCGGGACACGACGTACTGACTCTCCTGGGCGTCGCGGACGCACTTGGCGAGCGCGAAGGAGGAGGTCGTCAGGAAGAGCGTCCCGAGAGCGAGGAAGGCCTTGGGCCACGGGTCGGCCGGCAGGTAGAAGATCGCGACCAGCAGGGTCAGCAGCGCGATGCCGAAGGCGAGGGCCGACTGGGCGAAGAAGGCGGTGGTGTTCTTGGCGGTGGGGGTGTGGGATTCCATGCCGCAACCCTGGCCGCACCCTCCGGGACCGGCATCCGTACAGATACTCAGTTCCCTGCGACACTGCCACCTGTGAGCTCGTGGACCTCGCCCGCCGCGATCGCCGTCGAGAGCCGGCTGTTCGGGGCACTCGCGGTGCTGCGCGTGGTCGTCCTGGTCAATGCGGTCGCGCTGAACGTCTACCGGGCCGACAGCTTCCAGCGACCTGCCGCGGGTGTGGCATGTGTAGGCGTCATGGTCGTGTGGACCTGCTTCGCGATCTGGGCGTACGGCGAGCCGCGGCGGCGTACGTTCGTGCTCCTGGCCGCCGACCTGGCGCTGGCGATCGCGCTGCTGCTCGTGACCCCGCTGGTGAAGGGAGCCGGCTTCAGTGCCAGCCTCCCAGGGTTCTGGGTCATCGGCGCGCTGCTCGCGTGGGCGATCCACTACCGGCTGGTCGGCGGGCTCGTCGCCGGCGTACTTCTCGCGACCGCGGATCTCACGCTGCGTCAGGACGTCGGGCAGTCCGACTACGGCAACGCCTTCCTGCTGCTCATCGGGGGCCCGATCGTCGGCTTCATGTGCCAGTCCCTGCAAGAGATGGCCACCGAGCGCGACGCCGCCGAGCGGTCAGCGGCGATGGCCGCGGAGCGCGCCCGCCTCGCCCGGGTCGTCCACGACGGCGTGCTGCAGGTGCTGGCTCTGGTGCAACGGCGTGGCCGCGAGCTGGGTGGCGAGGCCGCACAGCTCGGCGTGCTCGCCGGTGAGCAGGAGCGGGAGCTGCGTCGGCTGATCCACGCCCAGGACGCCGTCACCACCGTCGGGGAGGACGAGACGGTCGACCTGGTCGTCGAGCTCACCCGGCTCGAGCACGGTGCGGCCGTCACGGTGTCGACTCCCGGGTTCCCCGTCGAGCTGCCGGCCGCGACGGTCCACGAGCTCATGGCGGTGACCCGCGCCTGCCTCGACAACGTCAGGCGGCACGTCGGCGAGGACGCGCCGGCGTGGGTGCTGCTGCAGGCGTCCCCGGACCGCGTCGAGCTGTCGGTGCGCGACGACGGCCCGGGCATCCCGGCCGGCCGGCTCGAGGAGGCCGCGTCCCAGGGACGGCTCGGGGTCCGAGAGTCGATCCGCGGCCGGATCGCCGACCTCGGCGGCACCGCCGAGCTGGCGACCGGCTCTTTCGGCACGGAGTGGGAACTCGTGGTCCCGCGGACGTCGGCCGGTCCGTCCTAGGGTGCCGCTATGAGCGACACGATCCGGGTGATGGTGGTCGACGACCACCCGATGTGGCGCGACGCCGTGGAGCGCGACCTGGCCCATGCCGGCCTCGATGTCGTCGGCGTCGCCGCCAACGGGCGCGAGGCGCTGGCCCGCTTCCCCGCCATCCGCCCCCAGGTCGTCGTGCTCGACCTGCAGATCCCGGCGCCCGACGGCGTGGAGGTCACCGCCGAGATGGTGCGGCAGGACCCGTCGGTCCGGGTGCTCATCCTGTCCGCGTCCGGCGAGCAGGCCGACGTACTGGCAGCGGTGAAGGCGGGTGCGACCGGCTACCTGGTCAAGTCGGCCTCGCGCGAGGAGCTGCTGAGCGCCGTACGACGCGTCGCGCAGGGTGACCCGGTCTTCACCGCAGGACTGGCGGGACTGGTGCTCGGCGAGTTCCAGCGGATCTCCGACGAGCCCGCGACCGACCGGGACGACACCCTGACCGAGCGCGAGACCGAGGTGCTCAAGATGGTGGCCAAGGGGATGTCCTACCGCCAGATCGCGGACCGCCTGGTGCTGTCGCACCGCACCGTGCAGAACCACGTGCAGAACACCCTGCGCAAGCTGCAGATGCACAACCGGGTCGAGCTGACCCGCTACGCCATCGAGCACGGCCTCGACACCGAGTGACGCTAGTACGGTTGCGGCCATGACGGACCGCACCCTGCTCGACGAGCTGATCGCCCAGGAGCAGCGCCTGGTCTTCGACGCCTTCAACGAGGACGTCGCCTGGGACCTCGGCGTCGCGCTGCGCGAGGCCGCTGCCGCCGCCCGGCTCCCGGTGGCGATCTCCGTACGCCGCAACGGCCAGCGTCTCTTCCACGCCGCGCTGTCGGGGGCGTCGGCCGACAACGACGGGTGGCTGGCCCGCAAGTGCGCGGTCGTGGACCGCTACGGCTGCTCGTCGCTGCGGGTCGGGGAGCAGTTCCGGGTCGCGGGCAAGTCGTTCGACACCGACTCCCGGCTCGATCCCAGCGAGTACGCCGCCCACGGCGGCGCCTTCCCGGTCCTGCTCCGCGGCACCGGCTGCATCGGCACAGTCGCGGTCTCCGGCCTCCCCCAGCTCGACGACCACCGTCTCGTCGTGGAGGCACTCGAGCAGCTGCTGTTCGGCACCGCTGGCTGACGCTCAACCCAGCTCTGTGCCGAACCGCTCCCAGACGCGGTGCGAGCCGAGCGCGGTGTGGACCTCGGCGAACACGGCGGCGGGGTCGTCGCCGGTGAGGACGCCTGGAGCGTCCGCGACGCCGGCCAGCTCGAGGGCGTCGACGCCGGCACCCCACGCCCCGATCGCCTTCGCGTGCCGGAAGCTCTCCTGGAGCAGGAGGACCACGCGCGGGTCGAGCTGCGGGTCGTCGTCCTCGCCGGCCTTGCTGTCTCGTGCGACGAGCGCGTCGGGTGCCGGGACCGGGCTACCGGCCAGGATCACCGCGTCGAACTCGACCGACCGGGTCGCGCCAAAGGTCCGCTGGACCGTGATCCCGTTGGGGAGCTTCCCGCCGTGCGGCGCGACCACGAGCGGCACCATGCCGGCCGTGGTCACCAGCTCGATCACGGCCTCGACACCGGTGAGGTCGCCCGCCGGGTCGACGACGATCCCGACCAAGCGCCCGTCGGTCGGCCACACGTCGCCGATCTGCGACAGCGCGGGGCTCGGGTCGGGGTCGGCCAAGGCCTCGGTCGGCGCGGGCGCCTCCAGCCCTAGCCCGACCGCGACCTGGGCGCAGAGGTCCGGGTCGATGTTGGCCAGCGCCAGGAGCTGGCGCTCCTTGACCGGCTGCTCGAAGCACTTGGCGAGCTCGAAGGTGTAGGCGAGCACGATGTGCTCCTGCTCGACGGCACTCATGCTGAGCCAGAACTGCCGCGCCTGGCTGTAGTGGTCGTCGTACGACGCGGGGTTGGCCCGGATCTTGACCGCCTCGGCGACGTGGGCGGGCACGTCGACGAAGGCACCGTCCTTGGGGCCGGCCGCAAAGAACGGGCAGCCACCGTCGAGCGAGTTCGGCTTGTACGGCGCGACGCCGCCGTGCACGGCGTCCTGGTGGAAGCCGTCGCGCAGCATGTCGTTGACCGGTGCGTGGGGGCGGTTGATCGGGATCTGGCTGAAGTTCGGCCCACCGAGCCGGGTGAGCTGGGTGTCGACGTACGAGAAGAGCCGCGCCTGGAGCAGCGGGTCGTTGGTGACGTCGATGCCAGGCACCAGGTTGCCGACGTGGAAGGCGACCTGCTCGGTCTCGGCGAAGAAGTTCGTCGGGTTGTGGGTCAGCGTGAGCAGTCCGACCGGCTGCACGGGCGCGTCCTCCTCCGGTACGAGCTTCGTCGGGTCGAGCAGGTCGATGCCGTTGAACGTCTCCTCGGGACTGTCCTCGAAGACCTGGACGCCGAGCTCCCACTGCGGGTACGCGCCGGACTCGATCGCGTCATACAGGTCGCGACGGTGGAAGTCGGGGTCCATCCCGCCGATCAGCTGTGCCTCCTCCCAGGTGAGGGAGTGCACGCCGAGCTTGGGCTTCCAGTGGAACTTGACCAGCGCGGTCTCCCCCGCGGCGTTCACGCACCGGAAGGTGTGGACGCCGAAGCCCTCCATCGTCCGGTAGGACCGCGGGATGCCGCGATCGGACATGTTCCACAGCGTGTGGTGCTGCGCCTCGGTGTGCAGCGACACGAAGTCCCAGAACGTGTCGTGGGCGCTCTGCGCCTGCGGGATCTCCCGGTCCGGGTGCGGCTTCGCCGCATGGATCACGTCGGGGAACTTGATGCCGTCCTGGATGAAGAAGACGGGGATGTTGTTGCCGACCAGGTCGAAGGTGCCCTCGGACGTGTAGAACTTCGTCGCGAACCCGCGGGTGTCACGCACGGTGTCCGCGGACCCGCGCGAGCCCAGCACCGTGGAGAACCGGACGAACACCGGCGTCTCGACGTTCTTGGCCAGGAAGCCCGCCGACGTCACGGGCCGGGCGTTGCCGTAGCCCACGAACACGCCGTGCGCGCCCGCGCCCCGCGCGTGCACGACCCGCTCCGGGATCCGCTCGTGGTCGAAGTGGGTGATCTTCTCGCGCAGGTGGTGGTCCTGCAGCAGCGTCGGTCCGCGCTCCCCCGCCTTGAGCGAGTGGTCGCTGTCGCGCAGCCGCGCGCCCTGGGAGGTGGTCAGGAAGCGGCCCTGGCCCGACACCGCCTCGGCGTCGACGTCGGTGGCCGCGCCGGTCGCCGTACGACGCTCGGGTCCTGCCTGGTCCGGCTTCGGCGGCAGCGGCTCGCGAGGCTTCGTGGGCTCGGACAGCGTCGGAGTGCCGGAGCCCGGGGAGCCCGGCACCGTCGGCCGCTCCTGCTCGGCCAGCTTCTCGGCGACCCGCGCGGCCGCGCCCTCGACGGTGGACTTGACGGCCTTCTTGACGGCCTTGGCGGGCGTGCTCGGATCCATGCTGCCTCCTGGGTAGGACCTGGAGGTACCCGGACACTCCGGCGGCGACCTCACCCGGAAGGGGGTGCATACGACGTCGGTGAGCGGGCACCGGCACCAGTAGTGCGCAAGACGCACCACTGAGGCTCGGGAGGGCACCATGGCAAGCAAGCTCACGCTGTTGGCAGGATTCGGAGCGGGATACGTCCTGGGCGCACGCGCCGGACGGGGTCGCTACGACGAGATCGTCGGCAAGGCACGAGGTGTCTGGCAGGACCCACGCGTCCAGGACAAGCTGCCCGGGTCCTCGCAGCCGACGACGTCATGACCGACGACGCCTCCACCGGGGAGCTCGTCTCGAAGCTGTCGCAGGAAGTCTCGGACCTGATCCGCGACGAGTTGCGTCTCGCACAGGTCGAGGTGTCCGGCAAGGCCAAGAAGGCCGGCATCGGTGTCGGTCTGCTCGGCACCGCCGGCATCGTCGCGTTGTACGGCGGCGCCGTCCTCATCGCGACCGCCATCCTCGCGCTGGCGCTCGTGCTGGATGCCTGGCTCGCCGCTCTGATCGTCGGCGTCGTCCTGATGGCCGTCGCGGGCGCCGCCGCCGTGCTCGGCAAGAACCGGGTCGCGGAAGCCGCGCCTCCGCTCCCGTCGCACACCATCGAGAGCGTCAAGCAGGACGTCGCAGCCGTCAAGGAAGGCGCACACCGATGACCAGCAACCCGAGTGCCGACCAGATCGAGGCCGACATCGCCCGCACCCGCGCGGAGCTCGCACACACCGTGGACGAGCTGACGGCTCGGCTCGACGTGAAGGCCCGGGTGCAGGGACGGATCCAGGAGGTCAGCCCGACCACGTGGGGAGTCGGGGCCGCAGCGGTCGCCGTGCTGGTGGCCGTCGTGATCTGGCGCCGGAGACGATGACGACTGTCGAACCGGACGCTCCGGTCAAGCCCGAGTCACCCACGGACCTCACGAAGCCGTCGTGGGTCTACATCGCGCGCAAGACCGTCCGGGAGTTCTCCCAGGACCAGTGCACCGACCTGGCGGCTGCGCTGACGTACTACTCCGTGCTCGCTCTCTTCCCGGCGGCGATCGCCCTGCTGTCACTGGTGGGACTCGTCGACCAGGGACCGAAGACCGTCGACACGCTCCTCCAGATCCTCAAGGATCTCGGCGCAACCTCCGCCGCGGACACCCTCGAGCCCACCCTGACCGAGCTCAGCACGACGCCGAGCGCCGGGCTGGCGCTGGTCCTCGGCCTCGCGACCGCGTTGTGGTCGGCGTCCGGGTACGTCGGCGCGTTCGGTCGTGGCATGAACCGGATCTACGAGGTCGAGGAGGGTCGGCCGATCTGGAAGCTGCGGCCGGCCATGCTGCTGGTCACGCTGATCACGGTCGTGCTGACAGCGGTCGTCGCGCTCGGCCTCGTCGTCACCGGCCCGGCCGCCCAGGCTGTCGGTGACGCGATCGGCGTCGGGTCAAGCATCGTGACGGTCTGGAACATCGCCAAGTGGCCGGTCCTGCTGGTGATCGTCGTCCTGATCGTGGCGCTCCTCTACTACGCGACGCCGAACGTCAAGCAGCCGAAGTTCCGCTGGATCAGCGCCGGTGCGATCGTCGCGATCGTGGTCTGGCTCGTGGCCTCGGCCGCCTTCGGGTTCTACGTCGCCAACTTCTCCAGCTACGACAGGACCTACGGGTCTCTGGCCGGAGTGATCGCCTTCCTGCTGTGGTTGTGGATCACCAACCTGGCGCTGCTCTTCGGAGCCGAGCTTGACGCCGAGCTCGAGCGCGGTCGCGAGCTCCAGGCGGGCCTGCCCGCCGAGGAGACCATCCAGCTCCCGGCGCGCGACACCCGCAAGAGCGACAAGGCGCAGGCCAAGGAGCGCGACGACATCGAGCGCGGCCGACGGCTGCGCGTCACGCGCGGCGCCGACCAGTGAGCGCCGTACGACGAGGAGAGGAAGGATTGCAGTGGGAGGGGCAGTAGAGACCTATTGCGAGGACGACGCGTGGCGGAACCGGGTGCGAGGCAGCGAGCCGCTGCCGGGGACGTACGCGACCCGCGAGGCAGCGCTCGAGGTGGCTCGCAACGAGGCACGGATCCGCGGCGTCGACCACGTCGTACGCCGCGCCGACGGCACCGTGGCCGAACGCAACCGCTATCCGCGCAGGTCCGAGGAGATCCCGGGCTGAGTCTCGCGCAGGCAGGAGTCGACGGGGCTGTCGCTCTTGCGGATCAGGGTGACGCGGCACCTGTCCGCGGCCTCTTGGGCTGCCAGCAGGGCTCGACCGACCTCGCTCGTCGCCTCCGTGACGGCGGTGAGGTCGACGATCAGGATGTCGCCCTGCCGGGCGAAGGTGAGCACCGCCTCGTGGATCCGGGGGGCGTCGTCGTTCCCGCACGCCCCGGCCACTCGCAGGCGTCGATGCTGTGTCTCGTACGACAGCGTGCTCATGGTCTCCCCCGACCTCGCCACTGGGCACAGACCCCGGGAGCCCCACTGCGTGAGGGCGGCTCCCGAGGCCTGCCCTTTCCCTGGGGTCAGATTAATCGGACCGGCCACCGTGACAAATACCCTTCCGGGTGAAAGTCGCGGGTCAGCAGGCTGTCCGGCATGCGCCCGCCGTCGCGGGGTACCCGAGGTCCATGGGGACGACGGTCTGGCGCGGTCGCCTGCGCGACCCCGTCTTCTGGAACGACGGCACCCAGCTCCTCAAGACCGGCCTGGCCGCGGTGCTGGCTTGGGTGCTGGCGACCGAGGTGTTCTCGCTGTCCCAGTCGTTCCTCGCGCCCTGGGCCGCCCTGCTGGTGGTCCACGCGACGGTCTACCGGACGTTCTCCCGCGGCCTGAGGCAGGTGGCCGCGGCCGTTGCCGGAGTGCTGCTGGCCTGGGGTGTCGGCAACGCACTCGGGCTCGACACCACCTCGGTGGCGCTGGTGATCGCGCTCGGCCTCGCCGTCGGCGCACTCCCCTGGTTCGGCGACGAGGCGATCACGGTCGCGGCAACCGCGATGGTGGTGCTGACGACCGGCTTCTCGAGCGACGACTCGATGCTGCTGGACCGGCTGGGCGACACCGCCATCGGCATCGTGGTGGGCCTGGTGGTGAACGCCGCGGTCTGGCCGCCACTGCGCCGTCGTACCGCGATCACGGCGATGAACCACGTCGACGACGACATCGGCAAGCTCCTCGCCGACATGGGCACCCGGCTGGTCGACGGCTGCGATGACGACGACGTCGCCGACTGGGTCGACCGCACCCGCGCACTCGACGGCGACCTCGACCACGCCTGGTCGCTGGTGCGCCAGGCGCAGGAGAGCGGCCGGATGAATCCCCGGCGTTCGGCCCGGGAGCTGCGCGACCCGCACCAGTGGCGGGCGCTGTTGCGCCGCATGGAGCAGGCGGTCGCGGAGACTCGGAGCATGGCGCGCACGCTCGGCTACCACTCGGCGAGCCGGGTCCAGTGGCACCCCGTCTTCCGGGACCGCTGGCCGCTCCTGGTCGGCGACGCCGGCCGCGCCATCGCCGACGCCGACCCCCAGGCGATCCGTGAGGTCCGCGAACGACTGAGCTCCCTGGTCGACGGGGTCGGCACCGTCGGCCCGTCGTCGCCGCAGTGGCCCGTGTACGGCGCCCTGATCATCAACCTGCGCAACACCCTCGACGCCATGGACGAGGTCGCCGCGGCCAACCCGATCGGCCAGCCGGCACTCCCCATCGCGCCGTTGCAGCGGCTGGGCTCAAGCGGTCGTGCCCGGCTCCAGTCGCGCGCCGCCGGCGATGGTGACACCCCGCCCGATCCGTGACCCCCGGCCGACGAGGACGATCGCGTCGGAGTCTTCCGGATCCGTGTCCGGCGACCCGACCTCCGCGCCCGCACCCACCACGCAGTCGCGGTCGACGACCGACCAGTCCAGGCGCGCGCCCTCCTCGACCCGCGTGTCCTGGAAGACGACGCTGTCGCGCACCAGGGCCCCCTCCTCGACGACCACGCCCGGGCCGAGGACGCTGCGGATGACGGTCCCGCTGACCACGGCGCCCGGACTCAGCAGGCTGTCGGTCACGCGGGCTCCGTCGAGGACGCGCGCAGCGGCGCGCTGCTGCTGGTGCCCGAGGATCGGCCAGTCCGGGTCGCTCAGGACCCCGAGGTCGTCGGTGAGCACGTCGTGGTGGGCCGCGACGTACTTGTGGGGCCGGCCGAGATCCTTCCAGTAGCCCGGCATCGGGTGCTCGTGCACCTTGCCGCGGTCGACGAGGCGCGGGATCAGGTGCTCGCCGTAGTCGCCCAGACCGCTGTCGCCCTCGTCCGCGTCGGCGCCCAGCTCGCGGTGCAGCTCCTCCAGCACGCGAACGAGCACGCCGGGCTCGTACACGAAGATCTCGGTCGCGACCGTCCCGGTCGTCGGCGACTCGGGCTTGTAGGCGAACCCGGTCACCCGGCCGTCGGCGTCGCTCTCCACCGTGGCGTGGTCCGATGCCTCGTCGATCGGGATGGTGGTCGTGACGACCGTGCACTCGGCGCCCGTACGCCGGTGCGTGGCGACGGCGTCCATGACGTCGAAGCGGTAGACGTGGTCGGCACTCATCACGACCAGCACCTCCGGCGCCTCCGCGACCACCTGGTCCCGGAAGCGGTAGAGCTCGTCGGCGTTGCCCTTCGCGAACCCCTCCTCGTCGGTGCCGCCCGTGCCCTCCTGAGGCATCAGCAGCCGCAGCCCGCCCCGGTTGCGGTCGAGGTCCCAGGGCCGGCCGTTGGCGACCTCCTCGCCGAGGCCGGCGCCCTGGAACTGCACCGACAGCCAAACGTCGGTAACGCCGCTGTTGGCCAGGTTGGACAGCGGGAAGTCGACCAGCTGGAAGACCCCGGCGAAGGGCAGCGCCGGCTTGGCTCGCTCCCGCGTCAGGACGTCCATCCGGCCACCGGCGCCACCGGCTTGGACGAGGGCGAGCACACGGGAACGACTCACGGCTGGAAGACGACCTTGATGGTGCCGTCGGTCTTCTTCTGGAACTGCTCGTACGCCGCCGGCGCCTCGCTCAGCGGCAGACGGTGCGTCGCGAACTGCTCCACGCCCAACGGGTCGGAGTCGTCTGTCAGCAACGGCATGATGTCGTCGACCCACTTCTTGACGTTGGCCTGGCCCATGCGCACCTGCAGCTGCTTGTCGAACATGGTCAGCATCGGCATCGGGTCGGCCTGCCCGCCGTACACGCCGATGATCGAGAGGGTGCCGCCACGTCGTACGGCGTCGATCGACGCATACAGCGCGGCGAGCCGGTCGACGCCGAGCTTCTGCATCATCGGCTGCGCCAGCTTCTTGGGCAGAAGGCCGACGAGCGTCTGCATGGCCGCTGCGGTCGGCGAACCGTGGGCCTCCATGCCGACCGCGTCGATGACGGAGTCGGCGCCGCGACCACCCGTGATCTCGCGTACGGCGTCGCCGACGTCGTCGACGGCGCTGAGGTCGATCACCTCGGCGCCGCGACCAGCGACGCGGGCCAGCCGCTCGGGCACCAGGTCGACCCCGATCACTCGGTAGCCGAGGTGCAGCCCGATCCGGGCGGACATGTCGCCGATCGGGCCGAGGCCCATGACCAGCAGCGTCCCGCCGGCGGGGACGGCGGCGTACTGCACGGCCTGCCAGGCGGTAGGCAGCACGTCGGACAGGAAGAGGAAGCGGTCGTCGCTCGGGCCTTCCGGCACCTTGATCGGCATGAAGTCGGCGTACGGCACCCGCAGGTACTCGGCCTGCCCGCCGGGGATCTGCCCGTAGAGCTTGCTGTAGCCGAAGAAGCCCGCCCCCGTGCCGTACTCGTGGTTCTGGGTTGTCTCACACTGGCTGTAGAGCTGCTGGTCGCACATCCAGCAGTGGCCGCAGGAGACGTTGAACGGGAGCACCACCCGGTCGCCGACCCGCAGGTCGCCGACGGTGGAGCCGACCTCCTCGACGATGCCCATCGGCTCGTGGCCGACGATGTCGCCGGGTGTCATGAACGGCGTCAGGGTCTCGTAGAGGTGGAGGTCGGAGCCACAGAGCCCGGTCGAGGTGATCTTGACGATCGCGTCCGTGGGCGCCTCGATGACCGGGTCGGGCACCTCTTCCACTCGGATGTCGCGCCGTCCCTGCCAGGTCACTGCCTTCACTGCTGCCTCCACTGCCTCGAGTTGTCCTGGGGGTACCCAGGCCAGCGAGGGGCATCCCTCACGCAGCGTCGACGGCAGCGAGCTCTCGCAGCTCACGCAGCACCCGGGACAGGAGCCGGGAGACCTGCATCTGGGTCACGCCCAGCTCCTCGCCGATCTCGGCCTGGGTCAGTCCCTCGACGAACCGGAGGTAGAGGATCAGCCGGTCTCGTGGCTTGAGGTGACGCGTCAGCGTGCGCAGCAGGACGCGGGCCTCGGCCGCCTCGTACTCCGCGACCGTGTCGCCGGCCACCAGCCGGTCGCTCTCGGCGTCGCCTCCCAGGAGCTGCTGGTCCAGCGACACCGGCGAGAAGCAGCCCTGTGCCTGGAACGCCGCGTCGACGACGTCCTGCGGGAGGCCGAGACGTACGGCGAGCTCGGCGGGCGTCCGCTCACGGCCGTCGGCGTGCACGCGCTCCCGGTTGATCAGCGTCTGCGCCTCCTGCACCGCGCGCGTGGGCCTGACCATCCAGCCGTGGTCGCGGAAGTAGCGCTTGACCTCGCCCTGGATCGTCGGCACGGCGAAGGTGAGGAAGTCCTCCGCCTTGTCCGGGTCGTAGCGCCGGGCGGCGCCCACCAGCGCCAGGCACGCGACCTGCTCCAGGTCGTCGATCGCGACCCCACGACCTCGGTAGCGACCGGCAATCGACTTGGCGACGGGCATGTTCTCGACGATCACCTCGTCGAGCAGCCGGGCGCGTTCGGCCGGCGCAGCGTCTCGGGCCTGCGTCAGCAACCGGTTGGTGTGTGAGCGACGCTCGTCCCGGGCCCGACCAGGCGCGGAGGTCGCTGTGACCATGGCACTCATGTCGGTCTCGTCCCCGGCCTGACCTACGACAAAACCGGCCGACCTTCGCCCGGAGGGGTGATTTTCCTACGACAGGTACGGCGTCCAGTCGGCGTCGACCAGCTCCGTGAGCGACTCCACGACGAGAGCGGCACCAGCGTCGGTCAGCTCGGCCCGGCCGAACCCTCCGGTGAGCACGGCGACGCAATTCATCCCGGCCCCGGCGGCCGCCTCCACGTCGTACGGTGTGTCCCCGACGAGGACGGACCGGTCGACCTCACCGATCCGGTCGAGGGTCGCCTGGAGGAGGTCGGGATCGGGCTTGGAGGCGTCGACGTCCTCGGCGGTGGTGAGCGCCTCGATCCGGTCGTCGATGCCCAACAGGTCGATCGCCTCGCGTGCGAACTCCGGATCGCCGGACGACGCCAGCGCGACCCGGTAGCGCGGCCCGGAGAGCCTGCGGACCAGGTCGGCAGCACCGGGCAGCGGCCGGACCTCGGTGCGGATCTCCAGGTACTCCTCGCGCCAGAAGTCGCGCAGCTTGTCACCGAGCTGGGTCTCGGTCTCGTCGCCCGCCACGTGGGCCACGAGCTTGTCGCCGCCCATCCCGATGGCCCGGTGGAGGCGCCACAGCGGAGGCGCGTCACCGAGCCGGGCGAAGGCCCGGTGCCACGCCAGGGCGTGGTGGTAGGTCGAGTCCATCAGCGTCCCGTCGATGTCGAACAGCACAGCGTCCATGGATCCCTCCTCAGGCCGGCGCCGCGGCGCGCAGCTTGTCGAGCAGTGGACCGGCGGCCTCGGACAGGAAGCGGTCCTGGCCCTCGTCGCCGATCTGCACGAGAGCGATGTCGGTAAAGCCCGCCTCCCAGTAGGCGCTGACCGCCTCGACGACGGCATCCAGGTCGGGGCCGCACGGGATCGAGTCCGCCACGTCCTCCGGTCGGACGAACTGCGTCGCGCCGGCGAAGCCCGCCGGTGTCGGCAGGTCCGCATTGACCGGCCACCCGCCGCCGAACCAGCGGAACTGCTCGTGCGCCCTCGCCTTCGCGGACTCCTCGTCCGGGTCCCAGCAGATCGGGATCTGTCCGATGGCCCGCGCGTCCCGGCCGATCCGGGGCGAGCCGTCGACGGCGTTCCAGTCCGAGACCAACTCCGGCTTCGGCTCGACGCCGATGAGGTGGTCGCCGAGCGGGGCGAACACCTCGATCGCGCGCTCCCCCGCGACGGCGATCCCGATGTCGACCCCCTCGTCCGGCAGGTCCCACACCCGGGCCGAGTCGACCTGGAAGTACTCCCCCCGGTGGTCGACCAGGTCTCCCGTGTGCAGCGCCCGGATGATCTCGACCGCCTCGGCGAGCATGTCCTGGCGGTCCTGGATCGCCGGCCAGCCGTCGCCGACGACGTGCTCGTTGAGGTTCTCGCCGCTGCCGAGGCCCAGCGTGAAGCGGCCCTCCGCGAGGATCTGGAGAGTCGCGGCCTTCTGCGCGACGACCGCCGGGTGGTAGCGCAGGGTCGGGCAGGTCACGTACGTCATCAGCCCGACGCGCGAGGTCGCCTGGGCGACCGCTCCGAGCACCGTCCAGGCGTACGGCGCGTGCCCCTGCTCGGTCAGCCACGGCGAGTAGTGGTCACTCATCACCTCGAAGTCGAACCCGAGGTCCTCCGCGGCCACGGCGTACCGCACCAGGTCGCGAGGTCCGCTCTGCTCGGTCATCAGGGTGTAGCCGAAGTTCGTCATGCCAGCGCGGTACCCGTCCGGGCCGACGCCACTACTCCGCTGCTATTCGGAGGACTCCAGGAACTCCTTGCTCTTCGCGATGGCGAAGCCCCAGCCCTGCTCCAGCGTCGGCTTCGGCGGGATCGCGACCTCGTCGGCATTCGTGACGACGTCGAGCAGGACCGGTCCGTCGTACGCCATCGCCTCGAGGACGGCGCCCTCGACCGCGTGCGGGTCCTCCACCCGGATGCCCTTCATCCCGATCGCCTCGGCGACCCGGGCGAGGTCGGGGTTGTCGAGCCGGGTGCCGTACGGCGAGAGCCCGACCTGCTCCATCTCGAGCTTGACCATGCCGAGGCTGCCGTTGTCGAAGACCACCAGCTTGACCGGCAGCTTCAGCGTGACCGCCGTGATCAGGTCTCCGAGCAGCATCGTCAGGCCGCCGTCGCCGCAGAAGGCGACGACCTGCCGCTGCCGGTCGAGCGCCTGGGCGCCCAGTGCCTGCGGCATCGCGTTGGCCATCGAACCGAGGTTGAAGGAGCCGAGCAGGCGTCGCTCCCCCCGCATCCGCACGAAGCGCGCCAGCCAGGTGGTCGCCATGCCGGTGTCGCTGGTGAAGACCGCGTCGTCGGCCGCATGCCGGTCGACCATCGCGGCCAGGAGCTCGGGACGGATCCTGCCCTCGGGGTTCTCGACCTTGCGACGCAACAGCCCGGTGGGCTTGCGCTCGTAGTCCGGGTCGGCCAGGTGTGCCTGTCGTTCGCGCCAGGCCTCATAGCTCGAGCGCGCCTTGTCGAGGAGCGTGGTGTCGGTCTTGGCCTCGAGCAGCGGCAGCAAGGCCTCCAGGGAGACGCCGGCGTCACCGATGACGGCATGGTCGACCGGGTGCCGGCGGCCGATGTGCTGACCAACGGCGTCGATCTGCACCACGACCTTCCCCGACGGGTAGAACTCCTTGTACGGGAAGTCGGTGCCGACCATCAGCAGCAGGTCGCACCCGTCGAAGGCGATCGCACTCGCATGGTTGCCGAGCAGGCCGGACTGGCCGACCTCGTAGGGGTTGTCGTCCTCCAGCCCCTCCTTGCCCTTGAGCGTGACCACCATCGGGGTCGACAGCCGCTCGGCGACGGCCAGCGCGGCGGACCTGGCTTCGCGCGCGCCCGCACCGACCAGCATCGTCACCCGGTCCGCTGCGTTGATCGCAGCAGCCGCGGCGGCGACCGATGCTGCCCCGGGCGGGACTGCGGGCCGGTCGGTCACGAAGCGCGGGACCGCGGTGTGCTTGGGCAGGTCCATCCCGCCGACGTCCCCGGGCAGCGTGATCACCGCGACGCCTCGCTCCTGCAGTGCCGCGTTGCCGGCCCGCTCGATGAGCTCGGGCAGCTGGTCGGGGCTGCTCACCGTCGCGGAGAAGACGGCGACGTCGGAGAAGAGCACGTCGTTGTCGACCTCCTGGAAGAAGTCGCTCCCGATCTCGGCCCGTGGCACCTGGCCGCAGATCGCGAGCACCGGGACGCGCGACTTCTTGGCGTCGTACAGGCCGTTGAGGAGGTGGATTGCCCCAGGGCCGACGGTGCCCATGCAGACCCCGAGCCGACCGGTGAGCTGTGCCTGGGCACCGGCCGCGAACGCGCCGGCCTCCTCGTGCCGGACGCCGATCCACTCCACCGTGTCGTGATGGTGGATCGCGTCGGTCACCGGGTTGAGCGCGTCACCGACAACGCCCCAGACCTGGGTGACCCCGTGCTCGGCGATGGCTTCCACGAGCAGCTCGGCGACAGTCGGCATGGGGTCACGGTTCCCGGTTGCGCGGAGCGCATGCACTCTCAGCTGCCGATGGACCCCACGGCGAAGGCGACCACGACGAGGGTGGTGAGGAGCGCGGCGGTCGCCTGGACGCCCATCAGCGACGTGGCCCGGCTGGAGAGCGGCATCGTGTCGGTCGGGCTGAAGGCGCTGGAGTTGGTGAGCGACAGGTAGAGGTAGTCGACGAAGATCGGGATCCACCCGGACGTCGTGCTCGACGTGCGGCTGACCTCGGCGACGGCGTCGTCGTTCTCGTCCTGGGAGAAGCGCCAGTCCGCGTCCGGGAGGTCGTCACGCGCGGCTTCCCGCCGTACGACGGGGCCACCGCGATCCAGCTCCCAGTAGAGCAGCGCGAAGCCGATCACGTTGGTGAGCCAGATCTGCATCGCGGCGATCAGCAGGTGGCTCCCGCTGGCGCCTCCTGACGACAGCTGGGAGACCAGCATCCCGAGCGCGACCACGTTGGTCAGGATCACCACCGAGGACAGCGCGATCGACGACCACCGCGACCACCGCGTCTGCCGGGTCATCCGCCGGGGATTGGTGACGAGGAGTGCGATGAGCAGGAGCACCTCGATCGTCGGCACCAGCAGACGGTTGGTGAACAGCACGTCGCTCGGCAGCAGTGCGTAGACGACCACGGCCACGACGACCGCGCAGGCGGGCGGGAACCGGTTCTCCCCCGCCGCCGCGCGGCGCTCCGAACGCTCGCTCTGACTGGTCACGGAGCCCAGCAAAGCACGGGCCGCCTCACAGGATGTAGAGCATCTCCTGGTACGTCGGCAGCGACCACAGGTCGTCAGCGACGAGACCCTCGAGCTCGTCGGCGGCGGCCCGGATCGACGCCATCGCGGGGAGCACGTTGTCGCGGGCGAAGGCGGCCTCCTCGATGCCGCTGAGCTCGTGCAGCTTGTGCACCGCCGAGTTCAGGTCGGCGAGACCGGCCTTGAGGGCGCCGATCGGAGCCGTGACCGCCCGGAGGGTCGACAGGTCGGCCTCGACGCCGGCCGCGGTGAGCGCGGCGACGTTGGTCGCGAGCTCGGTCTGGTAGCGGATCGCGCTCGGGAGCACGATCGTGTTGGCGATCTCGAGGGTCAGGTTGGCCTCGACGCTGACGGTCAGTAGGTACTGCTCGATACCGATCTCGTAGCGGCTGTGCATCTCGCGCTCGCTGAAGACGGCGTACTTCGAGAACAGCTCGATCGCCTCGTCGGAGATCAGCTCCGGCAGCGCGTCGACCGTCGTACGCAGGTTCTTGAGCCCGCGCTGCTCGGCCTCGATCGGCCACTCCTCGGAGTAGCCGTTGCCGTTGAAGATCACCGCGCCGTGGTCGCTGATGATCGTGGTCAGCAGCGACTGGACGGCCTCGTTGAAGTCGGTGCCGTCCGCGACAGCGGCCTCGAGCACGGTCGCGCAGTAGTCGAGCGCCTCGGCCATGATCGTGTTGATCACGACCATCGGTGCCGCCACTGTCTGCAGCGAGCCCGGCGCGCGGAACTCGAACCGGTTGCCGGTGAAGGCGAACGGGCTGGTCCGGTTGCGGTCGCCCGGGTCCTGGGTCAGGTTGGGCAGCGTGTCCACGCCGATGGTGAGCGTGCCCTTCTCCTTCGACCGGGTGGCGCCGCCCTTGGCGATCTGGTCGAACACGTCGGCCAGCTGGTCGCCGAGGAAGATCGAGATGATCGCCGGCGGCGCCTCGTTGGCGCCGAGGCGGTGGTCGTTGGACGCCGACGCGACCGACGAGCGCAGCAGGCCGCCGTACTTGTGCACCGAGCGGATCACCGCGGCGCAGAAGACGAGGAACTGGGCGTTGTCGTGGGGGGTGTCGCCCGGCACGAGCAGGCTGCCGAGCTCGGAGTTGCCCAGCGAGAAGTTGACGTGCTTGCCCGAGCCGTTGACGCCGGCGAACGGCTTCTCGTGGAAGAGGCACTCCATGCCGTGCTTGCGAGCGACCGCCTTGAAGGTCGTCATCAGCAACTGCTGGTGGTCGCAGGCCTCGTTGGCGCGCTCGAACATCGGCGCGATCTCGAACTGTCCGGGCGCGACCTCGTTGTGCCGGGTCTTGGCCGGGATGCCGAGCTTGAAGAGCTCCCGCTCGGTGTCCATCATGAAGCCGAGCACCCGCTCGGGGATGGCGCCGAAGTAGTGGTCGTCGAACTCCTGGCCCTTGGGCGGCTTGGCGCCGAAGAGGGTGCGGCCGGCGTTGATCAGGTCCGGGCGCGCCAGGAAGAAGTGGCTGTCGACCAGGAAGTACTCCTGCTCGGGGCCGCAGTAGGACACGACGCGCTCGGGGTCGGCGTGGCCGAAGAGCCTGAGCACGCGCTCGGCGTGCGCCGCCATCGCCTGCTGCGAGCGCAGCACCGGAGTCTTGTGGTCGAGCGCCTCGCCGGTCATCGAGATGAAGACGGTCGGGATGCAGAGCGTGTTGCCGTTGGGGTTCTCCAGCACGTACGCCGGGCTCATCACGTCCCACCCGGTGTAGCCGCGGGCCTCGAACGTGTTGCGCAGGCCGCCGTTCGGGAAGCTGGACGCGTCGGGCTCGCCCTGGACCAACGTCTTGCCCGAGAACGACGCGAGCGCCGTACCGTCACCGACCGGGTCGAGGAAGCTGTCGTGCTTCTCGGCGGTCAGGCCGGTCAGCGGGTAGAAGACGTGCGCGTAGTGGGTCGCGCCCTTCTCCAGCGCCCAGTCCTTCATCGCCGACGCGACGGAGTCGGCCACGTCGGGGTCGAGCGGGGTCGACTTCTCGATCGTCGCGAGGACCGACTTGTAGACGGACTTGGGCAGCCGCTTCTGCATCACGCTGACGCTGAACACGTTGGTGCCGAAGATCTCGCCGGGCTCCTCGCCGGGGTCGAAGCTGATCGCCGGCGGGACGTATGCCTCGACATCGGAGATGGCCTGCAGCCGGACCTTGTTCGCG
>CAVPRL010000002.1:0-256264 GCA_963707845.1 uncultured Actinomycetota bacterium
GAGAGGTCGCGCAGGCTCGCATAGATACGGTCGAGCTCGACCGGCACCGCCGTCTCGGGCAGCGCGATGTCGGCGCCGTCGGCCATCAGCTTGTCGCCCTCGGCGTACGCCGGGGTGAGCTGGACGAACCGGTCGGCGACGAGGGTCGGCGTCACGATGACGGCCTTGGCGTCGGCGGGCACGTGGTACTTGGCGTCGTACGTCATGTCGACCCGCACCGAGTTGCCCTCAGGCACGACGGCCGTGACCCGGCCGACGTTGACGCCGAGGATCCGTACGTCGCTGCCCTGGTAGATGCTGACCGCGCGGGGGAAGTGGGCGGTCACGGTCTTCATCTCGGTCGTGTCGCGGACCGCGAAGAAGTAGATGCCGCAGACCAGCACCAGCGCCAGGACTCCGGCCAGGACCCGGCCGACGACCGTGTTGGGTGTGCGCACGGCTCAGCCCTCCGCTCGGGTGGGCAGGAACTCACCGGTCGGGATGCCGAGGAGGTTGGAGGCGTAGGCGTCGAACCACGGGCCTGTGCCGATGATGTTGCTGAGGATGTCGACGTACGGCCCGAGCGCGCCGATCGTCGCCTTGAGCTCCTTCTCCTTGGAGTTCAGCAGCGACAGCAGGTTGTCGACCTCCTTGAGCGCCGGCCCCATCTGGGCCTGGTTGTCCTTCGCCACGCCACGCAGCTGGGTGGCGAGGTCGCGGGCGTTGACGAGCAGCAGGTGCACGGCCTCCTTGCGGCGCTGCACCTCCTTGAAGACCAGGTCGCTGTTCTTCATGAGCGACACGAGGTCGTCGCTGCGAGCGGCGAGGGTCTTGCTGACGCTCTGCGATCCCTTGAGCAGCGCCTGGATCTGCTCGTCACGCGAGGCCACCGACTGCGACAGCCGGGCGATGCCGCGGAAGCTCTGCTCGATCTCCGGCGCCGCCTTGTTGGTGGTGTCGGCGACGACGTCGAGCGCCTGCGCGAGCTGGTCGGTGTCGATCCGCTCCGTGGTCGTCGTCAGGTCGGTGAAGACCCCGACGATGTCGTACGCCGACTGGGTGCGGTCGACCGGGATCACGTCGTCCGCGGACAGCTGACCGGTGCCGGCGGGCTGCAGCTCGAGGTACTTCTCACCGAGCAGGCTGAGCACCTCGACCGAGGCGCTGGTGTCCTTGCCGAACTCGACGCCGTTCTCCACGTCGAACGTCACGACGACGGTGTTGCTGTCCTTGAGCTCGACGTCCTGGACGCGGCCTACCCTGATGCCGCCGACCTGGACCATGTTGCCCTTGTGCAGGCCGCTGGCGTCCTTGAACTCCGCGCGGTAGGACGTACCTGCGAAGCCCGGGAACTTCCCGAGGTTGAACGCCGCCGCCATGATCAGCGCCATCACCACCAGCGTGATCGCGCCGAGCCGCATGATCCGCGCCTCGTTGTAGCGCCTGGCGGTGCTCATGGCTTCGCCTCCGCCCCGTTGCATCGAGGTGCCGTAGAGCGGAAGTCGAGGTGGTTGAGCTCGTCCATCAGCTGCTTGACGCCGGGGAGGTCGCCCAACCCGGCCGGCAGCGTGATCCGGCCGCTGAAGCCGCAGACGTAGTAGTTGTACCAACTGCCGTAGGTGCCGGTGCGAGTCTGGTCGGTCATGGACTCCGGCAGGCGGTCGAGCATCTCGACGACCTGCTTGCGCGACTCCTTCTTGTTGAGCAGCGCGGCGAGCTCGCGGAGCTTGGCGACGTCGGACTTGATCAGCGGCCGGCCCTGACGGATCAGGTCGGCGACCACGACGGTCAGGTCCGAGATGTTCTGCAGCGACGACCCGATCGTGGAGCGGTCGCGGGCGAGGTCGGTCATCCAGTCCTTCAGGCCGATCACCAGGTCGTTGAGCTGCCGGTGCCGGCTGTCGACGGTGGTCAGGGTCTCGCTGAGGTTGTTGACGACGCGCCCGATGAGCTCGTCGCGGTCGGCCAGCGTGTTGGTGAGGGACGCCGTCTTCTGAAGGAGCCCCCGGACGGTGCCGCCCTCACCTTGCAGCACCTGCACGAGGTTCATGCTCAGGTCGTTGACCTGCTGGGGGTTCAGCGCCTGGAAGAGCGGCTGGAACCCGTTGAAGAGCACCGTGAGATCCAGCGCCGGCTTGGTCTGGTCGATCGGCAGCGTGCCACCGTCGCCGAGCGCCTTCGCATCCTTGTCCGTGCCCTGCTCGAGCGCGAGGTAGCGGTCGCCGACGAGGTTGAGGAACCGGATCTCGGCGCGCGAGGCGGTGGTCAGCGGCACTCCCGACTGGACGTTGAAGGTCACCAGCGCCTCGGTGCGGTCGTAGTGCTCGACCTTCTTGATCTCCCCGACGCTGACGCCGGCGACCCGCACGTCGTCACCCTTCTCGAGCATCGAGGCCGACGAGAAGACCGCCTGGTACGTCGTGCTGCTGCCGAAGCCGATGTTGCCCATGATCGCGGCCAGCAGCCCGGTCACCAGCAGCGAGACGACCGTGAAGATGCCGAGCTTGATGCCGGCCGAGATCGTGGTGGCGTTGCGTGAGGTCATCGCTGGCCCCCCGAGCCACGAACCAGCGGTCCGTACATCAACGACCCGAGCGCGCCGTACCTCTCGGCGCTGGAGCCGGTGCGCTCAGCGAGCATCGCGTTGACGATCTGCTGCTCGCCTGAGCTGCCCGAGTAGTCGGCGCCGACCCGGTTCAGCCCGAGCAGGTCCGGGACCGGCGACGTCGGCGGGTGCTCGTCCATGTCGCTGCCCTGGTCGAGCGCGACCGGCGGCGCGGGGACCGGCGCGTCGGGCAGCCCGAGGCACCAGGGTCCGTGGCCGACCTCGCCGTACGTCGGACGGTCGCGCTCGTCGTACGCGCGGTACTGCGGGGTGCCGAGCTCGAGGTACTGCTTGACCTGGTTGCCCTCGAAGGTCTTGGCCAGGCGCGGCGCGTACTTGGCGGCGCCCTCGATCAGGCACGGGAACTCGGGCGAGTAGACGGCGAGCAGCTTGAGCACCGGCTCGGTCACCTCACCGAGCCGGATCAGGTTGCTCTCGTTGGCACCCAGCACCCGGGTCGAGGTGTCGGCGACCCCCTTGAGGTCGGAGAAGAAGGTGCCCAGCTGCTTCTTGTTGTCCACGATCGTCTGCCCGGTCGTGGTGACGTTGCGCAGCACGGCCAGCAGGTCGGGGGCGGCCAGGTCGTAGGTGTGCGCTACGTCGGCGAGCTTGACCAGGTCCTCGCGGAGCGTCGGCAGGTGGTCGTCGATCTTGCCCAGGTAGGTGTCGAGCTCATCCATGGTCTGGCCGAGCTGCTCGCCGCGGCCCTCGAGCGCCGTCGCCAGCGCGTTGAGGGTCGCGTTGAGGTCGGCCGGGCGGACGGCACGCAGCAGCGGGAAGAGGTTGGCCAGGATCCGGCTCAGCTCGACGTTGGTCTCGACCCGGCTGGCCGGGATCACCGCGCCGTCGGAGATCGACTTCGTCGACGGGTCGTCGGGGCGCACCAGCGAGATGTACTTCTGGCCGAAGAGCGTCGTGGGCATGATCTCCACGGAGACGTTCTCCGGGATCGCCGCCGCCTGGTCGGGCTCCAGCGCGACGGTGATGACCGCCTCCTTCCCGTCCTGACCGATCTTGCGGACCTGGCCGACCAGGGCTCCGTTGAGCTCGACGTCGCCAAACTTCGCGAGCTGCAGGCCCGCACGATCGGCCTTGATGGTGATCGTCGTCGACCGCTCGAACGTCTTCTGGTAGATCGCGATCGACAGCGCGAGCAGCAGGGCGATCACGGTCAGGAACGCGACGCCCGCGACCACCAGGCGACGGTGCTCCGCCCGGCTGTCGTGGTGGATGTTCACCAGCATGGCCGTCACCCGCCCGTGATTCTGACGGTGGTGGTCGAGCCCCAGATCGCGAAGCTCAGGAAGAAGTCGGCCACCACGATCGTGACGATGCTGGTGCGGATCGCGCGGCCGACCGCCGTACCGACGCCGGCCGGGCCGCCGGACGCGGTGTAGCCGTAGTAGCAGTGGATCAGGATCACCGCGGTCGCGAGGAAGAGCAGCTTGAAGAACGACCAGAGCATGTCGATCGGCGGTAGGAACTGCAGGAAGTAGTGGTCGTAGGTGCCCGGCGACTGCCCGTAGATGTACGTCGTGATCAGGCGCGGCGAGAGGTACGACGCGCTCAGCGCCACGACGTACAGCGGGATCACGGCGACGAAGGCGGCGATCATGCGAGTCGTCACCAGGAACGGCAGCGACGGGATGCCCATCACCTCGAGGGCATCGATCTCCTCCGAGATCCGCATCGCGCCGAGGCGGGCGGTGTAGCCGCAGCCGACGGTCGCGGCCAGCGCGATCGAGGAGATCAGCGGGGCGACCTCGCGGGTGTTGAAGTACGCCGAGATGAACGCGCTGAACTTGGCGACGCCGATCTGGCTCAGCGAGGCATAGCCCTGGATGCCGACCTCGGTGCCGGCGAAGAACGCGAGGAACGCGATCACGCCGGCGGACCCGGCGATCAGGGTCAGTCCCCCGGCGCCGAAGGTCACCTCGGCCAGGGTGTTGGTGATCTCGCGCGGGTAGCGCTTGATCGCACGCGGCACCCAGAGCAGCGCCTTGACGTAGAACAGCAGCTGGTCGCCGTACTGCTCGAGGGAGTCGCGGCGTCCCTTGTAGAAGGCGCCGCCCAGCTCACCGATCGTGGCCATGTCAGATCCCCGCCGGGGGGACGACCTGGAAGTAGATCGCGGTGATGACCGCGTTCATGAAGAAGAGCAGCATGAAGGCGACGATGACCGTCTCGTTGACCGCCCGGCCCACGCCACTGGGACCGCCGCCGGCGTTCAGACCCTTGTAGGCACCGACGATCGCGGCCATCCCGCCGAAGAGGACCGCCTTGACGATCGCGATGTAGAGGTCGTTGATGCTGGCGAGCGCGGTGAAGGACGACAGGAACGCTCCGGCCGAGCCTCCCTGGATGATCACGGTGAAGAAGTAGGCGCCGCCGATGCCGGCGCCGATCACGATGCCGATGATCATGAAGGCGACGAACATGGTCGCCAGCACCCGGGGCACGATGAGCCGGGCGATCGGGTCGACGCCGAGGACCTCCATGGCGTCGATCTCCTCGCGGATCTTGCGGGCGCCGAGGTCGGAGCAGATCGCGGACCCCGCAGCACCGGCGATGATCAGCGCGGCCGCGATCGGTGCCGCCTCGCGGACCACCGCGAGGACGGCAGTCGCGCCGGCGAAGGACTGGGCGCCGAGCTGGCCGGTCAGGCTGCCGACCTGCAGTGAGATCACCGCACCGAACGGGATCGAGACCAGGATCGTGGGCATCAGCGTGACGCTGGTGATGAACCACGCCTGCTCGATGAACTCCCGGACCTGGAAGGGGGTCGTGAAGGTGCGCTTCGCGACATCGATGACCATCGCGGCCAGCTCTCCGGGCCCTCGGACGATCGACGCAGCCGATAACGCCACCCCGCACCTCCCCAACTGGTCTAGACAATTCACGGCACACTAGAACGTGTTCTCGTTTTGGGCAAACGAGCTCGGGCGCTCCCAGCTAGAACTCGTTCTCTCTACGAGGTCAACGAGCGTCTTCCCCGGAGGTAACGCGAGCGAAACGTGGGCTGGACCGGTGCCGGCGAGCGACTGGTGGTTTCGAGGCTCGCTTCGCTCGCACCTCAACCACCGTCGCCACACGGGTGGTTTCGAGGCTCGGCGCTGGCGCGCCTCGCACCTCAACCACCGAGGATCGCGGTGGTTGAGGTGCGAAGGCCGCTAGTGTGGTGCACGCGAAATCCGTCACATAAGTTCTAGACTGGGGCATGGCTCGTTCTGGACGTCCTAAAGCCGAGTTGGTCCTGACCCCCGAAGAACATGAGCAACTGACGCGCTGGTCGCGTCGAGCGAAGTCGTCTCAGGCATTGGCACTGCGGTCGAAGATCGTGCTGGCCTGTGCGGAGGGTCTCGACAACAAGGTCGTCGCGGCGCAGGTCGGCTGCGAGGAGCACACGGTCAGCAAGTGGCGGCGACGGTTCGTCGAGCACCGTCTCGATGGGCTTGGTGACGAGCCGCGACCGGGACGTCCGCGCACGATCAGCGTGGACCAGGTCGAGGACGTCATCGTGGCGACCCTGGAGTCGACGCCTGCGAACGCGACGCACTGGAGCCGGGCGAAGATGGCGGAACGGACCGGGCTGTCGAAGTCGACGATCGGGAAGATCTGGTCCGACTTCGGCCTCAAGCCGCACCTGGTCGATCACTTCAAGCTCTCCACCGACCCACTGTTCATCGACAAGCTCTACGACGTCGTGGGCCTGTACCTGAATCCGCCCGAGGCAGCAGTCGTGCTGTGCGTGGACGAGAAGTCGCAGGTCCAGGCCCTCCAACGCTCCCAGCCGGCGTTCCCGATGATGCCCGGCATGCCCGAGAGACGGACCCATGACTACGTCCGCCACGGCACCACGACCTTGTTCGCGGCGATGAACGTCGCCGACGGCACCGTGATCTCCTCGCTGCACCGACGCCACCGGGCAGTGGAGTTCAAGAAGTTCCTCACCAAGATCGACGACCAGGTCCCCGAGGACCTCGACATCCACCTGATCTGCGACAACTACGGCACCCACAAGCACTCGATCATCAAGACCTGGCTGGCCGAGCACCCCCGCGTGACGATGCACTTCACTCCGACGTACTCCTCCTGGCTGAACCTGGTCGAGAGGTTCTTCGGCTACGTCACCGCTGACCTCCTCCGACGCTCCGACCACCGCAGCGTCCAAGCACTCGAAGCCGACATCCGCCAATGGGTCAAAGCCTGGAACAACGACCCCAAGACCTTCGTCTGGACCAAGACCGCCGAACAGATCCTCGCCAGCCTCGGCCGACTTATGAACCGGATCTCAAATCCAGGTCACTAGGCCTGAGCCTCGAAACCCCCGGGTTGAGGTGCGAAGGCCGCTAGGCCTGAGCCTCGAAACCACCACCCTGATCGGCGATCCGTCGCTGCACAGCCAGCCGGCGCGACAGGTCCGGAAGCGCGTCGAAGTCGCCGCGGATCAGCGCCTCGCGCTTCTTCCGACTCCAGCCCTGCACCCGTTTCTCGAACGCGAAGGCCTGCTCGATCGAGTCGTACCAGCAACCCCAGACGAGGGTCACCGGCTGGCGATGGCGGGTGTACGCGGCTCCCAGGTCAGGGCTGTTGTGCTGCCAGACCCGCGCCTCGACGTCCCAGGTGCTGCCGACGTAGTACGTGTCGTCAGCGCAGCGGACGATGTAGGTGTGCGGCATCGCTCCAGCCTCGGACCGGACGACGGCCACGGCAACGGCGTACGACGCTCCTGTGGACAACGGTGGTTTCGAGGCTCGTCGCTGGCGCTCCTCGCACCTCAACCACCGTGAGCCTCACGCCGGCAGTGGTGGTTTCGAGGCTCGCCGCTAGCGCGGCTCGCACCTCAACCACCGACACGGTGGTTGAGGTGCGAAGGCCGTCAGGCCTGAGCCTCGAAACCACCATCCCCGGCTGGCTCCTACCATGACCCCGTGGACAAGGAGTTCTGGTCGTCGTTCAGTCACGACCCGCGCGATGCGCCGTACCAGTCCATGCGGGCATCGGACCAGGACCGCGGGGTCGTCCAGGAGGCGCTGACCGAGGCGTACGCCGACGGGCGGCTCGACCGCGAGGAGTTCGACGAGCGCACCGAGCGCGTCGTACAGACCCGGACTCTCGGTGAGCTCGCCCCGATCGTGGCCGACCTGGTGCCGGCCACCAGCGTGGCGGCGCGGCCGGTCGACCTGCACCAACGGGCGGTCGAGAAGTACATCTCCGATCGCCGGGAGGCGGTCTTCGGCTTCCTCTTTGCCACCCTGATCTGCACGGTGATCTGGCTGTTCACGACCGCGCCCGACGTCCCGTGGCCGATCTTCGTCGCGCTCGGCACCGGGTTCAACGTCGCCAAGACCGTCGCCCGCAAGAACGACATCATCGCCAGCCACGAGCGCCGGCTCGAGAAGAAGCGTGCCAAGGAGCTCGGCCAGCCCTGGACTCCCAACGACAAGGCATCCGAGTGAGGACTCGGCAGCACCTCCAGACTGCGATCGCCCACCCGTCCGCGATCCTGCTCGGCGCCCAGCTCGTCGCGGTCCTCGCCTACCCGTTCTTCGACCAGACGGCGTTGGGCCGCGCGGTGATCGGCGTTGTCCAGCTGGGCATCGTGCTGGCCGCGCTCGCCGCCGTACGCCCCAGTCCCGCGCTGACTTGGGTCGCGGTGCTCTTCGGCGCCCCGGCGATGGTTCTCACCGTGCTCGAGGCGGTCCAGCCGCACACAGATGCGATCGTCCTGCTGTCCGCGCTCTTCCACGCGCCGTTCTACTTCTACATCTCGTACGCGATGCTGCGGTACCTCTTCCACGACGACCGGGTGACCAGGGACGAGCTGTTCGCGACCGGCGCGGCGTTCACGGTCGTCGCGTGGGGCTTCGCCTACCTGTACGCCGCCTGCCAGGTGCTGTGGGCAAGCTCGTTCATCGGCGCCGACGGCACCGGCGACCGGACCTGGTTCGAGCTGCTCTTCCTGTCCTTCACGACGCTGACGAGCGTCGGGCTCTCCGACGTACTCCCGGTCCAGGCGCACGCCAGGTCACTGGCGATGGTCGAGATGGTCGCCGGCGTCTTCTACGTCGCCCTGGTCGTGGCCCGCCTCGTCAGCCTCGCCGTGGTCAGGCACCGCACCGACGACTAGGTTTCGAGACGGCGCTAGCGCGCCTCACTTCGAGACGGGCCTGGCGGCCCTCCTCAGTACATCGCCTCAACCACCGAGGGCACCGTCGGGGCGGTGCTTCTTCGGCAGCTTGGCGACGATCAGCCGGTAGGAGTCGTCGACGGCCTCGAGCAGCTCCTCGTCGGGGATGGCGCCCCCGAAGGACAGGTCGTTCCAGCCCGACCGGCCGATGTAGCGCATCACGGAGGCATCGCCCGGGAAGCGCTGGAGCCACTCGTCGGCGACCTCGCGCGTGGCGCCGCCCTTCACGCCGACGCCGGTGGCACCGAGGAAGGCGAAGATCTTGCCGGCTCCCTCGGGGCCGACCTTGATCACCGGGTGCTCGTGCTCCCACGGGAAGTCTGCCCAGGCGCCCGGTTTGGCCAGGCAGTAGGCCTGCAGCTCAGCGACGTCCACCGTTCAGTCCTCGTCGTCGTCGTCGAGCAGGCCCTCCTTGCGGGCCGCGGCGACGATCTTGCGGACGTTGGTGAGGGTGCCGCAGTCGGCGTCGATCTGGGCGTTGCGCTCGGTGGCGAACTGCTCGCCCAGCTCGGCGCGGACCCGCGGGCCGACGTCCTCGCGAGCCGGGTTGAGGATGGTGAGCTCCTCCTCCGTCAGGTGGTGGTTCACCACCTTCGCGAGCTCCTCGACCGCGTCGTCGAAGGCCTGGGTGTCGGTGCCCTTCAGCTCGAGGACGGCGAGCAGCGCCTCGTGTCCCTCGGCGTGCTCCTCCTCGCCGTGCTCGGCCTCGTGCGCCCCGACGGCATGCTTCTTGCGCAGCTTGGGATAGACGCACTTCTCCTCGGCCTCGGCGTGCGCGACGTGGAGGGCGGCGAAAGCACGGCGTACGGCGTCGCGGTCCGAGCTGCTGTCGCGCAGGTCGCGCAGCAGCGTCTCGAAGCGTCGGTGGTCGTCGAGGATCAGCTCCACGACGTCACCCTGGACCGGTCTGCCGAGGTCGATGGTGGTCATGGGGCCACCCTAGGCGGCCGGTCATAGGGTGGCGACGATGACAGGTCGCGAGCGCTCGCCACTGCAGGCCGCCGGCCTGGTGATCGGCGCGACCGTCGTACTCGCGGTGGGCTTCTCGCTGCTGCACGTGCCGTCGGCGGTGCTCTTCGCGTCGCTGCTGGGAGGTATGGCGCACGCGCTCACGTCACCCACGGTGCTGGCGCTGCCGCCGTGGTCGTTCCGGATCGGGCAGGCGCTGATCGGCGTCACGATCGGCGCGCTGATCAGCCTCTCGGCGCTCGCCGACCTGGGCCCGGCGCTGGTCCCGATCGTGCTGGTCACGCTGGCCACCATCGCGATCAGCCTGGTCGCCGGGCGCGTGCTCGCGCTCCGCGAGGACGTCAGCGAGGTCACCGGGGCGTTCGCCCTGATCGCGGGCGGTGCCTCCGGCGTGGTCGCCGTCGCGCGCGAGCTCGGTGCCGACGAGCGCGTGGTCACGGTGATCCAATACCTGCGGGTCTTCGTCGTCCTGGTGACGCTGCCGCTCGTCACCGGCGTCGTCTTCGACCCACCGCACGGGCTCGGGTCGCTCGACCTGGCCGGCGCTCCGCTGCCCGAGGACCTGGCGTACGTCGCCATCGCGCTCGGCGTGGGGCTGCTGATCGCCCGGGTCGTGCCGATCAGCACGGCGACGCTGCTCGGGCCGCTGGCCGTCGCGGTCGCGCTGACGGCCACCGGTTGGCTGGGGACGCCGACGGTCCCGGTGCCACTGCAGTGGCTTGCCTACGCGCTGATCGGCGTGCAGGTCGGCCTGCGGTTCACCCGGGCGAGTCTCGCGTCGATCGCGCGGATGCTGCCGCTCGTGCTGGTGATCATCGTGGCGATGGTCGCGGCGACCGCCGGCCTGGGCGCCCTGCTCGCCTGGCTCACCCCGGTCGACGGGCTGACGGCGTACCTCGCCACGACGCCGGGCGGGCTCTTCGCCGTACTGGCCACGGCTGCCGACAGCGGCTCGGACGTCACGTACGTGATGGCCGTGCAGCTGCTGCGGCTGGTGCTGATCCTGGCCATGGTCCCCGGCCTGGCGGCGCTGCTGCGCCGCCGGGCCGGGTGACCGGCGTACGTCAGGAGGCGCAGAGCAGCTCGGGCTGGGCCAGCACCGGCTGGGCGCCGGCCTGGGGCTCCGTGCTGCCGACGACGTTCGAGGTCCAGGTGAGGCTCAGCCGGAACACGCCCGTGACGTCGAACGTCGCGGCCTCGGACTGGGTCAGCGCGAACGACTTGTCGAACAGCGTCGTGCCCTTGAGGGCATCCGAGAGGACGATGTGGCTGGACGCGTTCGTGTCGCCGACGTCACCGGTGCCGATCCGCACCCGGAGGGTCGTGCAGGTCGCGTCGAGGTTCCAGTCGGCGTACCCCTGGGCGAAGCCCGACACCCCGACGACCGCCGGCTCGTACAGCTTCCCGGCGATCTTCGCACCGTAGGTCCCCGTCGTGGCCTTGGTCTCGCGGAACTGCATGCTGACCAGGCTCCGCCAGGACATCACGGTGACCTTGACCGGCTTGCTCTTGCCCGCCTTGATCTTGCCGGCCTTCGGCACGACGACGCGGTAGTAGCGCACGCCGGGCGTCTTGGGCTTGTCGGTGTAGGTGAAGGTGCCCTTCTTGGTCGTCTTCAGCTTGGCCTCGGTCGACCACTTCTTCGAGTCGCCGATCCGCTTCTCCAGGACGACCTTGGTCCCCTTGGGTGCCGGCTTGACCTTGCCGGAGAGCACGAGCTTCTTGGTGGCCTCGACGGTCGGGGCGTTGGCCTTGAGCGTCGGCTTGTACGCCGCCTTGCGCGCGACGTGCGCGTGGCTCGCGGTTGCCGCGGGGACGGTCAGGCCGGCAGTGAGGGCCGCTGCGAGGGCGGCGACGCCGAGCTTGCTGACGAGGTTCATGGTCCGAGTCTCCGTTTCATGTCGAGGCAGCGGAGCCACCGTGGCTCCTGCCTCACCACAGACAGCGCTCAACAGCCCGATCGCGTTACATCGGACCTCAGGAGGTCGGGCGGGCGATCCCCTCGAGCTCGTCGCGGTCGACGACGCGTCGGGTGCGGACCCGGTAGCGGTAGACCTGCACGAGGCCGAGCGCCCAGATGAAGTACTGCGTGCTCATCGCCCAGCGGAAGGCCGACGGCGTGTAGTCGGACCCGCCCCCCGGCGTACGCCAGTCGAGCACCAGGCCGATCACGATCACCAGCACCAGGCTGGCGGCGAATCCGCCCTGGTTGATGATCCCGCTGGCGCTCGCGAACCGCTCGCGAGGGTTGGACGTGCGGCCGACGTCGAACCCGATCATCGACGCCGGCCCACCGATGCCCACCACGACCACGAGCACGAAGAGCAGCCAGGTCGGCGCGTGACCGGGCCAGGTCAGCACCGCCGTCCACACGACGACGATCGCCGACACGATCGTGAGCACCATCGTGGACCGTTGCCACGGGTGGGCACCGACCAGCCAGCCCAGGGTCGGCCCGGCCGCCATCACAGCCAGGACCATCACGGTGAGCAGCACGCCGGCGGTTGCGGGGGTCTGGTGCTCACCCTTCACGAAGAACGGGTAGCCCCAGAGCAGGCTCAGCACCGTCGCACTGAACTGGGTCGAGAAGTGCATCCAGAAGCCGAGCCGGGTGCCGGGGTGAGCCCACGACGTCGCCAGGCTGCGGCGTAGCTCGGGGAGCGAGAGGGACGGGCCGCGCAGGTTGCGGTGGCTCGGTGAGTCGTGGAGCACCAGCAGCGTCACGACCGCGAGCACCAGGCCGAGCGAGGCGGCGATGAGGTAGGCCTTGGTCCAGCCGAAGTGGCCCAGTGCCCAGGTCATCGGTACGGCGGCCAGCACCGCGCCGAGCTGACCGAGGGTGCCGGTGAGCTGGGTGACCAACGGGACCCGTCGTGACGGGAACCAGGTCGCGACGAGGCGCAGCACGCAGATGAAGGTCATCGCGTCGCCCATGCCGACGAAGAACCTGGCCACCAGCGCCGCGGGGTAGGTGTCCGCGACCGCGAAGCCCGCCTGGGCAACGGTCAGCAAGGTGATGCCGCAGAGGAGCACGCTGCGCGAGCCGAACCGGTCGACCAGCAGGCCGACCGGGATCTGCATGCCGGCGTACACGAGCAGCTGCAGCATCGTGAACGTCGCCAGCTGGGAGGCCGAGATGTCGAACCGCTCGGTCGCGGCGAGCCCGGCGACCGCGAGCGACGAGCGGTGGAACACCGCGACGAGGTAGACCAGGAGCCCGACCAGCCACACCGACCAGGCGCGCGCCGTGATGGTGCCGGGCTGGGATGTCACTCCCCCGAGTCTAGGTGGCCCAAGATCGTGACCGTGCCGCGGTCACCGTCGACGCGCACCCGGTCGCCAGTGCGCAGGACCAGGGTGGCGCCCTGGGTGTTGACCACGCACGGCAGCCCGTACTCGCGGGCGACGACGGCACCGTGCGAGACCGAGCTGCCGATGTCGGTGACGAGCGCGGCGATCAGGGTGAAGTACGGCGTCCAGCCGACGTCCGTCACCGGCGCGACCAGGACCTCGCCGGGCTGCAGGTCCTGCGCCTCGGCGATCGTGGTCGCGACCCGGACCGTCCCCTCGACCACCCCGCTGCTGGCCGGGCGACCGACGATCACGCCGTCCTCGATGCCCTCGGGCGGCTGCGGCCGGAACGGGACCGGCTTGCCGACGGAGACGTCCGGGAACTCCAGCCGCGCCTGGAACGGCAACGCCGTACGACGGGACTCGGCTGCGGCGACCAAGTCGGAGATGTCCTCGGACCCCACCACCGCAGGCAGCTCGGAGCGGTCGAAGAAGAACACCATGTCGGCGTCGGGGAGTCGACCGATCTCGGCGAGCTGCTCGCCGAGGAGTCGGTACCCGCGCCCCAGTCGGTGGGCGACGAGCACCATCCGGGACTTGGTCGCCTCGCGGCCGCGGGCCCCGGCGCGAGCCATTCTGGCCAGGCTGCGCACCGCCCGGGGAAGGTCGGCGTCGTTGACGGCCTGCGCGGGTCGGGCGGCATTGCCGGTCGCCAGGCGCGCTCGCAGCATGGCCTGCATGATCGTGCCGAGACCCTCGGGGTCGTCGCCCCAGGAGGGGTCGCGCACGCACAGCTCGCGGTAGCCACGGTGACCGTGCCGCTCGAGGAACTCGTTGAACTTCTGCGTCGTCGAGCCGTCGGCCCCGACGAGCCAGTCCACTGCGTCCGCTGCCTCCAGCTCGAGGAACCGCCCACCCGCCTGTTCGTCGGCAGCCAGCTCGGCGACGACCTCGTCCAGCTGCGCGAGCATGACGGCGCTCTCGACGTTGGTGGCACCGGCCATCAGTGCGGAGGCCTCGGCGCGTCCCTCATCCTCGGTCCTCCCGGCCTTGACCGCTTGCTTGACCACCGTGTCCTCGAGCACGTTGGCGGCGACGGCCGAACGGGACGAGGAGCGTACGTGGGTCAGCGTGGCCTCGTTGTACAGCTCGATCGCGGCGTCCAGCTCGGCCAGCAGGGCGTCAGGTGTAGCGGCCGACGGAGTCTCGAAGACCTCGAGCTGCCTGTCCAGGCGCCGAATGTGCGGACCTGCCGACAGCGCGAACGTGGTCAGCTTGACGGTGTTGACCAACCGTCGCGGGAACGGCTTCGGCGGCTTCGGGACCAGCTCCTCGACCACCCGGCCGGCGATCGACAGTGAGTACTGCTCCAGGGAGTTGCCCAGGATGCCGGCGCTCAGCGCGGTGCCCTCGGTCATGTTCAGAAAGAGGTGGCCGGAGAAGTAGCCCATCTGCAGCCAGCGGTCCTCGTCGTACGCCGTCTGGAAGCCGCCCTTCACCTGCACCATCTGCATGGCGTACTCGATCGCCTGCCCGCTGACCGACGCGGTGAGCGGGCAGAAGGCGCCCGGCATCATCTCGCCGATGTTGCACCGGGTGTAGACGTCGTCCTCGGTGCTGACGACCGAGTCCATGGCGCTCAGGTCCCCAGGCAGCGTCGTGATCGGCCGGGCCTGCAGCCAGCGGACCTCGCCCGCGGCGTCGATCGCCCACTCGAGGTCGAGGGGGCGACCCCAGCGCGCCTCCGCCTCGCGGGCACGGGCGGTGATCGCGGTCACCTCGGTGTCGCCGATGGCAGGAGTGTCGGACGCCTGCCGGGCGACGATCGTCCCGGCGCGGTCGACCTCGTAGTGGTCGGACGTGGTGGAGCCGTCGACCAGGGACTCGCCCAACCCGGCGACCGCGTCGACAACGGCCAGGTCCCTGCGAGCACTGGTCGGGTCAGCGGTGAACACGACCCCGGCCGCCCGCGCGTCCACCATCTCCTGGACGACCAGGTGCATCGCGCCCGAGACTCCGGACTCCGCCTGGTAGGCGGCGGCGCGGTCCGACCCGGTCGACGCCACGCAATGCCGGACCGCCGCGATCAGCTCGTCGTGGCTGCGCACGCCGAGGACCGTCTCGTACTGACCGGCGAAGGAGCTCTCGGCGCCGTCCTCGCCGGACGCCGACGAGCGGACCGCCACGCTGCCTCCCGTGCTGGCGGCCACCAGCTGGGCGTAGCGCGCCGCCAGCCCGTCGGGCAGCGCGTCCGGGTCGGCGTTGGCGATGACGAACGCCGCGGGGACCGCGAACCCCGCCTCCGACAGCTCGGCCAGGCCGAGCGCCTTGCCGCCGTACCGGCCGTCGACGACGTCGGACAGCTCCACCAGGTCGCACGTGAGTGAGGTCACATCCAGTTACGTTACACTCGTCACGGAGATGGGAAACGAAAACGGCAGACCCCGCGACACCCGCATCGACAGCGCTGTCCTGGACGCCGCTGCCGACCTGCTCGGCGAGGTCGGGTACGCCGACCTGACGGTCGCCGCGATCGCAGAGCGGGCGGGCACGTCGCGCCCGGCGGTCTACCGCCGCTGGCCGACGCTGGCGCACCTGGTGCACGAGGCCGCGTTCCGCAGCAGCGTCGCGCGCGAGCCGGCCCGCACCGGAGTCCTCGACGAGGATGTCCGAGAGCTGGTGCGGACGACCGCCGAGCTGCTCACGACTCCCCTGGCCCGGGTCGCCGTGCCCGGGCTGATCGCCGAGGCCTCCGCGGACCCGACGCTGCACGCCCGCCTGCTCGAACGGTTCTCGTCCGAGGGCTGGGGGGGTGTCGACGACTACCTGCGCTCGGCCGTCGGGGCCGGCCAGGTCCGCCCCGGCGTCGATGCCGTCATCGTCATGGAGCTGGTCATCGGCGCCGCGCTGGTCGCGATGCTGGTGCGCGGGCCCGACGGGCTCACCGACGACTGGGTGGACCAGACGACCGCTGTCGTCCTCGGCGGGATCAGCGCCTGAACAGCCGCGACAACAGGCCGCGCTGCTCCTCGATGACGTTCGGGGCGGGGCTCACAGCCGCCGTCGCGACAGGCACGGGGTAGCTGGGTGTCTCCTGAGGCGCACCCGCGTACGTCGGCGGCACGCGATCGGCGGTCGCGGCCTCGGAGACGACGTGGTCCAGGAACCAGTCGACCTCATCCATGTCGTAGCCCTCGCGCAACCGCACCGGTGTGAAGAGCGAGGTGCGGACGAGCTCGTCCACCGGCTCCCCAGCGCGGAGCGCGGTCACCAACCGGTCGAGAAGCTCGTCGACCTCGCCCATCTCGTAGCCCTCACGCAACCGCACGGGCGTGAACTGGACGTGGCTGATCTCCTGGATGAGGAGCTCGCGATCGGTGGACACGGGGTCAATGTACGGCGCTGACCCACCCGCGGAGGTGGTTTCGAGGCTCGGGCCTAGTGTGGTGCACGCGAAATCCGTCACATAAGTTCTAGACTGGGGCATGGCTCGTTCTGGACGTCCTAAAGCCGAGTTGGTCCTGACCCCCGAAGAACATGAGCAACTGACGCGCTGGTCGCGTCGAGCGAAGTCGTCTCAGGCATTGGCACTGCGGTCGAAGATCGTGCTGGCCTGTGCGGAGGGTCTCGACAACAAGGTCGTCGCGGCGCAGGTCGGCTGCGAGGAGCACACGGTCAGCAAGTGGCGGCGACGGTTCGTCGAGCACCGTCTCGATGGGCTTGGTGACGAGCCGCGACCGGGACGTCCGCGCACGATCAGCGTGGACCAGGTCGAGGACGTCATCGTGGCGACCCTGGAGTCGACGCCTGCGAACGCGACGCACTGGAGCCGGGCGAAGATGGCGGAACGGACCGGGCTGTCGAAGTCGACGATCGGGAAGATCTGGTCCGACTTCGGCCTCAAGCCGCACCTGGTCGATCACTTCAAGCTCTCCACCGACCCACTGTTCATCGACAAGCTCTACGACGTCGTGGGCCTGTACCTGAATCCGCCCGAGGCAGCAGTCGTGCTGTGCGTGGACGAGAAGTCGCAGGTCCAGGCCCTCCAACGCTCCCAGCCGGCGTTCCCGATGATGCCCGGCATGCCCGAGAGACGGACCCATGACTACGTCCGCCACGGCACCACGACCTTGTTCGCGGCGATGAACGTCGCCGACGGCACCGTGATCTCCTCGCTGCACCGACGCCACCGGGCAGTGGAGTTCAAGAAGTTCCTCACCAAGATCGACGACCAGGTCCCCGAGGACCTCGACATCCACCTGATCTGCGACAACTACGGCACCCACAAGCACTCGATCATCAAGACCTGGCTGGCCGAGCACCCCCGCGTGACGATGCACTTCACTCCGACGTACTCCTCCTGGCTGAACCTGGTCGAGAGGTTCTTCGGCTACGTCACCGCTGACCTCCTCCGACGCTCCGACCACCGCAGCGTCCAAGCACTCGAAGCCGACATCCGCCAATGGGTCAAAGCCTGGAACAACGACCCCAAGACCTTCGTCTGGACCAAGACCGCCGAACAGATCCTCGCCAGCCTCGGCCGACTTATGAACCGGATCTCAAATCCAGGTCACTAGCGGCCCTCACACCTCAACCACCGTGTCCTCAATCCAGGCAGAACTCGTTGCCCTCGGGGTCCTGCATGACGATGTGGCCGGCGCCCATCGGTGGGCTGGGTTCGTGCCGCTCGACCCGGGTCGCGCCGAGGGCCACCAGGCGCTCGCACTCCGCCTCCAGTGCCGCCATCCGCTCGTCGCCCTGGAGCCCGGGCGCGGCCCGGACGTCGAGGTGGACCCGGTTCTTCACGGTCTTGCCCTCGGGCACCTGCTGGAAGAAGACCCGCGGGCCGGCGCCGGCCGGGTCAACCGAGGCCGACGCGCTGTTGCGCTGGTCGGGCGGCAACGTCTCCGAGAACGCGTCCCAGGAGTCGAAGCCCGGCGGCGGGGGTGGGAGCTCGTAGCCGAGCACCTCGTTCCAGAAGATCGACAGCGCTCGAGGGTCGGCGCAGTCGAACGTGACTTGGACAGTGCGTACGTCGCTCACTTCGTTGCCTCCATCATCTGGCGGAGCTCTTTCTTGAGGTCGGAGATCTCGTCACGCATCCGAGCGGCGACCTCGAACTGGAGCTCGGCAGCGGCGTTCTTCATCTGGTCGGTGAGCTCCTGGATCAGCTGGGCGAGGTCGGAGCTCGGCATCCCGGCGATGTCGGCGGCGTGCTGGCCCGCGGCCGCCTTGGACAGGCCGGGGACGGGCTGGCGGGCCTTGACCCCGCCGGCGCGGCCCTTCGCGGCCGTGCCGGCCCAGGTCTCCAGCAGTGCCTGGGTGTTCTCGTCCTCGCGCGCAAGCATCTCGGTGATGTCCGCGATCTTCTTGCGCAGCGGCTGCGGGTCCACCCCGGCGGCCTTGTTGTAGGCGACCTGCTTGGCGCGGCGACGGTTGGTCTCGTCGATCGCCTTCTCCATCGACGGGGTGATTTTGTCGGCGTACATGTGCACCTGGCCGGAGACGTTGCGCGCTGCGCGACCGATCGTCTGGATCAGGGACTTGTCGGAGCGCAGGAAGCCCTCCTTGTCGGCGTCGAGGATCGCGACCAGCGACACCTCGGGGAGGTCGAGGCCCTCGCGGAGCAGGTTGATGCCGACGAGCACGTCGTACTCCCCCATCCGCAGCTCGCGGAGCAGCTCGATGCGGCGCAGGGTGTCGACCTCCGAGTGCAGGTAGCGGGTGCGGATGCCGGCGTCGAGTAGGTAGTCGGTGAGGTCTTCGGACATCTTCTTGGTCAGCGTGGTGACCAGGACCCGCTCGTCCTTCTCCGTGCGGGTGCGGATCTCGTGGATCAGGTCGTCGATCTGGCCCTTGGTCGGCTTGATCACGACCTCGGGGTCGATCAGGCCGGTCGGCCGGATGATCTGCTCGACGACATCGGGCTCCCCGCCGTTGACCGTCACCTTGTCGAGCTCGTAGTTGCCAGGGGTCGCGGACAGGTAGATCGTCTGGCCGATCCGCTCCAGGAACTCCTCCCACCGCAACGGCCGGTTGTCCATGGCGCTCGGCAGCCGGAAGCCGTGGTCGACCAGGTTGCGCTTGCGCGACATGTCGCCCTCGTACATGCCGCCGATCTGGGGTACGGCGACGTGGGACTCGTCGACCACTACGAGATAGTCCTCGGGGAAGTAGTCGAGGAGGCAGTTGGGCGCCGAGCCGTGGGTGCGGCCGTCCATGTGCATCGAGTAGTTCTCGATGCCCGAGCAGGAGCCGACCTGGCGCATCATCTCGACGTCGTACGTCGTGCGCATCCGCAACCGCTGCGCCTCGAGCAGCTTGCCCTGCCGCTCGAAGGCCGCGAGCTGGTCCTCCAGCTCGAGCTCGATGCCGGTGATCGCCCGCTCCATCCGCTCCGGGCCGGCCACGTAGTGCGTCGCCGGGAAGACGTAGAGCTCCTTGTCCTCGGTGATCACCTCGCCCGTCACGGCGTGCAGCGTCATCAGCCGCTCGATCTCGTCGCCGAAGAACTCGATGCGGACCGCGTGCTCCTCGTAGACCGGGAAGATCTCCAGGGTGTCCCCGCGCACCCGGAAGGTGCCGCGGGTGAAGGACATGTCGTTGCGGGTGTACTGGATCTCGACGAGCTGGCGCAGGATCGAGTCCCGGTCGCGCTCCTCGCCCACGCGCAGCCGCAGCATCCGGTCGACGTACTCCTGCGGCGTGCCGAGGCCGTAGATGCAGGACACGGTGCTGACCACGATCACATCGCGGCGGGTGAGCAGGCTGTTGGTCGCCGAGTGCCGGAGCCGCTCCACCTCCTCGTTGATCGAGGAGTCCTTCTCGATGTAGGTGTCCGTCTGCGGGACGTAGGCCTCGGGCTGGTAGTAGTCGTAGTACGACACGAAGTACTCGACCGCGTTGTCCGGGAAGAGCTGGCGCAGCTCGTTGGCGAACTGCGCGGCCAGCGTCTTGTTGGGCTGCAGCACCAGCATCGGCCGCTGGACCTGCTCGGCCACCCAGGCCACGGTCGCGGTCTTGCCGGTGCCGGTCGCGCCGAGCAGCACGACGTCCTCGACGCCGCCGTTGATCCGCTTGGTGATCTCCTTGATCGCGGCCGGCTGGTCGCCGGAGGGCTGGTAGTCGGAGACGACCTTGAAGGGCGCCACCCGGCGCTCGAGATCGGTCACTGGTCGCATACCACGAGCCTAGACGGGCCATCCGACAGAGCTCCCGCGAGAAGGGATTGCCGTCGCGAGCGTCGTCTCGCGGAGCGCTGGGCAAGGCGGAGGAGGGAGGCGGGACGGAGTCCCGGTGACCGACGACAACGCAGCCCAGAGCCCGCGAGGCGGCGCGCAGCAGGCATAGCCCTTCTTGGGGGAGCTCATGGCCACTTGGCCGATGCCGTGGTCCCGCTGGATGCCCGAGGCTAGGCCACCAGACCATCCGCCTCGAGACCCTGGGGATGTCGATGTCACGCAAGAAGTTCCTCCACGTCTCGGGCTGGAGCCTGCGCCGCAAGCTGGCGCTCGTCCTGGCCTTCCCGATCGTGTTCGCCGTCTCGTTCGGTGTCGCCCGCGTCACCCGCGAGTGGATCGAGAGCACCGACCACGCCGCCGCCGCGAGCCAGGTCACCGTGCTGCCCCCGGCCGTCGCCTTCCTGGACGCCGCCGAGAACGCGGCCGTCGTCGCTCGACGCAAGACCTCCTCGGTCGACCCCAAGCGGGACGCCGCCGTCAAGGAGGTCGACCAGGCCGCGACGGAGTTCGAGGCTGCCGCCAACGAGGCGGACCTGACTGCCGCGCAGGAGGAGCAGGTCGCGTCGATCCGCGTCCTCAGCCAGCAGCTGCGCACCAACGAGGGCTACCTCAGCGTCGGCCAGTCGGTGTCGCAGGTGCGCCAGCTGCACCAGGGCATCACCCAGCTCGTGACGCAGATCGTCAACGAGCAGGCGCAGCCCGAACCCAAGCTGCCCGTGCTCTCCCAGGCGCTCGACGGGCGACTGGCGCTCGCGATGCAGCAGTTCCAGGTCGCGTACGGCGGGGGCTCGACCGCGAACCCCGTCGACGTCTCCGCGGAGATCGGTGTCGAGGGCGCTGCCATCGACCGCCTCGGCACCACCCTCGGCATCGACGACGACCGCGTCATGGCACTCAACCAGGGCAACGCCCAGCGGTTCGGCCAGATCCGCACCGGTGGCCTGGACATGGGTGGGGCCGAGGCCTACGAGCCGTACGACGCCCTGACCGCCGAGCTGCTCGCCGACATCGACCACGACCTGACCGAGGCGGCCGGGCAGGCCCGGTTCACCGCCATCGCGAGCGCCGTCGTCACCGGCATGTGCCTCCTGGTCGCCGTGCTCATCGCGCTGTTGATCTCCCGCTCCATGCTTCGCCAGATCCGGACCGTGCGCGACGGCGCGATCCAGGTGGCCAACGAGGACCTGCCCCAGACGGTCGGGCGGATCCGAGCTGGCGAGACGCCGGGCGAGATCACCCCGATCGACGTCACCACCGAGGAGGAGATGGGCCAGCTCGCGCGGGCCTTCGACGACCTCCACCGGCAGGCGGTCACCCTGGCCTCGGGCGAGGCGGAGCTGCGCTCGCAGGTGGGCGACATGTTCGCCACCCTCTCGCGCCGCAACACCACGCTCATCAACCAGCAGCTGGGCCTGATCGAGGATCTCGAGCAGGACGAGGAGGACCCCCGCCGGCTGGAGAGCCTCTTCCGGCTCGACCACCTCGCGTCCCGCATGCGGCGTACGGCGGAGAGCCTGATGGTCCTCGCCGACGCACCGACCCCAGGGGCCGATGGCGCCGACCTCACCTTCGCCGACCTGCTCCAGGCCGCGATCGCCGGCGTGCGCGACTACCAGCGCGTCCAGATCCTCTCGACCCCGGACGCCCGTCTCACCGGGGCCGCGGCGCCGGACGTCGTGCACCTGCTCACCGAGCTGGTCGACAACGCGCTCAACTACTCGCCGCCCACGGCCCCGGTGATGGTCGACGCCGTCCGCACGGCCTACGGCGTCGAGATCGAGATCGCCGACGCCGGCCTCGGCATGGCGATCAGAGACCTGGCCCTGATCAACGCACAGCTCACCTCCGGCGGCCAGGTGAACGCCGAGACAGCACGCCGGATGGGCCTTCTCGTGGTCAGCCGACTGGCTCGGCGCAGGGGCATCCAGGTCCGCCTCGAGCTCAACGAGCGCGGCGGCGTGACCGCCCACGTGGCCGTGCCGCAGTCGCTCCTCCCGGGCAGCGCTGCGGCATCCACGCCGCAGGCGCCGACCCCGGCCGCCACCCCCACTCCGACGCCCACTCCGACGCCCGCAGCGACGAACGACGACGGGCCGGTCGCCCCGGCGCCGACCCCGATGCTGGCCCCCCGCCCCGCGCCGATGGCCCCGGCCATGGCCTCGGCCCAGCCCCAGCCGGAGGAGCAGTCGGAGGACCAGTCGACGACGAGGTACCTCGCCGCGATCGATGCGCTCACCCGGTTGCCGCAGCGTCAGCCGGCCCGGGTCAGCGAGCCCGTTGCGGTCGTGCCGGAGCCGGAGCCGGAGCCGGAGCCGGAGCCCGAGCCGGAGCCCGAGCCCGTCGAGGTCGAGCCCGTCGAGGCCGAGCCCGTCGCCGTCGTACCCGAGCCCGAGCCCGAGCCCGTCGTCATCACCGTCGTACCCGCGCCCGAGCCCGCGCTCGAACCAGAACCCATCGCGGTCGTGCCCGAGCCCCGCCGGGAGCCGTTGCACGAGCCCATGTCCGCAGGAGGAGAGATCGGCACCGAGGAATCCCCGATCTTCGCGACGCTGCAGTCGAACTGGTTCAGCAGCTCGACCAGCGCGCGACAGGGCTGGGCGTCGACCGAGGTCGAAGCCGGCTGGGAGGCTGCCCACCGGGTCACCGAGGCACCGAGCGACGCGGTCGGCGCGGGCGGGCTCCCGGTCCGTCGACCCGGCCAGCGCCTCGTCCCGGGTGGCGTCACCGCAGCCGCACCCCCCGTCGTACGCGACCCGGAAGCCATCCGGGCCCGGCTGGCCGCCCATGCCGCCGGGGTGTCGCGTGCCCGCACCACCCTCTCCACCGAGCCCGCCGACCCGTCACAGAAGGATGCCGACCCAGCATGAACGCGAACCCCTTCTCCCCCGCCGTGGCCCCATCGAACGGTTCAGCGACCCGTGAGCTGGACTGGGTCGTGACCAGATTTGTGCAGGACGTGCCCTCGGCCGCCCATGCGATCCTCGTCTCCGCCGACGGGCTGCTGATGGCCGCCAGCTCGGGTATCCCCGCGGACCGCGCCGAGCAGGTGGCGGCGGTGTCGTCCGGACTGGCCAGCCTGGCTGTCGGCGCGGCCCGCCTCTTCGACGGTGGCGCGGTGCTGCAGACCGTGATCGAGATGGAGCAGGGCTTCCTGCTGCTGATGAGCGTCGGCGACGGCTCCCACCTGGCGGTGCTGACCCAGGACTCCGCCGACATCGGCCAGGTCGGCTACGAGATGGCGCTGCTGGTGGACCGGGTCGGTCAGATGGTCCAGGCTCGGGCCCGCGTCCTGAGTGATACGCCCAGGTGACCCGATGGCAGCCGACACCTCGCCCTCCGACGCTGGACCTTCGGACACCGGACCTTCCGAAGACGGGCCTAACGGCGCACCGGCCGTCCGCGTGCGCGCCTTCACCCTCACGTCCGGTCGCACGACCCCACGGGTGGAGCTGCCGTTCGAAGCGACCCTGCGCCGTCTCGGGTCGGCCAGTGCCGGTCCGGTGGAGTCCCACCTCACCCGGATCCTCGAGGTCTGCGACAAGCGCTCTGTCGCCGAGGTCTCTGCCCTGGTCGCCATGCCGATCGGAGTCGTCCGGGTCCTGCTGGCCGACCTCGTCGAGCTCGGCCAGGTCCGAGTGCAGACCACCATCCAAGAGGACTCCTCGCTCGACGAGCGACGAGAGCTGATCGAGAGGACGCTCCGTGGACTACGCACGCTCTAGCGACCAGCGCAGCGCGGCATCGACGAAGATCGTCGTCGCTGGCGGCTTCGGCGTCGGCAAGACCACCCTCGTGGGGACGGTCTCCGAGATCATGCCGTTGCGCACCGAGGCCCTGGTGACCAACCAGTCCGAGGGCATCGACGACCTCGCCGCCGTGCCGGCCAAGGGCACCACGACGGTGGCGATGGACTTCGGCCGGATCACCCTCGGCGAGGACCTCGTCCTCTACCTCTTCGGTACGCCGGGCCAGCGTCGCTTCTGGTTCATGTGGGACGACCTGTGCCTGGGCGCCATCGGCGCGATCGTGCTGGTCGACACCGAGCGGCTCGACGAGGCGTTCTCGCCGCTCGACTACTTCGAGCAGCGTGGCCTGCCCTTCATCGTGGCGGTCAACCAGTTCCAGGACGCCGCGACGTACCCGCTCGAGGACGTGGCGGCTGCGCTCGCCCTGTCCCCCGGCATACCCGTGATCCGCATCGACGCGCGTCGCCGCGAGTCGGTCAAGGAGGCGCTGGTGCGGGTGACGGAGTTCTCGCTGGAGCGGTTGAGCGCTGCTGTCGGCGCGTAGGCGCCTGTGCTCGGTCGCTAGCCTGGCCCGGTGAGCAGTCCTGCGCAGTCCCCGCTCGAGCGACTGCTGCGAGTGCTGCGCCGGACGCTGCTGACCCTCTTCGGCATCCAGATGGCGCTGGCGATCGGGATGTCGCTGGTCGACTCCTACCGGCGCCGCGGCAAGAAGTCGAAGCCCTTCCCCATCACGCCGCCGCGCGAGGTGGCGGTCGGGAGCGGCACGCTGACGCCGTACACCTATGGGCGCGACCTGTACGACGCGATGCTGGCCGCGATCGACGGCGCGCAGCGGCAGATCCTCTTCGAGACCTACATCTGGAAGGGCGACGAGGTCGGCGAGAAGTTCAAGGCAGCCCTCGCCGCCGCGGCCGACCGCGGGGTCGAGGTCTACTGCATCTACGACGGCTTCGCCAACCTGGTGGTCTCGCCGCGGTTCAAGCGCTTCCCGCCGACGATGAAGGTGCTGCGCTACCCGATCTACCCGGCCGGCTGGAAGTTCTACGACTTCGCCCGCTACGGCCGCGACCACCGCAAGATCCTGGTCGTCGACGACTCCGTCGGGTTCGTCGGCGGCTACAACATCGGTACGGCGTACGCGACCGAGTGGCGCGACACCCACGTGCGCATCACGGGTCCCGGGGTCTGGGACCTGAAACGAGCATTTGCGGACTTCTGGAACCTCAACCGCCGGCGCCGCATCGGTACGTCGGAGCGCCCGCTGCTCCTCGAGACCGCGTCGACCTGGGAGACCCGGATCCGGTTCCACCGCAACGTGCCGCGGCTGTGGATGTTCCCGATCCGCTCGATGTACATCGAGGCGATCAACCGGGCCTCGCAACGGGTCTGGATGACGCACGCCTACTTCTGCCCCGACCAGGACTTCGTGGACGCGATGAAGGCGGCCGCGCAGCGCGGCGTCGACGTACGCCTGCTGCTGCCCCTGAAGTCCAACCACATCGTCGCCGACTGGATCTCGCGCGGCTACTTCACCCAGCTGCTCGAGGCCGGGGTGCGGATCTTCCGCTTCCGCGGGGCGATGGTGCACGCGAAGACGTCGACGATCGACAGCACCTGGTCGACCATCGGCACCGCGAACGTCGACCGGCTCAGCCTCCAGGGCAACTACGAGATCAACGTCGAGGTGATCGACCCGGGCTTCGCGGCCACGATGGAGGAGATCTACGCCGCCGACGAGTCGAACTGCCTCGAGCTCACCGCCAGCGAGTGGGCGGCGCGCGACCTGCACCGCAAGTTCACCGAGATGATCCTGGCGCCGCTGCGGCCGCTGCTCTAACCGTTCCTCTAGCCCGGCGGGACGTCGACCGTCGCGGTCACCCGGTCCTCACGACTCACCGGGGGCAGCCGCACGCGCCAGCGCGCGCCGTCCGGTGTCCCGCACGGCCGGACCAGCTCGACCTCGGAGCGGGCGTTGCCGCACGCCAGGCCGAGGACCTCCCCACCCGTCGGCGTCTCGACGACCGCCACCGTGGGTCCGGACAGCGAGGACAGGTCCGCGTCGAGCGACACGACGCTCGCGCGCAGTCGCCCGTCCACCGTGGCGCTCCGCTCGACGGCTCCGCGCAGCACGTACGTCGCCCGCACCATCGTCGTCGAGTCGGCGAACCGGACCAGCCGCGGCCGGGCGCCGACGGTGAGGTCGTCGGCGATGACGGTGCCGTCCGCCGCCACGAGCCGCCCACCCGTGGCGCGGATCGGGTCGGCCGATCCGGCCACCGTCGGCGCCGTGAGCAGCAGCTCGTCGAGGCCGTCACCGCTCCGGAACCAGTGGCTCACCCGGACGCTGCCGTCGGCACGGATCTCGCTCAGCACGAGGGCGCCACGCTCCGGCAGGGCGTCCGGCGCCAGCAGCGGCAACCCCGCCGCGGGCGGGTCCCGCTCGTCGGGTTCGTCCGACCGCAGCGAGCGCGCGATGGCGAAGAACTCCACCAACAGCACCACCACCCCGACGCCCACCAGCACCGCGATGATCGTCCGCCGCCGGCCGCGTGGTCGCTCGGGCGCCGGCGGATCAGGCACGGGCTCGGACGCTGACTCGGGCGCTGGATCGTCCGTCTCGACCGGGCGCGTCGGGATCCGGTGCGGCGGCCTGCCCGGGCCGCTGCGGACCGGGCGGCCGGGTGGTACGGCGCGCGAGCTCGGCCTCACGATCGGGCCCTGACGCGCGCGCTGTCCACGGGGATCGCCGTCACGACGGCGAGGTTCTGGTAGCCGCCGCGGTCAGCCAGGTACGGCGGCGCGCAGGTGACCAGGGTCAGCCGCCGCGGGCCCCGCACCGAGTAGATGCCGGACTGCTTGCGCAGGTCTGCCCGCGGCACGAGCCTCCGGGAGCGGATGGTGAAGGTCTGCTCCAGACCCCGCGACCGGACCCGCAGGCGTTGTCCGTCTCGTACGACGAGGAGCTCTGCGAAGGCCCCGAGGCCCTGGTCGACCGCATCGACGTGGCCGGCGATCAGGGTGGAGCCGAACGGGTCACCCAGCCGTGCGCCGGCCCGCCACCAGCCCGCCTCGGTGACGTCGTCGGGGACGTCGAGCAGGCCGCGTCCACGTGTGCCCGCCGCTCGGACCGCGACCAGGGTGCCACTGGGCAGCCGGACGCTCACCGGTCGCTCGGCGACGGGAGGACCGGCGCGCTCGGCCGGCCGCGCCTCGATCGTGCGGGCTCCCCCACCGGGACGGTCCGACGACCCTTGCCGACCGCCGTCCGCGCAGGCTCCGGTGAGGGCAAGGACCACGGCCCCGGCGGCCAGGAGTGGCATCGACGGGGCCACGTCGTCAGCGTCCGTACGTCGTGACCTGTCGCGCACGGACGAGCCCTGCCGAGCCGGTGCCGATCTCCTTCAGCTGTCCGGCACTCTTCGTGTTGATCGCCTCCTGGTGGCTGATCACGTTCATCGAGCCGTCCGTCGGCGTGCCCACCGCGTAGACCATCGTCGCGGTGCCCGCCGGGAGGTCGACGTCGAGCGGGCCGAGGATCGGGTCGTCGGAGGTCCCCGCGGGCACTACCTCCGCGGAGTGCTTCCCGGCCGGCACGTCGGCTGTCGCGTACTCGCCGTTCGCGATGTCCTCGAACACGACCTGTCCGTCGACCCGGACGTCGGCAGGCGGGACGGTCGCGGTGTGGGCGACCAGGACCCTGGCCATGTCGGGCGCCACCGGCTTCGAGGAGACGCGGTAGACATCGGCGACCGGGTCGCCGCCGGGGTCGGCCGGCAGGTGCAGCACCAGGTCGGCGCTCGCTCCCGCCCGGACCTGGACGTTGGCCGTCATCGCCTGGCCCTGGTCCGGCTCGAACCGCACCTCGTGGTCGCCCGCGTCGAGGTCGAGCGGCCCGATCACGGTGCCGGTCTCCACGGCGTCCCGCTCCTGCTCACCGTCGACCCAGACGGCGTACGACGTGCCCGGCACCGCCTGGACGACGAACAGCTGCCCCGATGACTCGGGCGCACCGCTCGATGAGGGCGACGCTGCCGACAGCGCCATCGCGACCGCGAAGCCGAGGGTGGCGGCTGAGATCCTGAGCGCTCGACGGGACATGGCTTAGCGATACCCGCCCTGACGCGCTTCGGTCACTCTGCGGCGCGGATTACCCGATCTTGGGGACAGCCAGTCTTGGGGACGCTCAGCGCCGGGTGACCTTCGCCGGCAGATGCGTGCGCGGAGCCATCCGGGCGCCGTGACGCGGCCGGCTGCGGCCGGTGAGCAGGAGCAGCGTGACGACCCGGTTGCGGTGCGGGCGCCACGGCTCGAGGTAGTCGGCGAGCTCGGCGTCGTCGAAGTCGCGGCCCGCGACGGCCCAGCCGATGTCCTGGGCGACGTGGTAGTCGCCGAACGAGACGGCGTCGGCGTCGCCGTGCGCACGCTGCCGGACCTCGGCGGCGGTCCACACCCCGATGCCGGGCAGGCTGGTCAGCCGTCGCTCGACCTCGTCGCCGGGCAGCCCGACGGTGCGCTCCAGCGAGCCGGCGACCCGGGCGGCGGTAACGAGCGCGCGCGAACGCGCCGGGTCGACGTGCATCCGCAGCCACTCCCACGACGGCACCTGGCGGATGGTGTCGGCCGACGGCTGGACCCAGAGCTTGAGGTCGGCGCCCGGGCCGCGCGCGCGCTCGCCGTACCGGTGCACGAGCATCCGGAAGCCGGCGAACGCCTCCTGGCCGGTCACCTTCTGCTCGATGATCGCGGGGGTCAGTGCCTCCATCACCAGTCCGGTGCGGCCGATCCGCCACTGTCCGTAGCGGCGCCAAGCCCGATCGACCTCCGGCGTGCGAGGCTCGAACCCGGACAGGTCGTCGTCGGCGCCGAGCAGCGCGGGCACCGACTCCAGCGCCCAGTCCGCGCCCGGTCCCCAGGCCTCGGCGACGACGACGCCCTCGCCCGAGCGCGGCTCGATGGCGAGGGTGGCCGGCCCCGCCGGCGTACGGATGCCGCGCCAGTGCCGGTCTCCGACGATGCGGTACGTCGGGTCGCCGCCGCCGCGCTTGTGGGCACCGAGCGCGGCGCCGACCGGACACGGCCAGTCGGGACGCCACTCCCGCACCCGTCCGCTCACCCGCCCGTCCACGCTCCGACCCTAACCGGCCCCCCGGACACTGGAACACGTTCTAGTCTTGCCCCATGACGCTGCAGATCAACGACCTCAACCGGGTCCGCACCATCACCCTCGACCGCCCCGAGGCGCTCAACGCCTTCAACGAGGCGCTGTACGACGCCACCGCCGAGGCCCTGCTGGCAGCGGCCGACGACCCCGGCGTGGCGGTGGTGCTGCTGACCGGCAACGGCCGCGCGTTCAGCGCCGGCACCGACCTGCTCGAGATGCACGCCCGGGCGACCGACCCCGACTTCGTGCCCGGCAAGCACGGGTTCCTGGGTCTGCTCGACGCGCTGGTCGCCTTCCCGAAGCCGCTCGTCTGCGCGGTCAACGGGGTCGGGCTGGGCATCGGCGCCACGATCCTGGGGTACGCCGACCTCGCCTTCATGTCGACGAAGGCCCGGCTCAAGTGCCCCTTCACGAGCCTCGGCGTCGCGCCCGAGGCGGCGTCGTCGTACCTCTTCCCGCAACTGGTGGGCCGCCAGGACGCCGCGTGGATGCTGCTCTCCGCGGAGTGGGTCTCGGCGGAGGAGGCGCTGGCGATGGGGCTGGTGTGGCGGGTCTGCGAGCCCGACGACCTGCTGCCCGAGGCGCGCCGGCACGCGGAGGTGCTCGCCGCCCGGCCGATCTCGTCGCTGGTCGCCGTGAAGCGGACCATGACCGAGCCGCTGCGGGCCGAGATCAGGGCCGCCCGGGACCGCGAGAACGCCGCCTTCGCCGAGCTGATGGGCGGGCCGGCCAACCTCGAGGCACTGACGGCGTTCGCCGAGGGTCGCGAGCCCGACTTCACCTCGCTGCCGCCGGGGTGGTGAGGGTTTCCCGACTCGCTACCGGACCAGCCGCCACCCCGGAACCGGCTCGTCGTACGCCCGCTTCCGCAACGCGGCGCGGTGCGCACCGGCGCAGGTAGGTGTGTACGCCACGGTGTAGATCTCACCCAGGGTCGTGGCGAGCTCTCGGCTGAGGTGGAAGCCCATCCAGTCGAGCTCGCTGGCGGAGTAGTCCGACCGGCTCAACGTGTTCTGCCGCGCCCACTCGATGAGTCGATCGCGTAGATCGGCAGAGATCGGGAGGACGTCCTCGAGGTTCCGGTACTTGTCGTCGATCCCCGGGGGCGGCTCGTTGAGCACGCCCCACAGTGCGAACTCGCAGGAGTCCTCGGCGAACATCCGTAGCGGGTAGGGCTCGTCAGCTGTGCGCCCGCCCTCCGTCATGCCGGTCATCCTGCCGGGTCCCCGTCACCCGGCCAACCTTGTTTTCCGGATCGCTTCCCCCAGGTTGGTGAACGTCCCGTTACATCTCATCCAGGCCCTGGTGGGAGCGCGCCCAGCGCCCTAGCGTCGTCGCATGACTCTCCCCCACATCGTCCTGGTGCACGGCGCCTGGGCCGACGGCTCCTGCTGGAGCTCCGTGATCAGCCGGCTCCACGAGCGCGGCTACGGCGTCACCGCCCCTCAGTTCCCCGAGTCCTCCCTCGCCGCCGACGTGGCGCGACTGCGCCAGGTGCTGAACCGACAGACGGGTCCGACCATCGTCGTCGGGCACTCGTACGGCGGCCAGATCATGACCGCGTTGAACGAGGACGCCCCGAACGTCGTCGCGCTCGTCTACATCGCGGCCTTCGGCCTCGACGAGGGCGAGTCCATCGGCGCCCTGGTCGAGGGCGGCCCGCCGTCCCCCGCCCTGGCGAACCTGGATGTCGACGCGCTCGGCTTCGCCTGGCTGCCGGAGGACGACTTCGTCGGGCACTTCGCCGCCGACGTCGACCCCGCGCAGGCGAAGGTCATGTACGCCGTGCAGCAGCCCGCGTCGCTGTCCGTCTTCGGCGACGTGATGGGCGTGCCCGCCTGGCGCGCGCTGCCGTCGTGGTTCCTGGTCGCGACCAACGACGAGGCCATCCCGCCGGACGCCGAGCGGGCGTTCGCCGCCCGGATGGGCGCCACGACGGTCGAGGTCGCGTCGAGCCACGTGCCGATGGTGTCGCAGCCCGACGAGGTGGTCGCGCTGATCGAGGCGGCCGTCGCGGGGGTCGCCGGCTAGGCCTCCGTCACCGTTGACCTCGGGACGTCGTACGGATGGAGCAAGCGGATGCACTGTCCGTATGACGTCCTGCGGGGTTCGGTAGGTTTCGGCGGGTGCCCCGCACCTTCTCGCTGACCGTTCCCGCGACTGCCGGCAACCGCAACGAGGACGCGCTCGCCGTCGGCGACGGTGTCGTCGTCGTGGTTGACGGCGCCGGCATCCCGGCGGAGTTGCGCACTGGATGCCGGCACAGTGTGGAGTGGTTCGCGCGGTCGTTCGCGCAGACGTTCCATGCGCTCCTGGTGGCGCGCTCGAACTCGATGGTCGACGCGCTCGCCGAGTCGATCACGCGCGTCCGGGACTCGCACGCGAGCTCGTGCGACCTTGCCGCGGGCTCGCCGAGCGCGACCGTCGCGGCGTGGAGGACGACTGGAGGCCGGCTCGAGTACCTGGTGCTCTGCGACGCCTCGTTGGTCCTGGTCGACCGACGCGACCACAGCGTCGAGGTCACCGACCGACGGCTGCAACGGGTCCTGGATGCGGCTGCCGACCAGGACACCGGTGACATCCGCGCGGCGCAACGCCAGGCCGTCGAAGCGCACCGCAACCGGCCCGACGGCTTCTGGTGTGTCCACCATGACCCCGTCGCCGCTGAGCATGCTCTCCACGGCGAGGTGGCCATCGAGGACCTTTCCGGCGTCATCGCGTGCAGCGACGGCGGCGCTCGCGCCTACGACCTCCTCGGAACTCACACGCTCGACCAGTTCGCGCGCGAGTCACTGAGCGGCGCGCTCCAGACCATGGCCGACAGCATCCGCTCGGCCGAGACTCAGCGGGCGGAACTCCTCGACGCGCGTGGTCTCAAGGTCCATGACGATCTGACGATCGCCGCGTTGCCTCTATCCGGATGAGGCCGGCGGCTCGGTCAGCACCCGCAGCGCCAGGTCCGTCGTCGACGGGACCCCGAGGTGGCCGACGACCCGCGCGACCCGGTCGGGCTCAAGCGGGAGCAGGCCGGGGCTGCCCGGCACGTCCGGGGTCAGCCCGAGATCGAGGTCGGTGCGCCCCGACATCATCGAGAGGTTGAACTCGAACCGCTCGCGCGCCTCGGCGGTGGCGAGCCGCTTCAGCACGCCGGCACCGATGCGGCGGGTGCCCTGTTCCTCGCAGTAGGAGTCGAGCGTGGCCACGAGCATCGCGCCGTCGGTGTGCTCGATGTCGGCCCAGACGGCCTGCATCGAGCCCATCTGCGACAGCAGGACCGACGCTGACTTCTCGCCGATGCCGGGCACACCCGGCAGGTTGTCGCTGGCATCGCCACGCAGGGCGGCGTACTCCAGGTAGTGCTCTGCGGCGACGCCGTACATCGCGTGCAGGCGGGCGGGGTTGAGCAACGGTGAGCCGTTGATCCCGCCGCTGATCAGGCGGAGCACCTGGGTGTGGTCGCTGATGTGCGCGAACACGTCACGGTCGGAGGTGATCAGGACGCAGTTCCAACCGTGCCGCTCGGCCCAGGTCGCCGCCGACGCGTTGACGTCGTCGGCCTCCAGGCCCGGCGGCGTGCAGGTCAGCAGCCCGAGCGCGTCGAGCAGCGCACCCGCGCGGTCGAGCTGGTCGACGAGCAGCGGATCCTTCTCGGCACGACCGGCCTTGTACGCCGGGTAGGACTGCTCGCGCAGCGACGACGTACGGTCGTCGAGCCCGAAGAGCACGGCGTCGGGCGCGAACTGGTCGATCGCCTCCAGGATCTGCCGCAGCATCCCGTGCAGTGCCCAGGCGGGCCGGCCACCGCGGTCGTGGAGCTGCGACGCGATCCGGGCGTGGTGGTTGCGGTGCAGCAGCGACGGGGCGTCGACGGCGAGCAGCAAGCGGCGATCGGTCACAGCAGCCCCAGGGTCACGGCGTGCTCTCGTACGGCGTCGGTGTCGGCCGCCAGCACGAACGGGACGTCCTGGTCCCAGCCGTCCGTCACCGCCTCCACCCTGCCGTCGCCCGGGTCGAGGCGCACCTCGCGGATGTAGACGGCGAGGATCCGGCCAGGGTGGGCGCGCACGATGTCGGCGTACACCTCGGGGTCCTTCTCTCCGGAGTCCCCGATCAGGACGAAGGGCAGGCGCGGGTGCAGGTCGAGGATCTCCTCGATCCGCTCGTGCTTGCGGGCTCGGCCGTCGTGGGTGCCGATCAGGTCGCGCAGCAGCAGCGGCCCGAGCGGGAAGTCGCGGTGGCGCAGGAAGCCGATGAGGAAGCCGTAGAGGTTCCACGGGCTGGAGGAGACGTAGAAGAGCGGGTTCCCGCCCGTCGCCAGGTCTTGGTACAGCTCCGCGGCACCCGGGAACGGCGTACGGGTCAATGCCGAGCCGGTGAACGTCTGCCGCAGCATCAGCCCGACCCGCTGGACGCCGGTCTCGAGGATGGTGTCGTCGACGTCGGAGATGACGCCGAACCGGGCCTCCGGTCCGGGCACCCGGATCCGGACCGGCGTGCGGTGCGGCTCCGTCAGGCCGCGGTACTCCCCCGCCAGCTCGACCTCGCCGTCCTGCCACGGGTCGGCCAGCGCGCTGGGCCGCAGCTCGGCGTGGAAGTAGCCCTCACCGTCGGTCTCGACCTCGGCGCACGCGTCGCCCACGGTGACCTTGAGGGGTACGCCGGGCAGCTCGTCGGTCACGAACTGGCTCAGGCTGCGGCGCAGCGCCGCGCCCGCACCCTCGCCCTCCATGGCCGGGGTCATCGGTGGGTTGTCGAGCACCCGTCCGCGTACGACGACGCCCTCCGGGCCTCCGTGGCCGAGATAGGCGTCGATCCGGAAGCTCTCCGGCGTCCGGCCGGCCGTGCGGCGCAGGCGCGCGGCGTCCCACCGGCGCTCGGCCTCGACGAGCAGCCACTGCTTGCGTCCCACGGTGGAACCCTAGTGTCGGCCCGCATACCTTTCGCGGGCACCTCAACGTTTCGGGTGTCGCCAGCGTTGAGTACGCGACAGGATGAGAGATGTAGCGGGAAAGGGCGGCATGAGCGAGGGTTTCGACGCATTCGTCGAGGCGGAGACGCCCCGGCTCCTCGGGCTCGCGCACGCGCTGACCGGCAATCCGCACGACGCGTGGGATCTCGTGCAGGAGTCGCTGACTCGAGTCGGCTTGCGATGGAGGCGCCTGGGCTCGGAGAATCCCGGCGGCTATGCCCGCACGACGCTGGTGCGGCTCAACATCGACCGGGGCCGCCGGATGCGGCGCGAGCTGCTGACCGGCGTCGTCCCCGATCGCGAGGCACCCGTGGAGGTGGTCGACCAGGTCGACCCGTGGCTCGTGGAAGCGCTCGCGACGCTGACGCCTCAGCAGCGGGCGGCGGTCGTGCTGCGGGTGCTCGAGGACCTCGACCACGCCGGCATCGCCGAGCGGCTCGGCTGCTCGGTCGGCACCGCGCGCAGCCATCTCTCTCGCGGCCTGTCCCGGATGCGAGAGCGGGCCGAGGCCCGCGAGGAGGTGGGCGAGCCGTGATGGACGAGACCCCTGAGGACGAGCTGCGCGATGCGCTGCAGCGGATGTCGGGAGCTGTGCGACCGACGGCAAATGCCGCCGACACCGTTCACGCCGGCGTACGGCGGTCGCGACGGCGGCGCGCACTGGGCGCGATCGTCGGCACCGCCGGTCTGGTGATCGTGGTAGCGGCGGGAGGCCATGCGTTGGCAGGCTCCGGCACCGGACCGCGTCAGGTGCAGCCGGATCCAGCGACCTCGTCGCCGACGGCGGATGCCGAGCTGTTCGAGTGCTCGAGGGAGAGCCGCGTCTTCAGCGAGGCGAAGCCGATCGCCGACCTCGATCAGCAACAGCAGGTCGTGCGCCGGCTGGCAGCACTCAGGTCGGTGCAGGTCCGCTACGCCGCTCTCAGCCCGCTCGGGGTGGTGGCGCTCGTCGTCGACGGCAGCGGGGACCGGGACTGGCTCGCGGACCCCTCCGTTGTCACGCAACTGGAGGGGCTCGGCGCGGCGCATGTGTTCGAGTGGAACCCCACGGCGGCGTCGGTGGGGGTGGATGCTGACGGCCAGGTCCGCCAGGTGCTGTCCTGGCTGCTCGAGCCGGCGATCGGTGACGTCCGACGCGCGACGCGCGGCCTACCCGGCGACGCCGGCCTCGGCCTCTGGCAGGACGCGGGGGCGGTGTTGCTCCAGTGGAAGGCGCCGGTGCCGCAGGAGGTGCTGGCTCTGGCCGGAGTGCGGCCCGACGGGGTCGAGGTGATCGTCGAACCGGTCGTTTACTCGGGACAGGACGTTCGGCGCGCGCAACGGCGACTGGAAACAGTGCTGCGCGAGCGCGGGCTGTGGGACCGCTGGTCCTCGAGCAGCGGATGTGCAGACCGGTCGGGCCTCGTCGTCGGCATGGTGCCACCGCTGGCGGACCGGCCCGACCTCCAGGCCGATCTGACCGAGGAGCTCGGTCTGCCGGTCATGGTCGTGCCCGGGGAGCGGCCGCTGCCTGCAAGCAGTTAGATGGGGGCATGCTGCTCGCCGACGTCGTCGCCACCTCCGCGACGGTCGCCGCCACCCGGTCGCGCAAGGCCAAGGTGGCCGCGATCGCGTCGCTGCTCGTCGTCGCTGAACCCGACGAGGTCGAGACGGTGACGGCGTACGTCGGCGGCGCGCTGCGGCAGCGCCGTACGGGACTGGGGTGGCGCGGACTGTCGTCACTGCCTCCCCCGGCATCGGATCCGTCACTGACGGTGGCGGAGGTGCACGCGGCCTTCGACGCGCTGGCGGAGCTGTCCGGGTCGGGCTCGCAGGCGGCTCGCGCGGCTGCGGTTGCCGACCTCTTCGAGCGGGCGACCGCTGACGAACAGGTGTGGCTGCGGGGCGTGGTCACCGGCGCCGTACGACAGGGAGCGCTCGACTCGCTGGTGCAGGAGGGTCTCGCTGTCGCGGCCGAGGTACCGCTCGCCGCCGTACGACGGGCCGCGATGCTGGCCGGCTCGACGGTGGCTGTCGCGGGTCCTGCCTTCCGTGGGGTCGACGCGCTGGCAGCGATCGGGCTTGAGGTTGGGCGCCCGGTGGTGCCGATGCTCGCGTCCAGCGCTCCGTCCGTGGCGGACGCATTCGCGAAGGCCGGCAAGGGCGCGGAGGTCGCGGTCGACGTGAAGCTCGACGGCATCCGGATCCAGGTCCATCGCTCCGGCGACGACGTGCTCGTGGCGACCCGCTCGCTCGACGACATCACCGCCCGGTTGCCCGAGGTGGTCGAGGTGGCGCGCTCGCTGCCGGCGACGTCGTTCGTGCTCGACGGCGAGGCACTGGCGCTGGGCGAGGACGGCCGGCCTCGTCCGTTCCAGGAGACGGCGTCGCGGACGGCGATGAGCGCGGGCGTCGTGGTGACGCCGTACTTCTTCGACGTCCTACACCTCGACGGAGTCGACCTCATCGACGCACCGGCCTCCGAGCGCGCGGCCGCCCTCGACCGGTTGGTGCCGCCCGAACACCGGGTGCCGCGGCTGGTCACCGCGTCAGCGTCCGAGGCCTCGGCCTTCCTCGACCAGACGCTCGGCTCGGGCCACGAGGGAGTCGTGGTGAAGTCGCTGACCGCGCCGTACGACGCCGGTCGCCGTGGCGCCTCTTGGGTCAAGGTGAAGCCGGTGCACACCCTCGACCTCGTCGTGCTCGCGGTCGAGTGGGGCTCCGGCCGACGCGAGGGCTGGCTCTCCAACATCCACCTCGGCGCCCGCGACCCGTCCTCGGGCGAGCTGGTGATGCTCGGCAAGACGTTCAAGGGGATGACCGACGAGATGCTCGCGTGGCAGACCGAGCGCTTCACCGAGCTCGCCGTCTCGCCGTCCACCATCCGCGACCACTACGTCGTCGAGGTGCGCCCCGAGCAGGTCCTCGAGATCGCGTTCGACGGCGTACAGCGCTCGACGCGGTATCCAGGCGGCGTCGCGCTGCGGTTCGCCCGGGTGGTGCGCTATCGCGACGACAAGCCGGTCTCCGAGGTCGACACGATCGACACCGTGCGTGCCTACCTCTCGTAGGCTCGAACCGTGACCCGACAGAAGAAGAAGTGGAGCGACCTCACCCCGGCCCAGCAGAAGGCGGTCATCGCCGGCGGAGCGGTCGAGATAGTGCTAACCGGCATCGCCCTCCGCGACCTGGCGAGGCGACCGGCAAGCGAGGTGCGCGGCCGCAAGTGGCAGTGGGTCCTGGCGTTCACGGTGCAGCCGTTCGGTCCGATCGCGTACCTGCTGCGGGGTCGACACGTCGCAAGCTGAGGTCTCGCTGCGCAACCCCGGATCAGTCGGCATACTCTCCGGCGTGTCCCGATTCATGGCGTGGCTCAAGGCGGACCTGGCAAAGATCCCGCACCCACGCACGTCTGCCCGAACGATCCGTCGTCACCCGCGCATCCTCCTGCACGGGTTGGTCGCCGGGGTGGTTGCGGCGATCGTGGTGGCCGCCGTGCTCGCTGCCGTCGGTCGTCTAGACGCGTTCGGATTCTGGCTGGTGGGGATCGGCACGTTCGCCGGCAGCACTATCGGCAGGCGGATCGGTCAGAAGCTGGACACCGAGCAAGCCGAGCGACCCGCTCTCGACTGATCGCGCAACCCTGCGGTTTGGTCATCAACCGCAGATTTGCGCGCCGAAATCTGCGGTTGGTGACCAAACGGCGACCCGTGAGACTAGCGGTACGCCAGCAACCGAATCGCCACTGAGAAGGGTTGCCCACTCACCGCTGCGCCGCCCAAGCCTGCGGATTGGTCACCAACCGCAGATCGAGAGCGCTCCCATCTGCGGTTGGTGACCAAACGGCGCATGACACACGCCGGTCGGCGACGCGACCACGCCGAACCTGTCACATCCGTGCAACTACCAGTTGCACGGTCGTAATATGCCGCCATGACGACTGCCCCCGAGAGCGACGGCCGGCGTACGGCGGCGGCGGCGCGGCGCCGGGCCCGCGAGAAGGACATCATCGCGGCGACCCGCGGCCTCTTCGACCAGCGCGGCGTCCGCGACGCCCAGATCGAGGACATCGCGAAGGCGGTCGGGATCAACCGGGCGATCGTCTACCGGCACTTCACCGGCAAGGAGGAGCTGTTCGCGCTCACCCTGGTCGGCTACCTCGACGAGCTGCGCGCCGACCTGGCCGCGGCCATCGAGACCTCCCCCGACGTCGAGGCACAGCTGACGGCGCTGGTCACGGCGTTCGTGGAGTACGGCGTCGCGCATCCCGCGTTCGTCGACTGCGCGCAGACCCTGATGCGGCGTACCGGCCCCGACCTGCTCGACGAGATGTCGGAGAGCGCGCTCTTCCGCCTCGGCCGCGGTATCTCCGGGTGCCTGGCGGTGCTCACCCACGTCCTGGAGCACGGCGTCGAGCAGGGCACGTTCCGGGTCGAGGACCCGGTGCTGCTCGCCAACACCCTCTACGCGAGTGGCCTCGGCGCGCTGCAGCTCGCGCGGGTCGGCATCTTGGTGAAGGAGGCCGCACCCGGCATCCCGACCGTCGGCACCATCTCCCCCGAGCAGGTCCGCGACTACCTGGTCGCCTCCGCGCTGGCGCTCGCCACCCGCTGAGGCGCCAGGAGGTCATACGGACAGAGCATCCGCTTGCTCCATCCGCATGACGTCCGGCGGGACGCTCACCGCTCCAGGATCGCCACCACACCCTGACCACCGGCGGCGCAGATCGAGATCAGCGCCCGGCCAGAGCCCCGCTCGGCGAGCAGCTTCGCGGCCACGTTGACGATCCGGCCGCCGGTCGCGGCGAACGGGTGCCCGGCGGCCAGCGAGGAGCCGTTCACGTTGAGCCGCGAGCGGTCGATGGCGCCGAGCGGGGCGTCGAGACCGAGCCGCTCCTGGCAGAAGACCGGGTCCTCCCACGCCTTGAACGTCGAGAGCACCTGCGAGGCGAACGCCTCGTGGATCTCGTAGAAGTCGAAGTCCTGCAGCGTCAGCCCGTTGCGGGCGAGCATCCGCGGGACGGCGTACGCCGGCGCCATCAGCAGTCCCTCGCCGCCGTGCACGTAGTCGACCGCGGCGGTCTCGGAGTCGACCAGGTAGGCGAGCGGCTCGTGCCCGTGCGCCGATGCCCACTCCTCGGAGGCCAGGAGTACGACGGCCGCGCCGTCGGTCAGCGGCGTCGAGTTGCCGGCGGTCATCGTGGCGGCCTCACCGCGGCCGAAGACCGGCTTGAGCTTCGCCAGCTTGTCGACGGTCGAGTCGGCGCGCAGGTTCTGGTCCCGCGCAACACCGCGGAACGACGTCAGCTGGTCGTCGAGGAAGCCCGCTTCGTACGCCGCCGCGAGGTGCTGGTGCGAAGCGGCCGCGAGCTCGTCCTGCTCCTCGCGGGTGACCTGCCACTCCAGCGCGGTCAGCGCGGCGTGCTCGCCCATCGACAGACCGGTGCGGGGTTCGCCGTTCTGCGGGATCTCTAGTCCGATGTCGCCGGGCCGGATCGCGCCAAGCGCCTTCACCTTCCCGACGGTGTCGCGGGCGGCGTTGACCTTCATCAGCTTCCTGCGGAGCTTGTCGCTGATCGCGACCGGTGCGTCGGAGGTGGTGTCGGTGCCACCGGCGATGCCGACCTCGATCTGACCCAGCGCGATCTTGTTGGCCACCTGGATCGCCGCCTGGAGCCCGGTGCCGCAGGCCTGCTGGAGGTCGGTCGCGGGCGTCTCGGGCGACAGCTTCGAGCCGAGCACCGACTCGCGCGTCAGGTTGAAGTCGCGGGCGTGCTTGAGCACGGCGCCGGCGACCACCTCGCCGACGCGCTCGCCGTCGAGGCCGAACCGCTCGACCAGGCCGTCGATCGCGGCCGTGAGCATGTCCTGGTTGGAGACGTCGGCGTAGACGGTGTTGGAGCGGGCGAACGGGATCCGGTTGCCACCGATCACGGCGACCCGACGAGTGTGGGAAGGCATGTCCCCATCCTTGATCGCGGTCCGCGCGCAGAGAAGGCGATGAGGGCCAGATCACGAAATCTGGACACCGAGTTACACAACGAGTTGCATACCAGCATGAGCGACCTCTACCGCGACTTCACGTCGTCCGCGATCGGCAGGCAGATCACCAGGCTCCTCGGCCTCCCGCAGCCCACCCGGCTCGAGAGGTACGCCGCGGGCGCCCCGCTTGTCGGCGGCACCGTCGCCGTCGGTGGCCGCGGCCGGCTGGCCGAGTCGCTCGTCGACATCCTCGACTCCCTCGGCATCGCCGGGGTCGAGTCGGCGGACCCCGAGCAGCACTACCGAGGCCTGGTCTTCGACGCCACCGGCCTCACCTCGTCCGACCAGCTGGTCGCGCTCCGCGACTTCTTCACTCCCCTGCTGCGCAGCCTCGACCGCTGCCCGCGCGTCGTCGTCCTCGGCACCCCGCCCGAGCAGGTGGAGGGCGGCGAGCGCGTCGCCCAGCGCGCACTCGAGGGATTCACCCGCAGCCTCGGCAAGGAGGTCGGCCGGGGCGGCACCGTCCAGCTCGTGTACGTCGCGGACGGTGCCGAGGGCTCGGTCGCGAGCACCCTGGCCTTCCTGCTCTCGCCCAAGTCGGCGTACGTCTCGGGCCAGGTCGTCCGCATCGGCACGTACGGCGCCGCGAAGCCCGGCGACGTCGCCGACTGGACCCGCCCCCTCGACGGCAAGATCGCCGTCGTCACCGGCGCGAGCCGCGGCATCGGCGAGCAGATCGCCCGGGTGCTGCACCGCGACGGCGCGACCGTCGTCGGCGTCGACGTACCCCAGGCGGCGAGCGAGCTCCAGGGCGTGATGCGCGAGCTGGAGGGCGACCACCTCGTCCTCGACATCACCGCGAAGGACGCACCCCAGCGGATCGCGCACCATCTCCAGACCAAGCACGGCGGCGTCGACGTCGTGGTCCACAACGCCGGTATCACGCGCGACAAGAAGCTCGCCAACATGACCGAGGAGCGCTGGGAGTCGGTGATCGCGGTCAACCTGACCGCACCCGAGCGGATCACCCGCGAGCTGCTCGGCCAGGGGGTCATCAACGCGGGCGGCTCCATCGTCGGCGTCGCCTCGATCGCGGGCATCGCCGGCAACGTCGGGCAGACAAACTACGCGGCCTCCAAGGCCGGCGTCATCGGGCTGGTCGACTCGCTCGCCGGCGAGCTGACGGACGGCATCACCGTCAACGCCGTCGCACCGGGTTTCATCATCACGCAGATGACGGCGGCGGTGCCGTTCGCGACCCGGGAGGTCGGCCAGCGGCTCAACGCCCTGGCCCAGGGCGGGCTGCCGGTCGACGTCGCCGAGACGATCGCCTGGTACGCCAACCCCGGCTCCACCGCCGTCAACGGCAACGTGGTCCGGGTCTGCGGCCAGATGATGCTGGGCGCCTGACGTGATCCCGGTCCTGCTGAAGGCTGCGCTCCCGAAGCTCCGCGCCGGCAGCGAGCTGCCCGACCTGTCGCTGGTCCGCCACGACGTGCCGATCGACGTCGACCACGCGGCGTCGTACGCCGCCCTGTGCGGATTCCCGCGCAAGGACACCCTGCCGCTGCCCTACCCGCACCTGCTCGCTTTCGGGCTGCACCTGCGGATCATGGCCGACGGCTCGTTCCCATTCCCGGCGATCGGGACGGTGCACCTCGAGAACTCGATCACCCAGCACCGCCCGATCGCCGTGACCGAGAAGCTCCAGGTCACCGCACGACCCGACAACCTGCGCCCGCACGCCAAGGGTCAGGCCTTCGACCTGCTGACGACCGTGCACTCGGCCGGCGAGCTGGTGTGGGAGGAGACCTCGACGTTCCTGCGGCGCGGACCCGGGGACGACACCGCGCCGGCGAGCCCGCCGTACCCGTCCGCGCCGCCGACCGGCGCCGTGTGGCAGCTCCCGGGCGACCTCGGCCGCAGGTACGCCGGCGTCTCCGGCGACCACAACCCGATTCACCTCTACGGCCTGACCGCGAAGGCGTTCGGCTTCCCGCGCCAGATCGCGCACGGCATGTGGTCGCTCGCCCGCTGCGTCGGTGCCCTGGAGAACCGGCTGCCGCGCCAGGTCCGGGTCGACGTCGCCTTCAAGAGGCCGATCCTGTTGCCCGGGCCGGTCGCGTTCGGCTCCCGGCCGACCACAGAGTCGGATTCTGGGGCGGGCTACGCGTTCTCGCTCAGCGACCCGGGGACCGGCGCCCCGCACCTGGTGGGTCGGACCATCACGGCCTGAGCGAGGTGCACGAAAGGGTGACCAGCTCGTCGTCCTTCTGCTCACGGAAGTCGTCGATGTCGCCGGCGACCTCGACGAGCTCGGGCGTCAGTCCGCCGTCGAGGCGCGGGTCATCGAGAACCCCGGAGAGCACGTCGCTCTCCGGGGCGCCGTGACACCAGTCCGTCGCCGAAACCTCCAGCACCGAACCGTCAGCGAGCGTCCGGCACTGCTTGGCGACGTCGCGGCCCGACGAGTCGCAGGGACCAGGCTCCACCGCTGCCGGGTCGAGGACGATGCGGAGGACCCACTCGAGGTCGCCGGCAAAGGCCGTCGCCTCGACCTGGTCAGCGCTCGCCTGTCCGTACGCGCTCTCGACCCCGACCACGCGGTCGGCGAGCAGGCCGGCCAACGCCCGTGCCGCCGTCAGGTCGGGCTCGGCATGCAGCCGCGCCTCGCGCTCGGCCTCAGAGGTCGAGCTCCCGACGGTCGGCGACCACCAGATCAGCCCGGTCGCGAGCAACCCGGCGATGATGAGGAGCAACGCGCGACGCTGGGACACCGGCACATTGTGGGCCATCCATGTTCAGGTTGCGCAACAGGCATCAGAACCTGACGCGCGCCACGCAGACCTCCCCGCTCGCGCGGTTCACCGCCCGGAACCTGAAGGCGTCCGTGCCCGCGCCGTTGCCCGTCTTGCGCTCGACCTCGAAGGAGCCGCTGCGCCCGGTGGTCGTCGACCGGCCCTTGGCCGCAACGGCGCCGTCGTGGCGCAGGGTCCAGTGCCACACCTGGCCGCTCCGGTTGCTGTCGATCTCCGACTCGACCTCGATGCGGCCGTCGTCGGCCTTGGCCTTGATCTTCCAGTCGGTACTGCCGGTGCACGAGCCCTGCCGGATCACCTCGCGGTCGTCGTCGCCGGCGTACGCCGGGACGGCTCCGAGGACCGGGACGGTGACGGCGACGATCAGGGCGGCGATGGCGGGGGTCTTCTTCATGACGCGAGCATCGCGTCCGACCATGTGCTGGGGATGAGCCCCGGATGAGAGAGCACTCATCTCGCTCGCCTCAACGACGCGTGAGCGCGAGGACAGGGATCACCCGGTCGGTCTTCTTCTCGTAGTCCGCGAAGCCTGGGAACAGCGCGGCCTGCTCGGCGTACTTCTCATCGCGTTCGGCGCGCGGCAGCTCCTCGCCGCGTACGTCGATCCGGTCGTCGCCGACCTCGATCGTGGCGTCCGGGTTGGCCTTGAGGTTGTGGTACCAGTCCGGGTTGTCGGGAGCTCCGGCCTTGGAGGCGAAGACGAGGTAGCGGTCGCCGTCGGCGAGGTACATCATCGGGCTGACCCGCTCCTGGCCGCTCTTGGCGCCGACGGAGTGGAGGAGCAGCAGGGGCGCCCCTTCGAAGTTCCCGCCGACCTTGCCGTGGTTGGCCCGGAACTCCTCGATGATGCTCGCGTTGTAGTCGGTCACGTCGCCATCATGCCCGGGTGCGACCCGACCACGCGATGGACGCCGCACCGAGCAGGCTGAGGGCGGAGGCGACGAGCACGGCGACGTTCCAGCCGGCGAGCAGGTCCGCGCCGGCATGGGTCGCGACGACCACGAAGAGCGTGATGCCGCAGGCGGCGCCGAGGTAGCGCGCAGTGTTGTTGGCGCCGCTGCCCATCGCGGCCCGGTCCGGCGGGACGCTGGCGACGGCCTCGCGGCCGAGCAGCGCGTTGAGGACGCCGGTCGCGAGACCCGCGACGAACATCGGTACGGCGAGCCGCCAGACGCTGGAGCCGGCGTCCAGGCCGTAGCCGGTCAGCTGACCGACGGCGACCACGACGAGCAGCGCGGCGATCGGGCGCGGCCCTTCGAGCGGGCGGCGCAGGTGCCGGATGAGGTACGACGTGACGACGCTCGTGCCGGACCACACGACGACCAGCAGGCTGGCGGTCCAGAGGCTGGCGCCGAGGCCGAGCTGGGCGACGGTCGGGACGAATGACGACATCCCGATGATGCCGAGACCCAGGGTCAGCGACCCCAGCGTCGCGGCCCGGAACCGCGGAGCCCGCAGCAGCGCGGGGTCGACCAGCGGCTGCGGCACCCGGCGCTCGACGACGCCGAAGCCCACCGCCGCCAGGGCAGCGAGCACCCCGAGGGCGACCGTCGGGCCGTCGATGCCGCTGCGGCCCTGGGTCAGCGCGGAGACCAGCAGCGTCATCGCCGCGACGAGCAGCGCCAGGCCGGGTACGTCGATCCGCCGCGGCTCGGCCGCCGAGGACTCCCCGATCCGCGCCAGGCTGGGCCAGAGGAGAAGCAGCGCGACGACCCCGACCACGGCGTACGACTCGCGCCAGCCGGAGCCGAAGTCCAGCGCCGCGGAGAGGATCGCACCGGCGGTGATACCGAGCCCGACGCTGGCGCCCCAGATGGAGGTGGCGTGCACCCGGGCCGGACCGGGTGCGAAGTCGTGGGCCAGGACGGCGAGGCCGCAGGCCAACACGGCTGCTCCCCCGACGCCCTCGACCACCCGCGCCGCTACGAACAGCACCGGCTCCTGCGACACCGCGCAGACGAGTGCGCCGACGCCGATCGCGCCGAGGCCTCCGGCGTACACCCGGCGGCGGCCGTAGGCGTCGCCGAGCACCCCGGCGGCGAGCAGCGCGGCGGCCAGGCCGACCGACATCGAGCTGAGGATCCAGGCCCGGGCGACCGGGCCGGCGCCCAGGTCGGCCGCGGTGCGCGGGATCGTCGCCATCGGCGTCACGTAGGTGACCAGCACCAGGGCCGTCCCCAGCGCGATCGGCAGCAGGGACCTGGTGGCGATAGTTGGTTTGACTTCCAAACTCACTAGAGGGACGCTACACCCATGACCACGGTTCCTCTAGCCGAGCTCCCCGGACGGCCGTGCCCGATCGCGGCGTCGCTCGAGCTCGTCGGCGAGCGCTGGGCGCTGCTGGTGGTGCGCGAGATCGCACTGGGCAGCACCCGCTTCGGCGACATCGTCCGCGGCACCGGCGCCCCGCGCGACCGGATCGCCGCCCGGCTCAAGACCTTGGAAGCCGCCGGCGTCATCGGGCGTACGGCGTACCAGGACCGCCCGGAGCGCTTCGACTACCACCTCACCGAGTCCGGGCAGGACCTGTTGTCGGTGCTCGATGCTCTGCTGGTCTGGGGCGACAAGCACGTGGTCGCTCCCGACGACCCCCGACGACTCAAGCGCTACCGGAGGCTGACCTCATGAACGAGCATTCCCGCACCATCACCTGGGAGGACCCGGGTCCGAGCACCCTGCAGGGACTGTCGATGCCCGGCATCGACTACATGCAGGCGGTGCTGAAGGGCGAGCTGCCGGCGCCTCCCATCGCGGCGACCATGCAGTTCGAGCTGGTCGAGGCCGAGATCGGCCGAGCCGTCTTCACCTGTACGCCGGACGAGTCGGTCTACAACCCGATCGGCGCCGTGCACGGCGGCCTGGTCTGCACCCTGCTGGACTCGGCGGCCGGGTGCGCGTTGCACACGACGCTCCCCCGGGGCAAGGGCTACACGTCGGTCGAGATCAAGGTGAGCTACCTCAAGGCGGTGCGCGCGGGCAGCGGTCTGCTCACCGCGACCGGCACCGTGGTCAAGGCCGGGTCGCGGGTGGGCTTCACCGAGGCGACGGTGACCGACGGCTCCGGTGCGCTGGTCGCGACCGCGAGCAGCACACTGCTGGTCTTCGACCTCTGACGCGCTACGCCTCGAGGCGCAGGTCGCAGGTGTCGGGCATCGAGCTCGCGTGGACGAGGGACCGGCGGCTCGCGAGAGCGGCGTACATCGCCCGGCGGGCGGCGTCGCGCTCCCACGGCTCGGCCTGCTGGTCGCTGCTCGCGGCGAGGGCGTCCCGCAGCAGCATCAGCGCCTCGGTGCGGAGCTGCACCACCTGCGCCTCGGCCACGCCGAGCTCCGAGGCGATGCCCGAGACCGGCTCGTTGTCGAGGAAGTAGCGGCCGACCACGCGGCGGTGCCGCTCCGACAGCTCGCCGATGGCCTCGCGGAGGCTGGCCAGCCGCTCGTCGGTGTCGACGGGCTCGACGGTCTCGACCGCGACCCGGGCCTCGGCCTCCTGTGCCTGGCAGGCGATGACGACGTCGAGCAGCGCGCTGCGGATGAGCGCCGTGGCGTAGACCTCGAACGCACCGTCACGCTCGGGATCGAACGTGCGGGCGGCGTCCGTCAGGGCGACCAGCCCGGCGGACTCCAGGGCGTCGCGCTGGACCGACTTCGGGACCCGGGCGATCACCCCGTCCACGATCGACAGAACCATCGACATCGACTCGAGGGCCAGCTCCTGGGCGCTCAACCGCGCGCCAGGGTCGTTCTCGTACGCACCACTCATGCTGGACATGCAGATCCCATCGGCAGGTTGCCGGAGTAATCCACCATGTGACTAGACCAGTTCGTCGGACCTGACCACGTCGACCTCGAGCCAGGCGGCGAGGGACGCGATCTCGGCGTCGACCGCCTCCCGCGTCTGCGCGGGGAACGGCTCGTCCTCGTGGACGGCCGCGACGACCAGCGCCCCCTCGGCCCGGTCGGCACTGGCATCGAGCTTCCCGACCAGGCGGTCGCCGTACAGGACCGGCAGCGCGTAGTAGCCCCACCGCCGCTGCGCGGCCGGCTTGTACATCTCCAGCAGGTAGTCGAACTCGAAGATCTCGGTCAGCCGCTTGCGGTCCTGCACGAGCCGGTCGAACGGCGACAGCAGCGCCGCCCGCCCCTCGAACGACCCCTGGAGGTACGCCGGGTCCACCCGCCAGGTGCCGCGCACTCCCTCGACCACCGCGGGCTCGCCGGCCTCACCGACCCCGTGCTGCTCCCCCGGCGATGCCGCGGCCTTGGCCCGCGCGATCCCGAGCGCACTCAGCCGGTGCCGGTCCAGGGTCCGGCGCGCCTGCTCGACGTCCGGCACCGGGTCGTCGGGGTAGATCCGCTCGGCCAGGTCCCACAGCTGCTCGCGCCCCTGCCGCCCGGCGGTGGCGACCTCGCCGCGCGCGACCATCAGCTGCAGCAGCATCCGCACGTTGCGGTCGTTGTGCCACCCCGACGACTGCCACGGCACCTCGCAGCTGTCCGGCAGCTCGCTGGTCGGCAGCGGGCCGTCACGGCGCAGCCGGTCGAGCAGGTCGCGCCGGCAACCGTCGTTGACCTCGACCCACCCGGCCCGCGCCACCTGCCAGTCCTTGAGCTCGCCGGTGCCGGGCCACTGCGCCATCTCGGCGCGGAACAGCGCCAGGTCCTCCGCGGGCCGGATGAAGCCCTGGTGCTCGATCAGCAGCTGCTCGTCGATCGCGTCACGCAGCGCGCCGACGTCGTACGACGGCCCGAGGCGGCTCCACAGCACCAGGTCGGCGCTGGGCGCGACGGCGCTGGTGGGCTCGGCCTGGAGCACCGTCAGGTGGCGTACGACGTCGAGCAGGTCGGTCGGCCGGGGCGTCGCCAGCAGCTGGGCCTGCACCGCGATCCGCCGCGCGTCGGCGCGGGTCAGCTGGTGCGGCTCCGGCACTGTCTGCTCCCTACTACTCCTTGACGCCCGGTCCCTCGCTGCCGGCCCGGCGCGGCCGGATCAGCCCCTCCTGCGCGGCGGTGACCACGAGCGTCCCGTCGGCGGTGAAGATCCGTCCGAACGCGAGGCCGCGGGCACCCTGTGCCGACGGCGACCACTGGTCGTAGAGCCACCAGTCGTCGGCCCGGAACGGCCGGTGGAACCACAGCGTGTGGTCGAGCGAGGCCATCTGCGTCTTCGACGGGTTCACGTCGTGCACCGACAGCGTCGAGCCGAGCAGGCTGACGTCGCTGGCGTAGGTGAACGCGGCGACGTGGATGGCCGGGTCGTCCGGCAGCCCCTCGCGGAGCCGGATCCACATCCGGGCCTGGGAGACGTGGCCGTCGTCCGGCTCGAGTCCGTAGCGGGTGTTGCCGAGCCAGCGGACGTCGAGCGCGCCCCACTCCTTGCCGAGCGCGTCGGCCTCGTCGTTGCCGCCCTTGCGCATCACCTCGACCAGGTCGAAGCCGGTCTCCGGGGCCCCGACCTCCGGCATCGCGTCCTGGTGCTCGTAGCCGTCCTCGGGGAGCTGGAAGTTCAGGGTCTGGTAGTAGATCGGGCGGCCGTGCTGACGGGCGACCACACGCCGGGTCATGAACGACCGGCCGTCGCGGATCCGCTCGACGTCGTACACGATCGGGACGGAGTAGTCGCCGCCGAGCAGGAAGTACGAGTGCAGCGAGTGCACGGCGAAGTCGGCGGGGACCGTCCGGATGCCGGCCATCAGTGCCTGGGCGGCGACCTGGCCGCCGTACACCCGGGCGCGCGCGGACTCCGGCTGCTTGCCGCGGAAGAGGTCGCCGTCGAGCCGCTCCAGGTCGAGCAGGTCGACCAGCTCCTCGGTGGGGTTCATCACGACTCCTTACGAGGACGGAGCACGGCCTCCTGGGCGACCGAGGCCACCAGGTGGCCGTCCTGGAAGACGCGCGCGAGGGTGAGCCCGCGACCACCCGAGGCCGACGGCGAGACCTGGTCGTAGAGCCACCACTGGTCGGCGCGGAACGGCCGGTGGAACCAGACCGCGTGGTCGAGGGAGGCGACGAAGGCGTCCCCGCGGCCGAAGCTGATGCCGTGCGGCGCCATTGCAGCCCCGATCAGCGTCATGTCGGAGAGATAGGTGAACGCCGCCCGGTGCCAGAACTGGTCGTCGGGCAGCGCGGACGAGACCCGCAGCCACACCTGCTGCCGGCCCGGGTGGCGCGGATCGGGCTCCAGCCCGCCGGCCGAGGATCCGACGAAGCGGATGTCGGCGACGCTCCACTGGTCGGCGTGCAGCTCCTCCTGGACCCGGCGGCTGACCGGACGGACCGACTCGTGGTCGGGACCGGGCACCTCGGGCATCGGCTCCTCGTGCTCGTAGCCCGGCTCTTCCTTCTGGAAGTTGACGGTCTGCGCGTAGATCGGGCGGCCGTGCTGCTGCGCGATCACCCGACGGGTGACGAAGGAGCGGCCGTCGCGGAGGTTCTCGACGTCGTACACCGTCGGCACGCTCGGGTCGCCCGGCTGCAGGAAGTAGGAGTGCAGCGAGTGCGCGACGTACGGCGCGTCGACGGTCAGCGACGCGGCGACCAGCGACTGCGCGGCGACCTGGCCGCCGAAGACCATCGGCCGCGACGTCGGCATCTGGGTGCCCCGGAAGAGGTCGTCGTCGAGCTTCTCGAGGTCGAGCAGCGCGAGCAGCTCGGCGGCGTCACGGGGCACGTCAGTCACGCTCCTGGTCGGGGTCGCCCTGCTGGTCCTGGGGGCCGTCGAGCCCGGCCAGGAACTGCTCGAACTGCCGGCCGATCTCCTCGCCGGTCGGCAGCGGCTGGTCCGGGGCCAGCAGGCTCGCCCCGTCCTCCTCGGCCCGCTCGAACGCGTCGTACTGGCGCTCCAGGGCAGCCACCACCTCGGCGACCTCCTCGTTGGCCGTCAGGTAGCCGGCGATCTCGGCCTCCTTGTCCTCGGCCTCGGCGCGCAGCCCGGAGAGGTCGATGGTCAGCCGACCCGCGATCTCGACCTGCTCGAGCAGCACCGCCGCGGCGAGCGGGTAGTCCATCTGCGCCAGGTAGTGCGGGACGTGCGCGACGAAGCCCATCGCCTGGTGCCCCCACTCGCCGAGCCGGACCTCCAGCAGCGCCTGGGCGCTGCTCGGGATCCGCAGCTCGCCGCGCCACGGGCTGACCGAGGTCAGCAGGTCGGGGTCGTTGGCGTGCGGGGTCAGGGCGATCGGCCGGGTGTGCGGGACCGCCATCGGGACCGAGCCGATGCCGACGACCCGAGTCACGCCGAGCCGCTCGACGACCTCGCGGACGGCGCGGCAGAACCCCTCCCAGCGATTGTCGGGCTCCGGCCCGCTGAGCAGGAGGTACGGCGAACCGCCCGTGTCGCGCAACTGGCGGACGACCAGCCGCGGGGCGTCGTACCCCTCGTAGTGGTCGCGGGCGAACGTCATCACCGGACGCCGGGCGCGGTAGTCGTGCAGCTGGTCGACGTCGAAGGTCGCCACCACCGGGCCGTCCGAGAGGTCGGTGAGGTGCTGGGCCGCGCGTGCGGCGGCGTTGCCCGCGTCCAGGAACCCGTCGAGCACCAGCACCATGACGAGCTCCTCGCCCGCCTCGCGCACCGCGTCCAGCTCCGGCACCTCGTCGACGATGTGCACCAGGCGCTCGCGCTTGCTCACAGGTCCCCTTCTCCGGTCAATGCTCGGCGAACGGGTCGCCGATGCTCTCGCCTAACCGTAGTGGGCGTGCTCCTTGTTCCACATCGACCTAGACATCAAGGCACAGCTCGAGCTCGGCCTTCCTCGCTGCCTCGGCCTTGGCGGCATCGACCAGCGCGCTCTGGGCGGTGGCCAGCCCCAGCGCCGCGGTGTCGCGCTCGGCCTGCCGGTCGGTCTGCGCGCGGGTGGCGACGGCCAGCGCCGCGTCGGCCGCTGCCGAGGCCTCCTGCCTGACGGTGATGACGGTCTGCGCGACCTTCTGCTTCGCCTGCGCCACCTTGAGCGCTGTCTGCGCCCTGGCGATCCGTGCCTTCTTGTGCGACCGCTTGGCGACCTTCAGCGCCTTGGCCGCCTTGGTCACGCGGGTCTTGGCGACACTCAGCGCGGTGGTCGCCACCGCGGTCGCTGCCGCGGCCCTCGTGGCGTCGGACGCGGCCAGCTGGGTGCCGGACTGCGCGACGCCCACCGCCTCCGCGGTCCGCACCAGCGTCGTCCGTGCGGACGCCACCGTGGCCTCGGCGCTGCCTACGACGGCGGCCGCTGCGTCCACCGCGTCCTGGTACGCCGCGCAGCCGGTGCCGAGGGCCGACGGCTGGAGCTGCAGGTCGGCTGAGTCAACGGTGCCCTCCTCGCCGAGGCTGCTGATGCAGCGGTCGGTGAAGGTCAGCGTCCAGACGCCGTTCGGGTCCGCCACCCCGGCGAACGCGGCCGTGATCGGCTGTACGACGCCGCCGCCCTCCGCCCCGCCGGGAGTCGTGGCGCGGTAGCGACCGGCCGGGATGGTGCCCGCATCGAGCTGTGCCTCGGCCTCGGCCCACCAGTCGTTGGGGGTGGGCGCGTCCGAGAAGGTGTACGGCCCGCTGACGTCGCTGCTGTCGCCGGCACCCCCGGCGAGGTCTCCCGTCCGGGAGAACAGCACGACGTCGCTACCGTCCGGTGCCCGCAAGGTCGCCGTGAGGTCACCGACCCAGGTGTGCGTGAGCATCAGGTCGGTGATCCGCACGCCCCGGAGCGGTCCCTCCGGCATGCCCGACACGTCGAACGTGACCTCGGTCGGCTCCCCGGGCTCGCACTGCATCGTGCCGTCGGCGATCGGCCCCGTCCCGGTCCCGGCGTACGTCGACCACGTGGATGTCGCCTGCGCCGGCGCGGCCGTCGCGACCAGGCCGGCGAGCGCGACGCCGAACGCGAGGACGGCCGCCTGCCAGCGACGGGACCTGCCGATGTGCTGCGAGCTCATGGGGCAAGTGTCGGTCCCGGGCCTCGCGGGCGGGCACCCGGGCGCTTTGTTACCGTGGGGTAACCTTTGGTCACCGACCGCTCGACTCCCGAGGAGATCCCCCAGAGATGGCATCAGCACGACAGCTGCGAGAGGTCGTCTTCGTCGACGGCGTCCGCACCCCCTTCGGCGTCGGCAAGGCCACCGGCCAGTACGCCGAGACCCGCGCCGACGACCTCGTCATCAAGTGCATCCGTGAGCTCATGCGGCGCAACCCGTCGCTGCCGCCCGAGCGCGTGGACGAGGTCGCGGTCGCCGCGACCACCCAGATCGGCGACCAGGGCCTGACCATCGGCCGCACGGCCGCGCTGCTCTCCGGCCTGCCGCAGAGCGTGCCCGGCTTCGCGATCGACCGGATGTGCGCCGGCGCGATGACCGCCGTGACGACCACCGCCTCCGGCATCGCCTTCGGTGCGTACGACGTCGCCATCGCCGGCGGCGTCGAGCACATGGGCCGGCACCCGATGGGCGAGGGCGTGGACCCCAACCCGCGGATCCTGTCCGAGCGGATCGTGAACCCGGACGCGCTGGTGATGGGCAAGACCGCCGAGAACCTGCACGACCGCTACCCCACGATCACCAAGGAGCGGGTCGACGCCTACGCCGTCCGCTCCCAGGAGAAGACGGCTGCGGCGTACGACGCCGGCAAGATCCAGCCCGACCTGGTCCCCGTGGCCACGAAGTCGGCCGAGCTCGGCTGGGGCCTGGCCTCGACCGACGAGCCGATGCGTCCCGGCACCACGATGGAGACGCTCGCCGCGCTGAAGACGCCGTTCCGGGCGCACGGCAAGGTGACCGCCGGCAACGCCGCGGGCATCAACGACGGCGCGACCGCGTCGCTGCTCGCCGACGAGGAGACCGCGAAGGAGCTCGGCCTGCCGATCCGGATGCGCCTGGTCTCCTACTCGTACGTCGGCGTCGAGCCCGAGGTGATGGGCGCCGGCCCGATCCCGGCGACCGAGAAGGCCCTCAAGCAGGCCGGCCTGACCATCGACGACATCGGCGCGTTCGAGGTCAACGAGGCGTTCGCCGTACAGGTGCTGGCGTTCCTCGAGCACTTCGGCATCGCCGACGACGACGCCCGGGTCAACCCGTACGGCGGCGCCATCGCGATGGGCCACCCGCTGGCCTCGTCCGGCGTACGCCTGATGACGCAGCTGGCCCGCACCTTCGAGGAGCACCCCGAGGTGCAGTACGGCCTGACCACCATGTGCATCGGCATCGGCATGGGCGGCACCGTGATCTGGGAGAACCCGCACTACACCGGAGAGAGTGCCTGATGAGCGACCTCACGAACCTGCTGACCCGCGCCCAGGAGATCTCCTCCGACGCCGAGCGCGTCACCCAGGCGCACCTGCGCAAGGTCACCCTGCCTGCGGGCGCCGGCGTGATGGGCCTGGTCACCCTCGACAACGGCGAGGACCACACCAAGCCCAACACCTTCGGCCCGCGCTCCCTGATCGCCCTCAACACCGCGATCGACGCGGCCCTGGCCGACGACGAGATCACCTCGATCGGCGTGACCGGCAAGCCGTTCATCCTCGCGGCCGGTGCCGACCTGACCTCGATCGCGGGCGGTGGCTCCGACGCCGTACGTGTCGTCGCGGAGCTCGGCCACGCGGTCTTCCGCAAGCTGCAGGACGGCGGCAAGACGTCGTTCGGCTTCATCAACGGGCTCGCGCTCGGCGGTGGCCTCGAGGTCGCGCTGCACTGCGACTACCGCACCGTGATGGACAGCGCGCCGGCGCTCGGGCTGCCCGAGGTCATGCTCGGCCTGGTCCCCGGCTGGGGAGGCGCCTACCTGGTGCCCAACCTCATCGGCGCCGACAAGGCCGTCACCGTGATCCTCGAGAACCCGCTCAACAACGGCAAGACGCTGGGCGGCCAGGCGGCGTACGCGATCGGCCTCGCCGACGCCTGCTTCTCGGGCGCCGACTACCTCGAGCAGTCGCTGCTCTGGGCCGCCTCCGTGCTGAGCGGCGAGACCGTCGTCGAGCGGCCGGAGGTCGACAAGGGCGAGGCCTGGAGTGCGGCCGTGGCCCGCGCCACCCAGCTCGCCGAGGCCAAGACCGGCGGCGCCAGCCCGGCTGCCAAGAAGGTCGTCGAGCTGATCGCCGGGGCACGGACCGCCACCCGCGACGAGGGCTTCGCGGCCGAGGACGACGCGCTCGAGGCGATGTCGCGTACGCCGGAGCTGCTCGCCTCGCTCTACGCCTTCGACCTGGTGCAGAAGCGGGCCAAGCGCCCCGCCGGTGCGCCCGACCGCTCGCTCGCGCGCCCGGTCACCAAGGTCGGCATCGTCGGCGCCGGCCTGATGGCGTCGCAGCTGGCGCTGCTCTTCGTACGCCGCCTCGAGGTGCCGGTCGTGCTGAGCGACCTCGACCAGGAGCGGGTCGACAAGGGCGTGGGCTACGTCCACGCCGAGATCGACAAGCTGCTCGCCAAGGGCCGGATCAACAACGACAAGGCCAACCGGCACAAGGCGCTCGTCACCGGCGCGGTCGACAAGTCGGAGTCCTTCGCGGGCGCCGACTTCGTGATCGAGGCCGTCTTCGAGGAGATGTCGGTCAAGAAGTCGGTCTTCGCCGATGTCGAGAAGGTCGTATCGCCGACCTGCATCCTGGCGACCAACACCTCGTCGCTGTCGATCACCGAGATGGCCGCCGACCTCGAGCACCCCGAGCGGGTCGTCGGGTTCCACTTCTTCAACCCGGTCGCGGTGATGCCGCTGCTCGAGATCGTCAAGGGCGAGCAGACCGACGACGCCACGCTGGCGACCGCGTTCGGCACCGGCAAGGCGCTCAAGAAGACCACGATCCTGGTCAACGACAGCCCGTCGTTCATCGTCAACCGCCTCCTCGGCCGCTTCATGGGCGAGGTCGGGCGGATCGTCGACGAGGGCACCCCGGTGCAGGTCGTGGACGGCGCCTTCGCGGGCGTCGCGCCGATGCCGCCCTTCGTGCTGCTCTCGTTGGTCGGACCGGCCATCGCGCTGCACAACAACGAGACGCTGCACGGCGCCTTCCCGGACCGCTTCTACGTCTCCCCCGCGCTCGAGCGCGTGGTGGCGGCGCGGAAGTCGTCGTACTACGGACCCGACGGCGCGCTCGACCCCGAGGTCGTCGCGCTGCTCGAGTCGCCGTCCGACCCGGTGGTGCTGTCCTCCGCCGAGGTGCGCACCCGCGTGCTCACCGGGCTGGCCGACGAGGCCCGCCGGATGCTCGACGAGGGTGTCGTCGTCGCGGCCGAGGATCTGGACCTCGCGATGATCACCGGTGCGGGCTTCTCGTTCTGGAACGGCGGCCTGACGATGCTGCTCGAGCGCGAGGGCCTCGGCAAGTTCCACTGACGGTCGCGCGGGACGTCATGCGGATGGAGCATCCGCTTGCTCTGTCCGCATGACGTCCCGGCGTCGTCAGTCGGCCGCGTCCGGCAGGGTCGCCCGGAACCTGGTGCCTCGCCCGAACTCGCTCTCGAGGGTCACCTCGCCGCCGTGTGCCTCGACGATGGAGCTCACGATGTTGAGGCCGAGCCCGGTGCCGGGGATGTGCTGGCGCAGCGCCTCGCCGCCGCGGAAGAACCGGCCGAAGACCTGGTCGATCTCGTCGGGGGCGATGCCCATCCCGGTGTCGCTGACCTCGAGCACGATCGCGTCGCCCACCAGGCGCAGGCAGACGGTGACGGTGCCACCCTCGTGGCTGTACTTCACGGCGTTGGAGAGCAGGTTGTCCAGCACCTGCCGGATGCGCTGTGCGTCGACCAGCGTGAGCAGCTGGTCGGGTACGTCGAGCTCGACCGCCACGCCGCTCTGGTCGGCGAACAGCCGGGCCGCCTCCGCAGCCTCGCGCACGACGACGACCAGGTCCGTGTCTGCCCGGTGCAGCTGGAGGCTGACCTCGCTGACCTGTCCGACCTGGAGCAGGTCCGACAGGAGTGCCTGCAGCCGGAGGGCGTTGCGCCGGATGACCTGGACGTGCGCGGCGGCGTCGGCCGGCATCCCGTCGCTCTCGGCGAGCAGCTCGAGGTAGCCGAGCACCGAGGTGAGCGGCGTCCGCAGCTCGTGCGACACCGACGAGACGAACTCGTCCTTGACCTTCATCGCGCGCATCAGGTCGGTGATGTCCTGGTAGGCGAGCGCGGCGCCGAGCGCCTCCCCGGACGGGCCACGGACCTGGCGCGCCGACGTCGAGAACGCCCGGCGCGTGAGGGGGTCGTCGCCCACCCAGTACGCGTAGTCGTCGAACTCCTCGCCGATCATGGCGCGGTAGGACGGCATGTCCTCCTTGGCCATCACCGTCTTGCCGTCCGGGTGGTAGACGTGCCCGAGCTGGCCGGCCTCACCCTCGTGTCCGTCGGGGAAGGGCAGCCGCATCGTCTCCTGGTGTCGGCGGTTCATCCGCTCGTAGCGGCCGTCCTCGCCGATCAGCAGCAGCCCGACGCTGACCGTCTCGAAGATCGCCTCCAGGCTCTGCCGCTCATGCTCGACCTCGGCAGTTGCGGCCCGGAGCCGGTCCTCGTGCTCGTGCTGCTCGGTGACGTCGAGGATCTGCGAGATGAAGTGCAGCGGCCGCCCGTCGCGGCCACGCATCAGCGCCACCGACAGGTCGCCCCACACCACGTGCCCGTCGGCGTGCAGGTAGCGCTTGCGCATCCGGTAGGAGTCGATCTCTCCGGCGAGCGCCCGGTCGAAGAGCGCGAGGTCGGCGTCGAGGTCGTCGACATGCGTGAGCTCCTGGAAGCCGCGCTGGTGCAGCTCCTCCACGTCGTACCCGAGCATCTCGGACATCGCCCGGTTGACCATCAGCAGGTGTCCGTCGAGGCCGACGAGTGCCATCCCGATCGGCGAGTGCTGCAGGGTCAGGCGCCACAGGTCTGGGTTCTCCGGCGTCGCCCGCTCCATGGCACCTCCCTCAACCGAACCTGCCTCGCCCGAACCTGCCTCGGCCGAACCCGTCTGGTGATGGACACGGTAGGCGAGGATGGGGGCGTGCACCTGTTGCGACCCCTCATCTGTGCCCTCGCGTGCGCACTGACCCTCACGGTCGCGCCGTCGTACGCCGGCCTGCCGGACGCGGGCGTCAAGGCGGAGCGCCGGCTCAACGCGCTGCACTGCGACGCGGGCCGGGCCGACGGCCGGATCGACCGGCACACCCGCTCGGCGGTCCTGCGGTTCCAGTCCCGAGTCGGCATCCGGCAGAGCGGGCGGCTCGACGTACGCACCCGCAAGCAGCTGTACGCCGAGGACGCGCCGCGCTGCGACGTCCGCCCCGTGCCGGCCGGCTCCGGCCACGGTCGGCGGATCGTGATCTCCCAGCGGCAGAACTGGGTCTGGCTCGTCGGGCCTGGCGACCGGGCCGTCGCGCAGGGTGGCATGGTCGACAACACCGGTGTCCTGCATCGAGGCAGCCACGCCACCGGCTCCTACTGCGGGCGCGGTGCCCGGATCAAGCTCAACCAGGCGACCAGCGGCCAGGTGTGGCTCGACAACTTCGTGCGGTTTGCGCCGTGCGGGATCGGGTTCCACCGGATCCCGCGCTACAAGTCCAACGGGCAGCAGATGCACGCCGACTGGGTCCTCGGGACCAACCTGGCGACCTCCCACGGCTGCATCCGGCTGAGCCGGGAGATGTCGCTGAGGGTCTGGGACTTCACCGTCCGGCGTACGCCGGTGCGGGTGGTGTAGCCGGCATGGACGTCCTCGAGCTCGCCGACGGTCCCGCCTGGGAGGCCTGGCTGGCGGAGCACCACGCCTCGGCACCCGATGCCTGGCTGCGGATCGCCAAGAAGGGCAAGGGTCTGGAGTTGCTGTCGATCTCCGACGCGCTCGACGGCGCACTGTGCTTCGGGTGGATCGACGGCCAGCGCAAGGGCTTGGACGACGTGTCGTTCCTGCAGCGCTACTGCCCGCGTCGCGCCCGCAGCACCTGGTCGCAGGTGAACGTCGACAAGGTCGCCGCCCTCACCGCCGCCGGCCGGATGCGACCCGCCGGCATCGCTCAGGTGGAGGCGGCACAGGCCGACGGGCGCTGGGCGGCGGCGTACGAGCGCCAGAGCACCGCGACCGCGCCGGACGACCTGCTCGCCGCGCTCGCCGCCGACCCGGTGGCGCTCGCGGCGTACGACGCACTGGGCAAGTCCGAGCAGTACGCCGTGATGCTGCCGGTGCTCAGGGCGACGAGCGGCGAGGCCCGGGCGGCGGCGATCCGCCGTCAGGTCGAGCGACTGCGGTCCTAGCCCACGCCCCAGAGGGCGGCGACGTGGCGGGCATCGGTGCCGCAGCAGCCGCCCACCACGCGGAGCCCGGGCAGCGCCGGCCGCAACGCGTCGTACGACGTCGTGAGCAGCTCCAGGTCGCCCTCGTCCAGCTCCTCGGCGGCGTCGAGCTCGGCGTGGGTCTGGGTGGAGGCGTTGGGGTTGACCTGCACGACCCGCGACAGCCAGTCCCCGCCGTCGAGGCCGGGTGCGATGTGGGTCGGGTGCGCGCAGTTGACGATGTAGCCGTCCGCCGCCTCGTGCTCCTCCACCAGCGCGACCGCGTCGGCCAGGGTGGTGCCGTCGGGCAGCCGGCCGTCGGTCTCGACGGTGAACCCGACCCACACCGGGACGCCAGCGGACCGGGCGGCGCGGGCCACGCCGATGCCCTCCTCCGGCCCGGTGAGCGTGTACGCCGCGACCACGTCGGCCCCGGCGTCGGCGAACGCCTGGACCTGGCCCCGGTGGTAGTCGGCGGCCTCGTCCGGGTCGGCGCGCTCGCCCGCGACGTACCCGTCACCGCGTGGCCCGATCGCGCCGATCACCCGGACGTCGTCGAGGTCGCCGTACGAGTCCCGCAGCTGGTGCAGGAACGCGATGCTGTCGCGGTTGACCCGGTCCAGCGCGGCGTGGTCGTAGCCCACCCGCGCGCCCCAGTCGGGGTTGGCGCGCCAGGTCGGTGACTCCATGGTCAGGCCGACGCCGGCTCGGCGGGCGATCGCGGCGTACCCGTCGTAGTAGTCCCGCAGCAGTCCGCGACCGCGCTCGTCGTCGACCAGCGGGAAGGACGCGAACTCGGGGAGGTCGACGCCGTGGTGGAAGATCAGGTCGGTCTCGAGCCCGCCGTCGCTGACGTACTGCCGCGACGAGAGCCAGGAGAGGTCGTGGTGGGCCATGACGGTGCTCCAGAGGATGAGTTGACGGCTCGACGTACTTGTCGGGCGACGAGCCGCTCCTGATGGACAACCCGCAAGGAGCGGGGACGTCCCACAGGAAACCGGGTTCCGATGGACACCATTGTCAGCACGTCGTCCAGTCCGCGGGCAACGCAGCGTCGGCTGCCCCGCCTCGTCATCGTCGAGGAGCACACGGCCGTCGCCGACGTCCTCGACGCGGGGCTCTGGGGCCGCTACCGGGTGCGGTCGGTGATCGCCACCGAGCAGCGCTCGGTCGCCGCCACCGTGGCCGCGGCGCGGGCCGCCCGGCCGGACGTCGCTGTGGTCGCCGTACGTCCCGGGCCGTTCATCGACAGCGAGCTGGTGATGCAAGGGCTGCACGCGGCGGGGGTGCCGGTCATCGCCCTCAGCACCGTCGGGGTCGAGGACGACCCGGTCCTCTGGGGCCGTTGCCTGCTCGCCGGGGCTCTCGGCCTGCTGCCGAAGACCGCGGATCTTGCCGATCTCACCCGCATGCTGGACCGGGTCCTGTCGGACCGGCCCACGATGTGCCCGGCACTCGCCACGCGGCTCCGGGAGGCCGCGACCCGGGCCGCCACCGACGACGAGTGCTGGACGGCGCGCAACCGGCTCGGCTGCCTCAGCGGCCGGGAACGCGCCGTGATCGGCAAGCTGCTGTCGGGCCGTTGCCCCGCGGAGATCGCGCGCGAGGACTTCGTCGCCGAGGCCACCGTCCGCTCTCAGATCAAGTCGATCCTCGCCAAGCTGGAGGTCAACTCACAGCTCGGGGCGGTCGCCGTCGCTCGCCTCGCCGGCTGGTCGGCGAGCGGTGAGCTCGCCGTCGCCAGCTGACCCGGCGCGGCGCCGTACTCAGGCGCAGTCGTTGCAGAGGTCGACGCCGGGCGCCGACCGGCGGGACTCGTGCTGCACCAGGAAGCAGCCGGTGCAGGTGAACTCGTCGGCCTGCTTCGGAGTCACCTCGATGGAGAGGGTCTCGTGGGACAGGTCGGCGCCGGGGAGCTCGTAGGTGTCGGCGATCTCGGCCTCGTCCTCGTCCACCTTGCCCGACGTCTTGTCCTGGTCGCCCGAGGTGAGGCGGCGCGCTTCCAGGCTCTCTTCCTTCTGCTCGTCTTCCGTCTTGCGTGATGCGTCGTAGTCGGTAGCCATGTGCAGGTCCTCTCGGTGCGGAGCGCAGATGCTAGCCCTGCTCGGGGTCGAACCTTGCAAACCGGCGTCCGGTGGACGCTGTCCCTGTGACCTAGCCCCCACCCAGACCGGCGTCGCGGGCGCTGCGGGACGTCGTACGGAAGGAGCAAGCGGACACACCGTCCGCAAGACGTCCCGAGTATCTGGGCGCATCAGTCCCGGCTCATGAGGACCACCCGCGCCACCGGCAGCTGGATCGATCGATCAGCAGCTGCGTCGTAGAGCGTGACGAACTGAGCGGTCTGGCCCAGTAGGAAGTAGTCGCCATCGGCGACCTCCGGACCAGGCGCCGACTCCGCATCTCCGGATATCTGAACCGTCACAGGCCTGGCGTTGTATGCGAACAGGCCCAGGTCACTCCCGTCGAAAGCCGAACCATGCCGAACCTGGCCGGCTTGCGCGAGCGCCAGCAGGGGAAGTCCGAATAGGAACGCCAAGACCATGGACGCGACCACCAGCACCACGCGATGGCGCCGCATCGCCGTTGCTTGTGCATCAAAGCTCAGCCGCCGTAGATCCCAATGGACCGGATCCTCGGAGGACATCGGACTCGACTCGTCGTCGGGCTGTGCCGATTGTCGGCGTAACGCATCTCGCCGACGAAGATAGAAAGATCTCACGTCTTCGGGGGTGAACTGCGCAGCGAGTTCCGGTACTGCCTCCAGCACCATCAGGTCGTATTCGATCGCGCGTTCCAGCTCAGCATCGGTGTAGTCCTCCAACGGCGTGCGACGCATAGACGCCAAGAACTCTCGACGCTCCGGCGCCCGGATCACCTTCGCCACTCTGGACATCAGACTGATGTAGCCGACGGCAAACGCGAGCGTGTAGACGGCCATCGCCAGCAACGCGAAGATCAGCATGACGCCCAGCGTCGAGCCGGCGAGGAGGTCGCCATATCCAAGGCCGACGCTCTCCGGCGTCGCGTCAAGCCGCCCGTAAAAGATCGAGGTCGGGATGCGCAACGCCGCATAGAGCAGGACTCCTGCGACCGTCAGGCCGAGCGCGCCCCCGCCGACGACCCAGCTCTGGAGGCGGGAGCCCGTGGACGAGGACATGTCTACTCCCGTCATTTCGACTTGTGCGGCACGAGAGTAGGGCAGAAATGCACTCGAAGGCGGAGCTATCCCCCACCCAGACCGGCGTCGCGGGCGCGGATGATCGCCTCGGCCCGGTCGGTGGCCTGGAGCTTGGCGAGGATGTTGGAGACGTTGTTGCGGACCGTCTTGGGGGCGAGGTAGAGCGACGAGGCGATCTGGGCGTTGTTCTTGCCGGCCGCGATCAGGTCGAGGATCTCGACCTCCCGCTCGGTGAGCTGCGGGAAGGCGGAGCGGTCCGGGGTCGCCGTACCAGAGAGCAGGTCGGCGATCCGCAGGGCGAGGGAGGCGCCGAAGACCAGGCCGCCGGCGTGCACGGTCGAGATGGCGCGGGCGACCTCGTCCTGGCTGGCGCCCTTGACCAGGTAGCCGCGGGCCCCGGCCCGCATCGCGGCCAGCACGGTGCCGTCCTCCTCGCCCATCGTGAACACCAGGACGCGTACGTCGGGGTGGGACTCGGCGAGGCGACGGGTGGCGTCGATGCCGTTCAGCACCGGCATCTGCAGGTCCATCACGACGACGTCGGGGCGGTGCTCGGCGGAGAGCGCGACAGCCTCGGCGCCGTCGGCTGCCGTGGCGACGACCGTGACGTCGGGCTGGGTGCCGAGCAGGGACGCGAGCCCGTCGCGGAAGACCGGGTGGTCGTCGGCGATCAGCACGCGGACCGGCTCACTGTCGCTCATCGGGACTCCTCGGGATCGACGGTCAGTGGCAGCCAGGCCCGCACCCGGGTGCCTCCGGTGGGCGGACAGACGATCTCGGTCCGGCCGCCGAGCTCCTCGGCCCGCTCCCGGATCGACCGTAGCCCGACGCCGGCGACGACCTCCGGGTCGATGCCGGCGCCGTCGTCCCCGACCTCGATGAGCAGCGACCCCGCACTGCCGGTGAGGCGTACGGCCGCGTTGCGCGCGCGGGCGTGGCGGGCGGTGTTGGTGAGCGCCTCCGACGCGATGCGGTACGCCGCGACCTCGACGGCGGCCGACAGTGGCGGCACGTCCTCGGCGGCCACCGTGACCGCCAGGTCAGCGCTGCTCAGCCGCTCCGCCTGCTGGTCGAGGGCCGCGAGCAGGCCCAGGTCGTCGAGGGCTGGCGGCCGCAGCCCGTGCACGAGACGGCGTACGTCGGCCAGCGCGTCGGTGATGTCCTGGCGCGACTGCGCGACCAGGCGGCGGGTGGTCTCCGGGTCGCGGTCGAGCGCGTTGCCGGCCGCGTCGAGGCGCATCGCGACACCGCCGAGCACCGGCCCGAGCCCGTCGTGCAGGTCGCGCCGGATCCGGCGGCGGTCGTCCTCGCGCGCCAGCACCAGCTGCTCGCGGGACTGCTGGAGGTCGTCGGCGAGTCGGGCGCTGCGCACCGCCATCGCGGCCTGGCGCACGATATCGACGAGCAGTGCCTGGTCGCGCTTCGACAGCATCGACCGCACCCCGCGGGCGGGCAGCTCGAGCCGGCCGACCTCCTCGTCGCCGTACCGGATCGGCACCTCGCGCACGTCGCGCGGCTGTCGCCCGTGGGTGGCCGCGATGGTGCCGCCGCCGTGGCCGAAGACCTCGACCCGTACGTAGTCGAGCTTGAACGCCGTCGCCACGGCGACCGCCAGCGCCGGCAGCTGCTCGCGCACGTCGCCGGACTCCTCGAGCCGGGCGGCGAGGTCGGTGACGACGGAGTAGCGGTCGCCGCGGCGGCCCACCAGCAGGCGGTGGACGACCGTGGTGAGCCGGGACCGCACGGGTGCATAGATCGTGACCGCGATCAGGAGCAGCAGCAGGGTGGCGTCGCGCTCGTCGAGCCGGTCCCCCAGCACCCGGTCCAGCGCCGCGACCAGCACCAGGTCCAGCGCGATGACGGTGCCGGCGACCGCCGCCCAGACGACGGTGCCGCCCATCAGCGCATCGACGTCGCGGGCCTCCGGGTCGAGGATGCCGATGGCGATCGACGCCCCGGTCAGGCCGAGCGCGAGCATCAGCGCGATCGTCACGATCCAGCCGTTGTGCAGCACGATGGCGATCCCCGAGACCACCAGGCACATCACCGCCGCCCAGAGCAGCCAGCGCAGCTGCATCCGCTCCCGGCCGCTCGCCCCACGCTGGCGGGCGAACAGCACGACCACCGCCAGCGGCAGCGAGAGCAGCGTCAGCACCCGCCCGACAGTCAGCAGGCCGATGAAGACGTCTCCCGGGATCGGCACCTCCGGCATCCCGGTGTCGAGCGGTAGCTGGAACTCCTCCGCGTTCAGCGCCGAGGTAGGGGCGAAGAGCAGCAGTAACGGCAGCGTGCACGCCATCGCGATCACCACGATGCTGACGGCCCGCCAGCGCCCGGTCATCAGCCGGCCCGTCGGATAGAGCACCAGCACCAGTGGGAGCCCGACCAGCAGGAAGGCGCCGAGCTGGGCGACCACCCAGACGGCGAAGCCGGTCAGCGGGAGCGGCGGGGTGTGCGCCAGTCCGTACGCCGACCACGACTCGCAGAGCCCGTCGAACGCCCAGAGCAGGCCGGTCACGGTGATCACCCAGGCCACCGGGTGGCGGGGGTAGCGCCACAGCACCGGCACCTGGGTCGCGACGGCGATCGCGCCGACGACCGCCGAGACCGTGCCCCAGCCCATCATCGCCCGGTCCCGGTCGGCCGCGTCGTTGACGAGGTCGAGCCACAGGCAGGCGCCGATCATCAGCACCGCGAGCGTCGAGACGACGACGGCGGGCACGCGAGCGGGGGTCACCCCAGCAGTATCGAGCGACAGGCGTCCCGCCGTCCCGGGTTCGGTGTCCCGCGCACACGGGACATCACCCGAGGACCGGACGCGGGACGCCGCTCCCTGCTGCCCGGGTCACGGGACGCCGCAGAGTCCTCCTCATCGCAACGCACCACCCACCAACACCCACGAGGAGCAACCACCATGTCTGTCCAGCACACTCCCGCACCGGCCCGGTCCGACGTACCCCGCCGTACCTCTGCCGACTCGACCGGCCCGACCCGCCCCTTCTACAAACGCGGCATGCTGCTCACCGTCGGCGCCGTCTCCTGGGGTGTCGACACCCTGATCTTCGGCACCGACCCATCCACCACGACCGAGGAGGTCCTCTCCTCGACCACCGGGGGCGTCTTCCAGCTCGGCCTGCTCGGCCTGCTGACCGTGCTCTACGCGACAAAGGCGCTCGGCGACGGCCGCCTGGCCCGCTTCTTCATCCGGTTCGAGGCCGTCCTGCTGTTCTTCGCGATCGGCTCGACGGTCGCCGACGGCATCGGGGTCAGCAACCTCGACCAGCCCGGCTGGGCGATGCTCGACGCCTTCTGGCCGCTGTCGATGCTCGGCATGTTCTTCATCGGCATCCGGATCGCGATCGCCGGCCGCTGGCACGGCAAGGCCCGCTTCTGGCCGCTGATCGCCGAGAGCTGGGGCCCGATCGTGGTCCCGACGTTCGGCATCTTCGGCAGCAGCGTCGCCGGCGTCGTCTCGTTCGTGCACCTGTGCGTCGGGTACGGCGTGCTCGGTCAGATCGTGGCGCGCAAGGAGCCGTGAAGGACCGTCGAGTGACGCGAAGTGGTCCCCAGGAGAGCCTCCCGGGGACCACTTCGCGTCACTCGACGTGGATCAGGCGTCGACCTTCTCGGTTCGCACCCGGCTGTGCCGGTGGCCGTAGGCGAAGTAGATCGCGAAGCCGAGGGCCATCCAGATCACGAACCGCAGCCAGGTCTCGATGCTGAGGTTGAGCATCAGGTAGAAGCAGATCAGCGCGGCCAGGATCGGCAGCACCGGGCTGAGCGGCACCCGGAACGGGCGGTCCAGGTCGGGGCGGGTACGCCGCAGCACCGGGATCGCCAGGGAGACCAGCAGGAACGCGGTCAGCGTCCCGATGTTGACCATCTCCTCGAGCTTGCCGATCGGCGTATAACCCGCGATCACCGCGACGAGTACGCCGATCGTGATGGTGATCCGGACCGGCGTACCGGTCTTCGGGTTGGTGTGGGCGAAGGCCTTGGGCAACAGGCCGTCGCGGCTCATCGCGAAGAGCACCCGGACGGCACCGATCATCAGCGTCATCACGACCGTCGTCAGACCGGCGACGGCACCGGCGGCGATCATCGTCGCGAAGCCGTCCTTGCCCACCGACGTGAAGGCCGTGGCGAGCGCGGCGTCGGGGTCGATCTCGTCGTACGGCACCATCCCGGTGATCACCAGCGCGACCGCCATGTAGAGCAGGGTGCAGATCGCGAGCGAGCCGAGGATGCCCTTGGGCAGGTCCTTCTGCGGGTTGCGCGCCTCCTCGGCGGTGGTCGCGACCACGTCGAAGCCGATGTAGGCGAAGAACACCACCGAGGCCGCCGAGATGATGCCGAGCACGCCGAACGTCTGGGGCTCGAGCCCGAACATCCACTGGATCAGGGGTTGGGTCAGACCACTGGCCGAGATCGGGTCGGCGGCCGGCGGGATGAACGGGTCGTAGTTGGCGCCGGAGACGTAGAAGAGCCCGGCGATGATCACGAACAGCACGATGAAGAGCTTGATCGCGACCAGGAAGAGGTTGACCCGCAGCGACTCCTTGATGCCGATGGCGATCAGCGTCGTCAGCACCGCGACGAGCAGCACCGCCGCGACGTTGACGTGGTCCCACTGGAAGTCGGGTGAGGAGGCCGGCCCGATCGAGGCCGGCCAGGTGATGCCTATCTCGTCGAGGAAGGTCACCAGGTAGGTGCTCCACCCCTGCGCGACCACCGAGGCGCCGAGCATCAGCTCGAGGATCAGGTCCCAGCCGATGATCCAGGCGACCAGCTCACCGAGCGTGGCGTACGAGAACGTGTACGCCGACCCGGCCACCGGCACCGTCGACGCGAACTCCGCGTAGCAGAGCGCCGCGAGACCGCAGCAGATCGCCGCGAGGGCGAACGAGAAGACCACGCCCGGCCCGGCGTAGTCCCTGGCCACCCGACCGGTCAGCGTGAAGATGCCGGCGCCGATGACGACCCCGATGCCGAAAACGGTGAGGTCGAGCGCGCTGAGCTGTTTCTTGAGCTTGAACTCGACGTCTTCGGTGTCCTCGAGGGACTGCTCGATCGACTTGGTCCGCAGGACGTCCATGAACCCACACTGTCCTCCGACCGGCGGTCCCAAACAACGCCGTGCCTCCGCAAATCAGAACGCGCCCTGCCGGACATAGAAGGGAGTGCGGCACATCCCGCGCCGCGTGTGAACTCGGGAGGGACTCGTCATGTTCGATGCACCAACGATGTTGCGCAACTACCGCCTCAAGCGACGTACCGCCGCAGCCGTCAGCGCCCTGGTGCTCGTCGGCGTCTTCGCCACCACCGGCGGGCCAGCCGACGCAGCGCCGCTGGCGGTCGACCCCTGCATCGGGGCCACACCCACCATCACCGGTACCGCCGGCGACGACACCCTCTTCGGCACTTCCGGGCCGGACGTCATCTTCGGTCTCGACGGCGACGACGAAATCTACGGGGCCGACGGGGATGACCTGGTGTGCGGCGGTGCCGGCGGTGACTACCTGCATGGAGAAGACGGCGACGACATCGTCTCGGGCCAGGACGGGAACGACTCGATTCACGGGGAGGTGGGGAACGACGTCCTCACCGGCGGCGGCGGTGACGACGACATCAGCGGCGAGGAGGGCAACGACTCCGTTCAAGGCGACGACGGTGAGGACGAGCTCTACGGCTCTGACGGTGACGACGCCCTCTACGGCGGCGAGGGCAACGACTACGCCGCCGGCTTCGAGGGCAACGACAGCATCCATGGCAATGACGGCGACGACTATCTCGTCGGCGATGAGGGCAACGACACGATCTACGCCGGACCGGGTGACGACGTGGAGGTCTACGGCGGCGACGGCGACGACCACCTGGTCGGCGAAGCGGGCAACGACTACCTGTACGGCGAGGCCGGTGACGACACGGTCGAGGGCAATGCCGACACCGACACCGCCGACGGCGGGGCGGACATCGACGCCTGCGACGCCGAGACCGAACTCAACTGCGAAGCCGCCGACCTGGTGGTCTCCACCGCTGAGTCGGCCGACCCGATCGCACTTGGCGCAGGCGACGAGACCTACACGGTGTCCGTGTCCAACACCGGCGTAGTCAACGCCACCAGTGTCAGCCTGGCCACCACGTTCAGCGGGTCCGCCCGCACGATCGTATCCGCAACCCCGAGCCAGGGCTCCTGCACCATCAGCGCACCGACGGTGACCTGCTCCCTGGGCAACATCGCCACCGCGGGCAGCGCGAGCGTGACGGTGGTGGTCTCCCCAACCGCACCCGGCTCACTCACCGCCACCTCCACCGCCACCTTGGCCGAGACCGACGCCAACCCCGCCGACAACACCGACGCCGAGACCACCACGGTCTCCAACCCGCTCGGCTGCACGATCTACGGAACCAACGCCAACGACGTCCTCAACGGAACGTCGGGCAACGACGTGATCTGCGGGTTCGGCGGCAACGACACCATCCTCGGCGCCGACGGGGCCGACACCATCTACGGCGATACCGGCACCGACACCATCGGCGGCGGCAACGGCGACGACACCATCCGCGGCGGCGACGGCAACGACTCCCTTCAGGGCGACACAGACAACGACACGCTGTACGGCGGCGAAGGCACGGACGAGATCTCCGGCGGCGACGGCGATGACGCCGTCCTCGGCGGCCGCGGCGACGACACCATGACCGGCGAGGGCGGCGCCGACTACCTCGACGGCGACGACGGTGCGGACGAGATCTCCGGCGGCGCAGACAACGACTATATGTTGGGCCAGGTCGGCAACGACACCATCACCGGCGAGGGCGGCGCCGACTACCTCGACGGCGGAATCGGGAACGACACGCTCACCAGCGGTGACGGCAGCGACACCGTCTACGGCGGCAACGATGTCGACGAGATCTTCGGCGGCAACGACAACGACTACCTGTACGGACAGGCCGGCAACGACAGCGTCTACGGCGGCAACGATGTCGACACGATCTCCGGCGGCAACGACAACGACTACCTGTACGGACAGGCCGGCAACGACACTCTCGAAGGCGACGCCGGCACCGACACCGCTGACGGCGGCGCGAACTTCGATGCGTGCAACGCCGAGACCGAGATCAGCTGCGAGGACGCCAACCCGGACCTGACAGTCTCCATCGCTGAGTCGGCTGACCCGGTCTCACTGGGCGGCCCAGACGAGACCTACACCGTGTCCGTGGCCAACACCGGTGGTGTCAACGCCACCTCGGTCAGCCTGGCCACCACCTTCAGCGGCTCCGCCCGCACCATCGTCTCCGCCACCCCCAGCCAGGGCTCCTGCAGCATCAGCGCACCCACGGTGACCTGCACCCTCGGCACCATCGCCGCAGCAGGCAGCGCCACCGTGACAGTGGTGGTCGCCCCGACCGCAACCGGCTCACTCACCGCCACGTCCACCGCGACGCTGACCGAGACCGACGCCAACCCCGCCGACAACACCGACGTCGAGACCACCACGGTCAACAACACGCTCGGCTGCACCATCACCGGGACCTCAGGCAACGACACGATCTACGGCACCAACGGTGCCGACGTGATCTGTGCCCTCGGCGGCAACGACACCGTCTACGCGGGCAACAACGACGACACCGTCTACGCCGGTGCCGGCAACGACATCGTCGACGGCGGCAACGGACGGGACTACCTGTACGGCGAAGCCGGCAGCGACAGCGTCTACGGCGAGACCATCCTCTGGTCCCTGCTGCTCCTGTTCGACAACGGCGGCGACCACATCTACGGAGGACCCGGCAACGACGACCTCGACGGGCAGAACGGCAACGACGTCCTGGTCGACACCCAAGGCACCGACACCATGAGCGGCGCCCTGGGCAACGACAACATCGACGTACAGGACGGAGCCGGCGGCGACACCGCCAACGGCGGCCTCGGCTCCGACACCTGCACCAGCGACGTCGGTGACACCGAGATCGGCTGCTGACAGCTCCGGCGTGGGAGGCGAGGCACCAAGCCTCGTCCTCCCACGCCGGCTCCCGGTCCCCCGATCGACGGTCCCGAAAACAGGGTCGGTCTCCGCAAATCAGAACCCGCCGTGCCGGACATAGAAGGGCATGCGGCATATCCCGTGCCGTCTCAGGACCCAGGAGGGACCGCCATGTTCGGTGCACCAACGATGTTGCGCAACAGTCGCGTCAGGGGGCGTGCTGTCGCGGCAGTCAGCGCCTTGGCGCTCGTCGGCGTCTTCGCCACCGCAGTAGAGCCAGCCGCCGCAGCGCCGCTAGCGACCGACCCCTGCATCGGGGCCACCGCCACCATCACCGGCACTTCCGGCAGCAACTTCCTCGTGGGCACGTCCGGGCCGGACGTCATCTTCGGCCTCGGCGGCAACGACACGATCTGGGGGGAGGGCGGTGACGACCTGCTCTGCGGCGGCACCGGCGATGACCGCCTGGACGGAGATGACGGCAACGACACGCTCTCAGGCCAGGATGGCAACGACACGATCGTCGGGTGGGCGGGGAACGACACCATCACCGGCGGCGCCGGCAACGACCAGGGCGCCGGCTCGGATGGTGACGACTCCCTCCAGGGCGACGATGGGAATGACCGAATCTGGGGCGACGACGACAACGACGCCCTCTACGGCGGTGCCGGCGACGACTATGTGGACGGAACCGGCGACAACGACACCCTCCAAGGCGACGATGGCGCGGACGTGCTCTGGGGCGATGGCACCACGGGCATTGACGGCGACGACGTCATGTACGGCGGTGCCGACAACGACTTCCTGAACGGGGTGGACGGCGACGACACCATCTCCGGCGACGACGGCGCCGACCGTCTCTACGGCGCCGACGGCAACGACGACATCGACGCCGGAGCGGGCGACGATGTGGTCGTCTACGGCGGCAATGGCGACGACCAGATCTCCGGCGGCAACGGCGACGACTACCTGTACGGCGAGGCCGGCAACGACACCGTCGAAGGCAACGCCGACACCGACACCGCCGACGGCGGGGCGGACGTCGATGCCTGCGACGCCGAGACCGAGCTCAACTGCGAAGCCGCCGACCTGGTGGTCTCCATCACCGAGTCGGCCGATCCGGTCTCACTGGGCGGCCCGGACGAGACCTACACCGTGTCCGTGGCCAACACCGGCAGCGTCAACGCCACCTCGGTCAGCCTGGCCACCACCTTCAGCGGCTCCGCACGCACCATCGTGTCCGCGACCCCCAGCCAGGGCTCCTGCAGCATCAGCGCGCCCACGGTCACCTGCACCCTCGGCACCATCGCCGCAGCCGGCAGCGCCACCGTCACGGTAGTGGTCTCCCCGACCGCAACCGGCTCCCTGACCGCCACATCCACGGCCACGCTGGCCGAGACCGACGCCAACCCGGCGGACAACACCGACGCGGAGACGACCACGGTCGACAACGCGCTCGGGTGCACGATCACCGGCACCTCCGGCAACGACACGATCTACGGCACCAACAGCGCCGACGTGATCTGCGCCCTCGGCGGCGACGACACCATCTACGCCGGCAACAACGACGACACCGTCTACGCCGGCACCGGCGACGACATCGTGGACGGCGGCAACTCCGACGACACCCTCTACGGCGGTGACGGCGACGATGTCATGGGCGGCGGCAACGGACAGGACTACCTGTACGGCGAAGCCGGCAGCGACACCAACTACGGCGAGACCCTCCTCGGGTCCCTGCTCTACCTCTTCGACAACGGCAGCGACCACATCTACGGAGGACCCGGCAACGACGACCTCGACGGCCAGAACGGCAACGACATCCTCGTCGACACCCAAGGCACCGACACCATGAGCGGCGCCCTGGGCAACGACAACATCGACGTCCAAGACGGAGCCGGCGGCGACACCGCCAACGGCGGCCTCGGCACCGACACCTGCACCACCGACGTAGGCGACACCCAGATCGGCTGCTGACCAAGCTGCCGACACCACCAGCGTGGGCGGCGAGGCACCCCCCCTCGCCGCCCACCAACCGGCGGCCCCGTCGGGCCGCGTTACCCACAAGGAGGGCTTCATGAGCACATCCACCACCATCCAGGTCGTCCGTCGCCGGTCCCGCTGGTCGGCGCGGCTGGCCGTCCCGATCGCGCTAGTCACCACTCTTGCCACCGCCGGTGTCCTGCTGGTCGCCGCACCGGCCTCCGCACACCCGGTCCTGCACATCAGCGCCACGCCGACCACCGTGGTCGCCGGGCAGACCGTGACCCTGACCATCTCGGGCACCTCCAACGGCAACTACTCCAACGCCCGCATCGAGGTCTTCTCGTCCACCCCGAGCAGCGGCGGCACCACCGGTGACATCACCGCCTTCTCCTCCAGCCCCACCTGTGGCGGCAGTCCGGGCACGGTCACGTGCACCGAGAACCCGTCCAGCCGCTACCGCATCGGCAACATCAACCTGACCAACAACCAGGCGTTCAGCTACACCGTGACCTTCACCATCGACGAGGGCACCGACCCCGGGACCTTTACCAGCAAGGCGCAGTTCTACAAGTCCGACAACACCACCGACGGACCCACCACCGGGCCGCTGATCACCGTCGTGGAGCCCACCGACTTCTTTGCCGTCATCGTCAGCGCCCGAGGTGGCTTGCTCACCAACCAGTTCAACGTGAGCTGGGGCGTCCTCAATCAGGGACCCGGCTCGGCGACGGCCGCGGACATCCAGACGACCATCAGCGCGACCGGCTCGACGACGGTGCTGGCCTACGACGACACCGTCGCCAACTTCGACTGTGCCTCCGGATCGGGCACCGTCGTCGGCAACTGCACCCTGGCCACCGTCCCACTGGAAGCGAACGACTACGGCCTGATCGCCAGCTCCTACCAGCTCGCTCCGCTGGCCACCGGGTCGGTCACCCTCACCACCACCGTGACCAGCCCGACCGACACCAACGCCGCCAACAACAGCGCGTCGACCACGTGCACCTTCCTGCTCGGCCTCATCTCCAGCTGCACACCGTCAGGTGGAGGCGCGAGCTAGCCGACACCGTGGGTGGTCGGGAGCAGACCCGGCCACCCACGGGCATCGCTCCTCAATCCGACCCGCTCAGCGACAGCTCCGCCCGCAAGAGCTGTCGCAACCGGTAGAGCCGCCCCCGGAGCGCCGCCCCGGAGATCTCCAGGATCACGGCGGCCTCTGCCTGCGGGATGCCCTGCACGAAGCACAGGTCGGCGACGCGAGCGTCGAGCGAGCACAGCTCATCGATCACCGTCCGGGCCTGCGCCAGCAGCTCGGTGGCGCTGGCGACATCGGCTGGCCCGTCGTCCGCGCTCATGGGCTCGGGCTGACAGGCGAGCTCGAGGCGCAGACGTCGGCGGCGCCGCTCCGCGCGGACGATGTTTTCGCAGCAGTGGGTCGCCGTCGTCAGCAGCCACGGCAGCAGGGAGTCGCCGACCGTGACGGACTCGCGACGCCGCCAGGCGTGCAGGAAGGTCTCCGCGACGGCGTCATCGCAGCGTGCCGCGACATCGCCGGCTGGTTCCCGCGAGAGCCGCCGGCGGCAGTGGCAGGCGACCACTCGGACGTGCCTGCGGAAGAGCACCTCGAACGCCGACGCATCACCACGACGCACCTTGTCCCAGAGACCGCGGTCGGATCCGGCCTCGCCTTCGATGCCGGTCGACCGGCAGAGATCTCCTGTGAAGCCCATTCTTGAGCGCCCTCCCCCGATGGATGGCAGCAGTCAAAGTCGAAATTGCCAACAGGGAGTCAAGTACCGGCAAGTGCGCTAGTCCAGCGTCGGGCGGCAACGTCCATAAATTTGGTGAAATCGGAGCTGAGTTTCATTGACTTCGCCGATGGCACAACGCGTTGTGTACTTTCGTCACCCGCTGAGAAGCCGCGCGGTCGCCGCGGTTTCGCATACTTCCCGCAAAAGTCGAACCCTCCCGCTCAGTGATCGACTTTCGATTTATGACACCCATCGGCTGGGACGATTTCTGCCTGAAATACGCATGGAAGCAACGGCGTCTCACTGACAGTTCGTGCGAGGTGTTCAGGAGTCGGACTGCACGTCCGTGGGACTCTCGGCCGGCTCGACGTACGTCGCCAGGATCATCCGGTCCGCCTGCTTCGCGAGGTCCCGCGTGCTGGTGCCGAACTGGTCGCGCAGCACCTCGTCGGGGTCGGCCCCCGGCGCACCCAGCGCGTCGAGCAGCAGCCAGGGCGCCTCGGCGCCGTATGAGTCGGCGACGTACTCGACCGCCCACCAGGCCAGCCCGTAGTGCGCCTGGGAGTCCTCGTCGTTGAACGACGCGTCGTCGGGCAGGTCGGCCGCGCCGGCTTCGGCAGCCGCCAGTGCGGCGTCGGGGAGGCGGCGCTCTTCGGGCGGCAGCGGGCGGACCGAGACCCACTCCGCGAGCCCCTCGGAGAGCCACACCGGCGCGGTGTCGTCGTGGCTGCCCACGGCGACGTGGGTGAGCTCGTGGCGGACCAGCCGGTCGCGGACCGGCCCGGTGTCCGCGACCACCCGCGGGTTGAGCACGAAGCGGGTGCCCTCCCCCGCCGGGAAGGAGACGGCGTCGAGGTCGCCGGGGTCGTCGCCCGGCACGTCCTCGAGGCTGTCGAGGAAGGTGGGCTCCGTGAGCGCGTAGACGACCACCGTGCGCGACCAGTCGTACGGCACCCACGCCGACACGTCGCTGATGCCCGCCTCGACCGAGGCCAGCAGGGAGCCCGCCGACCTGACCGACTCGGCGTCGAACACCCCCAGCACGCCGGCACCGGCCCACACCTCGACGGGACCCAGGTCCCAGGGCTGCGGCTGCACCCGGTGCGCGCTCTCCCAGTCGGCGTCGGTCACCGACGTCAGGCGCATCCGGTCGGAGCCGACCCTGGGCTCGAAGCGGAAACGGTCGGGGCTGATGACCGGCACGGCGTCGTACCCGTCGAGCTGCATCACCTCGTCGACCGTCACCCAGTAGCCGTCGCCGTCCCGGACCAGGCTGGCCGGGTCGAAGCGGTAGCGGAACTGAGCCAGCGGCAGCTGGGTGAGGTTGGCGTACCAGGTCTGCTGCTGCTCGCGGAACGCCCGCCGACCGCCGAGGGAGCGGGCGAACCGCTCCGGGTCGGCCCGGCGTACGGCGCGCGCGCGGGCGTCGAGGGCGTTGCGGATCGCGCCGGAGACGTCCGTCGGCGCCTCGGCCGACGTCGGGCCCGGGTCGTCGTCGGTGCAGGCGACCAACGCGGGGACCGTCAGGCAGAGCGCCAGCAGGACCCCGAGGGTCCGTGGGCTACGGCGTGCGCTCGGCATCGAGGGCAGAACGACCGTCGGACAACGAGGTCATGTCTTCCACGATGCCCAGGGCGATCGCTTGTGGGGTGAGGCCGATCCGCTCGAGGATGACGCCGCGCTTGGCGTGGGTCAGGAAGTCCTGCGGGATGCCGTGCAGGCGGAACGGCGTGTGCACGCCGGCGGCGTTGAGGGTCTGCAGCAGTACGGCGCCGCAGCCGCCCGTCTCGCCGTTGTCCTCGATGCTGACGACGAGCCGGTGCTCGCGCGCGAGCTCGATGATCGCGGGGTCGACCGGCTTGACCCAGCGCGGGTCCACGACCGTGACGCCGATGCCCTGGGCGACCAGCCGCTCGGCGACGCCGACCGCGACGGTCGCCATCGAGCCGACGGCGACGACTAGGACGTCCTTGGTGCCGGTGCGGACGAGCACGTCGCAGCCACCGGCCTTGCCGACCGCCTCGATGTCGGCGGGCGGCGGGCCCTTCGGGTAGCGCACGACGGTCGGGGCGTCCTCGACGTCGACCGCCTCGTTGAGCAGCTCGCGCAGGCGGGTCGCGTCGCGGGGCGCGGCGAGCCGCAGGCCGGGCACGACCTGGAGGATCGACATGTCCCACATGCCGTTGTGGCTGGCCCCGTCGTCACCGGTGACGCCGGATCGGTCGAGCATGAAGGTGACGCCGCACTTGTGCAGCGCGACGTCCATCAGGACCTGGTCGAAGGCCCGGTTGAGGAAGGTCGCGTAGACCGCGAAGACCGGGTGCAGGCCGCCGAGCGCGAGGCCGGCCGCGGAGGTCGCCGCGTGCTGCTCGGCGATGCCGACGTCGAAGGTGCGCTCCGGGAACCTGGCCTGGAACTTGTCGAGGCCGACCGGGTGCATCATCGCGGCGGTGATGCCGACGATGTCCTTGCGCCGCTGGCCAACCCGCACGATCTCGTCGGCGAAGACGTCGGTCCAGATCTCGCCCTTGGGGTGCTCGACGCCGGTCTCGACGTCGAACGGGCCGGGCGAGTGGAACTGGTCGGCCTCGTGCCGCTCGGCGGCGTCGTACCCGAAGCCCTTGCGGGTCAGCGCGTGCACGATGACCGGGCCGTTGAACCGCTTGGCCTGCGCGAGCATCTGCTCCATTGCCGCGCGGTCGTGGCCGTCGACCGGACCGACGTACTTGAGGCCGAGGTCCTCGAAGAGCCCCTGCGGGGCGAGCGCGTCCTTGACGCCCTTCTTCATGGCGTGCAGGGCGTCGTACGCCGCCGGGCCGACGCCGGGGACCGCGTTGAGCCGGCGCTTGACCATGTCGAGGACGTGCTCGTAGCGCGGGTTGGTCCGCAGCCCGGTGAGTGCGGTCGCGAGGCCGCCGATCGTGGGCGTGTAGGACCGGCCGTTGTCGTTGACGACGATCACCAGCTTGCTCTTGCTGGCGATCGCGATGTTGTTGAGCGCCTCCCAGGCCATCCCGCCGGTGAGCGCCCCGTCGCCGATCACGGCGACGACGTGACGGTCCTCGCCCCGGATGGTGTACGCCTTCGCGAGGCCGTCGGCATAGCTGAGGGCGGTCGACGCATGCGAGTTCTCGACGATGTCGTGGGGGGACTCCTCCTGGCTGGGGTAGCCGGACAGGCCACCCTCCTTGCGCAGGGTCGAGAACTCCTCGAAGCGACCGGTCAGCAGCTTGTGGACGTAGGACTGGTGGCCGGTGTCGAAGACGACGCGGTCGCGCGGCGAGTCGAAGACCCGGTGGATCGCCATGGTCAGCTCGACGACGCCGAGGTTGGGCCCGAGGTGGCCGCTGTTGCGGCTGCAGGTCTCCACCATCACGTCGCGGATCTCACTGCCGAGCTGGTCCAGCTGGGCGTCGGACAGGCCGCGCAGGTCGCGCGGTGACGTGATCGATTCGAGAATGCCCATAGGCGCCGAGTGTACGTGTCGAGCCGGGGGGTGGTGGTTTCGAGGCTCGCCACTGGCGCGGCTCACACCTCAACCACCGCCGTCGGTGGTTGAGGTGCGAAGGCGCCCTGGCGCCTGAGCCTCGAAACCACCCAGGACCCGGCCGTCAGTCGAGCAGCTCCAGATACTCCGGCGAGTCCAGGAACTCCGGCACGGCGATGATCGCCGAGGCGGTGAGGTCCAGGGTGCGCGCGGTCGCCGGCTCGACGAAGACCACCTGACGGCCCTCGCCGACCACGATGTCGGCATCGGTCAGCTCGACGCGGGCGGCGTACACCTGAGCGGTGTCGAGGGTGCCGTAGGCCTCGTGGAAGACCTGCAGCTCCCGCCACAGGCGCAACGCACCCGGCGCGAGGCGGATGCCGGTCTCCTCCTCGAGCTCGCGGTACGCCGCCGCCTCGTCGTCCTCGCCCTGCTCCACGTGACCGCCGGGCAGACCCCACTTCTCCGGGTCGAGTACCGGGTGCTCGTCGCGCTCCTGCAACAGCAGCCACCCGCGGGCATCGACGAGGATGACGCAGGCGAAGCGGTGCATGCCGTCACGCTAGCCGCCTGTGTTCCTACCTCGGTCACGTGCGGGACGTAGCCGCCGGGAGGGCCGGGTCGATGAAGTCCGGTGACGCCATCACCTGGATTGAGGTTTTTCGCGGCAATTTCGGTCGCGACGGCGAGAACTTCGACAATATCGTCCGCGGTGTCCCCTATTGCAAACCAGAGCCATGGCGGCAAAGTTCCGGGATAGCGCGACTCGATCTGTTGGGAGGGCGTAGTGCGTATCGCTGACAAGCAGGCAGAGGAGCCGGAAGCGCCGGCAATGGCACTTCGCACGTACCGATTCCTTCGCATTTCAGTAGTCGGGGTCATCGCGATACTGATCGGGTCACTGGTGGCCCAGGCCCACGGGCCGTCCGGGTGGTGCCTGAAGAACTCGATCAGCGCCTACTACTACTCCCCCGTCCGCTCCGTCTTCGTCGGTGTGCTGTGTGCGATCGGCCTGGTCCTGGTCGTGCTGTGGGGCAAGACCGCGATCGAGGACGCCCTGTTCAACCTGGCAGGACTGCTGGCGCCCGTGGTGGCCTTCGTGCCGGCCACCGACGACGAACGATGCCGGGCCGCTTCGGACTCACTGTCCGGCATCGGCCTCACCACCGAGCAGGTCGACAAGATCGAGAAAGCCAACGAGGCGGCGGCGCGCACCGCAAGTCATGCCGCTATCGGCAACAATATGGGGATCTACCTGCTCGTGGTCCTGGTCTTCCTGGTGGCGCTGATTGTTATCGGGTTCTGTTCCTCCGCGCTGGACAAGTGGCCGCTGATCAAGGACAACAAGCTCTCCTACTGGCTTCCTCTGGGGGTTGCCGCTCTCCTGTGGGCGTTCGGGGCCGTTGCCTACAGCACCCGCGACGACAAGCCCGGTGACGCCAGCTGGTTCTACCAAAACATCCACTTCACGTCGGCGATCGTGATGTTCGTCTTCATCACCGCCGCGATCCTCTGGATCGGAATCACGCGCTGGTGGGGAAGCGATCGCCCGGAAGCGCCTGCGAGTGACGGGACCGGGATCCGCTACTCGTTCCAGAAGCGCTGGCGAACCGCCCTGACTGCCTGCCTGGGCAAGAAGAAGCTGTCGCCGACCAAGAGCGCCGGCTGGGCACTGGGCTACATGACGCAAGCCGCGCTGATGCTCGTCGGCTCCGGACTGATGTTCTGTCTGGGCAAGAGGGACATCCTGTCGCATCACGTCTTCTGGGTGGAGCTGTGGATGATCGTCAACGTCGCCGTCTTCTGGGCGCTGCAGACGAAGGAGCGTTGGCGGGACGGAGCACCGCCACGCACCAACGCCGAGGTGGCGGCCGCACCAGACGCACCAGAGTGAGACATATCGGGCGGCCGCGTCACGGACTTGCGGTACGGCGGCGCTGATCTGCGGACACCCTGCACTGAGCACCCCTATCCTGCGCTCATGCGGATCGGTGTCCTGGGCACGACGGTGGCGTCCGAGCCGTCGGGTCCGGTCAACCTCGGCGGCCCCAAGCAGCGGGCCCTGCTCGCTGCGCTGGCCATGCACCGGGGTCGCGCCGTCGCGGTCGACACACTCGCGGACCTGGTCTGGGACGGCAACCCGCCGCCGGGCGTCTCCGGCACCCTGCAGGGGTACGTCGCCGGGCTCCGCCGCGCACTCGAACCCGACCGCACCACGCGAGGTGGCGGCACCCTGCTGGTCACCGAGCAGCCGGGCTACGCCCTGCGACTGCCCGACGACGACCTCGACACGGTGGCGTTCGAGAACACCGTCGCCTCGGCCCACACCCTGGTCGCACCCCTCGCCGACGCCCTGTGCCGTGGCCGCGCGCTCCCGACCGGCTCGGCCGACGCCGGTGAGCTGTCGACCCTGCACGACTCGCTGGTGGAGGCGCTGGCGCTGTGGCGAGGCGTCCCCTTCGCCGAGCTCGGCGACGTCCCGGCCGCGGCCGCCGAGCGAGCCCGGCTGGAGGAGCTCCGCGTGCTGGCGACGGAGGACCGGGCGGCGCTCGGGATCCTGCTCGGGCAGCACGCTACGGTCGCGGCCGAGCTCGACGCCCTGACCCGAGCACACCCGCTGCGCGAACGCGCCTGGGCACTCCGCGCGCTCGCGCTCGCCGGCTCCGGCCGGCAGGCTGACGCGCTGGCCGTGCTCCGCGAGGTCCGCGACGTCCTCGACGAGGAGCTCGGCCTCGAGCCGGGTGCCGAGCTGCGCGCGGTGCAGAGCGCCGTACTGCGCCAGGATGACATCGCCGTGGCGGAGCCTGCTGGCTCGGCCACGGCCCCGGTGGTTTCGAGGCTCGTCGCTGGCGCTCCTCGCACCTCAACCACCGAAGGCACCTCAACCGCCGAGGGCCTGGAGACGCATGCTCCGCTGCCGTTCCCGACGCTCTGGCCCTGGTCGCTCGCCGGGCGCGACGAGGAGCTGGCCGCCCTCACCGGTCTGGTCGACCAAGTCGTCGCCGGGACCGGCTCGCTCGCGTTCGTGGCGCTGACCGGAGAGCCCGGGATCGGCAAGAGCCGGCTGGCGATCGAGCTGGCGACGTACGCCGACGAGCAGGGCGTCACCATCGCGTGGGGTCGGTGCTCGCAGGACGACGGTGCGCCGGCGCTGTGGCCGTGGGCGACGGTGCTGGAGCGGCTCGGCTCCGCCCTGCCGTCCACCGACGACGGCGACGACGGCGCTGCGGCGTTCCGGGCGTGGGAGACCGTCGTGCAGACCGTGATCGCCGCGGCCGAGAAGGGCCCGTTGCTGCTGGTCCTCGACGACCTGCACTGGGCCGACACCTCGAGCCTGCGGGTGCTGCGCCTGCTGACCGAGGCGGTGGCCGCGGAGAGCCCGGCCCGCCTGCTGGTGCTGGCCACCTGGCGGGAGTACCCGGTCCCGACCGGCGCCCTGGCCGAGGTCGCCGAGGCGCTGGCCCGCAAGCACGCGCTGCGGTTCCAGCTCCGGGGCATCTCAGCCGAGGCGACCGCGCAGGTCTTCGCCCAGGTCGCCGAGGCCGCGCCGAACGACGCCGACGCCGACGCCCTGCGGGAGCGCACGGAGGGCAACCCGTTCTTCCTCGTGGAGTACGCCCGCCTCGCCCGCGACGGCGACCTGGCCGCCTTGGTGGCCGAGGGCCGGCCCCCGGCTGCGGTCCACGAGGTGCTCTCCCGGCGGCTGGCCCACCTCGACCCGGCGACCCAGGACCTGCTCCAGACCGCCAGCGTCGTGGGTCGCATCTTCGACCTGTCCACCCTGTCGCTGGTCGCGGACACCGACGAGGACACCGCGCTGGACCGGCTCGACCCGGCCATCGAGGCGGGACTGGTCGCCGAGGACGGCGTCGACCGGTTCCGCTTCAACCACGCCCTGGTCCGCGACACGGTGCTCGCCGGCCTCCCCCAGTCGCGCCGGGCTCGGATCCACGCCCGGGCCGCCGAGGCGCTCAGCGGTCGTCCGAAGCGCGAGACCGAGGTCGCCCGGCACTGGCTGGCCGCGGGTCCGCGACACCTCGCCCGCGCCTGGCCGGCGGCCCAGGCAGCGGCGCGCTCCGCGATGACGGTCTTTGCGTACGTCGAGGCGCTCGAGATGCTCGAGTACGCGCTCGGCGCGCAGGACGACGATCCCGTATCCACCGCGGTGGACCGGTTCGAGGTGCTCGCCGACCTTGCCGACGTACTCCGTCGCGCCGGCCGCTGGCTAGAGCTGCGGGAGGTCGCCCACGAGGCGATCGAGGTCGCGGGCGAGGCCGACGACGGTGCCGGTGATCTGGATCTGCTCATCCGGGCCGGGGCGATGACGAGCACCGGCGCGCTCTGGACGCCCGGCGGCGGAGACGTCGACGAGATCGTGGTCGGCGCGCTGCGCGACGCCCTCGACCGGCTGCCGACCGGCGACGACCCGCGGCGGTGCCGGGTGATGCTGGCGCTCGCCGGGGAGATCTACTACGGCTCTACGCCGCAGGAGCGAGAGGCGCTCGCCGACGAGGCGATCGCGATGGCGCGGCGCCTGCAGGACCCGGCGTTGGTGCTGACCGCCCTGGTCAAGGGCACCATCGCGATCTGGCGAGGCGCCAATGCCTCGAAGCGCCTCGACATGACGACCGAAGCCGCGCAGATCGCCCGCGAGCTCGGCGACAGCGTCGGGCTCGTCTCCGCCTACGCGCTGCGCGCCGAGGCCGCCGGCGAGCTCGGCGACATCGCCGTCCTCGACGAGTGCCTGGTCGAGGGACGCGCGCAGGCCGACCGGATCCGGCACGTGTACGCCCAGCTCGTCCTCGACTCGATCGAGGTCTCGTGGCTGGCGCTGCGCGGAGACTTCGAGGCCGTCGAGAGCCGGATCCGGGACATGGTCGAGATCGGCCAGGTCGTGACGATCCCCGGAGCCGAGGAGTCGGTCGCCGGCGCCATGATGATGCAGTCGCTCTGGCAGGGTGGTGAGGCCGACGTACTGGCCGTGCTCGAGACGATGCCGGTCGACGGATTCATCAACACCGCTCCGCCGGTGCTCACGATCCTCTGCCGGCTCGGCCGCGCCGACGACGCCCGGTCCTACCTGGACGCCAACCGCGTGTTCATCGACCGGGCGCTCGCCGTCGACACCTGGTACTCCCCCATGTCGTGGAGCATGATCGCCGAGGCGGCCAGCCACCTCGGTGATCGCGAGCTCGCGTCCCTGACGTACGAGCGCCTGATCGGCCTCTCCGGCCAGTTCGCCTGCGCCGGCACCGGCAGCGCGATCGGCCCGGTTGACGCGTTCCTGGCGATGGCCGCCCACACAGTCGGTGACGACGACCTGGCCACGCGGCACGCCGAGCGGGCGGTCGCCCAGTGCGAGGAGTGGGACGTCCCGCTCGCCGGCGCGTGGGTGGCCGGTCAGCGGGAGTACTTCGGGTTCTGATCCGCGGGCTGTCGGTTTCCCCGGTTCACCGGGGAAACCGTCACTTCTCAGGCATTGCATTGCCCAGGAAGTGACGGGGTTCCCTGAGAAGTGCCAGCGCCGGGCCGCGAACGCCAGTACGACGCGAGCGCCGCGCTCACGGGCCGTTCCGGCAGGATGGTGTCATGACCGCCTACTGGATCAGCATCTACCGGGAGATCAGCGACGAGGCCAAGCTGCGGGCCTACGCGGAGCTGGCCGGTCCAGCACTCGAGGGGGCCGGTGGCACGTTCCTGGCCCGCGGGTTCCCCGAGCAGACCTACGAGGCGGGCGAACAGACCCGGACCGTGCTCATCGAGTTCGAGTCCGTCGACGCCGCTCGGGCCGCCCACGACAGCCCGGCCTACCAGGAGGCCCTCGCCGCCCTCGGCGACGGGGCAGTCCGCGACATCCGGCTCGTACCCGGCGTGTCCTAAGCGAATCGGAACGCGCGGGCGTGCCGCCGGGCGAACCGGCCCCGGGTCAGCCGCCAGATCACCCGGAAGCCACGGCCTCCGGGTTCGCTGAAGACCCGGTCGAGCACCTCGCGCGGGACGCCGTACGCCGCCCACGGCACCAGCCGCACCGCCTGTCCGAGCCGGACGGGAGGAGCGTGCTCCTCCTCGATCCGGGCCCAGTCCTCGGCGGAGAGCAGCCGCTGGATGATCGCGATCGCGTCGGTCTCCTCATGTGCCAGGTGACGGCGGAGCGACTCGCGCGCCGCGCAGACCCGGACGGACAGGGCGGCCCGGGCATCCTCGTCGGCGTGGCCGGCGAGCCTGCGGAACCCGGCCGCGCAGCCCTCGAGCAGCGGGTCGATCTCACCGTGCTCGGCCTCCATCGCGGCGAGCGTGGCAACGTCCTCGGTGCTGCCGAGGTGCTCCAGCGCGGGCCAGACCCCCTCGTCCTCGATCGTGTGGTGCTCGTGCAGCGCCTCGGCGAACAGCTCCCACCGCTCGCCCAGCAGCACCCAGGTGGCCCGCTCGGACGCGGGGGTGTTGCGCACCGCCGCCGAGAACAGGTCCAGGTCACGCCGGAACGCGTGGTGCATGACGTACATCATCCGCATGTCGATCGGCCCGTCCGGGGCCGCCACCTGGCCGGGCAGCCGCAGCTGCCGCGGCCAGGTGTGGTCGACCCCGGCACTTGAGTAGGAGGACATCTCAGGCACCGACCTTGGCGTCGTCGGACTCGAGCTCGGTCCACAGGTCAGCGTCGTCGTCGAACTTCTCGGCGTCGATCGTCGGGAGCAGGCGGTCCAGCCAGGCCGGCAGCCACCAGTTCCACTTGCCGAGCATGGTCATGGTCGCGGGGACCAGGACCATCCGGACGACGGTGGCGTCGAGCACGATCGCGACCGCCATGCCGAACCCGAGCTGCTTGACCACGGTGTCGGCCTCGGTCGCGAACCCGAGGAAGACGACGACCATGATCGCCGCGGCCGAGGAGATCACCCGTCCGGTGGCGGCCAGGCCGCGCTCCACGCTGCCCGTGGCGTCACCCGTGCGCAGCCAGTCCTCACGGATCCGCGACAGCAGGAACACCTCGTAGTCCATCGAGAGCCCGAAGAGGATCGCGAAGGTGAGGATCGGGATCCAGCTCGAGACGGCGACCGCGTGGTCGATCCCGAGCAGGCTCCCGCCCCAGCCCCACTGGAAGACGACGGTGAGCACGCCGTACGACGCGGCGATCGACAGCAGGTTCATCACGGCCGCCTTGATCGGTACGACGATCGAGCGGAACATCATCGCCAGCAGCAGCACCGACACGGCGACCACGAACCCGACGACGACCCAGAGCCGCTCGGAGAGCATCCCGGAGAGGTCGGCGAACATGGGGGTGTTGCCGGTGACCTCGACGCCGGCGGGCAGCTCCTCGCGGAGTGCCGTCACCAGCTCGGAGGTGCGCTCGTCGGCCGGACCGTACGCCGGCTCGGCGTCGAACACCGTGATCGCACCGTCGGGGGTCGTGAACGGGGTGGCGACCCCGGCGATGCCCGGGTGCGCCGCGATCTGGGTCTCGATCGCCTGCGGATCTGCCTGGGTGTTGTCGACGACGATCGTGAACGGGCCGTTGGCGCCGGCGCCGTACTCGGCGTCGATCAGGTCGTAGGCCTGGCGCACCGAGGTCTCCTTGCTGTTGCTGCTGCCGTCCTGCGGCCAGGTGCGCATGCCGAGCACCGGGGCGGCCAGGAAGAGCAGGAACACCAGGGCGGCCAGGGCCGCGGCGACCGGACGCTTGACGACCTGCGACGCCCAGCGAGCGGTGAGGGGCGCCTTGCGAGACCGGGCGGGCAGGCCCTTGCGAACTCGGCGCGGCATCAGCCGGCGCCCGGCCAGCCCGCACAGCGCCGGCACGAGGGTGAGTGCGGCGGCGAGCACGGAGACGACGGCGATCGCGGTGGCGTAGCCGAACGTCGAGTAGACCGGGAGCCCGCCGAGCCGCAGCCCCATCAGGGAGATCAGCACGGTGAGCGAGGCGAAGACGACCGAGCGGCCGGCGGTGGCCATCGCCCGGCCGGCGGCCTCGCGCTTGTCCAGGCCCTGGCCGAGGAACTCCACGTGCCGGGTCACCAGCAGCAGCGCGTAGTCGATGCCCACGCCCAGGCCGACCATGGTCGCCACGGTCGGAGCGGCCGTGGACACGTCCATCGTCGCGGACAGCAGCGTGATGCCAGCGGAGCCGACGGCGAGGCCGGTCAGCGCGATGGCGATCGGCAGCCCGGCGGCGACGACGGAGCCGAACGCGATGACCAGGAGCGCGAGTGCGGCGATGACGCCGGCCAGCTCGCCGGTGCCCTTCATCGTCGACTCGGCGCCGCCGGGCAGCTCGCCGCCCAGCTCGGCCTGCAGGCCAGCGTCGCGCAGCGGCTCGATCGCGCCCTCGAGCGGGTCGTAGCCGTGGGCGCCGACGAGGTCCGGGTCGGTGACGGGGACGTCGTACCCGATGTTGACCAGCGCGGTGTCCGCATCCGCGGAGAGCCGCGGCTCGCTGACCGAGCTGACGTGGTCGAGGGCGCCCAGGCGCTGGACCAGGCCGTCGAGGTCGGCGGCCGACAGCGCATCGCCGTCGCGGTCGTGGACGACGACCTGCGCGGTGGCGCCGCCGCCGTCGGGGACGTGGGCGCGGAGCTGTTCGACGCCGGCCTGGGCGCGGGCTTCCGGGACGTTGTAGTCGTCATGGGTGGTGCCCCCGAAGGAGCCCGCGAGCGCGAAGGCCGCGACGACGACCACGAGCCAGGCGGAGATCGTCCGCCAGGGGTGCGCCGCGGTGCTGTAGCCGAGACGGTGGAGGATGCGAGACACGGTGATGCTCCCATTCGAGAAGTGGACTCAGAGGTGGTCTGGTGGGACGACTCTGAGGCCGACCTCTTGAGGCCGACTGGGAGCTGACTTGGAGCGGCGCGCTGTGCCCGATCAGGGGGTGAGCGGGCGCACCCAGGTGGCGACGCCCTCGTCGAGGTGCAGCTCGCCGTCGGTCTGCTCGGCGGCCTCGGGGTCGTGGGTCGCCATCACCACGATCGCGCCGCGCAGCGCCTCGCCGCGCAGGGCGGCCACCATCCGCTCTCGGTTGGTGGCGTCGAGGTCGCTGGTGGGCTCGTCGGCGAGCAGCAGTCGTGCCTGGGCGCCGAACGCCCGCGCCAGGGCGACCCGCTGCTGCTGGCCGCCGGAGAGCTCCTCGATCAGGTGGTTGCCGCTCTCCTCGAGGCCGACCAGGGTCAGCGCTTCCTCGGTACGGCGGGCCGCCTCGTCGGAAGCGACCCCGCCGGCGAGCAGCGGGACGAGCACGTTCTCGGCGGCCGTGAGCGAGGACGCGAGCCCGTTGCCCTGCGGCACCACCACGACGCCCTGGGCGGCTGCCTGCTCGCGGTCGGTCAGCTCGGTGCCCGCGAGCACGACCCGGCCCGCGCTGGGTCGCAGCGCGGCACCGAGGGCCCAGAGCAGCGACGACTTGCCCGCGCCCGAGGGCCCGGTGACCGCCAGCAGCTGACCGGGCTGGAGCATCAGGTCGAGGGCCCGGACCGCCACCAGGTCGCCGTACCGGACCTCGACGCCCTGGGCGATCAGCTCATGCATCGGGGCCACCCTCCTGTCGCTCGGAGATCAGCTCGTAGGTGCCGTCCTCGCGCAGGTGGAAGCGCACCAGCGTGCCGGGCAGCAGGTGCTCCCGGACATGCAGCGGGAGCGGCAGGAAGCCGTCGGGGGTGACCACGGCGTACTCCTCGCCACTGCGGCCCTCGCCGCCGACGCGACCGTCGCGGATGGTGATCGTGCGCGGCAGGAAGGCCGCGACGTCGGGGTCGTGGGTGACGAGCACGACGGTGGTGCCGAGCTCACTGTTGAGCGCCGCCATCCGCTCCAGCACCAGGTCGCGGGCGCTGTGCTCGAGCTGGCTGGTCGGCTCGTCGGCGAGCAGCAGCCCGGGCCGCGGCGCCATCGCGACGGCGAGCGCGGCCAGCTGGAGGTGACCGGGGGTGAGCTCGCGAAGCGGCCGCTCCGCCTCGGCCCCCAGACCGACGGCCTCGAGCACGTCGCCCGGGTCTGGCAGGTCCTTGCCGGCCGCGCGGGCGGCGCCCTGCGCGAAGCGGACGTTGTCGAGCGGCGTGAAGTACGGCAGCAGGTTGCGGCCCGCGCCCTGCAGCATGAGCGAGACCTCGAGCGCCCGCAGCTCGTCGAGCTGCCGTGGGCCGGCCGCGGACAGCTCCACGGCGCCGATGAAGACCTTGCCCGCGCTGGGCCGGAAGACGCCGGCGAGCAGGCTGAGCAGGGTGGACTTGCCGGCGCCGGAGGGCCCGAGGAGGCCGACCATCTCCCCCGCCGCGACGTCGAGGTCGACCCCCGACAGGGCCGCGACCTCGTGCCCCTCGGAGCGGTAGATGTGCACCAGCCGCTGGGTGCTCACGCGCAGTCCCGAACTGATTGGCCCTGTCACATCGTCTCCCGCAGTCGCCGCAGCTCGGCACGGGCCGCCAGGGCCCGGCCGATGAGCACGCTGCCCGCACCGAGCACCGCGAGGGACAGCACGACCGCCAGGAGCACGGCCACCCACGCCGTGTCGAGGTCGAGCGTCGACACGTCGGGCGCGGTGGCGAAGAGCGGCACGATCGGCATCGCGAGCTGGGCGCCGAAGAGCCCGGACAACGCACCCGCGGCGACGCCGACCAGGACCGCCGGGAGCTGCGCGGCGACGGCGATCGACCGGATCGAGCGGCGGGGTACGCCGCTCATCCGCAGCGCTGCGAAGTCGCGGGTCCGGAACCGCCATCCGCTGACTGCGCTCACGACCAGCACCAACAGGGCGATCAGCAGCGCCACGGCTCCGACCAGCGCGGCGAGCTGGAGGCTCCAGGCGGCCGCGGACTCGTCGTACGTCCGTTGGATGTCGTCGAGGGTCGTGACGTCCGAGACCGCGATGCCCCGCTCGCCGAGAGCATCGGTGACCCGGTCGAGCAGCACCGGGTCGTCGTCGGCGAACCAGACCTCGAGCTGGTCGGTACCCAGCACGGACCGCCCGCGCTCGAGGGAGTCGAGGTCGGCGACGAAGGTGTTCGGCCGCGACGCAGGCACCCGCTGCAGGGTGCCGACCTTCGCGGCCGCCTGGGCCCGTCCGTCGAGGCCGGCGAGGGTGAACCGGTTGCGGACGCTGTCGGGTGGCAGCTCCCCGGCGACGAGCGCCGGCACCACCGTCGGCAGCCAACGCTGCTGCATGGTCATCGGCGACGCGCCCTTGCCGTCGAAGGTGACGGTCAGCGCGTCGGCGCTGTCGGAGCTCGGCGTGATCGTGCCGGTCTTGGGTACGCCGTACTTCGTCCACTGCTCGGCCGGCCCGAGCGGGACCACCTCGCCGGACGGCTGCGCCGTGAGGTTGCGCAGCGTGACGGCGCCGCTGATGCTCGCGCCGGGCAGGGTGCTGGCCCAGACGCCGGTGACGTGGCAGCCCTCGGCGCAGCTGACCCGCTGGCTGAAGCGCACGTGCCGGGTCGGGCCGGGCAGGGTGCCGAACGTGGTGTGCAGGGTCTCCCCGTTCGGGGTGACGAGGTCGAGACCGAGCGTGACCGGGTGGAGGTTGCCGTCGAGGCGCCGCGACTCGAGCGTGGACCGGTCGGCGTCGAGGGACAGCTCGGTGCCGGTCACGTCGATCGGCGCCGCGTCCGGTGGCCGGAGCCGGTCCCACAGGTCGTCGGACGGGGCACCACCGGGGAAGAGCGCGATGTCGCGGAACGACGACGCGACCACCGCGAGCGTGCCGGGGGCATCGTCGCCGGGCGGCAGCACCCGCACGACCGGGGTGACCTTCGCGCCGTCGGGGTCCACCTCGTCGAGCGCGGACCGTACGTCGGCGAGCTCGTTGCCGCGCACCGCGAGCACCATCGCCGCGCCCGCCTCCTGCTGGGCGGCGGTGGCGCGGTTGCGCTGTCCGACGACGAGCGCGTCGGCCGAGAAGACCGCGAGGGCCGAGGCCAGCGTGACGATGGCGACGATCCGCCGGGTCGCGGGGCTGCGTGCGGCGTCGAGCATGCTGACGCCGGACCGGACTCGGCCGCGGCGCAGCTGCCGACGGCCGAGGACGGCGGCCGTCGGGGTGGTCAGGTGCGCGAGCAGCAGGCCGACCACGATCGCCAGGAGTCCGGGAGCGGCCAGCGCGATCGGTCCGTCGAGCCCGCCGGTGGCGAAGACGACGACGATCCCGCCGGCCCCGGCGATGATGATCGCGTCCGAGGCGCCCAGCGCCCACCCGGCGTTGCGTGGCGGCACCCGGCGCAGCAGCCGCTCGACCGGCTCCCGGGCCACCCGGCTGACGGCGACCAGGGTGACCCCGGCGAGCACCCCGGCCGCGGCGATCAGGGCCGCGAGGAACGGCCAGCCGAGCTCGAACGGCGGGGCTCCGGGTAGCAGCACCATCCGGGCGAACCACGACGCCAGGACGGCCAGCAGCGCCCCGGGCACCAGGGCGAGCAGGGTGATCGGGAGCAGCTCGGCGAGCAGCAGCCGCCGGGCGCCCTGACGGCCCCGGCCCCGGAGCCGGGCGAGCGCCACCTCCGGTCGCCGCTGCTCGGTGATCGCCAGCAGCACCAGCCAGAGCACGACGATCGCGAGCAGGCACAGCTGCGCCATCAGCAACGGCACGGTCACCCGGGACTGGTCGATCTGGTCCTGTACGTCGGCGGCGAGGTCGGGCAGCCCGGAGACCACGGTGAGCGGCGCGATCCCGACGTCGGGCGGCCGGTGGGCGAGGTCGTCGACCGCCGGGCCGAGCGCGAGCAGCTCGTCGACGCCGACGGCGTCCGGGTCGATCCGGAAGCCGGCGCTCGACGTACGCGTGTCGACGATGCCGTCGCCGTTGTCGAACGTGTCCCGCGGCGTGATCCACACGTCGTGCTGGAGCGCCGGCGGCGGCCCCGGCGAGGTGAGCCCCGACCGGCCGGTGAGCGACTGGCCGAACCAGTAGTCGCTCACGTCCTGCTCGTAGACGCCGACCACCGTCAGCCGGAGCACGGCGGTGGAGCCGTCGGGCTGCTCGGCGCCGGCGACCCGGGTCCTGGCGCCGACCTCGAGACCGAAGTTCTCGACGTCGGCCGCGCTGACCGCGATCTCGCCGTACGCCGTCGGGCAGTCGCCGTCGGTGAACGTCAGGTGCTCACACTGGCCGCTGCGCCAGATCAGGTCGCCTGCCGGGTCCGTCGCCAGCGCGGGAAGGACCGCGGAGTTCGCGGTGTAGCCCAGGACCGGGGCGTGAAAGTCGTCGCGGTACTCCTTCGGCAGGTCGCCGGCGATCGCCTCCGGCGGCTGGACCGGCAGGGTGTCGTAGAACCCGTCCCCGGGTGACTGCGCCAGCTGGAGGCTGGTGTCGAGCACGGACGAGTTGGCAATGGTGATCTCGGTCAGCGCCTGCTGCATCGCCCGGTAGTAGAGCGGCGCGAAGGCGGCACACGCGGTCATCAGGGCAGCGAGCGCCGCGACCGCCGCCGCCTGGAGCGGCCGGTACCGCCAACGCCTCACCGATCGATCCCCCGTCGCGCCCGAAGCGTGGCGACCTCCGCCACAGCCGAGCCACAATCTCACACGTACGACGGCCCGGGTAGGAGGGCCGGGTGTCCCGGTTCTTCGGGCAGGTCAGGCGCCGCCCAAGGGGTTGATGCCTGTCTTCCTCCCCGCGAACGCGAAGAAGAGCAGGTCGGTCATCTCGAAGACGTCCCCGCGACCGTGCGCCGGGCGGAAGCCGGGATCGCCCAGGATCGAGAAGCGGCTGCCCTCCATCGCCCGGTGGAACGTCTCCGCGACGATCCGGGCGCCGACGCCGCGGAGCCGACCGTCGCCCGTCTCCGACTCGCGCAGGATGTAGAACCACAGCGGCGTGTCCGACACCAGTCTGTCCTCCTGCGCCTTGGTCAGTCCGGTGACCTTCGCACCGCCGTTGCCCTGGAGGATCTGCCGCCGACCGAGCGGCTGGACCGCGACACCGGAGGCCCGGAGCTTCTCCACCAGCTGCTGCCCGCTGGCGAGCCGGATCATCGAGGCCCGGGTCAGGTTGCGGAAGGCGAGGTTGCGGCGTCGGTCGTCGAACGGGATGCCGGCCCCACCGCCGAAGGTGCTCGGCGGCAGGTTCTTCAGCGGGTCCGTCAGCGTGGTGTCGATCCGCTGGGCCAGGTTCACGCCGTCGGGCGCTGCCAGGGCGGGATGCCCGCCGCCCGGGAAGTCGTACATCCGCCGCCAGTCCGCGATCCAGTTGCTGAGCAGCCGGTCGACCCCGCCGAGCGGGCCACCACCGGCCGAGAAGTCGAACATGTACTCGAGGAAGCCGATCCCGCGCGGGAACCGGCGGTTCCAGTCGTAGACGGGACGGATCATGCTGTGGCCGAGCCGGAACGCGGCCACGGAGAACTCGACGGGCATCGTGGGCATGTCCGTCGGAGCAGCGTCCGCCTGGACCACCTTGCGGCCGTTGGTGAACACGTCGTCCAGGACGCGCGCGTCCACGATGCGCGGCAGGTAGTCGTGCCGGATCAGCCACTGGTAGTGGAGCGTGACCGACCTCCGGGCGCGCCGGAAACGCTGCGGCGCGGGCACGCTGGCGGGCAGCTTGTCGGCGACCCGGTTGTGGAAGCGGATCATCGACAGGTGCGTCTGGGCGACGATGAGGTTCTCGTCGTTGCGGGGATCCGGGATCAGCGCCTTCCTGCGGGCCTTCACTCCGCCGGTCCCCACCCGCGGCAGGTCGTGCCCCGGCTTGGCCTGGTCCGGACCGGTCCGGATCGTCGTCCCGGTCTTGAGGTGCACGCCGTCGGCCTCGTAGAACCGTGCCGACTCCGGGTCGGCCGGCCCCGCGCCGTACAGCGAGTCGAGGTCCAGGGTGGGCGAGCGGCCCTGGAGCAGCGCGGCCGGCATCACGTCCTCACCGAGGGCCACCTCGGTCACGTCCATGGTGAGGTCGTGGTCGATGAACTGGCCCAGGTAGGTGTAGCCGGCCGGGACGTCGCCGCGGCCGCCACCGCCCTTGGTCATCGCCTCGGCGAGGGCCAGCGCCAGCGGCTCCCCGAGCGCCTTGCCGCGCGGACCGACCCGGGAGAACCGGAAGGGCGGTACGTCGCCCGCGCGCCGCGCAGCAGTCGGTGGTGGCGGAGGTGGCGGAGGCGCCGCCTCCGGATCGGTGATCACGTCAGGCTGGTCCCCCTGCCGGCCACCCAGCTGGGTGTTGACCAGGCCCTCGCCCTCGATGAAGAAGCTCTCCGAACCGTGTCGTGCGCTCATCTCTTCACGCTAGGCCGTGGAGCCCGCCGCCCGCGTGGCCAAATGAGGCCATATCCGACGGCAGGTGCCGCTCTAGCCTCCGAGCTGCGCGAGCAGCGGATCGCGCAGCCCCACGCAGTCGAGCGCCCAGAACGGCTCGCAGTAGACGAGCGCCCCCGTCATCCACGGCTCGTACGCCGGCAGCAGCGCGACCTGGAAGGCCGGTGCGGGGATCCGGGTGGAGGGCGCGGCGAAGCCCAGCGGTCCGGCGGCGGCCCACCCGCGCTCGCTGTAGAAGGCCGGGTCGCCCTCCAGGAAGACGGCGGGTGACCCGAGCCGCTCGGCCTCGACCAGGGCGGCGCGCAGGAGCTCCGCCCCGATTCCCTGGCGCTGGTACGCCGGAGCCACCGAGAGCGGGCTGAGCACCAGGACGTCGACGAGCGCCTCGCGGGCGTCGACCCATGAGCGACTCAGCTGGACGTGTCCGACCACCTGCCCGTCGGCGTCGGCGACGATGCTCGCCTTGGTGCAGCCGGCCTCGTCCAACGCCGTGACCAGGCGGGCGACCGTCGGTCCCTCCTCGGGGCCGAACGCCTCCTCCACTAAGCGGAGGACGTGCTCCCGATCGTCTGGCAGCGCAACCCTTGACTTGAAGTTCACTTCAACTTGCACCCTCGTCGAGAACGGAAAGACATGATCCGACCCTAGGAGAGACCTCCCATGCCTGTCGCCGTGATTACCGGAGCCTCGCAGGGGCTCGGGCTGGCACTAGCCCACGCACTCGCCTCGACCGGCTGGTCCGTCGTCGCCGACGCGCGCGACGCCGTACGGCTGGACGTGGCCGTCGCTGCCCTGCCCGGTGGACCGCACCTCGCCGTACCCGGCGACGTCACCGACTCCTGGCACCGCGGCGCGCTCGCGGTGTCGGCTGCCGACCTCGGCGGCGCCGACCTGCTGGTCAACAACGCCAGCACGCTGGGGGTGGCCCCGCTCCCCCGGCTGGCCGACCTCGAGCCGGAGACCTACCTGCGCACGATGGAGGTCAACGTGGTGGCCCCGATCGCGCTCGCTTCCCTGGTGCTGCCGCAGCTGCGCACTCGGTGCGGCCGGATCCTCAACATCACCTCCGACGCGTCCGTCGAGGCATACGAGACCTGGGGCGGCTATGGCTCGTCGAAGGCCGCGCTGGACCACGCCACGCGGGTGCTCGCTGAAGAGGAGCCCGCGGTCCGGGTGTACGCCGTCGACCCGGGTGACCTGCGGACGGCGATGCACCAGGCGGCGTACCCGGGCGAGGACATCAGCGACCGTCCCGACCCGGCGTCCGTCGTACCCCGTCTGATGGCGCTGGTCGTCGGCGACCTCGCCAGCGGCCGTCACCGCGCCGCGGACCTCGAGCCGGTGGTGCGCGCATGACGCTCACCGTCCGCGAGGCGACGGTCCCGCCCGAGGCACGCGGGGTGGCCCGCGACGAGGTGCGGCTCGCGGTCGTGACGCCGGAGTCGACCCTGCACACCACGGCCGCCCGGTTGCCCGACCACCTGCGCCCCGGCGACCTGCTGGTCATCAACACCAGCGCGACGTTGCCCTCGGCGGTGACGGGCGAGGGCTGGGGCGTCCACGTGTCGACACTGCTCGACGACGGCAGCTGGGTGGTCGAGCTCCGGCGGCCGGACAACAGCGGCCCCGCGACGCCGGTGCCCGGTGAGGTGCTCGCCCTGCCCGGTGGCGTCTCGCTCCGGGTGCTCGAGCCGCACCCGGCCGGTCAGTCTCGGCTGTGGCGGGCACGTCCGTCGCCGGCGGTGGACCGGGCGGCGTACCTGAACCGGTGGGGCCACCCGATCCGCTACCGCTACGTGCAGGGCGAGTGGCCGATCGACACGCTGCAGAACGTCTACGCCCGCCACCCCGGCAGCGCCGAGATGCCCAGTGCCGGCAGGCCTCTGACCGAACGCCTGCTGGTCTCGCTGATGGCGTCCGGCGTGGTGGTCGCTCCGGTCGTGCTGCACACCGGCGTCGCCAGCCAGGAGAAGCACGAGCCGCCGCAACCGGAGGAGTACGCCGTACCTGCGGCGACCGCCCGCCTCGTCGGCTCCACCCGCGCGGCCGGTCGCAGGGTCGTTGCCGTGGGGACCACGGCGGTCCGGGCACTGGAGTCCGCGGCGGCCGGCGGCCGGGTCGTGCCCAGCGCCGGTTGGACGTCGCTGGTCCTCGACCCGTCGCGGCCCACGAGCGTCGTCGACGGGCTGCTCACGGGACTCCACGAGCCCGAGGCCAGCCACCTCCACCTGCTCGCCGCCGTCGCCGGCCGACCTCTCGTCGCCCGGGCGTACGCCGACCTCGGCGCGCCGGACGCCCCGGCGTACCTCTGGCACGAGTTCGGCGACTCGATGCTGCTGCTGCCGTGAGGGTTGGTGGTTTCGAGGCTCGCCGCTAGCGCGGCTCGCACCTCAACCACCGTCTCGGTGGTTGAGGTGTGAAGGCCGCCAGGCCTGAGCCTCGAAACCACCACACCGTCGGCGGGTCAACCGACGTCTCGGTGGTTGAGGTGTGAAGGCCGCCAGGCCTGAGCCTCGAAACCACCACACCGTCGGCGGGTCAGCCGTGCTGGCCGGGCCTGTCGACGACCACCGCTCAGGTGTGCTCACACCTGTTCTTTCCCGATCCCGTCGTACGAGTTCACGCAGAGGTCGAGCAGCCGCCGGTGCGTCTCGCCGTCCGCCGCCACCAGGAGCCCACTGCCGCCGGGCGAGTCGACCGGTTGTCCCCGCAGGTCCGTGACGACGCACCCGGCGGCGCGGCAGATCGCGATGCCGCTGGCGAAGTGGACGTTGTCCTCGAAGCGCCCGTCGGTGACGTACGCCGCGCGCCGCCCGGCCGCCACCCAGACGAGAGCCAGCGTCGTGGACAGCACGCGCCCGCCGTACGTCCGGCGGAAGTCGGGGTGGCCGAGCAGGTCGGCCGGCCGGAACCGGCCAGGATCCGGGTGCACGGCGTCGAGGTTGACGTCGACGAGGGTCGAGACCGCCGAGGGCGTCAGCGGCGTGTCGACCCCCGAGCGCCGACGCCACGCGCCGGAGGCGTCGGTCCAGAAGACCTCGTCGGCGATCGGGTCGGCCGATGCGGCAGCCGTGACGCCGCCGGCGACGCGCACCGCGACGTTCACCGCGATGAGCGGCGTCTGGACCGCGAAGTTGAGCGTGCCGCACAACGGGTCGACCAGCCAGGTCCGTTCGGCACCGGCCGGCCCGACGTGGCCGCCCTCCTCGCCGAGCACGGCGTCGTCGGGACGATGCTTCCGAAGCACGGCGAGGATCGCTTGCTCCGCCTCGATGTCGGTCGCCGTCGCGAAGTCCGTCGGCGACTTCGCGAAGCGCTCGACCGGGAGGCCGTACTGGGCACGGACTACCCCCGCTCCGGCCTCCGCGGCCTCGACCGCCACCCGAGCGTCGTTCATGCGCCACGGAGGAACGAGAAGCGGACCTCGCGGGTCGAGTTGTCCACGTTGAGGTCGACCAGGCAGATGCTCTGCCAGGTGCCGAGCGCGAGGTGGCCGTCGAGGACCGGGACCGTGGCGTGCGGCGGCACGATCGCCGGCATCACGTGCGAGCGGCCGTGGCCGCGGCTGCCGTGCCGGTGCCGCCACCGGTCGTCGGCCGGCAGCAGCTCACCGAGCGCGGCCAGCAGGTCGTCGTCGCTGCCGGCGCCGGTCTCGATGATCGCGATGCCCGCGGTCGCGTGCGGCACGAACACGTTGAGCAGTCCGTCCCCGCGCCCGGCCACGAAGTCCCGGCACTCCTCCGTCAGGTCGAGCACGACCTCGTCGCGTCCAGTCCGCAGCTCCACCGTCACCGAGTCCATGAGGACATCGTGGCACCCGGGCCGCTACCGTCCGCGCATGGAAGTCCTCTCCTGCGGCTGGCGCACCGACCTCGAGATCCTCACGCTCTCGGGCAGCGAGGTCGAGCAGCACCCGACGTACGTCGTGGTCCGCACGCCCGACAACCCGGGCTACCGCTGGGGCAACTTCGTGCTCCTGCGCCGCGCCCCGCTGCGACGCGACCTCGGCCTGGTCGAGGAGATCTTCACCCGCGAGCTGCCGGGGATCCGGCACCGCGCGTTCGGCATCGACTCCCCCGACGGGCAGCTCGCGGAGCTCGCCGCCTTCGCCGAGGCCGGGTACGCCGTCGACACCGCCGTCGTCCTCACCGCCAGCCGCGTCCTGCCGCCACCGCGCCCCAACACGCGCGCGCTCTACCGGCCGCTGACGGGCGACGACGACTGGGCGCAGCGGGTCTCGCTCGACGTGGCCTGCCACGACGGCGGGGCGACCGGGTTCGACGACTTCACCCGCCGCAAGGCCGCCGCCGAACGGCGGATCACCGAGCAGGGGCACAGTGCCTGGTACGGCGCCTTCGACGACGGCCGGCTGGTCGCCACGATGGGGATCGTGCGCGCCGGCAACCGGGTCGCCCGCTTCCAGGAGGTGCAGACCCACCCCGAGGCGCGTGGCCGCGGGATCGCCGGCTCGCTCGTGCACGCCGCCGGCACCGACGCCTTCCAGCGGCTCGGCGCGACCACCCTCGTGACCGTCGCCGACCCCGACTACCACGCGATCCGGATCTACCGCTCGGTCGGCTTCGCCGACGCCGAGGTGCAGCTGACGGCCGAGCTCGCCTAGCCCGGGGACGACGAGACCCGGGCCCCGGCCGCACGTGGCGACCGGGACCCGGGTCCTGGAGGGCAGCGGCTCAGCCGAGCTTCGAGACGGTGACGTAGGCGCCCGCCTCGGCGTGCCGGACACCGCGGACGGTTGCCTTGACCGCGATGTCGGCACCGTCGGCGCCGACCTCGACGTGCTGCCAGCCGAAGGTCTGCGCCACGTTGTTGCTGGAAGGGATGTCGCTCGTCCACATCTGGCCGCCGAGGGGCTCGCCGTCGGCGGTGACGGTCACGACGCCGAAGTCCTCGCCGTCCGCGCCGGGCACGAAGTGGACGAACTGCGCGGCGAGGTCGAGGCGGTACTCACCCTGGTCCAGGTGGAAGGTGAGGATGTCCTGCGGGACGTCCGCGGTGCCGTTGACGGGGCTCGGGGTGACGAGGACGACCGGCGCGCCGTGCCAGTTCGGGTCCGGGTTCGGCTCGGTGACCTCGTCGTACACGTCCAGCACCGCGTCCGTGCCCGGCGCGCCGGGCGCACCCTGCGGACCCTGCGGACCCGCGATGCCCTGCGGGCCCTGGGCACCCTGGGCGCCCTTGGCACCAGCCACGCCCGCCGGACCCTGCGCGCCGGTGGCGCCGTCCTGGCCCGCGAGCGCCTTGGTGGCGCTGGGCGCCAGCTCGGACTTGCCGACGCTCTTCGGCGCCAGGTTCTTCGAGGTGATGGTGTCCTTGGCGATCTGGTTGCCCGTGATCAGCTTGCCCGCCACGGCGCCCGAGGCACCTCCGACGACGAGGATCGTCGCGGCCGCGACGACAGCGACGGCGGCCTTGGTGTTGCGCTTCAAAGTCCCACATCCCATTCGATCGAGCGGATCCGCGCGCTCGGTCAGTCGCGGATCCTTTGCTCCCCGATCGATCGGTCGGGACGGGCTGGACCTGAGCCGTGGGGACGGACGAATTCTCAGACGTCCGTGCCGGAGGAGCCACCGCCGCCGGTCGGGTCCGAGATGCCACCGGCACACGTCACGTTCGGCTCCGGCGCGGTCTCCCCGCCGCCGTACGTCCTGATGAAGAGCTCCAACCGTGGGTCGTCCGCCCCGACCAACGCCAGCTGCCGCCCCCAGACGGTCACCACGACGGGTGCGGTCAGACCGGGGTACGGCGCCAGGATGCCGTTCTGCGGCAGCTCCTCGGCCAGGGCGTCGATGTCGTCGCCGCCCAGGTCGGGGTCGTAGCTGATCCAGACCGTCCCGTGCTCGAGGTCGTGGACGGCGTTCTCCTCTCGCACCGGCACGTCGTACACCCCGCAGTCCAGCCACTCCGGCGCGTGCTCACCGCCGACGGGCGGGCTCTGCGGGTAGTCGACGTCGTCAGGCGTGTGGTCGGCCGACAGGTCGTCGTACGACCTCACGGCCGTCAGGTCGCTGGGCACCGGGTCCTCGGTGACGAGCAGCGGGACGGCCACAGCGAGCGCCACCACGATCGCCACGCCGATGACGGCGAGCGCGATGACCGGACCGCGGGACGGCCGGGGCGGCTCCGGCCCGTACGACGCCAGCAGGGTCGGCTCGGGCTGCACCGGGCCGGGCGGCGGGTAGGAGGGCGGCGGCGGGATCTCCGACATCACTGGGCCTGTTGCGGGCCCAGCAGCCGCTCGACGCGCTCCACCTTGGCAGTCATCTGGCCGTCCCAACCGGGTCGGATGTCGGCCTTGAGCACCAGCCCGACCCGCGGCGAGACCTCGGCGACGACCTCGACCGCGCGCTTGACGACGGCCATCACCTCGTCCCACTCCCCCTCGATGTTGGTGAACATCGAGTTGGTCTCGTTGGGCAGCCCGGACTCACGGACCACCCGTACGGCGGCCGCCACCGCCTCGGAGACGCTGCCGGTGTCGTCGCCCGTCGTCGGGGAGATGCTGAACGCCACGATCATGGTGCGAACGCTATCGGGCGCCTCGAAATGCCGAGTCGGCGCCAGTTTTCAACTGCTGTAGAAAACTGGCGCCGACTCGACTGCAATCTGGCGCCGACTCGGCGTTGGATCAGGCCGACTGGGCCCGGAGGTTGCGGAGCACGTACTGCATGATGCCGCCGTTGCGGTAGTAGTTCGCCTCGCCGGGGGTGTCGATGCGGACGACGGCGTCGAAGCTGACGTCGCCGGCGGTCACCTTGACGGTCTTCGGCGTACGACCCTCGTTGAGCTCGGTGATGCCGGAGATCGAGAACGTCTCCTCACCGGTGAGGCCGAGCGACTCGGCGTTCTGGCCCTCGGGGAACTGCAGCGGGATGACGCCCATGCCGATCAGGTTCGAGCGGTGGATGCGCTCGTACGACTCGGCGATGACCGCCTTGACGCCCAGCAGCGAGGTGCCCTTGGCCGCCCAGTCGCGCGACGAGCCCGAGCCGTACTCCTTGCCGCACAGCACGACCAGCGGGGTGCCGGCGTTGATGTAGTTCTCCGAGGCGTCGAAGATCGTGCTGACCGGCGCGTCGTCCTTGGTGAAGTCCCGGGTGAACCCACCCTCGGTGCCCGGCGCCAGCTGGTTGCGCAGCCGGATGTTGGCGAAGGTGCCGCGGATCATGACCTCGTGGTTGCCACGGCGCGAGCCGTAGGAGTTGAAGTCGCGCTGCTCGACACCGTGCTCGGCGAGGTACTTGCCCGCGGGCGAGTCCTTCTTGATCGCGCCCGCAGGGCTGATGTGGTCGGTGGTCACCGAGTCACCCAGCTTGAGCAGGACGCGCGCGCCATCGATGTCGGTCACGGCCTCCGGCTTCTCGGGCATGCCGTCGAAGTACGGGGGCTTGCGGACGTACGTCGACTCCGGGTCCCACTCGAAGGTCTTGCCCTCCGGGGTCGGCAGCGACTGCCAGGCCGCGTCGCCGGCGAAGACGTCCTGGTAGCTCTCGTCGAACATGTCGGAGTTGATCGCCGCGGCGATGACCTCCTCGATCTCCGAGGGCGCCGGCCAGATGTCCTTCATGAACACGTCGTTGCCGTCCGTGTCCTTGCCGAGCGGGTCGTTGAAGAGGTCGACGTCCATCGAGCCGGCCAGCGCGTAGGCGACGACCAGCGGCGGGGACGCGAGGTAGTTCATCTTGATGTCCGGGTTGATCCGGCCCTCGAAGTTGCGGTTGCCCGACAGCACCGAGACGACGGCGAGGTCGTTGTCGTTGACGGCCTGGCTGACCTCGGGGATCAGCGGGCCGGAGTTGCCGATGCAGGTGGTGCAGCCGTAGCCGACCAGGTTGAAGCCGAGCTTGTCGAGGTACGGCGTGAGCCCGGACTTGTTGTAGTAGTCCGAGACCACCTTGGAGCCGGGCGCCAGCGTCGTCTTGACCCACGGCTTGCGCTCGAGGCCCTTCTCGACGGCCTTCTTGGCGAGCAGCGCCGCGCCGATCATCACCGACGGGTTCGACGTGTTGGTGCACGACGTGATGGCCGCGATCGTGACCGCGCCGTGGTCGAGCTCGAACGACGTGCCGTCCGCCAGCGTGACCTGGGCCGGGTTGCTCGGGCGACCCGCGCCGGCCGCCGGGGTGGCGTGGGGCAGCTCGCCCGGCGCCGCCTCGCCGTGACCGTTGCTCGGGGAGTCCGAGGCGGGGAAGGACTCGGCGACGGCCTCGTCGTACCCGTTCTCCTGGCCGGAGTCGTCGACGTAGTCGGCGAGCGCCGTACGGAAGGAGTCCTTGGCCTCGGACAGCGAGACGCGGTCCTGCGGGCGCTTGGGACCGGCCAGCGACGGTACGACGGTCGCCATGTCGAGCTCGAGCTTCTCGGAGAAGCGCGGCTCGGCGTCCGGGTCGTGCCAAAGGCCCTGCTCCTTGGCGTACGCCTCGACCAGCGCGAGCTGCTCCTCGGAGCGGCCGGTGAGCTTGAGGTACTTCGTGGTCTCCTCGTCGATCGGGAAGACCGCGATCGTGGAGCCGAACTCCGGGCTCATGTTGCCGATCGTGGCGCGGTTGGCCAGCGGCAGCACCGAGACGCCGGGGCCGTAGAACTCGACGAACTTGCCGACGACGCCGTGCTTGCGCAGCATCTCGGTGATCGTGAGGACCAGGTCGGTGGCGGTCGCGCCCTCGGGCAGGTCGCCGAAGAGCTTGAAGCCGACGACGCGCGGGATCAGCATCGACACGGGCTGGCCGAGCATCGCGGCCTCGGCCTCGATGCCGCCGACACCCCAGCCGACCACGCCGATGCCGTTGACCATCGTGGTGTGGGAGTCGGTACCGACGCAGGTGTCGGGGTAGGCCTGGAGGCTCTTTGAACCGTCGGGGGCATCGACCTCGCGGGTGAAGACGGTGCGGGCGAGGTGCTCGATGTTGACCTGGTGCACGATGCCGGTGCCGGGCGGGACGACCTTGAAGTCGTCGAAAGCGCCCTGGCCCCACCGCAGGAACTGGTAGCGCTCGCGGTTGCGCTCGTACTCGATCTCGACGTTGCGCTCGAACGCCTCCGGCGTACCGAACACGTCGGCGATCACGGAGTGGTCGATGACCATCTCGGCCGGCGCGAGCGGGTTGATCTTGGTCGGGTCGCCACCGAGGTCGGCCATCGCCTCACGCATGGTGGCGAGGTCGACGACGCACGGGACGCCGGTGAAGTCCTGCATGATCACGCGCGCCGGCGTGAACTGGATCTCCTTGCTGGGGTCGGCCTCCGCGTCCCAGCCGGCGATCGCCTTGATGTCGTCGGCGGTGATGTCCGCGCCGTCCTCGGTGCGGAGCAGGTTCTCCAGCAGCACCTTGAGGCTGAACGGGAGGGACTTGACGTCCAGGCCGTCGCCCTCGACCGCGTCGAGGCGGAAGATCTCGTAGGACTTGCCGTCCACGTCCAAGGTGCTCTTGGCACCGAAGCTGTCCTGACTGGCCACAGCAGTCATCTCCTGATGTCTCGTCGTCGTCCAGATCGCGTCTCCCATCCTGCCGCCGCTGTCGAGCCCCGGAAAAGCAAGGCTCCCCTAACTCGGCCCAACACTCAGTACTGGGGACGGCGGGACGGGATATCTCTTGATATCAAGATACCCGAGGTCGAGAGACCGAGCAACTCCGCAGCGCGTCGCCGGACCGGGACTGGGGAGTTGGTTGTCGACAACCAACTCCAGCGACAGCGAGCGCCTATCCCCACTTCTTTGTAGGTGTGCGGCTTCCAACGCCTCCGTTGTCGGCATCGATGCCATCGTCCGTCCACACCGGGACGATGCCCTCGGGCCAGTCGAGTTGCCGGAGCGGACATCCAGGATCGTCCAGGATAAAAACTGGGTCGGGCCGCGAACCCGTCGCACCGGATAGCCTCACCACCGCGGCTCGTGGGCAAACTTTATGTCGCTCGTAGCGGACCGGCTCAATGGCGCCAGATATGACATCGTGCGTCAAGGCGCAGGCCGCTTGGGCCAAACGGCCCCCCATCAACCTTTACCTTTCACGTCCATGCGGAGTCACCAGTCACTGGCGACTTAATGACACTAAGCGGCACAAGTTCAGCGCAGTTAGACCCCTTGTGAGGGCTATCGGCGCGGGTTTCGCTTTCGGTCAACAACCCACTGTTTGACGAAGACGCAGGTCACCATCGCCGCAGCGACTACAGCAGAGATCGCTACAGACAGTCCGAAGTCCGAGAACCCCGTTGCCGCAATAACCGTTAGCAGCGTGCCGCCGAAGCCAAGCGCGTAGGCAAAAGCAAGAACTCGCACCCTCTGGCCGCTCCCTCTCATCACGCCTAGAGCCACTGTTGCGTCCGCGTGGCGATGCCGTGCAGCGCGCCGGAAACGGTCGACTTCACACTTCTAGTCTTGGCGGCTGTCTTGATGAGTCCCAAACTACCGGTTCCGGTCGCAGTACGCGCGGAGGAGAGCCCGCCGCTGAACGCTCCTTGGACCGCCCACGAGTTGACGTTCCGTTGCGTGACTCGTTCATGGGTGACGTATTTCGAAGTCGCGTAGTTCGCGGAGGAGTTCGCGACCGCGCCCGCGAGGGCGCCGACGACGACCACGCAGCCCAATCCGGCCGTCGCTCCGCATGCAGCGGCCGCGCCGAGCCCGACGCCGACGCCGACGCCGATGGAGACGGCCTTGTGAATCAGCGTGCTGTGTCGAGAACACCAGCCACATCCCCATTGTCCGTTGAGGTCGTATACGTTGACCGGATCTACCGGGTAGGCATACGTGGTGGGGTTACCGCCGTAGACCGGGTCCATTGAGGTGAAGGTGCCCGTGGCGGGGTTGTAGAGGCGCGCGCCCATGAGCACCAGCCCGCTCGCCTGGGCGGCACGCTGTTTTGCGCCGACCCAGCCGTACCCAACTCCGGTCGACGCCTTGAACGGCGCGGCACCAATGACGCCGGTGAGTGGGTTGCCGTACTCGTCGTAGGTGTTCCAGGAGTCGATCCCGGTCGCCGTTCCGGTGGCCGGCAGAGTGACGGTGCTGACGATGTCGCCGTGCGGGTTGGCCAGCGCGAGCGAGACGGCATCGCCGGTGACGGTAGCGCTGAGGTCGCCACCGATACTGCCGAGGTAACGGCTGGTCGTGGTGGTGCCGCCGCTGGTCTTCTCGGCCCAGGTGGGGTTGTCGGTGCTGTCGGTGAAGTGCGAGGTCACCGTGGTCGTGGCAGCACCACTGGTGGGTCCGGTGGCCTCGATGGCTCGGCGGCCGTCGGGGTCGAGGGTGTAGGTGCTGGTGGTGCCGTTCTGGGTGATGGTGCGTGCTGCGTCGGTGTCGTAGTAGCCCAGGGTGGTGGCGCCGGCGGTGGTGCCGGTTGGGGTGTCTCCTGCTGGCAGCTTGGTGACGCGGCCGAGGTTGTCGTAGGTGTATCCGGAGCTGGTGTCGTAGAGGTACCAGGCGGTGGTGGCGTAGTCGTACCCGAAGCCGGAGGTGACGCGGTCGGCGCTGTCGTAGGTCCAGGACCTGGTCAGGGCGGTGCCGGTCGAGCAGGTGCCGTCGGTGTTGGCGTCGCGGCGGGTGAGGCTGGTGCGGTTGCCGTTGGCGTCGAAGGTGTACTCGCGGGTCTGGCAGGTCATCCCCGTCAGGTTGCCTCCGGCGTCGTACTGGGCTGCTCCTGCGGGTGCGGTGCGGTCGATGACCTTGGTGAGGCGACCGGCGCGGTCGTAGGTGTAGCCGCGGGTGTACGCGGCGGCCGTGCCGGCGGCGAGCTCGCCGGTGGGGGCGGCTGCGTCGGGGGTGGCCTCACCGGTGACGCGGCCGGCGATGTCGCGGTCCAGGTTCCACGCCAGCCAGGACGCGTCGGGGTCGGTGGTCGTTCCCTCTGGGTCGGTGCGGTTGACGGTGCCGGAGTAGGACAGTGCGGTCTGCTGCCCCGCGGTGTCGTAGGTATTGCGGCGGGTGATGCCGCCGGGCAGCTGCTCGAGGGTGAGGTTGCCGGTGGCGTCGTACGCGCCGCTGAACTCGACGGCGCCCCCTGGCGCGGTGACGCTCACCTTGGTGGTCAGCCCGCGGCGCTCGGTCTTGCCTGCGGCGTCCTCGCCGTCGTAGGTGTAGGTGCTGGTGCCCTTGGGATCTGCGACGGTGGCGACCCGGCCGGCGGTGTCGTAGGTGGTGGTCGTGGCTGTGTCGCCGTACGGCGTGTAGCTGGTGGAGCGTCCCCAGGTGTCGTAGCCGGTGTCGATGTGCTCGCTGGTGCGGGCACCGGTCGCATCGGTCGCCCACTGCGTGGTGGGCAGGCCGGTGCCGGGGTCGTACTCGAGCTCGGTGCCTGGCGCCGGCACCGAGGTCGCGCCGGCGACCGTGGTCCAGGTCTTCTTCATCCGACCCGCGGTGTCGTAGGCGGTGTTGGTGGTCCGTGTGATCGCGCCGCTGGTCTCGGTGGTCGTGGTCGGCTGCAGGAGGAACTGGTCGTACCCGGCGACGGTGCTCACCGGCAGGGCCGGCCCGACACTCGGGGCACCGACGTAGTAGGTCCGGCACACCAGGCCCTCCCAGTCGTACTTTCCACCACAGGCCGGGAAGCTGCTGTTGGCGGCGAAGGTGTAGTACACGGTGCGGCGGGTGCCGGCGTCGGTACCGTTGGACTTGGGCTGGCGCTGCTCGATGACCCGGCCCGCGGCGTCGTAGCCGGTGGTGGTCACGATGTTGGCGAGGCTGCCGCCCATGACGGTAGTCGAGGTGGTCGGGAGCCCGAGGGTCCAGCCCGCGGTGTCGCCGTAGGCGCTCTTGACGACCGAGACCGGGTCTCCGACGACGGCAAACGTGGCGGCGTCGACGGCCTCGGTGGTGACGGTGGTGGGTAGCGCCCAACCCCGATCGGTCTTGGGGTTGGTGCCGTCGTTGGGTGCCCCTTCGTCGTAGGTCGTGTGGGTGTGCGGCCGGAGCATGGCGGGGGTCCCCGTAGAGCCTCGGACCAGACGGGCAGGGCCCCAGGTGTCGGTGACCACGGTGTTGGCGGGAGTCTTGGCCGGGCCGTTGTAGGCGGAGTTGTAGCCGGTGATGGTGCCGGCACCGAGCGCGGTGACCGCGCCGGACTTGATCGCGGCCATGTCGCCGGCGCCGAGCTGACGCACCGGGTTGCCGACAGTGTCGTAGGACGTGGAGGTCAGCTGCCAGTCGCCGCTGCCGTAGCTGGCGGTGTTGACGGTGCGGTAGCGGAAGTCGGTGAACCACAGGTCGGCGTAGGGCCAGTCGGCGGCAGCGACCTCGGTCGGGTCGAGAGTGCTGACCGGCTTGTCTGGCCCGAACACCGCGGCGCCGTACCTGGCCTGGGTGTCCTGTCCCCAGGCGCTGATGGTCTGGGACCGCAGGTCGGGCAGCCCGCTGGTGAGCAGGTCGGGCCGCAGCCCGTAGAGCACCGTGGCCAGGGTCGCGGTCCCGCCGCCGGAGGCGGCCGGGCGGTCGCGCTTGACCCGGGCGAGCCGGTCGAAGCTCCCGGCGTACTCCAACTGGAACGGTGTCAGACCGGGTGGCGTCAACGTCGCGAGGTAGCCGTCTGCGTCGTACCCGTAACCAGTGCTCAGCCCGGTGAGACCGTCGGTGACCGCAACCAGCCGCTTGCTGCTGTCGTAGGCGTAGGTAGCCATCGTCTTGGTTGCACCGGCGACCTTCGCGGCGTCATAGACCCGCAGCCGGATCTGCTTGACCTGTCCGCTCACGTCGCCCGGGGTGCCGGAGGTGGCAGTGGTGGTCGTGGCGTAGTCGATCTCCAGGGCGCGGCAGCTAGGCAACCACATACTGGCGGTGCACAAGGAGGCGCTCATGCCCGCGGGCAGGGCTCCGAGGATGCGGGTGATGCGGCCCTGGGAGTCGCGGTCGTAGGTCGTCTTGCCAGTACCGGGCTCGACGACGGAGTCGGCGGCGAACACGGCCGCAGTCGTCGTCGTGGGCGCGGTGGTGACCTTGAAGGTGGTGACCACCCCGACGGAGTCGGTGACGACGAACTTCGTCTCAGCACCGCTGCCGACCACCGCCGCCTTGAGACCGAGCGACGGCGTCAGCTCGTCGACGCCGATCCACTCGCCTTCGGTGATGGCGTTGGCCGTACGCACGTTCCATCCACCGTTGGGCGCGAACGTCAGGGTCTCCGCGGTCGGCGAGGCGAGCACCAGGGTGCCGTCGACCTGGGTGTTGTCGGTCAGCTGCATGCCCGCGAACCCGGCCTCGGTGCCGTCGAGGGACCCGGACCAACCGGGACCGAACACGTTCCGGGCGGGAAGACTCGAGGGCCCGGTGTACGAGCCGTAGGACCGGGACACCGACAAGCTTCCGCCGCCACCACCCGCAACCTTGACATCCGTCGCGTCGGTGGCGAACTCACCGGTCTGCAGCGCCACTCGGCCGGGGCCGGCGTCGGTGACGGGGAAGTTGCCGCCGAACGCCGACAGGACCAGCTGCAGGGGCGCTGCGGTCGAGCAGACCTCGCCGGTGCTGGTGTAGGTGAAGCAGGCGCGGGCTTCGAGCAGCGCCGGCCCCACGATCGTGTCACCCGAGACCGCCGCGTCCGGAACGACCTCCTTGGTCGCCGACCAGACCAGGTCCTTGACCTCGGACCCGGCGGGACCGGCGGTCACGCCGCCCGACCAGGCAGAACCGTCGGACTTCTTGACCTTCGTCAGCGGGTTCCAGACGTTCTCGGCCGAGTAGCGCCACTCCAGCCGCGCGCCGGTGGCGTTGGGCGGCCCCGACATCGACAGCGGGAACGTGTCCGTGGACGTCGGCACCTTGCTCTTCGTCTCGACCGCGACTCCCCCGACACCCCAGGTGAAGTCCTTCCAGGGACCCACGTTGCCGGCCCGGTCGACCGTCTGCACCGACAGCGTGTGGCTACCACCTGCGGGGTTCCAGTCCAGGGTGGCGCTGTTGTTGGTCGCCGCCAGCGTGCGCGTGGCGCCGAGGTCTTGTCGGTACTGGAACGTCGCGGTGTCGGATGCCCCGGTGATGGTGAACCTGTTCGACGCCGGTCTGGTGTCGAACCAGCCGTCCGAGGTCACATGGTCGGCGTTCACCCCAGGAGCCGGCGGCGCAATCGTGTCCACCGTGAACGTGAAGTACGGCCCCCAGCCCGGCTCAGAGTCGAGGGTTCCGCCGCCGGACCAGTTGTAGTAGTCGCCCGCCTTGGCGCGCACCGAGAAGGCACCACCCTCCGTGAGCGGACTCGTGCTGGCGCAGCTCCCCGCGCTGCTCTCGGGCACCGCCGGCGTCTGACAGCTGGTGAACGGCCCCCAGTCGGTGTGGCCGGCGTTGTACACGTACATCATCAGCGCGATGGTGTCCCCGTCGGCGTCCGGAGCGGAGGCGGAGAACGTCGGCGTCTTGGTGTTGGTGTAGTAGGTGCCCCCTCCGCCGGGTGCGGCGTAGTACGTGAACGGCGACGGCAGCGGAGCGGTCGCGGCACCCGGCAGCCTGTTGTAGGTGACGTTGAGGTGTGGGTGCAGGTTGCTGGCGGTGTTTTCGACGGAGCGGTAGCGGCGGTAGGACTTGTTGACCGTCTCGTCGGCCGCCTTGATCCGAAGCCCGATGTTGGAGGTCGTCCCGGTGTTCCAGTCGTTGACGATGCCCGTGACATCCCAGGTCGCGTCGCCAGCCGGGCACGAAGCGCTGTAGCCCTGGGCGGGCGCGTACGTCGCCTGGTTGCGGGCCCACATCGCGGGCTGGTCGGACCAGCTGATGCTGCTCAGCGTCCAGCTCGACGCGATCTGCGCGACCTCGATCGTCGAAGCCGTGCACGACAGGGAGTCGAAGTTCCGCATCACCAGGGAGGCCGACTTCACGTCGGCGCCAGCCGGGATCGAGCCGAGGAGATCGTTGAACCGGACATACGACCGCGACTTCGTCGTACCCCCGTCCTGGGTGCCGACCCGGAGCTCCGTGCTGGCCTCCTGGCTGCTCGGCGTCTGGTTCGACACCCAGGTGTCGCCCGAGGTCTCGTACGAGAACGACGGGTCGATCGTGACCGGGTAGACGGTCGCCGGGTCGTTCAGGAATCCGGCGTCCGGTGTCAGCGTCAGCTCCGGGGTCCCGGCCGGGGTCTCCCCCACAACCGTGTCGACCAGCATCGCCTCACCACTGGGCTCGGTCTCCACCGGCACCTCGTCGACCGCCTGCGAGGCGTCCCACATCACCGGAGCCGGCGCCGTCAGCACCGACCCGGTCCCGTTCGGCTTCGTGATCTTCAGCTGTCCATCCGCGCCCTCGACCAGGTCGCCACCGTCGGTCGCGACCGGGAGGGTGATCTCCACCGGCTCCTCGGGACGCTCACGAAGCACCACCGAGTGCGTGAAACCCGTCGGCGTCGCGGTGACCACCAGATCGCCACCCTCGACCGCGCCCGGGTACGTCGCCGTCGACCCGTCGACCACCGGCTCCGGCAGCGGCGCATCCCAACGCCACCCCAGGTCATGCCCATCACGCGACATCGACGCGAAGACCCGGTCACCACCGTCCGACAGCTCCAGATTCGTTCCCACCGCCCGCGGCACCAGCGCCCCGTCCCGCTCGACAAGGCTCGTGTCGATGTCCTGCCAGGCCCCGTCCTTGTCACGGACCGACTCCGGGCCCGAGGCTGTCTCGTTGGTCCAGGTCCCGTCGGGATTCGCGTACACCCGCGTGAACTCGGTGCGCTGCGACTCGTCCTCGACCCGCTTGCCCGACGCTCGCGCGGTCACCATTGCCGACACCTGGTCCGGACGCGACAAGTCGGTCTCCTCCGACGGAGACGCAACACTCGAGGCGTGGACCGGTGCCGAGGCAGCCACCGATGCCGACGCCACGGCAGGTAGCCCGCCACCAGCGACGATCAGAGCGATGCCAAGACCGCCGACAAACCAGGCGGACGGACGGATACGGCGGCACGAAACGGCCAAGGCCAGCTCCCGGAACGTTGGCTGCCGCGACGCTCCGGGCAGGGTCTGAACAAGTCGAGCGGGAAGTTAGCCGGAAGGCGGCCATCTCCGTGGTGACCTTGGTCAAAGCCACCGGCGATTTGGTCATTTCCGTGAAATTCCGGTCCAACCCGGATCTAGACCTTGACGCCCAGTCCATCCACATGGCATAGACGGCCGGCGGTCCGCCCATGAGGCCTGGATGGCTGACCCGACATCGACACCCAGCATCGCTTTCGGCGGGACCAGGGTGCCTGTCATCGACCCCGTTGCTCGCACCTGCGATCCCGTCGGAACTGAGCGGAGCCAACGACTTAGGGGTACCTGCTGACCTGCGGAAACGCAGACTTCCCCACAGGTTCCTCCTCGCAATTCCCCGGAATCCGGGGAACCTGCCACCGCACTGTCGTCGGCAGGCACGACCCCGAAGACCCCACCGAAGATCCGGTCGGGGCCGACCAGACCAGCGAAGGACAAGCCCGCTTTGCCCAGGCACACCGTGGTCCGCACCCGTCACCGGGCCAGCCGGTTGCGGACTGGAAAGTAGCCACTGACGACCTCCCCCAGGGCAAGACCGACTCAAGACCTGTGCACGCCGAGGCTGCAAAGGACCAGCTCGGCCACACCTCCAAGACGGCCCAAAGTGAGGCATAAGGCGGGTCGATCGGGGTCGGCGGCGCGAGTGCTAACCGCGTCAGTGCAGGTCAGAGCCGGTTTTTGTCAGCAGAGCGACGCATTCGACGTGGTGGGTCATCGGGAAGAGGTCGAACCCGCGCAGCTCCCGCAGCTGGTAGCCGTGCTCGGCGAAGGTCGCGAGGTCGCGGGCCAGCGCGGCCGGGTCGCAGGCGACGTACGCGATCGCGCGCGGCGCCCGGTCGACGACCTGCTCGACGACGGGACGGCGGGCGCCCTCGCGTGGCGGGTCGAGCACGACCAGGTCGAAGGGCTCGTCGAACTGGGTGGCGAGCACGTCTTCGACGGAGCCCGCCTGCGCCTTGAGCCCAGGACAGTTGCGCACCGAGAGGTCAGAGGCGGTCCGGTCGCCCTCGACCGCTACGACGCGGCCGCGCTCCCCCACGGCGTCGAGCAGGAACCGGCTGAAGAGCCCGACCCCGGCGTACAGGTCGAGTGCCTTCTCCCCCGGTTGCGGGGCCAGCATCCCGAGCACGGTGTCGACCAGGATGCCCGGGGCGCCGGGGTGCACCTGCCAGAAGCCCTCGTCGGCCACCTCGAAGTGGCGACCGAGCACGGTGTGGTCCGACGGCACCGGTGCCTCCAGCAGGCAGGCGTCGACCGGCACCAGCTCGTGCGAGCGGTGCTTGCGCATCGCCCGGCCGCCGTCGGGGAGCGTCACGTAGCGCTGCCGCGTCCGCCAGTGCAGCCCGTCCACGTCGCCGGGGACGGCCTCGACCTCGCCGTCCCAGGTGAGGCCGGCCAGCCGGGACAGCTGCTCGCGTACGACGGCGGTCTTGAGCGCGCGCTGGGCGGGCAGGGCCACGTGCTGGAAGTCGCAGCCGCCACAGAGTCCCGGCCCGGCGTACGGGCAGGGCGGGGTGACCCGGTCCGGCGACGGCTCCAGCACCTCGACCGCGTCACCGCGCCAGAACCGGTCGCCGTCGGTGCCCTCGGTGATCTCGAGGACGACCCGCTCACCGGGGATGGCGTGCCGCACGAAGACGACACGGGACTCGGGAGCAGGGAGTCGTACGACGCAGTGCCCGCCGTGCGCGACCGGTCCGACGACCGCCTCGAACCGCTCGCCGACCCGCGACGCGCCCTTGGGCTGCTTGGGTCGCGGGCGGCGGCCCGGGTGCCTGCGGGGCCGCTGCGGGCTCATTTCTTCGGGATCTGACGATCGTTCTCGCGCCGGGTCGGGACGTTGCCCAGGCGGAGCTCGGAGGGGCGCACCCAGATGCCCTCGCGCTCCTCGCGCTCGCGGGCCAGCTCCGAGGACCGCAGCTGGTAGGGCACCGACGTGACCATGACGCCGGGCGCGAAGAGCAGCCGGCCCTTGAGCCGCAGGGCGGTCTGGTTGTGCAGCAGCTGCTCCCACCAGCGGCCGACGACGTACTCCGGGATGTAGACCGAGACCACGCCGCGGGGGTTGGCCTTCCTGATCTCCAGGGCGTACTCGACGATCGGGCGCACCAGCTCACGGTACGGCGAGTGCAGCACCTTGAGCGGCACGTCGATGTTGCGCTCGTCCCACTCCTCCAGCAGCCGGTTGGTCGACTCGGCGTCGACCGAGACGTAGACACCCTCGAGGACGTTGGGGCGGGTCGCCTTCGCGAAGGCGAGCGCGCGCAGCGTGGGCTTGTGCAGCTTGGAGACGAGGACGATGGCGTGCACCCGGGTAGGCAGCACCTTGTCCTCCTCGTCGGCCGCGAGCTCCTCGTTGACGTTGTCGTAGTGGCGGCGGATCGCCCGCATCAGGATGTAGAAGACGATCATCGCCAGGATCGTGATCCAGGCGCCGGCGAAGAACTTGGTGACCAGCACGATCACCAGGACGACGGCCGTCAACGTCAGCCCGACCGTGTTGATCACCCGTGAGCGATACATCCGGCGGCGTACGGCGGGGTCGCGCTCGTCCTTCAGGTGCCGGGTCCAGTGCCGGATCATGCCGAGCTGGCTGAGGTTGAAGGAGACGAAGACGCCGACGATGTAGAGCTGGATCAGCCGGGTCGGCTCCGCGTCGAAGACCTGGATCAGGATGATCGCCATCACGGCCAGGAAGAGGATGCCGTTGCTGTAGGCGAGCCGGTCGCCGCGAGAGGCCAGCGCGCGCGGGGCGTATCCGTCCCTTGCCAGGATGGAGCCGAGCACCGGGAAGCCGTTGAAGGCGGTGTTGGCGGCCAGCACCAGGATCACGCCGGTGACAGTGACGACGAAGTAGAAGCCGGGCGAGAAGTCGTGGAAGATCGCCTGGGCGATCTGGGCGATCGCCGTGTGTTGGTCGTAGTCGTCCGGCAGCGGTTCCCCGTTGCGGGTCAGCCGGTCGATGTCGTCGGGGTCGACAAGCTGCAGCCCCATCTGCTTGGCCAGGACGATCACGCTGAGCATCATCGAGATCGCGATCGCACCGAGCAGGAAGAGCGTGGTCGCGGCGTTCTGGCTCTTGGGGCGGCGGAAGGCCGGCACGCCGTTGGAGATCGCCTCGACGCCGGTCAGGGCCGCACAGCCCGACGAGAACGCCCGGGCCAGCAGGAAGATCAGGGCGAACGACGTCATCGAGTCGCCGTACCCCGGCTCCGCCGCCATCTCGAGGTCGGCGCTCGCGACCTTCGGCAGAGTGCCGGCGGCGAGCTCGAAGAGGCCGTAGGCGCACATGCCCAGGATCGCGACCATGAAGGCGTACGTCGGGATCGCGAAGAACGTGCCGGACTCCCGGATGCCGCGCAGGTTGAGCGCCGCCAGCAGTATCACCAACGCGGTCGCGAACGTCGCCTCGTGCCCGTTGAGCGGTCCGATCGCCGACGCGGCGTACTGCGCGCCCGACGAGATCGACACCGCGACCGTCAGCACGTAGTCGACGAGCAGTGCGCTCCCGACGACGGTGCCGGCCTTGGAGCCGAGGTTGACCGTCGCGACCTCGTAGTCGCCGCCGCCGCTGGGGTAGGCGTGCACGGTCTGGCGGTACGACGCGACGACGGCCGCCATCACGATCGCGACGGCGATGCCGATCTTCCAGGACCAGACGTACGCCGACGCGCCGGCCAGCGACAGCATGATGAAGATTTCGTCGGGGGCGTAGGCCACCGACGACAGCGCGTCGCTGGCGAAGACGGGCAACGCGATGCGCTTGGGCAGCAGGGTCTCGCCCAGCTGCGAGCTGCGCAGCTTGCGGCCGAGCAGCACCCGCTTCGACACGTCGCCGATACTCACGAGCCGAAAGGCTAGACCCACGGTGGGACGCGCGGCGCATCCGCGCCGTACGGACCTGTGAAGGTTGTAGCGTCTGCCCCGTGCATGTCGTGATCATGGGTTGCGGGCGGGTCGGCTCCACGCTGGCGCGCAGCCTCGAGGACCGCAACCACACCGTGTCGATCATCGACGCCGACCCGGACGCGTTTCGACGCGTCGGTCCGGGGTTCAACGGCGACAAGATCACCGGCCAGGGCTTCGACCAGGAGGTCCTGGAGAAGGCCGGCATCCGGCGCGCCGACGCCTTCGCGGCCGTGTCCAGCGGTGACAACTCCAACATCATCGCCGCGCGGGTAGCGCGCGAGACCTTCGGGATCCAGCAGGTCGTCGCGCGCATCTACGACCCCGGCCGCGCCGAGGTCTACCAGCGGCTCGGCATCACCACGGTCGCCACGGTCAAGTGGACCGCTGACCAGGTGCTGCGCCGGCTGCTCCCCGCCGGCGCCGAGCCGGACTTCCGCGACCCGTCGGGCACCATCCGGGTCGACCAGATCCCGGCGCCGGAGTCGTGGATCGGCCACCGCACGGTCGACTTCCAGATGCAGTCGAAGAGCCGGATCGCGTGGATCGACCGGCTCGGCGAGGGCATGCTGCCCAGCCGCGACAGCGTGATCCAGGAGGGCGACATCCTCCACGTCGCCATGCGCGAGGAGCACGCAGCCGGGGCCTACCAGGTCATCGACGCCGGCCCGGACGAGAGCTGAGGACGCCATGCGAGTCGCCATCGCCGGAGCCGGCGCCGTCGGGCGCTCCATCGCCCGCGAGCTGATCCACAACGGGCACCAGGTCCTGCTGATCGACAAGAACCCCGACTCGATCAAGCCCGAGCGCGTCCCCGACGCCGAGTGGCTGCTCGCCGACTCCTGCGAGCTGTCCTCGCTCGAGGAGGCGCGGCTCGACCGCTGCGACGTCGTCATCGCCGCGACCGGCGACGACAAGGTCAACCTGGTGACGTCACTGCTCGCCAAGACCGAGTTCGGCGTGCCGCGCACGGTCGGCCGGGTCAACCACCCCAACAACGAGTGGCTCTTCACCGAGGCCTGGGGCGTCGACGTCAACGTCTCGACTCCGCGGATCATGTCGGCGCTGGTCGAGGAGGCGGTGACCGTCGGCGACCTGGTGCGGCTCTTCACCTTCCGCCAGGGCAACGCCAACCTGGTCGAGATGACGCTGCCCGCGGACTCGCCGTACGTCGGGAAGCCTGCGGGCCTGATCCCGTTCCCAGAGAACTGCGCGCTGGTCACGATCCTGCGCGACGGCCAGGTCTACGTGCCCAACGACGAGCAGCCGATCGAGGCCGGCGACGAGCTGCTCTTCGTCGTACCGGCCGACGTCGAGGAGAACCTCGAGCGGATGCTCGCCCCCTCCGCCCACGGGGGATAGCACGGTGGTTGAGGTGCGAAGGCGCCCTGGCGCCTGAGCCTCGAAACCACCGTCAGGCAGGCTCCGCGCGCTCCGACGCGATTGGGGTGTGGTTGCGCGAGAGCAGCCACACCATCGCGGCGAGCGCGGCCAGCTGCAGCGGCCACCCCATCGCGATCTTGAGGATGCCGAGGGCGGCGACGGCGGAGTCGGCGTCGATCGACCCCGACTTGCCGGCCAGCCAGATCGGCGTCTGCACCACGACCCGCACCAGGCACGGGATCGTGAGCAGCCAGGTGAGCCGCGAGCAGAGCCGCACGACCTGCTTGTCCGCGTGCCAAGCCGTCGGGTCGCCGGTGACGCTGCCGACCATGAAGCCGACCAGCGGCCAGCCGACCAGGCAGGTCGCGGCGAGGACGACGGAGTAGCCGGCGTTGTAGATGATGCCGGGCAGGAAGTAGGCGAGCGCCTGGTCGTCCGCGCTGCCGCCGCGGCCCGCCGAGATCGACACGAAGAGCCAGCCGATCCCGATGCCGAAGATCGCGTTCAGGACGAACTGCACCGTCGAACGCTGCACCAGCCGGACCACGAGGAGCACGACGGCCGCGCCCAGACTGATGCCCAGAGCGAGGGTCAGCTCACGAGTCGTCAGCCACAGCACCGTGAAGACGATGGTCGGTACGGCGGCCTCGATCATGCCCCGCCGACCACCGAGTGCCTTCGCCATCTGGGCCCGGACGACCGCCTCGACGGTCTCGAGCTCGGCCTCGACCCGTGCCTCGGCCGCCGGCTGGTCCGTCACGGAATCAGCTCGTAGCGCGGGTTGTAGAGGATGCGCTCCCCGTCGTGCGACCCGATCCGGCCCTCGACCGACATGGAGCGACCCGGCGAGATGCCGGTGATCCGGCGACGCCCGAGCCAGACGATGGTGATCGAGCCGGTGCCGTCGGAGAGCTCCGCCTCGAGCGCCGGTACGCCGCCGCGGGGGCGGAGCGTCACGGTGCGCAGGGTGCCGCGCAGCCGCACCCGTTCGCGGTCCGGTGCGGCACCGATCTGCAGGCACCCGTCCCCGGCGTGCGTGCGCCGCAGGTCGCGCTCGTCCTGGTCGGTCGAGTTCGCCCACCGGCTGATGGTGCGGCGCAGCCTGGTCTTCTCGCCCATCGGACTAGGACTCCGGGCCCGCGAGCTGCTCGCGCGGAGGCAGGGTCAGCGGCAGGTCGGCGCCCGACGGCATCGCCACGGTGCCGCGCCGTACGACGGTCGAGGCGATCGCGTCGTCCCACGGGCCGACCCCTTCCGGCTCAGTGGCCGCCCGGCCCAGCAGGGTCGCGCGCAGCATCCAGCGCCCGCCGTTGATGCCGACCACGCGGGACGGCTGGGTGGCGGTCTTGCCGTCCTCGGTGCGGACCGTCAGCTGGCAGTGCAGCTCGGTGCCGTAGCGGCCCTCGCGCTCGCTCGCGGTGCCGCCACGCTGGGCGTACTCGGCGGCGATCCGGGGCCGGACCTCGTCCCACAGGTCTCCCCCACGCGGGGCGGCGAAGGCGCGCAGCTCGACAGCACCGTCGGCGCCGGCGAGGATCACGGACTGCACCGCCTCGGTCTCCTCGTCCACCTGGAGGCGGATCTCGAGACCCTCGATGTTGGTCAGCAGCAGCGACCCGAGGTCGATCCGCTCGGAGGCGTCGTCCTCGGCGAGGTCGTCGGCGTCCCACGGCCCACCCAGGACAGGCTCGCCGGGCCCCTGCGGGGCTGTCTGCTCGATGTCCTCGTCGACCGGTGCACCGGTGGGCTCGCTGGACTTGCGACGGAACTTCACGCGGACCTACTCACTCTTGCTCGCTGTTGCTGACTGTTGCTGGCTGTTGCTGGCTGTCGACCGAAGCCTCCAGTAGAACCGTAGCCCCCGTCACCACGCACGGACTCGGGGAGTGCCGCCACGTCGGCGGACCCTACCGGCAGACGGCGCGGTCGCCAATGACAGGATTCCTCCCGTGAGCCAGTCCCCGACCTACAGCGAGCGCCTCGGCGTACCGCTGCGCTGGTGGGTGCAGGGCACCATGCTGGTCGCGACCCTGTGGCTGGCCGTCGTCGTGGCGCTGCCCGCGGTCGCGGCCTGGGTCATCACCGCGGTCGCGATGGCGGTCCTCTCGCTCGGACTCTGGGCGTACGGCGCCGCGCGGATCACCGTCGACACCACGACGTTCCGAGCCGGCCGTGCCCACATCGACGTGGCCCACCTCGGCACCGCGACCCCGCTCGACGCCGGCCAGACCCGGAGGATCGCCGGCATGGACGCCGACGCCCGGGCCTACCTGCTGCTGCGCCCCTATCTCAAGCGCGCGGTGCGGGTCGAGATCACCGACCCGGCCGACCCGGCGCCGTACTGGCTGGTGTCGACCCGGTATCCCGAGGAGCTGGCCGGCGCCCTCGGCGCGCTCCCCCTGCCGTCGAAGGCCAAACCCACCGAGCACTAGCCCACCGAGCACTGACCCACCGAGCACTGAGACCCGGCCCGCTGGGTACTGTTCGAGCATGGCTGAAGGTGGATCGAAGATGTGGAGTGCGTTCTCGTTGGCGTCCGCTCTGACGGCGGCAGCGTTCGCGAAGAAGGCAGTCGACACGACGTGGACGGTGGCCACCGGCAAGAACCCGCCGGAGAACCCCGCTGATCCCGACGTCGACGTGTGGGAGGCCGTCTCCTGGGCCATCGTGAGCGGCATGGCCGTGGGGCTGGCCCGGATGCTCGCGCAGCGGCGGGCGACGTCGTACTACGTACGGTCGACCGGCCACCTGCCCGGCCAGCTGGCCAAGGACGGCAAGTAGTCCCAGGTCCCCCAAGACAAAAGGCCGCAACCCCTAGGGTTGCGGCCTTTTCTTCGTCTGGCTCAGGAGCAGTCGTAACAAATCATCTTCTTGGCATCGGCAAGCTGGCTGCGGTGGTGCACGAGGAAGCAGCTCATGCAGGTGAACTCGTCCTCCTGCTTCGGCTTCACCTCGACGGCCAGCTCCTCGTGGGAGAGGTCGGCGCCGGGGAGCTCGAACGACTCAGCTGCCTCCGTCTCGTCCTCGTCGACCTTGCCGGAGTTCTTGTCGTGGCGCCGAGCCTTGAGCTCTTCGATGCTCTCCTCGGACTGGTCCTCTTCGGTCTTGCGCGGTGCGTCGTAGTCAGTTGCCATTCGTCACTCCACTCTGCGAGGCGACTGGGCGTACGCCTCGTGCTTCATCGTCATTCCGTCATCGTCATTCGTGGTCGGTTCGGCGGCCAGATCATGCACCATGAAGCTTCCAAAAGGCACTCCCGAATCGCCTCGCGGAGCATGAACAGTGGGTGCCTGGCCGCTATTCCCCCGAAACGGGTGAGAACCCGGTGCTCCGGACGAGCGCCAACAGCTCGTCGAAGCCGTGTGCCGGCCCGCACACCATCAGGTCCAGTCCACCGATGCCGTCGATGACGACAGTGCGGGCGCCGGCGATGCGGGCGATCAGGCCGGCGGCGGCATGGTCCCAGAGGTTGACGCCCTCCTCGACGTACCCGTCGAGCCTCCCGTCGGCCACCAGGCAGAGGTCGAGGGCGCACGAGCCGAGCCGTCGTACGTCGCGCACCAGCGGCAGCATCCGGGTCACGGCCTCGGCCTGGAGCACCCGGACCCGACGGTCGTAGGAGAAGCCGGTCGCGATCAGCCGCTGCGACATCGGCGCCGGTGCCCGCACCGCGACGGGTACGCCGTCGCGGGTCGCGGTCTCGGGACCGGAGACGTCGGCGAGGCGGCCGACGTACTCGGTGCGGCCCTGGACGTCGAGGACAACCCCGGCGACGACCTCGCCGTCGCGCTCGGCCGCGATGGAGACGGCGTACTGCGGGATGCCGTAGAGGAAGTTCACGGTCCCGTCGATCGGGTCCACGATCCAGCGCACGCCGGTGCCGCTCGCGACGTCGTCGCCCTCCTCACCCAAGAAGCCATCCTCGGGGCGGACCGATCGGATGTGCGCGCGGATCAGCTCCTCGCTGGCGCGGTCGGCCTCGGTGACGACGTCGACGTCGCTGGACTTCGTGGCCGCCACGGTGACGTGGCCGAGGGCGCGCTCGCGGACCAGCTCCGCCGCGGCGCGGGCGGCGGACAGGGCCAGGTCGGCAAGCTGGCGGTTGTCTGTCGACGGAGCGTTCATGCTCCGGCCAATGCGGGGCGCTCGGCGCGGGGGTTGGGGCAGCACCCGACCGCGCAGCGGTCCCAACAGGCGGGCCACGAGCCGACCGTTGCTCGCACGACCTCCTCGCCGCGCTCGACGGCGGCCCGCTCGAGCAGCAGGTCGCGCACGGCGGCGACGAAGCGCGGGTCGAGGCCGGCGGTGGCCGCCCGGCCGGCCGGGAGCCCGACCTTCTCAGCCGTCGCCATCGCCTCGGTGTCCAGGTCGTAGACGACCTCCATGTGGTCGGACACGAACCCGATCGGCACCATCACCACCCCCGGAGCGCCCTGGGCGTGCAGCTCCTCGAGGTGGTCGTTGATGTCGGGCTCGAGCCACGGGATCTGCGGTGAGCCCGAGCGCGAGCAGAAGACCAGCTCGTGCGGATGCCGATGGCCGGTCTCCTGACGGACCCGGTCGACCACCTCCGCCATCACGCTGCGGTGCTGCTCGACGTACGCGCGACCTTCGGGGCCACTGCCGTCGTTCATGGTGTCCGGGATCGAGTGCGTGACGAACGCCAGGTGCACACCCTCGCGTACGGCGTCGGGCAGCTCGGCCAGCGCGGCGAGCGTGGCGTCGACGACGGGCTCCACGAAGCCCGGGTGGTTGAAGTAGAGACGCAGCTTGTCGAGCACGGGCGCACCGTCGAGGCCGTCCACTGCTTCGAAGAGGTTCTCCCGGTACTGCCGGCAAGAGGAGTACGACGAGTAGGCGCTGGTCACGAAGCAGGCCGCCCGGGTGACCCCGTCGGCCGCCATCTGCCGGACCGTGTCGGTCAGGTAGGGGTCCCAGTTGCGGTTGCCCCAGTAGACGGGCAGGTCGATCCCGGCGCCGGCGAGATCCTCGCGCAACGCGGCGAGGAACGCGCGGTTCTGGTCGTTGATCGGCGACCGGCCACCGAACCCGAAGTAGTGCTGCCCGACCTCCTCGAGCCGCTCGCGCGGGATGCCGCGACCACGGGTGACGTTCTCCAGGAAGGGGACGACGTCCTCGGGCTTCTCCGGGCCACCGAACGACACCAGCAGGACGGCGTCGTACGGGCTGGGGTCGGGGGTCATGCCAGCCATCCTAGGAAGGCGCCCAGAAGACGGCCCTGTTGGGATTCGTCGGCGGTCGAGGGCCACCGATAGCGTCGGAGTCGATGTTCACGTCCTACCGCCGGATCCTGGCTCAGCCCGGCGCACTCCTGTTCTCGATGACCGGCCTGGTCGCCCGGCTGCCGATCTCGATGATCGGCCTGGGCATCGTGCTGCTCGTCTCCGCGGCCACGGGCTCGTACGGCGTCGCCGGCGCGATCTCGGCGGCGTACATGATCTCCAACGCGGGGTTCGCGATCCTCCAGGGCCGCCTGCTCGACCGGCTCGGCCAGGGCAAGGTGCTGGCGGTCGCGAGCATCGGCTTCGGGGTCGCCATCTCGCTGCTGGTGGTGTCGGTACAGGCCGACTGGCCGGTCGTCTGGACCTACGTCCTGGCCGCCGTCGGCGGTGCGTTCCTCCCCCAGATCGGCTCGTCGGTGCGGACCCGGTGGTCCCACGTGCTGGATCAGCCCGCCGACGTGCAGACCGCGTTCGCGCTCGAGGGCGTGCTCGACGAGGCCGCCTTCATCCTCGGCCCGATCCTGGTCGCCGTGCTCGCGACCGCCTGGCACCCCGTGGCCGGTATCGCCGTCGCCGTCATCGCCTGCGTCGGCGGCACTCTCGCGTTCAGTGCCCAGACGTCCACCGCCCCGCCACCGCACCCGCGCGACAGCAGCTCGGCGCCGCGCCCGCCGCTGCCGTGGCGCTCGGTGGTCCCGCTCGCCGTCGTCTGCGCCTGCCTCGGGGTGCTCTTCGGAGCCGCCGAGGTCACCACCGTCGCCTTCGCCGAGGAGCGCGGCCACAAGGCGGTGTCCGGCGCCCTGCTGGCGCTGTGGGCGTTCGGCAGCCTGGCGGCCGGTGTCATCACGGGTGCGATCCACTGGCGCCGCGGCCCGTCGTTCCGGGTCCGCTGGGGCTCCTTCGCGATGGCCTGCGCGATGGCGCCGCTCACCTTCATCCACTCGCTGCCGCTGATGGGCGCGGTCCTCTTCGTCGCCGGCTTCGCGATCGCACCGACGATGATCGCCGCGATGTCGCTGACCGAGGCCGTCGTGCCGTCCGGCCGGCTGACCGAAGGGATGGCGATCATGCAGACCGGCCTGGTCGCCGGAGTCGCCCCGGGAGCGACCCTCAGCGGTCTCGTCGTCGACCACCAGGGGGCGTCGGCGGCGTACCTCGTCTCGGTCGGCGCCGGCCTGGTCGCGGCCCTCGCCGCCCAGGCCCTCCCGCGGTCCCGGGACCTCGCTCCCACGGAAGTTACCGACGGGTCTACGATCGCGCCGTGAGCGAGTGGATCAACTGGTCGGGCATCGAGTCGGCACGACCCAGCAGTGTCGAGGACCCGGCGGACACGGCCGCCATCGTCGCGTCGATCGAGCGCGCGCGGGCGGCAGGGTCGACCGTGAAGATGGTCGGCACCGGCCACAGCTTCACCGCGATCTCGGCCCCCGAGGCGACCATGCTGCGCCCGACCAACCTGCGCGGCATCCTCTCCGTCGACCGTGAGGCGATGACGGTCACCGCGCTCGCGGGCACGCAGCTCAAGGCGCTGAACGCCGGGCTCGCCGCGCTCGGCCTCAGCCTGCACAACATGGGCGACATCGACGAGCAGACCCTCGCCGGCGCCACCTCGACCGGCACCCACGGCACCGGCGGCGTGTGGGCGTCGCTGTCGGCGCAGATCGCCGGCCTCGAGCTGGTCACCGGCACCGGCGAGGTCGTCCGCGCGACGGCCGACGACAACCCCGAGATCCTCGAGTTCGGCCGGCTCGGCCTGGGCGCCCTCGGCGTACTCACCACCATCACGTTCCGGGTCGAGCCGCTCTTCGTGCTCGAGGCCAACGAGACGCCGATGAGCTGGGACGAGGCGCTCGACGGCTTCGACCAGCGGGTCGCGGAGCACCACCACGTCGACACCTACTGGTTCCCGCACACCGACCGGATGATGACCAAGACCAACGACCGGCTCGACATCGGCGTCGACGAGGCCTCGCCACTGTCGCGGTTCGGCAGCTGGTGGGAGGACGAGTTCCTCTCCAACACGCTCTTCGGGGCGCTCAACCACGTCACCAACCGGTTCCCCGGCTCGATCCGCCGGGTCAACCAGCTCACCGGCCGGATGCTGTCGGCCCGGTCCTACAGCGACGCCGCCCACAAGGTCTTCGTCTCGCCGCGCACGGTCCGCTTCCGGGAGATGGAGTACGCCGTCCCGCGCGAGGCCGGCATCGCGGCGCTCCGCGAGGCCCGGGCCGCTCTCGAGGCCTCGCACCTCAACATCACGTTCCCCGTCGAGATCCGGGTGACCCCCGCCGACGACATCCCGATGTCGACCTCGACCGGCCGGGACTCGATGTACCTCGCGTTCCACACCCACCGCGACGCCGACCACCTCGCGTACTTCGCCCTGCTGGAGCCGATCATGCGCGCCCACGACGGGCGTCCGCACTGGGGCAAGGTGCACACGCGTACGGCGGCCGACCTCGCGCCGGCGTACCCCCGCTTCGAGGAGTTCCTCTCCCTGCGCGATCGCCTCGACCCCGACCGGGTCTTCGCCAACCCCTACCTGCGGCGCGTCCTCGGCGACTGAACCAACACGCTGGTTGAGGTGCGAGGCCCGCCAGGGCCGAGCCTCGAAGCCATCTCTATTTGTGGTTGTAGAGCCGCAGCGCGATCGGCGCGAACACGGCGGTGATCGCCGCCGACAGCACCAGCACGATCGTGATGTCGCCGCCGTCCGGCACGCCGTCCATCAGGCCACGCGCGGCCTCGCACAGCAGGGTGACCGGGTTGATCTCGACGAACACCTGGAGCCAGTCGGGCATGGTCTCGGGGGGCGCGAAGACCGAGCTGACGAAGGTCAGCGGGAAGAGCACCATCATCGACAGCCCCATGACCGCGTTGGGGGTGCGGGCCTTGAGGCCGACGATGAGCCAGAGCCAGCTCAGCGAGAAGCAGAACACGAGCAGCAACAGGACCGCCAGCACCACACCGAGAACTCCCCCGGGTGCGCGGTAGCCGATCAGCACCCCGACGAGCAGCACCATCAGCGACGCGAGCCCGTAGCGCAGGGTGTCGCCGAGCAGCGCTCCGACCAGCAACGACGCCCGCCAGACCGGCAGCGACCGGAACCGGTCGAAGACGCCCTTCTCGATGTCGGTGTTGATGGTCAGGCCGGTGTACATCGTGATGAAGACGACCGTCTGGGTGAGGATCCCGGGCAGGGCGTACTGGAGGTACTCCCCCGGCGAGCCCGAGATGGCGCCCCCGAAGACGAACGTGAACATCAGCGTGAAGAGGATCGGGAACATCGTCACGTCGAACAGCTGCTCGGGGACGTGCTTGATCTTCAGCAGGGCGCGCCACCCGAAGGTCAGCGACGAGCTGACGGCGCTGGCGGGCTTGGGCCGCTCGACGCTGCCGAGCGCCGCGATCACGCTGGCGTCCAGCGGCCGCGCGGCCACCTCGTCGGCGCGGCTGACGTCGGCGCTCATGCCGGGACCTCCTCGGTCTGGGGCTCGGAGTCGCCGGCGGGGCGACCGGTCAGGGCGAGGAAGACCTCGTCGAGGCTGGGCTGGCCGAGGCTGTACTCGGTGATCCGCAGGCCGTGCTCCGCCACGCGCTGGAGCGCACCCGCGACGCCGTCGGGTTCGGCGACGCGCAGGCTGATCGCCGCCGGGTCCGACTCGAGGACCGGCTCGACACCCAACGACTCGGCGAGCAGCCGGGCGACCTCGGGCCGGGTGGACGGGTCGGCGACCCGGACGTGCACGGCTCCGGTGCCGACCGAGGCCTTGAGCTCGCCGCTGGTGCCCTCGGCGATCACGCGGCCGTGGTCGATGACCGCGATCCGGTCGGCCAGCTGGTCGGCCTCCTCGAGGTACTGGGTCGTCAGGAGCACAGTCGTGCCGGCTCCGACGAGGCCGCGGACAATCTCCCAGACCTGGTTGCGGCTGCGCGGGTCGAGGCCCGTGGTGGGCTCGTCGAGGAACATCAGGTCGGGTCGTACGACGATCGAGCCGGCGACGTCCAGCCGGCGACGCATGCCGCCCGAGTAGGCCTTCACCTGCTTCTTCGCCGCATCGGCGAGGCCGAACGCCGCGAGCAGCTCGTGGGCGCGGTCGCGGGACGCAGGACGCGAGTAGCCGTACAGCCGGGCGAGGAGGACGAGGTTCTCGAGCCCGCTGAGGTCCTCGTCGAGCGAGGCGAACTGGCCGGTCATCGCCACCCGGGCCCGCACCCGGGACGGCTCGCGGGCGACGTCGTGGCCCAGGACGGTCGCGGTGCCGCCGTCCGGGATCAGCAGCGTCGCGAGCATCTTGATGGTCGTGGTCTTGCCGGCTCCGTTGGGCCCGAGCACGCCGTACACCCCGCCCGTGGGGATCGCCAGGTCGACTCCGTCCACGGCCCGTTGCTCGCCGAAGACCTTGACCAGGCCGTGGGTCTCGATCGCTAGGTCCATGCCAGTCATCGTGGCACCGCGCACCGACAGCGGCCTTCTCGGTGCTCGCTCAGCAGCTCGGGGGTCATGGAGAGTTCGACCGAGCGGGGCGGTCGAACTCATCGGTGCTGCCCGGCTACACGCTCGCCGGACCCGTCGGCACCGGTGCCTGCCAGTGCCGCCAGATCGCGACCAGCCGCCAGGCGGTGCAGAAGCCGCCGCCGAGCAGCGCGATCGTCCAGTAGCTGAGGTCGGTGTGCGCGAGCGCGACCACGACGACCGAGCCCGCGAGCGCCGGAGTGGCGTAGAGCTCGCCGCGGAAGACCGCCGGGACTCGTCCGGCGAGCAGGTCACGCAGCATCCCGCCGCCGATGCCGGTGACCATCCCCATCAGCGCCGCCGGCGCGACCCCGAGCCCGTAGTCGAGCGCCTTGAGCGAGCCCGTGACGCAGAAGAGCCCGAGCCCGAACGCGTCGAGCACGGTGACCGACCGCTCCATCCGGCCGAGCGCTGGGTGGTAGATGAAGGCCAGCACGCCGGCGAGCACCGGCACCATCAGGTAGCGCCAGTCCTGCAGCGCCGCCGGCGGCGTCGCGCCGATCAGCACGTCGCGCAGGAACCCGCCGCCGAGGCCCGTCGTACCGGCCAGGACGAGGACGCCGAACACATCCAGCCCCTTGCGTACGGCGACCAACGCGCCGGAGATCGCGAACACGAAGATGCCCGCCAGGTCGAGCACGATCTGGGTGGTGGAGGGGTCGGTGGTGGCCACGGTCGGACGTTAGTACGTCGGATGGGTGCTGTGGCCGCCGAGATGGTGCCGGTGTGACTGGAGTGACCCGGGGACGCGCGGGTGTGCTCCGCTGCCGACGCCCTCCGCTGGCGTAGGCTCGGCGCACCGATGACCGCACCCATCCAGCACCAGATGCTCCCGTCCGACCCAGGGACGGGAGCCCAACCTGCCCTGGCGTACCTCAGGCTGGTCGGCGTCACCGAGGACGGCAAGCAGCTGCGCCTCGTGGACGAGGAGGGTGCGGAGCACGTGCTCGCGGTGGACGAACGTCTGCGAGCAGCAGTGGCACCGAGCACACCCCCGACCAGCCGAGGAATGGAGAAGACGATGGAGAGCACCCTCCGCCCTCGAGACATCCAGGCCCGGATCCGTTCCGGCGAGACGCCCGAGGCGGTCGCGCAGGCGGCCCAGACGTCGGTCGACAAGATCATGGCGTTCGCCGCGCCGGTGCTCGCCGAGCGCCAGCACGTCGCGGAGCGCGCGCAGCGTTCGTCGGTACGCCGCAGCGACGCCGGCCAGGCGACGGGCGCGCGCACCCTCGGTGACGCCGTCGCGGCCCAGCTGCGCTCCCACAACATCGACCCGCAGACCGTCGAGTGGGACGCGTGGCGTCGCGAGGACGGCCGCTGGTCGCTCATCGCCGGCTACGACACCCCCGAGCGGTCGGGTGCCGCCGAGCTCACCTTCGACGCCCCCGGCAACTACGTCACGCTCGACAACGAGGACGCCCGCTGGCTGGTCGGCATCGCCATCCCGGTCGCCGACGCGCCCGCGGCCCGCCCCGACGACCTGCAGGCCGCGCGCGAGCGCCGCCTCGGCTCGGTGGACGAGACGGCGTACGACGCCCAGCTGCCGCTGGGTGACGCGCTGGGCGACGACGCCATCGACCTGGTCACCGAGCAGCCGATGGAGGCGTTCCTCGACACCGAGCCGCCGACCGACGAGCAGGTCGTCGAGCAGGAGGCCGAGCTGCGCGAGGAGGCCGCCGACGCAGCGGCCGAGGAGCCCGAGCCCGAGCAGGTCCGCAAGCCCGCCAAGAAGCGCGGCCGCGCCTCCGTCCCGAGCTGGGACGAGATCATGTTCGGCGGCGGCGACAAGGTCTGATCAGCCCGTGGCCACCGGTCGCGACGGGTCCGTGATCCAGCCCGACCAGCTGCCCGGATAGAGCGCCGCCCGGATCCCGGCGACCTCCAGCGCGAGCACGTCGTGGGCAGCGGTGACGCCGGACCCGCAGTAGACAGCCACACTGATGTCCGATCCGTCGGGGGCAGACCCGTCGACCCCCGCCGCGGCGTACAACGCCCGGAGCTCGGTGGCAGAGCGGAACCGACCGTCGGCAGCGAGGTTGGTCGTCGTCGGCACGTTGACCGCGCCCGGGACGTGCCCGGCGACCGGGTCGATCGGCTCGGTCTCCCCGCGGTAGCGCTCCGGCGCCCGGGCATCGACCAGCACGGGTACGCCGAGCAGGTCGTCGGCCTCCACCACCGGCATCGTCCCCGGACGAGCCGTGAAGTCGCCGCGGCCAGGCAGCACCGTGCCGGTGTGCACGGCTCCCCCGGCGGCGAGCCAGCCCGCCCACGCGCCGTCGAGCACCCGCACGTCGCTGTGCCCGTGATGACGCAGCAGCCACCACGCCCGCCCGGCCGCGAGGCCGGACCAGTCGTCGTACACGACGACGGTGCGGTCGTCGCGTACGCCGGCCCGGCGCATCGCCGCCTCGAAGTCCGCCATCGCCGGCAGCGGGTGCCGGCCGCCGTCACCTGGCGGAGCCGCCAGGTCGGCATCGAGGTCGACGTACGACGCCCGCGGGATGTGGCCGCGCTCGTACTCGCCCCGGCCTCCCGGCCCACCCATCCGGTAGCGCACGTCGAGCACGGTCACCTCCCCGATCCGTTCGTGCAGCTCGGCGGCGGAGATCAGTGGCGAGACCATGCGCCCATGATGCCAAGGCCGTCAGCCTGACCCCGAGCCGCTGCCCTTCGGGCGGTCTCGCGAGGGTTTCCCCGCTACCGACGGACACGTGCCGCTCCTAGCGTCGGAGCGTGTTGATCCCACGCGTCTCGGGTGCCCTGACCGCCGTCGCCATCGCCGTAGCCGGACTGGTGGCCCTGCCACCTCCAGCCCAGGCCGACGGACCTGGATCCGGTACGCCGTGGGTGGTCACGCTCGGGGACTCCTACATCAGCGGCGAGGCCGGCCGCTGGGCCGGCAGCAGCAACGACGACAGCGCCCGCGCCGACGCGCTCGGCCCGTCGGCGTACCACGACGCCGGCGACCACGAGGCCATCGAGCGCTGCCACCGCAGCAAGTCCGCCGAGGCGTACGTCGGAGGCGGGGTCAACGGGCTCAACCTGGCCTGCTCCGGGGCCGAGACCGCCACGACCAACGGCGACAACTTCAAGCCCGGCCTGGACTTCTACGACGACGGCGCCGGGCACCAGGGGCAGGCCGCGATGCTCCAGCAGTTCGCGGGCAGCCACCACGTCGGCATGGTCGTGGTGAGCATCGGCGGCAACGACTTCAACTTCGCCGATGTCGTGCAGTCCTGCGTGGTCGACTTCCTGACCTCCCCGACCTGGGCCAAGGACTACTGCCGCGACGACGGCTCGGTCACCGCCAACTTCACGCCCGCCAACGTCGCCGCCGTACGGGCCCGGGTCGCCGGCGCCTTCCGGAACGTCGCCACGGCGATGCGCAACGCCGGGTACGCCGACGCCCAGTGGACGCTGCTGGTGCAGACCTACCCGAGCCCGATCCCGCGCGGCGACGCGATCCGCTACTCCCAGAGCGGCTACTCGCGCCAGTTCACCGGCGGCTGCGGCTTCTGGAACGCCGACGCCGACTGGGCCAACGACACCGCTCTCCCCACGATCAACGGCGCCGTCACGGGGGCGGTCGCCGACTCGGGCCTGAGCAACGTCCGCACCCTCGACCTGGCCTCGGCGTTCAACGGCCGCCGGCTCTGTGAGAAGACCGTCGGCCTCTACGAGGAGAAGGGCATTGCCAACTGGCTCACCCCCGGCGCCGTCGACCAGACCGAGTGGGTCAACCAGATCCGCACGGTCAGCACCTGCTGCGCGGACAGCCCCTACTACATCCAAGAGTCGATCCACCCGAACTACTGGGGCCAGCTCGCCACCCGCAGCTGCGTACGCCGGGCCTGGAACGGCGGCAGCCCGCGCGGCGGCCGGTGCACGATCGCCGGCAACGGTCTCACCAACGGCGAGCCGCTGATGCGCCTCGACTGACAACCTATTGCGAAGGGATGGACGCCGGTTGTGGCGTGGTCGTACCTGCTTCGACCAAGACGCTCCGCGCCTGTCGGTCGACGAACGTCGTGAACAGCTGCTGCGAGTACCCGAGCAGGATGGAGTACGCCACGATCTGAGCCGAGGTATCCAAGGCACTCAGACCGGGCACAAAGCCGGCTCGAATCAGCAGGAGCCCCAGCACAGCAGTAAAGGCTCCGGACGGAAGCTTCAAGAACGCCAGCGCCACGGGCAGGCTGAAGGGATCACTGCTTCCTCTGATCGTGCGCAGTCCCGCAGCCGCCGCGAGTGTCGCTCCCAGAACCCCGATGAGAGCTACGACGGAGATGTCCCAACGACCCGCCGCTTCACGTTCGGCCTCCGAGATCTCCACCTGGGTGTCGTCGTCGCTGGTCAGCTCGGCTTCGTCGGTTGGGCAGACGACTATCTGGTTGTCCGGCACGAAGCACATGGGGAGTGTCTGCGGGCTGATCCAGCCCATAATCGCGAGCCCGATGACCATCACGGTGATCGCGAGCGCGACGCCGACAATCACATTGCGAAAGCTCCTGACCCGCGACTGCTCCGTCTGACGATTCGTGTTGACACTCTTCTGGGTCTGGATGATCAACGATCGGTCGAAGGGGCTGAACTCGCCGTCATCCTTCGGAGGATCCTCACCGGCGTCCGGTGGGTCGCTCGGCTGTTCCGGGGACTCGCCTGGACCTTCCCCGGCCGTGCACAAGCTTCTGTGGACGGCCATCGGGGGCTCGTCGATAAGTTCTTGGAGCCTCACGACCCGGTGATCGCTCTTGTCGAAGTACTTGAGGGCTTCGCTTCTGATGTCCGGGAGCCGAGCTTGAAGGTAGTCGGCCGGAGACAGCCGAAGGAGATTGATATCGGCGGCTTGAAGATATTGATGCGCCGCTTGAATATGGGCGCCGGTGATTGCGCCACGCGGATGAGCCCGACCGTCAGCGATCGCTTGCGCCTCGTTGAGCAATTCGTCCGCGGCGTCAACGTACGCTTGCCGGGTCTCCGATTCGATATCATGGCGACCGCTCTTGGGGTTCATCAGCCAGGTGAGCTGCGTTCGCGCATCATCGACCTCGACCATCACCTGTGCTCGCCAGGTCGAGTTCCTCAGTCGCCGATACGCCGCAGGGCTGTGCGGCCCCGCGTAGCTTCCTCCGGGCGACTGCCCCTGATCCACCACTCTCGCCTCACTTCCTGCGAAAAGGCCGAGCACGCCAGCCTTCTCGTCACGCTCGGCAACGAGATCAACGCTCGATCGGCAAATTCGTGTCGGACGCCGTGCTGCCGGCGTGCAATCCCGACGGTCTTCGCCTTGTTGACTATCAACATTATCGCTGGCGTCCTGGAATGGAATAGGCAAAACGGATCATCCGGACGTTATGGCGCGGAGGGCCAAGCCCTTTGCCCAGGAGGGTCGTCCGCCGCAGCCACCCGGGCCCGCCACCCCACCTCGGAAATGCGACCTTTCTCGTCCGATTCCCGGCGAGATCGGCCCGCCGGCACGAACGGCACTCGGCTGACCGGCTCAGCTGATCAGCAGCGGGATCATCATCTCGTCGGGGGTCAACGAGCCGTGCAGGCCGACCAGGGTTGCCTCGTACGGGAAGTCGGTGGTCGAGAGGATCGCGGTCTCGCCCTGACAGGCGACGACGACGTCGCCGAGGCGGGGCAGTACGCCGGGCAGGACCGGGCCGAACCAGCCCCGCGCGATCGCGTCGTGCCGGGCGAGCACCAGGGCCCGGTCGCCGAGGACGCTGCTCCAGGTCGCGACGACGTCGTCGACAGCGCCGCGCTGGCAGTAGAGGTGCCGGAACCGTGCCTCGCCGCCGAGCAGGGCGACGCCGTCGCGCAGCTCGGTGCGGTCGTCGACGTCGATCCGGCTCGCGGGGGCGGAGTCGACCATGCCGTGGTCGGCGACGACGAGCAGGCGGACGTTGGTCGGCAGCGCCTCGCGCAGCTGCTCGGCCTCCGCGTCGACCATCGAGAGCTGCTGCAGCCACGGGCTCGAGGCGACGCCGTACCGATGGCCGGTCCAGTCGAGGTCGCCGTCGTAGAGGTAGGTCAGTGAGGCCCGCTCGACCGACGCCGCGACCGCGGCGGCGATCCGCTCGCCGACCCGGTCGGCCCCGACGTACTCGGCGCCGCGGTGCGCCGCAACCGTCAGCCCACTGCCGCGGAACTCCCGCTTGTTGACCACCGTGACAGTGGCGCCCAGGCGCCGGAGCCTGGCGAACGCGGTGTCGTGCGGCTGCCACTCCAGCGGGTCGACGTCCTTGTCCCACATCAGTGCGTTGAGCAGCTTGTCGGTGCCGGGCACGCGTGAGGTGAAGCCGACGAGGCCGTGCGAGCCCGGCGGCAGGCCGGTGCCGAAGGACGTCAGGCTGGTCGCGGTCGTGGACGGTACGCCGGCGGTGCCGGTCGGGTTGTGCTCCAGCAGCGTCGAGAGGAACGGCGCCGCGTGGGCGTAGCGCTCCAGCAGCCGGGCGCCGAGCCCGTCCACCAGGAAGACCACGTACGCCGGGGCATCGGGCAGCGTCAGGCCGGACGGCGGGTCACCGAGAGGTACGCCGAGGGCGGCCGCGACGGCGGGGACCACGTCGCCCAGCGAGCGCTCGCCGTACGCCGGCTCGAGGAAGTCCTGCACGCCGGCGTCGATCAGTGCGCGTGGGTGCGCGCGGACAGCGACTCGGCGAAGGTCAGCAGCCCGTCGACGGCATCGGTGCCGTCGGCCGCGGCGGAGACCCGCAGCGAGAAGTCGTCGGACGCTAGCACCCCGGTGTAGCCGTGGTCGGCGTCGCACTGCGGGTCGTTGCACCCGGCCGGTTCGAGGTCGAGCCGGCTCACACCGCCCCACCCGATCGTCATCACGGCCTCGGCCGGCGGCTGCGGACCGGAGGTCGGGTTGGCGACCATCCGGGTCACCACCACCGAGCGCACCGAGCTCAGCCGGATCGCCTCGGTCGAGGTGGACGTGTAGGGCTCCGGCAGCAGGTCGTCGCCGTCGTGCTCGTCGGTGTGCGCCAGGATCAGCCGGCTCGGGGTCAGGACGGCCACGGACAGGTGGCGCCGGACCTCGTCCCGGTCGAACGTCGGCTCGTGGTGCACGAAGAAGGAGACGACCTCCTCGCCCGCGACGGCACTGTCGACGCCTTCGGCGACGACGTCCGGGTAGTAGCCCGTCCGGTCGATGGCGTCCCTGAGCTCGGCGGCGCGGTCGCGACCGTCGGTGATCCTGGTGCTGCGCATGTGCGAAGTGTGTCACGCATGACCGTCAGGACGGCAGCGTGTCCCCAGCGGGCTGCGACAAGCGGCGTACGAACCAGTCCGAGCGCGGGTCGACGACCGGGTCCACCCGTGCCGACGCGGTCAGCACGGTCGCCCCGTCGGCACCGGCGAGCACCAGCGACAGCTCGAGGGCGCTGACCTGAGGCACGTCGTTCTGGAGCTGGGAGACCCGTTGGATCAGGCGCTCCACCTCGGCCACGTCGACCGCCTCGCTGCCGCGGTAGCCGAAGAGCATCGGAGCGGACTTGATCTCCCGCACCATCGACGCGGCGTCGCGCGCACCGAGGGGCGGGATCCGGTAGGAGCGGTCGGCCAGCAGCTCGGTCAGCGGACCGGCGATGCCGAAGGACACCACCGGCCCGAAGAGCGGGTCCTCGATCGAGCGGATCGCGACCGGCACACCGGGGCGGGCGTTCTTCTGCACCACGAACCCGGCGCGCTCCGGCTCGGCGATCAGCGTGCCGAGCGTGTCCCAGGCGTCCGCCATCTCGTCGGCGTCGTCGATGTTGCGCCACACGTGGGCCTGGTCCGGCCGCTCCCGCAGGTGCTCGGCGGTCGCCTTGAGGACCACGTCCCACCCCAGCGCCTCCCCCGCCGCGACCGCCTCGTCGCGACTGGCGACGTAGCGCGTCTGCCACAGTTCGATGTCGTACGCCGCCAACAGCTCGGTCAGCGACTCGAGGTCGAGCTCGGTCCCCTCCGGGTGCTCGGTGAGGATGCGGGTGACCAGGCCCTTGGCGCCGGCGGCGTCGACCGCCTCGGGGTCCACCGGGTCGCCGTCGGGCGTGCGCAGCCACACGGCGTACTCCACGACGCGTGCGAGCGCCCGGACGGCCGCCTCGACGCCGGGGTACGACGGCACCGAGCCGCGGCCCGCGGTCGATCCGGCCACGTCGGGCACGCGCAGCAGCTCGGGCACGCCCTCGGCACCGAGGAACGAGGACACCAGCGGCTTGTCGGACTGCTCGCCGACGGCCGCCAGCACGTTGGCGACGTCCTCGCCCGACACGTTGATCGGGGGCACGTAGACCGCGATCACCGAGTCGGTCTCGGGGTCGTCGATGGCCGCGTCGAGGGCGTCCTCGAAGTCCTCGGCACTCGCGTCGGCGCCCAGCGCGATCGACTTGTTGACGACCAGCCCGACGGCGGCGCCGGCGTCGGCCGCGAGCAGTCCGAGCGCGTCGGAGTTGCCGACGATCGCCACCCGGCGCCCGCGCGGCAGCGGCTGGTGGGCGACCAGCTGGGCGACGTCGAACATCTCCTCGAGCGTGTCGACCTGGATCACCCCGGCCTGGCGGAACATCGCGTCCACGGCGGCCGGCGGCGCCACGATCTTGCGGACGGCGTGGCCCATCGGCACGCCCTGCGTCGTACGCCCCGAGCGCACCGCGATGATCGGCTTGCGCAGCGAGACCCGGCGCGCGATGCGGGAGAACTTGCGGGGGTTGCCGATCGACTCGAGGTAGAGCAGCACGACCTCGGTGGAGTCGTCCTCCTCCCAGTACTGGAGGAGGTCGTTGCCTGACACGTCGGCGCGGTTGCCGGCGCTGACGAAGGTCGACAGGCCCAGGCCCCGGTTGTAGACCTTCTCGAGGATCGCGGTGCCGAGAGCACCGGACTGGCAGAAGAAGCCGGCCCGTCCGCGCGGCGGCATCAGCGGCGAGAGCGAGGCGTTGAGCGAGACCTTGGCGTCGGTGTTGATGATGCCCAGGCAGTTCGGGCCGATCAGCCGCAGGCCGTACGAGCGCGAGAGCCCGACCAGCTTGCGCTGCTTGACCCGGCCCTCCTCGCCGGTCTCGGCGAAGCCGGCCGACACGACGATCAGGCCGTGCACGCCCTTGGCCGCGCAGTCCAGCACGACGTCCTGCACGTGCTCGGAGGGCACCGCGACGATGGCCACGTCGACGTCGTCGGGGATGTCGGTGACCGACTTGTACGTCGGCAGCCCCGACACCGCGTGCGACGTCGGGTTGACGGCGTACACCCGGCCGCTGAAGTCGCCGGTGATCAGGTTGCGCACCAGTGCCTGGCCGATGGTCTCCTGCCGGCGGCTGGCGCCGATCACGGCGACCGAGCGCGGGTTGAAGAAGCGGTCGATGGAGGCGGACTCGGCCTTGTGCTCGCGGGCGGACATCAGCCCGATCGCGGTGTCGGTGGGGTCGATCGAGAACTCGAGCTGGAGCACGCCCTCGTCGTACTCGCTGGCCACGCGGTAGCCGGCGTCGCGGAAGGTCTGGATCATCCGGGTGTTGTCGGGCAGCACCTCGGCCACGAACCGCTCCACGCCGCGCTCGCGGCCCGCCTGGGACAGGTGCTCCAGCAGCAGCTGCCCGATGCCGCGACCCTGGTGCTGGTCCTCGACCAGGAAGGCGACCTCGGCCTCGCCCGGCTTGATCACGTCGTAGCGGCCGACGGCGATGATCTGCCCCTGCAGGGTCAGCACCAGGGCGACCCGGTTGACGTTGTCGACGTTGGTGAACCGGTCGACGTCCCGCTCGGAGAGCCGGGGCATCGGCGAGAAGAACCGGTAGTACTTCGACTGGTCGGACACCCGGGCGTAGAACTCGACGAAGACCTCGCGGTCCTCGGGGCGGATCGGGCGGATGTGAGCGGTCCGCCCGTCGCGGAGCAGGACGTCGGCCTCCCAGTGCGTGGGGGCTTCGGTGGCGGTCACGCGTGAAATCTAGCGTGGCCAGGTGAACGCGGCGTGCCCCTGACCGTTATGTCGGCGGCAGTTGAGAGAATCGCCGGCATGGCGCGCCGTACGACGAAGGAAGAACTCCCCGACGACTTCGAGGAGCACATCCTCGACACGGACATCAAGGACGAGATGGAGACGTCCTTCCTCGAGTACGCCTACTCCGTCATCTACTCCCGGGCGCTGCCCGACGCGCGCGACGGCCTCAAGCCCGTGCAGCGGCGGATCCTCTACACGATGAACGACATGGGCCTGCGGCCCGACCGGGGTCACGTCAAGAGCGCCCGCGTCGTCGGCGAGGTCATGGGTCGGCTGCACCCCCACGGCGACGGCGCGATCTACGACGCCATGGTCCGGATGGCGCAGCCCTGGTCGATGCGGGTGCCGTTCATCGACGGGCACGGCAACTTCGGCTCGCCCGACGACTCCCCCGCCGCGATGCGATACACCGAGGCCCGGATGGCCCCGGCCGCCGTCGCGATGACCGCGTCGATCGACGAGGACACGGTCGACTTCAAGCCCAACTACGACAGCCGCGAGTTCGAGCCCGCCGTGCTGCCCGCCGCGATCCCCAACCTGGTCGTCAACGGCACCACCGGCATCGCGGTCGGCATGGCCACCAACTGCGCGCCGCACAACCTGATCGAGGTCGTGCAGGCGCTGCGGCACCTGATCACGCACCCGAAGGCGACCGTCGACGACCTGATGCGGTTCATCCCCGGCCCCGACCTGCCGACCGGCGGCAAGATCGTCGGCCTGGAGGGCATCCGCGACGCCTACGAGACGGGCCGCGGCTCCTTCCGGATGCGCGCGACCGCCCGAGTCGAGGCGATCACCAACCGGCGCAAGGGCATTGTCGTCACCGAGCTGCCGTACGGCGTCGGCACCGAGAAGGTCATCGAGCGCATCAAGACGCTCGTGCAGAGCAAGAAGCTCCAGGGCATCTCGGACATCAAGGACCTGACCGACCGCAGCCACGGGCTGCGGCTGGTGATCGAGGTCAAGAACGGGTTCGTGCCCGAGGCCCTCCTCGAGCAGCTCTACAAGCAGACGCCGATGGAGGACTCCTTCGGTATCAACGCCGTGGCCCTGGTCGACGGCCAGCCGCGCACGCTCGCGCTCAAGGAGATGCTCGAGGTCTTCCTGCAGCACCGCTTCGACGTCGTACGCCGTCGCTCGCTCTTCCGCCGCAAGAAGGCCGCCGACCGGCTGCACCTCGTCGAGGGCCTGCTGCTCGCGATCCTCGACATCGACGAGGTCATCCAGCTGATCCGCACCAGCGACAACGCCGCCGCCGCCAAGGAGCGGCTGATGACGGTCTTCGAGCTCAGCGAGATCCAGGCCGACTACATCCTCGACATGCCGCTGCGCCGGCTGACGAAGTTCTCCAAGCTCGAGCTCGACAAGGAGCAGTCCGAGCTGCAGCGGACCATCGAGGAGCTCGACGCGATCCTCGGCGACGACAAGCTGCTGCGCAAGGTCGTCTCCGACGAGCTCGCCGAGGTCGCCAAGACCTACGGCACCCCGCGGCGTACGGTCCTGCTCGAGTCGTCCGGCACGTCCGTCACCGCCACCGCGGTGGCGCTCGAGGTCGCCGACGACCCGTGCTTCGTCTACCTGTCCTCCACCGGTCTGCTCGCCCGCAGTGCCAACGCCGAGCAGCCCGGCCAAGGCGGCGGCCGCGCCAACCACGACGTCGTCGTCTCGATGGTCCGGGCGACGGCCCGCGGCGAGATCGGCGGCCTGACCAGCACCGGCCGGCTGGTCAAGATCGGCGTGCTGGAGCTGCCGCAGCTGCCCGACACGGCCAACGACCCGCACCTCGCGGGCGGCCTGCAGGTCAGCGAGATCCTGTCGCTCGACCCCGGAGAGCGGCTGCTCGGCCTGTGCACCCTGGCCGCCGACGGCCCCGGCCTCGCGCTCGGCACCCGCCAGGGCACCGTCAAGCGGGTCAACCCGGAGGTGCTCGGTCGCGACGACTGGGAGGTCATCCGGCTCGCCGACGGCGACGAGGTCGTGGGCGCGGTCGAGCTGGTGACGGGCCGCGAGACCCTGTGCTTCGTCACCTCCGACGCCCAGCTGCTGCACTTCGGCGCCGACGTCGTACGACCCCAGGGGCGCTCCGGCGGAGGCATGGCCGGCGTACGACTCACTCCGGGTGAACGCGTCACCTGGTTCGGTGCCGTCGACCCGGACGCTCCCGAGGGCTCGGTCGTCGTCACGTCGTCCGGCTCGTCGACCGCACTGCCCGGCACCGAGCCGGGCGCCCTCAAGGTCGCACCGTTCTCGGAGTACCCCGCGAAGGGCCGCGCTACCGGCGGCGTGCGCTGCCACCGGTTCCTCAAGGGCGAGGACACCCTCGTCTTCGCCTGGGTCGGTACGGCGCCCGCACGCGCGGCCGCGGCCAGCGGGTCCCCCATCGAGCTGCCCGACGCGACGGGCAGGCGCGACGGCTCCGGCATCCCCGCAAGCCAGCCGATCGTGGCCTGTGCCGGTCCGGTCGCGGCGCGCGTCCGTGTGGAAGGGTGAGCCCGTGCTGACCCCTTCTCGTGGCCGAACCCGCATCGCCGCCGCCGTACTGACCGGCGCCCTGACCGCCCTGTCCCTGACCGCCTGCGGCGGTGACAGCGACGGCGGTGGTGGCTCCGACGCGACCACCGAGGAGGTGCTGGCGGCGGCCAAGACCAACCTCGACGAGACCAGCGGCGTCAACCTGACGCTCAGCACCGACAAGCTCCCCGACGGCGTCACCGGCGTCGAGAAGGCCGAGGGCGTCGGCACGCACGCGCCGGCGTTCGAGGGCTCGATCACCGTCGTGCTGTCCGGGCAGGCCTTCGAGGTGCCGGTCGTCGCCGTCGACGACAAGGTCTACGTGCAGCTCCCCCTGACGACGGGCTACCAGGACATCGACCCGGCGGAGTACGGCGCGCCCGACCCGGCCCAGCTGATGAGCACCGATGCCGGCTTCTCGGCGCTGCTGCCGGCCACGACCGACGTCGAGAAGGGCGAGAGCGTCCGCGGCGGCGCCGACAACAAGGAGGTGCTGACCGAGTACACCGGCAGCGTCTCCGGCGACGTGGTCAAGAACGTCATCCCGACCGCGTCCGGCGACTTCGACGTCACCTACACGATCACCGACGACGACGAGCTGCGCAGCGCGAAGCTCACCGGCGTCTTCTACCAGGACTCCGACCCGATGACGTACGTCGTCACGTTCGAGGACTACGGCACCGAGAAGGACATCAAGGCGCCGTGACCGCGTCATGACCGCAGCCATCACCAGGTCGTCGCGCTGGTTGCTGGGTCTCGCCGCGGTGGCCGTGGCCTTCGCGGCCGCGGACACGTACGTCGTCGTGCTGGCGCTGCCCGACATGATGGCCAGCTCCGGCATCCCGGTCGACCAGCTGCAGCGGGCGGCACCGATCGTGTCGGGCTTCCTGCTCGGCTACGTCGCGATGCTCCCGCTGATCGGGCGGATCGCCGACCTCCGCGGCCGGGTGCCGGTGCTCGTCGCGGCACTGCTGGTCTTCGCGCTCGGTTCGCTGGTCACGGCCCTGGCCTACGACCTGCCGACGATGGTCACCGGCCGGTTCCTGCAGGGTGTCGGCGGCGGCGGCCTGGTGCCCGCCACCCTGGCGCTGGTCGCCGACCTGTACCCCGTGCAGCGTCGCGGGATCCCGCTCGGCATCGTCTCGGCCGTCCAGGAGATCGGCAGCGTCCTCGGCCCGCTCTTCGGCGCGCTCGTGCTCGCCGTCACCGACTGGCGGGTGATCTTCCTGATCAACCTCGTCGTCGGCCTCGTGCTCGCCCTGGCGATCCACCGTCTCTCGCCACCGGTGGTTTCGAGGCTCGGCGCTGGCGCGCCTCGCACCTCAACCACCGTGTCGGTGGTTGAGGTGCGAAGGCCCCCCGGGCCTGAGCCTCGAAACCTCCGCACCTTCGACTGGATCGGCCTGATCCTCGCCCTCATCACCTTCGTCACCGGCGTGCTCGTCTTCGTCCAGCCCAGCCAGCTGATGCGCGACCTGACCTACGGCCAGCTCTTCATCCCGATCACCGGCGACGGCCGCTGGCTGACCCCGCTCGGCGTGACCGCGATCGGCGCGTTCGTGCTGCTCGTGGTCCGCTGCTGCACCGCCCGCCGCCCGCTCCTGGACATCCCCGGCTGGGTCCGCACCGTCCGCGAGGCCGACGTGCTCGGCGCCGTACTCCTGGCGCTGGCTCTGGCCGGGGTGATCCTGGCGTTCGCGACCGCCGACCCGAAGGTGCAGGTCTTCTCCGACCAGGGGCTCTGGTACCTCCTCGGCGCCGCGCTCGCCGCCGTCGCCTTCGTGCTGCACCTGCGCCGGGTCGACCAGCCCCTGGTGCCGACCGGCGCGCTGCGTCGTACGCCGGCCTGGGGGGCGATGCTGGTCAGCTTCTTCATCGGCGCCGCGCTGATCGCGGCGCTGATCGACATCCCGCTCTTCGCCCGCACCACGGTCTACCCCGGCTCCCAGCTGATGGCGGCGCTGGTGCTGGTGCGCTTCCTGGTCGCGCTTCCGGTCGGCGCCGTGGTCGGCGGCTACCTGACGCACCGGCTCCCGGCGGGTGTCGTCACCGCCGTCGGCATGGTGCTGGCGGCGGTCGGGTTCCTGTGGATGGCGACCTGGGGGCTCGAGTCGCTCGACAGCCCGGTCGCGACGCTGCCGCTGGTGATCGGCGGGTTCGGCTTCGGTCTCGCGCTCGCCCCGGTCAACGCGGCGGTGCTGGCGAGCACCGCCGACGACGTACACGGTCTGGCGAGCGCCTTCGTGGTCGTCTCCCGGATGGTCGGCATGCTGGTCGGCATCTCCGCGCTCACCACGATCGGGCTGCGCCGCTACTACGCCGAGCAGGCCGACGTCCCCTCGGTGCGCGACGTCTGTGACGGTGCCAGCCGCTGCTCCGAGTTCACCCGGCTGCTCAAGGTCGCGGGCATCGCCCAGGAGCAGACGGTCTTCACCGGCGCGGCCGGGTGCGCGCTGATCGCGGCCGTCCTCGCACTGCTGCTCTTCCGCCGAGCGCCCACCCGGGCCATCTCGACGGGCGACCTGCTCCGCTCGGCGGGCTGACCGGTTCGTTACCCTGCCGCTCGTGGATGACTTCGAGGACCTGCTCGCCGCCAACCGCGACTACGCCGCCGACTTCACGATGTCGGGCTTCGACGGCGTCGCCCATGCCGGTGTCGCCATCGTGACCTGCATGGACTCGCGGATCGACCCGCTGCGGCTGATCGGCCTGCAGCCCGGCGACGCCAAGATCTTCCGCAACCCGGGCGGCCGGGTCACGCCGCAGGCGCTCGAGGCCCTGGTGCTCGGCGTACACCTCCTCAACGTCGACCGGATCCTGGTCATCCCGCACACCCGTTGCGCGATGGCGTCCAGCACGGAGGCCGAGCTGCGCGAACGCGTCGGTGCGTCCGCGGGGCAGGACGCCTCCTGGCAGTCCTTCCACGTCATCGAGGACCAGCGCGCCGCGCTCGCCGAAGACATCGCGCGGGTGCGCTCGCACCCGCTGATCCCGGACACCGTCCGGGTGGGCGGATTCCTGTACGACGTCGACACCGGCCTGCTCGACCAGCAGCTCTAAGAGCACGGGTCCCGCCGAGCCGTTGACGCACGTCATCTGGCGGTCGATCCTGGGAGGTGCCAGCCACATCTCGGGAGCCGGTCCACCGCGACGTCAGGGGTCTCCCGTGAAGCGTGTCCCGCATGCCAGTGCCGTCGTACGCCGAGCGTGGCCGCTCGCGGCGGCGACCGCGATCCTCCTGGCCCTCGCGACCGTGCCAGCCAGCTCCGGCAGTCCCCCAGACACCCCGGCAAGCAGGGCTGCGACGACCAAGGTCACTCTCTCGTTCAAGAACTGCCCCGAGTGCACCGTACGACCCGTGCGGCTCGTCCAGTCGCAGAGCCTGAAGGCACGGACCTGGCCGATCCGGAAGGTCGGAGCGGACCTCACGGTCTCCTACCAGGTCCCGACCAGGCTCACGCCGGGGATGTCGTTCTTCATCGACGCTCCCTGGCACGGCGGGGACGATGATGCCTCGGTCCTGGCCATTAGGTACGCCGGCAGGCAGGTCGGGACGCGGATGACGCCGACGATGGCGCGCACCGGACGCCGAGCCACCGGCTGCTGGGCCGGCACGACCGCGCCGACGGTGACGATCCCGGTGCGCGTCGACAGGCTCCGCACCTGGACGCTCGACAGCAAGCGCACCTGGCACCCGCGCGCATACGCGACCCGTGCGACGGCGTCGACCCCTCCGATGATGAGACTGTGGAAGGGGTCTCTGGGAGCGCAGGCACCTCCTCGACTGCGACGTGCCGAAGGACGAGGGGCCGTCCACGACGGTCACCTACACCGTCCCGGACTGCGAAGGCTGCCTCGTGCGCGTCTACCAGTGGCCCGACGGCGCATCTGACCCGCCGTACATCTCGGAGGAGAAGCCGGTCGCCGGTGGTCAGGTCCGGTTCGTCGTCCCCACCCGCCGCACCCACGGGCTGGAGGTGTCGGTGCAAGCCCTGCGCAACGGGGAGCCCGTCTCGATCGCGATGGCGCTCACCCGCTACCAGGACTACGGACCCGGCGCCGAGGTGACGCTCGGCCAGGCCCAGACACAGACGGCAGGGTCACCGTGCTGGGCAGGCACGAACGCACCCGCCGTCACCTTGGCGCTCGCCGTGCACCAGGTCGAGGTGTTCACCTCCGCGCTGGGCACCCACCAGGGCACGATCGCGTGGCTCTCGCCGCAGGTCGAGTCGCTCGATCCGATGGTTTTCGTGCGCAAGGGCGTCAGCACCTCCGAAGAGCTCACCCAGTGCGAGCTCGGCTGAGCAGCTAGTCGCGGTCCAGCACCGCGACGATCTCGTCGAACCCGCGCTGCCGGGCCAGCTCGCGCGGCAGCACGCCGTCCTTGTCGGGGATGCCCTGATCCGCGCCGGCGTCGAGCAGGAGGCGTACGACGGTGACGTGGTCCGCGTCGCCGTTGCCCAGCACGATCGCCTCGTGCAGGGCGGTCCAGCCGAGGTCGTTGACGTGGTTGACCGGCACCCCGGCATCGATCAGCATCCGCACCACCGCGACGTGCGCGTGCTCGCTCGCGGGGATCAGCGCTGTGCCGCCGTACCGGTTGGTGCTGCGTACGTCGGCGCCCACCGCCAGGATCAGCCGCAGGATCTCGGTGCGGCCCTCCGCCCCGGCGTAGAGGAACGCCGAGTCGTGGATTGCGTCCTTCGCGTCCGGGTCGGCGCCGGCGTCGAGCAGCACCCGGGCGATCGCCACCTGACCGGCCCGGGTCGCGAGCAGCAGCGGCGTACGACGGTCGCCGTCGCGCACTTCGAGATCGGCACCGTCCGCCACCGCGCGTCGTACGCCGTCGACGTCGCCGGCGGCCACCGCCGCGCGCAGTCGCTGGGTGGCACGCGGGTCCGGTCGCGCCGGCTCCTGCTGCTGCACGGGCTCCTCCTGGGTGGTCGGGCTCGCGGTCGCGGACGCGCTCGGGGTGGGAGCGGACGTCGCCTGCGGCCCGTCGCTCGCGCAGCCGCCGAGGGCGAGCGTCGCCAGGGTGACGGCGGTGACGAGGCGGGGAGGCAACCGAGACATGCGTTTGGTGTACCAAACGCGTGAGCGAGTCCCAAACCGAGCGGGACTAGAGAGTGGTGTCCCATCGCGCGACGCTGTCGTCCGCGCGGTGCCGCACCTCGGCTCGCACAGTGCCGGCCTCCGCATCGACCGAGATGAGCGCGGACGCGCGGTGGCGGACGCTGGTCCGGTCGACCGCGTCACGCGCCCACCTGAGCTCGTCCGCCGGCAGGTCGCCCCAGCCCATCGTCCAGCCGGGCGGACCGGACAACCAGTTGCCGGGCGCCACCAGGTCCGGGACCCCGCGCAGGCTCAGCACCACCCCGAACGGGTCCGGCACGTACCCGCCTCGCACGAGCGTGCGCGCCCACCGGCTGGCGAACGCGACCAGCAGGGCCCGGTCTGCCTCGATGTCGACCGGCTCCAGCGCCCGCACCCCCAGGCTGAGCCCCTGGGCAGCGGCGTCCCCATCGACGAGCACCCGCTCGAGCACGGCGAACCGCTCGACCGGACTGGTGGCGTCCACCTCGATCACCGGCCACGGACCGTCGAGCGGGCGCAGGGAGTCGCCCCGGCAGAAGACCTCGACCACCTGTCCCGGCAGCTCCCCCAGGTCGGCGACCGCCCGCTCCCGGTCGACCCAGACGCTGTCGAGGACTCCCCCGTCGTTCTGCGCGGCAAGAGCCAGCAGCGCCCGTACGGCGGCGGCTCCGAGCCGGCGCGACTCCCCCAGTGACTCGGCGCCCAGCGACTCCCCCAGCCCGGCCTTGATCGTGTCTTCCGCCAGCAGCGGCAGCCCGAGCTCCGCGGCGAGCACCGCCGCGAGCGTCGACTTCCCGGAGGCCGGCGGACCAGTCACGACGACGTACATGGGGCAAGTCTGGGGGAAACACTCGGGTCGTGAGGCTGAGCGCGCGGAGGAGCGCGCTCTCAGGCTCACGACCCACTCAGGACTCGGCCTCCGGGGCCGATAGGCACGCCGTGGCTGATTACAACGTCCTCACGCACTCGGACATGGTCTCGGTCGGGCGCGCCCACTACCGGGGATCGGCGGCCCGGGCGCCCGAGCACCACTACCTAGAGGCCACGATGATCGAGCTCACCACCAACCAGAGCTACGACTTCGTCGGCGTCGTCCCCGCCTGGGGCGACCGCGAGCCGCTGTACATCTTCACCTCACGCCTAGTGCTGCGCGACCAGGAGGAGAAGCACCGCCTCGGCGAGGGTGCTCAGGCGTCCAGCGCCTGGGCGTCCACCTCGTAGGCACCCTGCACGATGAACTCCTTGCGCGGGGCGACGTCGGAGCCCATCAGCAGCTCGAAGACGCCTGCCGCGCTCTCGGCACTGTCGACGGTGAGCCGCCGCAGCGTGCGGTGGCGCGGGTCCATCGTGGTCTCGGCCAGCTGGTCGGCGTCCATCTCGCCGAGGCCCTTGTAGCGCTGCACCGGGTCCTTCCAGCGCACGTTCCGCTTCTTGAGGTCGGCCAGCTTCCGCTGCAGCTCGTCGTCGGAGTAGGTGTAGACGTACTTGTCCATCCCCTTCTTGGGGTTGGAGATCTCGATCCGGTGCAGCGGAGGTACGGCGGTGTAGACCCGTCCCTCCGAGATCAGGTCGGGCATGTACTTGTAGAACAGCGTCGCCAGCAGGCACCGGATGTGGGCGCCGTCGGAGTCGGCGTCGGCCATGAAGATGATCCGGCCGTACCGGCGCGCCTCCAGCTCGAAGGTGCGCCCCGAGCCCGCGCCGACCACCTGGATGATCGAGGCGCACTCGGTGTTCTTGAGCATGTCGCCGACCGAGGCCTTCTGGACGTTGAGGATCTTGCCCCGGATCGGGAGCAGCGCCTGGAACTCGGAGTTGCGCGCCAGCTTCGCCGTGCCGAGAGCCGAGTCACCCTCGACGATGAAGAGCTCGGTCTTCTCGTTGTCCGCCGCGCGGCAGTCGGCGAGCTTCGAGGGCAGCGCCGAGGACTCGAGCGCGTTCTTGCGGCGCTGCGTCTCCTTGTGCTGACGGGCCGCGATCCGGGTCTTGGCCGCGCCGGCGACCTTCTCCATGACCAGCTTGGCCTGTGCCTTCTCGGCCCGCTTGGTCGAGGTCAGGAACTTCTTGAGCTCCGCCGCGACCACCTTGCGTACGACGGTCCGCGCGGCCGGCGTACCGAGGATCTCCTTGGTCTGGCCCTCGAACTGCGGCTCCGCGAGGCGGACGGTCACGACGGCGGTCATGCCCTCCATGACGTCGTCCTTGGTGACGTCGTCGTCGTTGACCTTGAGCACCTTCGTCGCCTTCATGGCGTCGTTGAAGGTGCGGGTGATGGCGTTCTCGAATCCGCTGACGTGGGTGCCGCCCTTCGGGGTGGCGATCACGTTGACGAAGGAGCGCATCACGGTCTCGTAGCCGGTGCCCCACCGCACGGCCACGTCGACGTGCAGCTCGCGCTCGACGTCCTGGGGCGTCATGTGGCCCTGCGCGTCGAGCATCGGGACGGTCTCGGTGAAGGTGTCCGAGCCCTGCAGCCGCACGATCTCGGTCACCGGCTCGTCGGGGGCGAGGAAGTCCGCGAACTCGGCGATGCCGCCGTCGTGGCGGAACTTCTCCTCGCGGGGCGTCTCGCCGCGCAGGTCCCGGATCACGATCTCGAGGCCGGGGACGATGAACGACGTCTGCCGGGCCCGACCGATCAGGTCCTCGAAGACGAACTCCGCGTCCTTGGTGAAGATCCGCCGGTCCGGCCAGAAGGTGATCCGGGTGCCGGACGTACCCTTCGCGACCCGGCCGCCCTTGCGGGTCAGCCCGGACCTCGGCTCGAACACTGCGTCCGGTCCCGGAGCGGCGAAGACACCCGGGGCGCCGTGCCGGAAGGACAGGCCCTGCTCCGACGGGGAGCGCTGGACGTCGATGTCCATCCGGGCCGAGAGCGCGTTGACGACCGACAGACCGACGCCGTGCAGGCCGCCGGTCGCGACGTACGAGCCGCCGCCGAACTTGCCGCCGGCGTGCAGCTTGGTCGCGACCACCTCGACGCCGGGCAGCCCGGTCTTGGGCTCCTTGTCGGTGGGGATGCCGCGCCCGTCGTCGTGGACCTCCGCTGAACCGTCCGGGTGCAGGCTCACCTCGACGCGGTGCGCGGCGCCCGCGAGCGCCTCGTCGACCCCGTTGTCGATGATCTCCCAGAGGCAGTGCATCAGCCCGCGCGTGTCCGTGGAGCCGATGTACATCCCGGGCCGCTTGCGCACCGCCTCCAGCCCCTCGAGGACGAGGAGGTGAGCGGCGTTGTACGTGTTGTCGATCGTGGGGCTCCTGCGGGCTGGAAATCCGATTGTTACGTCGACCCCGAATCTACCTGCGACACGCCGGGCACCGATGAAGGCACGCCTGTCAGGGGCGGGTCTACCGTGGGCCCCACTTCCCCGAGCACGGCACCATCGTTCGAACGGCACCACGTTTCACCGGCGTACGACGTCACGATGTGGACACGATCGGCTCTCGGGAGGTCGGTTCCGGAACGCGACAGCGACCCCGGGCGTCACACTCATCACCCGCAACAACTGAAAACTCCCCGCCGGCAGCCTTTCGAGGCATGGAATTCTGCCGATGAGGGAAGACACAGCATGATTGGATGACGTGTCAGGCACCACGTAACTACCGGACCAGGACGGGAATCTTGGACCGGGCCGCTACGTTGAGCCAGATACCGAGGCAGGACGAGAAATGAGGCCGATGTGACTACTGCACTTGCCCCCAACACCGCAGCGCTCAGCGCCGTGGACCGTTGCGACCGTTGCGGCGCCCAGGCCTACCTCCGTGTGGAGCTCCAGTCGGGCGGTGAGCTGCTCTTCTGCGCCCACCACGCCCGTGAGCACGGAGACAAGCTCAAGGAGATCGCCGCCAACGTTGTCGACGAGACGCACAAGCTCTCCGCCACGCCCTCCACCACGACCGACTGACGAAGGTCGCGCACCTTCGTACGACTTCCACGACGGCCCCGGACTGATGTCCGGGGCCGTCGTGCATTTCCTGGCCTCGCGCTTGTGACAGGGTGCTGCCCGTGACCGCCACGACCCTGATCGCCGCCCTGCTCGTGGCGGTCGGCTTGGTCGGCATCCTGGTCCCGATCCTTCCCGGCTCGATGCTCGTGGTGGGCGGCATCCTGATGTGGGCGTGGGCCGAGGGCGGCGCCACCGCCTGGACGGTCTTCGCGATCGCCACCGCGCTCGTCGTCGCCGGCACCATCGTCAAGTACGTCGTACCCGGCCGCCGCCTCCAGGTCGCCGGCATCCCCGCCTCGACCCAGTGGGTCGGCGTCCTGCTGGGCGTCGTCGGGTTCTTCGTGGTCCCCGTGGTCGGGCTCTTCCTGGGATTCGTGCTCGGCGTCTACCTCGCCGAGCTCGTCCGCGTCGGCACCAAGGAGGCGTGGCCCTCGACGGTCCACTCGCTCAAGGCGGTCGGGCTGAGCATCGTCGTCGAGTTCATCGCCGCCCTGGGCGCGACCATCGTGTGGATCGGCGGAGTGATCGCGACATGAGCATCCTGCTGTCCCTCTTCGCGGCCGCGTCGTACGGTCTGGGCGACTTCAACGGCGGGATCTTCTCCCGGCGCGGCGGCGCCTGGGCGGTCTCGCTGGTCGCCCAGCTGGCCGGTACGGCGCTGGTGCTGGTCCTGGTCGCCTTCGACGGCGGCTCCCCCACCGGCACCGACCTAGCGTGGGCGGTCGTCGCCGGTGTCGGCAACGGCTTCGGTACGGCGTTCCTCTACCGCGGGCTGTCGTCCGGGCGGATGGGCGTCGTGGCGCCGGTCTCCGGGGTCGGCGCGGTGCTCGTCCCGGTCATCGTCGGCGTGCTCACCGGCGAGCGGCCCGGCGCTCTGGTCTGGCTCGGCGTGCTGCTCGCGCTCCCGGCGATCTGGCTGGTCTCCCGCGAACCGTCGAGCGGCCCGACCGTGGGTGCCGGCTCCGGCATCCTGGACGGGGTCCTGGCGGGCCTGGGCTTCGGCACCCTCTTCGCGACCCTGGCGCAGATCCCGGAGAAGGCCGGGTTCCTGCCGCTCGCGCTCAACCAGCTCGTCGCCGGCGGAGCGATCATCGTCGTCGCCCTGGCGCTGCACCAGGACTGGGTCCCCCGCAACCGGTACGCGCTCGGCGGAGCCATCAGCGGCGCGCTCGGCGCGCTGGCCACCGGCCTCTTCCAGGTCGCGACCCAGCACGGCTACCTGACCGTGGCCGCGGTCATCACCTCGCTCTACCCGGCCTTCACCGTGCTGCTCGCGGCGACCGTGCTCCGCGAGCACGTGCACCGCACCCAGGCGATCGGGCTGGCGCTCTGCGCCGGAGCCGTGGTGCTGGTGGCCGCGGGATGAGCACCGACGCGGTCGTCGTCGGCTCGGGCCCCAACGGGCTCGCGGCCGCGGTCACGCTCGCCCAACGCGGCCTCCGCGTCACGGTGCTGGAGGGGCACGAGGAGATCGGCGGCGGCACCCGGACCTCGGAACTGACGCTTCCGGGCGTGCTGCACGACAGGTGCTCGGCCATCCACCCGTTCGGGGTCGGCTCGCCGTACCTCCGGAGCCTGCCGCTCGCCGACCACGGCCTGGTGTGGCGATGGCCCGAGATCGACCTGGCGCACCCGCTCGACGACGGTACGGCGGCGGTCATGGTGCGCTCGATCGACGAGACGGCAGCCGGGCTCGGTGCCGACGGGGACCGTTGGCGCGGCGTCTTCGGTCCGCTCGCGCGGCACTTCGACGACCTGGCGCCGGACATCCTCGGCCCCGTCGTGCACCTGCCCCGGCGTCCGGTGCTGATGGCCCGGTTCGGGACGCGGGCGGCGTTGCCGGCCACCGTGCTCGCGCGCGCGTTCCGCACCGACGCCGCACGCGGGCTGTTCGCAGGCTGCGCGGCCCACGTCTGCCGGCCGCTGAACCGACCGACCACCGCCGGGGTCGGCGCGACCCTCATCGCGGCCGGTCACCGGCACGGCTGGCCGGTCGCCGAGGGCGGCTCCCAAGCGATCGCGGACGCGCTCGCGAGCCTGCTGCGGTCGATGGGAGGCCGGATCGAGACCGGCGTCCAGGTGCGTTCGCTCGCGGCCCTGCCCGATGCCCGGCTGATGCTCTTCGACACCACGCCCACCGCGTTCGCCGACATCGCCGGGCGACCTCGTCCGCGGTGGCGATACGGCATGGGGGCGTACAAGCTCGACCTCGCCGTCCGCGGCGGGGTGCCGTGGACGGCGGAGGTGTGTCGCCGGGCCGGCACCGTCCACGTGGGCGGCACGATCGAGCAGATCGCGGAGGCCGAGGCGCAGGCCGCCCGCGGCGTGATGCCGGAGCGGCCTTTCGTGCTGGTCGGCCAGCAGTACCTCGCCGACCCGACCCGCTCGGCCGGCGACGTGCACCCGGTCTGGGCCTACGCCCACGTCCCGCACGCGTACGCCGGCGACGTCACGGACGTCGTGCTCGACCAGATCGAGCGGTTCGCCCCCGGGCTGCGCGAGCAGATCGTCGGGATGCACGTCACCGACCCGGCCGGGTTCGCGGCGTACAACCCCAACTACGTCGGCGGCGACATCGCGTCCGGCGCCGTCACGGTGCCTCAGCTGGTGCGCCGGGCGCCGTACAGGACAGGCGTGCCAGGCGCCTACCTGTGCTCGTCCTCGACCGCACCCGGCCCCGGCGTGCACGGGATGTGCGGGCACCTGGCTGCGCTGCGGGCTTTGCGGGACCGATAGTCCCCCAGACCACTACGCTTTCGCCCGTGGAGGACGGGAGCTGGACCGGGGAGCGCGATGGCCTCGTCGGCCGCGAACCGACTCTGGCCACGCTGCGCGAGCTCCTCGACGAGGGCAGCCGCACCGCCGTCATCAGCGAGATCCCCGGTGCGGGGAAGACCACCGTCCTCACCGCCGTCGGCCGGGCCGCGGCCGGCGAGGGCCGGCAGGTCCTCGCGCTGACGTGCCACGCCAGCGACCAGGACCTGGCGTTCGGCGCGTTGATCGACCTGCTCGGCTCCGCGCCGGGAGGCGAGGCCGCCCTCGAGCGGATCGTACGGCGGCTCGACGCACCTCCCTCCGACCCGCTCCTCCTCAGGCTCGATGTGCTCGGCTGGCTCGAGGGGCTCAGCGAGTCGCGTCCGGTGCTGGTGCTCGTCGACGACGCCCAGTGGTGCGACCCCAGCTCGCTCTCGGTGCTGGGCTTCGTCGCGCACCGGCTCGCCGGGTCCCGGGTCGCCCTGCTCGCCGCGAGCCGGGGCGACAACCCGCCCGATCCGCTCGCCGACCACCCGCGCGTCGAGCTGACACCCCTGGACGAGCGCGACGCCAAGATCCTGCTCCGGCACGCCGGGCTCGAGCTGGACGCCGTCGCCCTGCCGCCTGTCATTCACAGGCGGCAGGCAACCCCTTGGCCCTGCTGGAGCTCGGCCGCGCCTCCCTCGCCGGCCCGGGCCGGGCGCCGGTCCCCTCCAGCGTGGAGGCGGCGTTCGGGGAGCAGGTGGCCGCACTGCCCGCCGCCAGCCGCCGGACGCTCCTGCTGGCGGCCGCCTGCGACGGCGACCTCGCCGCCCTGGGCCGCACGCTCGACCCGACGGAGCTGGTCGAGTCCCTTGCCCCCGCGGAGGAGACCGGACTGGTGCAGCTGGTCGACCGGACGGTGCGGTTCCGGCACCCGCTGGCCCGGGCCGCCGCCTACTCCGCCGCCACCACCGCCGAGCGGACCCGGGCCCACACGCTGCTCGCCGCGGCGTACGCCGAGGACCCCGGCCGGCAGATATGGCACCGCGCCGAGGCGACCGTCGTACCCGACGAAGCAGTTGCCGCGTCGCTGGCCGCCTTGGCGAACGAGGCGCAGCACCGCAGCGCGATCATCGAAGCGTCCCGACTGCTGATCCGCGCCGCCGAGCTGAGTCCGGCCCGGTCGGACCACGACGAGCGCATGCTGCAGGCAGCGCTGATGAACAACGCGGCCGGCAACTTCGACTGGATAGCGCTGGTGTGCGCCCGACTCCGCGCCGAGAGCGACGACCCGGTGGTGCGGGCGCGGGCCAGCCACTTCATGGCCTACGCCCTCGCCCAGACCGGCGCCCAGAGCCAGGCACGGATCGCTCTCGTCGACGTGCTCGAGACGCTGCTGACGATCGACCCGAACCTGGGGTGGACCTCCCTGACCACGCTGGCGGTGCTCGTCTACCGCGGCGGCGGCGACGCCCAGGTGGTCGCCGACTGGCTCGAGCGCTACGAGAACGCCGACACCCTGCCCTCCATCTACCCCGACATCATCTCGGCCGCTCGGGCCTGGGTGCGCGTGCAGATCTCGCCACTGCGACGGCCCGCCGACGTGCTCGATCTGGTACGGGACGCCCCGGTCCCCGACTACCCGATCGGCGTCGCTGCGTCGCACGAGATGCTCCTCGGGGCCGCCTCCTGGCTGCTGGACGAGCCCGAGATCGCCCTGACCCGCCTGGGTCGGTCGATCGAGCTGATGGAGCGGGCGGACGCGCCCGGTGAGATGACGCAGACGCTGTTGGCGCAGTCGCTGGTGCAGTTCGCCGTCGGCGACTACGACGGAGCCGACCACAGCGGACGACTCGTCCTCGACATCGCCGAGGCCAGGAACCAGTCCTACGCGCTGATCGACGGTCGCGAGGTGCGAGCCCGGGTGGCCGGCATCCGCGGCGACGTCGAGACTGCCCGAAGTCTCTGCGACCAGGTGTTGCTCAGCCTGCGGCCGGGAGACTCGCTCTCGCTCGAGGCCAATGTGCGGGTCACGATGTCGTGGGTGCGGCTCGCCGAGCACAACGTGGCGGGTGCCTGGGACCAGCTGCGCTGGCTCTTCCGCGAGGACGGCGAGCCGCGGCACGAGCACATCTCCTACCGGGAGCTCGGCCACTACGTCGCCACCGCGGTCCGGGCCGGGGCCGCGTCCGAGGTCGCGCCCGTGCTCGTCCTCGCCTCCGCGCGACTCGCCGGCGGCGGGCCACGACACCGGCTGGAGCTTGCCCGGGCGCAGGCGCTCGTGGCCGGTGAGGACGCCGAGCCGCTGCACCGCCGGGCGGTCGTGGACCCGGAGGCGGCCCGGTGGCCGTTCGAGCTGGCCAACGCCCGGCTCGAGTACGGCGGCTGGCTGCGCAGGCGGCACCGCCTGACCGAGGCGCGCGCCCAGCTGCAGGCGGCTCTCGACGTGTTCGACCGTCTCAACACCCCGGTGTGGGCGGAGATGGCCCGCGCCGAGCTGCGCGCCGCCGGGGTCGCGACGACCGGGCCCGAGGAGTCCGCGTGGACCGAGCTGACCGGGCAGGAACGCCAGGTGGTCCGGCTCGCGGCCACCGGGCTCACCAACCCGGAGATCGCCGCATCGCTCTACCTCTCACCGCGCACCGTCTCGACGCACCTCTACAACGCCTTCCCGAAGCTGGGGGTGACCTCGCGCGCACAGCTGCGCGACGTCGTCATGGACCGCTGACGTACGCCATCTCAGTCAGTCGTCCGATACCGGGAACGCTCCCAACTCACTAGCGTTCCCGCATGACGATCGGGCAGCCAGCGGACAACGGTCTCCTGGGCCGCGCCGACGAGCTGCGCCAGATCGCGATCGTGCTGGGCCACGCGCGCAACGGCCGCGGCGGCTCGCTGGCGATCACCGGGGACCCGGGCATCGGGAAGACCTCGTTGCTGTCGACGGCGACCTCGGGCCTGGTCGGCGTGCAGCTCGTGAGCGTCGACGGCTACGAGACCAAGTCGACGATGCCGTACGCCGCCATCCAGCGGCTCGTGGCACCCCTGCAGTCGCACCTGGCGGAGCTGCCGGAGCGGTTCCAGCAGGCGCTGCGCACAGCCTCCGGGGCTGCCGGCGGCCCGCCCCCGGACCGGTTCCTGGTCGGCCTCAGCGTCCTCGGCCTGCTGGGTGCGGCCGGGCAGTCCACGCCGGTCGTCGCCGTCGTCGACGACGCGCACCTGCTCGACCGGGAGTCGCTCGACGCCCTGGCCTTCGTCGGCCGCCGGCTCGAGGCCGAGTCCGCTGCCCTGCTCTTCGCCGGGCGCGACGTGCCGGAGTACACCGACCAGATGGTCGGTGTCGCATCGCTGCGCCTGAGCGGTCTCTCCCCCGATATCGCCGTGCGGCTGCTGACCCGGTCGGTCTCCGAGGCGATCGACCCTGCCGTCGCGATGCAGATCGCGACGGCGACCGGCGGCAACCCGCTCGCCCTGGTCGACCTGGCCGACGACCTCACCGTCGCCCAGCTCACCGAGTCGTGCTTCGGCGACGAGCCGATCCCGGTCGGCCGGCACCTGGAGTCGTTCTACGTCCGCCAGGTGCGCCTCCTGGGCGACGACGTCCGCCTGTGGTTGCTGGTCGCCGCGGCAGACTCGACCGGCGACGTCGACCTGATCACCGCCGCGGCCGACCTGCTCGGGCTGCCCGGGCACGCCGGTGACGGCGCGGAGGCGGCCGGACTGGTCGAGCTCGGGCAGGCGGTCCGCTTCCGCCACCCGCTGGTCCGCTCGGCGGCGTACAACGCGGCCTCCGGCAAGGACCGGCGCTGGGTGCACCGGGCCCTGGCCACGATGGCGGAGAAGGCGGGTCTCAGCGAGCTCGAGGCCTGGCACGCTGCCAAGGCCACCCTCGGGACCGACGAGGAGGTGGCCCAGCGTCTCGAGGACGTCGCGGACCTGGCGGCCGAGCGCGGCGGCTTCGCCTCCCGCGCCCGGGTGCTGATCCGCGCCTCGTCCCTGACTCCGCAGGGCCCTCGCAAGTACGCCCGCCTCGTGGCAGCCGCCGAGGCGGCCCTGGAGTCCGGGACCGCGCAGCTGGCCGGCAACCTGATCGACGAGATCGACGACGACGCCCTGGACCCGGTCTACCGCGGACGGTTGATCGCCTTGGGTGCCGCCCACTCGCTCTTCACTGCGGCTCCGACGGTAGTCCGCGGGAGTGCCGACCTGCTCGCCGCCGCGACGCTCTTCCACGGAGAGGACGGCGAGCTCGAGCAGCGCGCGCTGATCAAGGCCTGGGAGCACGCCCTACCCGCCGAGCGGCTCGCCACCGGCCTCACCTGGACCGAGCTCGGGCAGCGGCTCCGGGACGGCGCCGACGTACATGAGGGCCACGCCGCGACGATCCTCCGGGCACTCAGCGCGCTCATCCTGCTGCCGTACGCCGAGGCGGTCCCGGCGATGCGGGCGGCGATCGCCGCCTACGACGAGATGGGGCCGGACGAGATCGCGACGTACGGGCACAGCAGCGTCGCCCTCGCCACCGCACTGTGGGACAACGATGCCCGCCACCGGTGCCTGGTCCGGTGTGCCACGGCCGCCCGCGACGCCGGCTCTCTCCAGCAGGTCGACAGCGCCCTGTGGGTGCTGTCGCTGAGCGAGACGATGGGCGGCACTCCGCGGCGAGCGGTGCGCTACATGGAGCAGGTCCGTGACCTGCGCAGAGCCATCGGGTACGACGCCGAGCACGTGGTCAACGTCGCCGTCCTGGCATGGTCGCCGGCGACCCGTGACCAGGTGCTGGGTCTGACCGAGATGATCCTCGCCATGGGCTTCGGGGGCGTCCACGCCAGCGCCGTGTCGGCGCTCGCGACCGTCGACCTCGCCGACGGCCGGTGCGAGGAGGCCTACGCCCACCTGAAGCCGCTCGTGGACGACCCGTTCTTCCACGTGACCCAGCTGACCTGGCCGGACTTCGTCGAGGCCGCGGTGCGCACCGGCCGTGACGACGAGGCGCGAGCCTTCGCAGACCTGCTCGACGAACGGGCACTGGCCAGCGGCACGCCCTGGGTGCGCGGGGTGGCAGCCAGGTCCCGCGCGCTCGTCTCCGACGACGACGCCGCGGAGCCGCACTTCCGGGCCGCCGTCGCGGCCCTGCAGGGCGACCGTGCCGCCGTCGAGCTCGGGCGTGCCCACCTCGTGTACGGCGAGTGGCTGCGCCGCCGCCGGAGGCGCAAGGACGCCCGGGTGCAGCTGGTCGCAGCCGCCGAGGTCTTCGCCGAGACCGGTGCCGAGCCCTTCGTCCAGCGGGCCAACCGGGAGCTCGAGGCCGTCGGAGCGCCCGCACGCTCCATGCCCAACGGCTCCCTCCCGCCCCTGACCCCGCAGGAGCAGACCGTCGCCGAGCTGGCCGCGGCCGGGAAGACGAATGCCGAGATCGGGGCCACCATGTTCCTCAGCGCCAACACCGTCGACTACCACCTCCGCAAGGTCTTCCAGAAGCTCGGGATCTCCTCGCGGCGCCAGCTCTCCGACCGGCTCCAGCGGCACCCCTCGTAGTCACGACTACGCGCGACACGTGGTCCGCGGCGTCCCCAGCACCACCACGCTGGGTGGCACCCCTCGACCAAGGAGGCACTCCATGCCCCACGTGACCACCGACGACGGATCACAGATCTTCTACAAGGACTGGGGCACCGACGGGCCCCCGGTCATCCTCAGCCACGGCTGGCCCCTGAACGCCGATGCCTGGGAGGCCACCGCCCTCGTGCTCGCCGAGCACGGCTTCCGCGCGATCGCCCACGACCGCCGCGGGCACGGACGGTCCAGCCAGACCTGGCACGGCAACGAGATGGACACGTACGCCGACGACCTCGCCTGCCTCATCGAGAGCCTCGGCCTGACCGGGGTCACCCTGGTCGGCCACTCCACCGGCGGCGGCGAGATCGTCCACTACGTCGGCCGCCACGGCACCGACCGGGTGGCCCGGCTGGTCCTCGTCGGCGCCGTACCGCCATTGATGCTGCGGACCGACGACAACCCTGAGGGCCTGCCGATCGAGGTCTTCGACGGGATCCGGGCCGGTGAGCGCGCGAACCGCTCCCAGCTCTACCGCGACCTGGCCGACGGGCCGTTCTTCGGCCACAACCGCAACGGCGACGTCGCGCAGGGGCTCCGGGACGCGTTCTGGCTCCAGAGCATGGCCTGCGGTCACCGCGGCGCCTACGAGTGCATCGCCGCCTTCTCGGCGACCGACTTCCGCCCGGACCTGGCCAAGATCGACGTCCCGACCCTGGTCATCCACGGCGACGACGACCAGATCGTGCCGTTCGAGGTCGGCGGCAAACGCTCCGCCGAGCTCATCGACGGCGCCGTCCTCAAGGTCTACGAAGGCGGCGCCCACGCCCTCCCCGACACCGACCGCGAACGCCTGCACGCCGACCTGCTCGAGTTCCTCAACAGCTGACTAGGAGCCTTACCCATGACCGACTTCACCCCCGACACCATCGTCCTCGTCCACGGACTCTGGATGACCCCGCGCAGCTGGGAGGGCTGGGTCGCCCACTACGAGGCGCAGGGCTACCAGGTCCTCACCCCGGCGTACCCCGGCTTCGAGATCGAGGTCGAGGCACTCCGCGAGAACCCGGACGTCATCGCCAACCAGACGGTGCCCGCGATCATCGACCACATCACCGAGATCATCAACGGGCTCGACCAGCCGCCGATCATCATGGGCCACTCCTTCGGCGGCACGATCACCCAGCTGCTGCTCGACCGCGGCCTCGGCTGCTCCGGCGTGGTCATCGACTCCGCGCCGACCGAGGGCGTGCGGGTCAACCCGGTGTCGCAGGCCCGGTCGCTGTTCCCGGTGCTGAAGAACCCGGCCAACCGGCACCGCGCCGCCGGCTTCACCCCCGAGGAGTTCCACTACGCGTTCACCAACACGCTGAGCAAGGAGGAGTCCGACCAGGTCTACGACCGCTACCACATCGCCGCGCCCGGCTCGTTCGTGTGGGAGTTCGGCCTGTTCGCGAACTTCAAGCCCGGCAAGCAGGACACCTGGGTCAACTACGGCAACGACGACCGCGCGCCGCTGCTCTTCATCGCCGGCGGCGACGACCACATCATGCCGCCGTCGGTGAACAAGTCGAACTACAAGCACTGGAAGAAGAAGTCGGCGGCGCTCACCGAGTACCACGAGTTCCCCGGCCGCTCGCACTGGACGTGCGCGGAGCCGGGCTGGGAGGAGATCGCGGACACCGCGCTCTCCTGGGCCGTCGTGCACGCCTCCGCCCACGCCTCGCAGGCCTGAGCCGTGACCGTCCCCGTGCGCCTCACCCACATCGGTGGTCCGACGCTGCTGGTCGAGGCGCACGGGTGGCGGATCCTCAGCGACCCGACCTTCGACCCACCCGGCCGCCGCTACGGCTTCGGCTGGGGCACGTCGTCGGTGAAGACCACCGGACCCGCCGTACCTGCTGACCACCTGGGGCCGCTGGACCTGGTGCTGCTCAGCCACGACCACCACGCCGACAACCTCGACGACGCGGGCCGGGCGCTGCTGCCCGGCGCCCGGTCGGTGGTCACCACGCCGTCGGGTGCCCGCCGGTTGGCGGCGGCCAACACCAGCGGCCTGGCGCCCTGGGCCACGACCACGCTCAGCTCTCCGGGGCTGCCGGACCTCACGATCACCGCGACCCCGTGTCGCCACGGGCCTCCGCTGAGCCGGCCCATCGCCGGAGAGGTCGTCGGCTTCGCGCTGCGGTGGGCCGACGACCCGGCGGTCGTGTGGATCTCCGGCGACACGGTCCTGTACGACGGGGTCCGGGAGGTCGCCGCACGGTTGGAGGTGGACGTCGCGGTGCTGCACCTCGGCTCGGTGCGCTTCGGCCTCACCGGGCCGCTGCGCTACTCGATGTCGGGTCGCGACGCGCTGGAGCTGGTCGAGCTGATCGGCCCGCGCGTCGCCGTACCCGTGCACTTCGAGGGCTGGAGCCACTTCTCCGAGCAGGAGGAGGCGCTCCACGACGTGCTGGACACGGCCGACGCCGACGTACGCGCGCGGCTGCGGTGGCTAACCCGGGGCGAGCCGCTCGACGTGTGAGCGGTCAGGAGCTGGCGAGCGGCTCGGTCCACGAGCGCGGCTCGCCGAGCCAGTCCACGACCGGGTGCGAGCCGTCGAACTCGTCGCGCATCTTGATCCCGATCCGCACGCTCGCCGGCGAGCCCAGGCAGTCGCGCGCAGCCCGGAACGTCAGCCGGTCCTCGGCGAAGTCGAGCCGCACGTGGTGGGCGCAGGTCAGCGGCTCTCCCACAGCCTCACCCCCGCGCACCTTCATCAGCTGGAAGTCGGTGCCCGACTGGAGACCGGTGGTGAGCCGGAACTCGGCGCCGGCCCGGTCGGCGCGGGTGTCGATGAGCATCGTCAGCCCCGACGGCCCACCCGTCGAACGACGGCGCAGGTCGGTGAACCGAACCTTGACGACGAGCTGGGCTGCCCGGTGGTCGACCACGACCGAGCGGATGTCGTCGAGCGAGGCGGTGGCGTCCGCCGGGTCGGCGAACCTGGCCTTGTCGGCGTACGCCGGTCCGGCGACGACGGTCGCCGTCACCATCGCGGCGACCGCGGTCGTGAGGACCCGAGTCCTGTGCTTCATGAGTGCCTCCCGGCGGTGGGTGTACCCCTCAGACTCCTCAAGTCTCCGCTCGGTTGCAATCGCGATTGTCAGTGGCACCCTGAGGACACGATGCGGTTGTACGTCAAACGGTCCGCTTCGGTGTCAGCGTCGACCCATCCCCAATGGCTCTCGATCTGTTCGACCTTCTGACCGGTGGCGGGGCCGTAGTTGCCGTCGCGATTCTCGGTGATATCGCTGAGTGCACCGCACTTGATCAGGATCTCCTGCCAGCTCAGCGCCACAGCACCCGTGACCCCGACATCGGCACGCCCGGGGTAGTCGGGCCAGTCGTCAGCTGTTCGCGACCGGTTGGGGGACGGTGCGGAAGCGGGGCTCGAGGGTGCTGTCGGGCTGGTCGACGAAGGTGAGCCTGCCGACGAGATCGAGCTGCCGGCCGGAGAGCTGTCGCGCGGCAGCAGGAAGGTCAGGAGCGCGACGACGGCGCCGATCACCGCGGCGACTCCCGTCAGTGCCCCGCTGAGGCCGCGCCAAAAGCTCGGCTTCTGTTGATCGGTTTCGGCCATGCGCACCGCCGCGTGATCGGATGTCGCCCTACGCGCGGGTACCGCGGTACTCGCGATCTGACCAGCATCCTGGCGTCAGTGCCGCAAAGTCAACGGACTTCTGCTCCGACTCAGTCGAGGTAGTCGCGCAGGACCTGCGAGCGCGACGGGTGCCGCAGCTTCGACATCGTCTTCGACTCGATCTGGCGGATCCGCTCGCGGGTCACGCCGTACACCTTGCCGATCTCGTCGAGGGTCTTCGGCTGGCCGTCGGTCAGGCCGAAGCGCATGCTGACGACGCCCGCCTCGCGCTCGGAGAGCGTGTCGAGGACGGCGTGCAGCTGCTCCTGCAGGAGCGTGAACGACACGGCATCGGCCGGGACGATCGCCTCGGAGTCCTCGATCAGGTCGCCGAACTCGGAGTCGCCGTCCTCACCGAGCGGGGTGTGCAGCGAGATGGGCTCGCGGCCGTACTTCTGGACCTCGATGACCTTCTCGGGGGTCATGTCGAGCTCCTTGGCGAGCTCCTCCGGGGTGGGCTCGCGGCCCAGGTCCTGGAGCATCTGGCGCTGCACGCGGGCCAGCTTGTTGATGACCTCGACCATGTGCACCGGGATGCGGATGGTGCGGGCCTGGTCGGCCATCGCGCGGGTGATGGCCTGGCGGATCCACCAGGTGGCGTACGTCGAGAACTTGTAGCCCTTGGTGTAGTCGAACTTCTCGACCGCGCGGATCAGGCCGAGGTTGCCCTCCTGGATCAGGTCCAGGAAGAGCATGCCGCGACCGGTGTAGCGCTTCGCGAGCGAGACGACGAGACGGAGGTTGGCCTCGAGGAGGTGGTTCTTGGCGCGCTTGCCGTCCTCCGCGATCCACTCGTACTCCTCGTGGACCTTCGGGGTCATCTTGACGCCCTTGGCGAGCCGCTCCTCGGCGAAGAGGCCGGCCTCGATCCGCTTGGCGAGCTCGACCTCCATCTCCGCGTTGAGGAGGGGGACCTTGCCGATCTGCTTCAGGTAGTCCTTGACCGGGTCGGCGGTCGCGCCGGCGACCATGACCTGCTGCTCGGGCTCGTCGGTGTCGTCGGCGGCCGAGACGACGAACGTGGCGGACTTCTCGTCCTCCTCGATCGTGGGGTCTGCCTTGACGTCCTTCTCGAACTGCTCGTCCGGGAGGTCGGGGAGGATCTTCTTGCCGTCGGGGCCGAGCACGACCTCGGTCACGGCGACCTCGTCCTCAGCGGCGGCGGCTTTCTTGGCCGGAGCAGCCTTCTTGGCGGGAGCGGCCTTCTTGGCGGGAGCCGCCTTGGTCGCCTTCGCCGTGGTCGTCTTGCGGGTCGACGTCGCCGCGACCGCACGGGTGGTGGCCACCGGCAGGTGCACGGAGATGCCGAGCGAGCTCAGGTGGCCGAGCAGCGACTTGAGGTGGCGAGGCTCGACGGCCGCGTCCTCACTGGCCTGCCGCACATCCTCGGGGGTCAGCGAACCGGTGGGCGTCCCCCGTTCGATGAGGGCCACGACTGCCGGGTGGGTGAGCACTTCGGCGGGGAGCAACTTGCGCGCGTTCGAGGACACGAACACCTCTCGTCAACGACGGTCAAAACAGATCTAGGGCGCGGCCCGTCCCGGAGACGTCAAGAGCCGCGATGGACATTCTGCCACGCACCCCCTGAGATTCCGGCAACCGGGGCGATGCCGGTCCGGACCTCCCGTCGGTTCAGCCGGCCTGCGCCTTGGCCTCGGCCTTCTTCTGCTTCTTGAAGTCACGCACCTTCTGCAGGCTGGCGCCGTCCACGACGTCGGCCACCGACCGGTAGCCGTCCTCGGCGTACGCACCGACGACGGCCTCCCACCCTTCGGGTCGTACGTCGAACTGCTTGGCCACCAGCGCGACGAAGATCTGCGCCTTCTGCTTGCCGAAGCCGGGTAACGCCTGCATCCGCTTGAGGAAGTCGCGGCCGTCAGCGGCCTCGGTCCAGATCCGCTCGGCATGGCCGTCGTACTCGTCCTCGACGATCTTGGCGAGCTCCTGCAGCCGCGCCGACATCGAGCCCGGGAACCGGTGGATCGCCGGCGGCGTCGAGCAGAGGGCCGCGAACTCGACGGGGTCTGCGGCCGCGATCCGCGCCGGCTCGAGCGTGCCGAACCGGTCGAGCACCTTGGCCGGGCCGCGGAACGCGTGCTCCATCGGGTACTGCTGGTCGAGCATCATCCCGACGAGCAGGGCGAACGGGTCGTCGGTCAAGACTTGGTCGGCGGCGTCGTCACCGGTGATGTGAATCGTGGCCATGCCCTCATCTTGCCGCAGACCTCCGGGAGGTCATACGGACGGAGCAACCGGGTGCTCCGGCCGCATGACGTCCCGAGCCGACCATCAGACGGTCGGGGGCACCCGGCCGTGGACCATGTGATGAAGCCAGGTCGGCCGCGCGGGCCATTGCTCCGACCACGCATTCTGCAGGACCTGGTTGGCCACCGTGCGCGGATCGGGGGCCGCCTCGGGGCCACCCAATGATGCCAACGCGGCTGTCAGCCGGTCGGCGGCAACCTGCCCGGCCCATCGCAACCCGCCATGGTCGGCGGCGAGCGCGAGCACTTCGCCGTCGAGACCAAAGAACTCAGCCTCGTCGACCTCTGCCGGAGGGATCCGTGGCAGGTCGGCCAGAAGGCTCGCGGTACGACGGAAGAACCGGACGATGTCTGGAGGCGCGAGAACAAACACGGGACCGCGCCACGCGCCGTCCTCGGTCATGACCACACCCGCATCCTGCCGCAGACCTCCGGGAGGTCATACGGACAGAGCAGGCGGATGCTCCAACCGCATGACGTCCCGAGCCCGCGGGAGCGCTGCGTCAGTCGGCCTTGACCGCCAACACCGGGCAGTGCGCGTCGAGCAGGATGCGTTGGGCGTTGCTGCCGAGGATCAGCTTGCCGACGGGCGAGCGGCGGCGCAGGCCGATGACGATCAACTCGGCCTGGTTGGCCTCGGCGATGCTGATCAGGTCCTCGGCGGGCTCGAAGCCGCGCACCAGCTGGCGGATCTCGTAGTGGACCCCGGCCCCGTCGAGCACGGAGCGCACGGCACCCATCTCGCGGTCGGCCTGGGTCGAGGCGTCCTGGTCGAAGTCGGCGCCGCCTCGCTGCGAGTTCACCACGACCAGACTCGCCGACCGGAGCTTCGCCTCGGCGATGGCCGTCTGCAGCGCGGCCTCACCCTCGGGCTTGGGCACGTATCCCACGACGACGGTTCCCATCGATCCTCCCAAGGTGGTGGCTGCCGGACGGGCCGGGAGCCCACCGGCACCGTAACCGATCCGGCCGCGGCCATGCAGCCTGTGGACGAGCCGGGCGGGCGTCGTGCGGATCGGGCAAGAGTGAGGGACCGCCGACGACGGAGGTGAAGGCGATCGACGGCATTCACGAGCCACTGAGCCGACCGCTGCACACCGTGCTGCGCCGAGCCGTCGCCGACCACGTGGCCCGCGAGCGACGCCGGGTCCACCCGCCGCTGCTGCACGTCGGTTGGCCGGGTGGTCCGGAGGACGTCTTCGTGGTCGCGCCGGACGAGGAGCTCGACCATGCCCTGCGCACCGACGTCGTGGCGGCTCTGCTGCACACCTCACGGCGGCACGCACCCGTGGCCGGCGCGGTCCCGATGCTGTGGCTGACCCGGTCGGGTCCGCTCGAGGTCGGCGACGTCGACCTGGCCTGGCTTGCCGCGGCACGCTCGGCGAGCGCCGAGGCGGCGGTCGACCTGATGCTCGTGGTGGTGACCCGACGGGGCTGGTTCGACCCGCGCACCGACGTACGGCGTGAGTGGAAGCGGCTGCGCGACCGGTGAGAGTCGTCAGTCCCAGGTGTGGGCTGGCTCGTTGGTGTGCATCCGGTCGCGGTAGTCGAGCAGGGCCGCCCGGAGCGCGTCGTAGCGGTCCCGGTTGCCCTCGGCGCGCACCCGCTGGACGAACCACTCGGCGCCGTTGGTCCCGAGCAGGCAGCGCTGCTCGATGATCCCGAGCAGCCGGTCCGACTCCTCGGTGGACGCGCCCCACGACGCGAGCCCCTCACGGGCCATCGGCAGCAGCCGGCGCAGCACCAGCTCGGTCGCGCGCACCTGGCCCACGCCAGGCCAGTAGATCTGCGCGTCGACGCCCTGCCGGGCGGCGACGTGGAAGTTCTCCTCGGCGGCGCTGAAGGACATCTGAGACCACAGCGGCCGCTCGCTCTCGGCGAGCGCCCGGACCAGGCCGAAGTAGAACGCGGCGTTGGCGATGGTGTCGGCGACGGTCGGCCCGGCGGCCAGCAGACGGTTCTCGACCCGCAGGTGCGGCACTCCCCCGGCGACGTCGTACACCGGGCGGTTCCAGCGGTAGATGGTGCCGTTGTGCAGGCGCAGCTCGGGCAGCCGCGGGGTGCCGCCGTCCTCGAGCACCGCCAGCGGGTCCTCGTCGTCGGTGACCGGCAGCAGCGCCGGGAAGAACCGGACGTTCTCCTCGAACAGGTCGAAGACGGAGGTGATCCACCGCTCGCCGAACCACACCCGCGGACGGACGCCCTGCGCCTTCAGCTCCTCGCTGCGGGTGTCGGTCGCCTGCTCGAAGAGCGGGATCCGGGTCTCGCGCCACAGCTCCTTGCCCAAGAGGTACGGCGAGTTGGCGCCCACCGCCACCTGCACGGCCGCCATCGCCTGCGACGCGTTCCAGTACGCCGCGAACTGGTCCGGCGAGGTCTGCACGTGGAACTGGGTGCTGGTGCAGGCTGCCTCCGGCACGATCGAGTCCGAGGTGGTGCGCAGCCGCTCCGGGCCGTCGATCGCGATCGTGATGTCCTCGCCTCGGGCGTTGAGGATCTGCTCGCTCAGCAGCTTGTAGCGCGGGTTGGCGCTCAGGCTGCCCATCCCCATGTGCCCCTCGGCCAGGGTCGGCAGGATGCCGATCATCACCATGTGCGCACCGATGGCCGCCGACTTCTGCTCGGCGTCGTTGAGGCTGCGCCGCAGGCTCTCCTCGAACGTCGTCAGCCCGCCCTCACGCAGCTTGGCCGGGGCGCCGTTGATCTCGATGTTGAACTGCCCGAGCTCGGTCTGGAAGTCGGGGTCGGCGATCGCCTCCAGCGCCTCGGCGTTCTTCAGCGCCGGGTCGCCGACCTCGTCGACCAGGTTGAGCTCGACCTCGAGCCCGGTCATCGGGTCGTCGGTGTCGAAGCGGGCCTCGCGCAGCATCCGGGCGAACACGTCGAGGTTGCGGCGCACCTTCTCCCGGTGGCGCGTGCGGTCAGCGCGGGAGAACTCCTGAGCAGCTACCTCTTCGCCCATGACCCGACCCTAGTGCCCATCCGGGGCGTCCCAGGATGCTTCCGTACGGCGGATCAGGTCGTCCACGACCGCCACGACCTCGCCGCTGCGTTCGTAGGCGGCGCGCTGCCGGGTGGCGCCGTTGTCACTGACACAGCGTTCGAGCAGGTGCCCGACGCGGTCCAGGTCGCCGGCATCGTCGAGTGCGGGCCGCAGCTCTGCGACCAGTGTCTCGACGACCTCACGGGCCTGCCGGAGGCCGCCGGTCGTCGGGTCGACGAGCGTGTCGGACATCCCGAAGCGCGCCGCCCGCCACTGGGCGGCCCGCAGCGTCTCCGCGCGCCAGCGCAACGAGCGCCGACCCATGCGCTCGTCCTCGGCCGCGGTCTCGACCAACGCCCGCACCAGCGCCACGATCCCCACGGCGATCTCGGGCTCCGTGCAGACGTCGCACACCCGCACCTCCACGGTCGGATGCTCGGCGGAGAGCCGGGCGTCGTAGTAGAGCATCCCCACGTCGCGAGCCGCTCCGGTCGCGATCAGCATGTCGCTCACGGCGGCGTACCCCTCGACGGACCCGAATGGCTCGGTCGGACCGGCGCTCGGCCAGCGGGACCACACCTGCGCTCGCCACGACGCGTACCCCGAGTCGCGGCCGTCGACGAACGGCGAGTTCGAGCTCAGTGCGAGCAGCGCCGGCAGCCAGGGGGCGATCCGGTCGATGACGGCCACGCCCTCCGCATCCGAGGAGACCTCGGTGTGCACGTGCATCCCGCAGGTGCCGCCGGTGCGGGCCACCTCGCCGTACATCGCGACCATGTCGCGGTAGCGGTCGTTGGAGGTGACCACCGACCGGTCGCCGCCCAGCGGCACGATCCCGCAGGCGCCCGCCCGGAGATCGGCCGCCCGCGCGGCCTCGCCGGCCGTCCGTCGTCCAGCCACGACCTGCGCGAGCACGGCCTCGAGGTCGTTCTCGGGGTCGGTGCGGGTCTCGAGCTGGTGCCGGAACAGCTCCTGATCCAGCTCGTCCGTGGCGGCCCGCGGCAGCTGACGCCCGGGGCCGTGCTCCCGGAACTCCTTGAGGACTGACGGGGCCGCGGCGACCACCTCCCGGCTCGTGGGGTCGAAGAGCAGCAGCTCCTCCTCCACTCCCACGGTCCGCGCCATGCCCGTGCACTACCCGGCACCTCAGGTCGCCATGCCCACGGTCCAGTCGAAGCCCCCCTCCCAGGTGTCGGGCGGCACCGCGCGATCCAACAGCTCGGCGACCAGTCCGGCCAACGAGTAGCTCGGATCGACCTCGACGCAGCGGTCGACGGCGCACCACGCGAGGGCGCCCTGACCGGCCTGCCACGCCGCGAACGCCAGGAGCGCGGCCGGTGCGGGCACGAGCGGGTCCGGGGCTCGGCGGACCACGTCGGCCCAGAGCTCGACGTGCTCGCGGGCCTGCGGGCGGCACAGGGGCGACCAGGCCGCGTCACGGACCCGGACGTCGAGCATCCCGCGCAGCAACCGGGCGACCTCGGCGTCGTCGGGCGCGGTGCCCGCCTCGACGTGGCGGACCACGAGCTCCCGCACCCACGCCCCCTCGTCCAGCGCCGGTGGCGGGTCGCCAGTGAGGGCCGCCAGGGCCGGGACCACCCGGCCGACCAGCTCGGGATCGGCGGCGACGGTCGCCGCCAGGCGTTCACGGGACGCGTGCACGACCCGGCCGTCGTACACCGCCTGGGCTGCAAACGGGTGGGCGGACAGGTCATAGAGCACCCCGCCAGCGGGCACACCCGCCCGCCCCGGCACCGGCCACCAGTGGCGGCCGTCGGTGCGCAGCCCGTCGATCACCTCGATGCCGGCTCGTCGCAGGGAGCGAGCCGTCTGCTCGAGGGCCTGGTCGGCGAAGCGGTCGCGCTCGCTGTAGACGAGCAGGAACACCCGGGGCACCCGATGTCGGCGCGCCGGGTCGACGAGCGAGCCGGCCATCGCGACAACCTCGTCGGCGTGGGTCGGCAGGTCGACCCGCGCGTGGAACGGCGGGTCGCAGCCGAAGGTGAGCATCACCATCGACTCGGTGGGCTCGAAGCCGAGCACGACGGGCACCACGGCGAGGACGTCCTCCGGGGTGCGGGCGGTCAGGGTGGTCGTGGGGGTGGTCTGGTCTGCGGTCATGCCGCGACAGTTCCGGGTGGCGCCGACGGTGGCGTGGGGTTGTCAAGCGGGGTTGTGCAGAGTCCTTGAGGACGGTCGGGCTGTGGACGGAAGGCGGGCCGTCTGGAGCCGTCCGTGCCCCGCGATAGGTTGCCGACGTGCGAGCGGTTGCGTCGGTGCTGCACCTCGACCTCGACGCGTTCTTCGCGGCGGTCGAGCAGCGCGACAAGCCATCACTGCGCGGCAAGCCGGTGATCGTGGGCGGCGTCGGTGGTCGCGGCGTGGTCTCGACGGCGTCGTACGAGGCTCGCGAGTACGGCGTCCGCTCGGCCATGTCGACCCGGGAGGCGCGATCGCGCTGCCCGCACGCGGCGTTCCTGAGCGGCCGGTTCCACGCGTACCGGTCGACCAGTGAGCAGGTGATGCGGCTGCTGCGCTCGGTCTCGCCGCTGGTCGAGCCGCTCTCGCTCGACGAGGCGTTCATCGACCTGGCCGCGGCCGACACCGCGGAGCACCCCGGGCTCGGCGACCTGTCGTTGCCGTCGGTGACCGCGTTTGCCGAGGAGCTGCGCTCCCGGCTCACCGAGGTGACCGGCGGGCTGACGGCGTCGGTCGGGATCGGCACCTCCAAGTTCATCGCCAAGGTCGCCAGCGACCTGGACAAGCCCGACGGCCTCGTCGTGGTCCCGCCCGGCACCGAGCGCGACCTGCTCCGCCCGATGAAGGTCACCGTGATCCCCGGTGTCGGACCGGCGACGGCCGAGCGGCTGCGCCGGGTCGGGGTGCACACCGTCGCCGAGCTCGAGTCCGTGGACGAGGACGAGCTGGTCCGACTGCTCGGCAAGGCCAGCGGGCACTGGCTCTACAGTCTCGCCCGCGCGGAGGACGACCGCCCTGTGGTAGCCGAGCGTGAGGCCAAGTCCGTGAGCGTCGAGGGCACCTACGACCACGACCTGACCGACCGCAGCCTGATGGAGCACCTGCTGACCCGGCAGGCCGGCGACGTCGCCCGCCGGCTGCGCAAGGCCGGGCTCTCGGGTCGCACGATCACGATCAAGGTGCGGATGCACGACTTCACCACGGTGAGCCGGTCGAACACGCTCGCCTCCCCCACCGACACCGCGTCGACCATCGCGCGGCTGGCGCGAGGGCTGCTCGCCGACCTGGACACCTCGGGCGGCGTACGCCTGCTCGGCGTCGGTGTCTCCGGGCTGGCCGACTGGGTGCAGGAGGACCTGTTCGGCGAGACCGGCGAGGACGAGGAGGAGCTGCCCGAGGTCGAGGTGCCGCACCACTCCCGTCGCGCCTGGGCGCCGGGCATGGACGTCGTCCACACGGAGATGGGCCAGGGCTGGGTGTGGGGCTCGGGCCGCGGGGTCGTGACGGTGCGGTTCGAGACGGCAGCGACGCCGGCCGGCCCGGTGCGCAGCTACGCCGAGGACGACCCGGACCTCAGCCCGTGGACCCCGTCGGTCGAGCCCGAATGAACCGCACCGTCTCGCCCGGCCGCAGCTGCGCGCACTGCCACAGGTCGTCCTCCTCGACGACCGCGAGCACCGGGTAGCCACCGGTCGGAGGATGGTCGGCCAGGAACACGATCGGTACGCCGGACGGCGGCACCTGAACCGCACCGAGGACCATCCCCTCGCTCGGCAGCTCGCCCCGCTGATCCTGGGCCCGCGCCCGCGGGATCGGCGGCCCGTCGAGGCGCAGGCCGATCCGGTTGGAGTCGGCAGCCACGACGTACGGCGTCGTGCAGAGCCGGTCGAGCGCATCCGCGACGAACCAGTCGGCGCGCGGACCGACCCGGACTCGCAGCGGGCCGGGCCGCGGCGGGCGCGGGGTGTCCACGGGCTGTGGTCGGCCACGCGGCTCCCCCACCGGCAGCACGGCGCCGGCCTCCACCCGAGGTGGGCCGACCCAGGCCAGCGTGTCGGTCGAGCGCGAGCCGAGCACCGGTGGCACCGCGATCCCGCCGGCCACCGCGACATAGCTGCACACCCCGGTCGTCGGTGCCGGGACCCGGAGCGTGCCACCAGCGGGGAGCCACTCGGCGCGGGCATGGGCGCTGCCGGCCCCGGTGACCGCCACCCAGCAGCCACCGTCGGCTCGCAGCTCGAGGCCGCCGAGCACGACCTCGAGCACCGCGGCGTCGATGCCGTTGCCCACGATCCGGTTGGCCAGCGCGGCAGCGGGTGCGTCGAGGGCGCCGGCCCTGGGGACCCCGAGATGGGCGAGGCCGACCCGGCCCCGGTCCTGGACGGTCACCAACGGGCCGGTGGTGAGCACGTGGAGCGACGTCATCGCGGGACGAACACCACCCGGGTGCCGGGCGCCAGCAGCGCCGGCCGGTCGCGGGCCGGGTCCCAGAGCGCCGCGTCCGTGCGGCCCAGCAGACGCCACCCGCCCGGCGACGCCGTCGGGTAGACGCCGCACCAGCTCCCGGCGAGACCGACCGAACCGGGCGCCACCCGTGGACGCGGCGAGTCCAGCCGAGGTACGGCGAGCTCCGGCGGCAACCCGGACAGGTAGGAGAAGCCCGGTGCGAAGCCGCAGAACGCCGCGACGTACTCGATCTCGCAGTGCCGGGCGACGACACCGGCCGGGTCCGTCCCCCACAGCTCGGCGACGGACGCCAGGTCCGGCCCGTCGTACACGACCGGCACCTCGACCCGCTCGCCACCGGGCGGCTCACCGGTCGCCGCCCACTCCTGCAGCCGTGCGGTCAGCATCGAGACGTCCGTGACTCCGTCGAAGAGCACGGTCTGCGCCGCCGGCACCACCTCGACCGCGCCGACCTGGGCGGTGCGCGCCCAGGTGGCGAGATCGAGTGCCTCGACGGCGTCCGCTACCTCGGCGAGGAGCGCGGACCGGCCGACGGGGTGCAGCTGCATGCGGACAGTCTGGACGGGTCAGGAGTCGAGGGCCACCGTGCCGTCGAGGTCCTTGACCCGCAGGACGACGTCCTGCGTCTCCTCGCCCATGTAGAGCGTGCACCCGAAGGTGGTGTCGGGGTCCTGGACGATGATCGCGACCTCACCGCAGTCGGCCTCGGCGGCCTCGATGCCCTGGTCGGTCGCCTCCTGGACGAGGTAGTCGACGACCTTGTCGGTCGAGATGATCGCCTGGGCCGGGGCGATGTCGAACTTCACGTCGTCGTCGGTCACGGTGGTGAAGGTGACGGTGTACGGCGCGTCGACGCCCTCGATGGTCACCGTGCACTCGATGGAAGCGCCCTCCTCCGGGTCCGAGTCGTCCGGGCAGCTCGCGTCGGCGACGTCGAGGTCGGGGGTCACCTTCTCCTGGGCCTGCTGGACCTGGTCGGCGACGTCGGCGGGGTCGTAGCCCCCGGAGTCGACAGAGACAGATCCGCTGCAGGCGCCGAGAGCGAAGAGGGCAGGGGCAATGGCGGCCGCGGTCAGCGCGCGGCGGAGCTTGATGGTCACACCGCACATGATCGGGCTTGGCCAACCCCATCCGAGGGGTTTCGCCCCTACAGCCCCCGCAGCACCAGACCACCTGCGGCCAGGCCACGTCGTACGGCGACGGCGTGCGCGACCGCGTCCGGGCTGTCACCGTGCAGGCACACCGAGTCGACGGTCGCCGCCAGGGCGAGCGCCTGGGCCACGATCCGGCTCTCGTCGGTCACCAGCGCCCCGGGCTCCGAGCGCGGCACCAACCGCCCATCGGGTGTGTAGCCGCGGTCGGGGAAGCCCTCGTGGAAGACCACGCGCCCGGCCTCCGCCGCGAGCGCAAGCAACCGGCCCGGCATCCCGAGCACGGGCAGGTCGGCGGAGCCGTCGAGCACCGCCCGCGCCTGCTCCTCGTCGTCGAGCACCCGGTGGTAGAGCGCACCGTGCGGCTTGAGGTAGCGGACGACGGTGCCGGCCGCGACCGCGATCGCGCTCAGCGTGCCCACCTGGTCGGCGACCTGGTCGCGCAGCACGGCGTACGGCACGTCGCGGGCGACCCGTCCGAAGCTCGCCCGGTCGTCGTACGACACCTGGGCCCCGACCGAGACGCCGAGCCGTGCCGCCTCCGCGCACACGGCGGCCATGATCGCGGCGTTGCCGGCGTGGTAGCCGCACGCGACGTTGGCGCTGGTAACGATCGCGAGCAGCGCGGCGTCGTCGGTCACCTCCTCGCCGAGGTCGGCGTTCAGGTCGACCGTCTTGGCGTGCATGACGCAACGCTATCGTCGCGACATGCACCGCTCCGCCAACTCCCCGGCAACGCCGCCGGTCGCCGACAAGCGACTCACCAGCACCGAGATCCACGGCCACACCCGCACCGACGACTACGAGTGGTTGCGCGACAAGGAGTCGCCCGAGGTCACGGCGTACCTCGAGGACGAGAACGCCTGGACCCAGGAGCAGACCGCGCACCTCGGCGACCTGCGGCAGGCGATCTTCGACGGCATCAAGGCCCGCACCCGCGAGACCGACCTGTCGGTGCCCACCCGCAACCGGGGGTTCTGGTACTACGGGCGCTCCTTCGAGGGCAAGGAGTACGGCGCCAGCTGCCGCGTCCCGGTCACCGACCCCGACGACTGGACCCCGCCGAAGCCCGCGGAGGACACCGCACCCGACCAGCCGGCGCTGCCCGGCGAGCAGGTGCTGCTCGACCTCGACGCGCTCGCCGCGGGCCACGAGTTCTTCTCCCTGGGCGGCTCCTCGGTCAGCCCGAGCGGAGCCCTGCTCGCCTACGCGACCGATGTCGTGGGCGACGAGCGCTACACGATCCAGGTCTTGGACCTCGCCACCGGCGAGCTGCTCACCGACGAGATCACCGGCTCTCTCGGCGGCGCCACCTGGGACCGCGCGAGCGAGCACTTCTACTACACGACGGTCGACGACTCCTGGCGTGCCGACAAGATCTGGCGGCACCGCCTCGGCACCGGCCAGGACGAGGACGTGCTCGTCCACCACGAGACCGACGGCCGGTTCTGGGTCGGCGTGGGCCGCACCCGCACCGACCGGTTCCTGGTGATCGCGGCGGGCTCGAAGACGACGAGCGAGTACCGCTTCCTCGACGCCGACTCCCCCGACGCCGGCTGGCAGGTCTTCGCCGAGCGGGTCGAGGGGCTGGAGTACTCCCTCGACCACGCCGTGCTCGCCGGCGAGGACGTCTTCCTGGTGATGCACAACCACACCGGCGCCGACTTCGAGCTGGGGACCGCGCCGATCGCGCCGACCCCGGCCGCCGACTGGCGTCCGTTGATCGCGCACGACCCCGCCGTACGCCTGGAGGACGTGGACGCGTTCGCCGGCCACCTCGTCGTCCACCAGCGCAGCGAGGGCCTCACCCAGCTGCGGATCCTCGAGCTCGGCACCGCGGGCGTGAGCGACGACTACCTGGTCGAGTTCGACCACCAGATCTACACGGTCGGGTCGGCCGGCAACCCCGGCTTCCACCAGCCCGTCGTACGCCTCGGCTACACGACGATGGCCGTGCCGCCCTCGGTCTACGACTACGACGTCCGCAGCCGGTCGCTGACCCTGCTGCGGCGGTCCCCCGTGCTGGGCGGGTACGACGCCGACGACTACGAGGAGCACCGGCTCTGGGCGGTCGCCGACGACGGCGAGCGGGTGCCGATCTCGATCGTCGCGCGCAAAGGCCGCACCGGCCCGGTGCCCACCCTCCTCTACGGGTACGGCGCGTACGAGACCTCGATCGACCCGTACTTCTCGATCGCGCGGCTCGCCCTGCTCGACCGTGGAGCGGCGTTCGCGATCGCCCACGTGCGCGGCGGCGGTGAGATGGGCCGGCGCTGGTACGACGACGGCAAGCTCTTCAACAAGCAGCACTCCTTCTCGGACTTCGTGGCCTGCGCCCGGCACCTCGTCGAGTCCGGCTGGTCGACGGCGGACACCCTCGTCGCCGAGGGCGGCAGCGCCGGTGGCCTGCTGATGGGGGCCGTCGCCAACCAGGCTCCCGAGCAGTTCGCCGGGATCGTCGCGCAGGTCCCGTTCGTCGACGCGCTCACCACGATGCTCGACGCGACCCTGCCGCTGACGGTCACGGAGTACGACGAGTGGGGCAACCCCGAGGCCGACCCGGCCGTCTACGACTACATGGCGGCGTACGCGCCGTACGACAACGTGGCAGCGGTCGACTACCCGCCGATCCTGGCCGAGACGTCGCTCAACGACACCCGGGTGCTCTATGTCGAGCCGGCGAAGTGGGTCGCGCGGCTGCGGGCGACGGCGGTCGGACGCCGCGACTTCCTGCTCCGGACCGAGATGTCGGCCGGGCACGGCGGCGTCTCGGGACGCTACAAGTCGTGGCACGACCGGGCGTTCACCCTGGCCTGGATCCTCGACCGGATGGGCCTCGCCGGGGTCGAACCCCGAGCCTGATCCCCGCCCTCCCCTGAGAAGTCCCTGAGAGTACGACGCCCATGCAACTCCCCAGTCGTCTCGCACGTCGTCACTTATGAAGGTTCACGTTTACCAAGGGAATCCAAAGGTCACCGTGGACGTTGTTGAGGATGTGTGGGGACGCAATGGCGTCGTCCACGATTGAAGGAGGGCGTCACATGGCTACACGTACCGCTCCAGCCCGAACGCGCGAGATCGAAGGCCGCGACAGCGTCGGCCTCTACCTCGATGAGATCGCCCGCAACCCGTTGCTCGACGCCGAGTCCGAGGTCGAGCTTTCCAAGACGATCGAGGCCGGCCTGATGGCCGAGCACCTGCTCGCCGAGGGCCGCGTCGGCCGCAAGAAGGGTGGCGCGCCGATGTCGGCCACCCAGGACGAGCTCGAGTGGCTCGCCGAGGAAGGTCGCCAAGCAGTCAAGACCTTCATCAACGCCAACCTGCGGCTGGTCGTCTCGATCGCCCGCAAGTACGGCCGGGCCCAGATGCCGATGCTGGACCTGATCCAGGAGGGCAACACCGGCCTGATCCGTGCGGTCGAGAAGTTCGACTACACGAAGGGCTACAAGTTCTCGACGTACGCCACCTGGTGGGTACGGCAGGCGATCACCCGCGGCATCGCTCAGCAGGCTCGCGTCGTGCGGCTCCCCGTGCACGTCGTCGAGGAGCTCAACCAGGTCGGCGGCGCCCGTCGCACCCTGGAGCGGCAGCTCGGCCGCGACCCCGACCCGCAGGAGATCGCCAACGAGCTCGGGATGACGCTCGAGCGGGTCCTCGACCTGATGGCCTGGGGCCGCGAGCACGTCAGCCTGGACTCGCCGATCGACGAGGACGGCGACACGTCGCTGGGTGACCTGATGGCCCAGGAGACCACGCCGGGCCCCGACCTGTCCGTGCTCGACGTCGAGTCGCGCGAGCGGCTCAACAGCCTGGTCGGTCAGCTCGACGACCGCGCAGCCGACATCATCCGGTCGCGCTACGGCTTGGTCGACGGCCGGCAGCACAAGCTCGCCGACATCGGTCTGAAGCACGGCATCTCCGCCGAGCGGGTCCGGCAGCTGGAGCGCGAGGCCCTGCAGAAGCTCCGTCGCCTCGGCGACCCCGACCTGGCTGCCTGACCGGCAACCAGCTGCTCGACCCCGTCCGGTTGCTCGGGCGGGGTCGAGACCATTTGGGGGGCATCGTCGGGATAGTCCGTCACGTTCTGGTTGCCGACACGCCGGTCCGGGCGACCAGAAGGTGACGGACTATCCCGACAGCTCGCCGTACACCTGCTCGACCCGGGCGCGGAGCTCTTCGCGCGTCCCGATGTTCTCGATCAGGTACGTCGCGATCGCGCGGCGCTGCTCGGGCGTGGCCTGGGCGGCGATGCGGGACTCGGCGTCGGCACGCGACCAGCCACGGTCGCGCAGCATCCGCTCGACCTGCACCTCGGCCGGCGTCTCGACGACGATCACGGCGTCGAAGGTGTCCGCGCGGCCGGACTCGGCGAGCAGCGGGATGTCGTGGATGACGATGCCGTCCTTCGGGGCCGATGCCTCCAGCGCGGCGTACCTCTCGAAGACCAGCGGGTGCACGATCCCCTCGAGCAGCTTGCGCTTGGCCTCGTCGTTGAAGACGATCTGGCCGACCTTGGCCCGGTCCATCGCGCCGTCCGGCAGCAGGATCTCCGGACCGAACGCCTCGACCACCTGAGCCAGCCCGGGCGTGCCCGGCTCGACCACCTCGCGCGCCAGCTTGTCGCCGTCGATGATCACGGCGCCCAGCTCAGCCAGGATCTCCGACACCGTGCTCTTGCCCGAGGCGATGCCTCCGGTCAGTCCCACTCGCATGGAGGCAATCCTGCCGGACGGCTACTTCCCGCCGTACGTCCGGCAGGGCTGGCTGCGCAGCGAGCCGCACTTCGGCGCCTTCTTGGGTACGTCGATCCCCCTGACCAGCGGCAGCACGATCCGCGAGCGGTGCTTCCGGTCGGCCGCGATCTGGACCCGCTCCCCGTGGGAGATGGTCTCGAAGGACCAGGTCGGGCGGGCGCCACCGGGCGCGTCCACGGTGATCCGGATCCGTGAGCCCTTGCGGAAAGGCTGTGCGAACGGGAAGAGCTCCACCCGCAGCTTGGTGAACCTCTTGCGCGACAGGGGCTTGGCATCCGCCTCGCGGTTGGTGTGCACCGGCGAGATCACCGTCGACTTGTCGGCCGCGAGCTTGCGGTGGCTGGCGCGCAGCCAGCCCGACTGCACGTAGACCTCCCGGCCGTTGGGCCGCACCTCGGTCAGGGTGACCTCGAGGTCGGTGTCGCGAGCGCCGGGGGTGCGCACCCACAGGTCGACGGACCCGGTGCCGACGGCGACCACGGTCTTATTCAGCGGCGGCGTGATCCACCCGAGACCGGTGCCGGCGGGGATCTGCCTCCAGTTGTACGTCGGGTTCGCGGCCCAGATGGAGCCCGGGCCGGTGAACGTGGTCTTCGGCAGCGCGTTGGGACGAGCCCGGTAGCTGCGCGCCTTGGTCTTGCCCGGCGCCGCCTTCGACGGCTTCTCACGCAGCTTGTGGCCGGGCGAGAGATACCACGCGGTCGGCTTGGCGCGGGCGATCGGCCAGGACTTGAAGGACTTCTCGAAGCGCGGCAGCGGCGAGCCGGCCGGTTGCCCGTCGGCCGCCCCCTCTTCGAAGAGGATCCGGATCGGGTCCTGGCCCTCGAAGGTCGAGAGCGCCTTGTCGTAGGTCATCCCGGTGTAGCTGGTGCCCGCCGGCATCGACAGTCCGCCAATGCCGGTGAGTGCGCCGGCCAGGATCGGCGCGACGAACGCCTTGCGCCCGGTGGGCACTCGCTGGCCGACGTACAGGTCCAGGAAGTCGGCGTACTTGTCGAAGACCCCGAGGCTCAGCGACTCGGTGTGCGAGCCGTTGGTCATGGTCGCGTAGAGGTGCGGCGAGGAGGTGAAGTCGTCGAGCATCGCCGGGAAGTGCCCGCCGGTCTGCTCGTCCTGCCAGGCGCCGGCCAGGAAGACCGGCACGTTGATCTTCTTCGCGAAGAGCATCGGCGAGATCGGGTCACCGACCTCCTTGGTGTAGAAGGGGTTGTCCTTGATCAGCTGCAGCGGGTCGGGGTTTTGCAGCCGCAGCGACTGGTTGGCCGCGCACATCGTGTCGCCCCCGTCGACGCGTGGCTCCTCCCAGCCCTCGCCGTACGGCGCGGCGTCCTCGGCGCGGTCCTTCGCCCACGGGACGGCGAACCCGGTGTTGAGGATGCCGCCCGGGTAGAGCGTGCCCTGGTAGGTGTCGTCGATGACCGACAGCGGCGAGATCGCGGAGAGGCTCGGCGGCTGGGTCTGCGCGACGTACAGCTGCGAGATGCCGGGGTAGGAGATGCCCACCATGCCGACCTTGTGGAACTGCGCCCACGGCTGCGCGGCGATGGTCTCGATCATGTCGTAGCCGTCGAGGCTCTGGATCGGCTCGAAGTTGCGGAACGAGCCGCCCGAGCAGCCGGTGCCGCGGATGTTCACGCCGACGAAGGCGAAGCCCAGGTTGGTGTAGAGCTGCGCCATCGTCGTGTTCTTGGGGTTGCTCGGGTCGTAGCCGGAGTACTCGACCACGGTCGGGTACGGCGCGGTCGCGCCCTTCGGGAAGGTGACGTTCGCCGAGAGCGTGGTGCCGTCGCGGGTGGTGATGTAGCCGAAGTTCTCGCCGAGGGTCTGGCCCGAGTAGAACGACGACGCGGGCGCCGGGGTGTCGTAGTCCGTCACCGTGGCGGTCTTCGACGCCGCCGGGCCGCTCGTCGTACGCACCGTGTAGCTGCCGGGGTCGAGCTCGCGCCAGGCGAAGCTGCCCGCGGCGTCCACGGTGCCGGTCCCGACTACCGCGTTGCTGCCGTTGACGAGCTCGACGCCCTGGCCGGCGGTCGCGTCCAGCAGATAGAGCTGGTTGACGCTCCCCCGCACGACGAAGTCGCCCGGGGCCGCCGCGGCGATGTCGGTCGCCGCCAGCGCACCGCCGATGAGGGAGATCGTGGCCAGTGCCGCAAGTGACGCCCGTCTCATGCTTCGCATGGCGCGATCGTGCCACGTGAAGGCGTCGGCATCGACAGAACGCGACGAGATTCGTCCGCCGACCCGCTAGCGCCGGCCTCCGCGGCCGAGCATGCGGCCCAGCCGATCGGCTATCGACCTGCCCGGCTTGATCTCGACCAGGTTCGACTCCTCCGGATGGGGAAGTTCCGATGCCTGTTCGGTGGAGAGGGTCGTGCGGACATGGCTGGTGTAGATCGAGCCGATCTGATCGGCGTCGATGAACCGGGTGCCCTCCGCCGTATCGACCAGGATGCCGTCGAAGACCGAGACCTTCTCGTCCACCAGCACGCTCTGGACCGTGGCGAAGGAGTGCCCGTCGCTCGTCTGCACCGGCGTACCGGGCTGGAGCGCGGTGTAGGCGATCGGGTGGTCGGCCGCGTCAGACATGTCCCAACAGTACGGCCGGCATCGACCCGACCAGATCACCAGCGGAGGATGGTTCACATGACACACGTACGACGCTTCGACCACATCGGCATCACCGTCGCGGACCTCGACTCGGCAACGGCGTTCTTCGTCGGGCTGGGCCTCGAGGTCGAGGGCACCGGGTCCGTGGAGGGCGAGTTCGTGGAGACCGTCTGCGCGATCCCGGGCGCGCACTGCCAGATCGTGATGCTCGCGTCGCCCGACGGCGGCGCGAAGCTCGAGCTCTCGAGCTTCGTCAGCCCCGACCACGTGCCCGGGTCACCGAACGCGATGGCGAACGAGCTGGGCCTGCGCAACGTCTCCTTCGAGGTTGGCGACCTGCAGGCGGCCGTCGACGCGGTCGCTGCGGACGGGTACGGGCTCGTCGGCGGCATCGGCGAGTACGAGGGCAGCGTGCGGATGGCCTACGTGCGCGGGCCAGAGGGGATCGTCGTGTCGCTGTTCGAGCAGCTGGGGTGACGGGTGTCTTTGCGCCCAGAAAGACGCGGATGCCGTGACTACCGGTGGTCTGAGAAGTCGCGAGCTCTCGGTGTCTAGTTTCAACTCCTACTGTTGCGGCGTCGGTTTGCGGGGTTCTGGAAGCGATGGATCCGACGAGCCGAACGGGCCAAAGTGAACACGGAGCCTGCATCCAGTGTCTGGGTGGCCGATCACCCGCATCGCGGAGACCATCCAAGTCCCAGGACACCCACCGCCGGCACTGTCGCCTGCTGCGATTGCAGACCCGCGGCTGCGGGGCAGGGCACCGGATACTCTGACTCTGATCGCTCACGCGCCCCGCATTAGGGTTGGAGTTGAAGGTGCCGAAGCCTCTATCGAACGTTCAATTGCTGTTGACCAGTCTCATAAATGAACGACATGCGCTCACCGCCCCAGACCTCAGCGAGACCGCATTCTTCGAACTGCTGGCGGCCGCAGAACTTCTTAAGAAGTATGACCTCAGCCTTGATGAACTTCAGGAAGGCATAGTTGGCGGGGGAATGGACGGCGGCATCGATGGCTTCTATGTCTTGGTAGCGGGCGACCCACTCTCCGAAGCGCACGAGAAGCTCGCAGGACGTGATTCATCCGTGGATGTTCTCCTCTTCCAATCCAAAGTGTCGAAGTCGTTCTCTGGGACCGCTCTCGACAAGTTGATATCCACGGTCTCGACGCTATTCGATCTCGCGCGCGATATGAGCGATCTACGTGAGTTGTACGACGAAGAACTCGCCGATCGGGTGGAACAGTTCCGCAAGTTCTATGTTGACAACATCGGCTCCATCGGAAGCATGACGATTCGAGTCAGATACGTGACTCAAGGCGAGGAGCCTCATTCAGCATTTGCACCTCAAGTCGACACCATCGAGACGACGTGCAGGCGACTCTTCCCAGGCGCTGCGGCCGACTTTCAGTTTATCGGCGCACCCGAACTGCTCGAAAGTCTCCGCACGCCAACAGCCGACTGGCACACATTGCCGTTAGCAGAAGACCCGCTCGTCACCTCCGGCGAGTCCGGCTACATTGCTCTCGCGCGGCTACACGACTTCGCACGTTTCGTAACTGATGAGGCCGGAGCGAAGCGCAGGCGTCTCTTTCTTTCGAACGTCCGCGACTACGAAGGTCACAACCAAGTCAATAGAGCCATCCTCAAGACCCTCGCGGAACCACCCATAGATGATTTCTGGATGTTGAACAACGGGGTCACGATACTCGCCGATGAGGTTCGGCAGACCTATCGGAAGCTGGTCCTTAAGGATCCGAAGATCGTGAATGGATTGCAGACATCAATGGCGCTAATCCATCACGAGGCAACGAATGGACCGGTCGAGGACGCCAGGTCCATAATGGTTCGGGTCGTGGTTCCCGCCGACTCCGCAGCGCGTGATCGGATCATCGTTGCGACAAACAGTCAGACTGCGATCAAACCAAGTGTCCTTCGAGCAGCAGAGGCGGTCCACGCCGACATCGAGGACCTGTTCAGAGGGACTGAACTGGTCTACGAGCGCCGCCGAAACTCGTACCGCAACGACGGCGTCTCGCTCGAGCGTATTGTTACCATCCCTCAACTGGCACGGTCAGTTGTGGCCATACTCCTGCAAAAGCCGTACCTTTCAGCGAAAGTGAACTCGCAGTCCCGTTTGGTGGACAGCGATCGCTATTACGCGCAAATCTTTCCGGGCGACTTCCCTCTCGAAGCCTATTTGACGTGCGCACGGATAGCAAAGCGTGTCGAGGTTCTAATGGGACGCGCATCAGAGGATGAGGACTTTGATATTCACTTTGGGCAAAGACGGAAGCCTCTCCTCTGGTTCACGCAGTGGCACGTTGCAATGCTGGCAGGAATGAGCGCCTGCGGCGGCGCGCCGGTCACCCCGCAAGCGCTTGCAAGCGTTGATGTCGCTAAGACACCGAGCGGCTCGCTCCACGACGTTGCTCGTTGGACAAACGAATACTTCTCGACCGCTCGACGTGACTACCAGAAGACCGTCTACCAACTCACAAAGTCTGAACCGCTGACCAGAGGACTGCTTCGAGACTGGAGCGCGACCGACAAGTCTAACGACGTCGTCTGACTCCTTATGTCCCGCAAGACGCGCATAAGCTTGGCCGTGACGTGCACGCAGCCTTCACTACTGTTCCTATTACGGAGCTTGCGGAGGTCTGCTCCGCACGGCGTCGGAGAAACGCGGCGTCGCCCAGCCAATCGAGAACAGCGTTCCGCCGCAAAGCTCGCATGACGAGGCACTGAACAGGCTCAGCGACTAGAGTTCCGCCGTGGTTGACTCACGTTTCTCGTAACGGCAGTAGCGGTCATCCCGATGTTGATGGTCGCATTCGCATTTGTCACGAGTCAGCTGACCGAGGTGCGACGACCTCATCGCCGCTGGTCTCGCACTCTTGGCTGCGTCATATTACCGCCAGCGGGACTGGATCGTCGACGCCCGGATCCGCCGTGTTTGTGGGCGTACGACGTGTAAGCAGCGTCAATGCTGGAGCAACACGTCGGCGACTCACCTCGACAGTTCCTGCTCGAACCGGTGTGTCCTCGGTGTCGGCCGGCCGCGCTGACCGGACGATGTAGTCATGCCTCGCAGTTACCACCGCCAGCCGGCGAATCCTCCAGGTCGCGACCCCGAGCCGGTTCGCTACTCCGGCGTCAGCAAGGTCGCACGCCAGATCTTGGGCACTCAGGGTGAGTCGGGGCGTTTCGAGTTCAAGGCCAACTCCAAGGCCGTCGAAGTCCCAGTCCTTGTCGCCGCGGCCAACTGGGTCGCACTCGAGCCGGACCGAGACCACGTCACGCTGCTAGTCGGGGTCGCAGAGGTGTTGGACGAGGAGACCGGGCTGACGACGGGCCGACCGGTGCGGATGAGTGGCGCGGACTTGTCCACACACGTGCGCCGCATCCAGTCCGTCGCCGCCACGACGCGACCGGTCCCGGTCGATGTGCGGATCATCGAGGAAGGGACGAAGACCAGTGTCCCGTTCTTGCGCGTCGAGGTGCGCCCCACGTTCCCGCCGCACTTCGACGGCGCGGGTCGCCGCGTCACCCGCTACGGTGCGTCGACCCGGCCGCTCGAGGACGAGGAACTGCTCGACATCTACCTCGACCGCGAGGCGCAGAAGTTCGAGGCCCGCTTCCAGAGCACTGCCCAGCGCACCATCGACGCCGTAGACGCCATCAGCCACGGGCTCGACGGTATGGCGTTCACCTTGGAGAGACTCCCCGGTCTCATCGACGGCGCGGAGTCCGCCGCGTCCATGGCCGGCTACGAGGCTGAGGACACGCAGCGAAAGATCGACGACGTCGCCAACCGTTTGGACCAGCTCGAACTCAGGCTCGCCGAACGGTTGAATAGGACTCCCGACTACTTGTTCTTCCGCCTTCGATACGTACGCCGCCGGGTGTGGCGGTGCTTCAACGTCGATCGAGTCCTCAAGGCCTCGAAGGCAGCAGAGCAGCTGGCACCCCGCCTCTTGGCTCACCTGAACGAACGCTTGGACTTCAGCGCGTACATGGTGAACCTTGCCCGCCTCGAGCTCTGGGAGAAGGCTCTGGAGGAGCGCGAACGACCCGCATCCATGCGCTGGTGGAACGACCAGCTCAAGACTTCCGTCGCGATTCCATCTGACGTCGGCCAACGCGTCCTGGTCGACGACACCGGCAAGTTTCTTGAGGATTGGAACGTCGCGAAGACGTACAAAGACCTCGAACTAGAGCCATGGGACGACGCCCGCTTCTAACCCTTCCGGGGCAGCTGCCCAACCATATCGCTGTCGTGCATCCGGCGGTGGCGCCGCCCGGGTGGTTTGGGCACGCCGCAACGCCCTCGTCTGCCGCGACCCCGTGCGTTCACGAGCCGCGTCATACCGCCGCCTACCGGCGTAGGCGACCACAATCACACCGGTCAGTTCTACTTATCGTGCGCACACCCCGAGGTAGGCCGACTTCAGCGAACAGGGCACCAACCGCGCCGATCAGTCCTAAGGTCTCCTGCATGCCTCGATCACTTTCCCGGCGGACGATCATCGGGACAGCGGGCGCGCTCGTCGCAGCCCTCGGAGTCGTCCTCCCCGCACACGCCGATGTCGTCGACCCGAACATGCTCCAGGTCAGCGATGGCGTGACCTTCGAATCGTGCAACGACGTCCCATTCAGCCTGAAGCCCCTCAGCGATTGGGGATCAGGACAGTCTCATGCACTTGGCAACGTCTTCGGCACCTACAACTACGCGGTCAAACTCACCGTCATCGCTCCCGACGGCACAGAAGGAACCGAGCGGACTGTCAACCGCAGCGCCGACGACCTCAAGCACATCGGGGAAGACACGGGTGAGTTCTTCCTCTGCGACGGGGCCGGCACCTACGTCGTGCAAGCCTCGGGCTACTGGTGCTGGGTGAACTACAAGCCGGAGGCGGCACCGGACAAGTGCCAGACGGTCGACTTCCAGAAGTCGTTCGCGCTTCGCGCCGCCAAGACCGTCACCACTCTCAAGCCCGCGGCCAAGTCCTACCGAATTTCAAAGAAACCACTGACCTTCACCGCCACGGTGAGCATCGAGCGGTCGACTGGAACCTTCGCTTCCGGTGACACAGAGGTCCGGCTCCAGTACCTCAAAGGCAGCCGCTGGGTGACCTACCGGACCGCCTACTCCAAGTCCGCCGGAACCGCCAAGTTCAAGGTGAAGTTCGCCGACACCGGCCGCTACAAGTTCCGCGCGACCGTCGCTGCCGATGACGACCACTCGGGATCGCAGTCCTCCATCGTGAAGCTCCGCGTCACCCGCTGACGCCCTTCATCTAGGGCCGTTGCGCAAGTTCTACGCTGTTGTGCCCGCACCGCGCAGCGCTGCCCGGGCCGGAGGGTGAGTCTTGCGCAAGACTCGGGTGCAGGCCGCCAAAACCCCGACCGCGTGTGCGCCGTTCCCGCGGGTCTGCTGCACGCATAGGTGACGTTTGACCTGCCCCATTCCACCGCCTGAGGGATCGGTCTGATCCCCACGAGTTACTGAGCGCCCGCGCCGTGCGCCTAGGGCAGGGGCAGCCCGTTGTCGTCGGTGCGGAGCGACTGGGTGTTGAACTTGACCTGCCAGATGGTCACCCGGTCGGCCGCGGACCTGATGGCGACCGCGCCGTCCTGCCAGACGCCGTTCTCGGCCTGGTGCTCGCCCGGAGGGTCGCCCTGGTTCTGGTGGACGTTGTGGACTCCGAGGCCTTGGGTGAAGGGCTCGCCGAAGATGTAGATCCGGGCGGCCGTCGGCAGCAGGCCCTCGAGCACGGTGAGGGTGTCGTCACCGTTGCTGGGGACCCAGGGGAACGAGCGCCATCGCAGCAACGGCAGCCAGTCGAACAGGGATTTCAGCCGGCCCAGGATGCGGTCGAGCCAGCTGGCGTGCCACAGCCTGAACCGGCTCCGGATCCGGACGACCACGAAGCCGTCGCGCAGGCTCGGGCTCCGGACATAGTCGAGCGCTCCGGACGCGGGGCTGCTGGCGAGCAGGTGGAAGCCGGGACCGAGCGAGCCGACGGGGCCGAGGTCGGCGGCGCTCAGGTCTTCGACCAGCCGATAGCTGATCCCGCCGTTGGGCTTGTCGACGTCGAGCGCGGCTTCGTAGTTCCCGCTCGGCGTGGCGATCACGAGGTGGCCGTGGTACCAGCGGCCGAACTGGTCTGGCGGGTCGCGGAAGAAGTCGACGTACGTCCCGACGGCGACGCCGTATCCGTGGTTCAGGGGCATCGCAACCCTCCTTGCCGGCGACAGAAGCCGGGATCCATGGCGCCTCCTACGAAGGATGAACCGGTCATGGTTGATGAGCAAGGGGGTTGCCTGATCCATTCGATGGGCGTAAACTCGAACGCATGTTCGATTACAGCGTGGTCCCCGACGCCGATGAGGTGGACTCCTGGGTGCGCCGGCTCGGATCCCGCGTCAGAGACCTCGACGATGTCGCTCGCATCGACCTGATCCGCGCGCTCGAGGAGCTCAAGTGCGCGGCGGAGGCCGCCCAAGCGGTGCTCAGCGCTGACTTCGACACCTCACAGCGAGCCGAGCAGGCTCGCCATGGCGTTCCCGCGGAGCGGCAAGGTCGCGGGGTCGCCGCGCAGATCGCACTCGCTCGCCGCGAGTCACCGCATCGCGGACAGCAGCATCTCGGACTCGCGAAGATCCTGACCGCCGAGCTCCCCCACACGCTGGCGGCTTTCAGAGCAGGCCGCGTCACCGAGTGGCGGGCGACGCTGGTCGCCCGCGAGACCGCGTGCCTGAGCCTCGAGGACCGACTGACCGTCGACGCAGAGCTCGCCGGCAACCCGGAGCGGTTCGAGGCGATGGGCGACGGCGAGCTGGTGGCCGAGGCACGCACGATCGCCTACCGGCTCGACCCGGAGTCCGTGGTTGCTCGGCGGAGCAAGGCCGAGCGCGAACGCCGGGTGTCGCTGCGCCCCGCGCCCGACGTGATGAGCCAGCTCTCCGCGCTCCTCCCCCTGAAGGACGGCGTCGCAGTGCATGCCGTCCTCACCCGCGAGGCGGACCGGCTGCGGGCAGCGGGCGACGATCGCAGCCGCGGCCAGATCATGGCCGACACCTTGGTGCAGCGAGTGCTCTCGAAGGACCCGGCAACAGACACCAGGCCCGCCGTCATGATCAACGTCGTCGTCAGCGACCAGGTCCTGCTGGGCGACAGCGACGACCCGGCGTACGTCGAGGGCTACGGCCCGATCCCCGCCGACCTGGCGCGTGAGCTCTCCGCGAGCACGCGCGCCTGGGTGCGCCGGCTGTACGCCGTGCCCGAGACCGGCCGGCTGGTCGCGATGGACTCGACGGCGCGCCTCATGCCGGACCAGCTCGCCCGGATGATCCGGCTCCGCGACCAACGTTGCCGCACCCGCTGGTGCGACGCTCCGATCCGACAGTCGGACCACGTGCGAGCGGTCGCCGAGGGCGGTGAGACCAGCGAACCCAACGGTCAGGGCCTGTGCGAGGCCTGCAACCGCGCCAAGCAGGCACCCGGTTGGCGAGCGAGACCCAGCCCCGATGAGGTCCGGCACACGGTCAAGACCACCACACCGACCGGGCACAGCTACACGTCGACTGCGCCGGCGCCGATCCGATCCCGATTCATCCAGAGTCGACCCGGCGTCTGGACGCTCGTCGCCTAGCTCCGTTGCCCGAAGGTGGACGCGGTGAGACCCTCGGGACGTGCGGGTGTTGGGTGCCACCACGGCGAACGACGGTCACTTCGGGCCGATCGTGCCGTTCCTGCGGGCCTGCGCCGTGGCCGGTCACGAGGTGCGAGTCGCCGCGCCCGCGTCGTACGGCGCCGCGGTGGCAGCGGCCGGGTTCGCGCACGAGCCGTTCGCCGACGCGCCGCCAGAGCTGGTGGGTCCGGTCATGGCCCGGCTGCCGACCGTGACGTTCGAGGAGGCCAACGACCTGGTGGTCCGCGAGGTGTTCGCGCGGATCGACGCCCAGGCGGGACTGCCCTCCCTCATCGAGACGGTCGAGCGTTGGCGTCCGGACGTGGTGGTTCGTGAGTCGGCTGAGCTCGCGTCGCTCGCTGCGGCCGAGCGCGCCGACGTACCCCACGTGCACGTCAGCATCGGCATGCACGACGTCGTCTCTCGGTTCGCCGAGGCGATCGACGAACCGTTGGAGGAGCTGGGACAGATCGCCGGCCTGGACAGCGGCCAGCTGCAAGCGGCACTCGCCGCAGAGACGGTCCTCAGCCTGGTGCCCGACGTGCTCGACCACCCGGCCGGCCAGGCACCTGAAGGGGGCGGCAACTTCCTGCGGTTCCATGAGCCGGCATCGAGCACCGACGGCCCTCCCCTGCCCGAGTGGGGCGACCGTGAGGCGCCGCTGGTCTACGTCACGTTCGGCTCGGTCACCGGCTCGCTGCCGCCCTTCGCCGGAGTGTTCCGTGAGGCACTGGACGCCCTCGCCGACGTCGAGGCGCGCGTGCTGATGACGGTCGGACGACGGGTCGACGTCGCGGGCCTCGGGTCGTTGCCACCGAACGCGTACGTCGCGCAGTGGTGGCCCCAGGATGCGGTGCTCGCCCGGGCTGCGGCGATGCTCGGACACGGCGGGTTCGGCACGACGATGGGAGCGCTGGCAGCGGGCGTGCCGCAGGTGGTCGCACCGATCTTCACCTTCGACCAGGTCTTGAACGGCGAGCACGTCGCGTCCGTCGGAGCCGGCCTCACGGTCGAGCCAGGGGCCGACGCGGTGGGACGTGCGGCTCCACAGATCCCCCGGCTGCTGGCGGATCCGGCGTACGCCACATCGGCGCGCCGCATCGCTGACGCCATGCGCGAGCTGCCGCCGCCCGCAGACGCCGTCCCTGTCCTGGCCGGCCTCGTCGGCGATGTCGGCGCCGTGACATAGGTTGATCCCGTGAGTGAACGATGAGCAAGACCGACGAGCTGCGCGCGATGCGTGAGGCCAAGTACGCGCGGGCCGCGGCCGCAATGAGCGGCCAGACCCAGGCCCAGCCGAAGCCGGCGAAGACGGAGCCCAAGAAGACGGAGCCCAAGAAGAAGGCCACGCCCGAGCCGAAGGCGGCGACCGACGACGGCCTGTGCGGCCACCGGTCGATGAACGGGCGCAGCTGCACCCGCGAGGCCGGCCACGCGGCCAAGAGCCACCGCTACTCCTGAGCCTTACGCCTGGGAGACGACCAACCGCAAGATCCGGTCGAGCTCGGCCCGGTCCGCGTCGCTGAGCACCGACAGCCGCTCCTCGGTCGCCGTACGACGGGCCTCGTCCAGCTTCGCCCTCAGCGCAGTCCCCGCCGACGTCGGTACGACGCTGGTCGCGCGCCGGTCGCCCGGGTCGGGCTGACGCGCCACGAGCGACCGCTCCTCGAGGGCGTCGACGACCTCGGTGGCCGACCGGGGCGCGATCCGCAGCCGCTCGGCGAGCACGGAGAGCCGGACCGGGCCGAGCTCGGCGACCGCTCGGAGAGCACGCGCCTGGCTGGGCGTGACGTCGTACTCCGCCATCACCTCACCGAAGGACCGGCGCATCGAGCGCGCCGCCATCATCAGGAGGTCGCTCGTCGACTCGTCGCCCGTCTCGCCGTGGTGGTGGTGCACGGGAACATCCTAGCGAATGCGCTTGTTCCCTCATCGTGAGGTGACCTCACCATATGACCTGACACCCACCCGTGAGAGAGGTGAGCGCATGGAGGAGTCCATGAGCCGCGGCCGCGGAGGCCGCCCCCCAAGCCGTAACCCCGAGTCGCGAGCCGCCGACAAGGCCCAGCTCGCCGACGCCCCCGTCTCGCTGCGCCGCATCGGTCGGCTCTTCGCCGCACACCGAGCTCGCCTGGCCTTCGTGGTCGTCCTGATCGTGGCCAGCTCGCTGATCGCCCTGGCCCAGCCGTTCCTGATCAAGCGCGTCATCGACGTCGCGATCCCCCAGCAGGACGTCTCCCTGCTGCTCACCTGCGTCCTGCTCATGGTCGGCATCGCCGTCGCGACCTCCGCGATCGGCGTCGTCCAGACCTGGCAGTCGACGACCGTCGGGCAGCGCGTGATGCACCGCCTGCGCTCCGACCTCTTCGGCCACCTGCAGCGCCAGTCGATCGGCTTCTTCACCCGCACCCGCGGCGGTGAGATCCAGTCCCGGGTCGTCAATGACATCGGCAGCATGCAGTCGGTCGTCACCTCGACCGCCACCTCGATCGCGTCCAACCTGACCACGGTCGTCGGCACCCTGATCGCGATGCTGCTGCTCAGCTGGCAGCTCGCCCTGGTCACCCTCGTGGTACTCCCGCCGGCCGTCATCCTGACCCGCCAGGTCGCGCGGATGCGGTACGCCGTGACCGCCGCGCGGCAGCGCAAGCTCGCCGACCTGCACGTGCAGGTCGAGGAGGGCCTGTCGATCAGCGGCATCCAGCTCACCAAGACCCTCGGCGCCGCGCCCACGCTGGCCCGCCGCTTCGAGCAGACCTCGGCCGACCTCGTCGACCTCGAGGTGCGCTCCCAGCTCGCCGGCCGCTGGCGGATGGCCACCATGAACGTCGTCTTCGCCGCCGTGCCCGCCGCCCTCTACCTCGCCGCCGGTCTCCCCGCGACGTCCGGCGGCATGACGATCGGCACCCTGGTCGCCTTCGTCGCCCTCCAGGGCGCGCTCTTCCGCCCGCTGATGGGACTGCTCGGCGTCCAGGCCGACGTCACCGCGTCACTGGCGCTCTTCAGCCGGATCTTCGAGTACCAGGACCTCCCGGTCGAGATCGACGACCCGGCCGACCCCGTCCGGCTCGGCAACGTGCGCGGCGAGGTCCGCTTCGACCACGTCGACTTCGGGTACGGCGACGCGACCGTGCTCCACGACATCGAGCTCACGGTGCCGGCCGGCGGCTCCCTAGCCCTGGTGGGTGAGACCGGCAGCGGCAAGACGACGCTCGCCTCACTGGTCGCCCGGCTGCACGACCCGACGACCGGTGCGGTGCGCATCGACGGGGTCGACGTGCGCGACCTGACGCTCGAGGACCTGGCCGCGACCGTCGGCGTGGTGACGCAGGAGACCTACCTGCTGCACGCCACGGTCAAGGACAACCTGTTGCACGCGAAGCCCGACGCCACCGACGCCGAGATCGAGGCGGCCTGCCGGGCCGCGCGCATCCACGACGTCGTCGAGGCGCTCCCCCACGGCTACGACACGATGGTCGGCTCGCGAGGCCACCGGTTCTCCGGCGGCGAGAAGCAACGGCTGGCGATCGCCCGCACGCTGCTGCGCAACCCGCGGATCCTGGTGCTCGACGAGGCGACCAGCGCCCTCGACAACGAGACCGAGCGCGAGGTGCAGGCCGCGCTCGACCAGCTGGCCGAGGGGCGTACGACGATCACCATCGCCCACCGGCTCTCGACCGTGCGCAACGCCGACCAGATCGCCGTACTCGCTCGTGGTCACGTCGTCGAGCTCGGCACCCACGAGGAGCTGCTGCTCCGCGGTGGGCGCTACGCCGACCTGGTGCGCAGCGGGCTCTCGACCGTCGCCGCCTGAGCCAGCGTCGGGTCCGCATTGAGGGCGGTCGCCCGGCAGACCTCGTCCCACGGCGTCGGCGCCAGGCCCAGCTCCCGCTCGATGGCACTGGAGTCGAGCACGTAGGGCCGCTGGAACTGGTACTCGGTCTCCCGCAGCTCGCGCAGCACCGGCACCAGCCGACCACCGATGCCGAGCACGGCCTTCGGGAAGCCCTTGACCCGCACCGGCTCGCGACCCGCGGCCCGACAGACGTCGGCCACCGCCTGCTCCTGCGTGACCGGGGCGTTGGTCGGGGCATGCCAGACCCGGCCCCAGGTCTGCGGCGCAGCGGCCACGGCGACCAGCGCCCGACCCATGTCACGCACGTCGGTGAACGAGTGCGGCACGTCGGGCCGGCCCATCACCCGCACGGCCTTGCCCGCCAAGGCGGCAGGTGCGACTCGGGCGACGTGCCCGGCCTCGACCGTGACGCCGGGACCCATGTAGTCCGAGCCGCGCACCTCGACCGCGCGAATCCGGCCCGCTTCATGCCTGGCTAGCGCCTCGGCCCACATGCCGGCCCGGATCCGAGCCTTCTTCGTGGTCGCGGCGTCGGGCATACCTTCGACCATCGGGCCGTCGACCGGGCCGTAGCCGTAGAGGCAGGACGCCGTCACCAGCACGGCGCCGGTCCGCTCGGCGGCGACCAGGAACGCCTCGGCCACCGGCGGCCAGAACGTCGACCAGATCGTGTAGTCCGCTGGGTTGACGCAGTTGTAGATGGCAACCGCACCGGCGGCCAGCTCGACCAGGCGGTCGGCATCCCCGGCGTCGGCCGCAGCCCGTCGTACGCCGGGCAGGTCCGGGCCCGCCCCCGAGCGGCTGACCAGCAGCACCTCGTGGCCGGCGGCGACCAGCTCGTGGGCGGTGGCGCGACCGACGGGGCCGGCGCCGACGACGACGTGGAGCTCGGACATGCTTCCTCCTGAGATTCGAAACGAGAGCACCGCTCTCTGTTTCTCCAGACTGACACGACTCTCCGACTAAAGCAAGAGCACTGCTCTCGCTTTGTGTCACCATGGCTGCATGTCCCGTGCCGAGAACCGCGTCGAGATCACCCGGACCATCCAGGCCACCGCCCGCCGTCACCTCGCGGAGGTCGGGCCGGCGGCACTGTCACTGCGCGCGATCGCCCGCGACGTCGGCCTGGTCTCCTCGGCCGTCTACCGCTACTTCCCCAGCCGCGACGAGCTGCTCACCGCGCTGATCATCGAGGCGTACGACGAGCTGGGCGACGCGGTCGAGCAGGCCGACTCCGGCGTACGACGCAGGTCCGACCTCGACAAGCGGCTCCTGGCCGTGTGCGCTGCCATCCGCGACTGGGCGCGGGCGAACCCGCACGAGTACGCGCTGCTCTACGGCTCCCCCGTGCCCGGCTACGTCGCTCCCCAGTCGACGACCACGTCGGCCGGCCGCATCACCGGCGCGTTCCTGCGGCTCGCCCAGGAGTCCGAGAGCGCCGGCGACGAGCTCGGCGCGCCGACCGGTGCCGTCCCGCCGAAGGAGCACCACGCGCTCGGCGGCGTCCGCCCCGCGCTCGAGATCGCGGTCGCCGACGACCGGATCGTGCGCTGGCTGATGGCCTGGACGGCGGTCTTCGGCCACGTCAGCATGGAGCTGTTCGGCCACATGCACCGCGGCATCCTCGACTACGACACCCACTTCCGGCAGGTGACCGGCCAGCTGGTCGCCGACCTGGGGCTGAGCAGGTAGTCAGCAGGTCTCGTTGGCCTGCGCGCAGGTGTCGACGCCCGGCTTCAGCGAGTACTCCTGCTGCGCGCCGGAGTAGCTCACCGTGACCCGGATCGGCGTCGGGTCCGGCTCGCCGGCGTACGAGTAGACCATCCGCCACCAGGTGCGTCCCTGGTCGTCGCTCGTCGTCGTGGCGCGCTCGATGTGCCCGTCGGGGAACGTGTAGCTCACGTCGTACGCCGCCGCCCCCTCCGGCACCAGCCCTCCGGCGACCTGCACGGTGCGGAAGCCGTCCTCGGTGCGGGGATAGACGCTGCTGACCTGGTACGGCGCGACGCCGTCGGCAGTGGTCATCGACACCGGCTTGTGCACGACCGTGGTGCCGGCGCGTACGTCACAGAGCGCATAGCTCTCCCCAGCTACCCACATGGTGGTCTCGCCACCGGTGTCGTCGGCCGGGAAGGTCACGGCCAGGTGCGCACCTGCCAGCACCCGACCGAGCGGGTCGGTGCAGGACGACAGCGACAGGGTCGCCTTGCCCGACGGCTCGCTCGGCTCCGGGTCCGGGGCCGTCGTGGTCGACGTCGGGACGCCGACGGGAGCGCCGTCGTCGTCGCGACCAGTCCGGACCGCCCAGCCGGCCACACCGACGACGAGGAGCACGGCCGCCGCGGCGAGGACTGGGGCCAGCCAACGGCGCGCGCCGCCTCGGCCGTCCTGGGCGGCGGCGAGCAGGTCGGCCCGGATCCGCGCCCGCGACTGCTCGGGCAGGGACTCGTCGGGCGGGGGCGTCAGGTCGTCGTCAGCCATCGTCACTCCTCGGCAGGGGTCGGATCGGTCAGGGCGCTCAGCCGGGCACGGGCACGAGAGAGCCGGGACCGCACGGTCCCGACCGGTACGTCGAGCGCGGCGGCCGCCTGCTCGTAGGACAGACCGGACCACGCGACCAGGCCGAGCACCTCCTGCTCGCGCACCGGCAGCTCGCGGATCGCCGCGAGCACCGTCTGCATCCGGTCAGCCGAGTCGAGCCGGGAGGCCACCCGGTCGGCATGGTCGGGCTCGACCGCCGGGGGCGGCAGCGCGGCGAGGCCGCGGCGGCGCCGACGCCCGGACCGGGTCAGGTTGCGGCAGACGTTGGTGGCGACGCCGTACAACCACGGCAGCGCGGACCCGTCGTACGCCTGCACGCGACGGCGGTGCCGCCACACCTCCAGGAACACGGTCGCGGTGGCATCCTCGGCCTCGGCCCAGTCACCGGTGGCCCGGAAGCAGTGGTTGTAGATCCGGTCGGCGTAGCGGTCGAAGAGGGTCGCCAATGCCTCGGGGTCGTCGGCGCGCAGGCCGGCGACCAGGGCCAGCTCGTCCCCCTCGGTCACCACGCCTCCTCGCATACCTGGTCATGTCCGCGGGCGGCCCGGAGTTCCCGCCTATCGCAGCCGGACCCGCACCTGGTGCGACCAGCGGCCCGCGACCAGCTGGTGCCAGGGTCGCACCCGGAAGGTCGCGACCCCGCGCGGCAGGCCGCGCACGACCAACGCGGTCGCCACGACGGTCCGCACGGGCTGCCACCGTCCGTCCCTCCGGACCTCCACGGAGTACGACGACGCGGCGGGTCGGTGTCGCCAGGTCAGCAGGGCCCGGTGTGCTCCGGTCTGCCGGGCCCGCAGCCGAGCGGGGGCGGCGACCTTCGGTCCGCGCGGTACGCCGACGACCGTCGCAGCCGGCCCCGAGCCGCCGTCGTTGCGCGGAGTGAGCGTGACGTCGTACTGCTCCCCCGCCAGGAGGCTGGTGAGCGCGGCGGCAGGGCTATTGACGGTGATCTGTCCGCGCAGCCCGAGCGTCCGGCCGACCCAGGCGACGTCGTACGCCGTCGCGCCCGCCACCGGCGCCCAGGCCAGGTCCAGTCGATGCATGCCGGGCGCCACGACCACCTGGCTCGGCCGGCCGGGCACGGGCGGCGCGGTCGGGACCACCTGGACCACGTTGGAGAAGCCGTCGGCCACGATGCTGCCCTTGGTCGCCTGCAGCCGGAACTCGTACCGGTGGCCTTCGACCAGCCCCCGTGCGGTCCACGACCGGTCGGAGACGGGGACGGCCAGCCGCAGCCAGCTCTCACCCAGGGTCGCGTCCCGCTGCCAGATGTACTCGGCAGAGGCGCCCGCGGGGTTGGCCCAGCTCAGCGTCGCCTTGCGCTCGCCGGGCACGACCCCGAGGGTGGCGCCGCCCCAGTGGCCGTTGCGCACCGGCGGGAGCGTTGCCGCACCGTCGCCGACACCCAGCGCGGCCAGCGCGTCCGCGACCGCTGCCGCGAACCGCACCTCACCGGTGGCCGAGTAGTGGGCGACGTCCCAGGTGTCCACGCCCTCGACGAAGCCGCCGCCGGTCGCCGCGGCGACAACCTGCGAGCCTGGTTCGGACTGCGCAGCCGCCAGGTCCGGCAGCGCGGCGTTGAAGGTGCTCACGTTCGGCTTCCAGACCTGAGGCAGCTGGCCGAGGACGAAGTCCACGGAGGGATCGACGGCCCGGGCGTCCGCCACCTCCTCCGCCATCGCCGCGAGCAGGTCGCCCGGCGGGCCCTCCAGCCAGGTGAGGTCGTTGTAGCCGCGCGTCTCGATGACGACGTCCGGCCGGTAGTCGGTCACCAGGTCGGTGATGGAGACGTCCGGGAACGCCATCGCCTGGCCCCACCGAGCCGCGTGGTCACGATCGAAGTCGGGATCGGCGTACTCGTGCGAGCCGAGTGCGTAGGTCACGTTGTCGAACAGGTCGTCGTGGGGACCGACCAGGTCGAACGAGACGCCGGAGCTCCGCAGCATCTGCCAGAGGCGGTAGCGCCACGTCCAGTCGCCGGAGGAGCCTTGGGCAGCGGAGTCTCCGATGATCATGATCCGCACCGGGTCTACCGGGTCTACCGGTGCGGCGGTGGCCGGGAGCGGCGTCAGCGCCGCCACCAGGGCCAGTGCGGCGCCGAGACTCCGTCGCATGGCGCGAGGCTAGCCCAACGATCGCCTCTCAGCCGGCGAAACGGCGCCGGTACTGCTGGGGACTGAGCCCTCGCACCCGGGCGAAGTGGTGGCGCAGGGTGGCGGCATTGCCGAACCCGACCTCGTCGGCGATCCAGTCGACGGAGTGGTCGGTGCGCTCGAGCAGCTCCTCGGCGGCCTGCACCCGCTGCCGGGTCACCCACGAGTGCGGCGTGGTGCCGGTCTCCGCCCGGAACCGGCGGGCGAAGGTCCGCGCCGACATGTGGTTCTGGCGCGCCAGGGTCTCCACGCTCAGGTCGTCGCCGAGGTTGGCGACGATCCACTGCAGCAGCGGCCCGAGGGTCTCCGCGTCGCAGTCCGGCACGGCGTTCGCGATGAACTGCGCCTGCCCTCCGTCACGATGCGGGGGTACGACGATCCGCCGGGCCGTCGTCGCCGCCACCTTGGCGCCGAAGTGGTCGCGCATCAGGTGCAGCGACGCGTCGATGCCGGCGGCCGCGCCGGCGCCCGTGAGGATGTTGCCGTCGTGGCAGTAGAGGACGTCCGGGCTGACCTTGGCCTCCGGGTAGGTCGATGCCAGCAGGTCGGTGTAGCGCCAGTGCGTCGTGCACTCCCGCCCGTGCAGCAGCCCGGCCGCACCGATCTCGAAGACGCCCGAGCAGTGCGCGTAGATCGTCGCTCCCCGGGCATCGGCTGCACGGATCGCGTCGAGGACGAGCGGGTCGTGGTCCAGGAAGTCGTGCTTCGGCGCCAGGCAGACCAGGTCGGCGTCCACGGTGGCCTCGAGCCCGCGCTCCACGACGATGTCGTAGTCGGAGCGCCCGTGCAGGCGACCGGGCCGCGGCGTACACACCTGGAAGTCGAAGACCGGGTTGTCGTCGTCGGGGTGGTAGGGCTCGCCCCAGACCTCGACCAGGGAGCCCAGCCCGAACGGCTCAGCGCCCTCCTGCACGATCACGGCGACCTTCTTCACCCCGACAGCAAACACCCGATCTGGCAGAAAATCAACGGACCCTGACTTTTCTGCCACTCGTGGCAGGATCTCAACAGGCGCAGTATTACTGCCATGACCTTCCTGATGATCCTGCTGCTAGTCGTGGTGGCGCTCAGCGTTGCGAGCGTCTACCTGATCGTCCGTGACGGCCGGGGGCCGCAGCGCCCGCCGGTCTCGCACTTCGAGGACGCCCGCTTCGTGGCTCCTCTGGCGCGCTGACACTGCACGTCTCCCCCAACGCACGAGGGCCCGGTCACCTGTCGGTGACCGGGCCCTCGTGCGTTCAGCTAGCTAGCGCGTGAATCACGCGCCGCCGCCGGTGAGCTTCTCGCGAAGCGCCTGCAGCGCCTCGTCAGAGGCGAGCGAACCGCCGGCGTCGACGTCCTCGTCCGGCTCGGCGGAGGAGGAGTACGACGTGGCCTCGCCAGCCTCGGCCTCGGCAACCTTCGCCTCGGCCTGCTGCTTGACGTGCTGCTCCCAGCGAGCGTGCGCCTTGGCGTACTGGTCCTCCCAGACCGCGCGCTGGTCGTCGAAGCCCTCGAGCCACTCGCCCGTCTCGGGGTCGAAGCCCTCGGGGTAGACGTAGTTGCCCTGCTCGTCGTACGTCGCAGCCATGCCGTAGAGGGTGGGGTCGAAGTCCTCGACGTCACCCGCGGCAGCGGTCTCGTTGGCCTGCTTGAGCGACAGCGAGATCCGGCGACGCTCGAGGTCGATGTCGATGATCTTGACCATGACGTCGTCGTTGACCTGGACGACCTGCTCCGGGATCTCGACGTGACGCTCGGCGAGCTCGGAGATGTGCACCAGGCCCTCGATGCCCTCCTCGACGCGGACGAAGGCGCCGAACGGGACCAGCTTGGTGACCTTGCCGGGCACGATCTGACCGATCTGGTGGGTCCGGGCGAAGTGCTGCCACGGGTCCTCCTGCGTCGCCTTCAGCGACAGGGAGACACGCTCGCGGTCCATGTCCACGTCGAGGACCTCGACGGTGACCTCGTCGCCGACGGCGACGACCTCGGACGGGTGGTCGATGTGCTTCCAGGACAGCTCCGAGACGTGGACGAGACCGTCGACGCCGCCGAGGTCCACGAACGCACCGAAGTTGACGATCGAGGAGACGACACCCTTGCGGATCTGGCCCTTCTGGAGCTGGGTCAGGAAGCCGTGGCGCACCTCGGACTGAGTCTGCTCGAGCCAGGCGCGACGCGACAGGACCACGTTGTTGCGGTTCTTGTCGAGCTCGATGATCTTGGCCTCGAGCGTCTGGCCGACGTAGGGCTGCAGGTCGCGGACACGACGCATCTCGACGAGGGAGGCGGGCAGGAAGCCGCGCAGGCCGATGTCGAGGATGAGACCACCCTTGACGACCTCGATGACGGTTCCTTCGACGACGCCGTCCTCTTCCTTGACCTGCTCGATGGTGCCCCAGGCGCGCTCGTACTGGGCGCGCTTCTTGGACAGGATCAGGCGGCCTTCCTTGTCCTCCTTCTGGAGGACCAGGGCCTCGACCTTGTCGCCCACGGAAACGACCTCGTTGGGGTCGACGTCGTGCTTGATCGACAGCTCGCGCGAGGGGATGACGCCCTCGGTCTTGTAGCCGATGTCGAGGAGGACCTCGTCGCGGTCCACCTTGACGATGGTGCCCTCGACGATGTCGCCGTCGTTGAAGTACTTGATGGTCGCGTCGATCGCGGCGAGGAAGTCCTCTTCGGAACCGATGTCGTTGATCGCGACCTGCGGGAACTCGAGCTCCGGCAGAGTGGAGATGCTGCTCGTCATAAGGAAGTTGTGTCCTTGGATGGATGGAGTCGTACGGGCACGTCGAAGGTCCGTTTCACTAGCTCGGAGAGAGTTAGCGAGCGAAGGTCCGCTCTGTATGGGACGTAGGCAGACCTTCGGCGCACCCTGAAGACTACGCGGGGCGCTCGGCGTACGTCCAACCGGCGGGGCTACGCTCACCGACGTGGAGAACCATCCCCCGGTACGGGTGGAACGACGACCGGTCTCGGAGGAGGAGTCCCGACGCGCCAACGGGCCAGACTGGGACCGGTACGCCGACGAGTACCAGGCCACGCACGGCGAGTTCCTCGGCGACGCGGGCTTCGTCTGGGGACCGGAGGGCTTCACCGAGGCCGAGGCCGGGATCCTCGGCGAGGTGGCCGGTCGCGACGTCCTCGAGGTCGGCTCGGGCGCCGGCCAGTGCTCGCGCTGGATCCGCAGCCGCGGCGGCCGCGCCTACGGGCTCGACCTGTCCTTCCGGCAGCTCCAGCACTCCCGGCGCATCGACGTCGACTCCGGGCTGAGCGTGCCGTCGGTGCTGGGCACCGCCACCGCGCTCCCCTTCGCCGACGGCTCCTTCGACGTCGTCTTCTCGTCCTTCGGAGCGCTGCAGTTCGTCAGCGACATCGCGACCGCGGTCGCCGAGACCGCCCGGGTGCTGCGACCCGGCGGCCGCTACGCCTTCTCGATCACCCACCCCACCCGGTGGATGTTCCCCGACGACCCCGGCGAGGACGGGCTGACGGCGAGCCAGTCCTACTGGGACCGCACGCCGTACGTCGAGATCGACGACGCGAGCGGCGTCGTGTCGTACGTCGAGCACCACCGCACCCTCGGCGACTGGGTCGCCCTCCTGGCGGCTCAGGGCTTCGTGATCACCGACCTGCTCGAGCCCGAGTGGCCGGAGGGGCACGAACGGGTGTGGGGCGGCTGGTCCGGCGTACGGGGCCGGCTCACCCCCGGGACCGCGATCTTCGGCGCTCGTCTGGAGGAGTAACCGGCGTCCCTCCGTACATGGAGTGCCGCGCATGCGTCGGCCCGACGGTCCGGCTGCGGACATGGTCGTTGCACGGCCGACTGTGGTCTCCCTCGAGCGTCGAGGTTGGTTATGCGGACCCCAGTTGGCGCCCAGAAGAATATGCGTGCTCATGCGGCGATCGCCACCCTGTCGGGCGAGGGGTTGTGGTGCGCGCATGAGCCCGCGTTGCTATTTCAATTCAAGAGCTCTCGTCGGCACCGTGAAGGTCTTTTCTCACGCCCTCACCGGATGCGCCACTTTGAAGCAACACCAGTGCTGCTGCAGCCCAGTCATCGACTAGAGCAGCCGACTTTGCCATCGCTCGAATCGCTTGTTCCATCTGCTGACCTGGACGCCGGAGAGCTCTACTAATCCGTCCGAGACCGCCTACCATGCTGGCAAACTCGCTCAGGTCACCCATACCTTCGCGCGTGGCTGATGCAAGCCCAACAATGGACTGCAGGAACGCATGCGAGTCCTGCTCGTTGCGAAGCTCAGAGTTGTCGGCCATCTCAACTAGCAAGCCGCGAACATTCTCGTCTAGCGCATTCATTGTGCTTGCGAACGTCGATGTGAGCCGCGTCAAGTCGTCAGCCGGTCCTTGCAGGCTTTGCCCATAGCGAGTCAAGAGCGTAAGTCGCTGCGCAGCTGAAGCGGATTCTGAGACGGCCTCAACCTGGCTTCCGAAGTCTGCCGCGTCGGCCCCAAGCCCCTCAAGAACTACTGTCAGTTCGTCGACCGTGTCATTGAGTCTCGGGAAGGCCTCTTCTATCTCGGCTATCCGATCCACATATCCGCGCTCATCCTCGACCGAGTCGTTGTCTGGCTCGTCCACATCGTCCACCGCGACCCGAACAAGCGCCGTCGTCCCGGCTGACTTCGACTGCCAGACACGGGTGGCTGGGAGCGGATCCGTTCCTTCGGACAGACCGATTCGAAGCGCTTCCGATAGCTGCTTTCGCGCATCTATTAAGCCGCGCTCCGAACGGGAGAACATAATAGTCCTCAGCGCCTGAACATCGAACGGAAGCTGTCCGTACTCGCCGATCTGGACAGTTAGCAGCCCCGTCGTGTGGCGAAGTCCTAGTTCATACATTACGTTCGGGTTCGCGCCACTGACGTCGGCGATGACAACCTCGTCCTCAAGCAGATGCCGGAAGATCTGATCTGTGATCTCCCCAGGAACAGCAATCCCATCGGCACGGATCGGCTCAAGGTCGTTCTCGGCGCATGCTGGCTTAATTACGTCCTCATATACTGAGAGCGCCTCCTCGTAGAGAAGCCGACGGGGCGTCCCATGCCCGGCCATCTTGTCGCCGATAGGCCCAATCACGAAGCAGCGATTCACTCGGTCGAACTCCCCTTCTTCAGCAGGTCATCGGCGAGGTCGACGAGTCGACCAGCCTGTTTCAACGCGGTCGACACGTCGTGGGCTGTGCATCTCCTGCTGTCGTACTGTGCCTTCGACTTCAGGGCCAACACGCCCGCGAGTTGTCGCGCAGACTGGGGCCGTGTTGGACGAAGCCTAGTCACAGCTTGCCCGTGATCGCTGCCCTTAGGGTACGAGCCGTTGTCGATGAGTGAGATGACGTCCGCGGCATTGATCGCAGCCGAGACGGCCAGACTTACGGCTGCATCCATCGCGTCCTCGGCCGCCTCAGCCACAAAGAGGAACTCCTTCGCCTTAGCCAACTTTAGTGTCGCTACACCGCGAACCGGCTCCGACAGCACAGTGGGAGCCTACGCCCCGACGTCCGGACGCCGGCGTACCCGCCTCACGCTGCCTGTCGGCGACCAGACCCCCACGGACCCGCAAAGTCAGCGCCCACCGCTCCTGCCGAAGCGGCCGGGGACGGTCCTATAGACGTCAAGGGGTCATGAGGTCGGTTTTGAGGGCTCGGTAGATGCTTCGGGCGAGGTGTCGTTTGAGGCATCGGATGATCTCGGGGTTGCTTCGTCCTTCGGTTCGTCGTCGTTGGACGTAGGCGAGGGTCTCGGGGTGGTTCTTCATTCGTCCGGTGATGATCAGGTAGAGCGCGGCGTTGGCTTGTCGATCTCCGCCGCGGTTGAGGCGGTGGCGGTTGGTCTTGCCCGAGGACGCGGGTAGTGGTGCGACGCCGGTGAGCTTGGCGAAGGCCGCTTCCGAGGTCATCCGGTCGATGTTCTGTCCGGCGGTGATGACCATCCGGGCTGCGGTCTGGGTGCCGACCTGGTACATCGCGAGCAGGCTCGGGCAGGTCTTCTTCACCAGGTTCGTGAGGAGCTTGTCGGCCTCGGCGATCTCGGTGTCTAGGGACCGGATCCTGCGGGCGATCGCGCGTAGCGCGTGACGAGCGGCGTTGGCCGGGTCGTTGATGCGGGCCGGGTCGGGATGCATCAGGAGCGCCTTGGCGACCCTCTTCTTGCCGCTCAGCTTGATCAGCTCGTCATGGATCGCGGCCGGTGCGGTGGTGATGAGGTCACGCAGCTGGCTGTAGGCACGGGTGCGGTCCTTGACCGCCACATCGCGGGGGACCTTGATCATCCGGATCGCCTCAACCACGCCGGTCTTGATCTTGGGACGACCGCTCGCGCGACCGGTGAGGACCTGCTCGGCAGCCGAGTAGGCATCGATCGGGTCGGACTTGCCCTGCTTGACCCGAGTGCTCTTTCTCGGGCCGGTTGACCTCGTAGACCTCGAGCCCGGCACCGAGGAGGTGGCGGGTCAGGCCGGCAGCGTAGGAACCGGTCGACTCGACCCCGACCCTGGTGATCGTGCCGTGGCTGGCCGCCCACGCGAGCAGCTGTCGGTAGCCCACCGTGGTGGCCGGGAACTCCTGGTTGCCCAACCGGCGGTGGTGGCCGTCGATGAGCGCGGCGTGGTGGGTCAGCTGATGGGTATCAACTCCCACAATCACCGTGTTCGCTTCCAAGTCTCGCTGCGCGACCCTGCCTGTCGGTGAAGCCGGTTGTTGTGTCCTGAGAGTGCTCACGCTCATGCTGGTGTCGTCTCCTTCACTTCGGTGAAAGATGACCTTCCAGGTCGGGCGGACATAACAGTGATGAGACTGGTCAAGGTCCTATGAGGTCACACCCGCCCGGCCTGGCCATCAGAACGGCACCCTGCCCAGGGCCGACAGGTCCCACGTGAAGACAGCCCTCAACGAGGGCGCCAGTTTCGAGATAGGTCAGACCCAGAGCACGGCACCTACATCCTCACTGTTTCGAGACAGGCGCTAGCGCGCCTTCCTCAACCACCGGGAACGGCGTAGCGCGCCGCCTTCAACCACCCGTCCAACGACGAGAGCGGCACCGGGCCAAGCCCGGTGCCGCTCCGTCGACGCGGGTGGATCAGGTGGTCGCGTCGGCCATCTTGTGCTCGGCCGAGGCACCGCCGCCGCCACCGCGGCGGGCGGACAGCAGGATCAGGATCGCGGCGACCAGGCAGAGGCCACCGACGACGAACCCGATCAGCGGCACCCAGAAGAGCAGGAGCCGCAGACCCGACAGGTTCGTCTTCGCGTCGTCGGCGAACGTCTTCTGCTGCTCCTCGGTGAAGCCCACCTGGAGGTCGAGGACCGGCGTGCCGTCGTCGAGGTAGCGCTGCTGGTTCTGCTTCTGCTGCTGGATCGCACCGGTGATCGGCTCGACCCAGATCTCGATCTGCTGGTCGTAGGTGCCGTTGATGCCCTCGGCGATCTCGATCGGAGCGTCGGCGATCGCGATCTTGAAGACGTAGCAGTCGACGCCCTGGAAGGTCTCCTCGCGGTCGTAGACCGCCGGAAGCGCCTCACCGACGGTGCCGTCCCAGTAGGTGTAGTCCTTCTTCTGCGTGTCGAACGGCCACTTGTTGACCAGACCCTCGTGCGGGACGGCGTCGTCCGGGAGGCCCTTGAAGTCGGGGACCGCCTCGGCCGTCACCCGGTCGGTGGCGAACACGTCGGTGTCCGCACTGACCAGCCGGGGGTCGTCGCCGTCGACGCAGTCGGGTGCGTCGTCGATGTCGATCACCACGCACGACGTGCTCACCCACACCGCGGTCGAGTCGTCGGACGTGTCCGAGTCGACCTTCGAGATGCTCTGGACCTTGACCGGGTTCTCGACGAGCTCACCGGTGGCCGGGTCCAGCTTCTTCACGACACCGTCGAGATGTGTCGTGGTGTTGACGTCGAGCGGCAGCTTCTTCAGCTGCCCTGGAGCCCACACCGTGGTCATGACGCCGACCACGAGCAGGAATGCCCCGAGCCCGAGCAGTATCAGCCCGAACACCTTGCGCTTCACTTCGCCTCCCAAGCGTCCGTTAAGTTCAGCGCACCGTAGCAGTACTGGCCGGTAGAAATGAGGCACCCGTCACATTCAGTGATGGAATCTTTGTCCGGGTCGTGTGACACACTCCCGGGCGTGCTGAGCCCCATCCGACCCCGAGTCGCGGCGCTGCGTCGAGACCGGATCCTGGTGGGTGGGCTCGCGCTCGTCGTCGTCCAGCTGGCATTCCGTGCCTGGGGTCTCTGGGGCTCGTGGTTCTACTTCGACGACCTGGCCTTCATGTCGCAGGCGATGAACGAGCCGTTCGGCCTGGACTACCTCTTCCAGTCGTACGGCGGGCACCTGATGCCCGCCGGGTTCGCCTCCGCATCGGCGCTGACCAAGCTCGCGCCGTACGAGTGGTGGCCCTGGGCGGTCTTCCTGCTGGCGCTGCAGGCGCTGGCCGGGTTCGGGATGCTCCGGCTGCTGCTGTCGATGTTCGGCCGCCGTCCCCTCGTGCTGGCGCTGCTCGCCGGCTACCTCTTCTACGTCTTCACCCTGTCGGCCGGGATCTGGTGGGCGGCCGGCATCAACCAGCTGCCCATGCTGATCGCCCTCGCCTTCGGCCTGCACGCGTTCCTCGACCACCTGCGCACCCGTCGGTGGCAGTCGTTGGTCGTCGCCCTGCTCTGGACGGTCGGGGGGCTGCTCTTCTACGAGAAGACCCTCCTGCTGATCGGCGTCTACGCGATCGTCGCCCTGGCGTACTTCACGACGGGCGACACGCCGGAGCGGCTCCGGGGGCTGTGGCGTGACTACCGGGCGGCCACCATCTCGTTCGCCGTCCTCGGTGCGGCCCACCTCGCGCTGTACGTCGCGCTCGGGCCGGACATCGCCACGAGCGACAACGGCGGCGGCGACTGGGGGCTGCTGACCTGGAACCTCGTGATGGTGTCGTTCGCGTCGGCGATCGTCGGCGGACCACTGACCTGGCAGTCGCTGGGCGTCGGGTCGCTCGCCGACCCGGGCGCGGTACTGCAGCTGGCGTCGTGGGCCGCCCTCGTCGGGGTCGTCGTATACGCCCGGACCAGCCGCACCCACAGCCTGCGTGCGTGGGCGCCGCTCGTGTTCACCCTTGCCTGCAACGCCGTCCTGCTCGCGGGCACGCGCGCGACCGCCGTAGGGCCGGACATCGCGCGGGAGTACCGCTACCAGACCGAGTCCGGCGCGCTGTTCGTGATCGCCGTGGGGCTGGCCTTCCTGCCCCTGGTCGGCGCCCGTGAGCAGAACCTGCTGCGTCCTGCCGAGAGCCCGGTCTCGGAGCGGGAGAGGTACGTCGTCCCGGGCGTGGCGGTCGTGACGGTGCTGGCACTCCTGTCGAGCATCACCTACGTGAACAGCTGGCAGGACGGCAACCGGACCCGGGCCTACTTCGACACGGTCAGGTCCGTCCTCGAGGACGCCGACACCCCGCCGCCACTGGTCGACGCCGGCATCGCCCAGGACCTGCTCTGGTCCTACCGGTATCCGGAGAACACCTACAGCCACATGTTTCGCGGCCTGGCCGGCCCCCTGAACTTCCCGACCTGGTCCGTCGACAACCTGTACATGTTCGACGACGCCGGGCAGCTGGCCCCGGTCGTGATCCCGCCGGTCCGGTCGATGGTGCCGACCGACGGCTGCGGCTACCGCTTCGACGAGGACGGCGAGATGTCGATCCCGCTCGACGGCCCCGTCATCGGTGGCGGCTGGTGGATCCAGATCGCGTACGCCAGCCGAAGCGACGTACGCGCCGAGATCGTGGCCGGCGACGCCACCCACGACGTCCTCATGCCGAAGGGTCTCCACAACCTGTTCGTCTCGGCCGAAGGTGAGTTCCGCAGCGTCGAGCTAAGCGAAGATGAAGACGACGACTCCGAGCTCTGCGTCACCGCGCTGACCCTGGGCCTGCCGATTGCGAACCCTCAGACATCATGACCACAGACACCATGACCACTGACCAGCAGACCGAACGGCCCTGGACCCGCGGCGCGGCCTCGCGAGGCGTCGAGGTCCTGCGCACCTCGTGGGTGGCCCAGGTCGCGGTGGGGATGATCGTCCTCCAGGTGGCGTTCCGAGCCTGGACCACCAGCCGTTCCTGGTTCACCATGGACGACTTCGCCTTCCTCTCCCGCACCATGAACGAAGGCATCTCCCCCTCGGTGCTCTTCGATGCGTACGCCGGACACGTGATGCCTGCGGGCATGCTGCTGTCGTGGCTGTCGACGGTGATCGCGCCGTACAACTTCACGACGATCGTCGTGATGCTCGTGGTCCTGCAGGTGGTCGCCAACGCGGGCCTCCTGGTGCTGCTGGTCCGCTGGTTCGGCCTGCGCCCGGGCATCCTGCCGCCGCTCGCGTTGTACCTGTTCTGCGTCATCTCCTTCCCGTCGTCGGTCTGGTGGGCGGCCGGCGTCAACCAGATCCCGCTCCAGGCGGTGCTGTTCTGGGCTCTCGTGTCGCATGTCGACTACCTGCGCAACGGACGTGCTCGGGACGTCTGGATCACCGCGGCCTGGCTCGTGGTCGGGCTGCTGTTCTTCGAGAAGACGGTCTTCGTCGTCGGTGCGATCGCGATCGTGTCGATGGCGTACTTCGCCACGGGCAGCCTGCTGCAGCGCGTGCAGACGATGTGGACCCGGTACCGGCTCGCGGTCGTCGTGTACGCCGTGCTGTGCGGCGTCTACCTGGTCGTGTACTACAAGTCCGCGCTGAACTTCGAGCCCGGCAAGGCCGGCAACGGCGACCTGCCCAACGTGCTCGCCAACATGGTCTTCCACAACTACCTGCCGGCGCTGGTCGGCGGCCCGTGGAAGTGGACCGGCGAGGAGCAGGGTCTGCTGCCCGACACCGGGGCGCTCGCGATCGTCGTCAGCTGCGGGCTGGTGGCGTACCTGGTGCGCGAGATGGCTCGCACTCGGACGAACAGCCTCCGAGCCTGGCTCCTGCCGGTGTTCTTCCTGGCCTGCAACGTCGTGCTGGTCGCAGCGGGCAGGTCGACCTTCGTCGGACCGACGATCGCACTGGAGTACCGCTACCAGGGCGAGCTCGCGGCCGTCACTGCGGTCGCCCTGGCGTGCGCGATGATGCCGATCCGCGGTGCCCTGGAGCGGGTTGAGGTACGCGGCACCAGCGCCCTGCTCGACCGGCCCCGCCGCGTCGCGGCGGTGACCGTCGTCGCGGCGCTGACGGCGACGACGGCGTGCGTGCAGTACATCGACCACTGGCACGAGCACATGGTCTCGAAGCCCTACTTCGACAACCTGTTCGCCGGTCTCCCGTCGACCCAGTTCGCCCCCATGATCGACAACCAGGTGCCCAACAAGATCATGTGGGGCCTCTCCTACCCCCTCAACCTGCAGAGCTACCTGCTCAAGCCGTACGTCGACGACGGACGGGCCAAGTTCACGACTGCCGCGCTGGACCGGCTGCGGATGACCGACGACGACGGCAACATCGTCAACGCGACCGTGCCGACCGTCCGTGAAGCGCTACCCGGCCGCGGTGCGTGCGGCTACCGCATCATCACGACGCCCCGGACCATCACGCTCGACGGGCCGGTCGCCTTCGGCGGCTGGTGGGTGCGGATCGGCTACATCGCCGACAAGCCGACCCACGGCACCTTCTGGGTCGGCGACACCCGCTACGAGCTCGACCTGCCCGCCGGGGTGCACGCCGTCTACCTGGGCACCGGTGACGCCTCGTTCAACAACATCAAGGCGTCGATCGACGATGCCGACGTGACGCTCTGCACCGACGACGTCACCGTCGGTCGCCCTGAACCCGTGGAGGCCGCACAGTGATCCAGGACCGCACCTTCCCGACCCTCAACGCCATGCGTGCCGCCGGCGCGATCATGGTCGTGCTCACCCACGCCGCCTTCAACACTGGCCGCATCAACGACGGCTGGAGCGGTGCCGCACTCGCCCGCTTCGACTTCGGCGTGACGCTCTTCTTCATCCTGTCCGGCTTCCTGCTCAGCCGGCCGTGGTTCCTCGCGGCCGCTCTCGGCGAGGACGGCCCCTCCACCCGCCACTACCTCTGGAAGCGCGCGCTCCGCATCCTGCCGCTGTACTGGATCGTCGTCGTCGTGGCGCTGACGTTCGACCCCGCGAACGACGACGCGGACTGGGTGGACTGGGTCACCAACCTGACCTTCACCCAGCTCTACCGCCCCGACCTGCTCCCCAGCTCGCTGACCCAGATGTGGAGCCTGTGCACCGAGGTCGCGTTCTACCTCGTCCTGCCGCTGCTGTGCCTCGCCCTCATCGGTCGGCGAGGTCGCGGCCTCCCCCTACGTCGAGTCCTGGCCGGCGCGGCGGTGCTCGCCGTACTGGGTGTCGCCTGGCAGGTCCGGGTCAGCCAGATCTCCGGCAACGAGGGCCACTACGCGCAGTGGCTGCCCGGCTTCCTGCCGTGGTTCATGATCGGCGTGGCCTTCGCTGCCATCTCAGCCAGCCTCACCGCGGCGCCTCGCGAGCACCTGCTGGACCGGCTCGCCCGCGACCTGACCGGCTGCTGGATCGTGGCGGTCGCTGTCTTCGCGATCGCCTGCACCCCCATCGCCGGGCCGCGCCTGCTGCTCACCCCAGGCGCCTGGGAGGCCGGCTTCAAGGTCGTGCTGTACGCCGTCGCGGGGGCGTTCCTGGTGCTCCCACTGGTCTTCGGACCGGAGCGCGAGGGCCGGGTGCGGGAGCGGCTCTCGGGGGCGATCCCGATGTGGTTGGGCGACATCTCCTACGGCGTCTTCGCCATCCACATGCTGGTGCTGAACCTCGTCTTCCACCTGCTCGACCTCCAGGTGTTCACCGGTCGGTTCCTGACGGCGGCGACGCTGACCCTCGCGATCACGTTCGTCCTCGCGAGCATCTCGTTCTACCTGATGGAGCGCCCGATCATGCGGGCCAAGAACATCCGGTTCTTCGCCCGGATGGAGCCCGCGACTATCGAGCCCGAGCCCGAGCTCACGCCCGAGATCGCACCCTGACAGCGGGGATCAGTCCCCGGCCTCACGGTCATCGGCAGGGCCCCTCGGCGGCGCCATCAGCGCCGCGAGCACCATGGCCAGCGCGACCAGCGTCCAGGCCTGCGTCCACTCGACCGCCCAGGAGCGGTTGACGAGCTGGTCCCAGCTCAGGCCCAGGCTCGCGACCAGGAAGCTGAGCCCGGCCAGGACCGACCATCCGTCGGCGACCGCGGCGCTCAGCAGCCGCCCGCCGATGACGGCGACGACGCCGGCGAGCACGCCCCACCACCCGGCGGCGAGGGCCAGGACCCCGAGCCCGACGACGACATCGATGATGCCAGCGCGCCCGGCGACGAGCGGCCGGAGCACCGCGGGGCGCCGGCGGCGGCCGATCAGCAGCACCAGCACGACGAGCAGCACGCCGACACCACCCGCGACGACCGCCCAGGTGTACGACGTGGCGGGCTCGAACTCGAGGTGGACGACGCCGGCCGATCCTGCGGGGACCAGCCAGGCCTGCTTCCAGCCGTCGGCTCGAGTCGCCTGGAGGCGCTCGCCGTCCAGCGTCGCCACCCAGCCGCGGTTCACGTTCTGCGCCATCGTCAGGAGGGAGGTCGACGACCTCGCCGGGACCTCGATCGAGGTCGGCGTCTCCCGGTCGTCCCGCTCGACCTGGAGCGCGCGGGTGACGGAGGGCGTCGCGCCGTCCCGCGTCAGCGTGAGCGTGTCGGCGCGGAACAGCTGCGACGGCGCGGCGACCGCGGTGTGCACGGAGCCGGCGGTGAGCACCGCCTTCGCCGAGCCGCACACCGTGAACGGCACGGCGACGCCGCGGACCAGGTCCCGCACGCTCGCTCGCACCTCGGTCTTCCGGACGCGCCCGTCCAGGGTGATCTCGGGGCCGGAGCCACAGCCGAAGGAGCGCGCCGTCGTCGCTTCCCGCTCCTGGTCGGCCGCGTCGGCCTCGTCGCCGAAGGTGAGGCTGCTGATGCCCGGCTTGGCCTGGACGAACTGGCGTCCGACCACGAGGAAGGCGTCCTGGGAGTCGGCCACCCGGAGGTCGAGCGAGGACACCCGCCAGTGCGGCAGCTCTCCGTGCCCGTTCTCGTCGAGGGCGATCACGGTCTCTCGGGACCCGGCGGAGATCCGCAGCGCCGTGGGGCGCGAGGCGCCCGCATCCTCGTCGAGGTGCGCCACCACGGAGCCCAGCCGGGTCGGGCGCGGGAACTTGAGCGTCACGACCTCGTTGCCGCCGGCGGCGACCCAGGTCGTCCCCGGGTCCCCGTCGAGCAGCGCGGTCGGACCCGCGGCCACGTCGTACGACGGGCCGGCGGTGCTGGTCGCGCGCAGACCCGTCCCGGCCAGCCGGGCGCCGTCCACGCTGCGGCGCAGCGACACCGTGCCCGAGAGGTCGTAGGTGGACGTGGTCGGCAGCACGAAGGTCCGCGCCAGCGCGTCCCCGTCCTCGCCGTTCGCCGCCAGCGAGCTCACGCACGGGAAGGAGTCGTCGATCTGCGCGCAGGCGGCGCGATCGGGGTCGCGGCTGAGCGAGACCAGGTCGACCGGGAACCGCTTGTCGGGCGCCGGCAGGTTGAGCACGCGCTGGGCGACCAGGCCCGGCACCTCCACCTCGGCGATCGCGAGGGAGCCCGGGAGCACCAGGTCACGTCCGACCGCCGTGATCCGGAGGAACTCGGAGGCACCCAGGCGGGTGACGTAGGTGCGGCTCGCACCCGGTGCGGGCGCCGGGCCCCGGACCCGGAGGCCGCCACCCCAGAACTCGAGCTGGTCGACCGGCGCCGAGCCGGCGGCCAGCGTGACCGTCACCCGGCTGACATCGGTGGGCGTCCGGAAGTTCGACTGCCAGAACTGCCCGTTCGCGTCGAGGTGTCGAGCCGAGCGCCAGGCCGTGGCCGGGTCGCCGTCGAGAGCGGCTCCGGCGTGGTCGCCGATCCGCAGCGGAGGTACGGCGGTCACCGAGGCCTCGCTGGTGCTCGTGACGACCGAGTCGACCGCGCCGGTCCACAGCTGCGTCGTCTGCCAGCGCTGGGGGTCGTCCACCACCCGGTGCTCGTGCTCCGCACCCGACAGCACGTACGGCGTGGTCGCGTCCATCGTGCTGGACTCGTTCCAGCGCACCGCCGCGAAGTTGGTCTCGCGCCGGCGCATGTCGTCGGTGAGCACCTGGCCGCCGACCAGGTCGGCGGGCGCGTCCTCGACGTCGGCGTCCAGCAGCAGCTGGCCCCCGCTGACCTGGGCCACACCGGTCGCCAGTGCGCTGCTGGGGTCGGCCGCCGCCGCCTTCGGGCTGCTGGTCAGCGTGGCGGCGGAGGCTCCGGCGACCGTGTAGACGTCGACCGAGCCGACCTCGCTCGACATGCCACCGCCCTCGATCACCCGGACGTTGCCGCCCGGCGCGCGGGTCTGGGCAGGTGCGCCGACCGTCGGTCCGAACGACTCGGCCCGGACGATCCCGGGTGCGCGGTCGAGCAGGCTCGCGACGTACGTCGGGTCGGGGGCGCCGGTCTGGAACCGCTGCAGGTCGTTGCGGACCACCAGCCGACCCACGCCGTTGGCGGCCAGGAAGCGGGCGAACGCCGGCGACGGGTGCCCCGACTCGAGGTAGCGGGTCACGGCGTCGAGGAAGACCACGTTGCCGGGTTGGGCCAGCGGGATCACGTTGCGCACCGACCACGGGCTCTCGGCGAGCCCCTGGAAGACGTCGTCGTGGGTGTTGCCCCAGGTGTAGACGCCGAACGCCGAGGCGGGGACGACCAGCGAGACGGTGCCCTCATCGGTGGTCTGCAGGTAGTCGGCGACCTCGGTCCAGTACTCGGGGACGCTCTCCACCCCGTCGCGCGGCGCGATGCTGTCGTGCAGCCACGGCAGCGCGAGCGACACGAGCGCGAGCACGGTGGCGAGCCGGATCGCGCCGACTCCCCAGCGCCCGGAGCGGCCCTGGAGCAGGGCGGGCATGGCGCTCAGCAGGTGCGCCAGGCCGAGGACGAGCGGGATGCGCAGCACCACGTCGAACTTGTGCAGGTTGCGCAGGGGCGCCAGCGCCCCGTCGAGCAGCTCCGAGCGGTCCGCCGCCCAGAAGCCGCCGAGCTGGCCCGAGTAGCCGAAGCCGACCAGCCCGATCCCGACGAGGACGCTCAGGCAGAGGAAGCGCCGCTCCGGGTTGCCGCGGAGCGCGACCCCGACCAGGCCGGCAGCCGCTATCCCCGCGGCCATCAGGACCAGCATGGGGGTGGTCACCAGCTCCTGGCCGGCCGTGTAGTCGATGCCGGCGAAGTACGCGACCCAGTCGGACGTGCCGACGACGGTGCGCGCCAGGCCGGTCGGCACCGTGGTGATCGTCGCGTTCTCGATGTAGTCGAGGAACGGCACGCTGTAGCGCCCCAGGAGCAGCAGCGGGAGCGACCACCAGAGCGTGCCCAGCATCGTGAAGAGCGTCCACCAGCCGAGCAGCCGCCACTTCCGCGGTCCCCGGGCGCGAGTGACGATCCAGAGCACCCCGAGCGGCAGGGTCGCGGCGACGGCGACCGCGTTGACGCCGCCGCAGCACGTCACCACCAGGGCGCTCAGCGCGGCGGCCCGGCGTACCGACCCCTCGCGGGACCCGCGCACCAGCGGCAGCAGCACCCACGGCGCCAGCGCCATCGGCCACACCTCGATGGACGTCCCGCCGATGAGGGTGGTGATCCGCGGCGTCAGCACGAACGCGAAGCCCGCCACGACCTGGGTGACCGGCGACCCGATGCCGATCCGCTGCGCCAGCCGGACGATGCCGAAGAACGCCAGGCAGAGCAGCAGGCTCCACCACAGCCGCTGGATGATCCACTCCGGGACCTGGGCCACGTCGCCCAGCAGGAAGAACGGTCCCATCGGCCACAGGTAGCCGTAGGCCTGGTTCTGGATCTGCCCGAACGCCGCGACCGGGTCCCACATGTGGAGTGCGCCGCGCAGGAAGCTCCCCGGGCCGGTCAGCAGGTCGAACTTGGTGTCCGCGACCATCTTGCCGGCCGACTGCGAGAAGGCCAGCGCGGTGAGGATGGCGGCATAGCCGGCCATCCGCAGGCGTGACGTCGCCCGGCCCCGCTGCGGAGGCGTGGTGTCCTGGTCGCTCACGCCTTGCGCACCACGATCACGAGGTTCCAGGTCGCCAGCTCGCGTACGCCGGGCACGCGGGTCAGCCAGTAGGACCACCGCGGGTTGTAGCGCGGGATGACGTCGACCACGGTGCCCGCCTGCTGGCGGCGGGACCACGCGATGCCGTCGCGGACGGTCACCGCGAAGAGCGACTCGCCGTACTTGTTCTTGGGCTCGTGCCCGTGCCGGGCGGCGTACCGCCGGCGCGCCCGCGCCCCGCCGAGGTAGTGCCACGGCGAGGTCTCGTGACCACCCCACGGGCCGTACCAGAGCGTGTACGAGATGAAGGCGATGCCGCCCGGGCGGGTCACCCGCAGCATCTCGTCGGCCATCTCCCACGGCCGGGAGACGTGCTCGAGGACGTTGGAGGAGTAGCAGAGGTCGACCGCGCCGTCGCGGAACGGCAGGTTCATGCCGTCGCCCAGCACGGTGCCCTGCGGGATCGAGCCCAGGCCGGAGAGCTCGCCGACGTCGGCGTCCAGGGCCCAGTACGTCGAGCCGGCCGCCTGGAACGCGTCGCGGAAGTAGCCCGGGCCGCCGCCGACGTCCAGGACCGTGCTGCCGGAGAGGTCCAGGTAGCCGGACAGCTGGCCCACCGAGTCGGCGGCGAGGGCCGAGTAGAAGCGCGCGGGATCGGCCTGCTCCTGCCGGAAGTCGGCCATCAACCGCACCGAGCGGCGCAGGTCCGCGCGCCACGGACGGGGCCCCGACGCACCCCCCTCGGCGCTCGGATCCGGCGACGGGGTCAGGTGCGAACTCGTCGTCGGGCTGGGCATGCGCCGAACAATAACCGAGGTCACACTGCAAAGCCGACTGGCGGGTAACCTCGGCGGGTGACCCCCACCCCCGACACCTCGCTGAGCGGCTGCCACGTCGCGTTCTTCAGCTGGCGCGACGGCCGCAACCCCGAGGGCGGGGGCGCCGAGCGCTACCTGGAGAAGATGGCGGCGGGGCTCGTCGCCCGCGGCTGCCGGGTCACCATCTTCACGGTCGGGTACGCCGGCGCGGCGCCCGACGAGGTCGTCGACGGCGTGCGCTACGTGCGTCGCGGCTCGAAGCTCTCGGTCTACCTGCTCGGCGTGTGGGCGCTGCTGCGGCGCCAACTGGGGCGCGTCGACGTCGTCGTCGACGTCCAGAACGGGCTCCCCTTCTTCACCACCCTCGGCACCCGCAGGCCGGTGGTCGTACTGGTCCACCACGTGCACCGCGAGCAGTGGCCGGTCGTCTACCCCGGCCTCTTCGGCAAGGTCGGGTGGTGGATCGAGAGCTGGCTCGCGCCGCGCCTCTACCGCGGCCGGCAGTACGTCGTCGTCTCCCGCGCCACCCGGGCCGAGCTGCGCGAGCTAGGCGTCACCGGCCCGCGGGTGGCCGTCGTGCACAACGGGACCGACCCGGTGGTCTCGACGCACACCCGCAAGACGGCGTACCCCTCGATCTGCGTGGTGGGCCGGCTGGTCCCGCACAAGCAGGTCGAGCACGCCGTCGACGCCGCCCGCGCCCTGGTGGCCGAGTTCCCGGACCTGCGGCTGCGGATCGTCGGCGACGGCTGGTGGGAGGCCGAGCTGCACGAGTACGCCGCCGACCTGACCGCGACCGGGACCGTGGTCTTCGAGGGACACGTGAGCGAGGTGCGCAAGCAGGAGATCTACGAGGAGTCGTGGCTGATGGCGCTGCCCTCGCTGAAGGAAGGCTGGGGTCTGGTCGTGGGCGAGGCCGCGGCGCACCAGACGCCGACGGTCGCCTACCGGAGTGCCGGCGGGACCCGCGAGTCGATCGTGGACGGGGTGACCGGCGTGCTGGTCGACACCCCCGGCGAGCTGGCCTCCGCGCTCGGCGCGCTGCTGCGCGACGACCAGGGCCGCCAGGTCCTGGCGAAGGCCGCGCTGGAGCACAGCTACGGGTTCACCTGGGAGCACTCCCAGGCGGCGTTCGCCCACGTCGTGTCCGCGGCACGACAAAACGTCCTGGTCAATGACCAGGACGTTGTCTGAAGCTGAGGTCGAGCAGGAGCTACTGCGTCTCGCCGTAGTTGAGGACGGGGTTCGTCACGCTCGCGGGCGACTGGCTCGGGGGCTTGGTCTGGGAGTCGACGATTCCGAAGATCGCCGCCCCGGCAAATCCGCCGCCGACCAGCAGGCTGATGCCACCGATGATGAAAGTCTGCACGTTGTTTTCCCTCCCAGGTTCGCGGCAGAACGTATCACCTCCGACGGCGCTTTCGAGTGTTTGCGCGCCAGATGTTGTGAAACCCGTTACACGCGCCGGTAACAAGACCGGTAACAAGGACTGCGGCGAAGGCGAGCCAGGCGAGAGCGACCGCTGTCCGCGACCCTGACCCGGTCTCGCGCGCGGCCGGATCCGCGAGCGCCAGCAGCTCGAGGTCGGCGCCCCGGTAGAGCGTGCGGCCGGTCAGCTCCGCGTCGTACGCCGGGGTGGTCGCGACGTCGAGCTCGCGGGCGACGACGCCGATGCCGAGCGCCTCGAGCGCTGCGGACCGAGCCTCCGGGTCGGGCGCGGCCAGCGCGTCGAGCACCTGCGGCGTGCGCGGGTCCTCGCCCGGCACGATCCGCCCGTCGACCGCGAGCTGGTCGTTGACCACGTAGTTGGGCTGCAGGTAGCGCGGCAGCGGGTCGAGCACCCGGCGTCCGTGGTTCCACTCGGGGGCGCGATAGCTGGTGAACGGCAGCACGAGCAGGTCGCCGGGGGGCGGGTCCGCGAGCACGTCGCGCGCGGCCGCGTAGTCAGCGGGGTACGTCGCCGGGGCGAGCTCGCCCGAGATCCCCCAGGCGGCGTCGGGGAGCATCACGAGCGGGAAGAGCGCGGCGCCGATGCCCACGAGGACCCGGGCGACCACCTCGCCGCTGGCGACGCGCGCCCGCTCGGCGAGCCGCTCCGCCCCGGCGGCCACCAGCACCGCCGTCCACGGCGCCGCGAGCGCGAGCCCGCGCGATCCGTCGCGGAGGACGCCGCCTCCGGGTACGTGCCCGGCGAACCAGCCGAGCGACCCGGGTGCGGCCCACGACCAGAGCGCGACGACGATCCCGACGGCCCAGAGCGCGAGCAGCGCCCCCGCCGTACGCCGGCCGAGGCGGCGCCACGCCGGACGTACGCCGGCAGCGGCGAGTGCGACCAGCACCAGCAGGGACACCCAGGCGAGCACGGACTCGCGGCTGGCGGGCACGACGGCCGCGTTCCAAACACCGCCGAGGGAGAGGGCGGTCAGGGGCGCGGGCAGCGACCCCTCACCGCGCAGCGCGAAGACCCCCGTACCCACGGTCGTCGCGGCGTCGGCGTGGAGCAGGCCGGCGACGACCCAGGGCGCGTTGACGGCCGCGACCAGCAGCACCAGTCGTACGGCGGGGCCGCGCCTGGCGGTGAGCCCGATGGCCAGCAGCGTCAGCGCCGACATCAGGCCGGCGTTGGCGCTGAGGCTGCCGACCAGCAGGAGGAAGGGCAGGGCCGCGCCGATCCGGCCGCCGTCGCGGTAGCGGACCGCCGCACCGGCCAGCCACGGCAGCACCGCCCAGCAGAGCAGGACCGGCCAGTGGCCGAGCCAGAGCCGCTCCACGACGTACGGGCTCCACAGGTAGACGCTGACCGCCACCAGGCGGGCGAGCACCGACGGACCGACCAGGCGGGCCGCGCCGAGGCCGCCGGCGACCAGGGCGCCGAGGAGGACCGCCTTCTGGAGCAGCATCCCCGGCACCACCTGGTCGGCGATCGCGACGACCAGGTCCGAGGGGACGGCGCGCGGCAGCGCGGGCCCGAGCCCGAGGAAGTCACTGCGTACGGCGAGGTCGGGGACCCACACCATGTCGAAGGTGAGCACGTAGCCCGGCCCGAGAGCCGGCCCGAGCATCAGCAGGGCGAGGGCGCACGCCCACGCCGCCGGCACGAGTCGGAGGGCGCGCACCTGCACTCAGATCGGGAGCTTGCGGAAGATCGGCCGGGGCACGTGGCGCAGCCCCGACATCACACCGCGCATCGCCTTGGGCACCCAGATCAGGTCGTCGCCCTTCGTGACGGCGCTCGTCACGGCGTCGGCGACCTGCTCGGCGGTGACGGCGAGCGGTGCGGCCTCGCGGCCTTCGGTCATCTTGGTGTGCACGAAGCCGGGGCGTACGACGAGCACCCGCGCGCCGCTGCCGCGCAGGGCCTCACCGAGCCCGAGGAAGAAGCCGTCCATGCCGGCCTTGGATGCGCCGTACGCGAAGTTCGAGCGGCGGACCCGCTCGCCGGCGACCGACGAGAGCGCGACGATCACGCCGTGCCCCTGGCGCCGCATCACCTGGGCCAGGCAGACGCCGACGCTGACCGGCGCCACGTAGTTGACCTCGGCAAGGCGGACCGCCGTCTCGTGGTCCTGCCACGACTGCTCCTCGTCACCGAGCACCCCGAACGCGATGACCGCCACGTCGATGTCGCGGGAGGCGGCGATCGACTCGATCAGCGCCGGGTGCTCGGACGTCGCCTCGGCCTCGAAGTCGACGGCCTCCACCCGCAGGCCCAGGTCGGCGAGGCCGGCCACCGCCGCGTCGCGCCGGTCCCCCGGCCGGGCCGCGAGGATCACCTCGGGCGAGCCGTTGCGCGCCCAGGCGCGGGCCAGCGCCAGCGCGATGTCGCTGGTGCCGCCGAGCAGGAGGACGGTCTGGGGCTGGCCGAGTGCGTTGATCATGGGGCGGCTTTCGTCAGAGGGCAGGTCACAGGTTCAGGCGTCGGGAGAGGTCGGACTGGAGTCGGTGGTGCGGGTCGAGCCGCTCGCGCAGCTCGCGGAACTCGGTGAGCCGGGGATACATGGTCGACAGCAGCTCCGGGCGAAGCCGCGCGTCCTTGGCGAGGTAGATCCGGCCGCCGGCCGCCGCCACCTGCTCGTCGAGGTGCGCCAGCAGACCGACCAGCCCCGGGCGCGTGGGCGCGTCCACCGCAAGGGTCCAGCCGGCGGTCGGGAAGGACAGCCAGCCGGAGCTGCCCGGGCCGAAGCGCTTGAGCACCGCCAGAAACGTCGTGTGCCTGTCGGCGGCGACCTGCTCGAGGATCCGCCGTACGACGTCGGCGCGGTCCTCGGGGACGACGAACTGGTATTGCAGGAACCCGTGCGGCCCGTAGAGGCGGTTCCAGTGCGCCACCCCGTCGAGCGGGTGGAAGAACGCCGAGACGCTCTGGATCTCACCCTCGCGGTGCTGCGGCGCCTTGCGGAACCACGCCTCGTTGAAGGCACGGACCGTCGGCCCGGTCACCAGGCTGAACGGCGGCGCGAAGGGCACCGTCAGCCGGGGCGCGGCGGGGACCGCCAACGGGTGCGCCGCGGCGGCACCCGAGAGCTGGTCGCGGGTCGCGTGCTCGCCGCGCGACAGGACCGAGCGGCCGAGCGAGCCGCCCTTGGCCTCGGTGTCGATCCAGGCGACGGAGTAGGTGAAGTCGTCGTCGGACCCGGCCATCTCGGCCAGCACCGCGTCAAGGTCCGGGAGCCGCTGCGTGGTCACGTCCAGGTAGCCGGTCTCGACCGGGATCGTCCGCAGCACGGCCGAGACGATCACCCCGGTCAGGCCCATCCCGCCCACCGTCGCCCAGTAGAGCTCGGGGTCGCGGTCGGGACCGATGGTGCGCTGGGTGCCGTCCGGGAGCACCACGTCGAGCGAGACCACCTGGTCGCCGAAGCTGCCGGTGACGTGGTGGCTCTTGCCGTGCACGTCGCACGCGATCGCGCCGCCGATCGTGACGTAGCGCGTCCCCGGGGTGACCGGCACGAACCGGCCGCGCGGCAACAGGAAGCGCATCAGCTCGTGCAGGCTGGTGCCCGCCGAGACCCGGACCGTGCCGTCGGCGGCGGGCTCGTCGATCACCGAGGGCAGCGGGTCGAGCACGACTCCCCCGGCGTTCTGCGCCGGGTCGCCGTACGAGCGCCCCAGGCCGCGCGCGATCAGGCCACGCGGTCCGGCCTCGCGCAGGAGGCCGGCGACAGCGTCCGGACCGGCATGGCGGCGGACCCGGCCAGCGCTCGGCGCCGTACGACCCCAGCCGGTGAGCACCTCGGACTCGTCAGACATCGAGGATCCCCAGGGTCAGGACCACCAGCCACAGGACGCCGATGCCCTGGAGGACCCGGTCGCGCCAGACGATGTCCTCGGGCTCGGCGGCGGTGCCGGCGTCGATGTCGACGGCGTACCGCAGCAGCGCGCCCACGAACGGGATGATCGACAGCGCGAGCCACGGCAGGCTCCCGCTCGTCGGGTTGCTGAAGGCCCACAGGCTGTAGCCGGCGATGGTCACGCCCGCCGCCGTACTCCACACGAAGCGGAGGTACGACGCGGTGTAGCGCACCAGCGAGCGGCGGGTGCCGGCCTCGCTGCCGAGGGTGTGCAGCTCGGAGTAGCGCTTGCCGGCGACCATGAAGAGAGACCCGAAGCCCGCCACCAGCAGGAACCAGTCGGAGATCTCGAGCGACGCCGCGAGGCCACCCGCGACGGCCCGCATCAGGAAGCCCGCCGCGACCAACATCAGGTCGATGACCGGCTCGTGCTTGAGCCAGGTCGAGTAGAGCAGCTGGACGCCGAGGTAGGCGACCACCAGCACGAGGAGCTCCCAGGTCGCGGCGTACGCCAGGGCCGCGGCGAGGACCGCGAGCACGACCGCGACGGCGACCGCTGCTCCGACCGACAGCTCACCTGCCGCGATCGGCCGGAACCGCTTGCGCGGGTGGACCCGGTCGGCCTCCCGGTCGACGCAGTCGTTGACCAGGTAGACGGCCGACGAGGCCAGACAGAAGGAGACGAACGCGACCGCCGTCGCACCGAGGACACCGGGCTCGCCGATGTCGCCGGCGGCCACGGGCGCGGCGACCACGAGCACGTTCTTGACCCACTGGCGGGGCCGCATCGAGCGGACGACAGCCTCGGCGGGATTCACGGCCGCGAGTCTAGGGGTCGGGGCGGGCTCCGCCTGCATGAGTCGCATACGCTTCCCTCCCGTGACCCCGCCCCGCTCCCGGATCCGATTGCTGCTCGCCGGTGGCGGCTCGATCGCGATCGCGATGGGTGTCATGAACGTCGCCACCTACGCCTTCACCATGGTGGCCGCGCGCATCCTGGGTCCCAAGTCGTACGGCGCGTTCGCGGGCCTGATGGCGACGATCCTGGTCGTCGCCGTGCTGCAGCTCGGGCTCCAGGCGACGGCCGCCCGGCGGATCGCCGCGGAGCCGGGCCACGTGGCGCAGATCGAGCGGACGATCCTGGGGGTCACCTACCGCGCGGCCGCCGCCCTCGGCGTGCTGCTGCTGGTGCTGACCCCGCTCCTCAACCAGATCCTGCGCCTCGACAGCATGGCCACCGCGGCGCTCGTCTCCGTGGTGTCGGTGCCGTTCACGATCATGGGTGCGCAGGCCGGCATCCTCCAGGGCGAGCGCCGGTGGGCGGCGCTGTCCATCCTCTACATCCTGAGCGGGGTCCCGCGCCTCTTCATCGGCACCGCCCTGATCGCGTGGCGGCCGACCGAGTTCGCCGCGCTGGTCGGCATCGGCATCGGCGCCTGCGCACCGGTCATCGCCGGCTGGTGGCTGCTGCGCCGCCCGCGCGACCCGGGGGTGCACAGCGAGGACCACGGCTTCCGGCGGGTGATGGCCGAGACCTTCCACAACTCGCAGGTGCTGCTGGCGTTCTTCGCGCTCTCGAACGTCGACATCGTGCTCGCCCGTAACGTGCTCGACGAGCACGACGCGGGTCTGTACGCCGGCGGGCTGATCCTCACCAAGGCGGTGCTCTTCCTGCCGCAGTTCATCGTCGTCATCGCGTTCCCGTCGATGGCCACCCAGGACGGCCGCCGCCGCGCGCTGACGGCGAGCCTGTCGCTCATAGCGGCCCTCGGCGTCGGGGTGACCCTCGCCGCGGCCGTCGTACCCGACCTCGCGCTGATCTTCGTGGGCGGCGACGACTACGACGAGATCGCGAAGAACCTGTGGATCTTCGCGATCCTCGGGACGCTGCTCGCGATGCTGCAGCTGCTCGTCTACTCGGTCCTCGCCCGCCAGGGGCAGCGCTCGGTCTACCTCGTGTGGGCGGCCCTGGTCGCGATCGTCGCCATCGGCCTCACGACCTCGACCCTGCGCGGGCTGCTCACCACGGTGATCGTCACCGACGCCGTACTGCTCGTGGCCCTGCTGTGCATCAGCCTGACCGTCATCCGGCACCCCGTCGCCGAGCCGGAGTCGGCACCCGCGAGCTGATCCGGCTCAGTGCGCCGCCTCGTGCCAGCTGCGGCCGAACCCGACCGACACGTCGAGAGGTACGGCGAGCTCGGCGGCGCCGCCCATCTGCTGGCGCACCAGGGTCTCCAGCGCCTCCTGCTCACCCGGCGCGACGTCGAACACCAGCTCGTCGTGCACCTGGAGCAGCATCCGTGACTTCAGCCCGGCCGCGGTCAGCTCGCGCTGGACGTCGAGCATCGCGACCTTGATCAGGTCGGCCGCCGAACCCTGGATCGGCGCGTTGAGCGCCATCCGGTCTGCTGCCTCGCGGCGCTGCCGGTTGTCGCTGTTGAGGTCAGGGAGGTAGCGGCGCCGGCCCTTGATCGTCTCGGTGAACCCGGACTTGCGGGCCTCGTCCACGACCCCCTCGAGGTAGTCGCGGATGCCGCCGAACGTCTGGAAGTACTCGTCCATCAGTCCGCGCGCCTCACCGGGCTCGATCCCGAGCTGCTGGCTGAGCCCGAACGCGGACAGGCCGTAGGCGAGGCCGTAGTTCATCGCCTTGATCTTGGCCCGCATCTCGAGCGTGACCTCGTCGGCGGGCACGTCGAAGACCCGGGCGGCGGTGATCGAGTGGAAGTCCTGCCCGGAGCGGAACGCCTCGATCAGCAGGGCATCCTCGGAGAGGTGCGCCATGATCCGCATCTCGATCTGGCTGTAGTCCGCCGTCATCAGCGACTCGAAGCCCGGTCCGACCACGAAGGCCTCCCGGATCCGGCGGCCCTCCTCGGTGCGGACCGGGATGTTCTGCAAGTTGGGGTCGGTACTGGAGAGCCGACCGGTCGCGGCGATCGTCTGGTTGAAGGTGGTGTGGATCCGGCCGTCGGGCTGCACCGTCTTGAGCAGCCCCTCGATCGTCTGGCGCAGCCGGATGACGTCGCGGTGGCGGAGCAGGTGGAGCAGGAACGGGTGCTCGGTCTTCACGTAGAGCGCCTGCAGCGCGTCTGCATCGGTCGTGTAGCCGGTCTTGGTGCGCTTGGTCTTCGGCATGTCGAGCTCGTCGAAGAGCACCACCTGGAGCTGCTTGGGCGAGCCGAGGTTGATCTCCTTGCCGATCACGGCGTACGCGTCCTCGGCCGCCTGCCGGACCTCGGCCGCGAAGTGGGTCTCCAGCTCCTCCAGGTGGTCGGTGTCGACCGCGATGCCGGTGCGCTCCAGCTCGCCGAGCAGGTGCACCAGCGGCAGCTCGACCTCGGCCAGCAGCCGGGTCCCACCGGCGGCCTCCACCTCGCCGTCGAGCGCCTCGGCGAGGTCGATGACCGCGCGGGCGTGCAGCATCGCTGTGTCGGCGACGTCGTCCCCGCCGCCGTCGACGGGGTCGTCGAAGAGCATCGCCTGGTCGGGCTCGCTCTCGGTGCGCAGCTCACGGCGCAGGTAGCGCAGGGTGAGGTCCCCCAGGTTGTAGGAGCGCTGGTCGGGCTGGACCAGGTACGCCGCGAGCGCGGTGTCGCTGACCAGTCCCTCGAGCCGCCAGCCCTGGGCCTCGATCGCATGCTGGGGTCCCTTGGCGTCGTGCAGCACCTTGGGCCGGGACGGGTCCGCGAGCCAGGCGGCTAGCGCCGCGTCGTCCTCCTGCGTGAGGGTGGCGACGTCGACGTACGCCGCGAGACCGCTGACGTCCGCCACCGCCAGGCCCTCGACCACGCCGGTGCCCGAGCCCCAGGAGCCGCGCACGTGGACGCCGACGTGCTGGCTGCCGAGGTCGGTCAGGAACTCGGCCACCTCGCCGGCGGCCAGGCGACGGCCGGCGAGCTCGAAGCCGCCCTCCTCGACCGGGTCCTCCTCGGCTCCGAGGGTGTCGATGGTCCGCTGGCGCAGCTCGCCGCGGAACTCCAGGTCGTCGAAGATCGTGAGCGCGGCCTGCCGGTCCCACGGCGCGAGCACGAGCTCGCTCGGCGCCTTCTCGAGGTCGAGGTCGCGGACCAGGGCGTTCAGGTGCCGGTTGCGGATCACGTCGCCAAGGTGGGCTCGCAGCGCCTCACCCTTCTTGCCGGTGATCTCGTCGGCGTGGGTGATGACGTTGTCGAGCCCGTCGTACTGGTTGATCCACTTCGCGGCGTACCCCACCCCGACGCCGGGCACGCCGGGCAGGTTGTCGGACGTCTCCCCGACCAGGGCGGCGATCTCGGGGTAGCGGTGCGGCGGGACGCCGTACTTGTCCTCGACCCAGGCGGGCGTCATCCGGGCCAGGTCCGAGACCCCCCGCATCGGGTAGAGCACCGTCGAGCGGTCCGTGACCAGCTGGATGGAGTCCCGGTCGCCGGTGAGGATCAGCACCTCCATGTCCGCGGCCAGCGCCTGGGTGGTCAGCGTGGCGATGATGTCGTCGGCCTCGAAGCCGTCCTTCTTCAAGAAGGTGATGCCGAAGGCGTCGAGGACCTGCTCGATGATCGGCAGCTGACCGCTGAACTCGGTCGGCGTCTTGTTGCGCTTCGCCTTGTACTCCGAGTACTCCGCCAGCCGGAACGTCTGGCGCGACACGTCGAACGCGACCCCGACGTGGGTGGGCTGCTCGTCGCGCAGCACGTTGACCAGCATCGAGGTGAAGCCGTAGACCGCGTTGGTGTGCTGCCCGGTCGTGGTCGAGAAGTTCTCGACCGGGAGCGCGAAGAACGCACGGTAGGCGAGCGAGTGACCGTCGAGGAGCAGGAGGCGAGGCACCCGCCGACTCTATCCGCGACCACGGACAGTCAGAATGGCGCCATGAGCAACGAGATGTCGGTGACCGACTACATCGCGGCGATGCCGGAGGGCATGGGCGGCCTCAACGACAAGATGGGTATCGAGCTCACCGAGATCTCGGCCGAGCGGGTCGTCGGCACCATGCCGGTCGCGGGCAACACCCAGCCCTACGGGCTCCTCCACGGCGGGGCCTCGGTGGTGCTCGCCGAGACGCTGGGCTCGGTCGGCTCCGCCGTCCACGCCGCGCCGGACAAGCTGTCCGTGGGCATCGAGATCAACGCGACCCACCACCGCTCCGCCACGTCCGGCACGGTCACCGGCGTGGCGACCGCGATCCACCTCGGCCGCACCACGGCGACGTACGAGGTCGTCATCACCGACGAGCGCGGCAAGCGGGTCTGCACCTCGCGCATCACCTGCGCGCTGCTGCCCCGCGAGCGCTTCGACAGCTAGCGGTGGTGGTTTCGAGGCTCACCGCTAGCGCGGTTCGCGCCTCAACCACCGGGTCGGTGGTTGAGGTGTGAGGGCCGCCAGGCCCGAGCCTGGCGCGGTTCGCGCCTCAACCACCGGGTCGGTGGTTGAGGTGTGAGGGCCGCCAGGCCCGAGCCTCGAAACCACCTCAGCGGTTCGACAGCTAACTGTCCGCGCCCGCCCGGCTCTTGCGCAGCGAGCGGCGGGCGGCCAGCACCTGCGTGAGCTGGCGGCCGTTGCCCGCGCTGACCGGGCGCCGGTGCACGCTGAGGCGACTGCGCACGGCGTGGGTCGTGGCGACCCGGAGGACGGCGTACGGACCGAGCGCGATCCGGGCCATGAAGCGGTTGGCGTCGCGGGAGCCGGCGACGGCGGCGGTCGCAACGTGCGAGATCCCGAGCTCCTCGGCCCAGGTCACGGCCGACTCCATCAGCGCGGTGCCGATGCCGTGGCGCCGGTACGGCGCGAGCACGTGCGGCGACAGTGCCCGGACGACGGGCTCGCGGTTGATCGCGGACATCGTGGTGTGCTCGAGGTGCACCGCACCGGCGAACTTGCCGTCGTACTCGGCGACGACGATGCGCTGGTGGTCGGACGCCAGCACGTCGACGACCACGGCCTCCATGTCGATGGCCTGGTCCTCGGGTCCGACCCGACGGATGACGTCGGTCCACACCTCTGCGAGGTGTCGCGCGTCTTCGAGGGTCACCGAGCGGAGCGACACCAGGGAGCGATTCATCGCACCATGCCTATTCCGACCTTCCACAGGCTGCCGCGCCTCCGTGTCCCCCGAACGCGGCTCCAGCGGTAGACACTACGCTCAGGCTCCCCGTCCTGTCAGAGGAGTCCCGTGATCCCCGGCCTCGGAACCGTCGTGAACGTCGCCGCCGTGCTGATCGGCAGCGTGATCGGCGTCCTCCTCGGCAACCGCCTGCCGGTACGCACCCGCGACGTGGTGACCGACTCGCTGGGGCTGGTGACCCTGCTGATCGCGGGTACGTCGGCCATGGCCGTGCTCGACGACGACCTCTCCGACTTCGTGGGTGACAGCGCACCGATGCTGATCGTGCTCGGCGCGCTCCTGATCGGCGGCATCGTCGGGTCGCTGCTGCGCCTGGAGTCCCGGGTCGAGTCTCTGGGCGGCTGGCTGCAGACCCGGCTCGCCGGCGACGCCACGTCGGCCGACCGGCACCGCTTCATCGAGGGCTTCGTGGTCTCGTCGCTGATCTTCTGTACCGGGCCACTCACGATCCTCGGCTCGATCAACGACGGGCTCGGCAACGGCGCCGAGCAGCTCATCCTCAAGTCCGCCCTCGACGGTTTCGCGGCCATCGCGTTCGCGGCGTCCTTCGGCTGGGGTGTCGCCGCCAGCGTCGTCACGATCATCGCCGTACAGGGAAGCCTGACCCTGCTGGGGCTGGCGATCGGCGACGTACTCCCCGACGCGCACCTGGCCGCGATCACCGCCACGGGCGGGCTGCTGCTCGTCGGGGTGGCCCTGCGGCTGCTCCGGGTCCGCGAGATCCCGGTCGCCGACCTGCTGCCCGCGCTGCTCGTGGCACCGATTCTGGTGGCCGTCGTGGGCGCGCTTCATTGACGTAACGGTTCGCTAACGACAGGGTGCCGTAACACACCGGGCCCCACGGCCAGACCTACGGTGGCATGGCTATGCCCAATCTTTCGGGAGGGCGGGCGCGGTGTAGTGCATCAACGCGACAGAAAGGTTCACCCCGTGAATCGAACCAAGACCAACTGGGTAAGGCTGATGGCGGGCACAGCCGTCCTCGGCCTCGCCCTTTCCGCCTGTGGCTCCGACTCGGACGGCGACGCCGCCCCGGAGGCAAGCGACTCGCCGTCGACGTCCGACTCGGCTGCTGCAGCCGACTCGTTCACCAACGACAAGTGCGCGGCCAACCAGACCAGCGCCGACACGCTCCGCGTGGGCGGCATCCTGCCGCTGACCGGAAACCTCGCGTTCCTCGGTCCCCCGGAGATCTCGGGCGTCGGCCTGGCCGTCTCGGACATCAACGCGGCCGGCGGCGTCGGCGGCGCCCAGGCCTGCCACGACATCCAGGACTCCGGCGACTCGACCGACATGTCGGTCTCCACCGCGTCGGCTGGCACGCTCGTCGCCAGCAAGCCGTCCGTGGTCATCGGTGCCGCCTCGTCCAGCGTCTCGCTGAACGTCGTCGACACCTTCGCCGACAACAAGATCACCGAGGTCTCGCCGGCCAACACGGCCGTCGACCTCAGCGGCTACTCCGACTGGTACTTCCGGACCGCCCCGCCGGACGGCGTCCAGGGCAACGCGCTGGGCACCCTGATCTCCACCGACGGCTACTCGAAGGTCGGCTTCCTGGTGTTCAACGACACCTACGGCACCGGTCTCCGCAACGTCGTCGAGAAGACGATCACGTCCGCCGGTGGCTCCTGCACCTACGGTTGCAAGGGCCAGGGCGACGAGTTCCCCGCCGGCCAGACGACGTTCTCGGCCGAGGTCAGCGGTGTGCTCGCCTCCAAGCCGGACGCCATCGTCGTGCTCGCCTTCGACGAGACGAAGTCGATCATCCCCGAGCTCGCTTCGCAGGGCTGGGACATGTCGAAGGTCTACCTGTCCGACGGCAACACGTCCGACTTCAGCGAGGACTTCGAGGAGGGCACCCTCGAGGGTGCTCAGGGCACCATCCCCGGCGCCGACCCGGACGCCAGCTTCAAGGACCGCGTGAGCGGTTGGGCCGAGATGGCTGACGGCAAGCCCCTGAAGGACTTCTCCTACTCGGCCGAGTCGTACGACGCGACCATCCTGGCCGCGCTCGCCGCGGTCAAGGGCGGGGCGACGGACTCGCAGACGGTTCGCGACAACTACGCGGCCGTCTCGGGTGCCACCGATGGCACGGAGTGCAAGTCGTACGCCGACTGCGTCAAGCTCCTCGACGAGGGCGAGGAGATCCGATACACCGGACCTTCTGGCATCGGCCCGATCGACAAGGAGAACGACCCGTCCTCGGCGTTCGTCGGCATCTACAAGTACGGCGCCGACAACAAGAACGCTCTGACCAGCACGGTCGAGGGCTCCAAGTAACACCCAGCACCTAGTACGAGAAGGGCCCCGGACCTCACGGTCCGGGGCCCTTCCTCGTTGGTGCCGGTCAGTGCGAGTCGCGCTCCTCGTCGACGTCCTTGGCCAGCGTGCCCAGGTAGAGCGCGATCACCTTGGGGTCGTTGGCCAGGTCGCGACCCGTGCCCGTGTGGGCGTCCCGGCCCTGGTCGAGCACGTAGCCGCGGTCGCAGATCTGCAGGCAGCGGCGGGCGTTCTGCTCCACCATGACCACGCAGACGCCGGTCTTGTTGATCCGGCGGGTGCGCAGGAAGGTCTCGTCCTGGCGCACCGGAGACAGGCCCGCGGACGGCTCGTCGAGCAGCAGAACGGACGGCTCCATCATCAGCGCCCGGGCCATCGCCAGGGACTGCCGCTCGCCGCCCGACAGGGCGCCGGCGCTCTGGTTGCGCCGGTCGTGCAGCACCGGGAAGAGGTCCCACATGGCGTCGAGGCGCTCGCGGATCTTCTTGGGCCGCAGGTAGAGGCCCATCCGGAGGTTCTCCTCGATGCTCAGCGAGGGGAAGACGTTGTTGGTCTGCGGGACGAAGCCGACGCCCATCTCGACCAGTTGGTTGGTCTTCAGGTTGGTGATGTCGCGCTCACCGAGCGTCACCGAGCCGGAGTGCACCTTGACCAGGCCGAACATCGCCTTGAGCAAGGTCGACTTGCCGGCGCCGTTCGGGCCGATGATGCCGATCATCTCGCCCGGGTAGGCCACCAGGCTGCACCCGTTGAGGATGTTGACGCCCGGGATGTAGCCCGCGACCACGTCCTTGGCCTCGACCACCGGCTTCTGGGTCCGCGTCGCGACGCCACCACTCTGCTGCTGCTCGGTCATCGCAGTCCCTCCGCCTCTTCCTCGGCCTCACGTTCGGCGTCCTCGGCGGCCACCTCTTCGGCGATCTCCTCCAGCGCCTCGTCCGACAGCAGCGCGTCGTCACCGAGGTCGGTGTCGTGGTGCGCGCCGAGGTAGGCGTCGATCACGGCCGGGTCGGACATCACCGTGTCGGCGGAGCCCTCGGCGACCAGGCGGCCTTCCGCCATCACCGCCACCCAGTCCGAGATGTGGCGTACGACGTGCATGTCGTGCTCGACGAAGAGCACGGTCATGCCCTCGTCACGGAGATTCTGGATGTGCCCGAGCAGCGACTGGGTGAGCGCGGGGTTCACGCCCGCCATCGGCTCGTCGAGCATGATCATCTTCGGGTCGCTCATCAGCGCCCGGGCCATCTCGAGGAGCTTGCGCTGGCCGCCCGAGAGGCTGCCGGCGTAGTCGTGCTTCTTCTCGTACAGCTTGAACCGCTCCAGGAGCTCGTCGGCCTTGGCCTCGATCTCCTTCTCCTGGCGGCCCCACGAGCTGCGGAACATCGACTTGAAGAGGTTCTCGCCGGCCTGGTTCTGCGCGCCGAGCATCATGTTGTCGCGCACCGTCATGGCGCTGAGCGCCTTGGTCAGCTGGAAGGTCCGCACCATGCCGGCCCGGGCCACGCTCGAGGCCGAGGTCTTGTCGAGGGTCCGGCCGTCGAAGGCCCAGTGCGCGCCCTTGCCGGCCGTGGTCGGCTTGTCGAACCCGGTGATCAGGTTGAAGAACGTCGTCTTGCCGGCGCCGTTCGGGCCGATCAGGGCCGTGATCAGCCCGCGCTGCACCTCGAGGTGCTGCACGTCGACCGCGGTCATGCCGCCGAACTGTCGCACGATGTTGTCGACGACCAGGATCGGGTCGGGCTTGCCTGCGCCGGGGGTCGACTCGAACCCGGAGGTCAGCGCCTGCCGCGCAGCGGGGTCTGCGAGCTCCCTCGCGACCTTGGGGTCAGCCATCTGGTCAGACATTGAACTGCAGCTCCCTCTTGTTGCCCAGGATGCCTTGTGGTCGGAAGATCACGATCAGCATCAGCGCGACGCCGACGACGATGTAGGAGAACTGCTCCGTCTGCTGGTTGTTCATGATGCTGTCCGGGACGTACGCCGCAGCGGTGTACTTGATGCCGATCCGACCCGCGAAGAAGATCACCGACCCGAGCACCGGGCCGAAGATGGTGGCAGCGCCACCGAGCAGCAGCGCGGTGTAGCAGAAGAACGTCAGGGAGCGGCCCATCGAGTCCGGCTGCACGCTGGACGACAGCACGTAGACCATGCCGCCGAGCGCTCCGAAGAGGCCGCCGATGATGAGCGCCTGCATCTTGATGGCGAAGACGTTCTTGCCCAGCGAGCGGATCGCGTCCTCGTCCTCACGGATGCCGCGGAGAAGGCGGCCCCACGGGCTGCGGACCATCAGGAACACGACGAACGTGCACAGGAGCGCCAGGCCCCACGCGACGAAGCGCACCCACCAGCCGCTCACGCCGGTGCTCTGGTAGGGCACCGGGAAGAGGAAGAACACCAAGAACAGGTTGATCACGGCCAGTCCGGCGACCGCGAACCCCTTGCTGGCGCCCTTGAGGTCGGCCCCGCCGCGTAGCAGGTACACCAGCGCCGCGACGCCTCCGATGACGACGACCCAACCGAGGATCCGCACCCAGGCCGCGCCGTCCGCGACGTCCTGGTAGTTGAACGGGAGCAGCGTGAACTGGCCGTTGCCGAAGAACGAAAGGTTTCGGAAGCCCGTCGTGTACTGGCTGCCGGGGATGCCCTGGGCCGAGCCGGTGAAGTCGACGAGCAGCGCCGATCTGCCGACGTATCTGATGATCTCGGCCGCCGAGATCGTCACGATCGCCAGGTAGTCGCCGCGCAGCTTCAGGGTGGGCGCGCCGAGCACCAGCGCGAAGATGAACGCCGCGCCGAAGCCCAGCAGGATGCCGACGATCATCGGCAGGCCGTTGGAGATCGAGATCGCGAAGCCGTAGGCACCGAGGAGCATGAAGCCCGACTGGCCCATGTTGAGCAGGCCGGTGAAGCCGAAGTGGATGTTGAGGCCGATGACGGCGATCGCGACCGCCGCGGTCTGCGGCGACAGCGCCTCGCGCATCATGCCGTTGAGGATGAACTGGATGGTGTCCATGTCTGTCAGTCCTCCCTCTACCCGACCCGCTGCGGCTTGCCGAGCAGACCCTGGGGTCGCACGAGCAGGAGCAGGATCAAGATCAACAGCGCGGTCGCGTACTTGAAGTCACCGGGCATGCCCAGGACAGGTGAGAGCTCGACGACCAGGCCGATGATCAGCGCACCGACCAGGGCGCCGAACGCCGTACCGAGGCCACCGAGCGTGACCGCTGCGAAGAGCAGCAGCAGGATCTGGAGACCGGAGTCCCACTTGATGCCGTTGGTGACCAGCGCGTAGAGCAGCCCCGAGAGGCCGGCGAGGCCCATCGCGGTCGTCCACACCAGCCGGATCACCCGGTCGGTGTCGATGCCCGAGGCCGCCGCGAGCGCCGGGTTGTCGGAGACGGCGCGCGTGGCGCGGCCGACCCGGGTGCGGAGCAGCGCGTAGCCGACGCCGGCCAGGACGACGACCGAGATCAGCATCGCGACGATCGACTGGTTGGTGATGGTGACCGGTCCGAACTCGCGGACCGAAGGGTTGTCTTGGAGGACGCGGACGGTCCGGGCGCCGACGGTGTACTGGTAGACGTACTGCAGCGCCAGCGAGAGGCCGATCGTCACGATCATCATCTGGGTCAGGCCCAGGCCACGCCGTCGTAGTGGTTGCCACAGGACCCGGTCCTGGAACCACCCCGTGAACGCGCACAGGATCACCACCAGGAGCCCGCCGAACCACAGACCGAGGCCGTGCTGGTTGATCAGGAAGTAGCCCAGCATGCCGCCCAGCGTCACCTGCTCGGCGTGGGCGAAGTTGGAGAGGCCGGTGGTGCCGTAGATCAGGGAGAGGCCGACGGAGGCGAGCGCGAGCAGCAGGCCGAGGCGCAGGCCGTTGACCGTGCTCTGGATCAGCTCGTCGACCTTGCTGGTCGAGTCGCTGTAGTTCGCCGTACGGATCGTGAGCAGTCCGGGCTTGGTCACGCCGAACTTGGCGTCGACTGTCACCTCGCCGGTGGCGACGTCGAGGTCCTTGGGGAGCGTCGACTCGTCGACCTTGACGACGTACGGACCCTCCTTCTCGACCTGGACGTTCCACTTGCCCGTCTCGCTGGTGGTCACCTCGGTGACGGTGCCGCTCTCGTCGGTGACGGTCAGCGTCACGTCGGCGAGAGGGCCGTCCTCGGTCCGGATGGTGCCGGCGATGCAGGCCTTGTCCGGGCCGGGCAGACACAGCGTGTCCACGGCGCTCGCCGGGCCCGAGGAGATCAGCGCCAGGAGCGGCGCGAGCAGCAGCGCGAGGATGAGTCCCGCTACCCCTCTGAGCACCGCCCGCTCGCGGACGACGTGTCGAGACTTCAACTCGGTCCTCCCATTCCAGAACCCGGCTGGGCTCGGACGGCAGTCTAGGGGTGAACCGTGAGTGAAGCGCCAGTACAACGCCCTCGCGGCGCGCCTGGGAGGCAGGCTTTACCGAAGCGTGATCTGACGGAAATGCGTCCCTAGCCGGCGATACCGGGGCCGTGAGCGATGACGCCTTCGGCGACCTGCCGCATGGAGAGCCGCAGGTCCATCGCGGTCTTCTGGATCCAGCGGAACGCCTCCGGCTCGGTGAGGCTGAGCTGCTCCTGCAGGACGTTCTTGGCGCGATCCACCGACTTGCGGGTCTCGAGGCGCTCGGTGAGGTCCGCGACCTCGGCCTCGAGCATCGACAGCTCGGCGAACCGGCTCACGGCCATCTCGATCGCCGGCACCAGGTCGGACTTGTTGAACGGCTTGACCAGGTAGGCCATCGCTCCGGCGTCCCGGGCGCGTTCGACCAGGTCGCGCTGGGAGAACGCGGTGAGGATCACGACCGGCGCGATCCGCTGGCTCGCGATCCGCTCGGCGGCCGCGATCCCGTCGAGGACCGGCATCTTCACGTCCAGGATCACCAGGTCGGGCCGCAGCTCCTCGGCGAGCTCGATCGCCTTCGCGCCGTCGCCGGCCTGGCCGACGACCTCGTAGCCCTCCTCGGAGAGCATCTCCGCGAGATCCATCCGGATGAGGACCTCGTCCTCGGCGATGACGACCCGGCGGGGCGCGGCGCCCGGGGTCGGCTGGTCGGTCGGCTGCGTCACGGCAGCAGGCTATCGGCCCGCCCGCCGCCGTACGCGGCCAGTCCCGTCAGGCAGTCCGTCAAGCTGGTCGCGGCGCGGCACCGGGCACGGGCACGAGACGTGCCTCCCTGGTCCGCAGGTAGAGGTCGACCTCGTCGCGCTCGACCCGGCGGCGGCTGAGCGCCGTCGTCGCCGTACGAGCGTTGCCGATGGCGCGTTCGTTGCTGGTCCGTCCCCATCCGCTGACCTGCTGCCATGGCTTCCACATGTCGACCTCCACTGCCCGAGCACCCGCGTGGTCGAAACTGTAGTAGTTCAATCGACTTTAGCCAAGGCGGCGCGTGCTGGTCTGATCCGGTACGGTTCTCGCGCTGTCGGCCCCGGTATCCCAACGGCAGAGGAAGCGGTCTCAAACACCGTCCAGTGTGGGTTCGAATCCCACCCGGGGCACCCACGCCGGGACGTCATACGGATAGAGCCCTAGAAGGCACCATCCGTATGACGTCCTGAGCGTTCGACGGGTCAGCGGTGCCGCTTGTACGCCGGCGCGACCTCGTTGATGGCGTCGCCCATCCGGTGGATGCGCAGGGCGTTGGTGGAGCCGGGGATGCCCGGAGGGGCGCCGGCGATGATGACCACGAGGTCACCCTCCTTGACCCGGCCGATCTGGAGCAGCTGGTCATCGACCTGGCGCACCATCTCGTCGGTGTGCTCGACCATCTGGGTCAGGAAGGTCTCGACGCCCCAGCTCAGCGCGAGCTGGGAGCGTACGGCGGGGACGGGCGTGAAGGCGAGCACCGGCACTGGGCCGCGGAGCCGGGACATCCGGCGGGCCGAGTCGCCGCTGGTGGTGAACGCGACGACGTACTTGGCCTCGACCCGCTCGGCGACCTCCTCGGCCGCCTTCGCGATGACGCCGGAGCGGGTGTGCGGGTCCCAGTCGATCTTGGCGAAGACGCCGGCGCCGTCGCCGTTGCGGATCGCGTGCTCCTCGGTCGAGGTGATGATCCGGGCCATCGTCTCGACGGTGTGCACGGGGAACTCCCCCACGCTGGTCTCGCCGGAGAGCATCACCGCGTCGGCGCCGTCGAGCACCGCGTTGGCGACGTCGGAGGCCTCCGCACGGGTCGGCGCCGGGCTCGAGATCATCGACTCCAGCATCTGGGTCGCGACGATGACGGGCTTGGCGTGCAGGCGCGCCTTGCGCACGATCTGCTTCTGCAGGAACGGCACGTCCTCCAGGGGGCACTCGACGGCGAGGTCGCCGCGGGCGACCATGAAGCCGTCGAAGGCGTCGATGACCTCGTCGAGGTTCTCGATCGCCTGCGGCTTCTCGATCTTGGCGATGACCGGGACCCGGATGCCCTCCTCGTCCATGATCTTGCGGACATCGTCGGCGTCCTTGGCGTCGCGCACGAAGCTCAGCGCGATGAAGTCGACGGTGAGGTGCAGCGCGAAGCGCAGGTCCTCCATGTCCTTCTCCGAGAGCGCGGGGACCGACACCGCGACGCCGGGCAGGTTGATGCCCTTGTTGTTGGACACCTTGCCGCCGACCAGGACCTCGGTGTGCACGTCGGTGCCGTCGACGACCCCGGTGACCCGGAGCCGGATCTTGCCGTCGTCGATCAGCAGGGGGTCGCCGACGTTGACGTCGCCGGGCAGCCCCTTGTACGTCGTGCCGCAGATCTTGTCGTCGCCCGGCACGTCGCGGGTCGTGATGACCCACTCCTGGCCGCGGCGCAGCTGGACCGGCCCGTCGGCGAAGGTCTCGAGCCGGATCTTCGGGCCTTGGAGGTCGGCGAAGATGCCGACCCCGTGCCCGCTGGCGTCGGAGGCCTCGCGCACGAGGCGGTAGGCCTCGGCGTGGTCCTCGTGCGAGCCGTGGCTCATGTTCAGCCGGGCGACGTCCATCCCGGCGTACACGAGCTCGCGGATCCGGCGCGGCGACGAGGTCGCGGGGCCGAGGGTGCAGACGATCTTTGCTCTACGCACGTGCCTCATCCTACCGCGACTTTGATCGTTCAAAGACCTAACTCCGGCCGGCTTGATCGTGAAATCGCCGAGTCGGCGCCAGTTTGCTGAAAACTAGCGCCGACTCGGCGTGAATCAGACGACCAGCGGGCGTTCGGTCGGCTTGATCGGCGACGGGAGCGTCGTCGATCCGGTGAGGAACGTGTCGACCGCAGCAGCGGCCGCACGGCCCTCGGCGATCGCCCACACGATCAGCGACTGGCCGCGGCCCGCGTCACCCGCGACGAACACGCCGGGGACCGAGGACTGGTAGTCCAGGTCGCGCTTGATGTTGCCGCGCTCGTCGAGGTCGACGTCCAGCTGCTCGACCAGACCCGGCTTCTCGGGGCCGAGGAAGCCCATCGCGAAGAGCACGAGCTCGGCCGGGATGTCGCGCTCGGTGCCCTCGATCTCGGTGAGCTTGCCGCCCTCGAAGACGACGTCGACCAGGCGCAGCGCCCGGACGTTGCCGTCCTCGTCGCCGAGGAACTCCTTGGTGGACACGGCGTAGACCCTCTCCCCCGCCTCCTCGTGCGCCGAGGAGACCCGGAAGGTCATCGGGTACGTCGGCCACGGCTGACCCGCCGGACGGGACTCGGGAGGCTCGGGCATGATCTCGAGCTGCGTGATCGACGCGGCACCCTGCCGGGTCGACGTGCCGAGGCAGTCGGCGCCGGTGTCGCCGCCGCCGATGATCACGACGTGCTTGCCGGTCGCGAGGATCTGGCCCTCGACCTCCGCGCCGAGCGCGACCCGGTTGGCCTGCGGGAGGAACTCCATGGCCTGGTGGATCCCGCCGAGCTCGCGCCCGGTCACGACCAGGTCGCGCGGCTCGGTGGCGCCCATGGCGAGTACGACGGCGTCGTACCGCTCCCGGAGCTTGTCGGCACCCAGGGCGGTGCCGACGTCGACGCCGGCCCGGAAGACGGTGCCCTCGCGGCGCATCTGCTCGAGGCGCTTGTCGAGGTGCTTCTTCTCCATCTTGAACTCGGGGATGCCGTAGCGCAGCAGTCCGCCGACCTTGTCGGCCCGCTCGTAGACGGCGACCGTGTGGCCGGCGCGGGTGAGCTGCTGGGCAGCGGCCAGGCCTGCCGGGCCGGAGCCGATCACCGCGACGGTGCGGCCCGAGAGCCACTCCGGCGGCTGCGGCCGGACCAGGCCGGACTCCCACGCCTTGTCGATGATCGAGACCTCGACGTTCTTGATCGTCACCGGGTCCTGGTTGATGCCCAGGACGCAGGCGGTCTCGCACGGGGCCGGGCACAGACGACCGGTGAACTCCGGGAAGTTGTTGGTCGCGTGCAGGCGCTCGATCGCGCCCTCCCAGTCGTCGCGCCAGACCAGGTCGTTCCACTCGGGGATGATGTTGCCGAGCGGGCAGCCCTGGTGGCAGAACGGGATGCCGCAGTCCATGCAGCGACCCGCCTGCTGGGTGATGATCGGCAGCAGGGCCCGCCCGGCGCTGCCGGGGTAGACCTCGTTCCAGTCCTTGATGCGCTCGTCGACCGGACGACGGGCCGCAACCTCGCGACCCTCCTTCAGGAACCCGCGGGGGTCAGCCATGGAGTGCCTCCATCATCGCGTGGGCGGTCTCGTCCTCGTCGAGGCCGGCCTCTTCGGCCTTGGCCTTCGCCTCGAGGGACTTGCGGTAGTCGCTGGGCATGACCTCGGTGAACCGCGTCAGTGCGGTCTCCCAGTCGGCGAGCAGCTCCTCGGCGACCGTCGAACCGGTCTCCTCGAAGTGCGAACGCACCAGCTGCTCGAGGTCGGCCGCTGCCTGGCCGACGACGGGGCCGAGCTCGACGAGCTCGGTGTTGACCCGCTGCGGCTTGAGGTCGAGGACCCAGGCGATGCCGCCCGACATGCCGGCCGCGAAGTTGCGGCCGGTCTTGCCGAGGACGACGACGCGCCCGCCGGTCATGTACTCGCAGCCGTGGTCGCCCACGCCCTCGTTGACGAGCCACGCGCCGGAGTTGCGGACGGCGAACCGCTCGCCCACCCCGCCGCGCAGGAAGATCTGGCCGGAGGTCGCGCCGTACGCGATCGTGTTGCCGGCGATGATCTGCTCGTTGCTGTTGAACGTCGCCGCCCGGTCGGGGCGTACGACGATCCGGCCGCCCGAGAGGCCCTTGCCGACGTAGTCGTTGGCGTCGCCCTCGAGCCGCAGGGTGATGCCCTTCGGGACGAACGCGCCGAACGACTGGCCCGCGGAGCCGGTGAACGTGATGTCGATCGTGCCGTCCGGCAGGCCCTCGCCGCCGTACCTCTTGGTGACCTCGTGGCCGAGGATCGTGCCGACGGTGCGGTTGACGTTGCGGATCGCGACCTGGGCGCGCACCGGCTCGCCGCTCTCGATCGCCGGCTGCGCCAGCGGGACGAGCTCGGTGACGTCGAGCGACTTCTCCAGGCCGTGGTCCTGCGACTTGGTGCGGAACAGGTCCTGGTCCGGGAACGCCGACCGGTCCGGCTGGTGGAGCACCGGCGTCAGGTCGAGGCCGGACGCCTTCCAGTGGTCGACCGCCGTACGGGTGTCGAGCGTGCCGACCTGCCCGATCGCCTCCTCGATGGTGCGGAAGCCTAGCTCGGCCAGGATCTCGCGCACCTCCTCGGCGATGAACTCGAAGAAGTTCACGACGAACTCGGGCTTGCCCGAGTAGCGCTCGCGCAGGACCGGGTTCTGCGTCGCGACGCCCACGGGGCAGGTGTCGAGGTGGCAGACCCGCATCATGATGCAGCCGGAGACGACCAGCGGGGCCGAGGCGAAGCCGAACTCCTCCGCGCCGAGCAGCGCGGCGATGACGACGTCGCGACCGGTCTTGAGCTGACCGTCAGTCTGGACGACGATCCGGTCGCGCAGCCCGTTGAGGAGCAGCGTCTGCTGGGTCTCGGCGAGGCCGAGCTCCCAGGGCCCACCGGCGTGCTTGAGCGACGTCAGCGGAGCCGCACCGGTGCCGCCGTCGTGCCCGGAGATCAGCACCACGTCGGCGTGCGCCTTCGAGACGCCCGCCGCGACCGTGCCGACGCCGACCTCGGAGACCAGCTTGACGTGCACGCGGGCCTGCGGGTTGGCGTTCTTGAGGTCGTGGATCAGCTGCGCCAGGTCCTCGATCGAGTAGATGTCGTGGTGCGGCGGCGGGCTGATCAGCCCCACACCCGGCGTGGAGTGCCGGGTCTTGGCCACCCACGGGTAGACCTTGTTGCCGGGCAGCTGGCCGCCCTCGCCGGGCTTCGCGCCCTGCGCCATCTTGATCTGGATGTCGTCGGCGTTCGTCAGGTACTCCGACGTGACGCCGAAGCGGCCCGACGCGACCTGCTTGATCGAGCTGCGCCGCTCGGGGTCGTAGAGGCGGTCCGGGTCCTCGCCGCCCTCACCGGTGTTGGACTTGGCGCCCAGCCGGTTCATGGCGATCGCGAGGGTCTCGTGCGCCTCCTTGCTGATCGAGCCGTACGACATCGCACCGGTCGAGAAGCGCTTCACGATCTCGGAGACCGGCTCGACCTGCTCGATCGGGATCGGCTGGCGACCGGAGCCGTCGGCATCCTTGAACCGGAACAGCCCACGCAGCGTCATCAGCCGCTCGGACTGCTCATCGACGCGCGCCGTGTACTGCTTGAAGATGTCGTAGCGGCCGCTGCGGGTGGAGTGCTGCAGCCGGAAGACGGTCTCGGGGTCGAAGAGGTGCGGCTCGCCCTCACGGCGCCACTGGTACTCGCCGCCGATCTCGAGCTCGCGGTGCGCGGGCAGGATGCCGCCGCGCGGGTACGCCGTGGCGTGCCGGCGCGCGACCTCCTCGGCGATCGTGTCGAGCTCGATGCCGCCGAGCTTGGAGGTGGTGCCGGTGAAGTACCGGTCCACGACCGCCTGGGACAGGCCGACCGCCTCGAAGATCTGCGCACCGGTGTAGGACGCCACCGTGGAGACGCCCATCTTGGACATCACCTTCAGGACGCCCTTGCCGAGCGCCTTGATCAGGTTCTTGACGGCCTGCTCCGGCTCGGCGCTGACGTAGTAGCCCTCGCGGGCCAGGTCCTCGACCGACTCCATCGCCAGGTAGGGGTTGACCGCGGCCGCGCCGTACCCGACGAGCAGGGCGACGTGGTGCACCTCGCGGACGTCGCCGGCCTCGACCAGCAGCCCGACCTGGGTGCGGGTCTTCTCGCGCACCAGGTGGTGGTGCACGGCGCCGGTCAGCAGCAGCGACGGGATCGGGGCGTGCTCGGCGGTGGAGTGCCGGTCCGACAGCACGATGATGCGCGCGCCGTCGGCGATCGCGGCCGACACCTCAGCGCAGATCTCGTCGATCCGCTCGGCCATCGCCGCTCCCCCGCCCTCGACGGGGTAGAGCCCGCGCGAGACATGGGTGATGAAGCCCGGCATGTCGCCGTCACGGTTGATATGCCGGATCTTGGCCAGGTCGTCGTTGGAGATGACCGGGAAGGGCAGCACCACCATCCGGCAGGACGCCGGCTGCGGCTCGAGCAGGTTGGACTCCGGGCCGATGGTGCCGGCCAGGGAGGTGACCAGCTCCTCGCGGATCGCGTCGAGCGGCGGGTTGGTGACCTGGGCGAAGAGCTGGCTGAAGTAGTCGAACAGCAGCCGCGGCTTCGCGCTCAGCGACGCGATGGGCGTGTCGGTGCCCATCGAGCCGAGCGGCTCGCCCCCGCCGTTGGCCATCGGCGTGAGGATGACCCGCAGCTCTTCCTCGGTGTAGCCGAAGACCTGCTGGCGGCGCGTGACCGAGGCGTGGGTGTGGATGATGTGCTCGCGGTCGGTGACGTCGGCGAGGTGGATCAGGCCGGCGTGCAGCCACTCGTCGTACGGGTGCTCCGAGGCGAGCTGGGTCTTGATCTCCTCGTCCTCGATGATCCGGTGCTCGTCGGTGTCGATGAGGAACATCCGGCCCGGCTGCAGCCGGCCCTTGCGCACGATCGTGGCCGGGTCGAGGTCGAGGACGCCGACCTCGGAGGCGAGGACGACGAGGCCGTCGTCGGTGACCCAGTAGCGCGAGGGGCGCAGGCCGTTGCGGTCCAGGACCGCGCCGATCTGGGAGCCGTCGGTGAAGACGACGCAGGCGGGACCGTCCCAGGGCTCCATCACGGCGGAGTGGAACTCGTAGAACGCGCGGCGCTTGGCGTCCATCTCAGCGTGGTTCTCCCACGCCTCCGGGATCATCATCAGCACCGAGTGCGGCAGCGAGCGGCCGCCCATGTGCAGCAGCTCGAGCACCTCGTCGAACGACGCCGAGTCGGACGCGCCCGGCGTACAGATCGGGAACAGCCGGTCCAGGTCGCCCGGGATGACGTCGGAGGCGAGCAGCGCCTCGCGGGCCCGCATCCAGTTGCGGTTGCCCATGACGGTGTTGATCTCGCCGTTGTGGGCGATGAACCGGAACGGGTGGGCCAGCGGCCAGCTCGGGAACGTGTTGGTCGAGAACCGCGAGTGGACGACCGCGAGGGCCGACGCCATCCGCTCGTCGACCAGGTCGGGGAAGACCTTGTCGAGCTGGTCGGTGGTGAGCATGCCCTTGTAGGCCAGCGTGCGGGAGGAGAGCGACGGGAAGTAGACGTCGGTCTCGTGCTCGGCGCGCTTGCGCAGGCAGAAGGCGAGGCGCTCCAGCGCCATCCCGGTCACGCGGGTGCCCGCGCCCGCGACGAAGAGCTGGGCGAAGGTCGGCATCACGCCGAGGGCCATCTGGCCGAGCCCCTCGGGCTGGACCGGGACCTCGCGCCAGCCGAGGACGGTCAGGCCCTCCTCGGCGGCGAGCTCCTCGATCCGACGACGGGTCTTCGCGATCTCCTCGTCGTCGCCCGGCAGGAACGCCGTACCCACGGCGTACGCGTGCTGGGCGGGCAGCTCGAAGTCGACGACCGCCCGGAGGAACGCGTCGGGGACCTGGAGCAGGATGCCGGCGCCGTCACCGGAGTTCACCTCCGCGCCCGCCGCGCCTCGGTGGTCGAGGTTGCGGAGCGCGGTCAGTGCCTTGACGACGATGTCGTGGCTGGCAACGCCGGTGAGGGTGGCGACGAAGGCCACCCCGCACGCGTCGTGCTCGAAGCGGGGGTCGTAGAGCCCTTGTGCTTGCGGGCCGGTCCAGTGGGCGGGCCCAGGCACGGGTGCGGGCGGCGGGAATGCGTGCGAAGAAGGCACCGGGCATTCTCCCGTCGTCTCAGCGCCGCGCTGGCCCCACGACATTGTCGGGCCCGCGTCGGCGGATCAGCGATGCAGATTCTGCGGGCAGGGGACGACATTGGCCCTGGCAGAAAGGACAGATTAACACCGGTCTAGGGGTGCTCCGGACCGCTGTCCGCCGTCGGGTCGTCCGGACCCCGGCCCTCGGCGTACACCTGCTCCTCGCGCCCGGGGTGGCGGCGGGCGCTGACCACGAACCACACGAGCCCGGCGACGAAGAGCACCAGCGAGGTCCACACGTTGAAGCGCAGCCCGCCGACGTCCTCGAGCTCGACCGTGTCGATCCGGAGCATCTCGATCCAGCCGCGGCCGAGCGTGTAGATCATGATGTACAGCGCGACGACCCGGCCGTAGCCGAGGCGGAACCGGCGGTCCGCCCAGACCAGGACCCCGAAGGCCACCAGGCACCACAGGCTCTCGTAGAGGAACGTGGGGTGGAACAGGACGTCGGAGCCGTACGGAAGGCCGGTGTCCGGGTTGAGGGGCGTGTGCTTGTCGTCGACCGAGAGTCCCCATGGGAGGTTGGTCGGACGGCCGAACAGCTCCTGGTTGAACCAGTTGCCCCACCGGCCGAGCGCCTGGGCGACCAGCACCCCGGGCGCCATCGCGTCGAGGACCGGCAGCAGCTTGATGCCCTTGCGCTTGGCGCAGATGATCGCGCCGACGGCCCCCAGCCCGATGGCACCCCAGACCCCGAGGCCGCCCTTCCAGACGTACAGCGCCTCGATCGGGTGCTGGCCGTCGCCGAAGTAGAGCTGGTGGTCGGTGAGCACGTGGTAGAGCCGGCCGCCGACCAGCCCGAACGGCACCGCCCAGATGGCGATGTCCTGGATGTCGCCGGCACGGCCGCCGCGCGCGACCCAGCGCCGCTCGCCGATCCAGATCGCGGCGACGATGCCGACGATGATCGCGATGGCGTAGCCGCGCAGCGGGAACGGGCCGACGTACCAGATGCCCGAGGAGGGGCTGGGGATCGAGAGCACGGTGGTGAGTGCGGTCATGGGGCGCTCATCAGTCCTTGTCGAGCAAGCGGTGGATGTCAGCTGCGAAGTCGGCGGAGGAGGTGTCCTCGCTCCAGTAGACCGTGCCCTCGTCGTCGGCGTCGATGCCGGTGATCGTGGTGCCGTGGGTGACGTCGTAGCCGCCGGAGGGGAGCTTGTCACCCTTCGTGATGCCGACGCCGAGCGGCTTGGCGACCGCGACGATGGTGTCGAGGTCGCCGGTCAGCCCGATGAACGCCGGGTCGACGTGGGAGAGGTACTTGTCCAGCACCGCCTCGGTGTCGCGCGCCGGGTCGGTGGTCACGTACACGACGTCCACGCGGTCGCGGTCGCGGTCGTCGAGCCGGGTCATCGCCGAGGCGAGGTTGGACATCACGACCTGGCAGATGTCCGGGCAGCTGGTGTAGCCGAAGAAGACCAGGGTCAGGTCCTTGTCGGTGTCCGCGGTGAGCGAGAACGGCTGCCCGTTGACGTCGGTGAGCGGCGTCGGGGACACCTCGAACGGCGGGTCGAGCTCGGTGCCGTGCAGGCCACCGGCGCTGTCGCTCCCTCCGCAGGCGGTGAGGGTCAGGAGCAGGGCGATCAGGGCGGCGGCGCCTCTACGCACGCCGGACCCCTCGCGCGAGCTCCTCGGTCAGCGCGGTCAGCGCGGGCAGGCCGTCGCCCAGCGCCCGGACGAACGCCGTGCCCACGATCACCCCGTCGACGTGCGCCGACAGGTCGGCCGCCTGGGCGCCGGTGCTGACCCCGACCCCCACCCCGATCGGGAGCTGGGTGGTGGCCCGGGTCCGGGCGATCAGGGGGGCGACTCCGGCCGCGGTCGCCTGGGTGGTGCCGGTGACGCCCATGATGCCGGTCGCGTAGACGAAGCCGCGGCAGCTGCTCGTGGTCATCGCGATCCGCTCGTCGGTCGAGGAGGGCGCCACGAGGAAGACCTTGTCCAGGTCTCGGGCGTCGGCGGCCGCGATCCAGTCGGGTACGACGTCGGGCGTCACGTCGGGAGTGATCAGGCCGGCGCCGCCCGCGTCGTACAGGCGCTGGGCGAACCGCTCGACGCCATGGCGCTCGACGGGGTTCCAGCTGGTCATCACCAGGGTCGGGGTGCCGGTCGCGGCAACGGCCTCGACGACCCGGAAGACGTCGTCGGTGCGCACGCCGCCGTCCAGCGCCTGCTGCACGGCGGCCTGGATGACCGGCCCGTCCATGACCGGATCGCTGTAGGGCAGGCCGATCTCGATGACGTCACACCCCGCGTCGACCATGACCTTGAGCGCCTCGATCGAGCCGTCGACGTCGGGGAAGCCGGCGGGCAGGTAGCCGACGAGCGCGGCGCGGCCCTCGGCCTTGGCCTTCTCGAAGGCACTGCTGGCGCTCACTTGCCGGTCTCCTCATCAGGCTCACCGAGATGGAAGTACTCCAGCGCCGTGCCCATGTCCTTATCACCGCGACCGGAGAGGTTGACCAGGATCGTCTGACCCTGCCGTCCCTCGGCGATCCGCAGCGCGCCCGCGAGCGCGTGCGCCGACTCGATCGCCGGGATGATCCCCTCGGTGCGCGCGAGCAGCGCCATCGCGTCCATCGCCTCGGCGTCCGTCACCGGCTCGTACGTCGCGCGGCCAGCGTCCGCGAGGTGCGCGTGCTGCGGGCCGACGCCCGGGTAGTCGAGACCCGCCGAGATCGAGTGCGACTCGATGGTCTGCCCGTCCTCGTCCTGGAGCACGAACGTGCGGGCGCCGTGCAACACCCCGCGCTCACCGGCGTAGATCGTGGCCGCGTGCCTGCCGGTCTCGTAGCCGTCCCCGCCCGCCTCGAACCCGTAGATCGCCACGTCGGCGTCGTCGAGGAAAGCGGTGAAGAGCCCGATCGCGTTGGAGCCGCCGCCGACGCAGGCGACGATCGCGTCCGGCAGGCCGCCGTACTGCTCGATGCTCTGGGCGCGAGCCTCGTCGCCGATGCCGCGGCAAAACTCGCGGACCATCGTCGGGAACGGGTGCGGCCCGGCGGCAGTGCCGAAGAGGTACGCCGTGTGGTCGACGCTCGCCACCCAGTCTCGCAGCGCCTCGTTGATCGCGTCCTTGAGGGTGGCGCTGCCGGAGTCGACGGCGACGACCTTCGCGCCGAGGAGGTTCATCCGGGCGACGTTGAGCGCCTGCCGCTTGGTGTCGACCGAGCCCATGTAGACCGTGCAGTCGAGGCCGAAGTACGCCGCGGCGGTCGCGCTCGCCACACCGTGCTGGCCGGCGCCGGTCTCGGCGATCACCCGCGTCTTGCCCATCCGCTTGGTCAGCAGCGCCTGGCCGAGGACGTTGCGGATCTTGTGGGCGCCGGTGTGGTTGAGGTCCTCGCGCTTGAGCAGGATGCGCGCGCCGACCTTGTCGCTGAGCCGCTCGGCGAAGTAGAGCGGGCTGGGGATCCCGGCGTAGTCGCGCAGGATCGCCTCGAACTCGGCGACGAACGCCGGGTCGGCCATCGCCTCCTGCCACGCCACCGTGAGCTCGTCCAGCGCCGCGACCAGGGCCTCGGGCATGAACCGTCCGCCGAAGTCGCCGAACCACCCCCGCTCGTCGGCTGCGTAGTTCATGCCTCAACTCCTGTCATCGATGCGACGGCCGACTCGGGGTCGCCGTCCTTGACCAGTGCCTCGCCGACGAGGACCGCGCGGGCCCCCTCACCGACGAAGCGCTTGACGTCTGCGGGGCCGAAGATGCCGCTCTCGGCGACCTTGACTCGGTCGTCCGGGATCAGGGGCGCGAGCCGGCCGAAGGTGTCGTCGTGGATCTCGAGCGTCTTCAGGTTGCGGGCGTTGACGCCGACGAGCTCGGCGCCGAGCTCGACCGCACGCTCGGTCTCAGGCTCGTCGTGCACCTCGACCAGCACGGTCAGGCCGAGCTCACGGGCCTCGTCGTGCAGCCGGCGCAGCGTGTCGTCGTCGAGCGCGGCGACGATGAGCAGGGCCAGGTCGGCGCCCGCGGCCCGGGCCTCGACCAGCTGGTAGCTGGTGACGATGAAGTCCTTGCGCAGCACCGGGATGTCTACCGCGGCGCGGACCGCACGCAGGTCGTCGAGGCTGCCGCCGAAGCGCCGCCGCTCGGTGAGCACGCTGATCGCGGCGGCGCCGCCCGCGGCGTACTGCCGCGCGAGGTCGGCGGGGTCGGGGATGTCCGCGAGGTCTCCCTTGCTGGGGCTGCGCCGCTTCACCTCGGCGATCACGCTCGAACTGGGGGCACGGAAGTGCGGCATCGGGTCGAGCGGCGGGTCGACGTCGGCCAGCGCGGCCCGCAGGTCGGGCAGCGAGGTGCGTGCCTCGCGCTCCGCCAGGTCCACGCGCACGCCGGCGACGATGTCGTCGAGCACGGACATGCTGATCTCCCACCAGATGGTCACCCTTGCGTGGTCAGTGTTTCACGCTGCGTGAACGACCCGTCCGTGGGTAGTGTCCGCTGAACACGGCCCGGGAGACGGACCGGCCGACAACCTCGAAGGGCCCTACGTGAGCTACTCCGACCCGCCCCCGCCTCCCCCGCAGTACGGCGACCCGGTGCCGCCCCAGGGCGGGATGCCGCCGAAGAAGTCGGGCATGGCTGTCGCCGCCCTGGTGCTCGGCATCCTCGGCGCGCTGCCGTGCTTCTGGGGATGCTTCATCTTTGGCATCCTCGGCGTCGTCTTCGGCCAGCTCGGCAAGAAGGACATCCGCGACTCGGGTGGCGCCAAGTCCGGCGAAGGCCTGGCCAAGTGGGGCTTCATCCTCGGCATCGTCGGCATCGTCGCCGGCGTCATCTACTGGATCCTGGTGGCCACGGGCGCCGTCGACGTCACCTACAACCCCGAAGGCTGACCGCCCCTCGCCGTCGGGTCAGGGCGCGAGCCAGGACCCGACGGGGAGGTTGCGCAGCACGGTGAAGACCGCGAGCAGCGCGAGCGAGACGTACGCCGTCGGCGTGATCACGCTCATCGGCACCCGGTAGGGCCGACCCCTCCACCGACCGAGCGCCCAGAGGGCCAGGCCGACCAGGATGAACGGCAGCGCCACGACGAACGCCAGGTTGCTCGACGCGGCACCGGCCAGGTCGCCGTGGGTGAGGTCGTTGACCGCCCGCAGGCCGCCGCACCCCGGGCAGTAGATGCCCATGGCCGCACTCGGGCAGATCCCCCACGAGCCGTGCTCGTGCGGGTCGCGGAGCCGCAGGGCGAGGGTCGCGACCCCCAGGCCGCCGATGACCAGGACCGGCGCCCGCATCCGCTGCCTGCGCGTGCAGACCTCCTCGGCGGGGTGCGGTGCCGTGGTGGTCATCGACCACTCGTCAGTGCGTGGACTCGTGGAAGCCGAGCTTGGCCATCACCAGGAACAGCACGAACGCGCCCACACCGAGCGCGATGCCGATCCAGAGGATCACCCAGTTGATGGGATCGAGCATGAGCCCGACAGCGCCGACCACGAAGCCGAGCATGGCGACCGTGACGGCCGTCCAGGCAGCGGGGGTGTTGCCGTGGTTGTCAGACATGCAAGCTCCTCGAGCACGGGGCGGATGTGGTGCAAGGCGAACTCTAGTCAACTGGGTCTAGGCAGTCGGGTCGCGCCCCTCGTCCATCGCCTTCCAGAGATCCAGGCTGGTCTGCTCCTCGGGCGGGACGGCAGGCGGGGCAGCGGCGGTGCCGGGTGCGTCGTACCGGGTGCCCATCTCGGGCCAGGACGGCGCCCAGGCGACGGCGAGCGCTCCGGCCACGACGCACAGCAGCGACCCGACCACGGCGACCCAGTACCACGCCGTGTGGCTGAGCTCGGGGTCGCTGATGCCGACCAGGGCGAGCTCGTCGCGGAACTGGTCGGGGACCTGGGTGTACGCCGCGAGCGCGGCCGCGAAGGCCCCGACGGCGGCAATCGTGCCGAGGGCCGCGACGGCCCGGCGTACCCGTCCTCGGGTCACCAGCACCACGCCCCAGCACGCCAGCACGACGAGGCCGAGGGCGGTGACGAGCGGCAGGTGCGCGTCGAAGGAGACGAGTCGGCTGCTCACCGCGGTGGCCGCGTCGCCCGAGCCCTTGACGGCCGGCTTCTCGCCGGCGATCGCGGTCAGCGTGCCGGCGGCCAGCCCGAGCAGCACGACGGGGCCGAACGTACGGCGCCGCTCACTCATCGGCGCTCGCCGTCGTCCGCGAGAGCAGGTCGGCGTCGAAGCAGGTCCGGTCGCCGGTGTGGCAGGCGGCACCGACCTGGTCGACCTTGACCAGCAAGGTGTCGCCGTCGCAGTCGAGGCGGACCTCCTTGACCCACTGGACGTGGCCCGAGGTGTCGCCCTTGACCCAGTACTCCCGACGCGAGCGGCTCCAGTACGTCGCCCGGCCCGTGCTCAGCGTGCGCGCGAGCGCCTCGTCGTCCATCCACCCGAGCATCAGCACCTCGCCGGTGTCGTGCTGCTGCACGACGGCGGGCACCAGACCCTCCGCGGTGCGCTTGAGCCGGGCGGCGATCTCGGGGTCAAGGGTGGTCACCGGTTCATTATCGCGTGGGGGTGGTTTCGAGGCTCAGGCGCCAGGGCGCCTTCACACCTCAATCCAGGAGTTTCGAGGCTCAGGCGCCAGGGCGCCTTCACACCTCAACCACCGGGACTCGGTGGTTGAGGTGCGAGGAGCGCTAGCGACGAGCCTCGAAACCACCCGACCCGCTACGACGACTGCTGAGAGACCCACGACGCGTGGAGCCCGGCGTACACGGACCCCTCCTCGCGGACCAGGACGGCGTGCGGGCCGCGCTGCACGATCCGGCCCTGGTCGACCACGATCACCTCGTCGGCGCTCTCGGCGGTGGAGAGACGGTGCGCGATGGTGACGCTGGTGCGGCCGGTCATCAACCGCTCCAGGGCTCGCCCGATCCGCATCTCCAGTGCCGGGTCGACCGAGCTGGTGGCCTCGTCGAGGACCAACAGGTCGGGGTCGGCGAGCTGGGCTCGCAGCAGCGCCACCAGCTGCCGCTCACCGGCCGAGAGCGACTCGCCGCGCTGGCCGACGGGGGTCTCCAGACCAGCGGGCAGACCGGCGAGCCAGTCACCGAGGCCGAGCTCCTCGGCACCGGCGAGCATCTCCTCCGCGGTGGCCCCGAGGCGGCCGTAGCGCACGTTGCTGGCGAGGGTGTCGTCGAAGAGGAAGCCCTCCTGGGGCACCAGCACCACGCTGCGCCGCAGCGACTCCTGCCTGATCTCGCGCACGTCGATGCCGTCCAGCAGGACGGCGCCGTCCGACGGGTCCATCAGCCGGGTGAGCAGCTTGGCGATGGTCGACTTGCCCGAGCCGGTCTCACCGACGACCGCGACCCGGGTGCCGGCCGGGATGTCGAGGTCGATCTCGCGCAGCACCGGCGGGCCGCCGGGGTAGGCGAAGGTGACGTCGCGCAGGGAGACGTCGATGGGGCCGCGCGGCAGCACCTGCCCCTCCTCCCCCGGGTCGACCAGGTCGGCGGGCGTCTCGAGGATGCCGATCACCCGGCGCCAGCTGACCAGGGCGTTCTGCGCGTCGGTGAAGATCTGGGTGCCCATCTGCACCGGGCCGACGAAGAGCGTCACCAGGAACGCGAACGCGAGCACCTTGCCCGCGGTCAGGTCCTGGCCGAAGCCACCGCCGTGCAGGCCGATCTGGATGCCGACGATCAGCACCGCGGCGTTGGCGAGCCCGGCCGAGATCCCGCCAAGCGAGAACGACACGACGGTGAACTGCTGGGCGCGCGTGCTGGCCGACTTGTAGTCGTCGATCGCCTGGTCGATCCGGTCCTGGGTGCGGTCCTCGATCGCGTAGGACTTCACGACCGCCGCGCCGACGACCGGCTCGGAGACCGCCGAGAGCATCACGGCGACCTGGCGCCGGACCTCGCCGTACGCCTGGGAGAGCTTGCGCTGGAAGTAGCGGATGGAGAGGAAGAGCGGCGCAAAGCAGAGCCACACCACCACCGCGAGCTGCCAGCTGTAGATCAGCATCACGACCGTCGCGATGACCACCTGCCCGACGCTCACGATGAGCAGCAGGCCGCCGAAGACCAGGAACTGGCTGACCTGGTCGACGTCGCTGGTGACGCGCGAGACGAGGGCGCCGCGGCGCTCGGTGTTCTGCGTCAGCACCGGTAGGTCGTGCACGTGCCGGAACGCCTTCACCCGCAAGGTGGCGAGGCCGCGCTCGGATGTGGTGAAGAGGCGCGTGGTCATCAGGTACGACGCCCAGCTCGCGAGCACGATCGCGGCGGCCGCGGCCAGCCCCATCATCACCGTGAACGAGACGTCGGGCCCGCCGGGGCCGTTGATCCCACGGTCCAGGGTCTGCTGCACCGCGATCGGGACGACGACCTGGCCGGTCGCGGCCAGGAAGGCCAGGGCGATCGTCCAGCCCAGGCCTTCCTTGAGCTCGGGCGAGACCTGGACGCCGCGGCGGATGGTCTCGATCCCGCCGATGTCCTCACCGGTGTCCATCCCGGTGTTGGTGGTGGTGCTCATGTGGTCACCTCCCCCACCAGCTCGCCGGTCTGCTCGTAGGCGTTGACGAGACGCGCGTACGCCGGGCTGCGGCCGAGCAGCTCGTCATGGGTGCCCCGGTCGGCGATCCGCCCGTCCTCGAGGTGGACGACCTCGTCGGCCAGCCCGATGGTCGCCTTGCGGTAGGCGACCACGACCAGGCTGCTGCCGCGGTCAGCCCCTTCCCGATTGCTCCGTCGTAGAGCCTGGAGGATGCGCGCCTCGACCTCAGGGTCGACGGCCGAGGTGGCGTCGTCGAGCACCAGCAGTCGCGGCCGGCGGACCAGGGCCCGCGCCAGGGAGATCCGCTGGCGCTGCCCGCCGGACAACGAGGTGCCGCGCTCACCGAGCCGGCTGTCGAGACCGTCGGGCAGGGCCGCGACGAAGCCGTCGGCCTGCGCGGCCCGCAGCGCGGCCCACACGTCGTCGTCGGAGATGTCGGCTCCCCCGATCTGACGACCCAGCGTCACGTTGCCCCGCACGGTGTCGTCGAAGAGGAACGCCGACTGCGGCACCAGCGCCACGGCCTCGGCGAGCTCGCCGCGCGCGAAGTCGCGCAGGTCGGTGCCGTCGAGCACCAGCCGGCCCTCGTCGGGGTCCACCAGGCGGGCCATCAGCGTGGTCAGCGTGCTCTTGCCGGACGCGGTCGCGCCGACCAGGGCGACGGTGCGTCCCGGCTCGACCGTGAAGGACACTCCTTCGATCAACGGCTGGTCGGGGTCGTAGCGGTAGCCGAGCCCGTCGACCTCCAGGCGGGCGCCCGAGGCGGCGGCGGGGTCGACGGTGTGGTCGCCGTACGGCATCTCGCCGGTCGCCCGCAGCACCGAGCGCACCCGGTGGTAGCCCACGACGCTGCGCGGGAACTCACCCAGCAGCCAGCCGATCGCCCGGATCGGGAACGAGACGATCGTGAGCAGGTAGGCGACCGTCACCACGTCGCCGGGGTCGGTGGCGCCGTTGAGCACCCGCTCGACGCCGACGACCAGCACGATCAGGACGCCGAGGTTGGGCAGGGCGGCCAGGGTGGGGTCGAAGGCGGCACGGATCCGGCCGGCGCGGATGTTGATGTCACGCAGCAGCTCGGCCTTCTCGGCGAACCTGGCCGTCTCCTCGGCCTCGCGGCCCAGGGTCTTGACCACCATCGCACCGTCGAAGGACTCGTGGGCGACCTCGCTGAGCTCGGCGCGCAGCTGCTGCGCCTTGGTCATCAGCGGGGAGGCGAGGCGCTGGTAGGCCACGTTGGCGAGCACCACGGCCGGGAAGACCAGCAACCCGACCAGGGCCAACACCATGTCGGCGAAGAACATCTGCGCCACGGCGATCACCATCATCGCCAGCACGCCGACCGCCATCGGCAGCGGCGCGATCGGGCCCCACGCCGCCTCGACGTCGGAGTTGGCGTTGGACAGCAGCTGGCCGGTCGGGTGCCGGTGGTGCCACTCCATCGGGAGCGCGAGGTACTGCCGGGTCACCTCGCGGCGGGTGTGGGCCTGCATCCGGTACTGCATGACACCGGCGCCGAGCCGGCGCGCCACGATGCCGACCGCGCGCAGCAGCGCGACGCCGAGGAAGAGCGCGAAGACCGCGACCATCAGGCCGGCCCCGATCTCGCCGTCCTCGAACGCGGGCAGCACGACGTGGTCGGTCGACCAGCCCAGCACCCAGGCGTCGGCCACGGTGAGTGCGCCGAACAGGACACTGCCGACGGTGGAGAGCGTGAAGATCCACGGCTCGCGTCGGATCGCCACCCCGAGGACCCGGAACCCCTCGACCGAGGTCCCTCGCTTGCCGTACGACCCACTACCGAGTGTCTCGCTCACTACCTGCCCGTCGCCGCCTGCTGATCTGCCGTCGGGGAACCCCGCCGTCGGGTCAGGCTATTCCCACGCTCCGACAGGCGTCGCGCGTCGCGCTACTGTCGGTCGCGTGACCGAGCCCCTCTCCCGCCGCGAACGCACCGCCCTCTGCGACCTCGCGATCGAGGTCGGCCCCGGCTCGCCGACCCAGTGCGCCGGCTGGACCGCCCAGGACCTCGTCATCCACCTCCTCGTGCGCGAGCGGAGCCCGCTCGGCGCGGCCGGCATCATGGTCTCCCCGCTCGCGGGCTTCACCGACCGGGCGTCCGAGCGCTACGCGCAGCGGGAGTACGGCGAGCTCGTCGACCGACTCCGCTCGCCGGGCGGTCTGTTCGCGATTCCGGCGGTCGACCGGGCGGCGAACACCTTCGAGTACGTCGTCCACCACGAGGACCTGCGACGCAGCCAGCCCGGCTGGGAGCCGCGACAGCTCGACCCGGCCGACGTCGACACGCTCTGGGCCTCGCTGACCAAGGGGCTCGGCTTCTTCGGCCGCAGGCTCCCCGGCCCGACCGTCGTACGGCGCGCCGACACCGGCGCCACCGCCGTCGGCAAGAAGGGAGCCAAGGATCGACAGAGTCCGGTCACGGTCACCGGCGACGTCGTCGAGCTGATCCTCTTCCTCTTCGGCCGCTCCGCGACACGCGGGCTGGAGTTCGACGGCCCCGACGAGGCCGTGGCCGCCCTGCGCGAGGCCGATCTCGGCGCCTGACCGGCGCGCACCACGGATACCCGGGTCAACCGCGTATCCTCGGCTCTCGCGCACGGCCGGGAGACCCAGCACCTCCCGAAACGCCCGGGGAGCAGGGCGGTGACGGCTCAGCGCACCGGGTGACCGGCGTGACGAGCGACTGCTTCACGTCGGCGATGCGCAGCGTCCCGAAGTGGAACACCGTCGCTGCCAGCACGGCGTCCGCGCCCGCCTCGACCGCGGGCGGGAAGTGCTCGGTGGCACCGGCGCCGCCCGAGGCGATCACCGGGATCGAGACCTCGCGGCGCACGGCGCGGATCAGCTCGAGGTCGAACCCGTCCTGGGTCCCGTCGGCGTCCATCGCGTTGAGCAGGATCTCGCCGGCGCCCAGCTCGGCCGCACGCACGGCCCACTCGATGGCGTCGAGCCCGGCCGACTTGCGGCCTCCGTGGGTGGTGACCTCGAAGCCGGAGCCCGTGCCCGACGCACGCCGGGCGTCGACGGAGAGCACCAGCACCTGGTTGCCGAAACGGTCGGCGATCTCGGCCACCAGCTCGGGCCGGTTGATCGCGGCGGTGTTGACCGCGACCTTGTCGGCACCGGCGCGCAGCAGCCGGTCGACGTCCTCGACGCTGCTCACTCCCCCGCCCACGGTCAGCGGGATGAAGACCTCCTCGGCCGTGCGCGACACGATCTCCATCGTGGTGGCGCGGCCCTCGTGCGAGGCCGAGATGTCGAGGAACGTCAGCTCGTCGGCGCCCTCCGCGTCGTACACCTTCGCGAGCTCGACCGGGTCGCCGGCGTCGCGGAGGTCCTGGAAGTTGATGCCCTTGACCACCCGGCCGCCATCGACGTCCAGGCACGGGATGACGCGTACGGCGAGGCTCACTTGCCCTCCGTGATCGAGCGTGAGATCTCGTGAGTGCGAGCGCGTCCTCGAGCGTGAACCGGCCCTCGTAGAGCGCGGTGCCGGCGATCGCGCCCTCGACCCCGTCGGCGACCAGGCCCATCAGCGCCTCGATGTCGGCGAGGGTGGTGACGCCACCCGAGGCGACGACCGGCGCGTCGGTGACGGCGCAGACGTCGCGGAGCAGCTGCAGGTTGGGCCCCTGGAGCATGCCGTCCTTGTTGACGTCGGTGACGACGTAGCGGGCACAGCCCTCGGCGTCGAGGCGGGCGAGCGTCTCGTAGAGGTCGCCGCCCTCTTGGTCCAGCCGCGGGCCGCGAGCGTGGTGCCGCGGACGTCGAGGCCGATCGCGATCCGGTCTCCGTGCTCGGCGATGATCCTGGCGCACCACTCGGGCTGCTCCAGCGCGGCGGTGCCGATGTTGCGCGCGACAGCCCGGCGAGCGCCGCCGCCAGCGACTCGTCGTCGCGGATGCCGCCGCTCATCTCCACCTTGATGTCGAGCGCCCCGACAATCTCCGCCTGCAGCTCGCGGTTGGTGCCGCGGCCGAACGCTGCGTCGAGGTCGACCAGGTGCAGCCACTCCGCACCGGCGTCCTGCCAGCGCATGGCGGCGGCGACCGGGTCGCCGTAGACGCGCTCGGAGCCGGCGACGCCCTGGGCGAGCTGGACGGCCCGACCCTCGGTGATGTCGACGGCGGGGAGGAGCTCGAGGTAGTCGGACATGTCTTCTCTCAGTCAGCTGGTCAGGAGGATGAGGACGATGGGGGTGATCAGCAGGCTCAGGCCGAGCGCCAGGAACCGCAGGGCCCAGTCACCGGAGGCGAGCCAGACCAGCACGTTGACCGTGAAGACGGAGACGACGAGCGTCCGGGTCTGGTGCCGCCGGGCGACGATCACCTCGGTGCGCTGGTCCGCCGCTTCGGCATCCACCGGTGAGCGTCGAGACCCGGGCGTCGCGACGCGCCTTGCGCCGGGCTCGGCCGCCTGCGCCGTCGGCCTCGTCGCGGCGATCCGCTCGCGCTCGGCCCGGCGTTGCGCGCGCTCCTTGCTCACAGCGTCCGGACCCAGTTGCGAGCAGGCGCCGCCCGCGTCGCCGGACTTCTCGGGGTGGAACTGGGTCGCGGTGAGCGGACCGTTCTCCACCGCGGCGACGAACGTCCTCGCCGTGCTCGGCCCAGGTCACCAGGGCGCCCGGGTACGGTCGTTGGTCTCGAGGTCCAATCGCGGACGGCGTACGAGTGCACGAAGTAGAAGCGCTCGTCCTCGCATGCCGGCGAAGAGCGCGGAGTCGGCGGGGCACGTCGACGGTGTTCCACCCCATGTGCGGGAGGACGTGCGCCTGGAGCTTCTCGACGACGCCCGGCCACTGCGCCGCGCCCTCGGTCTCGTCGCCGTACTCGACGCCGCGCTCGAAGAGCACCTGCATGCCGACGCAGATGCCGAGCACCGGCCGGCCGCCGGCGAGCCGTGGTCGATGATCCGCTCACCGCCGACCGCGCGCAGGCCCGCCATGCACGCCGCGAACGCACCGACGCCGGGCACCACCAGTCCGTCGGCGCCTGAGCGCGCGTCGAGTCGGCGGTGACCTCGACCTCCGCGCCCGGCGCGCTCGACCGCGCGCTCGGCGGAGCGGAGGTTGCCCGACCCGTAGTCGAGCACGACGACGTTCGAGACGGGCTCAGAGGAGCACCCTTGGTGGACGGGGCACGTCCGTCGTCCCGCGGGTCGATCGCGACCGCGTCGCGGAACGCCCGGGCGAACGCCTTGAACTGGGTCTCGACGATGTGGTGCGGCTCGCGGCCGGCCAGCACCCGCACGTGCAGCGCGAAGTGGCCGTGGAAGTGCGATCGACTCGAAGACGTGCTGGGTGAGGGAGCCCTTGAGTCACCGCCGGTGACGACGTACTGCTGACCCTCGGGCTCACCGGTAGTGCAACCGCCAGTCAGGGCCGTCCGGAGACAGGTCCAGGCGAGCGGCTGCACGAGCGCCTCGTCCATCGGGACGGTCGCGTCGCCGAAGCGGCGGATGCCGACCTTGGCCGCCAGGCGCCTGGCGCAGCGCCTGGCCGAGCACGATGCCGACGTCCTCGACCGTGTGGTGGGCGTCGACGTGCAGGTCGCCGTCGGCCTCGACGTCCAGGTCGATGAGGCCGTGCCGGGCGAGCAGCGTCAGCATGTGGTCGAAGAAGCCGACGCCGGTGGCGATCTTGGCCTGGCCGCTGCCGTCGAGGTCGACCTCGACGAGGATCTTCGACTCCTTGGTCTGACGCTCGATGCGCGCAGTCTACTCATTGCTCGTCCTCACCTCGGTCAGTGCTTGCTTGAAAGCCATCATCTCGTCGGCCGTGCCGATCGACACCCTCGCCACCCGTCGGGACCGGTCTCGCGGATCAGCACCGCCGCCGAGCAGCCCCTGCCAGACAGCATGACGGTCGGCGAACGTCCCGAACAACGCGAAGTTGGCGTCCGAGTCGGCGACCTGGAGCCCCTCGGCCCGCAGCCAGTCGACGGTGGCGTCCCGCTCGGCGCGGAGCTCGTCGACCTTGCCGAGCAGCTCGGGCGCGTGCCGCAGCGCCGCGAGCGCGGCCGCCTGGGTGACCGCGGAGAGGTGGTAGGGCAGCCGGACGACCCGGATCGCGTCGCAGATCGCCGGGTCGGCGGCGAGGTAGCCCAGCCGCAGGCCGGCCGCCGCGAACGCCTTGCTCATCGTGCGGGTCACGACGAGGTTGCGGTGCTCGGGCAGCAGCTCGACCGCGCTCGGCACGCCGGAGCGCCGGAACTCGCCGTACACCTCGTCGACGACGACGATGCCGTCTCCTGCCGCCTCGCAGAGCCTGCCACGGCCTCCGGCGGCAGTGCCGTGCCCGTCGGGTTGTTGGGGCTCGGCAGCAGCACCACGCTCGGCTGCCGCTCCTTGACCAGGTCGTGAGCGTGGTCGAGGTCGAGCGAGAAGTCGCTCTCGCGGTGTCCGACGACCCACTCCGTGACGGTGTCCCGGGCGTCTCCGGGTACATCGAGTACGTCGGCGCGAAGCTCAGCGCGACCCGGCCCGGTCCACCGAAGGCCTGCAAGAGCTGCAGCATCACCTCGTTGGACCCGTTGGCCGCCCACACCTGCTCGGCGCCGACGCCGTGCGGCGTGTCGCGGGAGAGGTACGCCGCGAGCGCCGTGCGCAGCTCGACGAACTGCCGGTCGGGGTAGCGGTTGAGCGTCGTCGCCGCCGCCGCGACCGACGACGCGATGTCGGCGGCACAGGCGAGCGCCGGGGCGAGTCGTAGTTGAGCTGGACGGGCACGTCCGGCTGCGGGGCGCCGTACGGCTCGATCCCCCGCAGCTCCTCGCGGAGCAGCGCAGGTCGTCTGCCGAGTCCTGGGATGGAGACCGACGACCGCGGCGCCGTCGACGGGCAGGTCCTCGGCGTTGAGCGTGACCACGTGGTCGGCGACTCGCGAGTCGCGGTGCCAGTCGACGACGTGCACCGACTTGGTGAAGCGCGCGCGCACCGACAGCCCGCTGCTGTGGCAGGCGCACGCCGGCGGTGGGCAGCAGGCGTGGTTGGAGCCCGCGCAGTAGTCGCCGAGGCTCACCGGCGCGTACTGCCCGACGAAGATCGCCGGCGTTGCGCACCAGGCGGCGTACGCCGATGCGTCCGTCGTGTCGGTCTCGAGGTGCTCGGCGGCGTAGGCGTTGACGACGTCGAGGCCCTGCTCGAGGTCGTCGACCAGCACGATGCCGGACTGGCTGCCGGAGAGGCTGGTGCGGATGCAGGTCGACGTATTCGTCGCGGACCTCTTCGAGCTCGGCCTCGACATCGGCGTCGCGCTCGGACGGGTCACGAGCACGGCCGCCACCAGCGGGTCGTGCTCGGCCTGGCTGATCAGGTTCGCCACCACGTCGGCAGCGTCGGCGGTGTCGTCGGCGAGATCGCGATCGTCGGTCCACCTCGGTCGATGCCGACCTGGCCTTGAGCAGCCGCTTGGCGGTGACCGTGTCATGTACCGGGATGACCAGGTCCACCTTGGCGCACGGCCCGACGCCGTACGCGAACATGGCGATCGCCTCGGCACCACCGACGGCGCACCTCCTCGACGCCGAGCAGGCATGCGCACGCGCGACCAGGGTCGGATCGGGGTCCACAGCCCCGCCGAACTCGCGCTGCGGCGGACTGGCGGCGCGATGACACGCCGACGGTCTCGGCGGGGCCCGATCATCGGCACGCTGGAACCAGCGGCGCGAGGCCACCGGCACGTAGAGACCCACCCGGTCGACCGGCGCCCTGCGGTCAGCGAGCACCGGGGCCGAGGTCGCCGTGACGGCGTCCCGCTCCAGCTCGTCGCGCAGGTCGCGCGCAGCGGCGATCGATCCTCGACTCGGCGCGGATCACCGGGTCGAGCTGGCCAGCGCGGCCCAGCACCTCCGGGCGACCCGGATGTCGTCGACGGTCACCCGTCGAGGACCTCTCGCCGTACTCGGGGATGGCGTCCGGCCCGCGCGGTCCGCACCGCCTCGCAGATCGCGTGCACCGCCGGCACCGCCGCCTCGACGTCGAAGTCGGCACGGGCACGGCTGCGCGGTAGTCGACGCCATGCGGTCGGCTCTCGCAGGTCGATGCGCTGGTCGTGCAGCGATTCTACGACGCAGCCTGTCGCGCGGGATCGGCGACAGGGCTTGGACTCTACCGCGGTGGTCGTTGTCGAGGCTCGGCCTGGCGGCCCTCGCACCCCGACCAGCCGTATCGGTCGTTGAGGTGCGAGCGCCAGCGGCCTCGAACCACCATCGGCGACCGCTACGTCGGGAGGTGAGCGACACGCTGCCGATGCTCCCGCTGAACGCGGTGTGTCCCCGGCTTGAGCGTGCCGCTGGAGGAAGGTCTTCGAGGACCGCTACGCGCGCTCGTGCACCACCTGATGCACGTCGAGGACGGATCGAGCGCTCGTTCGGGTCGTCGGGCATCCGCAGCGCTTCGAGGTCGGCGACCACGGCCAGTGCGGCTCTACCGCGTCGGGCTACCGGGTGCAGCTCACCGAGATCGAGAGCCACCCCGACGGCACGTTCGACGTGGTCGCGGTCGGCATCGAGCGGTTCGCTCCAGCGCCTCGACACCACCGGCACCTTCCCGGTCGGCCATGTCGTGGACCGGCCGCATGGCGCCGGTGCCCGAGGAGATCCTGGAGCGCGCCCGCGCCGCGTTCACCCGCCTACCGGGTCGCCCTCTCGGACCTGCGCAGCGACCCACGCGGGGCGCTGCCCGCGACGCCACGTACCTGTCCTGGACGCTCGCCGCCGTCGCCCCGCTGCCGATGTCGAGCGCCAGGCGCTGCTGGAGGCCGAGGACGCCACCGACCGGCTGGTCCTGCTCACCGACCTGCTGCGCTCCGAGCTGCGCGCCATGAACGTCATCCCGTCGCTGCCGGCCACCGGTGGCCCGGACGCGCTGGTCGCCCAACTGAGCGAGCCGAGAGTCGGCCGTCACCACGAGCAGAAGAGCGCAGAGAGCCCAGTGGCCAAGAGGACGAAGCCAACCGGCGGCACGCCCGCGACCGTCGCCCTGACGACTCCCGGCATCGCCTACACGCTGCACGAGTACGTCCACGATCCGCGCGCCGAGTCCTACGGGCTCGAGGCCGCCGAGGCCCTGGGCGTCGACGCGGGGCGGGTCTTCAAGACGCTGATGGCGAGCGTCGACGGCGCGCTGGCCGTCGGCATCGTGCCCGTGTCGGGTCAGCTGGACCTCAAGGCGCTCGCCCGAGCGGTCGGCGGCAGCAGGGCGGCGATGGCCGACCTGGTCGCCGCCGAACGGGCGACCGGGTACGTCGCCGGCGGGATCTCCCGATCGGCCAGAAGCGCGGCACCACCGTGTTCGACGCATCGCCGTCGGCGTACGACATGGTCTACCGCCTCGGCCGGTCGACGGGGCCTCGACCTGGAGATCGCGCCGGCCCGACCTGGTGACGGTCACCGGCGCGATCCTGGCCCCGATCGGCCGCTAGCTCAGTCGGTCGTGACCTTGATGACGGCGTGCACCTCGCCGTCGTCGGCCCCGAGCTCATGCCGAGGGCGCCCAGCGGCGCAGGTTGTCCGCGACCTCGTCGTCGACCCCGGCGTCGCCCAGCCAGTCGTCCACGACGTCGAAGTCGAGGTAGAGGATCGCCGCAGCGTCGTCGGCGTGCTCGACGACCTTGCGGAACGTGTCGGCGTCACCCAGGCCACCGTCCTCCAGCAGGACCTTCCGGTAGTCGGCGTCCGGGCCGACGGCGGCTCGACCCCGTCGCCGGCGTCGCTGTCGAGGAGACCGCCGTCCGCGCCGGCGGCGGCCGTCCGCAGCTTGGCGAGGACGCCCTCGATGTCCTCGGCGTCACCCACGACCTTCACTCCGACGCCGGACGGGGTGTCGCTGCCCTCGAACAGGGACTGCGGGTCGAAGTCGGCGTCGACCGCGAGCGTCAACGAGTCGCCGACCAGGGTCTCGGCGTCGTCGGGCAGGTCGAGGCCGAGCTCGTCACCCATCTCTGCCAGCAGGTCGTCGCCGGACTGCCCGGAGGCCTGGGCGAACTGGTCGACTAGCTGGGTCAGCCAGCCCTTGCCGAAGCTCGCGCCGTAGGCGAGTGCGGTGTCGTCCGGCAGCGCGGAGACAGCCGCCCCGGCGTTGTCGCCTGCGGTCACCGCCGTACCGGTGGCGCCGGAGTCCACGGCCATCTCGAGCTCGAGCCCGCCGTCGTCGAACCGGATCGTGGCCGCGGCTCCCTTGAAGTCCTTCAGCGCCTCCACGAGCTAGTCCGGCGCCGGGTTGCCGGTGACCGTCGTCTGGCCGCTGCCGTCGCTGGTGGCCATCTGGGCGTAGGTGCTGCCGAACATGCCGAGCTCGTCGGCGTGGTCGGCCAGGTAGGCGCCGGCCGCCGGCGCGGCGTACATCGCCATGATCCCGTCGTCACCGGCCGCATCGGTCCACTGCTGGAAGTCGCCGTCGTCGGCCAGGGACGAGTCGGCCGCGTCGGCCGCGACGCGGTCGACGGGTCTTCTGGTCCGCACCGATCAGCGCCCAGCCACCGGAGATCGCCCACGCGCCGTCGTCCGTGCTGCCGCCGCCGCAGTCGCGCAGCTTCGTCCAGACCCGCGTCCGCCTTGTCCTCGTCGGACACCTGGACCACGAAGATCGGTGCCGGAGTGTCGCCGCCGGTCTCCACGGCGGCCACCGCGAACCGGTCGCCGAGCCAGGGCTCGACGTCGTCGCCGTAGTCGAGGTCCGCACAGTCGGACTCCCCCTGGATCCTGTCGAAGATCCACTCGGCGATGTCGTCGTCGGTGTCGATGCCGACGTTGTCCTCGAACGCCGGGAACTTCTTCAGGGTGCGCAGCGCCGCGATCTTCTGGCCGCCACTCGGGTCGAGGTCGATGCTGACGTAGCCCAGCGTCGACGCCGGCAGGGCCTCCGCCGGCTGCGCTCCGGTCGAGAAGAACGACATCGCCGCCCAGGCGACCACCCCCGACGAGCACCACTCCGAGCCCGCCGGCCACGGCCAGCACGGCAGTACGCCGGCGGCGGACCGGCGCCGGCCCGGAGGACGTGACCCGGACGCCGCCATGGCTGTCGAGGGTCTCGGCTACGCCGGCCGGAGGGCCTGCAGGGGGCTCGGTGGGGGGCGGTCCGCTCGGGACGTCGTTCGACACCCGCGCAGCC
>CAVPRL010000003.1:0-72660 GCA_963707845.1 uncultured Actinomycetota bacterium
TGGAGGCCGACGAGGAGCCGGAGTCCGTGCCCGCCGTCGCGGTCGCTGCCGAGCCCGCCTCGCCCGCCGCCGTACGCACGCTGGCGAAGCCGCCGGTGCGCAAGCTGGCCAAGGACCTCGGGGTGGACATCTCGACCCTGACGCCAACGGGCAAGGACGGGACCGTCTGCCGGGAGGACGTGGAGAAGGCCGCCTCTGGCGGCTCCCCGGAGGTTTCGAGGCTCGGCGCTAGCGCGCCTCGCACCTCAACCACCGGGGGAGAGACGCGGGAGCCGATCAAGGGCGTCCGCAAGATGATGGGCCAGGCGATGGTGAGCTCGGCGTTCACCATCCCGCATGTCACCGAGTGGGTGACCATCGATGTCACCCGCACGATGGAGTTCGTCGACCGGCTGAAGGGCCGCCGCGAGTTCCGCGACGTCAAGGTCTCGCCGCTGCTGGTGCTGTCGCGTGCGGTGATGCTCGCGATGCGGCGTACGCCGGAGATCAACTCGCTGTGGGACGAAGCGGCCGGCGAGGTCGTCTTCAAGAGCTACGTCAACCTCGGCATCGCCGCGGCCACCCCGCGCGGCCTGGTCGTGCCCAACGTCAAGGACGCGCAGGAGCTCTCGCTGCTCGACCTGGCCGCGGCGCTCAACGCCCTGACCGCGACCGCGCGCGAGGGCAAGACCCAGCCGGCCGAGATGAGCGGTGGGACGTTCACGATCACCAACGTCGGTCCGTTCGGCGTCGACGGCGGCACCCCGATCATCAACCCGGGCGAGTCCGCGATCCTGTGCTTCGGTGCGGTCAAGAAGGCGCCCTGGGTCGTGGACGACGAGGTCGTCGTACGCCAGGTGTGCACCCTGTCGCTCTCCTTCGACCACCGGCACATCGACGGCGAGAAGGGCTCGCGCTTCCTCGCCGACGTGGCCGGGATGCTCGAGGACCCGGCGAGCGCGCTGCTCTTCTGAGGCGGCCTGTTTCACCGGCTGACCGGTGAAACGGGAGCGACACGCCGCGGCGGATCGGCGTGTCGCGCCTGTTCCCCCGGGCAAGTCACCGATAGATGTGTGCGGTGGAACGCGAGATCACCCAGACGATCGACCTGTGCCTGCCGAACGGCCGCCTGAACCCGGACGCCGTCGGCTGGTCCCGTACGCCGCTGCACCGCGCCAACCTGCGCGGTTGGGGCCGGGCCAAGCGGTGGGAGTACTGGGGCGTCGTCACGCCGCGGTGGTGCGTCGGACTGGTCGTGTCGTCGCTCGACTACGCGGGCGTCTGCTCGCTGTGGGTGCTCGACCGCGAGACCGGCGACACCTGGGAGGCCGAGGCGGTGCCCCCGCTCGGCCGCGGCGTCGACCTGCCGGCCGGGATCACGGGCGTCGCGAGAGTCGTCTCGAAGCACCTGCGCGTCGAGGTCGGTGACGGCGTGCTGCGGGCGAGCGCGCCCGGTGTCGAGGTCGATCTCACGGTCGGCGCCGGCGGTGAGTGCCTGGGCGTCGCGGTGCCGTGGAGCGGCAGGCGGTTCCAGTACACCGTCAAGGACGTCTCCCGGCCGGTGGCAGGGCGGATCGCGGTCGACGGCGCGTCGTACGACGTGACCGAGGGCTGGGCGGTCCTCGACCACGGGCGTGGGAAGTGGCCGTACGCGATCACCTGGAACTGGGCGGCCGGATCGGCCGCCGACCGCGGCCTCACCCTCGGCGGCAAGTGGACGGACGGCACCGGCATCACCGAGAACGCGCTCTTCGTCGACGGTCGGCTGCACAAGATCGCCGACGAGCTGACGTGGGACTACGACCGCACGGACTGGCAGCGGCCGTGGCGCATCCACGGGCGGCGGGTCGATGCGACGTTCACGCCGTGGCACGAGAAGGTGTCGCGGACCAACCTGCTCGTGCTGGCCGGTGAGACCCACCAGTGCTTCGGGGAGTGGACCGGCTGGGCGTCGACCGACGACGGCGAGCGGGTCCCGCTCGACGGGCTGGTCGGCTGGGCCGAGGAGGCACGCAACCGCTGGTGAGCGGGCCGGTCAGTGGCCGGACGCGTCCAGTGCCTCGGCGGTGAGCCGCTGGCCGAGCTCGATCATCTCGGTGACCCGGTGGAAGTCGAGCGACCGGGCGGCCGAGACCGGGACAGTCACCAGGACGTCGGGTGGCAGACCCGCCATCCGGTAGCGCGCGACCAGGCCCTGCATGGCGTCCAGCGAGAGCCCCACGACGTCGGAGATCCGCAGCGGGTCGGGCTCGACCGGCTCCATCGACACCGGGGGTTCGAGCTCGCGCTCGCGGCCGACCGTACGGCGTACCCGGCCGACGAGCTCCTCGCGCCAGGTCGGTGTCGCCGGCTCACGGGCTGGGCTGCTCTGCTCGCGAGCGCCCCGGTCGCCCTGCAGCGAGATCGCGATCGTCAGGTCGGCGGCAGAGGCGGCGGTCGGCTCGATCGGGACGGGGTTCATCAGGCCGCCGTCGGCCAGCAGGCGACCGTTCATCACGACCGGCGTGATGACGCCCGGGATCGCGATCGAGGCGCGGATCGCCGAGAGCAGCGGGCCACGCTGGAACCACACCTCGCGCCGGGCCCGCAGGTCGGTGGCGACGGCGGTGAACGCCATCGGCAGGGTCTCGATGAGCTGCTCGCCGATCAGCTCCTCGACCTCGGCGAAGATCCGGTTGGCGGCGATCGCACCGCCGGCAGACCACTTCGGGTCGAGGAGGCGGAGGATCTCGCGCTGCTTCAGGTTGCGGACCCACTCGGTGTAGTCGTCGAGCACGCCCGCGGCGTACAGGCCGCCGACCAGCGCGCCCATCGACGACCCGGCGACCGCGATGACCTCGTGCCCGCGGGACTCGATCTCGGCGATCGCGCCGATGTGGGCGTAGCCCCGGGCGCCGCCCGAGCCGAGGACGAGAGCGACGCGGGCCATGCGTCGAGCCTAGGGCGTGGCTAGGGCTCGATGCCCGAGACCTCCCAGCCCTGGGGGGCGATGGGGTGCAGGATCGCGTCGGTGCCGCCGTCGACGTAGATGACCGCGCCGACGATGTTGGCCGCGCCGTCCGACAGCAGGAAGCAGATCGTCGCGGCCACCTCCTCGGCCTTGCCGAGGCGGCCGACGGCGTTCGGGTAGGCGTCGATGTGCGGTCCGAAGACCGGGTCGGCACGCATCTCGGCGACCATCGGGGTCTCGGTCGCGCCCGGCGCCACGGAGTTGAGCCGGACGCCGGCGCCGGCCCACTCGGGCTTCACGCCCTCGCGGCGGGCCCACCAGGCGAGCGCGGCCTTGCTGGCGGGGTAGACCATCACCGACTCGACCTTCGCCGCCTCCTCGCGGGCGAGCGCCTCGTCGTCGCGCAGGCAGGCCTGCGCGACGGGAGCGTTCCAGCCGGGCATGCCGGTGATGGAGTTGGACGCGAGGAGCACCACGCCGGCGCCGCCGTCGTCCGCGCCCCGCCGCAGCTCCGCGTGGAGCGCGGTGACCAGCGAGACCGCGCCGAAGAAGTTGATCGAGACGAGCAGGGCCGAGTCGACCCCGGTGCGGCCGGTGATGCCGGCCGCCGGCACCAGCCCGTGGAGGACCTCGGTCAGCGCTCGTACGCCGGCCACGGCCGCCGTACGCCCCTCGACGGTCGCCAGGTCGGCCGTCACCTCGACCTCGGTGCCCGGCCGGTCGATGCCGATCACGCGATGACCCTGCTCGCGCAGCAGTGCTGTGGTGGCGGCCCCGATCCCGGAGGCGGCGCCGGTGACGGCGTACGTCTTCATGGCCGGAACTGTAACTCGTTCTAGTTCGGCTCAGGCGTAGCGGCGAGCCCGGTCGGCCGGGGAGCCGGGGCCGGAGTCGAGCAGGGCGGCGAGCTCGTGCTCGAGCACGGCGCCCACGCGCTGGCAGAACGCCTCGGGCTCGTCGGCGGCGTCCGGCAGCTCGGCGACGATCCGGTCGACGATGCCGCGGTCGCGCAGGTCGAGCGCGCGGACCTTCTGCGAGCGCGCCATCTCCGGGGCGTGGTCGAGGTCGCGGTGGACGATCGCGCTCGCGCCCTCCGGTGGCAGCGGCGAGAGCCAGGCGTGCTGGGCGGCGATCACCCGGTCGGCCGGCAGGAAGGCGAGCGCGCCGCCGCCGTTGCCCTCGCCCAGCATCAGGCAGAGCGTGGGGGCGTCGAGGGTGACCAGCTCGTTGAGGCAGCGCGCGATCTCGCCGGCCATGCCGCCGTTCTCGGCCTCGGCTGACAGGGCGGCGCCGCGGGTGTCGATCACGGTGACCAGCGGCAGCCCGAGGTCGGCGGCCAGCTTCATCCCGCGCTGGGCCTCGCGCAGTGCCTCCGGACCCATCGGGTGCTCGGCGGTCTGGCCCCGGCGGTCCTGCCCGAGGAAGACGCACGGCGCCTGCCCGAAGCTCACCAACGCCAGCAGCAGCCCCGGGTCGTGCTCGCCCTGACCCGTGCCGTTGAGCGGGATCACGTCGCTGGCGGCGTATTTCAGCAGCCGTCGTACGCCGGGCCGGTCGGGCCGCCGCGAGCGGGTGACGGCGTCCCAGGTCTCCACGTCGGGGAGCTGCGTGAGCGGCACCGGGTCGGGCACCGGGCTGATCCCGTGGCGAGGCGCGAGCAGGATCGCGAGCGCCCGGTCCAGGATGCCGGCGATCTCCTCGGGTGGCATGACCGCGTCGATGATGCCGTGGGCGTAGAGGTTCTCCGCCGTCTGGACGCCCTCGGGGAACGGCTTGCCGTAGAGCGCCTCGTAGACCCGCGGTCCGAGGAACCCGATCAGGGCGCCGGGCTCGGCGACCGTCATGTGGCCCAGCGAGCCCCAGGATGCCATCACGCCGCCGGTGGTCGGGTGGCGCAGGTAGACGAGGTACGGCAGGGCCGCCGCCTTGTGGGCCGCGACCGCCTGGGTGATCCGCACCATCTGCACGAATGCCGGGGTGCCCTCCTGCATCCGGGTGCCGCCGCTGATCGGGCCGGCGAGCAGCGGCAGGCCCTCGCGGGTGGCGCGCTCGATCGCGGCGACCAGCCGGTCCGCGGACGCCCGCCCGATCGAGCCGGCGAGGAAGCGGAACTCGCCCATCACGACCGCGACCCGGCGCCCGTGCATCAGGCCCTCGCCGGTCAGCACCGACTCGTCGACGCCGCTCTTGTCCCGGGCGGCCGCCAGCTCGGCGGCGTACGCCTCCGAGATCTCGCCGTACGACGGCGGCACGTCCCACGAGCTCCAGGAGCCCTCGTCCAGGACCAGGCCGATCAGCTCGGCGGCCGAGAGGCGGGACGGGGTGGGGGCGTTCATCAGCGAAGGCTAACGGAACCGCAACGTCCGGACGGGCGTCGGACCGGCGTGATCGGGCCGCGTTTCCCAAGTTGGTTGTCGACAACCAACCTGGGGACACGGCCTAGCGTTCGCGCCAGGCAGCCAACACCTCGGCCTCGCGCTCGCGGGACATGCCGGTGACCTTCGCGTCCGGCGTGGCGCGCAGCCAGGCGAGGGTCTCGCGGGCGGTGTCGGCGACCGGGCGGGTCACCAGCCCGGCGCCGTACGACGGGGTCGCGTCGTGCGCCGTCATGCCGTCGTACTCCGGGCGCGGGAGCCAGAGCGGCAGCGAGTCGGGTCCGGCCCACGGCTCGACGCCCTGCTCGGTCAGGAACTCCTGCGGCACCCAGGTGAGCTCGGCCTCGGCGCCGCAGCCCTCCGCCACCGCCGTGAGCACGTCGGCCATGGTCGTCGCGTGGCCGACGCCGTCGTAGTCGCCGACGAGCCGAGACTCGGCCACGGTGACGATCCAGGCCGCGAGGTCGTGCACGTCGATCACCTGCGTGCTGTCGTCGGGGCGGCCGGGGGCGAGGACCGTGCCGCCGTCGGCCATCCGCGCGGGCCAGTAGGTGAACCGGCCGCTCGGGTCGCCGGGGCCGACGATCAGGCCCGGTCGGATGACCGTCGTGGACGCCGCGCCTTCGCGGACGATCTGCTCGCACGCGACCTTCATCGGACCGTAGGCCTCCATGTCGACGGACAGGTCGACGTCCTCGAGCAGCGGCTCGCGCAGCGGCAGCGTGCCGGGCCGACCGCCGGGGGTCGACTCGTCGGAGTAGACGTTGACCGTGGACACGAAGACCCAGTGGGCGCTGGGGAAGGTCGCGACCGCCGAGCGGGTCCACGACGGGTAGCGGCCGACGTCGACGACCGCGTCGAAGTCGTCGGCGAGGTCGGTCGGCGCGGGCTCCGCGCGGTCCCACACGACCAGCCGCGCGCCGTCGGGCACCGAACCCGACGTCCCGCGGTTGGCGCAGGTGACCTCGTGCCCGCGGCGTACGGCGTCGGCCGCGACCGCCTGGGAGAGGAACACCGAACCGCCGAGCACCAGGAGCTTCATGACCCAACGCTCGCACGGTCCGGCGTCGTCTCACCCAGCAGCCAGTCGTCGAAGAACCCCGACAGGTCCTCACCGGTCTGGTCCGACCACCACGTCGTGATGTCGACGTAGTCGGCGTTGCCGTTGTCGTGGGCGGCCGGCCACGCGCGCACCAGGCGCCAGAACTCGTCGTCGCCGAGCCGCTTGCGCAGCTCGTCCCACATCAGCGCGGGGCCGTAGTAGACGTTGCCGGCGCCGAACGCCTCGGGGTCGTAGTCCGCCGGCGGCCCGTAGTCCGTGCGCAGCTCCGGCTCCGCCTCCGCCCAGTCGTCCATGACCGACTCGATGGTGGTGCCGTCTGCCTCGGCCTGCCAGGCGCCCTGGATGAACATGGCCATGCCCTCGTTCATCCACACGTCGCGCCAGTCGACCGGCGTGACCTGGTCGCCGTACCACTGGTGCGCCATCTCGTGCACCAGCACCTCCGGCGAGGTCGCGTACGTCGAGTCGCCCAACGTGATCATCGTCTGGGTCTCCATGCCGCTGGTGGAGGCCACGATCAGGAAACCGAGCGAGCCGAACGGAAAGGGGCCGAGCCGCTCCTCCAGCCAGTCCAGCCCGGCCGGCGCCTCCCGCAGCTTCGTGACGAGGGCGGGTCGCCCGCGAGGAGTCCAGTAGGTGATCGGGACGCCGGACCTCGAGCGGTCCTTCGTCTCCACCAGGTCGCCGATCGCGATCGTGACGAGGTACGACGCCGCCGGCTCGTCGAGCTCCCAGCGGGTCGTGGTGTCGCCGGCCGTCGTGGTCCGCGAGACCAGCTCGCCGTTGGCCACGCCGACCAGCGGCGCGGGCGCGGTGATGGTGAAGGAGTAGAGCGCCTTGTCGGAAGGCTGGTCGTTGACGGCGTACCACGAGTAGGCGCCGTACGGCTCCTGCATCGTCCAGACCTCGCCGTCGGGCGTGGTCGTCCAGCCCGTCGTATCGAAGTCGCGGCGCTGGGTGGGCGCGGGCACCGGCATCGGCGTGCCGGCGTACTCGATGACCAGCCGGTAGACCTGGTCGGCCCGCACGGCTCCCGAGATCCTCAGGTCCTTGCCGTAGTGCTCGTACGCCGCGTCCGCGCCGTCGACCGTCACCGACCCGACGTCGAGGTCGGTGGAGAGGTCGAGCTGCAGGTGGTCGGCGTCGGCGGTGGCCCGCAGCCGCACGGTCTCGCGCCCCGTCATGGTGCGGGTGTCGGGGTCCCACGCGATCTCGAGCGCGTACGCCAGGGCATCCACGCCCGGGTCGCCCACCTCGGGATAGACCCTGTCCTCGACCGGGGTGCTCAGACCCCGCGATCCCGAGCCCGTCGCCGCACCGGGGGCCGGCGACGGCGGGTCGTCCGACTCGCCGTCCGGGGTGCAGCCGGCGAGCAGCAGGACGCCGGCGAGGAGCGCGGCGACCAGTCTCACTCGGAGCCCCGCAGGAGCGGACGGGCGAGCTTGCGGCCGTGGTGGATCTGCGCCTTGATGGTGCCGAGCGGGGCGCCGACCTGGCGGGCGATCTCCTCGTACGAGAGGCCGTAGACGTCGCGCAGCAGCAGCGGCTCGACGAACTGCGGGTGGTCGCGCTCGATCGTCTCCATCGCCTCGAGCAGGTCGAGGCGGGTGCCGGCGATGACGCTGGTGGTGCGCGGGTCCGGACGGTCGACGCCGGCGTGCTCCATCGGGTCGCGCGGCGTCGCCAGGTTCTTCATCCGGCGGTACGTCGAGCGCGCGCTGTTGAGCGCGACCACGTGCATCCAGGTGGTGAAGCGTCCCTGGCCGTTCCAGGACCCGACCTTGTTGGCGATCTTGAGCAGCGCCTCCTGGCACGCGTCCTCCGCGTCGGGCAGGTGCGGGAGGACGCCGCGGCAGACGTTGAGCGCCCGCGGCCGGATCGCGGCGAGGAGAGCCTCGATCGCGTCGCGGTCGCCGTCCTGCGCGCGGCGCGCGAGGTCGTCGAGCTCGTCCGGCCCCAGACCCTCGGTCGTCATGAACGCACCCTTCCCCGTTGTCCGCACATTGTGCAGGCAACGGGGAAGGGTGACCCAGTCGTGACCTGGTCGTGCTCGGGTGGCCGCTACTTGACCTCGGAGCGGAGCACCAGCCGCAGGCCGACCACCAGCGGGATGATCAGCCAGACCAGGCTGGTCACGGCGACCTGGGCCCAGTAGGTGCCGGTCATCACCCCGTCGAAGAGGTTGCCCTGGGCGTAGTTGAAGTCGACCCACGGCTGCAGGTCCTTGAACCACTGCTGGCTCTCGGCGAGCAGGAAGGTCAGCGGCGGCAGCGCGAAGCTGTAGACGAAGTAGCCCACGATGGCTGCGGCCGAGTTGCGGAGCAGGACGCCGAGCATGAAGCCGACCAGCATGCCGAGCACGTTGGCCACGATGATGTAGAAGAGCTCGGCGGCGCTGACGTTCCAGACCGTGTCGGTGCCGGAGATGGCGGTGCCGAGCACGTTGCCGACCGCGCCGATCGCGGCGGCCATCAGCATCGACACCACGCCGATGGCGACCGTGACCGCGAGCTTGGCGGTGATCACCCGGCCGCGGTGCGGCACCAGCGTGAACGTCGTCAGGCCGGTGCGCTGGCTCCACTCACTCGTCACCAAGAGCGCGCCGACGAGCGGGAGGACCACGGCCATCGGGAAGCCGATCGCGGCGGCGAACGACTCGTACGTGAGCTCGTCGGAGGGAGCGAAGAGGATCGTCGCTCCAGTGGCGATCACCGCGAGGATGCCGATGCTGGCCATCAGCCAGAAGCCGGACCGGGTGTCGAACGACTTGCGCAGCTCGACCGACATCAGCCGGGTCATCGGGATCCGGGCCGGGGTCGGCTTCGCCGTCCGTACGACGTCTGTCTCTACTGCCACGGCGGTCATGCCGCTACTCCTTCTCGCTGGGTGTCTGCGGTGAGCTCGAGGAACATCTCCTCGAGCCCGGCGCCTTCGGCGGCGCGAAGCTCGGTCAGGGCGACGCCGGCTCCCAGCGCGACCTGTCCGACGATGTCGGGGTCGGCGTCGACCCGGAGCGCGTCGGTCATCGTGGAGAACTCCACGCCGGCGCCGGTCAGCGCCTGCGCCAGGGTCGGTACGTCGCGGGTGCGGACCAGCGTGCCCGCGGAGGCGAGCAGCTCGGCCTTGGTGCCCTGGGCCACGATGCGGCCGTTGCCGATGACGACGAGGTCGTCGGCGATCACCTCGATCTCGTGCAGCAGGTGTGACGAGAGCAGGACGGTGCCGCCGCGGTCGGCGTACCCGCGGAGCAGGTCGCGCATCCAGCGGATGCCGGCCGGGTCCAGGCCGTTGGCCGGCTCGTCCAGGATCAGCACCTCGGGCTCGCCGAGCAGCGCGGCCGCGATCCCGAGCCGCTGGCGCATGCCGAGCGAGTAGTTGCGCACCCGGCGACCGGCCTCGGTCGGCGTCAGGCTGACCAGGTCGAGGATCTCGTCGACCCGCGTGCTCGGCAGCCCCATGGTGCGCTGCGCGACGGTGAGGATCTCGCGGCCGGTGCGCCCGGCGTGCTGGGCCGAGGCGTCCAGCAGGACGCCCACCTCGAGGCCCGGGTTGGGCAGGTCGGCGAAGCGCCGCCCGCTGACGGTGGCGGACCCGGACGTGGCCGGGGTGAGCCCGACCATGATCCGCATGGTGGTGGTCTTCCCGGCGCCGTTCGGGCCCAGGAATCCGGTGACGCGGCCGGGCCGCGCTGTGAAGCTGACATCGTCGACGGCAGCGAACCCGCCGTACTTCTTGCTGAGGGACTCGACCTTGATCATGTCCATGAGCCTCGCGCCCAAGCGGGGTCGGCCACATCGGGGAGACGGGGCACCTGACCCCTGAGCCGACCCCTAGTCCGTCTCGGGGTCCGACCCTGGGGGCGGACATAATGCCGTCGTGCCCATGCCCGCCCGTCTCGGCCGCTACGCCGTACGCCGGCGCATCGGCGCGGGTGCGTTCGCGACCGTGTGGCTGGCGTACGACGAGCAGCTCGACTCGCCCGTCGCGGTCAAGGTGCTCGCCGAGAACTGGAGCGAGGACCTGGCCGTGCGCCAGCGGTTCCTCGAGGAGGGGCGCTTCCTGCGCAAGGTCGAGTCGCCGTACGTCGTGACGGTGTACGACGCCGGCGAGATCGACGACGGGCGCCCCTACCTGGTGATGTCGTACGCCGACCAGGGGACCCTGGCGGACCGGCTGGAGATCGACGGGCTGACGGCCGCGCAGGTGCTCGAGGTGGTCCGCGAGATCGGGGCGGGGCTGCAGACGCTGCACGAGCGGGGCGTGCTGCACCGCGACCTCAAGCCCGCCAACGTGCTCTTCCGCGCTATCGACGGACGCGTCCGCGCGATGGTCGCCGACCTCGGCCTCGGCAAGTCGATGGAGGTGTCGTCGCGGCTCACCGTGATCGCCGGGACGCCGTCGTTCGTCGCCCCCGAACAGGCGCAGGGGGAGCCGCTCGACCCCCGCGCCGACCTGTACTCCCTGGCCGCGCTCACCTACCTGATGCTCGCCTCCCGTGCGGCCTTCTCCCATGCGTCGCTGGCGGCCGCCGCGACCCCCGGCGCGCCGCCGCCTCTCTCGACCGAGCAGCGTCCGTACGCGCCCGAGGTCGAGGCCGTCGTGTGTCGTGGGCTGGCGGCCGACCGCGAGGACCGCTGGCCCGACGTGGCGTCGTACGTCGCCGCGCTGGAGGCCGCGCTCGGGCCGGCGGCGGGGGCGGACGCCGAGCTGTGGTTGCCGCTCGACCCGCAGCTGACCCAGCTGGGTGCGGCACCCTCGCTGAAGGTCGATGACGCACCGCTGCCGGCGCCGGCCCTGCCCCGGCGTACGAGGAGGCGCTGGCTCGTCGGGCTCGCGGCAGCGGCACTCGTCGTGGCTGCGGCGGGCATCGCTGGCTACGTCGCCGCCGGGGACGGGCCGGACACGGCGACCGTCAACGACGAGGACGGGGCCTTGACCGTAACCGTGCCGACCGAGTGGGAGCGCGCCGTCGCGGACGACGGCTGGCAGCCTCCGAACGAGAAGGCGGACTACCCGGCGCTCTCGGTCGGCACGGAGCCGGGCTGGAGCGACGACCTGGACGCCCAGGGCGTGTTCGTGGGGATCCTGCCCGGCACCGACCTGCCCGCCCGGGTGCCCGGCCACCCCGAGTGCGCCACCGCCCAGGAGCCGGTGACCGGTGACGGCACCGGCCGCGGTGCGATCACGGTCCTCTACACGGGGTGCGACGGCGGGGTGATGGTCGAACGCGTCGTCCGGCTCACCGACAACCGGCTGCTGTGGGTGCAGGTCCGCAGCGCCACCACGGCCACGGCCAACCGGGTGCTCGACTCGGTCGAGACCCACGGCTTCAGCTGAAGTCCGCCTGCGACATCAGCCGGTCGAAGAGGGCCTCGAGCCCGGGACGGTCGGCCTCTCGCCCGACCACCGCGATGTAGACGTCGGCGAAGCCCGACCGAGGGCGCGACAGGTAGCCCTCGTAGGAGAACCGGCGGTGCTGGGCGGACACGTAGGTCGCCGCGAATCGGTCCGGCTGGCGCTCTACCTCCAGGTCGGTGACGTCCGCAGCGCTGTCGAGGTCGGCGATGCGGTTGCGGACCGCCGAGTCGATGGTGCGGTAGCCGTTGCCGACCTGGCGGACCCGGACGAAGTAGGCGTTCTCGGTCAGCCGCCACGACGGGTACCACTTCCACTCACCCACGTTGGAGTCGCTGCGCACCCAGCCCCGAGGGATCGGCAGCCTTACCTGGAACGGCGGGGTGCCGACGGCCTGGCGGCGTACGCGCACCTCGGGGTCGAGCGCCGGCGCGCGGTTGTCGGCGACGACGACGGCCGGGATGACCGGATAGCTGGGCGACGCGGCCGGGACCGGGTCGGCCGCGAACGTGGTCGGGACGACGGGGCGCTCGGTGCCGAGCCAGTAGCCGACTGCCCCGGACAAGAGGGCAAGGGCGAGCGCCAGCCCGATCCAGCGCACCCTCATGCGGCACACGGTATCCGGCAGCTGAACCGCCGTACGGGCGCCGGGGCTTGTGCCTAGAGTGTGATCGCGATCACGACTCGGGAGGGGCAGCCGAATGAGTGAGACAGAGCTTGAGTGAGACACAGTTCGAGCGACACCGCGAACGGCTGGCCGCGGCCGTTGCCGCATCCGCGTCGCGCACCTACTTCTCCGCCTTCGAGGCCTCGCCCTCGCGGCATCCCGATCCCGCGGCGGCGCAACGGGCGGGTACGGCGGCGTTCCGCTCCTGGCTGGACGAGGAGTTCCCGGTGGTGACGCGGGGTGCGTCCGGGACGGTCGCCACCGAGCGCTCGCCGTTCGGCTTCGACCTCCGGGTGCGGTATCCCCGTGTCGTCGACGTCGATGCCCTGCTCGCTCCCGCCCGGGGCGCCCGGGCCTGGCGCGACGCCGGGCCGGACGGGCGGGTCGGCGTCTGCCTGCAGATCCTGGACCGCCTGTACGAGCGGGGCTTCGAGATCGCGAGCGCCGTACGCCACACCAGCGGGCAGCCCTACGGGGTCGCCTTCTCGTCCAGTGTCGCCAACACGCTGGACCGGTGCCTCGAGGCGCTCGCGTGGTCGTGGCAGGCGCAGTCCCGGGTCGCCCCGACCGCGCTGTGGACGCGGCCGGGTGACGGCGGCCGGGGGCTGGAGAAGACCTACACCGTCATCGCGCGGGGCACCTCGCTGGTGATCGGCAGCGACGTGTTCCCGACCTGGAACGCCTGGCCGGCGCTCTTCGCCTCCCTGGTCGCCGGCAACCGGGTCGTCGTACAGCCGCACCCGTCGGCGGTGCTGCCGCTGGCGATCACCGTGCAGATCTGCCAGGAGGTGCTCGCCGAGGCCGGGTACGACGTCGACCTGGTGACGCTCGCCGTCGGTGGCCGCGAGGACCGCCTGCACGAGCGGCTCGCCGTACGCCCCGAGGTGCGGATCATCGACTTCACCGGACCGGCCAGCTTCTGCGGCTGGCTCGAGGAGCGGGCCGGGCAGGCCCTGCTCTTCACCGGCTCGCCGGGCGTCAACAGCGTGGTCCTCGACTCCACCGAGGACTTCGGCGCCCTGTGCGTCAACCTCGCCCAGTCGCTGGCCGTGTGCACGGGGCAGATGACGACGGCGCCCCAGAACCTCCTGGTGCCGCGCGACGGCATCGAGACCGACCAGGGCCGCAAGTCGCCCCGTGAGGTGGCCGACGGCCTCGCGGCCGCGCTCGACCGGCTGCTGTCGGACGACGAGGGCGCGGTGGAGATCCTGGGTGCGCTCGCCAACCCGGCGGTGCTGGAGTTCGTCGAGTACGCCGGCAAGCAGGGTGAGGTGCTCATCGCGAGCCGCCGCGTCGCGCACCCGATGTACGCCGACGCCTCGGTGTACACGCCGGTCTTGGTCGGCCTGCAGGCCGTCGACGCCGACGTCTACTCGGGCGAGAACCTCGGAGCGGTCTGCTACCTGGTCGAGACGGCCGACACGGAGGAGTCGATCGCGCTGTTCTACCTGATGGCCAGTCGGCACGGGGCGGTGTCGGCCTCGGTCTACTCGACCTCACCGGACGTCGTCGCCGAGGTGCGCGACGTCGCCCTCGACGTCGGCGTGGCACTGTCGGAGAACCTGCTCGACCAGGTCTTCGTCAACACGGTGTCGGCGTTCTCGGACTTCTACGGCGCCGGCGCCAGCCCGGCCTCGGGCGCGACGTTCCTGGATGCCGCCTTCGTGGCGCCGCGATTCCGGATCGCGCAGTCGCGGCGGCCTGCGTAGCTGGCGGCGGTTTCGAGGCTCAGGCCTGGCCGCCTTCGCACCTCAACCACCGTGACGCTACGCAGTCGCGGCGGCCGGTCTAGCGGGCGGTGGTTTCGAGGCTCAGGCCTGGCGGCCTTCGCACCTCAACCACCGGCATCGGTGGTTGAGGTGCGAGGCGCGCTAGCGCCGAGCCTCGAAACCACCAGCCTCGCAACCACCACCGATCGGCACCGATGATTCGAGAAGTTCCGGCGGGTCTGTCGATTTCGTCGTCCCTCGTTCGTGGAGAAGGTGACGAGACCTTTCCACCGAGGAGTTCCCGATGACCGACGTCAAGACCCGCTGGCTGGCGCTCTACGTGCTGTGCCTGGGCGACCTCATGATCGTGCTCGACTCGAGCATCGTGAACGTGGCGCTGCCCTCCATCCAGGCCGACCTGGGCTTCTCCCCGGCAGCGCTGGCGTGGGTGGTCAACGCCTACCTGCTGACCTTCGGCGGCTTCCTGCTGCTCTCGGGGCGGCTGGGCGACCTGCTCGGCAACCGGCGTGTCTTCCTGGGTGGCGTGGTGGCCTTCGTGGTCGCGTCGGTCGCCTGCGGGCTGGCGCCGACGGCCGGGCTGCTGGTCGCCGGCCGTGCGGTCCAGGGCCTGGGCGGCGCCGCCGTCTCGGCGGTCGCGCTCTCGCTGATCGTCGGGCTCTTCCAGGACCCGACCGAGCGGGCCAAGGCGATGGGCTTCTTCGGCTTCGTGATGTCCGGTGGCGGCGCCGTCGGCGTACTCCTCGGTGGCGTGCTCACCGGCCTCTTCTCCTGGCACTGGATCTTCCTGGTGAACGTGCCGATCGGCGTCGCTGTCTTCGTGGCCGCCCGCCGGGTGCTCCCGTCCGACGAGGTCATCGGGCAGCGCGGCCGCATCGACGTCGTCGGCGCCGTACTCGTGACCGCCGCGCTGATGCTCTCCGTCTACGGAATCGTCGAGAGTGCGCCGTGGCTGATCGCCGGCAGTGTGCTGCTGCTCGCGGTGTTCGTGCTGTGGGAGTCGCGGGTCGCCGAGCCGCTGGTGCCGCTGCGGCTCTTCCGCCTCCGCAACGTCGTGGTGTCGCAGGTCGTCGGTGTCCTGTGGGCGGCCGCGATGTTCGCTTGGTTCTTCCTCGCGGCGCTCTATCTCCAGCAGGTGCTGGGGTACGACGCCCTCGAGGTCGGTCTCGCCTTCGTCCCGACCAGCGTGGTGATGGCCTACTGCTCGCTGCGGGTCTCCGACAAGCTGGTGCTGCGCTTCGGCATCCGCCCGCCGCTCGTCGTGGGACTGGCGCTGGCGTGTGCCAGCCTGGCGCTCTTCTCCCGCGCTCCTGTCGACGGGCAGTTCCTCACCGACGTACTGCCCTCGATGCTGCTGCTCGGCGCCGGTGCCGGTATCGCCTTCAACCCGGTGCTGCTGGCCGCGATGGGCGACGTGGAGCCGCACGAGTCCGGTCTCGCCTCGGGTGTCGTCAACACGTCCTTCATGATGGGCGGAGCGCTCGGCCTGGCGATCCTGGTCAGCGTGTCCTCCTCACGGACCTCCTCCCTCGTCGCGGACGGCGCCGGGTCGCTCGAGGCGCTCAACGGCGGCTTCCAGCTGGCGTTCGCGGTTGGTGCCGTCTTCGCCGGCCTCGCCGCCGTCATCGGCGGAGTGTTCCTGCGGCCGAAGCCGATGGCCACCATGGACCCGCACGCCGCCGTACCCGACGAGGAGCCCTGCCCGGACGCCGTCTGAGGCTCCGGTGGTTGAGTGCCGGTGGTTGAGGTGTGAGGCGCGCCAGCGCCGAGCCTCGAGACCCCGGAAACGTGGGCAGGGCGCTGGCTGTGGCCTGCGGGTCCGTTCGGGTTGGTCGCCGACAGGCTGACAACGCGGGTACGGCGGGTTGGAGTCGACGCGGTCTCCCGGGTTTCAGGCCGCAGCAACCGGTGGTTGAGGTGTGAGCGAAGCGAGCCTCGAAACTACCCCAACAAGTTTGGCAAAACCTCTTGTTGATCGAACACCTGTTCGATAGAATGAGGCATGGCCACGACCACGATCACCGAACCCTCGCCCGGCATGTCCGAGCGCGAGCTGGTCGACGAGATCCGGGCGCTGGAGGACCTGAAGGCCACGATCTGCGCAGCCCAGGCCGAGCTTGCGGTCCGCCTCGACGAGACCGTCCGCGCCCGCCACGAGCAGGCCCGGGTCCCTGGCGCCCGCCGTGGTCGCGATGTCGCCGGCCTGGTCGGCTTCGCGCGCCGGGAGTCACCCGCCAAGGGCAGCAGGCTGCTGGGGCTCGCGCACGCCCTCGCCGAGCAGCCGCACACGCTGGCCGCGATGAAGGCCGGCGTCCTGTCGGAGTGGCGCGCCACCCTGATCAGCCGGGAGACCGCGTGCCTGTCCCGCGACGATCGAGCCCTGGTCGATGAGCAGATCGGCGCGCCCGGCCCGGACGGCACCTACCGGTTCGACGGGTGGGGCGACAAGCGTCTGGCCGCGGAGGTCCAGAAGGCCGTGTACGCCGTCGACCCGCAGGCGGTGGTCAACCGCCGGGCCAAGGCCGAGGCCGACCGGCGGGTCTCGATGCGACCCGCACCCGACACCATGGCCCAGCTCTCCGCCCTGCTGCCTGCCGCCCAAGGCGTCGCGGTCTGGGCGACCCTGACCCGGATTGCCGACCAAGCCAGGGCCACCGGCGACCCCAGGACCCGGGGCCAGGTCATGGCCGACACCCTGGTCGAACGGATCACCGGCCACAGCACCGCTGCCGGCGTCCCGGTCACGGTCAACGTGGTGATCTCCGACCAAGCCCTGCTCGGCCACGACCAGCAACCCGCCTGGCTCCAGGGCTACGGCCCGATCCCCGCCGACACCCTGGACCCCAAGTCGCTGACCGCGCTGCGGCGCCTCTACGCCAAGCCCTCGACCGGTGCCCTGGTCGGCATGGAGTCCATCGCCCGCGAGTTCCCCGCAGGCCTCGCCCGGTTGATCGACCTGCGCGACCAGTCCTGCCGTACGCCGTACTGCGACGCCCCGATCCGCCACCGAGACCACGCCGAGGACCACGCCCGAGGCGGACCCACCACGGCCAGCAACGGCCAAGGACTCTGCGAGCACTGCAACCACACCAAACAAGCACCCGGCTGGACAGCCAGGCCCGCCACCGGGCCACCCGGCGAGCTCCACCAGATCGAAACGACGCTTCCCACGGGACATGTCGTCCGATCCACCGCACCCGCCATGCCGCACCCGAGCAGGGTGCAGCCGATCAGCCACGGCGAGATCCACCTCAGCCGGATCGCGCTCGAGTACGCCGCCTGACGGCGGGTGCCCCTGGTTGGGAGCGGAGGGTCCTCGCCAGGGTCGGGATCATCACCGCCGCCACGACCAGGTGCAGCGTGATGAGAGCGGTGACGGTGGCGGCGTCTCCTCCGGAGAGGAGGGGCGGGAGCAGCGAGACGACGGTCAGCGAGACGGCGACCCAGACGAAATGTTCGGCGGGCCGAGCGCTCCACCGCAGCAGCGCGACGGCGATGACCACGCCGACGACGGAGAAGAGTCCGGTGACCACGGCGATCCCGGAGACCGGGATCTGCTCGCTGGCATCGCCGACCTCGAAGTCGACGCCCAAGGCGCGGGCCAGCGCCGCGACGACGGCAGTCGTCACCATCGCCACGAGTGTGGCCAGGAGGCCGGTGACCGCGAGTCGTGTCACGACAGACGCTCGGGCATCCCGAGCCGCGGGAACTGGTCGTCGTGGAAGGTGACGATCTCGGTGATCGCCCCGCCGGTGATGCGCAGGACGTCGAGTGTCAGCGGCAGGTACGCGTCCTCCTGCTCCTGCCAGAGGTAGAAGGCGATGGCGGGCTGCCGGTTGACGGCGGTCGGGATGCCGCGCAGCCCCTGGATGCCCTCGAAGCCGTCCTCGCGCCAGTCGTTGACCACCGCGTCGCGGCCGACGTACAGGCCCGGCGTGGGCGGCATCGAGCAGCGGACGTCGTCGCGCAGCATGGCGGCGAGCGCGTCGATGTCCGTGGCCACGCTGGCGTCGGTGAAGCGCCGGACCAGCTCGCGCGTCCCGGCGTCCTCCTCGCCGCCGGTCCAGTCCTGCCGCTCGGCGGGCAGATGCTCCCGCATGCCGGCGCGGGCCCGCTGCAGTGCGCTGTTGACGGAGTTGACGGAGTCCCCGAGGAGGTCCGCGACGTCCTTCGCCGGCCAGCCGAGGACGTCCCGCAGGATCAGCACCGCCCGCGGGCGCGGCGCGAGGTGCTGGACCGCGACGACGTACGCCAGCTCGATCGTCTCCCGCGCGACGGCGACGGTCTCGGGCTCGTCCGCGTCCCCGGCAGGCAGCTCGTCGAGCAGCCGGTCCGGATAGGGCTGTAGCCACCGCACTTCGCCGCCGGTTGCGGGCTCCGGACGGGTCTTGGCGAGCAGGTCCAGGCAGGCGTTGGTGGCGATCCGGTACAGCCACGCCCGGAACGTCGACCGCCCCTCGAAGGTCTCCCGCCGCCGCCAGGCCCGCAGGAACGTCTCCTGCACCGTGTCCTCGGCGTCCTCGAACGACCCGAGCATCCGGTAGCAGTGCACGTGCAGCTCCCGCCGGTGCCGCTCCGCCATCCCGGAGAACTCGGCCATCCCCGAGAACGCCGGCCCCTCCACGCCCGTGTCCGCACTCATCACGCCATCCTCCCGTGTCGCTATGTCCCGTCGTAGGTATGACGGGTAGGGGCGCGACAACTCATCACCCGGACGCTGAGCGGAGCTGCCGGGAGGATGCTGGGTCGGGCAACCTTTTCGCGCCGCCGGCGCGTCTTGGTAGGGATGTCGGCACCGTGCTCGGCATCGGTCCCCGGGGTGGTGGTCGTATGGCGGACGAAGCAGAGTTCGACGGGTTCGTCGTCGCGCGCTCGCAGGCCTTGGTGCGCTCGGCCTACCTGCTGACCCAGGACGAAGGCCTGGCCGAGGACCTCGTGCAGACCGCCCTGACCAAGGCGTGGTTCGCGTGGCGCCGCATCGAGGACCCGGAGGCCTACGTCCGCCGGATCATGGTGACCACCTCTGCATCCTGGTGGCGCCGTCGATGGGTCCGGGAGACGCCGACCGACGAGCTCTCGCTGGACCTGGACCGCACCGGAGCGGAGCCGAGCGGCGTCGGGGACCAGGACCTGTGGAACGCGATCGGGCACCTGCCCCGACGGCAGCGCGCCGTCGTGGTCCTGCGCTACCTCGAGGACCGCACCGAGGCCGACACCGCGGATCTGATGGGGTGCTCGATCGGGACGGTCAAGAGCCAGTGTGCCAAAGCCCTGGCCAAGCTCAGGCTGGACGCCGCCTTGGCGCCGGCCGCTGACGAGGGGAGCCTGCCGTGAACCGTGAGGATCTCAGGCCACTGGCCGAGCGTTCCTGGGCACTCGAGGACAAGACTCCTGGCCGGCTGGTGGACGTGCACGACCGGATCGCGACCGCCCGCCGCCGGCGCCGCGCCACGTTCGCACTGGCCTCGACGGCGAGCGTCCTGATCGTGCTGGCGGCGACCCTCGTGCTCGTCGACACCAACCCGGACGGCAGCACGCCCGACCCCGCTCCTGCGCCGAGCCCGTCGTCCACTCCCGATCCCACCCCGGCCCCGGCCGCCGCGGTGCACCGGCCGGCCGAGGGCACCTGCTGGGCGGTGCCCGCGGACCTGGTCGCGTACGGCGTGCACTGGCAGGACGACTCACCCCAGGTGCCTTGCGAGCAGGAGCACACCACCGAGACCGTCGCGGTCCTGGCGCTCACCGAGCCGACCGCTGAGGAGGCCGAGAAGCGCGCGGTGGACATGTGCTGGGAGTACGTGCGGCGGTACGTCGGCATCGACGAGCGCACCTGGATCCCGTGGGGGATGACCGCGTTCCTCCCTAGCGACGAGCAGATCGCCGACGGAGCGTCGTGGATCCGGTGCGACGCGATGTTCCCCGACGGGGCGGACTGGGATCGGGGGCGCGCCGTCACCGGCTCCGCGGAGGGTCTCGCCGACGACCCGCCGCCTGAGTACTGGGCCTGCTTCGGCAACCGACCCGACCCGGGCTCCGAGCCGCCGCCCGTGCCGTGCGACCGCCCCCATGCCTACGAGCAGACCGGCCGCCTCGCCCTGCTGAGCCGCCTCGACGAGTACCCGACCAAGCAGGAGCGCGAGATCGCGAAGGTCCAGTGCGAGGCGGGTGTCCCGCCCCGGCTCCAGGGCTACTCCATCTACATCGCCTGGGACCCGCCCGACGACTTCGAACCCAACGGTGACGTCGCCGGCCCCTGCTACGTCCACGACCCGAGTGGTTCCATCCCCCCACGACCCGCAGGAGGATCCGCCCGCTAGCGTGCCGCGAGTGAGCAGCCTGCTGATCCGCAACGCCCGCCTGGTGCCGCTGGGCGCCGGGGAGACCGCACCGGACGCACCGGTCGACGTCGCCGTCGAGCGCGGCGTCGTGACGGCGGTCGGCTCGGTTGTCGACCCGGCGCTCGAGAGGCCGAACGGGGTCGAGGAGATCGACGCCGAGGGTCGTTGGGTGATCCCGGGCCTCTGGGACCAGCACACCCACCTGGCCCAGTGGACGCTCTCCTCCCAGCGCCTCGACCTGGCGGCGGCGCGCTCGCCCGAGGACGCCACTCGGATGGTCGCCGAGCGGATCGCGGACTACCCCGACCTCCCGGTGATCGGGTGGGGTCACCGCTCGGCCGGTTGGCACCGTGAGGTCACGGTGTCGGAGCTCGACGCCGTTTCGGGTGATACCGCCGTGGTGCTGATCAGCGGCGACGGCCACCACGCCTGGCTCAACACCACGGCGCTCCTGCACCTCGCGATGCCGGTCCGCGACTCGGTGGTCCGCGAGACCGAGTGGTTCGCGGCGTACCCCCGCCTGGTCACCCTCGTCGGCAACGACGGCACCTCGCCGGAGGCCTACCGCCGGATGCTCGACGAGGCCGCGGGCCGCGGCATCGCCGGCCTGGTCGACTTCGAGTTCGGCGCCGGGTACGGCGAGTGGGCCGAGCGCTGGGGGCAGGGCTGCGACCGCCTGCGGATCCGCGCCGCGACGTACTCGCACCAGCTCGACGACGTGATCGCCGACGGGCTGCGCACCGGCGACGTGCTCCCCGGTTGTGACGACCGCGCGACGATGGGCCCGCTCAAGATCATCAGCGACGGCTCGCTCAACACCCGGACGGCCTGGTGCTGCGAGCCGTACGGCGACGCCCGCAAGCTCGAGTACCCGTCCGGTCAGCCCAACCTCTCCGGCGCCGACCTGCGCGAGCAGCTCGCCCGGGCGCACGCCGCCGGCCTGGAGATCGCCACGCACGCGATCGGCGACGCGGCGGTCCAGGAGGCGCTCGCGGCGTACGCCGACACCGGCGCACGCGGGTCGATCGAGCACGCGCAGATGGCGCGCCGCGACGACGTACGGCGGATGGCGCGGCTCGGCATCCGCGCGAGCGTGCAGCCCGCGCACCTGCTCGACGACCGCGACCTGACCGACAAGATCTGGGGGGAGCGGGCGGAGCGCTGCTTCGCGTTCCGGTGGATGCTCGACGACGGGGTCGAGCTGGCGCTGGGCTCCGACGCCCCCGTGTCGCCGCTCGACCCGTGGCTGGCGATGGCCGCGGCCGTGCACCGCAGCGCCGACGACCGCGGGCCGTGGCACGGCGAGCAGGCGCTCACCGTCCGCGAGGTGCTGGCCGCCTCCGTCGACGGTCAGCCGACGGTCGGCGCCGGCTCCCGCGGCGACCTGGTGCTCCTCGACCGCGACCCGCTGCTGCGCGACCTGGACGCTACGGACACCGCCGCGCTCGGCCAGGAGCTCCGGTCCATGCCCGTCGCCCTGACCGCGGTCGCGGGCCACGTCGTCAGCGACGCCCGCTGACGGTCAGCCGCGCCGGCGCCGTACGCCGGAGACCGTCAGGGCCGCACCCGCGAGCAGCAGGCTGAGGCCGAGCCACGGCGCCCAGGCCGGCAGGTCGCTGCCGGTGCCCGGCAGGCCGCCGTCGTCCGTGCCGCTGTCGGAGGCGCAGTCCTTCGAGACCTCGACCGGGATCTTGACCTTGACCACACCGCCACGGCCGTCCGACACCTGGTAGCGGACCACGAAGTCCTCGTTGCCCGTGGTGCTGATCTTCAGCCTCCCGTTGTCGGTCACGGTCGCGACCACGTCCTCCGGGACGTCGATCGAGCCCTTCACGATGCGCAGGCGGTCACCGTTGGCATCGGTCACGAACGCGAACGGGTCGATCACCACGCTGCCGTCGCACTCGACCTTGATCCCGGCGCCGGCGGCGTCGTTGTCGTCGAACTCGGGGACGTCGTTCTGGAAGACCGCGAAGTCGGCGTCCAGCATCGGGGTGTCGGTCAGCGTCAGCGTCGTGACCGTCGGGTCGCCGCCGTCGAAGTCGGAGATCGGCGCGTCCGGACTCTGCACCGTGTCGCCGTCGAGCGTGACGACGTACCTGCCCGGAGCAAGGCCGGTCACCCGGTAGTAGGGGTCACCGGGGACGGGTACGCCGCCGCGCGCCCGGGGTTGGGTGGTCGGCGGGTCACCGGTCACCTGCTTGACCGTCACGTCGTCGTCGGTGCCGTCGACGCCGTCGGGGCCGAGGTAGCGGACCGACACCCCGGCGCCGGCGAGCGCGGGCTCGTCGGCCTGCCGGTCACCGTCCCGGTTGACGTCTCGCCAGACCAGGTCACCGATCTCGGCGGTCCCGACGTAGCCGAAGTCCTGGGTCAGGTTGCTCGCTCCGCCGGCCAGGGTGAGCGCGGCGACCGAGTCGGCTCCACCGTCCGGGTCGGCCGTGGTCCGTACGCCGGCGGGGAGGTCTGCCTTGGTGACGGTCACCCGGTAGTCGCCGGCCGGCAGGCCGGTGAAGAGGTAGCCGCCCTTGCCGTCGGTCGCCGTCTTCAGCTGCCCGTCGTCGGCGTTGCCGAAGATGTTGTCGAAGCCGGCCCAGTCGAGGGTGACGGCGACGCCGGCGAGGCCGGGCTCGGTCGGGTCCTGGACGCCATCGCCGTCGAGGTCCCACCAGACGTAGTCGCCGATGCGGCCGGTGCCGACGTACCCGAAGTCGACGTCCGTGGCGTTCTCGGCCGGGTCGAGCTCGCGGTCGGCGCGGTTGTCGTTGCCACCGTCGAGGTCGTAGACCGGGGCCAGCCCGGCCGGGAGGGTCGTGGGATCGACGACGACCCGGCTGATGCCGCTCGGGACGTTGTCGACCTCGTACTTGCCAAGCCCGCCGGTCGTGACCGGGTCGATGTCGACGTCGTCCGCGTTGCCGAAGATGTCGTCGAAGCCGGCCCACCTCGTGGAGAGGCTGACGCCGGGGATCGGCGGCTCGCCGGCGTCGATCGCGCCGTTGCGGTTGAAGTCCAGCCACACGTCGTCGCCCAGCGAGGCGGTGCCGGCCAGCCCGAAGTCGAAGTCGCGGTCGGTGGCCGTCACGCGCGCGATGCCGACACCGTCCCGGGCGCCCTCGCGGTCGTAGCTGACCCGCAAGGAGCCGAAGCGCTGGCCGCCCAGCCCGACCCGGATGACACCCGCGGGCACGCCGACGACCTCCCAGCGCCCGTTGGCGCCGGTCTCCACGTTGGTCGCCAGGATGACGTTGTCCCCCTGGGTCGCCAGGTTGTCGTCGGGGCCGGCCCAGGTGACGGTCAGGCGTACGCCGGGCACCGGCGGCTCGTCGGGGTCGGCGTCGGGTCCGGGGGTGTCCGGACCGAAGGTGTCGCTGTCGACGTCGAGCCAGACCAGGTCGCCGATCGTCAGGGTGCCCCGGTAGCCGAAGTCGACGTTGCGCGCGTCCTCTCCCGTCGTGATGTCGCGCAGGGCGGTGTGCGGCGTGCCGATGCCGTCGAGGTCGAAGGTCGGGACCACGTCGCCCGGCAGGGTGTCGTCGTCCACCGTCACCCGCACCCGGCCGGCGGGGACGCCCTCGACGAGGTACCCGCCGGCGGGGCCGGTCGTGGTCGTGACGGTGATGTCGTCGCTGCCGGGTCCGCCGCCGAAGACGCCGTCGAAGCCCCACCAGGTGACCTCGACGTCCACGCCGCCCAGGCCGGGCTCGTCCAGGTCCTGGACGCCGTCGCCGTCGATGTCGAACCAGACGAAGTCGCCGACGGTGGCGGTGCCGCCGTACCCGAAGTCGACGTCGGTCGCGTCCTCGCCCGCGGCGAGCTCACGGACGGCGGTGTCGTCCTCGTCGCCGTCCAGGTCGTACGTCGCCTCGAGTCCGTCCGGGAGGGTCGTCGTGACGACCGTGACGCGCACGTCGCCTGCCGGGAGGTCTTCGACCGTGTAGAGCCCGTCCGCGTCGGTGGTGACGGTGCCGTAGTCGACGTCGTCGTCCGTGCCGAGCGTGCCGTCGAAGCCGGCCCAGGTCGCGGTCAGGTCGACACTGGGGATGCCGGGCTCGCCGCTGTCCTGCACGCCGTCGGCGTCGAGGTCCAGCCAGACGAAGTCGCCGAGCGACCCGGTGCCGTCGTAGCCGAAGTCCTGGCCGAGGTCGGACTCGTTCTCGTCCAGCGTCGTCGCCGACACCGACGGGGTGCCGATCCCGTCGGCGTCGTACGTCGGGGTCAGTCCGTCCGGGAGACTATCGGTGTCGATCGTGACCCGGTAGCTGCCCGGCGGCAGCAGGTGCGGCGGCGGACCAGTGCTGTCGTCGGTGAGCCAGATGCCGTCCTCGTCGGTGGTGCGCTCGTAGGTCACGTCGTTGCCGTTGCCGAAGACGGTGTCGCCCGGTCCGGCCCACACGACCGTCACGCCGACGTCGGGGATGCCCGGCTCGTCGGCGGTCTGGACCCCGTCGCCGTTGCGGTCGAGCCACACCGTGTCGCCGAGCTCGCCGCCGTCCAGGTCGACGTAGCCGAACGCGTTCGGCTGGGTGTCGGGATACTCCCGGACGAAGTCCGGTCCGCCGGTACGGCGTGCCTCCGGGAGGCCGAAGTACTCGGTCACGGTGGCCTCGTTGACGAACTCCGGACCGGCGACCAGGTCGGTGAAGTCGTCCGGCACCGCCAGGGTGTAGGTGATCCGGACGGTGGCGCCCGGCAGGATCACCGGGACGTTGAACCCGAGGCAGCCGTCGCCGGCAGCCAGCTCGTCGTCGGTCACCTCGTAGAGCGCGCCGTCGCTGACGTCGTCGACCATCAGCCGAGGCGTGCCCGTCGTGCAGCCGTCGGTGGCGACGGTGTCGGGCTCGTCGGTGACCGCGACGTCGTACGCCGGCCAGGCGCCGTCGTTGGTCAGCGCCAGCTGGTAGGTGATGGTCTCGCCGATCTCGCCGCGCGCCGGGTCGCCGTTGGTCGTGACGGCCAGACCCGAGTCGACGTCGGTCTCCACCAGCTTGACGATGCTCACGTCCGGCTCGGCGATCGCGATCTGCGCGGTGTCGGTCTCGCGGTCGGCGCCGTTGTACGCGAGCGTCGCCGTGTTCGTCAGCGTCGTGTCGGGCGCCGGCGGCACGCCGATGCTGGGCTGGTTCTCGACGCGCGCAACGTACGTGATCGTGTAGATGCGCGTCAGCGCGCTGTTGGCCAGGTCGCCGATGTCCCACCGCGGGTTCCCGCCGGCGGTGGTGTTGTCCTCCGGGTAGACGAACTGGTTGAGATCCGCCGTGCTGCAGGTGGCGCAGGTGACGTCGAGGGTGCGCAGGTAGGTAGTGCGGCCGCCGGAGAGGTTGTCCCGGACGGAGGCGTTGTTGAAGATCAATCCCGCCGGGAACTCCGCCCTCAGGGTGTACGTCGCCTCGCTGCCGATCGTGCGGGTCGGCGTACTGGTCGACTTGGTGAGCGCGGCGCCGGCGACGGTCAGGGTGACCGAGTCGTCGTCGATGTAGCCCGGGCAGCTGGCCGGCGAGCAGGCCGAGCCCGCGGTGCGCTCGTCGGCGTCGCCGCCGGGGTCGTCCGCGGCGATCGAGGTCGCGGTCACCTCGGCGGTGTTGGTGATCGTGCCGCCGGCGACGAGCGGACTGTCGAGCTGCGCGGTGTAGGTGAGGGTCACCGAGGCGCCCGGCGCCAGGTCATCGATGTTCCAGGTGATCTGACCGCCTGCGGCGGTGCCGCCGTTGCTGATGTTGGTGACGGTCGCGACCTGGCCCTGGTCGTAGTCGTCGACGACCACCAGGTCGTGCGCCGCCGACACCGCGGTGTCGCTGGTGTTGGTGACGACCAGCTGGTAGTCCACGTCGGCGCCCGGCACGACGGTGGTTGCGGCCGAGGAGCGCTTGTCGATCGTGATGTTGGGCTCGACGATCTGCGTCGAGACGCTGGCGGTGACGGTGCTCGGCACCGGGGTGTCGACGCCGTTGTCGTAGTCGTAGGTGAGCGTCGCGGTGTTGGAGACGTTGTCGGGACGACGGTTGGCGGCGACGTCGACCACCACGACGTCGAAGGTCAGGCGGAGGCAGACATCGACAGCCGGGTCCGGAGCGTTCCGGTTCAGCGGTCCGACCTGGATCTGGGTCGCGGTGTTGGTGAAGGGCACGTCGACCGCCCCGGCGCCGTACGCACACGCGTCGGCGTCGGCGTCCACCGAGCCGGCGACCACCTCGATCGTGCCGGTCTGCAGCTGCTGGCCCGCTGGGATGCTGTCGAGGAGGGTGAAGTCGTCGGCCGCCGTGCCGCCGGGCTGGCGGCCCTCGACCGTGTAGCTGATCGTCTCGCCGATGGTCGCCTGGTCGGCCTCGCGGTTGCCGTCGTCGGTGATCGAGGTCGTGCGCGACTTCGTCAACGTGACACCGGGTGTGAACACGTCGGCGGTGTCGTCGGCGCGGTCCGTGTTGGCCGAGGGCTCCAGCGACGGGTCGATGTTGTCGCGCGGGACATAGCGGAAGCGGGGCGCGGAGTCGTCGTTGGACGGCGAGAAGTAGTCGCGTACGCCGGCGTGGTTGGTCCACTGGGTGCCGACGGGGACGTCTCCCGCCGGCGGCAGGGTCCAGGTGTAGTGGAGGACCACGTTGCCACCGGCGGGGATGGTGACCTCCTGCCAGCTGATGCGTCCCGCGCTGCAGGCGCCGCCGTGGTCGATGGCCGTGATCTGCCCGCAGGTGGCGTCCAGGCCGTCGTCGCTGACGTTGCGCGGCAGCAGGTCCCAGATGGTCGCGTTGAGGGCGTCGCGGTCGCCGTCGTTGGCAACGGTGATCGCGTAGGTGACCTGGTTGCCCCCGACCACGTCGCGAAGCTGGTCAACCGGCGGGGTGATGGCAGTCCCGTCGAGGGCGCTGATCTGCTTGGTGAGTCCGAGGTGGGCCTCGGAGAAGGTGACACCGGCGTCGTCGCGGTGCACGAACACCTCGCCGTTGGTGTTGCGGAAGGAGTAGCGGGCCTCGTTGGTGAAGACGTCCCCCGGCTCCCCGAGGTCCGGGGTGACGCCGCCGTCGAGGACGGTCGAGAACACGATCTGCACCGTCTGTGCCGGGCGGACGACCTCCCCGGGGATCAGCTCCCACTCGATCCGCTGACCGGTGGCGATCGTCTCGGGGCCGCTGGCGTTCGCGCCGTCGACGATGTCGGGGTCGACCTCGTTCTCCGGGCCGGAAGTCGAGGTTCCGGGCTCGTAGCGGAAGCCGGGTGGCAGGAAGTCGACGAGGTCGACGTCGCGGGTGTCCAGGTTGGCAGGGGCGATGACGGTGAGTCGCCAGCAGACCCGGTCGCCGGGTCCCACGCCGTTGGCCACGTCGGGCTGCCAGTTGACGCCGACCCCGTCACTGCACGCCTGGCCGTCGGCCGGCACGCCGACGTCCTTGGTCAGCGTGATCGCCGTGCCGGACTGGCTGCGGGACGTGTCGTCGTCGACGTCGCGCTCGAGGTAGCCGTCGGGGTCGTCCTTGCCGCGCTCGTCGAAGGTCGTGACCTGGGCGTCCAGCGTGGCCGTGTTGGTCCAGGAGTCGTTCGCCGAGACGGGTGCGCCGTTCGCGTACTGCGTCAGGGCCTGCGTGGAGAAGAGGATGCTGCCGGTGCGGTTGGCGTCGATCTCGAAGGTCGACAGGTCCCAGGTCAGGCGGGTGGTGCCGGCGCCGTCGAGGTCCACCTGGCTGTTGGTGTACGCCGGAGCCGGCTCCGGCGTCGTCGCGGAGCAGGTGCGGACGCTGCCGATCGGGCAGGTGCCGTCCGGGGTGACGTCCTGGATGGTCAGCCCCGCGACGCCGTCGTCGACGACGTACTCGGAGGTCTGCAGCTGCAGCGTCCAGGTGGAGATCCCACCCTGCTCGATCTCCGGCTGGTCGACGTACTTCTGCACGGAGAGATCGACCGCCTGCACGGCCTCGGTGTCCGTGACCGTGGACGGGACGCCGCCGAACGTCGTGTCGACCTGCGCCTGGTTGGTCCAGGTGGTGCCCTCGTCGACCTGGGTGGTCAGCGGGCCGGTGTTGTTGTCCAGGTTGGAGGCCTGGCGGCCACCGCCCGGCGGCGGGGTGATGCCGGGCCAGTCCATGGTGTTCTCGCGCTGCGGGATGCCGGCGACGTACTGCAGGGTGGAGGTGGACGATGCGGGCAGGTTGGTGCCGACGTTCCAGGTCACGTGGGTGTAGACGCCGCCCGGCAGCCCGTCGGGGTTGTTGACCGTCTCGACGGTGTCGGGTGGGATGCAGTCCGGCGCCGCCGGCGCGTTGCCGGGGTTCAGCGGGCCGGAGCCCGGGTACTCCTCGGTGCGCGAGTTGTCGCCGGTGCCGCAGCCGAGGAACTCGATCCCGGCCGGGATGTAGTCCTCGACCACGCCGAGACCGACGTCGCCGGTCTCGCCGGCGTCGAGGGTCAGCGTGTAGACGGTCTGGTGGTCGTGCACGCCGCGGAGCAGCTCGGCCTCGGGGGAGGGCTCCGACTTGGTGAGCAGCACCGGCACCAGGATCGTCGACCCGGGGGTCGTGACCTGGCTGTCGAAGCCGTCCGCGTCGGCCTCGACCGGGTTGCCGCCGCTGGGGGTGATGGTGGGGACCTGGCTGTCGGTGTCGCTGACGTAGGAGTCGAGGGTCGTGTCGACCTCGTCGTTGACCTGCCACTGGTCCGGCCCGGTCCCGACGTCGTGCTGGAAGGAGTAGCGGAAGTGGTAGACGCTGCCCGGCACGATGTCGACCATGTTGCGCCAGACGTAGACCGTCCCGGACGGGTCGCCCGGGTCGCCGATCGCGAAGCTGCTGGTCGGCGACTCGTCCGAGGAGGAGAGAGTCACGCCCGGCGGCAGGGTCACCGAGAAGGTCAGGTTGTACGCCGTCGTGGTGCCCGGGGCGCTGCTGTTGCTGAAGGTGATGTCGACCGGCGTCTCGTTGCCGATCAGCGTCTGCGCGGGGATGTCCTGGCTCACCTGCAGACTCGCGGCCGCATCGGCCCGCGGCGTGAGTGACTGCGGGAGCGGGACGACCGCCAGCACGGTCGCCAGCAGTGCGGTCGCAGCGAGAATCCCTCCCCAGGCTCGCGTGTGTTCAGGACGGGGTCGGGAAGCCAGCCTCGAGCTCAGCACCAATGCATCGTAAGCACGGATCGGCCGATCTAGACCGGCCCGAATCGGGTGAAGAGGCGACGCCCAGTGTCCGGTATCAGCCGAGCTATCCGCGGAGCAGGGCGAGGACCAGGTCGGCCACGGCCTGCTGCTCGAGGGCGAACGGGTGGTAGGCGAGCGCCCGGTCCGCAGACGTGACGCGGCCGTTGATCCACGGCTCGTCCCCGCAGATGTCGTGGCCCGCGCTGGGCTCCCAGACGTCGACGTACTCCGCCTCGGTGTCGCCGGCGGCCTCCTCGACGGCCTCGTTGAGCTCCTCGTTGACCTCGCGGGCGAACGCGTAGTCACCCTCGGCGAGCGGGAGGTCGTCGCAGGTGCCGGACTCGGGCACGATCTGGGGGTAGCCGACCAGCAGGATCCGGGCCTTCGGGGAGCGCTCACGCACCCCGGCGACGACGTCGGCGAGGTTGCTGCGGATGCGGTCGAGCGACGCATCGGTCCGGCCCTCGAACCTGGCGGTGCAGGGGCTGCCGGTCGGGTCCGACGACGCCAGCTTGGTGCAGCCGCCGAGCACGGCTCCGAACAGGCCGTCGTCGTTGCCGCCGAGCCCGATGGTGACGAGGTCGGTGCCGCGGCGCAGTGCGTCGAACTGCGGGGGTACGGCGCCGGTCATCCCCCGTTGCCGGGCCGTCATGTCCTCGGTCGCGGCCCCGCTGCAGCTGACGTCGCTCAGCGCGGTCCCGGGCATCCCCTGAGCGACCAGGGCGGGGTAGTTCACCCCCGAGCGGAGGCAGGCCGTGCTCGTGTCGGTCGGCGGCACCAGCGGCGCCGCCGTGTAGGAGTCACCGAGCGCGACGTACTGGTCGTACTTCGTCGGCGCGGCCGTGGGGCTGCCGGTCGTCTCGGCCGGCCCGGGCGGGGGAGCTGCTTCGGGGTCGCTGCCGCATCCGGTGAGGAATGCCCCGACGAGCGCCAGGGCCAGCAAGGTGCGGCGCATGGCCCCGACCGTACGGGCGGGGCGGATACTGAGGCGCATGGCCTCCAGCGAAGACCCGCCCGAGTCCACGGGCGGCGAGTCGCTGCTCACCGTCATCGTCGCCCTCACCGCCAACGCCGTGCTGGCGGTAGCCAAGACGGTCGCCGCGCTGCTGACCGGTTCGGCGGCGATGGTGGCGGAGGCCGCGCACTCGTGGGCCGACGCGGGCAACGAGGTCTTCCTGCTGATCGCCGAGCGCAGCGGCAGTCGGCCGCGCGACGAGGAGCACCCACGCGGCTACGGGCGGGCGACGTACGCCTGGTCGATGATCGCGGCCTTCGGGCTCTTCACCGCCGGTGCGGTCGTGTCGATCTGGCACGGCGTCTCCCAGCTGGGCTCGGAGTCCGAGGAGACCAGCTACCTGGTCAACTACGTCGTGCTCGCGATCGCGTTCGTGCTGGAGGGGACGTCGTTCGTGCAGGCCAGCCGGCAGGTCCACGGCGCCTCGCGGCGCTTCGGCATGCACCCGCTGCGCTACGTCGCGCAGACGTCGAACCCGACGCTGCGCGCGGTCTTCTTCGAGGACTTCTCGGCCCTGCTCGGCATCCTGATCGCCGCCACCGGCATCGGGCTGCACCAGCTCACCGGCAACGCGATCTTCGACGCCGTCGGGTCGATCGCGATCGGGGTGCTGCTCGCCTTCGTTGCGGTCTTCCTGATCATGCGCAACATGGACTACCTGCTCGGCGAGGCACCGACGCCCGAGACCCGGTCGCGGGTCATCGCGGGCATCCTCGAGCACCCGCAGGTCGAGCGGCTCACCTACCTGCACCTCGAGTACGTCGGCCCGGCGCGGGTCTTCGTGGTCGCGGCCGTGGACCTGGTCGGCGACGACACCGAGTCGCACCTCGCCGTACGCCTGCGCAAGGTGGAGGCCGACATCGAGCAGCACCCGCTGGTCGAGGACGCCGTACTGACGCTGTCGCTCCCGGACCGGCCGTCGCTCACGCCCTGACTTCTCAGGCAAGTCAGTCACTTCTCAGCCGACGCATCGGCCCAGAAGTGAGGGTTTCCCCGGTGCACCGGGGAAACCGACGCCCGGTGAATTTCCCCGAAACGCTTGACGAATAATATGTAAGTGCGCTGAACTAACAAACGTGACCACGACTTCTCCGGTGGGCCGGCAGCTCCGACCCCGCGGCAAGCTCCTCCAGGAGGACGCCCGTCGCCACCACCGGTCGCTGCTGCTGCAGCAGCTCTTCCGGGAGGGGCCGGCGAGCCGCGCCGACCTGGCCCGCACCAGCGGACTGACCCGGGTCACCGTCTCCGACCTGGTCGGCGAGCTGGTCGCCGACGGGCTGGTCGAGGAGCTCGGCGCTCCGGCCGGGAGCCGGGTCGGCAAGCCGCCGATGCTGGTCGGGCTGGCCGCCGACTCCACCCACGTCATCGGCATCGACCTGTCGGCCACGGACCGGATGACCGGCGCCGTCATCAACCTCGCCGGACAGGTGCAGGCGCGCCACGAGCTGCCTCTCGACGGTGCCGTCGGCGAGGACGCCGTCGCGCTGGTCCACCGGCTCGCCGAGGCGCTGATCGCGATGACCGACCGCCCGGTGCTCGGCATCGGCGTCGGCAGCCCCGGCGTCGTGGACGCCGCGGGCACGGTCATCGACGCCCCCAACCTCGCCTGGACCGACACCCCGCTGGCGGCCAGCCTCGCCGAGGCGCTCGGCGTCCCGGTCTTCGTCGCGAACGACGCCAACACCGCCGTCCTCGGCGAGCACACGTTCGGCGCCTCCGGCGACGGCGGCCTGATGGTGCTCCGGGTCGGGACCGGTGTGGGTGCCGGCCTGGTGCTCGGCGGCTCGCTGCTCCACGGGCACCTCGGTGCCGCGGGCGAGATCGGCCACGTCGTCGTCGACCCCGACGGTGAGCGCTGCGCCTGCTCGCGCACCGGCTGCCTCGAGACGATCCTCGCCGTACCCCACCTGCGCCGGCGCCTCGACGAGGGAGCAAGGGACGGGTTGAGCGCGGACCAGATCCTCGGCCGCGTCGGTGAGCAGCTCGGGGCCGCACTGGCGCCGGTCGTCGGCACGCTCAACCTGCACGAGCTGGTCCTCAGCGGACCGCAGGAGCTGCTCGACGGGCCGCTGCTCGAAGCCGCCGACCGGAGCATCCGCGAGCGGACCATGCCGGTCAGCTCCGCGGGCCTCGTGGTCCGCACCTCGGAGCTCGGCGAGGACGTCGTCCTCGTCGGAGCCGCCGTCCTCGTCCTCTCCGGACAGCTCGGCGTCTCCTGAAACACATCTCGGAACCAGGTACCACCCACCACACCCAGCAAGAGAAGCTCGACGAGAGGAAACAGCGGTGCGCATCAAGAAGACTTTGGCGGTCGCGGCCATCGCCGCGATGGCCGTGGCGACCCTGGCCGCCTGCGGCAGTGACAGCAGCGACGGTGACGCGTCGAGCAAGGGCCCCGAGAAGGCCGACATCCGGGTCTGGCTCAACGGCACGGACACGCCGGACGAGGCCCGCGACTGGCTCAAGAAGACCTTCGAGGACCAGAACCCCGGCTCCACGCTGACCATCGAGCAGCAGGAGTGGGACGGCCTCGTCGAGAAGCTGACGACCTCGCTGTCCAGCGAGTCGGAGACTCCGGACGTGGTCGAGATCGGCAACACGCAGGCCCCGACGTTCACCTCGGCCGGCGCGTTCTCCGACATGTCCGACCAGCTCGACAGCCTCGGCGGTGACGACCTGCTCCAGGGCTTCGTCGACGGGGCCACCATCGACGGCAAGACGTACGCCGTGCCGTACTACGCCGGCTCGAAGTACATCTTCTACCGCAAGGACCTCTTCAAGGCGGCCGGCATCGACGCCGTACCGACCACCATGGACGAGTTCGTCGAGGACGCCGTCAAGCTGAAGCAGGCCAACCCCAAGCCGGCCAACTTCTCCGGCTTCTGGTTCCCCGGCCAGGACTGGCGCAACGGCGCCGCGTTCATCTGGAACGCCGGCGGCGACCTGGCGACCGAGGACGGCGGCGAGTGGAGCGGCTCCCTGGCCTCCGACGAGTCGATCGCGGGCCTCGAGACCGCGCAGAAGCTCTTCACCGAGGCCTCCGGTGCGGCCAAGGACGGCAACGAGGCCGACTCCTGGACGCCGTTCTGCGCCGGCGAGATCGGCATGGTCTCGGCCCCCGGCTGGATCAAGGGCCTGATCGAGGACCCGAAGACCGGGTGCCCCGACACGTACGGCAAGCAGATCGGCGTCTTCGCCCTTCCCGGCTCCGACGGGCAGCCGGCTCCGGTGCTCCTCGGCGGCTCGGACATCGCGATCGCGGCCAAGTCGGCCAACCAGGGCCTGGCCCAGAAGGCCGTCGCGCTGATGCTCAGCGAGGACTACCAGACGATCATGGCCAAGGCCGGCCTCACGCCGGCCCTGAACTCGCTCGCGCCGCTGCTCGGTGACGACGAGTTCGCCCAGGCCACGATCGCCGCCGCCTCCAACGCCAAGCTCACCCCGGCCGCGCCGGGTTGGGCCAACGTCGAGGGCTCGCGGGTCCTGGAGGACCTGTTCGTCGCGATCGCCCAGGGTGGCGACGTGGCCGAGCTGGCCGCCAAGGCCGACGAGCAGATGGACGAGCAGATCAACGGCTGACCAAGCCGCACGCAACACAAGCTCAACCAGCAGGACGGCCGGGGCGGTGCGATCCGCCGCCCCGGCCGTGCCATGCCCGGGATCACGTGACCTGGCCCGGGCCAGAAGGGAGGAGGAATCATGACGGACATGACCGTCAGGACCGGCGCTGAGCTCGGCCGTCCGCCGAAGCCACGCCGCAGCGTGCTGCCGTACCTGTTCCTGGTGCCGGCCATCGCCGCCCTCGGTCTCGCGCTCGGCTATCCGCTGGTGCGCCAGCTGATGCTCTCCTTCCAGGAGTTCGGCCTGCAGCAGCAGTTCGGCAAGGCGCCCGAGTGGATCGGGCTGCAGAACTACCGCGACCTGGTCACGGACCCGTACCTGTGGCGGGTCACCCTGCGGTCGCTGCTCTTCTGCCTGGTCAACGCCGGCCTCACGCTGCTGATCGGCGTGGGCCTGGCGCTGCTGATGCGGCACATGTCGAAGTCGGTGCGGATTCTGGTGCAGACCGGGCTGCTGCTCGCCTGGGCGATGCCGGTCGTCGCGACGCTGACCGTCTGGGAGTGGCTCTTCGACACGCAGTACGGCGTCGTCAACTACCTGCTGACCGGGATCGGCCTCGACTACGAGGGCCACTCCTGGCTGCTGCAGCCGCTCTCCTTCTTCTTCGTCGCGACCGTCATCGTCGTCTGGATGAGCGTCCCGTTCGTCGCGTTCACCGTGTACGCCGCGCTCACCCAGGTCTCGGAGGACATGGAGGAGGCGGCCGAGATCGACGGCGCCGGGCCGCTCCAGCGCCTGCGCCACATCGTGCTGCCGACCATCCGGCCGGTGCTGCTCGTGGTCGGGCTGCTCCAGATCATCTGGGACCTGCGCGTCTTCACCCAGATCTACATCCTCCAGGAGGCCGGCGGGACCACCCGCGACACCAACCTCCTCGGCACCTACATCTACCGGCTCGGCATCGGCGGCGGGAAGTTCGGGATGGCCGCGGCCGTCGCCGTCTTCATGCTGATCCTCACGGTCATCCTGACCGCGCCGTACGTCCGGTCCATGCTCAAGCAGGAGAAGGAGGACTGATGTCTCGGGCTCCCCGCCGCGCCACGCGGATCACCGCCAACACCCTCGGCGTCCTCGCCTTCCTGGTCACGGTCTTCCCGGTCTACTGGATGGTCAACAGCTCCTTCCTGGACCGCAACGAGATCCGCAACCCGGTCCCCACCTGGGTGCCCTTCGGGGGCAGCCTGGACAACTACCGGACCGTCTTCGAGACCGACCAGTTCGTCAACGCGCTGAAGATCAGCCTGATGGTCACCCTGCTGACGATCGTGGTCGCGCTGGCGTTCGCCTTCGTCGCCGCGGTCGCGGTGTCCCGCTTCCGGTTCCGGGGGCGGATGTCCTTCATCGTCACCCTGCTGGTGATCCAGATGATCCCCGTCGAGGGGCTCTTCATCTCCCAGTACAAGATGCTGGAGACGATGGACCTGCTCAACACGGTCGTCGGCCTCAGCATCGTCTACGTGTCCCTGGTGCTGCCCTTCACGATCTGGACCCTGCGCGGGTTCGTCGCCGGGGTGCCGTACGAGCTGGAGGAGGCGGCGATGATGGACGGCTGCTCCCGCACGCAGGCGTTCTTCCGGATCACCTTCCCGCTGCTGGCCCCCGGCCTGGTCGCGACCGGTGTCTTCGGCTTCATCCAGGCCTGGAACGAGTTCACCCTCGCGCTGGTCGTGATGACCCGTGAGGACCAGCGCACCCTGCCGTTGTGGCTCTCGACCTTCACCGACGTCAACCGCGGCACGGACTGGGGCGGCATCATGGCCGGCTCCACGCTGATCGCCGTCCCCGTCATCATCTTCTTCCTGATCGTCCAGGGCCGGATGGTCAGCGGTCTCACCTCCGGGGCGGTGAAGGGATGACGCTCCCCCAGATCACATCGGTCGAGACGCTGGCCCTGCAGGTCCAGCTCCCGGCCTTCGTCGGGACGACGCTGCCCGACGAGTACGCCGAGCTGCTTGCCGAGGGGCTGGGTGGTGTCTGCTACTTCGGCACCAACACCGCCGACGGCCTGTGGGCGGTGGTCGAGCTCAGTACGGCGATCAAGGCAGCCAACCCGCGCGCGGTCATCGCCGTCGACGAGGAGGGCGGCGACGTTACTCGGCTGCACGCGCTCGACGGCAGCCCGGTGCTCGGCCCGGCAGCTCTCGGTGCCGCGGACGACCTGGTGCTCACCCGCGACAGCGGCCGCGCGATCGGCGCCGAGATGGCAGCTGTCGGCATCAACCTCGACTTCGGGCCGGTGGCCGACGTCAACTCCAACCCGGACAACCCGGTGATCGGCACCCGCAGCTTCGGGACGGAGCCGGCCCCGGCCGCCGCCCACGTCGCGGCCTGGGTGACCGGCCTCCAGGAAGCCGGCGTCGCGGCCTGCGCCAAGCACTTCCCGGGCCACGGCGACACCGCCCAGGACAGCCACCTCGAGCTGCCGACCGTCGAGGCCGACCTCGAGACGCTCTTCACTCGCGAGCTGGTGCCGTTCGCGGCGGCCGTCGAGGTCGGGATCGCCTCCGTGATGACCTCGCACATCGTCGTACCGGCCCTCGACCCCGAGCTCCCCGGCACCCTCAGCGCTCCGGTGCTCGGGGTGTTGCGAGACCGGCTGGGGTACGACGGCGTCATCGTCAGCGACGCCCTCGACATGGCCGGCGCGTCGGCCGGGCGCGGCATCCCGGAGGCAGCCGTTCTCTCGCTCGCCGCCGGCACCGACCTGCTCTGCATCGGCACCGACGTCGCGGTCGCGACCGTGCGCGAGACCCAGGCCGCCATCGTCGCCGCCGTGCGCGACGGCCGGCTCTCGCGCGAACGTCTCGAGGAGGCCGTCGCCCGCATCGACCGGATGCTCGACGAGCTGCCCGAGCCGGCGTCGTACGCCGTCGACGCGGACGCCCAGCTCGAGGGCGCCCGTCGTGCGCTCCTGGTCGAGGGCGAGCTGCCCGACCTGTACGACGCCGTGGTGGTCAGCGTCGCCACGGCCGCCAACATCGCGATCGGCGAGGTGCCGTGGGGCCTCGAGCCCGACGTCGTGATCGCGCCGGGGGAGCCTGTGCCGTCCGACCGTCCGGTCATCCTGCAGGTGCGCGACGCGCACCGCCGGCCCGAGATCGTGCTCGACGGTGCCGCCGTCGTGGTCGAGTGGGGCTGGCCCGGATCGTACGCGGGACCCGCGCCGAGGATCTGCACCCGTGGCTACTCTCGTCCCGGAGCAGCCGCCGTGACCGAGCTGCTGAGGAAGGCCGGGTGGAAGCGGTGACCGCCGCACTGAGCGAAGCGCAGGATCGAGCACTGAGCGAAGCGCAGGATCGAGCACTGAGCGAAGCGCAGGATCGAGCACTGAGCGAAGCGCAGGATCGAGCACTGCGTGAAGCGCAGCATCGAGCACTGAGTGTGGGACTCGACATCGGGGCCACGAAGACGCTCGGCCTCGTGCTCGACCCGGACGGAGCGATCCTGGCCGAGGTCCGGGAGCCGACCGAGCCGGGTGCCGAGGGCATCGTGCGCTCGGCCGCCCGCGTCTTCGAGGCGTTGCGGGTCGCCACCGGCCAGCCGCTGGAGGGCACCGTCGGCGTCGGCATCCCCGGCCTCGTCGACGTCGAACGGGGCGCCGTCAAGCACGCCGTCAACCTCGGGGTGAACGGCGACTGGCTGCCGCTGCGCGAGCTCCTCGCCGACCGGCTCGGCGTACCGGTCGTGCTGGAGAACGACGTCAACGCCGCCACTCTCGGCGCTGCGGCGCTCGACGACGCGACCGACCTCGTCTACCTCAGCATCGGCACCGGCCTCGCCGCGGGCCTGATGCTCGACGGCCGGGTGCGCCGCGGCGAGCACGGTGCCGCCGGCGAGATCGGCCACGTGCCCGTGGATCCGCAGGGCGTCGTGTGCCAGTGCGGCCAGCGCGGCTGCCTGGAGACGATCGCCTCCGGCTCGGCGCTCGCCGCTGCCTGGCCCTCCGGCGACGTACCGCCCGCGCAGGCGCTCTTCGCCGCCGCCCGCTCCGGCGACCCGTCCGCGATCGCCGCCCGGGACCGGTTCTCCGCCGGTGTCGCGAGCGCGATCCGGGTGCTCAGCCTGGCCGTCGACCCGGCCAGCATCGTCCTCGGCGGCGGGGTCGCCCAGCTCGGGGACCCGCTGCGACAGGCGGTCGCCCAGGCGCTGCTCGAGCAGGCGTCGAGCTCGCCGTTCCTGGCCTCGCTGGACCTGGCCGGCCGGCTCCGGGTCGTCCCGTCCGACTACCCGGTGGCCGCCGTGGGCGCGGCCTACCTCGGCCGATGAGCACCTATCCGGGTCTCGTCGACCTCCAGGTCAACGGCGCGGCCGGAATCGACCTGACCGCCGAGCCGCACCGGCTCTGGGAGGTCGCGTCCGCGCTGCCGGCGTACGGCGTCGTCGCGTTCGTGCCGACCGTCATCACCAGCGACCCGGCCGCGCGCGAGCAGGCCATGGCCACCCTCGCCGCCGGGCCACCAGCTGGGTGGACGGGCGCCGAGCCGCTCGGCCTGCACTTCGAGGGGCCGATGATCGCGCGGAGCCGCAAGGGTGCGCACCCCGAGCACTGGCTGCGGCCGCCGTCGCTGGACCTCATCGATGGCTGGTCCCGCGAGACCGGCGTCGTGATGGCGACGATCGCGCCCGAGCTGCCCGGTGCGATCGCCGTGATCGAGCGACTGGTCTCCCAGGGCGTCGTCGTGTCGGTCGGTCACACCGCCGCCGACACGGCCGCGGTGCGTGCCGCGGTCGAGGCTGGAGCCCGGTGCGTCACGCACCTCGGCAACGCGATGCCGCCGATGCAGACCCGCGAGCCCGGCCCGGTCGGTGTCGCGCTGGGTGGATCTCTGGTGGCCGGGGTGATCGCCGACGGGCACCACCTGCACCCCGACTTCCTGCGAGCCGTCTGGCGCGCGCTCGGGCCCTCGCGCTTCCTCTCCGTCTCCGACACAACGGCCGCCCTGGGCCTGCCCGACGGCGCCACCCGGCTCGGCGACCAGGACGTGGTCGTCGCGGACGGGACCGTGCGGCTGCACGACGGCACCCTCGCCGGATCGGCCGCGTCGCTGCTCGGCTGCCTGCGCATCCTGGTCGCCCAGACCGGCTGCTCGGTCGAGGACGCGATCGCCACCGCCACGACGACCCCGCTCGCGCTGCTCGGCCTCCCGCCCCGCGAGGAGCGGATCGAGCTCACCGACGACCTGGAGCTGTGCTTGATGGAGGGGAGCTGATGGAGGTCGTCCCTCTCTCGACACCGGCCGAGGTCGGGGCCGTCGCGGCCGACGTCATCGAGGCACTGGTGCGCACTCGCACCGACGCCGTGCTCGGACTGGCCACCGGCTCGAGCCCGCTGCCGGCGTACCAGGAGCTCATCCGCCGGCGCCGCGACGGCTCGGCTCCGGCGTACGACGGGGTCCGCTGCTTCACCCTGGACGAGTACGTCGGCCTGCCCGACGGTCACCCAGAGAGCTACCGGGAGACGATCTTCCGCGAGCTCACCGACGGGCTGGAGATCGCACGCGACCGGGTCGCCAGTCCGGACGCGTCCGACCCCGAGCACGCCGGTCCCCGCTACGAGGAGGCGATCGCCGCCGCGGGCGGTGTCGACGTGCAGGTGCTCGGCATCGGCGCGGACGGTCACCTGGCCTTCAACGAACCCGGCTCGTCCCTCGCCTCCGTCACCCGGATGAAGACGCTGACCGACCAGACCCGCCGCGACAACGCGCGCTTCTTCGGCTCGGTCGACGAGGTCCCGCGGCACGTGCTGACCCAGGGGCTCGGCACCATCCTGCGCGCGCGCCACCTGCTGCTGGTCGCCACCGGCGCTGGGAAGGCCGCGGCGGTCGCGGCCGCCGTCGAGGGGCCGCTGTCCGCGTCGTGCCCGGCCTCGGTCCTCCAGCTGCACCCGCACGCGACGGTGCTCGTCGACGAGGAAGCGGCGTCTGGGCTGAGCCGTCTTGACTACTACCGAGAGGTCTACGCGGGCAAGCCCGAGTGGCAGCGGCTCTGACTGAGGCTGGTCGTGCGCTTCGCAGTCGGGCCCACTTGGGCCCGACTGCGAAGCGCGCCGAACTCGCAGGCAAGGGTCATGTTGCTATCGCCCGGTGACCTCGTCGATCTGCTCGCGCAGGATGTCGGCGTGACCGACGTGGCGGACCACCTCGCTGGTTATGTGCGAGCACCCAGCGCGGCGTCTTGCGGTGGCCGTCGTCCTCGAGGGCCGTCAACGTCTCGGGTGAGCCGGCAGCGGCGATGTGCTGGTCGGCCTCCGCGATCGCCACCGACGTGGTGCGCGAACCACCAGCGCTCGCCGGCCGCGCAGTGCTGCACCGGGCCGAGCAGGTTGGTGTCGGAGACGACCAGCCGTCGGCGGAGCTGGGGACCTTCTCGCGCTGGGTCTCGAGCATGCGTCGACCCTAGGCTGGACGGGTGACCGACGACTACCGCCACGACCGCGTCCGTACGGCGCTGGCCGGCACGAACCCGATGGTGCTGCGGCGACTGCGGGCGGGGTTCGCCGTCCTCGGCGATGTCCAGCACCTGCCCGGCTACTGCGTGCTCATCAGCGACGACCCGGCGGCCGACCAGCTCACCGACCTCTCGCCGGAGCGACAGGCACTGTTCCTGGAGGACATGGCGGTCCTGGGCCGGACCGTGGCCACGGTGTGTGCCCGCCGCGACCCGGGGTTCCGGCGGATCAACCTCGAGATCCAGGGCAACACCGACGCCTTCCTGCACGCCCACGTCACGCCGCGCTACGAATGGGAGCCGGCCGACATCGTCGGCTGGCCGGCGGCGCTGCACCACTGGACCAAGCGCGTCCGCGACGAGCACGCCACCGGCCCGCAGCACGACGAGCTGCGTGCGGAGCTCGCGGCCGAGCTCGACCGCCAGGTTGGGCTCGTCTCAGACTCACGACTCGCATCGGGGTCGGGGAATGGTTCTAGTGTGCCGGACATGGACGAACTGACCATCCACAACGAACCCCCGCTCGCCGGCACCGAGGTCGAGGCGTTGATCGGCTCGCTCAACCGGTTGCGCGGCTACCTGCTCTGGAAGTGCGGCGGCGTCGACGCGGCCGGCATCCGGGCCACTCTCGGCCCGTCGACGCTCACGCTGGGCGGCCTGCTCAAGCACCTCTCCGCTGTGGAGGCGACCACGTTCGCGTGGAAGCTGCACGGGCGCCGACCGTTCCCGCCGTTCGACGCGTGGGACTGGGACGACGAGGGCTCCCACTTCCGGGTCGAGGACGACGACACCCCGGAGTCGCTCGAGGCGCTCTTCAAGGAGTCCGTGGCGCAGGGGCAGGCGCTGGTCGACGAGGCGGTCGCGGCCGGCGGGCTCGGCGGCGACGCCGACGTCTCCGACGATCAGGGGCAGCACGCCAACGTGCGCCGGCTGGTCCTCGACATGATCGAGGAGTACGGCCGCCACGTCGGCCACGCCGACCTGATCCGGGAGTCCGTGGACGGGTTGGTCGGCGAAGATCCCCCGGACGAGCAGACGCCCTGACCGCCGTCGGCCAGGGCGCCCGATCGGTCAGAGGTCGAGCGGCAGCAGCACCCGGTTGATCGCGTGGCCGATCTGCCGGTTGCCCTTGTTGATGTCGGTCGCGATCACGCGCGGGTTGGCGAGGTCGGGATCGGCGTCGACCAGGGTGACCTTCTTGCCCTTCACCTTGACGGTGACGGTCCCACCCTGTGCGGTGGTCAGCGCCTTGCCGTCGGCCTTGACCACCCTGCCGGCGCCCAGGGTCTTGCCCGGCACGACGTGGTAGAGCAGGACCGTCTCGATCACGTCGATGCCGGCGGCCTTCGCGAGCGTGTTGAACGTCGCTCGCTCGGTCTTGGTCGACTTGCCGGTCAGCGTCTTGGCGAGTCGTTGGAAGGCGCGGTCGGTGGGCAGGAACGCGGTCAGCCGGACCTTCCCCTTGGCGAGTACGGCGACCGGGCTCTTCGGCTTCTCCTTCAGTACCGCCATGACCGCGGCGTCGAGGATGTCGAAGTCGCCCCACTTCTTGTCGAAGCGGTGCCCGTCAGTGGCGAGTACGGCGGCGAGGCTCGTCGTACCTGCTCGATGGGTGGTGCTCGGTGCGGCCTGCGCGCCGGGTGCTGCTGCCACGGTGGCCGTGGCGGCGAGGACGACGGCGGTGAGGCCGGCGGCGGCGGTGTGCTTCCTGATCATGGGTTTCCCTCCCCGAAAGTCCCGCGACGGGGTGCCGCGGGTAGGTGCACGTGCACGCGTGGTTCGGAGCCGATCGGGGATCGGATGGGAGAGGTTCGAGATTTATCCCAGCGCGACCGTCAGTGCCAGCACCATGTCCGGGTCGTCGAGGCGTTCGCCGTACAGCTCACGCAGCTGACCCATCCGGTAGCGCACGGTCTGGGCGTGCACGAAGAGGTCGGCGGCGACGTCCTCGCGGCGGCCCTGGTGCAGCAGCCAGGAGCGCAGGGTGTCGGTCAGCTTCTCCGCTGTGCCCGGTCGCAGGTCGGCGAGCGGCGCGAGCAGCTGGGCGCGCAGGTCGGCGCGGGCGGCCGGGTCGGCCTCGAGGACCAGCGGCACCAGGTGTGCCTCGGTGTCGAGGTCGAGGCCGGCGGCGCGGGCCCGCAGGGCTCGGTCGTACGACGTCCGCACCTCGAGCCAGGGCCTGGCCGGTCCGGCGGTGCACCCACGAGTGCCGAGAGTGCGGAGCAGCGCCGTACGCCGGTGGCCGTGCGCGTCGGGCACCAGCAGCAGCACGCTCTCGTCGAGGTCGGGCGCCTCGCTCGCGGCGATCGTCGCCGGCGAGACCGAGGCGAGCACGGGCCGCACCTGTGACTCGGGCACGATCACCGCGGTGAGCGTGCGGGGCGGCTCCCACCCGGCGCGCTCGGCCGCGGCCTGCACGGTCTCGACGGGGGAGCCGGTGAGCAGGTGGTGGGCGATGCGCTCGAGTCGGCGTTGCCGGACCCGGCCGGTCGTGGTGAGCTCGTCGGTGTGGCCGGCCACGCTCGCCGCCGACAGCTCGTCGATGTAGGCGAAGACCAGCTCGGCGAAGGCCACCAGCGTCTCGGCGTCCAGCCCGTTGCGTACGGCGGTGGTCGACATCTCGCGCCAGGAGACCCGGGCGCCGATGCGGTACGCCGCGAGCAGGGCCTCGGTCGTCCGGCCGCTGCGAGCCTCTCCGCGGCCGAGCTGGTAGGCACCCTCGACGGCCGGCGCGGCCGGCGTCGACACCTCCGCACCCCGCTTGCCGCTGGCCAGCGAGAGGAAGCCGCCGAGCGCGAGCTGCACCGCGTTGCCGATGGTCTCGCCCATCGGTCCGCTGAACGCGTCGGTGTAGCTGGGGACCTCGTCGATGATGGCGGCGACCACGTGCTCGGCCACCTCGGGCAGCTCCTCGCGCATCCGCTCGACGGCGAGCGGGGGGAGGTGCAGTCCGTGATCGGCGGTGCGGCGTACGGCGGCCATGCATCTTTTTATCATCTGCGAACAACTGTGACGTAGACCTTCACGTCCTGCGGTCATGGTTTTGAGGGCGCGAGCGCAGCACACTGGAGTGCATGAGCATCGCACTTCCCGCGACCACGACCCGGGGCCGTAGCCTGCGCGACAGCCTGCGCCGGGTGGCGGAGGCCGCGGTCACCCCGCTGGAGCTCAGCGACGTCCTCGACGTCTTCCACCCGCTGCGCCGCGGCGCCGACCTCCGGGCCAAGATCGTCGAGGTCCGCGCGGAGACCCACCAGTCCGCGACGATCGTGCTGCAGCCGGGCCGCGACTGGGCCGGCCACGTGCCGGGTCAGTACGTCCGCGTCGGCGTCGATGTCGACGGCGTCCGCCTCTGGCGCACCTACTCGCTGACCCACGGACCGCGCGCCGACCGCCGGATCAGCATCACCGTCAAGGCGATCCCTGGTGGCGTCGTCTCCAACTACCTGGTCCACCGGGCCCGCGCCGGCCAGATGATCCAGCTCGACCAGGCGCAGGGCGAGTTCGTGCTCCCGCAGCCGATCCCCGGCAAGCTCCTGCTCGTCACCGCCGGCTCCGGCATCACCCCGGTGATCGGCATGCTGCGCAACCTCTTCTCCCGCGCCGAGCGCCCGAAGACCGACATCGTGCTGCTGCACTCGGCCCTCTCCCGGGCCGAGGTGATCTTCGGCAGCGAGCTGCGGCAGTACGACGCCGCCGGCTGGCTGCGCCTCGTCGAGCTGCACACCGACACCCACGGGATGCTCGACGTCGACGACCTCGACGAGATCGTCCCCGACCTGGCCGAGCGCACGGCGTACGCCTGCGGGCCGGCCGGCCTGCTCGACGCGCTCGAGGAGCACTACGCCGGGCGTGATCTCGTCCTGACGACCGAGCGGTTCCGCCCGGTCACCGTCGTGGCAGGAGAAGGTGGCACGGTCACCTTCGCCAACGGCACGGTCGTCGAGGCCGACGGCGCCACCCCGATCCTCGACGCGGCGGAGAACGCCGGCGTCCTGATGCCCAGCGGCTGCCGGATGGGCATCTGCATGGGCTGTGTCGTCCCGATGAAGGAAGGTGCCGTGCGCGACCTGCGCAACGGCGCCCTGACCGTCGCGGTGCCCGGCGAGACCGGGCCCGGCGGCGTACGCATCCAGACCTGCATCAACGCCGCCGCCGGTCCCTGCCACATCGACCACTGAGTACATCGACCACGCCGGTGGTTGAGGTGCGAGCGAAGTGAGCCTCGAAACCACTACGACGAAAGGCCTCCCGATGACCACGATCACCAAGAAGCCCGTCAACCCGACCGCCCACCTCACCCCCGAGGACATCGAGCAGCTCGGTGTCGAGCTCGACGCGATCCGCCAGGACGTGCTCGACAGCCGGGGCGAGTCGGACGCGGCGTACATCCGCAACATCGTCACCGTGCAGCGCCGCCTCGAGCTGGCCTCCCGCGCGGTGCTCCTCGGCTCGGCGCTGCCGCCGCTGTGGATCCTCGGCACCGCCGGTCTGTCGGTCGCCAAGATCCTCGAGAACATGGAGATCGGCCACAACGTCATGCACGGCCAGTGGGACTGGATGCGTGACCCGAAGATCCACTCGACCACGTGGGAGTGGGACAACGCGTCCACCGCCGAGGGCTGGAAGCACTCGCACAACGAGATCCACCACACGTACACGAACATCGTCGGCAAGGACAACGACCTCGGCTACGGCATCATGCGCGTCGACGAGGACCAGCGCTGGCACCCGATGTACCTCGCCCAGCCGGTCTGGAACTTCATCAACGCCTGCTTCTTCGAGTACGGCATCGCGGCGTACGACCTCGAGCTCGGGAAGAACCTCTCCATCCCGAAGGAGAAGCGAAGCGAGACGTTCAAGAAGAACGCGAAGAACACCCTGAAGAAGATCCGCAAGCAGGCGACCAAGGACTACGTCGTCAACCCGGCGCTCGCCATCCCGTTCGGCGGGTTCCTGCCGACGCTGGCCGCGAACTTCACCGCCAACCTGGTGCGCAACGTCTGGTCGCACTCGGTGATCATGTGCGGGCACTTCCCGGAGGGCGTCGAGACGTTCGAGCGGAAGTCGATCCCGGACAACGAGACCCGCGGCGAGTGGTACCTGCGCCAGATGCTCGGCTCCGCCAACATCTCCGGCTCCAAGGCGATGCACCTGATGAGCGGCAACCTGTCGCACCAGATCGAGCACCACCTCTTCCCCGACCTGCCGTCAAACCGGTACGCCGAGGTCGCGCCGAAGGTGCGGGCGCTCTTCGAGAAGTACGACCTCAACTACCACACCGCGCCGATGCCGCAGCAGGTCTACTCGGCCTGGCACAAGGTCGTCCGGCTCTCGCTGCCGAACGGTTGGTTGGCGACAACCAACGTCAAGAACCTGCCCGAGCAGTCCAAGCTGCTGTGGGCGATGACCACCAAGGGCCCCAAGGTCCGTCGTGCCGCCGCCGCTCGTCTGCAGCAGCAGGCTCGGCGGATGACGACCGCCGCCTGAGCTCCGGCTGGGGTGGTTTCGAGGCTCAGGCCTGACGGCCTTCGCACCTCAACCACCGTGTCGGTGGTTTCGAGGCTCAGGCCTGACGGCCTTCGCACCTCAACCACCGTGTCGGTGGTTGAGGTGCGAGGAGCGCCAGCGACGAGCCTCGAAACCACGCCCGAGGTCCGCCGAGGTCCGCTGAGGTCCCGCGAGGTCGGGACCATCGGCCCTGCGCTCCCGGCTCGCGCCGACCGACGATGGGTGGGTCGGACCGAGTAGAGGAGCACACCGTGCAAGAGGCCATCGACCTGACGCAAGACGAGTGCCGACGACTGCTGGACTCGGGGGTCGGCGGACGGGTAGCACTGTCCTCGCCGAACGGCCCGCACATCGTGCCGGTGAACTACTCGATCGTCGACGACGCGATCATCGTCCGTACCTCGCCGTACAGCCTGCTCGGGACCTATGGGCGCGACAGCATGCTCGCCTTCGAGGTCGACCAGTTCGACCACGAGCGGCAGCACGGCTGGAGCGTCGTGGCCCGCGGGCGCGGAGAGGTCGTCGTCGACATGGACGAGCTCGAGCACATCCGCAGCACCTGGGCGCCGCGGCCGTGGGCGGCCTCGGGCGCGCGCGGGCTGCACCTGCGACTGCGCTGGACCGAGCTCACCGGTCGCCGCATCGGCGTGGGCTGGGACCTCGCGGCATCGCTTCCGGTACGGCGTACGGTCTGACCGCGTGCGGCACACTGGCTCGGTGTCGCCGGAGCCGAGCAAGAGCCTTCCCGCCTCCTCCCGAGCGCTTCTCGAGGCCGTCACCGCGATCTCGTCCGACCTCGACCTGCACTCGGTGCTCACCCGGATCGTCGAGGCGGCGACCCAGCTCACCCAGGCGAGGTACGGCGCCCTCGGCGTGATCGGCGGCGACGCCTTCCTGGTCGAGTTCGTGACGACCGGCATGGCCGACGTGGAGCGAGCCGCGATCGGCGACCTCCCCCACGGACGCGGCATCCTAGGCCTGCTCATCCACCACCCGGAGCCGCTGCGTCTCGACGACCTCAACCAGCATCCGCAGTCCGCCGGCTTCCCCGCCAACCACCCGCCGATGGGCTCCTTCCTCGGCGTCCCCGTGCGCATCCGGGGCACCGTCTACGGCAACCTCTACCTGACCGAGAAGGCCGGGGGGCAGTCGTTCACGGAGGAGGACCAGTCCCTCGTCGAGTCGCTGGCCACGGCAGCTGGTTTCGTCATCGACAACGCCCGTGCCTATGGCCTCAGCGAGCGTCGACGGCAGTGGCTGGAGGCGTCGGCAGAGCTCTCCGAGGCGCTGCAGCCGCCGATCCAGCTCGAGCGCGCCCTGACCGAGGTGGCCCGCGCCGCCCGGGCGATGTCGGGTGCGACCGCCAGCGCCGTACGTCGTCTCAACGACGGCACCGCGGTCCACACCGTCGTCGCAGATCCGGCAACGCTCGCCGGCGTCGAGCGGGCGCTGGCCTCCCTCGACGACGAAGCCTGGCCGCGGCCCGACGCCGCGCCAGTCGATCTCGAGCTCGGTGACTTCCAGGTCACGCTCGTCCCGCTGCGCACCCACCTGGTAGGCAGCGGGCTCCTGGTCATGCTCTTCGAACATCCGGCCGCCCCGATGGCCTACGAGGAGCGGTCGTTGCTCGCTTCGTTCGCCGACCAGGCCGGTCTCGCCGTCGACCGGGCCCAAGCTATCGAGGACCGGGCAGAGCTGGCGGTCACCTCCGACCGGGAGCGCATCGCGCGCGACCTCCACGACCTGGTGATCCAGCGGCTCTTCGCGACGGGCCTCCAGTTGCAGGGGGTCGGCCTGATGGTGACGAGTGCGGACATCTCAGCCCGCCTGGACCAGGCGGTCGAGGCTCTCGACCTCACGATCAAGGACATCCGGGGCACGATCTTCGAGCTGCAGCGCCGGGACAGCGGTGCGTCCGTGCGCGCCGACCTCCGCAACCTCGCCCGCGAGTACGCACCGCTGCTGAAGTTCCGGCCGACGGTGCAGACGACCGGACCGGTCGACACCGCCGTCAGCGCCGAGATCCGCGAGCAGCTCCTGCCCGTGCTGCGCGAGGCGCTGTCCAACCTCGCCCGGCACGCCGCGGCCGACCACGCCGAGATCTCGTTGGCCGTCGATGACCGCGAGGTCCGCCTGAGCGTCGTGGACGACGGCGTCGGCATCGGAGGTCGCACCGTCGAAAGCGGGCTGCGCAACGCCCGGCGCCGCTCCTCGGCGCTCGGCGGCTCGCTCGAGCTCACCCAGCGCGACCCCCGAGGTACGTCGTTCGTGTGGCGGGTGCCGCTGCGCTGACGAAGACTGGCTAGTGCTGCAGCAGCTTGCTGGCGAGCACCGCGGCCTGGGTACGGCGCTCGAGGCCGAGCTTGGACAGGATGCTCGAGACGTAGTTCTTGACGGTCTTCTCGGCCAGGAACATCTGCTCGCCGATCTGGCGGTTGGTCATCCCCTCCGCGATGAAGCCGAGCAGCTTGAGCTCCTGCTCCGTGAGCTCGGCCAGCTCCGGCGCCAGGGTCTGCGGGTGCCGGACCCGCTCGAGCACGCGGGTGGTCATGGTGGGGTCGATCAGCGAGTTCCCGGCTGCCACCTGCCGGATCGCCGTGACCAGGTCGGTGCCCTTGATCTCCTTGAGCACGTAGCCGGCGGCGCCGGCCATGATCGCGGCGAAGAGTGCCTCGTCGTCGTCGTACGACGTCAGGATCAGTGCCCCGATCGATGGGTCGACCGCCCGGATCTCCCGGCACACCTCGATGCCCGACCCGTCAGGAAGTCGGGCGTCGAGCACCGCCACGTCGGGGTGCAGCGCCGGGATGCGGTGGGTGGCGTCGACCGCCGAGCCGGACTCCCCGACGATCTCGATGTCTCCAGCACTCTCGAGCAGCGCGCGCAGGCCCTGGCGGACGACCTCGTGGTCGTCGAGGAGGTAGACCCGGATCGTGCGGGGAGCGTCGGTCATGCATCCCGTTCTACCAGTGAGCTCCTGCCGAGGACGGCCGGTCGCACCAGGTCGGTCTAAAGGTCCCGAGGACCGGTGCCGAAAGACCCCAGTGAGCGAGGACTCCGGCACTGACCGTGAGGTCGACGCGCTCCTAGCGTGAGTGACATCCAGAGACGGCGGACCACCGCCCCAACCAAGGAGTCACCGATGCGATCTGCATTCGACAAGCTGATCTCGTGGACGGGTCTGGCACTGGCCGCCGTCCTCCTCGTCGCGGGAGGCCTGCTCACCTGGGCCAACACGTTCATCGACAACCAGGTGCACGACCAGCTGAGCATGCAAGGCATCACGATGCCCGAGGGTGACGCCCTCTCGTCCCTGCCCAAGGCGGACGCCGAGGCGCTCGAGCAGTACGCCGGCAGCCCGCTCGACACCGGCCCCGAGGCCAAGGCCTTCTCCGACCACTACATCCTCGTCCACATGAACGCGTCCAGCGACGGCCGCACCTACGAAGAGGTCAGTGGCGAGTACATCGGAATGAGCGACGCCGACAAGGCCTCGCCCGAAGGCGAGGCGCTGGGCGGCCTTCGGCAGTCGCTCTTCATGGGCAACACCCTGCGCGGCCTGCTGCTCTACGGTTACGCGTTCGCCACTATCGGCACGATCGCCGGGATCGCCGCCGTCGCTGCCTTCGCCGGAGCGGCAGCCCTGCTGATCTTCTTCGCCCTCGGCATCTGGCACGCCCGGCGGGCGACCACCACGGCCGAGGTCGGCACCAGCGCCGGAGTGCCTCAGCTCGTCTAGGCGAGGCCCAGGGCCACGGCCTCCTCCCGCAGCTCGTCGCGCACCGCCGGGTGCGCGGCGAGCTCGATGATCTGCCGGGCCTGCTCCCGCTGGTCACGGCCGAAGACCTCGGCCAGGCCCTGCTCGGTGACGATCGCGCTCATCTGGAAGGACGTGATCGGCTCGTCCACCATCGGTACGACGGTGGAGCAGTCGGCCTTCGGGTGCCAGGAGCGCAGCGCGATGAACGCCTGACCGCCGGCGCTGTGCAGCGCGCCGACGATGAAGTCGGTCTGACCGCCGAAGCCGGAGTGGATGCGGGCGTTGATCCGCGAGGCGTTCGCCTGCCCGAAGAGGTCGACCTGGAGCGCGGTGTTGACGCTGACCATGGCGGGGTTCTGCGCGATCCGGGCCGGGTTGTTGGTCTCCTCGGTGCGCACCATCGCGACGCGTTCGTTGCCGTCGACCCAGTCCAGCAGCTCTGGAGAGCCGAAGAGGAACGACGCCGAGATCGGCACGTTGCGGTCGAGCGCGCCCACCTTCTCCAGCGCCAGCACGCTGTCGGAGAACATCTCGGTCCACACCCGCAGCCCGCTGCGGCCGGTCAGGCCGTGCAGGGTCGCGTCGGGTACGGCGCCGATGCCGGCCTGGAGGGTCGCGCCGTCGGACACCCGGGCCGCGACCAGCTCGCCGATGCGCGCCGAGGCGTCGTCGATGGTCGTCACGGGTGCGGTCGGCAGCGGCGCGTCGGCCTCGACCAGGACGTCGATGAGATCGAGGTCGAGCACGGCGTCGCCGTACGTCCAGGGCATCCGGTCGTTGACCTGGGCGATCACGACACCGCCGTTTCGGCGTACGGACTCCAGTGCCGCCGGCAGCACGTTGACCTCCACGCCGAGCGAGACCGTGCCGTTGCGCGGCCGGGTCGTGTGCAGCACGACGGCGTCCGGGACGAGCTCGCGGGCGAAGAGCGTCGGCACCATCGACAGGCGGGACGGGACATAGCTGAGCCGCGGGCTCCGGCGCATGCCCGGCCCGACGAACGACGTCTCGAGGGTCACCCCGTCGCGGTCCGGCAGCCCGGGCTGGCCGTTGAGCACCCAGAGCCGGTACTCATCGAGTGCGGCGTCCACGAGCCCGAGCGTGTGCCAGGGCGTCGCGTGGTTGCCGGACGCGACGATCCGGGGGTTGGTGGGCAGGCTCGCGAGAGCTCGGTCGAGGTCCACCCCGCCATTCCACCACCACCCCGCCCCCCGGCATGCTTGCCCGCATGAGGTTCACCGAGCACGAGCTGACCGCCGCACTGACCGGCGCGGCCAAGAGCGTGCTCGCGGCCCAGGACAAGTCAGTCCGCAAGGGACGCCGCAGTGTGGACGAGGCGTGGGACGCCCTGACGCAGTACGAGCGGTTCCAGCTGCTCGACGGCCTGGGCGACCAGGTGCTGCCGGTGCTCGTCGCGCTGCCCGACGTCGAGGTGCAGACCGGGACCCGGCCGACCTTCACCACCGCGCAGGTGACCGCGACCGTGGAGGGCAAGGTCGGCGACGACCTGGGCAAGCTGCGACGCGCGGTCCTGGTCAAGGCGCGGGTGATGCTGGTGCAGGTCGCCCTGGCCAATGTGCCGCCCCGCAGCGACCCCGACGCGCTGACGGTGCCGGACCACCTCTGAGAGACTGCGTGCGGCCGATCGACCGGTGAGCGGGGTGGGGTGGCATCGAAGCCATGACATCGAAGCGGAGGGCGCGCCGCTGGACCGTCGTCGCGTGCCTGGTCATCGTCGCCGTCCAGGGCATCATGCTGGCGACGCTCACGATGCGCGACGGCGCCGGCTCGCCCCATGACGTCCCGATCCTGATCGCCGCCCCCGCGGTGGTCTCCTCGGCGCTCGCCGACGAGGCCGGAGCGATGCCCGGCGACCCGTTCGACGCCGGTTGGACCGACGACGAGGACGAGGCTCGTACGGCGGTCCGCGACGGCACCGCCGTGGCCGCCGTACTCGTGGACCTGCGTGAGACGACGGACGTCGTCCTCGTCAACGCGCATGCCGACGACGATCTCAACCAGGCAGTCGTCGACCAGATCTCCGCGGTGGAGCGGACCCACGAGCGCAGCGTCGAGGTGCAGGAGGTCGCCGGCTCGGGCGCCGACGGCGCCGACCGGGTCCGCCTCTTCGCCGTGCTCTGTGGGCTGCTGGGCTTCGGCTTCGTGCTCGTCGTGTCGTTGGTGCGCGGTCCCGTGGCACGTACGGCGGGACTGGGCGTCGTCCGGGTGCTCGGCCTGGGCGCGGTCTCCCTGGCCGGCGCAGCACTCCTCCAGCTCCTCCCCGCGACCTCGCTCGGGGACAGCACCCTCGCCGTGCTCGGGCTGGGCACCCTCTACGCGTTCACGCTCGGGGCGATCGCGCTCGCCGTCGAGGCGCTGGCCGGGCTCGTCGGCCTGGTGGCCGTGTCGGCGGCGTACTTCATCCTGGCCACGCCGCTGCTGGCCGGCACCAGCCCCTACCTGCTGCCGGCGCCGTGGCCGGTGGTGTCGCCGTGGACGCCGACCGGCGCCACCCAGCAGGCCCTGGCGGACACGGCGTACTTCGACGCGGGCCGGGCCCTGCAACCGACCCTGGTGCTCGCCGCCGCCGCGCTGCTGGCTGTGGTGGCGTTGGTGCTCTCCCGCGGGCTGCGTGACCGCGGCCTCGACCTCGGCGCCAGCGGCGACCCGGTGGTGGCGATGCCGGTGCGGCACTGGCGCCTCTGGGTGCTCGGGGCGCTGCTGCCGCTGGCGGTCGTGCTGGGCCTGGTCATCGCCTTCGTGCCCACGGAGGTCGTCGCCGCCGGCCCGCTGCCCAGCGTCGCGTCGGAGACGACCTGCGTCGACAACGGCGGCCGCCCGACCGACGTCGACCAGCTCAACAAGCAGATCGCCACGATGCAGGGCAGCCCGGCGTTCCAGGGCGGTGACGTCGGTGCCGACGTCCAGCTCGCCGACGGGCGGTTCCTGGTCGTCTTCGGCGACACGCTGCGCAGCGAGGAATTCGACGGGCCGCGGTTCGCGCGCAACTCGATGATGGTGTGGGACACCGACTGCGTCTCCGTGGTGCTGCCGCCGTCGAAGGGAGCGCTGATCCCCGACCGCCTCGACGGGGTTGGCTACTGGCCGATGTCGACCGGGGTGGCGCACCGGCCCGGGTACGACCTGGTGCTGGTCTCCACCCAGCGGGTCAAGACGACCGGCGCCGGCTCCTTCGACTTCGCCAACCTCGGCCCCGCGCTCGCGGTCTTCGTCGTACGTGACGGTGAGACGCCGCAGCTGATCGACGTCGGCGACATCGGCACGGACGACAAGGCGCGGAGCCGGCCAGCGTGGGGAGCCGCGATGGCGGTCGACGACAACTGGCTCTACCTCTACGGGACCGCGAACCCGGACCAGGAGGGCGTCTTCGGCTTCTCGCTCCACGTGGCCCGGGTGCGGCCCGACGACGTGATCGAGCCGTCCAAGTGGCGCTTCTGGGACGGCAAGTCCTGGCAGCGCGACGCCACCAGGTCCGCCGAGCTGGTGCCGGCTGTCGGCGGCGTGTCGCAGACGCTGAGCGTCTTCCACCGGGGCAAGCGCTGGTACGCCCTCAGCAAGCGCGACGGCGACCTCGGCGACCAGATGGTCTTCTGGACCGCGCCCGGCCCGACCGGGCCGTTCACGCCGACGGACCCGGTGGCGTCGCTGCCGTCGGACCCGACCACCGGTGCCGTCACCTACATGCCGCTCGCGCACGCCGAGGTGTTCCCCGAGCAGGGGACGGTGGTGGCGTCGTACAGCAACAACAACACCGACCCCGAGAAGATCAAGGACGATCCGACGCTCTACCGGCCGACGTTCCTGCGGGTGCCGTTGCCGGAGTGAGCTCATGCTCCGTCTCGCCCTCGATCGAGACGTGGGGGAGGACCCGGTCGAGCCAGCGGGGCAGCCACCAGGCCGCGCGTCCGAAGAGCACCAGGATCGCGGGCGCCAACGTCACGACGAGGATGCCCGCGAGGACGACGGCGACCGACAGCCCGACCCCGAACTGCTTGATCGTCGGGTCCTTGTTGAGGATGAAACTGGCGAAGACCGACGCCATGATCAGGGCGGCCGTGGTGGTGATCTTGGCGCTCGACGCCAGCGCAGCCTGTACGGCGGCCCGCGCCTCGTCGCCCGCGTGGTGGTGCTGCTGCACGTGGCTGACGAGGAAGACCTCGTAGTCCATCGACAGGCCGAAGAGCCCGGCGAACATCATCAGCGGCACATAGCTGGCGATCGGGACCGAGTCGGCCGCGGTGTCGATGCCGAGCAGCGAGATCCCCCAGCCCCACTGGAAGGCGGCGGTGAGCACGCCGAAGGCCGCCGCCGCGGAGAGGACGTTGGTGATCGCCGCCTGCAGCGGGATCAGCAGCGACCGGAAGGCGACCATCAGCAGCAGGAAACCCAGCAGGATCACGGTCCCGATCACCAGCAGCAGGCGGGCCGAGATCAGCGCGGCCAGGTCGACGTACGACGCCGTGTAGCCGCCGACGTACGACGTGATGCCGCCGCCCTTGTTGGTGTCCGGCAGCACGGTGTCGCGCACGTGGGCGACCAGGTCGGCGGTGTCGTCGGTCGCCGGCGCGGTCGCGGGGACCGCCGAGAGCAGGACGACGTCGCCCTTCTTGTTGAGCTGGGGTGGCGTCAGCGACACCACCCCGGACGTCGCGGAGAGACCGTCCTGGAGGTGGACGACCCGGAGGTCTGTCCCGCGGGGGTCGCCGCCGGCCCGGGTCACCATGTCGGTGAGCTCCTGCTTCAGCTGCTCGGCCTGGGTCTGCTCCTGCTGGGCCTGCTGCTGCTCGGCCTTCAGGTCGTCCGCCTGAGCCTGAAGGTCGGCCGCCTGCTGCTCGAGCGAGGCTGCCTGCCGCTGGAGCTGGGCGCCCTCGCGCTGCAGCTCGGCACCTTGGCGCTCGAGCTCCGACTTCTGGCTCTCCAGCCGATCCGCCTGGCGCTGCAGGGCCGCGGCCTGCCGCTCGAGCTGCTCCGCCTGCGCCTGCAACCGACGGGCCCGGTCGGCGAGCCGGCGCGCGTCCGCGGTGAGCGGGGCGAGCTGCCGGCGTACCTGCTCCTTGCGCTCGCGCACGTCCGCGAGCCGGGCCCGCAGGCGCGCCACCTGGTCGGGATTGCCCCGGGCACGCTCGATCCGACGCAGCAGCACCCGTTCCTGTACGTCGAGCCTCGCGAGCTGGCGGGCGAGCGGCCGGATCTTCGCGGCGAGGGCGCGTGCCTGCCGCTCCAGGGTGGCTCGCTCCGACTCCAGCCGGGAGCGCTCGGCCTGGAGCCGACGCTGCTGCCGCTGGAGGTCGGTCGCCTGCTGCTCGAGCGCGCGCTGCTGGGCCGGCAGCTCGCCGCCTTGGCGTTCGAGCGACGCCTGCTCCTCCTGCAGCCGCGTCTGCTGGCTCTCGAGCTCCTGTTGCTGCTGCTCGAGCGCCTGCTGCTGCTTCGGCAGGTCCTTCTGCTTCTGCTCCAGGTCGGTCTGCATCGACTGCGCCTGGTCGTACTTGTCCGTGTACTCCTGGCTCGGCGCCGCGACCGGGTCGAGCTCCGAGGCGATCTGGAGCGGGCCGTTGTAGCCGACGCCGAAGCCGTCGGTGATCAGGTCGTAGGCCTGGCGCTCGGTCGTCTCCGGCGAGGTGGCGCCGACGTCCTCCTGCCCGAGCTCGAGGGTGAAGACCGGGATGATCAGGGGGACCAGCGCCGCCAGCGACACCACGGCGACGAGGCCGGGGCGACGGTGCACGAACCCGGCCCAGCGGGTCCAGAGACCGGCCTTCCGGCTCGACCTCGACCGCATGAAGGCGGGGAGTGACAGCCAGGCGATGCGGTGCCCGAGCAGGCCCAGGAAGGCGGGGAGCAGGGTGATCGCGACGAGCACCGCGGCGACGACTGCGATCGCGGAGGCGAGGCCGAGCGCGCTGACCAGGGGGATGCCGGCCACCCCGAGCGCGAGCAGCGCGATGACGACCGTGCAGCCGGCGAAGACGATCGCGCTGCCCGAGGTAGCGACCGCCTGGGCGATCGAGTCGACCGGTGACATGCCGCTGCGCAGGTGCTCCTGGTGGCGGGTGATCAGGAAGAGCGCGTAGTCGATGCCCACCCCCAGCCCGATCATGGTGGCGAGGGTGGGGCCGCTGGACGGGATCGTCACGACGTGGCCGAGGAGGCCGATGACGCCGAGAGCCACACCGAGTCCGACCACAGCGGTGATGATCGGCATCCCCATCGCGACCAGGCTGCCGAGCACCAGCGTCAGGATGACCATCGCCGCTACGATGCCGACGACCTCGCTGATCTCGGAGTCGTCGGTGGACAGCGTCGAGCCGATCGACCCGGCGGCAGCGACGGTGATGCCGGCGTCGTCGGCGGGCTTGGTGGCGTCGAGGACCTCCTGGGCGAGCTCGGGAGTGAGATCGCCGGACCCGATGTCGAGCAGCACGGGCGCGAACGCCGTCTGGCCGTCGTCGGCGAGCAGGCCCGCGGTCTGCCCGGTGCTGCTCAGCGGGTTGGTGACGCTGTAGACGTGCGGGACGGCCTTGATCGCCTTGACCGAGTCGACGACCGCCTGCTTGTTGGCGTCGTCGGTGAGCTTGCCCGTCGACACGTCGAAGACGATCGGGTTGACGCCGTTCTGCTGTGGCGGGAACCGCTCTTCCAGCAGGTCCTTGGCGTCCTGACTCCCGGTCCCGGGCAGCGACAGGTCGTTGTTGGTCTGGGCGCCGTACGCCGCCACGGCGACGCCGACGCCGAGACCGATCAGCACCCAGATGCCGATGACCAGCAGCCCGTGCCGGGCACAGAACGAACCCAGGGTGCGCAGCAGGCGGGCCACCTTCCGAGAATGCTGACCGCCGGTGCGGTTGTCATCCCGGGCCGGTCGATATCCCCGATCTAGGGGGCGAGCGCCGCGTCGACCACCTCGCGGGCCTCGGCCTGCACCTGCGCCAGGTGCTCAGGCCCGCGGAACGACTCGGCGTAGATCTTGTAGACGTCCTCGGTGCCCGACGGCCGGGCGGCGAACCACGCGGACTCGGTGGTCACCTTGAGCCCACCGATCTTGGCGCCGTTGCCGGGTGCCTCGGTCAGCTTGGCGGTGATCTCCTCACCGGCCAGCGACGTCGCGGTCACGGCGTCCGGCGACAGGGCGGCCAGCGCGGCCTTCTGCTCGCGGGTCGCGGCGGCGTCGATGCGGGCGTACGCCGGGTCGCCGTGCTCGGCCACCAGGTCCGCGTAGTGCGCGCTCGGTGACTTGCCGGACTTGGCCAGGATCTCCGAAGCGAGCAGCGCCAGGATGATGCCGTCCTTGTCGGTGGTCCACGCGGACCCGTCGGTGCGCAGGAACGACGCCCCCGCCGACTCCTCGCCGCCGAACCCGAACGAGCCGTCGATCAGCCCGGGCACGAACCACTTGAAGCCCACCGGCACCTCGACCAGCTCGCGACCGATCGAGGCCGCGACCCGGTCGATCATCGACGACGACACCAGCGTCTTGCCGATCCGCGCACCGTCGGGCCAATCGGGCCGCCCGCCGCCGAAGAGGTAGCCGATCGCGACGGCGAGGAAGTGGTTGGGGTTCATCAGTCCGGCGTCCGGCGTGACGATGCCGTGCCGGTCGGAGTCGGCGTCGTTGCCGGTCGCGATGTCGTAGCGGTCCTTCTGGGCGATCAGCGACGCCATCGCCGACGGCGACGAGCAGTCCATCCGGATCTTGCCGTCCCAGTCGAGGGTCATGAACCGCCAGGTCGGGTCGACCAGCGGGTTCACGACGGTCAGGTCGAGGCCGTGCCGCTCGGCGATCGCGGCCCAGTAGTCGACCGACGCGCCGCCCAGCGGGTCGGCGCCGATCCGCACGCCGGCCTCCTTGATCGCCGCGAGGTCGACGACGTGCGGCAGGTCGTCGACGTACGTCCCGAGGAAGTCGTACGCCGTCGCCGCAGCCCGCGCCTTCGCGAACGGCACCCGCTTCACCTCGGCCAGGCCACCGCGGATCAGCTCGTTGGCCCGCGCGGCGATGGCCGACGTCGCATCGGAGTCGGCCGGGCCGCCGTGGGGCGGGTTGTACTTGAAGCCCCCGTCGTACGGCGGGTTGTGCGAGGGCGTGACGACGATGCCGTCGGCGAGCCCGCCGCCCAGGTTCGCCCGGATGATCGCGTGCGAGACCGCCGGTGTCGGGGTGTAGCGGTCGTCGGCGTCGACCAGCACGGTCACGTCGTTGGCGACCAGCACCTCCAGCGCCGTCGCCCAGGCGGGCTCCGAGAGGCCGTGGGTGTCGCGCCCGATGAAGAGCGGCCCGTCGTACCCCTGCTGTCGCCGGTAGTCGACGATCGCCTGGGTCGTCGCGAGGATGTGCGTCTCGTTGAAGGCGGTGCGCAGCGACGAGCCGCGGTGTCCGCTGGTGCCGAACGCGACCTGCTGGTCGACGTCCTCCGGATCGGGGACGCCGGTGTAGTACGCCGTCACGAGGTGCGCGACGTCGACCAGGTCGGAGGGCTCGGCGGGCTGTCCCGCGCGCGGGTCGCTCATGTCGCCATCATGCCCAACGTCCGAGCAGGCACTCCTACGCGAAGCGGCGCTGCGCCTCCTGGCGGGGGATGCCGAGCGCGTTCGCGATCGCCGACCAGGAGACCTTCCGAGACCGGGCCATCTCGACCCACTCGGTCAGGAAGTCCTCGACCTGGAAGCCGGTCTGCGCGATCGACCACAGCTGCCCGAGGAGCTCGGTGTCCGACATCGACTCCCACGGTGGCGGCGTGGGCACGCCGCCGAGGCGCCGGGCCGCGAGGCTGGCCGCGAAGTGATCCACGCAGTCCCCGCAGATGAACGCACCGAGCCCGCCCACGAGCGGGGGGTCGACGCTGCCCGGGTTGCCGCAGAACGAGCAGAACTTCCGGGTGGGGTCGAGGTCCATCGCACTCCTGTTGCCGACTCCCGAGACCGCGGACTGGCGCCCGACCGGTGCACAGGGTACGAGGTCGATCGCTCAGGTCGACGCCGACCCGGTCGATCACTGTTGGTCCGCCCTGCTGAAGCCTCCTGAAATGTCGTGGACATGGGATTCACAGATTCGACACGTACAGTCGCCCGGACATGACCCCGTCCCCCGTGCTCGCTCCCGCGCCTCTCGACGAGAGCGCCGCAGTCGAGCGCCACTGCCCGAGACTCGGCGCCGTCGTACGCCGCGTCGCCGTCAGCCTGGTGATCGCCTGCGTGATCCCCGCGTCGCTCTTCTACGCCTGCTTCCGGGCGTACGGCGTCTGGACCGCGATCGTGGTCGCGCTCTGCTGGTCGTACGGCGCGATCGCCTGGCGGGCGCTGACCGGGCGCCGTACGTCGGGCCTGCTGCTGCTCACCGCTCTCCTGATCACGGCACGCACGCTGATCTCGCTGGCCGCGGGCAGCACGTTCCTGTACTTCCTCCAGCCGATCATCAGCGACGCCGTCGTGGGCACGGCGTTCCTCGCCTCGCTCGCCACGGCCCGGCCCATGGTGGCGCGGCTGGCCGGCGACTTCTATCCGATGGACGACGAGCTTCACCTGCGGCCGCGGATCCGGCGGCTCTTCCGCAACCTGACCGTCCTGTGGGCGGCCCTGTGCCTGATCAAGGCCGGGCTGACCCTGTGGCTGCTGCAGTCGACGTCACTCGAGACGTTCGTGCTGGTCAAGAGCATCTCCGCGCTGAGCATCAACATGCTCGCCGCGTGCGCGACGATCGGCCTGGCGGTCCTGGTCGCCCGCAAGGAAGGCCTGCTGCACCCGCGCCCGGTGCTGGCGACCGTCTGATCTCAGCCGATCGCGTCCAACGTCGCGAGGTCGTCGGCGTCCAGCGTCAGCTTGCCGGCCGCCAGGTTCTCCTCGAGGTGGGCCACCGAGCTGGTGCCGGGGATCAGCAGGATGTTGGGGGAGCGCTGCAGCAGCCAGGCGAGCGCCACCTGCATGTGCGTGGCGCCGTGCTTGGCGGCCACGCCGTCGACCGCGGCGATCGCCAACGGGCTGAAGCCGCCGAGCGGGAAGAACGGCACGTAGTAGATGCCCTGCTCCGCGAGCGAGTCGACGAAGGCGTCGTCGTCGCGTAGTGCCACGTTGTAGGCGTTCTGCACCATCGCGACCGGCGCGATGCCCTGCGCGACCTTGACCTGTTCGGGCGTGCAGTTGCTGAGGCCCAGGTCGCAGACGAGGCCCTGGGAGCGGAGGTCCGCGAGCACCGTCCACTGCTCCTCGAAGGCACCGTCCCCGCCGTCCATGAACCGGAGGTTCACCCCGCCGAGCCGCTCGACCCCGAGCCGGCCGAGGTTGTCGTGCACGGCCTCCTTGATCTCGTCGGGGGCGAACGCGGGCAGCCAGGCGCCGCTGTCGTCGCGCCGCGCGCCCACCTTGGTGACCAGCACCAGCTCCGGCGGGTAGGGGTGCAGTGATTCGCGGATCAGGTCGTTGACGACGTACGGGCCGTAGTAGTCGCTGGTGTCGATGTGGTCGACGCCGAGCTCGATGGCGCGCTGCAGCACCCGCCTCGCTTCGTCGGGGTCCGCCGGTGGCCCGAAGATCCCGGGGCCTGACAGCCGCATCGCGCCGTACCCGATTCGCTTCACGTCCGAGAGTCGCTTCATGCCTCCACTCTGCTCCGGCGGGGAGCCGCAGCCAAGGCTGCGACCACCACTAGGATTTGGGCGAAATGAGGTTCGCGCGCACGGTCGTCCTGGTGGGCGTCGGTCTTCTCTGGTTCTGGTTCGGGCCGTTGGTGCCGGTCCTCGCGGCGCTGCCACTGCTGTGGCGGCCGGCCCGGGAGTGGCTGCGGCCCACGCGCCGGGTCGTCGCGATCTGGGCGGCCGTCGTCGTCGCGCTGTCCGGCTTGGCGGTCGTCGTCCCCGACGGCTGGGTGCCGATCCCGCCCGGCCCCGGGCGCTGGGCCACACCGTCGTACGTCGGGCGGCCGTCGGTCGCCGCCGCCGAACGCGGCCCGGTCGGCGAGTCGCCCACCGTCGCCACCAAGTCGTACGGCGTCGCCGACTGTCACCGGACCGAGTTCGACGACAAGGGGCGGCTGGTGCTCCTGTGCGGCGGCGACCGTCCGGTCGTCCGGGTGGTCGACGCCGGCAGCCTGCGGCAGGTCCGCTCCGCCGAGCTGCCCGGGTCGGGCTGTGTCGGGCAGCTGACGATGGTCGACGGCGACCTGGTCGCCGCCAGCGGCCAGCGGATCCTGACGATCGGTGTCTCCGACCTCGTGGTCGAGTCGTCCGTCGACCTGGCCGCCGAGCTGGGCTCCGGTGACTGCGTGACCGGCCTCGGGTCCGATACGTCGGGGCGGGTCTGGTTCGCGTCGCAGGGCGGGGTGGCCGGCTTCGTCGAGGGCGGCCGGCTCCGGGTCATCGACCTGGACGACCGCGTGGACCGGCCGCTGGCGGTCGCCGGCGACGGTGTCTACGTCGCAGGTGCCGAGGCCCTGCACCGGGTGGTCGTGGTGGCCGGGAAGCCGGCGCCTGCCTGGGACTCGCCGTACGACGACGGGGGCTCACGTGGCAGCGCGCCGGTCGCGCTCCCCGGTGGGCTGGTGGCGGTCGCCGACAATCGCGACCCGCGACTCCAGGTCGTCTTCCACCGCGCCGACACGGGCGACGTGGTCTGCCGCGCCGAGGTCTTCGGCGACGACGATGGCGCCACCGACGGCGGCCTGGTTGCTGCCGACACCGGTGTGGTCGTCCAGAACTCTCACGGCTACGGCGGCGTCCGCTCCACCCTGCTGGGCCGGACCACCAGCCGCGGGATCGCCCGCGTCGACGTCGTCGCCGGCAGGTGCCGGGTCACCTGGACCACCGACATGGACGCCCCCAGCGGCGCGCCCGCCGTGTCGGTCGAGGACGGCTTCGCCTACGTCTGGACCAAGCGGCACAGCTGGCTCGGGGTGGACGCGTGGTACCTCAGCGCCCTCGACCTCCGCACCGGCCGCCTGGCCTGGGCCCGCCGTACCGGCCTCAACCTGCTGGCCGACAGCCACGGCGGCGGCGTCGCCCTCGGCCCCGACCGCGCGGCGTACGTCCCGGTCCTCGGCGGCGTCGTCCGCGTCGCCGACCGGACTCGAGGCGGCTGACGTGCGCGCAGCCAGGTATCTGACGTGGGCTCTCGTGGTGCTCGGCGCCGTGCTGGCGCTCACGGCGCTCGTGCTGGCCATCGACAACCCCGAGATCGACGGGACCAGCCGAGGCGACGACTACCCGTGCCTCGCGCCGTGGGACACCGTGCTCAACGGCGCCACCAACTCCCCGGCTGGCGAGCCGCCGCCCGACGATGACGAGATCGCGGCGCGGTGCGAGGCGGCCGGGCGGGAACGCTTCGGCCACGCCGTGGGCCTCGGCGTCGGAGCCGTCGTCCTCCTCGGGTCGGCCATCGCGCTGGCGTGGACCGTGGACCGCTGGGACCGTCGACCCACCGGTGGTTGAGGTGTGAGGCGCGGTACGCCGTTCCCGGTGGTTGAGGTGTGAGGCGCGCTAGCGCCGAGCCTCGAAACCACCACCCCCGGCCCACTTTTCGTCCACAACCGCTCCTTGCGGCTGCGTTCTCCACCGATCCGGCTCGCCCGGATGCGGGCACCGGTCGGAGCGGGTTGGCTGGACCCATGACAGCGATGACCACACCCCGCCACCAGGTGGCCTCGGCGACCGCGCAGCTGCGCGGCATCGTCGGCTCCCTGGTCGACGTGTCGGTGTGGTCCATGGACTCCGCCGAGACGGCGTCGACGTTGGTGGAGCTGACCTGCCTGGAAGCCCAGGTCATGGAGCTGAGGTCTCGGGTCGCGGCACATGCCGATGAGCTGCAGGTCGGCTCCGAGATCGGCGCAACGAGTACGGCGAACTGGCTCGCCCACCAGACCAGACAGACCCGCCCGGCCGCGGCCCGGACCGTGCGCCTGGGCTACGACCTGGCCACCCACGACCATGTCCGGGACGCCCTAGCGCACGGCGACCTGCGGGTGGACCAGGCCCAGGTCATCGTCAGGGCGGTCACCGCGCTGCCCGACGACCTGGGCGCTGACCTGGTCATCAAGGCCGAGCAGCATCTGGTCGCCGCAGCCGCCGAGCACGACGCTCGCACCCTGACGATCCTCGGCCGGCGCCTGCTCGAGGTCGTCGCACCCGACCTGGCCGACGCACACGAGGCCGACCTCCTCGAGAAGGAGGAAGCGAAGGCCGCGCAAGCGTGCCGGCTCACCATGTCCGACGACGGGCACGGCAGAGTCCACGGCCGGTTCACCCTCCCGACGCTGCAGGGCGCGATGTTGAAGAAGCTGCTCCTCGCGATCGCCGCCCCCAAGCACCAGGCCGCCACCCACGGACCAGGCGTGCAGCGGCGTCCGGGGCCGGAGCGGATGGGGAGGGCGTTCGCGGAGCTGATCGAACGGATCCCCGCCAACCGGCTTCCGAAGGTCGGCGGCACCGATGCCACCATCGTGGTCACGATCGACCTCGACACCCTCACCGGCAAGCTCCACAAGGCCGGTGTCCTCGACACCGGCGAGCGCATCAGCCCAGGACAGGCCCGGCGCCTGGCGTGCACCGGCCGGATCATCCCCGTCGTCCTCGGCGGCACGTCGCAGGTCCTCGACGTCGACCGCGCCCGCCGCCTCTTCACCCGATCCCAGCTCCTCGCGATGACAATCCGGGACGGCGGCTGTGTCGCCGAAGGCTGCGACTGGCCACCCTGGCTCTGCCACGGACACCACTGGCAGCACTGGGCAGACGGCGGACCCACCGACCTGACCAACGGCGGACTCCTCTGCCCCCGACACCACGCCCGCGCCCACGACCCGACGTACGAGACAACCCGACATCCCAACGGGCAGGTCAACTTCCACCGACGGCCCTAGGTGAGGGACCTCAAGGGTTTGTCTGAGGTCGCCAACGCGACATCGGTACCCGCAGAGATCCGTGCGTCATTCCGCAGCGCGGGCGACGTCACGGGGTCTCTGGGCTCGTGAAGGCCCAGTCGAGGCCATCCTCGCCCTGGCAGTCCATCGCGGCATCGCGTTGCAGTCCAACCTTCAGCGCCACGTGCTGGCTGGAGAGGTTGCCGGGTCGCACGCGTGCCACGATCGTCTCCGCCGGCAACTCGTCCAACGCACTCGACACCACGGCCGAGGCGGCCTCGGTGGCGAAGCCCTGTCCCCACACCTCCGGCACGAAGCGGTAGACCAGATTCAACACCGGGCGTTCGTGGATCAGCATCCGCTTCACGCCGGCGTAGCCGATGATGCGGTCCGAGCCGGACTCGCGGACGCACCAGTAGCCGAAGCCGTGCTCTTCCCAGTGGCGGACCCACCGGGCCACCAGCTCAGCCGCCGCGCCGCGATCCTCCACCAGGTCGGACGGGTTGTGCTCGACGGTGCGCGGGTCTCCGAGGATCGCGAACACCTCCACCGAATCGGTCGCCATCGGCCGGGTCAACCGCAGCCGCTCGGTCCTCATCTCCTGGGCGCCCACGGCCCGATGGTCCCACCCGCGGCCGCGGACACACCGAGCGCCCACCCTCCAACGCGAACGGGACGCGGATCTGGCGATGAGCGACACCCGACCCGCTGCAGGCCCCGTCCAGGATTCGAGCCGGCACTGTGCCACGTCAGTCGGGCTCCCGACTGCCTTGCGACCGCTTCTCGTCCTGCCGTCGCCGCCGCCGGATCTCCACACGAGCAAGGACGAAGGCCAGCACGACCGGCCAGAAGTAGTGCGCGACGTCGAGGACCTGCTCGACCCAGCCGGGCGCCGACCATGCTTGAAGGTCGGGGAGCGGCAGGTCGGGTAGCGGGACGGACGGCAGGTCGGGGCGGGGCAGGGAGGGCAGGTCGGGGGACGGGATCGACGGCAGGCTGATCGGGAGCGAGAAGACGAAGCGGGCGAGCAGCGACGCCAGCACGATCGGTACGACGACCTTGCCGACTCCGCCGATCGTCTGGAGGAGCGCGTAGCGCTCGGGGTGGGCGCGGACCTTGTCCTCGTAGCGCGCCGCAGCGGAGCCGGGGTCGGGGACCAGGTCGTGGCCGTCGGCGTCGTCCGCGAGGGTCGCTCGTCGCGGAGCGCCGAGAGTGCTGAAGCGGACCTGCAGCCGACCGGCCGGCGACTCGATCCGCACCCTCTCGTCCATCGACTTCTGCTCGGCGACCAGCTCGTCGTCGACGTACCAGCGCAGCCGGCGTGACGTTCCCGGATCGGCCTCGACCCGATGCTCGTGTCCGTCGACGCTGAGCCGCCAGACCTGGGTGTTCGTCACCCCACGATCCTGTCCGGCAGCCGGCGGCCGCACATCGGCCCCGGGTCGGGAACGACCCTGACTTTGGTCGCTGCCGGCCGGGTCAGGGGTAGGTGACGCCGGTGGTCTCCTCGCTCAGCTCCCAGAGCCGGCGCTGTGCTGCCTCGTCGTTGGACAGCTTGTTGCTGGTCGTGACCCGCGGCCGGCCGCCCCACTCGAGGAAGCCGTCGGGACCGACGTACGTCGCACCCGGCAGCTCGGCGGTCGCCGCCATCAGCGTCGGCCACGCCCCCTGTGCCGCGGTGTTGGGCGAGACCAGCTTGATCGCGCCGTCGAGGATCGACGCGCGCCCGCCGACCGCGCGACCGTACTGCCCGTTGGCTGCGAGGTGCGTCGCCGCGAAGCCCGGGTGGGCGGCGAGCGCCTTCACCGGCAGCTCCGCACGACGAAGCCGCCGGTCGAGCTCGTAGGTGAAGAGCAGGTTGGCGAGCTTGGACTGCCCGTACGTCGGCCACGCCTGGTAGCGACCGTGCTGCACCCGAGGGTCGCCCAGCGGTGCCGAGCGCGCGATCCGGTGCATCTGCGACGACACCGCGACGACGCGGCCGTCATCGGACGCCACGAGCTGCGGCAGCAGCAGCCCGGTGAGCAGGAACGGACCGAAGTGGTTGGTGGCCAGCTGGAGCTCGAGGCCGTCGCCGGTGCGGTCGTACGGCGTGCCCATCACGCCCGCGTTGTTGACCAGCACGTCGATCGGTCCGAGCCGGGACACGTCCGCGGCGGCCCGCCGCACGGACGACAGGTCCGCGAGGTCGAGCTCGACCCTCTCGAGGACGGCGGCCGGAGCCTCGGCGAGGATCGCGGCCTCGGTCTCGGCGAGCCGGTCGGGCGAGCGGCCGGTGATCACGACGCGCGCGCCGCGGCGGGCCAGCTCGAGCGCGGTGTGGTGGCCGAGCCCGCCCACGGTCGTGCCGGTCACCACGATGGTGCGGCCGTCCTGGTCGGGGATGTCGGCCGGGTCCCAGCGGTCCGGCCGGGTCACGGGGTCGTCGCCAGGGAGCCGATGATGCGGGCCGCGAGCGCCTCGTCGCCGTCGACGGCGAGCGTGCCCGGTTCGGGCTGGCATCGGCCGCCGGCCAGTCGGATGAACGCCTCACGGTCCATCCGCAGCAGCACGGTGGGATCGTCGGGCGGGGTGGGCAGTCGCTCGCCGCGGCGCGCGTCGTTGACGGCGTACGCGAACGGGTCGCTGCCCTCGAGCTCGAGCACCGCCGTCGTACCGGCCTCGGCGCCGACGCGCTTGGCGAGCACGAAGCCCAGGCTCTCGGCGAGGTAGTCCGCCGTGTGCCGTGCCGCCGCCGAGTCCATCCCGCCCGGGCGGTCGACCGCGCGGCGGATGTCCTGCTCGTGCATCCACACGTCGAGCGGGCGGTTGCGCAGCAGCGTGCGCCAGTCCCACGGCACGCCGCCGAAGATCGGGTCGGGCTTCGCGGACGCATCCGTAGGCGGGTCCGCGATGAGCGCCGTGTGCCGGGCGGTGGCGGCGGCCCGGATCTCGTTGATGATCGCGTCCGGGCTCGCGTCGCGCCGGGTGACGACGCCGACCTCGGTGTAGAGCCCCATCAGGCCGGTGACGTGCGGCGGCTCGCCGACGTCGGCGGTCTCCTCCGGACCGCCGGCCAGGATGCCCTCGAGGTGGGCGACGTGCGACGCCACGGCCTTCACGTCCCAGCCCGGCAGGTCGGTCGGGGTCGACCACTCCTCGGGAGACAGCTCCTCGAGGAGGTCGGTGAAGTCGTTGATCGCCTGCCACCAGACGTCGACGTACGCCCTGAGCAGCTCCTGGTCCGTCATGGGCAGCACCCTATGCGCGGAGGTCCCATGCGCGGAGGTCCTATGCGCGGAGGTGTACGGCGAGCACGGCCACGTCGTCCGCGAGCTCTCGGCCGACGAGGTCGCCGAGCACGGCGTCGAGGAAGTCGTCGACGCCCAACGCCTGGTGCCGCCGCGCCGCCTCGGCCAGCCGGGCCAGGCCGGCGGTGATGTCCTCGCCGCGGCGCTCGACCAGCCCGTCGGTGTAGAGCAGCAGCGTCGCCCCAGGTGCCAGCTGCATGGTGCGGTCGGCGCGCTCGGTGTCCGCCTGTACGCCGACCATCAGGTCCGGCACTCCGTCGTCGAGGAACGTGGTCGCCCCGTCGGCGCCGACCAGGAGGGGTGGGGGATGTCCGGCGTTGGTCCATCGCAGGACCCGTCCGTCGGTCCCGTCGTCCGCCTCGACCCGGGCGTAGACCAGGCTGGCCATGGCATCGACCGCGAGGTCCTGCATGGCCCGATCCAGCCGCCGCACCTGGGCCGCCGGTCCGTCGCCGAGGGTCCAGGCGATGGTCCGCAGCATCGTCCGGAGCTGCCCCATGACGGCGGCCGCGGCGATGTCGTGGCCGACGACGTCTCCGACCATCAGGCTGGTGGCCCCCGAGGGCGTGACGACAGCGTCGTACCAGTCGCCGCCCACCTGGTCGCGCAGCGCCGCCGGCCGGTAGCGCGCGGCCAGCTCGAGGCACTCCGACTCCGGCAGCTCGGGCAGCAGCGCGCTCTGCAGCGTCATCAGCGCGTCCAGCCGCTCCTCCAGGAGCCCAGCACGCTGGACGGCCTGGGCCGAGTACGACGCCATCGCCTCGAGCGTCACCCGGTCCTGCTCGGAGAGCGGGTGCGGGTCGTCCCAGATGAGGGCGAGCGTGCCCAGGACCGTGCCCCGCGAGATCAGCGGCTGGAAGGACCGGGCCTCGCCGACCTGCCGGACGATGTCGAGGTGGGGATAGAGGGCGTTCTGGAGGCCCTTGTTGCGGAAGTACGCGGCCTTCCCGCTGACCGCGGCCCCACCAAGCGGGTTGGAGGCGTCGTACGGGAGCACGGCGTTGCGCAGCGCGGACGTCCAGGTCGTGGCCGGCGGTGCGACGAAGGTCAGGACCTCGGGCCCCCGGTCGGCGCCGGTGGCCTCGCCGTGACCGCGGAGCCAGATCCCCGCGTGCAGGCAGCCGAGCTGGTCGATCGCGATCCGCTCGACGGCGAGGGCGACGTCCGACATCGTGCGGGTCGCGGACAGGCCCTCGCTGAGGGCGAGCAGCACCCGGCTGCGGTGCGCGAGCTCCTGCTCGGTGATCCGCAGCCCCCGCTCGGAGAGCTCGGTCGAGCACGCGGCGGCGAGGTCCTCGAGCATCAGGAGGTCGTACGACGACCAGTGCCGCGGCTCGGTGTCGATGGCGCAGAGCGAGCCGACGATGACACCGGTGTGGTCGGTGATCGGCCAGCCGGCGTACGAGATCACGCCGAGGTCGGAGATCGCCGGATTGTCGCGGAGCCGGTCGTCCTCGCGTGCGTCGGTGATCACGAGCGGGGCCTGGTCCGCGACGACGTACTGGCAGAACGAGTGCGACAGCGGTGTCTCCCGGTCCGCCTCGAGATCCGGCGGGAGCCCGCAGGCGCCTGGGAAGACCTGGCGTCCGGCCTCCACGAGCGACACGAGGGCGATCGGGGAGCCGAGCACCCGCGAGACGAGCCGGGCATAGCGGTCCAGCGAAGGGTCGGCGGAGGCACCACCGGGGGCGTTCATCTGGGCTCTCCTCCCGTTGGCCGCAACCTATCGCCGTCGGCAAGGGCCCAGGGCCGAACCCCGGATTCCTACCCAGTCGGGTGGTCGATCAGCCGAGCGCGAGCTGGAGTGCGATCAGGAGCATGACGACGCCGATGAGGACGTCGAGCACCCGCCACGCGCGAGGGCGGGCCAGGAGCGGGCTGGCGTAGCGAGCACCGAACCCGAGCCCGCAGAACCACAGGATGCTGGCCGCGCCCGCGCCCACCGCGAACCACCAGCGACCGGTCGGGCCCTCGTGGTTGGCGATCGTGCCGAGCAGCAGCACCGTGTCGAGGTAGACGTGCGGGTTGAGCCAGGTCAGCGCGAACGCCCGCGCTGCGACGCCGCGACGGCTCACGGTCGCGCGCTCCTCGGCGCGCAGCGCCTCGGGCTTCCGGGCGCGCAGCAGCGAGGACACGCCGTACCAGCTCAGGAAGGAGACGCCGAGCCACCGCACCACGTCCAGCACCCACGGCGCGTGCTCGACGACCCGGCCGATGCCCGCGACGCCGGCGGCGATCAGCACCAGGTCGGAGAGGGCGCAGATCGCGACCACGATCCCGACGTGCTCGCGCGCGAGGCCCTGCCGCAGCACGTAGGCGTTCTGTGCCCCGATCGCGACGATCAGGGACAGGCCGGTGAGCATCCCGGCGGCGGTGGAGTCGAGCACCCCGCCAACGCTAGGCGGATGCCCGGATGAAGACCAACGAATGTTTCTGCAAGTCCATTAGCGTGGCTTCATGGAGATCGCACCCGCCCAGCTGGCCGCCCTGGTGGCGATCGCCGACCACGGCACCTTCGAAGCGGCCGCGCGGCACCTGCACGTCACGGCTTCGGCGGTGAGCCAGCGGATCCGGGCGCTGGAGTCCGAGGTCGGCCAGGTCGTGGTCCGGCGTACGACGCCGTGCCGGCCAACCCCGGCGGGGGAGGAGCTGCTCCGGCTGGCCCGGCAGACCCGGCTGCTGCACGACGAGGTCCGCGACGCGCTCGCGCACGGGCACGTCGGCACCGTCGACGTGCCCGTCGCCGTCAGCGCCGACTCGCTGGCGACGTGGTTCCGCGCGGCGCTGGTCGACGTGGCCGGCTGGTCGGACGTCGCGCTGCGCCTGCACGTCGAGGACCAGGCGTTCTCGGCCGACCTGCTGCGCAGCGGCGACGTACTCGGTGCCGTCACGTCCGAGCCGACGCCGGTGCAGGGCTGCTCGGTCGAGCCGCTCGGTCACCTGCGCTACGTGCCGGCCGCCGCGCCGGAGGTCGCCGACCGCTGGCGTCGTGGTCGTGGCGTGGACTGGGCGGCGATGCCGATGGTGGTCTTCAACGAGAAGGACACCCTCCAGCACGACGTGCTCTCCGGCCGAGGCGTCGAGACGCCGCCGGTGGTGCATCGCGTCCCGACCTCGGCCGACTTCCTCGAGGCCGTCTGCCTCGGCCTCGGCTGGGGGATGATCCCGCACCCGCAGCTGGGTCCGGCGGTCGAGGCCGGGCGACTCGTGCCGCTCGGCACTCGGCTGCACGTCGACGTCGGGCTCTACTGGCAGCGCTGGCGCCTCGACTCGCCCGTGCTCGGCCGCCTCACCGACGTCGTACGCCGGGCTGCGCGAGCCGGGCTACGGTGAGGAGGTGACTGCGGCCGACGTCGTCGAAGCCCTCGAGGCGCAGCGCTCCGGCGACTCCCTGCGGATGCGACTGCTCTTCGACACCGCCAAGGCGCACGCCGGCCTGCCGATCCCCGAGATCCACCTGCTGCTCGACCACCCGGCGTACGAGCCGCGGATGGCGGCGTTCTGCATCCTCGACTTCAAGGCGCGGCGCAAGCTCGCCGACGACGAGCGGCGCGAGCTGTACGACGTCTACCTCGGCCGCCACGACCAGATCACCACCTGGGACATGGTCGACCGGGCCGCGCCCCGCGTCGTCGGCGGCTACCTCGCCGGTCGCGACCTGGCGCCGCTGCACGAGCTCGCCGCCTCGTCCGACCCGCTGCGCCGGCGTACGGCCGTGACCGCGCCGCTCTTCCTCGTGCGGTACGGCGCGGACGCCGACGTAGCGCCGAGCTTCGCGGTGGCCGCGGCCTTGTGCACCGACCCGGACCCGGTCGTGCACAAGGCCGTCGGCATCCTGCTCAAGTACGCCGGGGAGCGCGACCGGTCCGCGCTGCTGGCGTTCCTCGACGAGCACGAGGCAACGATGCCGCGCCCGCCGTACGCCTGGCGCGCGAGAAGCTGCCGAGGTGACGAGCCGGCGCTAGACCGCGGTCCAGGTCGTCAGGTTCGTGGACTTCTCCAGCGTCCCGTTGTTGTTGCGCAGGTAGAGCCCGCCCAGGTTGATGTAGCGGCCGACGTGGACGTCGCGCCACCGCGCGCCGGTCCAGCCCAGGTCGACGGTGTTGTTGGCGGCCGGGTAGTGGCTGCCCCACCAGGTGTTCTCGGTGCCGTCCGACTTCATCGAGGCCACGTTGACCGGGTTCTGGTCCTGGTTGAACTTCACTACGTCGAGCGCGTTCGGGGAGATCAAGCCGACGCCCAGCACGAAGTCCGTGGTGCCGTTCGTGGTCCGGACGCGCTCCCGGGCCCCGCCCATCTGGACGATCTCCCAGGTGCCGGACGCAACGCCCGCCGCCTTGTCGATGTAGCACTTGCCGAAGTTGGAGGTGGAGAAGTAGCCCCAGCGGGAGTTGCTGTCGATCAGGAACCTACCGACGCTCGCCGGGTTGCTGAGGTCGGTGCTGCCCTCGGAGTAGACCATCTCCCACCGGTTCGCGTGGCTGTCATCCCGGTAGGCACCCTTGATCCCGGTCTCCCGCTGGTCGGCGTGGGGGTGCAGGAAGAGGTTGTGCCGGCCCATGCAGTTGATGCCCCAGCCGTAGTTGGACACGACGTCGGCGTTGATGAAGGTCATCGCGTTGGAGTCCGGGCCTTGGATCCGGATGCCGTCGCCGCGGTTGCCGTACGCGCGGATGTTGGTGCACACGCCGTGGTTGACGTTGTCCGGAAACGGGGGAGCGTCGTGGGTGGAGTCGAAGAACCAGCCGTGGTCGGCGAACTGGTAGGCCACGCAGTTCTCGATGATCGGGCGGCACTTCTTGATGTGTACGCCGTGCTTGCCCGCCGAGTAGGCGGTCGAGTAGGAGAGCACCGCGACGTCGGACATCTTGAAGGTGTCCCCCGAGTTGGGCAGCCCGACGTCCAACCCCTTGACGTTGGCGGCGAACCGCAGGCGCGTGTTGGAGAACTCGGCGGAGCCGCCGGCCCCGCGGATCTCCACCTGCTTCGTGATGAAGATGGTCGACGCGCACTCCCAGTCGCCGGCAGGGATGACGATGATCCCGCCCTTGGTCGGCAGCGCGTCATGCGCGGCCTGGATGGCGGCGGACGCCGCGGCCGGGGTTGCTCCGTGGGCCAGGATGTTCTCCACCGGCTCCGTGTTCGCGTCGATGAAGTCGTCGAGCGCGGCCCGGGTCTCCGAGTCGGGGTCGTTGATGAAGGACGCCGTGGCGGTGTCGTCGGCGGGGTCCGCCAGGGACGCGACGGAGGCCTCGGCGGGTGCGGCACCACCGGTCACGGCGAGCGTGCCGGCTGCTGCGGCGCCGCCGGCGAAGCTGAGCGCGCGGCGGCGTGACACGCCCGCGGGCGCCTCGAAGGGGTTGGTCATAGCGCGGTCCTTTCAATCACCCGAGATGGGCACGTTGGTTGGAGCCCTGATTGGTGGATCGGCAGATCGACCACGACCTGCGTGGCGGCAACGTATCGGACCCCGTGCGACGGATTCCGGGGAATGGAGAAAGAGGTGCCGACCAGCTCCGAAATGACAGTGGCCCGCCCGAGGATCTCGGGCGGGCCAACGTCTCAGCTGGTCAGAAGGCGGAC
>CAVPRL010000004.1:0-134043 GCA_963707845.1 uncultured Actinomycetota bacterium
CTGTACGGCGTGCTCGCGCTGGTCGCGACCCTGCCCGGCGCGGTGCTGCTGGCGAGGGGAGCGGTGCATGCCTGACCGTCCGTACACCGTCCTCAGCTGCGCCATGTCGATCGACGGCTACCTCGACAGCGCCGGCGACGAGCGGCTGATCCTCTCCAACGAGGCCGACCTCGACCGGGTCGACCAGGAACGGGCCGGCTGCGACGCGATCCTGGTCGGGGCCACCACGGTGCGCAAGGACGACCCGCGCCTGCTGGTCCGGTGCCCCGAGCGCCGGCTCGAGCGCGTCGCCCGCGGCCTGAAGCCGTCGCCGCTGAAGGTGACTGTCACCTGCCGGGCCGACCTGGACCCGACCGGCCGGTTCTTCACCACCGGGGAAGCCGAGAAGCTCGTCTACAGTCCGTCCGCGTACGCCGGCGAGGCTCGCTTCCGGCTCGGCACGGTCGCCACCGTCGTCGACGGTGGTGCCCGGGTCTCGATGCGAGGACTCAGTGAGGACCTGCACGAGCGCGGCGTACGCCGCCTGATGGTCGAGGGCGGCGGCACCATCCACACCCAGTTCCTCGCCGAGGACGTCGCCGACGAGCTGCAGCTGGTGGTCGCGCCGTTCTTCGTCGGCGACTCGGCGGCCCGTCGCTTCGTCGACGACGGCCCGTTCCCGGCCCGCCCGGGGAGCCCGGCCAGGTTGGCCGACGTACGCCGGATCGGAGAGGTGGTGCTCATGCGTTATCAGCTCTCCGAGCGCTTCGCGCCGCCGCGCAATAGGCTGCGCGACGATGAGCGAGAACGCGAGCCCGGTCGCAGCGCCGGCGCCTGACTCCACGGCAGGCGAGTACACCCACCGGCAGATCCTGACGATCCTCTCCGGGCTGATGCTCGGCATGTTCCTGGGCGCCCTGGACCAGACGATCGTGAGCACCTCGATCCGCACGATCGCCGACGACCTCAACGGGCTGTCGATCCAGGCGTGGGTGACCACGTCGTACCTCATCACCGCGACGATCACGACCCCGATCTACGGCAAGCTCGGCGACAACTACGGTCGCAAGAAGCTCTTCATGTTCGCGATCACCGTCTTCATCCTGGGCTCTGCGCTGTGCTCGTTCGCGACCTCGATGTACCAGCTCGCGGCCTTCCGCGCTTTCCAGGGGCTCGGCGCCGGTGGTCTCTTCACCCTGGTCCTCGCGATCATCGGCGACATCGTGTCGCCGCGGGAGCGCGCCCGCTACACCGGCTACTTCATGGCGATGTTCGGGACGTCGAGCGTGCTCGGCCCGCTGATCGGCGGGTTCTTCGCCGGGCAGGCCGTCATCCTCGGCATCGACGGCTGGCGCTGGGTCTTCCTCGTCAACGTCCCGATCGGCATCGTCGCGCTGCTGGTCGTCTACCGCACCCTGCACGTCCACCACACGCCACGCAACGTGCGCATCGACTGGTGGGGCGCGATCGCCCTGGTCGTCGCGCTCGTGCCGCTGCTGACCGTGGCCGAGCAGGGCCGCGAGTGGGGCTGGGACTCACCCCGGTCGCTCACGGCGTACGCCGTCGGCGCGATCGGCATCGTCGCGTTCGTGCTCGCCGAGCGGGCGATGGGCGAGGCCGCGCTGATCCCGCTGCGGATCTTCCGGATCCGCGCCGCCTGGGTCGCGATCGCGTCCAGCGTGATCATCGGCATGGCGATGTTCGGCGGCATCATGCTGCTGCCGCAGTACATGCAGATCGTCCACGGGGCTTCGCCGACCGAGGCCGGGCTGCTGATGCTGCCGATGGTCGTTGGCATGATGACCGGCTCGATCAGCGCCGGCCAGGTGATCTCCCGGACCGGCCACATCCGGCTCTTCCCGATCGTCGGCTCGGCGGTGATGATCGTCGGTCTCTTCCTGCTGTCCCGGTGCGGTGCCGACACCGCGATGGTCTGGATCAGCCTGTCGATGCTGGTCTTCGGGCTCGGTCTCGGCAACTGCCTGCAGCCGATCCTGCTGATCGTGCAGAACGCCGTACCGCCCCGCGACATCGGGGTCGCGACCAGCTCGTCGACGTTCTTCCGCCAGATCGGCGGCACGCTCGGCGTCGCGATCTTCCTGTCGGTGCTCTTCGGCACCGTCGGCGGCAACATCAAGACCGCGGTCGAGGCCGACGCGCAGACGCCCGCGTGGCAACAGGCCGTCGCCGAGGGGCACACCCTCGACCCGTCGGTGGTGGCTCAGTTCAAGGACGACTCGTCGTTCATCGAGCAGCTGCCGCCGGTCTTCGCGCACCCGTTCAAGGTCGGCTTCGCGGAGTCGATGGACCTGGTGTTCCTGCTCGCCGCCGGAGTGGGCGTGCTGGCCTTCCTGCTCCTGCTGCTGCTCCCGGGGGTCGAGCTGCGGGCGACGTCCGCCGGGGCCGCCGCCCGCGCCGAGGAGGCGGGCGAGCCGCCGGTCTGACGCTCGGCCTGACTGGGGGGTCTGTTTGGATGGACGCATGACGGACCGTGACTACGAGCCCGAGATCGTCGACGCCGTGCAGCACGTCGCCAACAGGTACGGCGTCGCCGGGCTCGAGGACCTCATCGCCCTGGCCCAGGAGGAGCTGCCGATCGCGCGGCAGGCGCTCGAGGAGCTCGCGCCCGACGCGGACTGACGGTTCGCCGCCCCGCACCCGCGCGTCGTACGCTGAGCACTTCCCCTGGTCTCCAACGCACGTCCTGCGAGGTAGTTGCATGTCCGCGCCCGCCAGCGTCTTCGCTCGTCTCGAGCCCCGGCTGCCGTCGGTGTCCAAGCCGATCCAGTACGTCGGCGGCGAGCTCAACTCGACCGTCAAGGAGTGGGACTGCGCGCCGGACGGCGGCGAGACGGTCCGCTGGGCGCTGATGTACCCCGACGCCTACGAGGTCGGCCTGCCCAACCAGGGCGTGCAGATCCTCTACGAAGTGCTCAACGAGCGCGACTGGATCGTCGCCGAGCGCACGTACGCCGTCTGGCCGGACATGGAGCAGGTGATGCGCACCGGCGACGCCGCCGGCCCCATCCCGCAGTTCACCGTCGACGCGCACCGCCCGGTCCGCGACTTCGACGTCTTCGGCCTGAGCTTCTCGACCGAGCTCGGCTACACCAACATGCTCAACGCCCTCGACCTCGCCGGGATCCCGCTGCACAGCAAGGACCGCACCGAGGACGACCCGATCGTGCTCGCCGGCGGCCACGCGGCCTTCAATCCCGAGCCGGTCGCCGACTTCCTCGACGCCGCCGTCCTCGGTGACGGCGAGGAGGTCGTGCTCGCGATCTCCGAGGTCATCCGCGACTGGAAGGACGAGGGCCGCCCCGCCGGAGAGATGGGAAGCGGCCGCGACGAGGTGCTGCGCCGGCTCGCGGTCAGCGGCAACATCTACGTGCCGCGCTTCTACGACGTGACGTACGCCGCCGACGGCACCATCGAGGCTGTCGTGCCCAACCGTCCCGGCATCCCGTTCCGGGTCCGCAAGCACACGCTGATGGACCTCGACGCGTGGCCCTACCCGGCCAAGCCGCTGGTGCCGCTGGCCGAGACCGTGCACGAGCGGTTCTCCGTCGAGATCTTCCGCGGCTGCACCCGCGGCTGCCGCTTCTGCCAGGCCGGCATGATCACCCGCCCGGTGCGCGAGCGCTCGATCGAGACCATCGGCGACATGGTCGAGAACGGCATCCGCAAGTCCGGCTTCGACGAGGTCGGCCTGCTCTCTCTGTCCAGCGCCGACCACACCGAGATCGGCGAGGTCGCGAAGGGGCTGGCCGACCGCTACGAGGGCTCCAGCGTCTCGCTGTCGCTGCCCTCGACCCGGGTCGACGCCTTCAACATCACGCTCGCCAACGAGTTCTCCCGCAACGGCCGGCGCTCCGGCTTGACGTTCGCGCCCGAGGGCGGCAGCGAGCGGATGCGCAAGGTGATCAACAAGATGGTCACCGAGGAGGACCTGATCCGGACCGTCGCCACGGCGTACTCCCACGGCTGGCGCCAGGTGAAGCTCTATTTCATGGTCGGCCTGCCGACCGAGACCGACGAGGACGTCCTCCAGGTCGCCGAGCTCGCCAAGAAGGTGATCGCCAAGGGCCGCGAGGTCTCCGGGCGCAACGACATCCGCTGCACGGTCTCGATCGGCGGGTTCGTGCCCAAGCCGCACACGCCGTTCCAGTGGGCGGCGCAGCTCGACCACGAGACGACCGACGAGCGGCTCAAGAAGCTGCGCGACACGGTCCGCGACGACAAGAAGTACGGCCGCGCGATCGGCTTCCGCTACCACGACGGCAAGCCCGGCATCATCGAGGGACTGCTGTCTCGCGGCGACCGCCGGGTCGGCGCGATCATCGAGCAGGTGTGGCGCGACGGCGGCCGCTTCGACGGCTGGAGCGAGCACTTCTCCTACGACCGCTGGACCGAGAGTGCCGACACCGCGCTCGCCGGCACCGGCGTTGACGTGGAGTGGTTCACCACCCGGGAGCGCGAGTACGACGAGGTGCTGCCCTGGGACCACCTCGACTCGGGCCTGGACAAGGACTGGCTGTGGGCCGACTGGGAGGACGCCCTCGCGGTCGCCGACGGCAGTTCCGACGTCGAGGTCGAGGACTGCCGCTGGACGCCCTGCTACGACTGCGGCGTGTGTCCTGAGATGAACACCGAGATCCAGATCGGCCCCACCGGCCGGGTGCTGCTGCCGCTCTCCGTGGTCTGACCGCGTCGCGGCCAGACCAGTCAGAGACGGCTCGGCGCTTCGCCTGGTGAACGGACCGGTCCGAAGATGGCATGCGGCCTCGCGAGTGTGAGCGCCCAGTAGCGGTCGCCGTACGACCAGTGCCACCACTCGGTCGGGTAGTTGACCAGTCCGGCGCCTCCCAGCGCGCTTGCCAAGATCGTCCGGTTCTGGCGAGCGATCTTGGAGATGTTGTCCGCCGCGAAGTAGCAGGCGCCGTCGCTCTCCTCGGGGCTGGCGTTCACGGGAGTCCCCATGTCCAGCTGTTCGCCGTCCTGCGCCAGGAGGGTGAGATCGACCGCGGCACCTGACACGTGCGGTGCCACATCAGGAGGGGAGACGAACTGACTGGCAGCCATGAACGCCGCCTGGTCGGACAGCTCCGGATCGGCGTCCGTCAACCGACGCTTGTGGTTGGTGAAGTAGGACTCCTGGAGGTCGTACGGGCGGTAGCCCTCCAGGATGAGGAGTCGAAGACCGGCCGGTAGCGCCTCCTGCGCCTGCTGAAGACGCTCGGCAAGGGACCGCCGTAGGAAGGGGTAGGCGTCGCTGCGTGGTGCGTCGTGCTCGGTGACGACCAAGTCGGTGAGCGTGCGCGTGTCGACCAGTTCCTCGCCGCACTCCTGAACGGGGATCTGAGCGACGCGGGGGTCGCCCATCAACACGACATGACTCACGGGAGGACCCTGTCATGTCGAGGTCGCCGCCGCCGGAGCGCCCCCGGCACCTGTTGGAAGCCCACCTCGCGACCACTTGGCAGTCGGGCCCGTGTGGGCCCACCTGCAAAGTGTCACCCGATGCAGTGTCACCCGATCTGGGGGAGACCACCCGGCCGCCTCGAGTCCTACCGTCGGGAGTGGGACCGAGACCGAGGGAGCCACCCATGTCGAGCACACCTACGCCTGCCCAGGAGCCGACCACGCATGAGCCGACCACGCAGGAGCGGCTCACCTGGATGCGGAAGAACTCCAAGCGGCTGATCTTCGCGCTGGTCGTCATCATCGCCGCGGCGGTGGTCGTGACGTTCTCGTTCAGCCTCTTCACCAGCTCGTCGGCGAACCCCGGCAACGTGGTGGCGACCGGGAGCCTGCGGATCAACAACAACCTCGAGGGTGCCGCGATCCTGACCGCGGAGGGGTTGTTGCCAGGTGAGTCGACCGACGGCACGGTCGCCATCACGAACGTCGGCGACGCCGCCGGAGACTTCACGCTGTCCACCGACAACCTCGTCGACACGCCTGCGTCGCCTGCGCTGTCGAGCGTCCTGACCCTGGTCATCACGGAGGGCGCGACCGAGGTCTACAACGGCGGGCTCGCATCGGTCGGGACCGTCGACCTCGGGACGTGGGACCCCGACGAGTCGCACACCTACACGTTCACGGTGACCTTCGCCGCGGGCTCCGGGGACGAGTACCAGGGCGGGCAGACGACGCTCGACTTCATCTGGGACGCCAGCCAGAGCTGAGCCCACGGATGGCATCGACGCCAGGCCCACCCGACTCGGATGGGCCGCAGCTGGCCCTCCTCCGGGACCGGCGCTTCATGGTGCTGCTGATCGCGGGCGGCGTGATCGCGCTGGTCACCCTCACCTTGGTCGGCTTCTCCGGCGCCTACTTCACCTCGACGTCGCGCTCGCCCGGCAACGAGTTCGAGGCGGGGGAGGTCGGCCTGCAGCTGTCCGAGACCGGCGAGGTCGTCGACGGCGACGGCATGGTCCCGGGCGACACGCGCAGCGGTGACCAGACGGTGACGAACACGGGTCACCGCGCGGTCCTGGCGCTCGAGGCGCTCGGCCTCGACACGGGCTCGCCGTTGGCCGGGGTGCTGAACGTCCGGGTCCGGCAGGTGCTGCCAGCGGGACCGGGCGCGGCGTACGACGGACCGCTCGCGGGCCTGGGACGGGTGGAGCTGGGGACCCTCGCCAACGGCGAGAGCCGTACGTACACGATCACAGTGGAGTGGCCCGAACGCGAGGACGACCCGGGGCTTGAGGGCGAGCGCACCAGTCTGGAGTTCGACTGGCAGCTGGAGTCGGTCCCGTGAGCCGCCGAGTCCGCTTCGCGCACCGGCTGATCTCGGTCGTCGTGACCGTCTTGATGGTCGGTGCCTGCGTGCTCGCGGCTCTGATGGTGCTACCGACCTTGCTGGGCTACGAGCGCTACGTCATCGTCAGCGGCTCCATGGAGCCCACCCTGTCGGTCGGCACGATCGTGTACGACGAGGTGGTGCCGGTCGAGGACATCGCGGTCGGCGACATCATCACCTTCGTCCCGCCGCCCGAGTACGGCGTCGACGACCCGGTGACGCACCGAGTGGTGCAGGTGGTGGACACCAACGTCGGTCAGGACGACCACGAGCGGATGTTCCGCACCAAGGGCGACGCCAACGGCGCCATGGACCCGTGGCGGATGGTGCTCGACGGACCCGACCAGGGCCGGGTGGCCCACCAGTTGCCGTACGTCGGCTACTTCTACCTGGCCCTGCAGGTGCGGTGGGTGCAGGTGCTGGTGATCGTGATCCCGGCGGTCGCGCTCATCGCCTACGTCCTGATCACCATGTGGCGGGTGTCGGCCGACGCGATCATGGAGGAGCGCGCCCAGGCGTCGGCCCATGACGAGCATGACGAGCAGGACGAGGTGGCGCCGTGAGGCGCCCGGCCGCGGTGTTGGCCATCGCGGCCGTCGTACTGGTCGCGGGCGCCGGGCTCGCGACGGCGGCCTTCACCACGCATCGCGCCACCCCCCAGGAGTTCGCGGCCGCCGACTCGTTCGGTCCGCCGGCCACCGGCGAGCTGGAGGCGGACTCGCGGACCAACGACGGTGGCGCGTCCTCGAGCCAGATCCAGCTCGGGCTGCGGCTGCGCAACACCGGCGACTCCGCGGTGCCGCTGGACACCGTGACGATGCGCTACTGGTTCACGAGCGACGCCGCGGGCTCGCCGCAGCCGACGTGCTACTACGCGACGGTCGGGTGCGGGCAGCTGGACCTCCACGTCCGGGCGCTCAGCACCCCGCACGCGGGTGCCGACCGCTACCTCGAGGTCGGCTTCACCGGCGGGCAGGTCGCACCCGGTGCGGCCGCCGCACTCGACCAGCTCGCGATCCTCGACCAGGGCGGGGAGTCCTTCGACCAGCACGACGACCACAGCTTCCTCAACCAGAGCAGCTTCGCCAGCAACCTCCGGGTGACGGTCTACGTCGGCGGCGACCTGGTCTGGGGTGACGAACCCGAGACGGTCCCGGTGGTCGAGGACGTCGAGGTCCGGTACGCGAACGGCGACTCGGACCCGAGCGATGCCGCGATCAAGCCGCACCTCATGGTCGTCAACACCGGGTCCGTGCCGGTCGACCTGCAGGACGTGACCCTCCGCTACTGGTTCACCCGCGACACCGCCTCGACCAACCTGCTGGGGTTCTGCGACTACGCCGTGATCGGGTGCGGCAAGGTGCGCCAGTCGTTCGTCCCGATATCCAGTCGGCCGGGCGCCGACACCTACCTGGAGGTCGGCTTCGATCCGCTCGCTCTCCAGGTCGACGACTCGACCGGGACCATCCAGCTGCGGCTGCACCACGGCGACTACTCGCCGTTCGACGAGACCGACGACTACAGCTGGGCCACCAACACCGCCTTCGCGGCGTCGACGACGGTCACGGCGTACCTCCACGGCCAGCTCGTGTGGGGGGTCGAGCCGTGACCGAGGTGAGCGCCGGGGAACGCCTGCGCTGGCTGCGTCGTACGGCGAAGCGCTGGGCCTTGGCGATCGTCCTGCTGGTGGTGGCGACCCTGGTGGGCGCCAGCTGGACGTACGGCGTGTTCACGTCCTCGTCGGCGAACCCGCGCAACGTGGTCACCGCCGGCAGCATGACCCAGAGCAACTCCGCCGACAACGCCGCGATCATGGGCACCGACGACCTGGTGCCGGGCGACGTCGTCGAAGGCGTGGCGAAGATCCAGAACGTCGGTGGCGCGAGGGGCGACTTCGCCCTGACCGTCACGGAGGTGGTGGACACCCCTGGCCCGGACGGCGGGAACCTCTCGGAACGCCTGATGCTCGAGGTCTTCGAGGACGGCGGTGCCCAGCCGATCTATGACGGCCCGCTCCCCGACCTCGACGAGGACCTCGGCACGTGGGAGATCGACGAGGAGCGCGACTACCGCTTCGTCGTGACCTTCCGAGGAGCCCCGGGTGGGGCGGGGGACAACGCCTTCCAGGGCTCGAGCGTCACGGCGACGTTCACGTGGCACGCGATCCAGTCGCACTGACCGCACCGGGCAGCTGGTCCTCGACGTACCGCACCTTCGAGACGTACGCCGCGATCGGGAAGAGCGGCAGCGCCAGCGCCAGCAGCATGACGAGGGGCACGGTCCAGCCGCCGCTGGCGTCGTGCACCAGGCCGACCGCGAACGGCCCGGCCGCGGCGATCAGGTAGCCGGTCGACTGGGTGAAGGCCGACAGTGCCGCCGTCCCCTCCGGCGTACGGGCCCGGAGCCCGATCAGAGTGAGGATCAGCGGGAAGGTGACGGTCCCGATGCCGACGACGACCGCCCACAGGATCGCCAGGTCGTGCGGGGCGATCATCAGGCCGACGTACCCGACGGGGTAGCAGGCGATCACGCCGAACAGCACCCAGCGCGGGTCCGCGCTGCGGGCCAGCACGTTGGGCAGCCACAGGGAGAGGGGGATCGCGGTCCCGGCCAGTACGCCGGCCAGGACTCCCGCGACGGTGGCGGAGTAGCCGCTGTCGCGCCAGAGCTGGGCGAACCACCCGAAGATGGCGTACGCCTGGAGCGACTGGAGACCGAAGAAGAGCGCCATCGCGAGACCGAGCCGGGTTCGGGCGACGTCGCGGAAGGAGACTGTGCGGGCGACCCGCTCGAGGTTGCGGTCATGGGCGGCCAGGAAGACCCACGGCACGGCGGCCACGACGGCGACCGCCGCCCAGACGCCGAGCCCGTAGCGCCAGCCGCCGAGAGCGTCCGAGATCGGGACGGTCAGCACGAGGGCGGCGGTCAGGCCGGTCGAGAGGGCGGTGGTGTAGATCGCGGTGACCAGGCCGATCCGGTCCGGGAAGTGCAGCTTCACGAGCGACGGCAGCAGCACGTTGGCCATCGCCATGCCGGACAGGGCGAGCAGGGAGAGCAGCAGGAAGAGCGGCTCGCTGCCGGTGACCGCACGCCCGGCGAGGCCGACGATCACGACCAGGACCGCGGACAGGGTGACCCGGTGGATCCCGAACCGCCCGGCCGCGGCGGGCGCCAGCGCGCCGAAGATCGCGAACGCGATGACGGGCATCGACGTGAGCAGGCCGACCGTGGCCGGCGACATCCCGAACGACTCGCGGACCTCGGCCAGCACCGGACCGATGCTGACGGCCGCCGGTCGGAGGTTGAAGGACAGGAGGATGATCCCGACCATCACGAGGACAGCGGTACGCCGTACTGGGGTGCTCACTGGTCCGATGCTCTCACCAGGACCGTCGGCGGTCTCCGGCAGGATGGTCCACATGCGGCGGGTGAGCGACGGCGAAAGACGCCATCGACTTGCGCGGCGGCACGCGCTGGCACCGAGCCACCGCGCTGACAGTCCCGAGTCCGCGACCCGGGCGATGACGGTCCTGCACGCGACCGAGGCACCGTCGGTCTACCTTTCGCTCTGGGCCCGCGTCGACGGCCTGACCGTCGACGACGTCGACCGGGCGCTGTACGACGACCGCACCCTGGTCAAGCAACTCGCGATGCGGCGCACGCTCTTCGTCTTCCCGCGCGACCTGCTGCCGGCGGCGTGGGGGAGCGCGTCGGCGCGGGTCGCCGCAGCGCACCGGGTCCGCCTCGCCAAGGACGCCGAGCGCGGCGGGCTGACCACCGACGGAGCCGCGTGGGTCGACGCCGCGGAGGCAGCGACCCTCGCCCACCTCTCCGGCGGCACCGAGCTCTCCGCCCAGCAGCTCCGCGAGGCGGTGCCCGAGCTCGCGGGCCGGCTCGAGATGTCCCCGGGCAAGTCCTACGGCGCCAACGTGCCGATCGCGCCCCGGGTGCTCACCCAGCTCGGGGTCGAGGGCGCGATCGTCCGCGGCCACAACGGCGGCCACTGGCGCACCGCCCGACCGCAGTGGACGGCGATGGAGTCCTGGCTCTGCCCCGATGGCGGCCACGTGCCCGAGCCCGCCAAGGAGCGCGAGGGGTACGCCGAGCTGGTGCGCCGCTGGCTGGTGACCTTCGGCCCCGGCACCGAGGCCGACCTCGTCTGGTGGCTCGGCTCGACCAAGGGCGCCGTACGCGCCGCGCTCGCCGACGTCGGTGCCGTCGAGGTCGGCCTCGACGGCGGGTCGATCGGCTGGCTGCTGCCCGACGACACCCTGTTTTCCGCGGCGGTGGACGACGAGGTCGCCCCGTGGGCCGCGCTGCTCCCGGTGCTCGACCCGACCGTGATGGGCTGGAAGGAGCGCGGCTTCTACCTCGGCGCCCACGGCCCGATGTTGTTCGACACCAACGGCAACGCCGGCACCACCGCCTGGTGGGACGGCCAGATCGTCGGCTGCTGGGTGCAGGACCCGGACGGTGTCGTCGTGCTCAACCTGCTGGAGGACGTCGGCGCGGACGCCCGCACGGCCCTCGACGCCGAGGCGGCCCGGCTGACGACCTGGCTCGACGGGCACCGGGTGAGCACGGTCTACCCGTCGATTGCGATGAAGTCCGCCCTCGCGCCGTAACCTTGGCCGGTGCGAGCCCAGCCCGAGCAACAAGCCCCGCCCGTCCAGCGGCTCCGGATCCGCTACGCCAAGCGCGGCCGGCTCCGGTTCACGAGTCACCGTGACTTCAGCCGGGCCTTCGAGCGGGCGATCTTCCGGGCCCGCCTGCCCATGGCGTACTCGTCGGGCTTCAACCCGCACCCGCGCATCTCGTACGCCGGCGCCTCGCCGACCGGGGCGGCCAGCGAGGCGGAGTACGTCGAGATCGGCCTCGCCGAGGTCGTCGACCCCGCCGCCATCCAGACCCTGCTCGAGGAGGCGCTGCCCGACGGGCTCGACGTGCTCGAGGTCGTCGAGTCGGCCGGCGGCTCCTTGGCCGACTTGCTGACCGGCAGCCACTGGCTGATCGACGTGGCCGCCGACCCGGACGCCTGTGCCGCCGCGGTCGCGACCTTCCTCGCGACCGAGGCCGTGCTGGTCGAGCGGATGACCAAGAAGGGGCTGCGCGAGTTCGACTGCCGCTCCGCGGTCATCTCGCTGTCCGCCGCGCCGTACGGCGAGGGGGCGCGGCTCGACATGGTGCTGCGACACGCCGTGCCGGCCGTCCGACCCGACGACGTGCTGTCCGGTCTGGCCACCGTCGCCGGGCTTGCTCCGAGCGGTTCGCCCCTGCTCACCCGCCTGGCTCAGGGGCCCCTCGACGAGACCACCGGGGAGATCGGCGACCCGCTCGCGGTCCGGGGTTGATGGTTCCCGGTGTGGCGTGTGCGATACTCGCCGTGGTCGCACCGGACAGTTCGGTGTGATCCGACGACGTTCTCGGCCGGTCCCCCTGTGGCCCGGCACACCTTGAGGCTCGATCGTCGCCAGACCGCGACGCGGCCGGCGGGTCGGTGACAGCGACCAACCGAGTGGCCCTACCGGGCCCGGACCAGCGACCGCGGCAGGCGCCGGACGGTGCTCCCGGGTGACGCACCTGCGGAGGGTGTCGCCGCCACACGAAGGCTTTGCGTTGCCCGCCCTGAGTACTCGGGTGGGTGACGCCGGACCGCCCAGTGCGAGTCGCAGGGCGCTAGGAGTGCACAACATGGCCGACGACCTCCAGGCCGAGGAATCCACCACCACCTCACCGGCGGCTGACAAGCCTGCCAAGAAGGTGAGTACCGCGAAGGCCCCCGCGAAGAAGGCGGCGGCCAAGAAGGCTCCCGCGAAGAAGGCGGCGGCCAAGAAGACGACCGCGAAGAAGGCAGCGGCTGCCGCCGAGCCTGCCGAGCAGCCCGCCGACGGTCAGCTCGACCTCGGCGTCGACGCGCCGCCGGCCAAGAAGGCCGCGAAGCGCGCCCCCGCCAAGAAGACCGCGGCCAAGAAGACCGCGAAGAAGGCCGCCGCGGCGGTCGAGGCGCCGGTCGAGGCGCCCGCTGAGACCCCTGCCGACGAGGCCGCGGCCACCGCGCTGCTGTTCCAGGCGCCGGCCGCGAAGAAGACTCCGGCGCGCCGTACCCGCAAGGCAGCGGCGGCACCCGCCGAGCCGGTCGAGCCGGTTGAGACCCCCGACGCCGAGTCGACCGACGCCGACGAGGCTGCCAAGCAGACCCCGAAGAAGAAGTCCTCCGGCGGTCGCTCCGGCGGCAGGAAGTCGGCCAAGGCCGACCAGCCGGCCGACCAGCCCGCCGACGAGGACGAGACGCTCGAGGACGCTGAGGGCGCCGAGCCGACCGAGTCCACCGACGAGGACGAGTCCGCCGAGGGCGACGACCAGTCGGGCGACGGGAACGGCCCGGCCCGCCGCCGCCGTCGCCGTGGCGGCCGTCGTCGCCGCAAGCCCGGCGACGCGAACGCCGAGGGCGACTCCGAGGACTCTGACGAGTCCGAGGAGAGCGCGGACGACGCCGGCACCGAGTCCGCCGCCGAGGGCGAGGACGGCTCGGGCGACAGCCCGTCATCCCGCCGCCGACGCCGCCGCCGTCGCTCCGGTGACGATGGTGGGGGAGAGGGTGGGGACGACCCCGCCAACACCGTCACCCGGGTCCGCCGCCAGCGCTCCGCCGAGGACGAGATCACCTCGATCCAGGGCTCCACCCGCCTGGAGGCCAAGAAGCAGCGCCGCCGCGAGGGCCGCGAGGCCGGTCGCCGCCGCGCCCCGATCGTCAGTGAGGCCGAGTTCCTGGCCCGCCGCGAGGCCGTCGACCGGGTGATGGTCGTGCGCCAGCGCGAGGACCTGACCCAGATTGCCGTCCTCGAGGACAAGGTCCTCGTCGAGCACTACGTGGCCCGCGCGTCGCAGACGTCGCTGATCGGCAACGTCTACCTCGGCCGGGTCCAGAACGTGCTGCCCTCGATGGAGGCGGCGTTCATCGACATCGGCAAGGGCCGCAACGCGGTCCTGTACGCCGGCGAGGTCAACTGGTCCGCGCTCGGCCACAAGGACGGCCAGCCCCGCAAGATCGAGTCGGTGCTGTCCTCGGGCCAGACCATCCTGGTCCAGGTCTCGAAGGACCCGATCGGGCACAAGGGTGCCCGGCTGACCAGCCAGATCAGTCTGGCCGGCCGGTTCCTGGTCTATGTGCCGGACGGCACCACCAGCGGCATCTCCCGCAAGCTGCCCGACACCGAGCGCAACCGCCTCAAGACGCTGCTCAAGGAGATCGTCCCGGACACCGCCGGCGTCATCGTGCGTACGGCGGCCGAGGGTGCCAGCGAGGAGGAGCTGACCCGCGACGTCGAGCGGCTCAAGGCCCGCTGGGAGGACATCGAGGCCAAGGTCAAGGGCCAGGCGCCGCAGCTCCTGTACGGCGAGCCGGACCTGACCCTCAAGGTCGTCCGCGACCTGTTCACCGAGGACTTCACCAAGCTCGTCATCCAGGGCGACGACGCCTGGGACACCGTGCAGGGGTACGTCGCGCAGGTCGCCCCCGACCTCGAGCAGCGCCTCGAGCGCTACGAGCCCGGCGCCAACGGCCAGGGCGGCAAGGCCGACGTCTTCGCGGAGTACCGCATCGACGAGCAGATCTCCAAGGGCCTCGACCGCAAGGTCTGGCTGCCCTCGGGCGGCTCGCTGGTCATCGACCGCACCGAGGCGATGACCGTCGTCGACGTCAACACCGGCAAGTTCACCGGCTCCGGCGGCAACCTCGAGGAGACGGTCACCAAGAACAACCTCGAGGCGGCCGAGGAGATCGTCCGCCAGCTCCGGCTGCGCGACATCGGCGGCATCATCGTCGTCGACTTCATCGACATGGTGCTCGAGTCCAACCGCGACCTGGTGCTCCGGCGCCTGATCGAGTGCCTGGGCCGTGACCGGACCCGCCACCAGGTTGCCGAGGTGACCTCGCTCGGTCTCGTGCAGATGACGCGCAAGCGGATCGGCACCGGCCTGGTCGAGGCGTTCAGCGAGAACTGCTCGCACTGCCAGGGTCGCGGCCTCGTCATCCAGGACGCGCCGGTCGCGCCTAAGGACAGCTCGGACGACGAGCCGCGTCGTGGCGGCGGTGGCGGCGGCGGTGGTCGTCGTGGCCGTGGCCGTGGCCGTGGGCAGGACGACAACGCCGACAGCGGCAACAACGGCGACAACAAGGGCGGCAGCCAGAAGGCGCCCTCCCCGAAGGACGTCGCCGCGATGGCGCGCCCCGAGAACGAGCCGGTGGTCGAGGCTGTCGAGACCGTGGTGCCGACCCAGGACGTCACGGCGGTGGTCGAGGAGACCCCGGTGGTCGAGCCTGTCGAGACTCCCGCGCCCGAGCCGGACACCGAGCCGGCGGCACCGAAGGTGACGACGCGCAGCCGCCGTCGTAGCAGCACGCCGCGCCCCGCCGCCGAGCCGGTCCCGGTCGTCGTGCCCGAGACGACCCCCGTGGTCGAGGCACCGATCGAGGAGCCCGCCGTCGTGGCCCCCCCGGCCCCGCCCGAGCCCCCGAAGGTGATCACCCGCACCCGTGGTCGCTCGGCGACCCGCCCGGCCGGTCCTCCGGTCGAGACGCCCGCCGAGTTGGTCGCTGAGCCGGTCGCCACGACCGGCGACGAGGACGGGGAACACCCGGACGGCGAGCACCCGCACGTCGAGCACGTCCCGATCAAGAAGAAGGGCTCGCGCAAGCGCTGACCCCGCTGTTTTGCCGTACGGCGTGCGCGTCCGTACTATTGACCCTCGGTGCGCATTCTGTGCGCCTGTCTCTGTGCGGCGCCGTCCCAAAGCGTTGTGCCCCCAGACAGATTTGCCAGACTCAGACGTTCCATTCAGCTCAGCAAGACGATGAAGGAGACCGCGGTGTACGCGATCGTGCGCGCAGGCGCCAAGCAGCAGAAGGTTGCCGTCGGCGACGTCATCGAGATCGACAAGATCACCACGGCGGCCGGCGACTCGGTGAAGCTCCCCGTGGTCCTCGTCGTCGACGGTGAGACCGTCACCTCCGACGCGAAGGCGCTCGACAAGGCGTCCGTGACCGTCGAGATCCTCGGCGCCACCAAGGGCCCCAAGATCATCATCCAGAAGTACAAGAACAAGACCGGCTACAAGAAGCGCCAGGGTCACCGCCAGAAGTACACCCAGGTCAAGGTCACCGACATCTCCCTCTGAGCCCTGGCTCGAGGCAACCCCGGCACTCACGAAGGATCACGAAATGGCTCACAAGAAGGGCGCCGCGTCCACCAAGAACGGCCGCGACTCCAACTCCCAGCGCCTCGGCGTGAAGCGGTACGGCGGTCAGGTCGTCAACGCGGGCGAGATCATCGTGCGCCAGCGTGGCACCCACTTCCACCCGGGGGCCGGCGTCGGCCGGGGCGGCGACGACACCCTGTTCGCGCTCGTCGCGGGTGCTGTCGAGTTCGGCACGCGTCGCGGTCGCCGCGTCGTGAACGTCGTCCCGGGCGAGTGACCTGACGCTCACCCACATTCGCTTCACCATCGAAGGGCGTCCCTGAATCCCGGGACGCCCTTCGATCATTTCTAGGAGAGACCATGGCTGTACCCACCTTCGTCGATCGGGTGTCGCTGCACATCAGCGCCGGCCGCGGCGGGCACGGTGTGGCCTCGGTCCACCGCGAGAAGTTCAAGCCGCTCGGCGGCCCCGACGGCGGCAACGGCGGCCCCGGCGGCTCGGTGATCCTGCGGGTCGACCCCGACGTCACCACGCTGATCGACTACCACCACAGCCCCAAGCGCAGCGCCGAGTCCGGCGGCCACGGCGCCGGCGACCACAAGAACGGTGGCCACGGCTCCGACCTCGTGCTCCCGGTCCCCGACGGCACCCTCGTGACCGACCCCCAGGGCAACGTGCTCGCCGACCTGGTCGGGCCCGGCACCGAGCTCGTGGTCGCCCAGGGCGGCCGCGGCGGCCTCGGCAACGCGGCCCTCGCCTCGTCCAAGCGCAAGGCGCCCGGCTTCGCGCTGCTGGGCGAGCCCGGCGACGAGCTCGAGATCGTGCTCGAGCTCAAGGTCGTCGCCGACATCGGCCTGGTCGGCTTCCCGAGCGCCGGCAAGTCCAGCGTCATCGCCGCGATCTCGCGGGCCCGGCCCAAGATCGCCGACTACCCCTTCACCACGCTGGTGCCCAACCTCGGCGTGGTGACCGCGGGCGACACGACGTTCACCGTTGCCGACGTCCCCGGCCTGATCGAGGGCGCCAGCGACGGCCGCGGCCTGGGGCATGACTTCCTGCGCCACATCGAGCGCTGCGCCGCCCTGGTCCACGTCATCGACGCCGCCAGCATCGAGCCGGGCCGCAACCCGGTCGACGACCTCGACATCATCGAGCGCGAGCTGAGCCGGTACGGCGGGCTCGAGGACCGGCCCCGCCTGGTGGCCCTCAACAAGATCGACGTCCCCGACGGCCGCGACATCGCCGGCTTCGTGGTCGAGGAGCTGCGCGGTCGCGGGCTCGACGTCTTCGAGGTCTCGGCGGCGAGCGGCGAGGGGATGCGCGAGCTGATCTTCGCGATGGCCGCCATCGTCGAGTCGGCGCGAGTCGCCAAGCCCACGGTCGAGGCGACCCGGATCGTGCTGCGCCCGCCGTCGGCCGACGGCAAGGAGGAGTTCACGATCACCTCGACCCAGGACGGCTGGCGGGTGCGCGGCGAGAAGCCCGAGCGCTGGATCCGGCAGACCGACTTCAGCAACGACGAGGCCGTCGGCTTCCTCGCCGACCGGCTCAACCGGCTCGGCGTGGAGACCCGCCTGCTCAAGCTGGGCGCCGAGGAGGGCGACGCCGTCCTCATCGGGCACCCCGACAACGCGGTCGTCTTCGACTTCAAGCCCGGCATCGACGCCGGCGTCGAGATCCTCAGCCGTCGCGGCGAGGACCAGCGCTTCGCCGACGACCGTCCCGCGGCGCACCGCCGCCGGGCGATCCAGGAGGGGCTGCCCGAGCGCGGCGAGGGCGAGACCCGGGCCGACGTGGCGCGACGCCTCGACAAGCCCGAGACGTACGGCCCCCAGTCGTACGAGGTCGGCAGCGCCGAGGACCCCGACTGGGCCGAGAACGACCCCGGGGAATGAACCTGCGCACCGAGGTGACCGGGGCGAAGCGGATCGTCGTCAAGGTCGGGTCCTCCTCCCTGACGACCGCGGCCGGCGGCATCGATCCCGGTCGCGTCCGGGACCTGGTCGACGTGCTCGCCAAGCTGCGGGTCAACGGCGCCGAGGTGGTGCTGGTGTCCTCGGGTGCCATCGCGGCCGGGCTCGCCCCCCTCGGCCTGAAGAAGCGGCCCAAGGCGCTGCCCGCGCAGCAGGCCGCAGCCTCGGTCGGCCAGGGGCTGCTGGTGCACCGTTACACCGAGGAGCTCGCGCGGCACGGCGTGATCGCGGGCCAGATCCTGCTGACGGTCGACGACGTGACCCGTCGTTCGCACTACCGCAACGCCTACCAGACCTTCGCCAAGCTGCTCGAGTACGGCGTGCTGCCGATCGTCAACGAGAACGACACGGTCGCGACCAGCGAGATCCGGTTCGGCGACAACGACCGGCTGGCGGCCCTGGTCGCCCACCTGGTCCATGCCGACCTGCTGGTGCTGCTCAGCGACGTGGACGGCCTGTACGACGCCAACCCCAGCGACCCGGGCAGCTCCCTGCTGTCGGACGTGCGCTCGGTCGACGACCTCGGCGAGGTCCGCATCGGCAAGACCGGCGCGGCCGGACTCGGCACCGGCGGCATGCAGACCAAGGTCGATGCCGCCCGGATCGCCACCGGCGCGGGCATCCCGGTGGTGCTGACCTCGGCCGACAACGCGGGCCGGGCGCTCACGGGTGAGCCGGTCGGCACGCTCTTCCACTCCACGGGCCGCCGCCGGCCGACCCGGTTGCTCTGGCTCGCCCACGCGACCGAACCGAAGGGCACCCTGGTGCTCGACGCCGGTGCCGTCCGCGCCGTGGTCGAGCGCCGGGCGTCCCTGCTCGCCGCTGGCATCACGGCGGTCGAGGGCACCTTCCACGCGGGGGAGCCGGTCGACATCGCCGCCCCCGACGGCACCCCGATCGCCCGCGGCCTGGTGAACTTCGACGCCGAGGAGCTGCCGCAGCTGCTCGGCCGCACGTCGAGCGACCTCAAGCGCGAGCTGGGCGCCGGCTACGAGCGCGAGGTCGTGCACCGCGACGACCTGGTGCTGCTCTGACCCGATAGGTTCTGGCCCGTGCGCGCGCGGGTGGTCGTCTTCTGGGTCGTCGTCGGCCTCGTCCTGGTCCCGGCGCTGGCGATCACCGCCGCGCGCCTGACCGAGCCCGACAGCCGGGCCGGCATCGCGCTGGTCGCGTTCACGCCCCTGGCGCTGGTGCTGTACGCCGTGGTGCTGCTGCTCGCCCTGGGCCGGCTCGCCGTACGCCGCGGGTGGCGGGGTGCCGCGCTGCCGATCGCCGTGGTCGCCGTCGCCGGGCTGGTGCTGCACGGGTGGTGGTACGCCCCGCAGGTGTCCGGTGCCAACCCACCGGCGGCGGACGACGCGACGCCGCTGGTCGTGATGACCGCGAACCTCCGCCTCGGTGAGGCCGACGGCATCGAGGTGGTGCGGTCGGCGAGCGAGCAGCACGCCGACCTGCTGGTGCTGCAGGAGGTGACGCCCGCGGTGCTCGCCGACATGGACCGAGCCGGGCTGCCGGACCTGCTGCCCCACCGCGTGGGCCTGCCCGGGAGCATGGCCAGCGGCACGATGGCGTTCTCGCGGACCCCGCTGACCGAGTCGTCGCGGGTGCCGACCTCGCTCGGCAGCTGGAGCTTCCTGATGGGGGACCTCCGCGTCCAGGCGGTGCACCCGACGTACCCCGTCGACGCCAGCGGCTGGGAGCACGACCAGGCCGCCGTCCTCCGGGCGGTCGCCGAGGACGACCCCGACCTCGTCGTCGGGGACTTCAACGCGACGGCCGACCACCACTCGATGCGGACCCTCGCCGACCGCGGCTACCGCGACGTCGGCGAGCTCGCGAACGACGGCTGGCACCCCACCTGGCCCGGCGGCGGCACGTACGACGTCCTCGGCCTGCCACTGGCCCAGATCGACCACGTCCTGGTGGGGGAGCGGCTCGCCGCGCTCGGCATGAAGACGCTCGCCGTACTCGGCAGCGACCATCGCGCCGTGGTCGCGACCGTCGCGGCGAAGTGAGCCGCGTACGCTGGTCGGTGCGATGATTCCACCCAGTCCCGGCCGGACCGTCTACCTCGACCACGCCGCCACCACACCGATGGTGCCGGCAGCGGTCGAGGCGATGACGGCGCACCTCCTCGAGGTCGGCAACCCCAGCTCGCTGCACGCCTCCGGGCGGCATGCCCGCCGCGTCGTCGAGGAGTCCCGGGAGACCATCGCGCAGGCCCTCGACTGCCGGCCGGGCGAGGTCGTCTTCACGTCCGGCGGCACCGAGGCCGACAACCTGGCGCTCAAGGGCGTCTACTGGTCGCGCCGCGCCGCCGACCCGCGCCGTACCCGCATCCTCGCCACGGCGGTCGAGCACCACGCCGTGCTCGACCCGCTGCACTGGCTCGAGGAGACCGAGGGCGCCGCCGTGTGGCCGCTGGCCGTCGACTCCCAAGGCCGGCTCGACGTCGACGCGTTCCGGGCCGCGGTCGAGCGCGACCCCGGCTCGGTCGCGCTGATCTCGGTGATGTGGGCCAACAACGAGGTCGGCACGCTCCAGCCGATCGACGAGGTGGTCGCGATCGCCGCGGAGCACGGCATCCCGGTGCACACCGACGCCGTCCAGGCGGTCGGGGCGGTGCCCGTGGCGTTCGCCCGCTCGGGCGTCGACGCGCTGACCCTCACCGGCCACAAGGTCGGCGGGCCCTTCGGCGTGGGCGCGCTCGTCGTACGCCGCGAGCTCGACGTCACGCCGCTGGTGCACGGCGGTGGCCAGGAGCGCGACATCCGCAGTGGCACCATCGACCCCCCGGCGATCGCCGGCTTCGCCGCGGCGGTGGAGCTCGCGGTCAAGCAGCAGGCCGACCACGCCACCCGGGTCTCGGCGCTGCGCGACGACCTGGTGCGCCGGGTCATCGCGGCTGTGCCCGACGCCCACCTGCACGGCCCCGCGGTCGACAGCGGTCTCCGGCTGCCGGGCAACGCGCACCTCGGCTTCCCCGGCTGCGAGGGCGACTCCCTGCTGATGCTGCTCGACGCCCGCGGGATCGAGTGCTCGACGGGCTCGGCCTGCTCGGCCGGCGTGCCGCAGCCGTCGCACGTGCTGCTCGCGATGGGCCGCGACGAGGAGGCCGCCCGGCACTCGCTGCGCTTCTCGCTCGGCCACACCTCGACCCAGGCCGACGTCGACGCGGTCGTCGAGGCGATCGTCCCCGTCGTGGAACGCGCCCGGGCAGCACGCCGATGAGAGTGGTCGCTGCCATGTCCGGCGGCGTCGACTCCGCCGTCGCCGCGGCGCGCGCGGTCGAGGCCGGCCACGACGTCACGGGCATCCACCTGGCGCTGTCGCGCAACCCGGCGTCGTACCGCTCCGGCGCCCGCGGCTGCTGCACGATCGAGGACTCCAACGACGCCCGGCGGGCCGCCGACGTCATCGGCATCCCGTTCTACGTCTGGGACCTGTCCGACCGCTTCCACGAGGACGTGGTCGAGGACTTCATGGACGAGTACGCCGCCGGCCGCACCCCCAACCCCTGCCTGCGCTGCAACGAGAAGATCAAGTTCGCGGCCGTCCTCGACCGGGCGCTCGGGCTGGGTTTCGACGCGGTGGCCACCGGCCACTACGCGCAGCTGCGCACCGGGGCCGACGGGCTGATCGAGATGCACCGCGCGGTCGACCACGGCAAGGACCAGTCCTACGTGCTCGGCGTGCTCGACCAGCAGCAGCTCGCGCACTCGCTCTTCCCGCTCGGCGACTCGACGAAGGCCGACGTACGCCTCGAGGCGGCGGAGCGGGGCCTGCTGGTCGCCGACAAGCCGGACAGCCACGACATCTGCTTCGTCGCCGACGGCGACAACACCGGCTGGCTGCGCGAGAAGCTCGGCGACAAGGCGCCCAACCACGGCGGCGAGATCCTGGACGAGTCCGGCGAGGTGCTCGGGCGGCACGACGGCACCTACGGCTTCACGATCGGCCAGCGCAAGGGACTCAGGCTGGGGCGCCCGGCGCCGGACGGGAAGCCGCGGTTCGTGCTCGACATCGAGCCGGTGTCCGGCACGGTCACCGTGGGTCCGCGCGAGCACCTGGCCGTGCACCGGCTGAGCGGCATCAAGCCACGGTGGTGCGGCACCGTGCCGCGATCGCTGTCGGGGACGGTCCAGCTGCGCGCGCACGGCGACGAGATCCCGGCACGGGTGAGCGTCGGCGAGACGGTCGAGATCGAGCTGCTCGAGCCGGCGTACGGCATCGCGCCGGGCCAGGCCGCGGTGCTCTACGACGGCAGCCGCGTCGTCGGCTCGGCCACCATCGCGGCGACTGCATGACCGTCAGCACCGGCGTCGGGTCCTACCCGGGCGAGGACTTCGACGAGGCGCTGCGCACCGTCCTCGGCGAGCTGCCCGACCTGCCGCACCTGCCGGAGCTGCCGGCGCGGGGCGTGACGGCCGGGATGACCGGCCGCGGGTTGGCCGTGATGGCCGAGCTCGGGGCCGACCTCCAGCCCGCCGGCTGGCGGCTCACCGACGCACCCGGGGTCGACCACCGGCGCGCGCGAAGCCTGCTCGGCCAGGACCTGGACACCCTCGAGGACCTGACGGACGGTTACCGCGGCTCGTTCAAGATCCAGGTGGCCGGGCCGTGGACGCTCGCCGCGACCGTCGAGAAGCCCCGCGGCGACAAGGTCCTCAGCGACTTCGGTGCGCGGCGCGAGCTCGCCCAGGCACTGGCCGAGGGGCTGCGCGGCCACGTCGCCGACGTACGGCGTCGGCTGCCGGGTGCCGACCGGCTAGTCGTGCAGGTCGACGAGCCGGCGCTGGCCGCGGTCCTCGGCGCGAAGATCCCGACGGCCTCCGGCTTCGGCCGGCACCGGATGGTGCACCCGCCCGAGGCGTCCGAGGCGCTGGCGTGGGTGCTCGACGCGATCGTCGAGGCGGGAGCCGAGCCGTGGGTGCACACCTGCGCGTCCGGCACGCCGCTCGCGCTGCTCGGCGCGTCGGGTGCGCGCGGGATCTCGGTCGACCTCGGCCTGATGACCGCCGCCGACCACGACGCTCTCGCCGAGGCGCTGGAGGGCGGAGACACGGTCGCGCTCGGCGTCGTACCCTCCCTCGACCCGGCCACCGCGCCCACCGACACCGAGGTCACCGAGCGGGTGCTCCGCTGGCTCGACATGCTCGGCCTCGACCCGACCGAGGTGGGGGAGCGGCTCGTGCTCACCCCGACCTGCGGCCTCGCCGGTGCCTCGCCGGCGCTGGCCCGCTCCGCGCTCGGCCTGCTGACGAAGGCAGCCGGGCACCTGACAGGCTGATGGCATGCGCCCTCTCGGGATCCTGCTGGTCGGCCTCGCCCTCGTCGTACCCTCCGCACCGGTGTCCGCGGCGCAGGAGGGCGCCGTGCCGATCACCCAGCGCGCGATCGCCGCCGTGACCCTCGAGCACGCGCCCATCGCGACCACGCACCGCCAGGCCACCTGGACCAGCCCCCACTACCGCGGCGGCGGGCTGGGCGCCGACCTGCGCTACCACGGCGACGGCGAGAGCGACGGTGATCTGCTGCGGGTCTTCGTCGCCCCGGAGGCAGGTCCGGCCCATCCGTGCCAGGACCGGCGGCCGCGCTGCGTGAGCCGCAACGTCGACGGCGGCCGGCTCACGCTGAGCTGGGTCCTGGAGGAGCCCGAGGAGGACCCCGGGTACGTCGACGTCCTGATGCAGCGCGGCGAGGAGATGGTCGAGGTGATCTGGGCGGGCGACGTGATCAGGCGCGACCCTCGCGACCAGCACCTGTTCATCCCGGTCGGGACGCTCGAGGACATCGCACAGGACCCGCGGATCGGCATGACCACCACCCAGGAGGTCGTTGACGCCGGAGCGGCCCTGCCCGGTTGGGAGGGTGGCGAGCCCGACCCGCACGCGGGTGACCGGGTGCCGTCGACGAACCGGGCCATCGCGCACAGCTACTGGCTCCACTTCGGCGGCTATGCCCGCTTCCATCACCTCAGGCCATCACCACTGCGCCACGAGCTGCGGGGCACCGCGGTCGGCGGCCGGTTCGTGATCGAGCGCGAGGGGCGGGACTACCCCCGCAAGACGGTCGACGTCCTCGCGGGGCAGCGGCGCCCCTCCTGGATGGCCGCGAACGTGTGCCACACTCCCCGGTTCTCGGGGCACTGCCTCCGCGGCGACGGTCGTCTGGGTCCGCGCTACCTTGCCTGGGTGCCCGGGCCGAAGCGCACGGGCCAGATCTGGGCGGTCGGTCAGCGCGACCACGAGTTCGTCGCCGTCCGCTACAGCGGCCTGCGCGTCCCGGTTGGGCGCAACGACGTCTACGTGCTCGCCGAGTGGCGTCTGCTCCGGGGCTACCTGCAGGACCGGGCGTTCGGTCTGCAGACGTTCAAGTACGTGGTCGACGCTGAGTTCTGAGTTCTGAGGCCGGTCACTGGGTACCGCCCGACCATGACCGACCTGACCGGCAAGACCGTGGCCATCATCGCGACCGACTTCTTCGAGGAGGCCGAGCTCGTGGAGCCTCGCGACGCGCTGCGTGGCGCGGGTGCCGACGTGCGGATCTACTCGACCGGGACCGAGCCCATCCAGGCGGTCGAGGGCGACACGACACCGACGCAGAAGGTGGAGGTCGACGGGACGCTCGACGATCTCGACGTCGCGACGGTCGATGCGGTCGTCGTACCGGGCGGGACGGTCAACGCCGACCGGATCCGGATCGAGGGGCGCGCCCAGCAGATCGCGCGCGAGACGCTGGACGGCGGCAAGCCGCTCGCCGTGATCTGTCACGGGCCGTGGCTGCTCGTCTCGGCCGGGTTGGCGGACGGCCGGCGGCTGACGAGCTACCACTCGCTCGCGGACGACGTACGCAATGCCGGCGGCACCTGGGTCGACGAGGAGGTCGTCGTCGACGGCACCCTCATCACCAGCCGCAACCCCGACGACCTCCCGGCGTTCATTAAGGCTCTCGAGGACGCCCTGTCCTGAAATGACGTTGACCCGCCAGAGACAGCTCTGACGGGTCAACGTGCTGGATGTGTCAGCCCACGTGGACGGGCGGGCCGTCCGTGGCGAGCTCCTGGTGCTTGACGTTCAGGAAGAGCCAGGTGATCAGCGAGGCGCCGAGCATCATGACCGCGCCGAGCAGGAAGGCGTTCGTGGCGCCCTCGGTGAAGACCTGGCTCGCGACTGCCGGGTCTGCCATCTTCGGGCCGAGCTCGGCAGTCCGGTCGGTGATCGTCTGGATCGCGAGCGTCGACAGGAGCGCCAGGCCGAGTGCGCCGCCGACCTGCTGCATCGTGTTGAGCACGCCGGACCCGATGCCGGTGTCCTCGTCGCGCAGGTGGTGCACGGCGGTGAGGGTCAGCGGGACGAACGTCATGCCCATGCCGAAGGCCATGATCACGATGAACGGGAAGAGGTCGCTCCAGTAGTGACCCTCGACGGGGGCGGTGACGTCGTACGGCAGCCGCGAGAACCCGTAGAGGCCGGCCGCAGCGAGCAGCGTGCCGATGCCCGCCAGGTAGCGCGGGTCGATCCGGTTGATCAGGTTCGACGAGATGCCGGCGGCGGCCACCAGGCCGAAGCAGAACGGCAGGAACGCGACGCCGGCCTCGAGCGGGGAGTAGCCCATGACGTTCTGGATGTACTGGCTGAGGTAGAAGAACATCGCGAACATGGCGGCCGGCGCCAGGAACATCGCCCCGAAGCTGGCGGCCCGGGTGCGGTTGAGGAAGACCCGCGACGGCAGCAGCGGGTGCTCGACCCGGCTCTCGACGACGAGGAACGCGGCCAGGACGACCACACCGGCGATCAGGCTGGCGACGGTCCACACGTCGCTCCAGCCCTCGCTGCCGGCGCGGCTGAAGCCGTAGACGAGGCCGAGCAGGCCCAGGGTGCCGGTGATGGCGCCCGGGAGGTCGAGCTGGCCGGGGTGCGACTCGGACTCGTTGAGGAAGCGCGGCGCGAGCAGGGCCGTGACGATGCCGATCGGGGTGTTGATCAGCAGGGTCAGCCGCCAGCCGTCAATGGTGAGGCTGCCGATGTCGAGGTGCGTGCCCGTCAGCCAGCCGCCGAGCAGCAGACCGACGGCCGCGCCGACACCGGACATCGCGGCGTACACCGCGAACGCCCGGTTGCGGGCGGGCCCGGCCGGGAAGGTCGTGGCGATCAGGGCGAGCGCGGCCGGCGAGGCGAGCGCGGCGCCGAGGCCCTGCAGACCTCGGGCGGCGAGCAGCAGGCCCTCGTTGGTGGCGAGGCCGCCGAGCAGCGATGCGACGCCGAAGATGACGAGGCCGACCATGAAGACGCGGCGGCGGCCGTAGAGGTCGCCGAGGCGGCCGCCGAGGAGCAGCAGCGACCCGAAGGCCAGTGCGTAGCCGGTGACGACCCAGGTCAGGTTGTCCTGCGAGATGTGCAGGTCTTCCTGGATGAACGGGAGTGCGATGTTCACGATGGTGCCGTCGAGCACCACCATGAGCTGCGCGATCGAGATGAGCACGAGTGCCCAGCCCAGATGCAGCTTCTTGCCCGAGGTGGTGGCCTCGGAGCTGACGACGTCGGTCATGAGAGATCCTTCTCGTTCGCGGTCGGGGTGGTGGTGAGGGCCGGCTCGCGGGTGGCGGCCGGCAGGATGATCTGGTCGATCACGCGGGTGATCACGTCGAGGTCCGGGACCTCGCCCATGATGAAGACGCGGTGCAGGACGATCCCGGCGAGCGCCGGCTCGAGCAGGTCGAGGTCGACGTCCGGGCGGAGCTCGCCACGGTCGCGGGCGCGTTCCCAGAGCTGCCGGGAGACGGCGATCTTGGGGCCGATGACCTCGCGGCGGAACGCCTCCGCGAAGTCGGCGTCCCGGGAGATCGCGGTCAGCACGCTGGCGAAGGTGGCGATCGAGGTCGGGTCGGAGAGCCCGCCGACGCCGCAGAAGACCTGCTGGAGGTCGCCTCGGAGGGAGCCGGTGTCCGGTGCCTCGTGCGGGCCCTTGGTGTGCTGCAGCGCCTCGATCACCAGGCTGACCTTGTTGGTCCACCGCCGGTAGAGCGTGGCCTTGGAGGCCTTGGCCCGCGCCGCGACGGCGTCCATGGTGAGCCGGTCGTAGCCGACGTCGGCGAGCACCTCGAGGGTGGCGTCGAGGATCTCCTGCTCGCGGTCGCCCTCCACTCGGGGGCGTTCGGTCGGTGTCATCGATGTCCTCCTCGCGGGTTCAGAAGTCGTTCACCTAGATGAAACGAAACGGTTTCGTTTCATCGGCAACAGCGTAGGGCGGCCGGTTCATTCCGACCAACCGGATATTTCTCAGAAATCTTTCAGCGGGCCTCCCGACCGGCCGGCGGCGGTGTCGGTACGGCGCGGCAGAATGCCTCCCATGACGGACCCCCGCGAGGAGCACCGGCTGATCGCCGAGGAGATCGAGGACGCCCGCTACCGCTACTTCGTGCTCGACAGCCCGACCCTCGACGACGCCGACTACGACCGGCGGCTGCGCCGGCTCCAGGAGCTCGAGGAGGAGCTCCCCGAGCTACGTACGCCGGACTCGCCGACGCAGAAGGTCGGGGGAGCGGTCTCGACCGAGTTCACCGCGGTCGACCACCTGCGGCGGATGGAGAGCCTCGACAACGCGTTCTCCTTCGAGGAGCTCGAGTCGTGGCACGCCCGGCTGGCCCGCGACGGCGTCGAGAAGCCCGATCTGCTCTGCGAGCTCAAGGTGGACGGCCTGGCGATCAACCTGCTGTACGAGGGCGGCCGGCTCAAGCGGGCGCTAACCCGTGGCGACGGCACCACGGGCGAGGACGTCACGCCCAACGTCCGCACGATCGAGTCGGTGCCCGACCGGCTGACCGGCACCGACGAGTTCCCGGTGCCGGACCTGATCGAGGTGCGCGGCGAGGTCTTCCTCCCGGTCGAGGCCTTCGAGCGCCTCAACGACTCGCTGCTCGAGGCGGGCAAGGCGCCGTTCGCCAACCCGCGCAACTCGGCCGCCGGGTCGCTGCGCCAGAAGGACCCGCGGGTCACCGCGACCCGCGCGCTCGACATGGTCTGCCACGGCATCGGCGAGCGGCGCGGCTTCGAGCCGAAGGCGCAGTCGCACGCCTACGAGGCGCTGCAGGCCTGGGGTCTGCCGGTCAGCGACAAGGTGAAGGTCGTCCCGACGCTCAAGGACGTCGAGGCCTACATCGAGAACGCCGGTGAGCACCGGCACACGATCGTGCCCTACGAGATCGACGGCGTCGTGGTGAAGGTCGACGACGTCTCGCTCCAGCGCCGGCTCGGCTCGACCAGTCGGGCGCCCCGCTGGGCGATCGCGTTCAAGTACCCGCCCGAGGAGGTCAACACCAAGCTCCTGGAGATCCGGGTCAACGTCGGGCGGACCGGCCGCGTCACGCCGTACGGCGTCATGGAGCCGACCCTCGTCGCCGGCTCGACCGTCGAGAACGCCACCCTCCACAACGCCCACGAGGTCAGGCGCAAGGACGTCCGCCCCGGCGACACCGTGATCCTGCGCAAGGCCGGCGACGTGATCCCCGAGATCCTCGGCCCGGTGCTCGCGCTGCGGCCCGAGGGCCTGCCGGCGTGGGTGATGCCGACCGAGTGCCCGTCGTGCGGCACGACGCTCGCCGAGCAGAAGGAGGGCGACAAGGACCTGCGCTGCCCCAACCACGAGAAGTGCCCGGGCCAGGTGCGCGAGCGCGTGTTCTTCGTGGCCGGCCGCAACGCCTTCGACATCGAGGGCCTGGGCTACGAGGCGGCGACCGCGCTGCTCGACGCCGAGGTCATCACCAACGAGGGTGACGTCTTCGACCTCGACGCCGACAAGCTGCGCCGTGCGCCGCTCTTCACCCGGGCGCCGAAGAAGGACGAGGGCGACGCCCCGGTCCTGTCCGCCAACGGTCAGCGGCTCCTCGACAACCTCGGCGCCCGGCTCCAGGTCCCGCTGTGGCGAGTGCTGGTGGCGCTCTCGATCCGGCACGTCGGCCCCAGCGCGGCCCGGGCGCTCGCCCAGGAGTTCGGCTCGATGGCGGCGATCCGCGCGGCGTCCGAGGCGGAGTTGGCGGCCGCCGAGGGGGTCGGCCCGACCATCGCCGAGGCGGTGATCGAGTGGTTCAAGGAGCCCTGGCACGTCGAGATCGTCGACAAGTGGGAGGCCGCCGGTGTCAGCATGGCGGACCAGCGGGACGAGTCGATCGACCGCACCCTCGAGGGCCTGACGATCGTGGTGACCGGCTCGTTGGTCGACTTCAGCCGCGACTCCGCGAAGGAGGCGATCCTGTCCCGTGGTGGCAAGGCCGCGGGGTCGGTGTCCAAGAAGACCGACTACGTCGTGGCAGGGGAGAGCGCTGGGTCGAAGGCCGACAAGGCCGAGCAGCTCGGAGTCCCCATCCTCGACGAGGACGGATTCAAGGCGCTGCTGGCCGAAGGTCCGCCGCCGGCGGAGTAGTCGCGGGTCAGGAGGTGGTCGGCTCCAGGTTCAGGGCGCCGCGGACGAAGAGGACCTGCGGGCTGTGGGCCTTGCCGACATCGACGCAGGTGCCCTCGACCGGGTCGCACGACTGGAGCAGCGCCGCCTCCGATCCGTTCGGGGCGCGACCCACGAGGTGCCCGTCCGGGGACCAGCCGTAGTCGCTCCAGGAGTAGTCGTCCCCGAATACGGTCTGCCTGGCCGATGCGACGTCGTACACGGTGAAGCCGGCGGATCGGCTGACCTTGAGGTAGCGGCCGTCGGGGGAGAGCTCGGCAGTCTGGCCGCCGGGGAACTCGCCGACGACCGATCCGTCCGTCCACGACCGCACCTGCCAGTGGTCGACCGGCTGGTCGGGAGGGGTGTCCGCGACTACGTAGCTGCCCGCGCCGTACGCGCTCTGGTAGCGGATGCCGACACCCTTGGACGGGGCCGGCACCCGTTTGCCGGTGCGCCAGTCGACGACCTTCATTTGGCCGCCGATGAGGAAGAGGGCGGTGTCGCCGTGCAGCTCGACCTCGGGCGCGACGCCGCTGCCGGTGGTCACCTTGTCGTCGTACGGCACGGTCGCGACCGTCTTGCCGGTCGACACGTCCAGCACGACGAGCTCCCAGCGCTCGTAGCCGTCGCCCACCGGACGCACGTAGGCGACGTTGTTGGTCGCGGGGTCCGTCCCGGGCAGCTCCTCGATGCCGGGGGCGTCGACCTGTCGGGTGCTGCCGTCCGGCCGTACGAGCGTCAGGGGGCTGACGGCCCGCTTGCTGTTGTCCGGGTCCCAGGGGATCACCAGAGCCCCCGCCGAGGTGTAGCCGACACGGAAGGCGCCGGGGACCCGGACCGTGTGGTCGCCGACGTGGACGTCCTCTCCGTCGATCCAGGCGCCCTCCGTGAGGTACACCTGCTCGGCCGGGGAGATGCGCTTCGGCTCGTCCCGGGCGGCGATCCCGATCCCGATGCCGACGCCGATGACCGCCAGGACGGCGGTGACAGCAGTCGCGACGCGGACCCGGCGGTCGCGCCGGATCCGGCGGCCCTGGCCGACCACGGCGGCCGGGTCGGCGGCGGGAACGCTGACCGCGGCGGCCTCGTCGTCGAGGACGTCACGCAACCGGGCGAGCGCGTCCGAGGTCTGGCTCTTGACGGTGCCCTCACTGATGCCGAGGGCGTGCGCGACCTCGCGCACCGAGAGGTCGTCGTAGTAGCGGAGGACCACGACGGCGCGCTGGCGTGGGGCGAGCGTCGCGAGTGCGTCGACCACCGCGGTCCGGGTCGTGAGGTCGTGCTCGGTGCCGGCGTCCGGGAGCACCTCGGTGGGGTGCTCGTTGCGCCAGCCGCGACGGCGGAACCAGGAGGCTGCGGTGTTGGCCAGCACCACCCGGGCGTACGCCGGAGCCGCTGCGGGCTCCTTGATCTTGCGCCAGGAGGCGTAGGTCTTGGCGAGGGAGGCCTGGACGAGGTCCTCGGCGAGCTGGTGGTCGCCGAGCATCAGGTACGCCGTGCGGTAGAGCCCGGGCCATGCGGCCTGCACGAACTCGGCGAACTCCTCGTCCGTCATCGTTCTTGCCAATGTGTCCTCCTCGAGCGGGTCACCCTGACAGATGCGGCGACGGCCCGATCGGTTGGGTCGAGCCCATCTCTCCTAGGATTGACCCCATGCCCGAAATTTCCCGAGACGAGGTCGCGCACCTGGCGAACCTCGCCCGGATCGACCTGTCCGACGCCGAGCTCGACCATCTCGCACCGCAGCTGTCGGTGATCTTGGAGTCGGTGGCCTCGATCAGCGGCGTCGCCGGCGACGACATCCCGCCGACCTCGCACGCGCTGCCGCTCACCAACGTCTTCCGCGAGGACGTCGTACGCCCGAGCCTGACGCCCGAGCAGGCGCTCTCCGGCGCCCCGGCGGTCGACCAGCAGCGCTTCTCCGTGCCGCGGATCCTGGAGGAGGACTGATGACCCTCATCCATAAGACCGCCGCAGAGCTGGCCGACGCGCTCGCCGCCGGCGAGACCACCTCGGTCGAGCTGACCCAGGCACACCTCGACCGCATCGCCGCCGTCGACGGCGCGGTGCACGCCTTCCTGCACGTCGACGCCGAGGGCGCGCTCGCCCAGGCGGCCGAGTCCGACGCCCGCCGCGCGGCCGGCACCGTGCTGTCGGCCCTTGACGGCGTGCCGATCGCGGTCAAGGACGTCCTGGCCACCGAGGGGCTCCCCACGACGTGCGGGTCGAAGATCCTCGAGGGCTGGATCCCGCCGTACGACGCGACGGTGGTCAGCAAGCTCAAGGCCGCCGGCCTGCCGATCCTCGGCAAGACCAACATGGACGAGTTCGCGATGGGCTCCTCCACCGAGCACTCGGCGTACGGCGCCACGCACAACCCGTGGGACCTCGACCGGATCCCGGGTGGGTCCGGCGGTGGCTCGGCCGCCGCGGTGGCCGCCTTCGAGGCGCCGCTCGCGATCGGCACCGACACCGGCGGCTCGATCCGCCAGCCCGGTGCCGTCACCGGCACCGTCGGTGTGAAGCCGACGTACGGCGGGGTGTCGCGCTACGGCCTGGTCGCGCTCGCCAACTCGCTCGACCAGGCCGGCCCGGTCACCCGGACCGTCCTCGACTCCGCGCTGTTGCACGAGGTGATCGGCGGGCACGACCCGCTCGACTCCACGAGCATCGACCAGCCGCTGCCCGACCTGGTGGCTGCTGCCAAGCAGGGCGCCGCAGGTGACCTGACCGGCGTACGCGTCGGCGTGATCACCGAGTTGTCCGGCGACGGCTGGCAGCCGGGCGTGATGGCCCGCTTCCAGGAGTCGGTCGACCTGCTGGTCAAGGCCGGTGCCGAGGTCGTCGAGGTGTCGTGCCCCAACTTCGTGCATGCCATGGCGGCGTACTACCTGATCCTGCCGGCCGAGGCGTCCAGCAACCTCGCGAAGTTCGACGCCATGCGCTACGGCCTGCGGGTCTGGCCCGAGGGCAAGCCCGACGCGAGCGCCGAGGAGGTGATGCGCGCGACCCGCGACGCCGGATTCGGCGACGAGGTGAAGCGCCGGATCATCCTCGGCACCTACGCGCTGTCCAGCGGCTACTACGACGCCTACTACGGCCAGGCGCAGAAGGTGCGCACCCTGATCGCGCGCGACTTCGAGGCCGCGTTCGAGCAGGCCGACGTGCTGGTCTCCCCGACGGCGCCGACCACGGCGTTCAAGCTGGGCGAGAAGCTCGACGACCCGATCGCGATGTACCTCAACGACCTCGCGACCATCCCGGCCAACCTCGCGGGCGTGCCCGGCATCTCGGTGCCGAGCGGCCTCGCCGAGGAGGACGGCCTGCCGGCCGGCTTCCAGATCCTGGCGCCGGCCCTCGCCGACGACCGCTGCTACCGGGTCGGTGCCGCCCTCGAGGCCGCGCTGCTCGAGCAGTGGGGCGGCCCGCTGCTCGACAAGGCCCCTTCCCTGGACGGAGCAACCGCATGACGGACACCCTGGTCGCCTTCGACGACGTGCTCGCGTCGTACGACCCGGCGTTGGGCCTGGAGGTCCACGTCGAGCTCAACACCAACACCAAGATGTTCTGTGGCTGCCCGGCGGTCTTCGGCGGCGAGCCCAACACCCAGGTCTGCCCGACCTGCCTCGGCCTGCCCGGCGCGATGCCGGCGGTCAACGCCAAGGCGATCGAGTCGGCCATCCGGATCGGCCTCGCGCTCAACTGCGAGATCGCGGAGTGGTGCCGGTTCGCCCGGAAGAACTACTTCTACCCGGACATGCCGAAGAACTTCCAGACCAGCCAGTACGACGAGCCGATCGCGTTCGAGGGCTACCTGGACGTCGACGTCGACGGTGAGACCTTCCGCGTCGAGATCGAGCGCGCGCACATGGAGGAGGACACCGGGAAGTCGCTGCACGTCGGCGGTGCCACCGGCCGCATCCACGGCGCCGACCACTCGCTGGTCGACTACAACCGCGCCGGCATCCCGCTCATCGAGATCGTCACCAAGCCGATCCAGGGCATGGGGGAGAAGGCGCCGGCCGTGGCTCGCGCGTACGTCTCCCAGCTGCGCGACGTGATCCTGGCGCTCGGTGTCTCCGAGGCCCGGATGGACCAGGGCAACCTGCGCGCCGACGTCAACCTGTCGCTGGCGCCGAAGGGCTCGGGGGTGCTCGGCACCCGCACCGAGACCAAGAACGTCAACTCGTTCCGCTCCGTCGAGCGGGCCGTGCGCTACGAGATGCAGCGGCACGCCGGCATCCTCGACGCGGGCGGCTCGATCCTGCAGGAGACGCGCCACTGGCACGAGGACACCGGGATCACCACGAGCGGTCGCGAGAAGTCCGACGCCGACGACTACCGCTACTTCCCCGAGCCCGACCTGGTGCCCGTCGCTCCATCGCGCGAGTGGGTCGAGGAGCTGCGCGGCACCCTGCCGGAGAACCCGCTGCTCAAGCGGGCCCGACTGCAGAGCGACTGGGGCTACACCGACCTCGAGATGCGCGACGTCGTCGCCGCGGGCGTGGTCGGCCTGATCGAGGAGACGGTCGCCGCCGGTGCCTCGCCGCAGGCGGCTCGCAAGTGGTGGCTCTCCGAGCTCGGCCGCCGGGCCAACGACGCCGGTCTCGACATCACCGACCTCGACGTCACACCGGCCCAGGTGGCCGCCGTACAGGTGCTCGTCGACAGCGGCTCGCTCAACGACAAGCTGGCCCGCCAGGTCTTCGACGGTCTGTTGGCCGGCGAGGGCACCCCGGAGGAGATCGTCGCCGCCCGGGGGCTGGCCATCGTCTCCGACGAGGGAGCGCTCTCGGCCGCGGTCGACGCCGCCATCGCCGCCAACCCCGACGTCGCCGACAAGATCCGCGACGGCAAGGTGGCAGCGGCCGGCGCCCTGATCGGTGCGGTCATGAAGGAGATGCGCGGCCAGGCCGACGCCGGCCGGGTGCGCGAGCTCATCCTCGAAAAGCTGTCCTGAATCGATGCTGCCCGCGCAGCGGCGTTATGCTGCGCGGGCACATCAACGAACGCCCGTGGCGGGGAAAGCCGGTGAGACTCCGGCGCTGACCCGCAACCGTAGAGCCGGAGCACCCGCCGCGACGCGTCCTGATCACACGCTGTCGTGGAAAGCAGCGGGTGGCGACCCGGGGATCTACCTCGAGGGCCTCCCGCTGAGCAGCGGGAAGGAAACAATGCTCTCCTCCGTACGTCGCGCCGCCGCCCTCGTGGCCGTGCCGGCTCTCACCGCCCTCGCGCTGGTGGCGGTGCCCTCGCAGGCGACCGCCGCCGAGCCGTCCCCGGCCGGCTCCGCCGCCACCTGGCTCGCCGGTCAGGTCCCCGCCGCCGGCCTGTTCCCGGGATCGTTCGGTCCTGACTACGGTCTGTCCATCGACGTCGCCCTCGGGCTGGACGCCGCGGGCGCCAGTGCGTCGACCGTCGGAAAGATCCGTGACGCTCTTGCGGCCGACGTCAACGGCTACATCGCGTACTCGTACAACGATGGCACCACCGATCACGAGGGCAAGACTGGTGGTGCCACCGCGAAGGCACTCGTGCTCGCGAAGGCCACCGACGCCGATCGGCGCGCCTTCGGCGGAGTGGACCTGGTGAACCGTCTCGAGTCGCTGATCAACGCCGATGGGCGAGTCATCTCGACCCTGGATGGTGCGCCCGACACCAGCTACGTCAACACGTACATCCAGACGCTCGCGATCGAAGGTCTCAACGGCACGGTGAACAGTGCCCACACCAAGCTGGTCGCCTACCTGCTGGGTCAGCAGTGCGCTGCTGGCTACTTCCGGGGCGACATCCCGGACGCTCCCGGAGTCCCGCTCTGCTCCGGAGACACCCCGGACACCGACGCGACGGCGCAGGCCGTGGTCGCGCTGCTCGGTGAGACGGCGCCTGCCACCGTCGCCGCGCGTCAGTCTGCCGTGCAGTGGCTGGTCGGCGCGCAGAAGCCGGACGGCTCCTTCGTCGGCGGTACCGGCACCCAGACCGCCAACGCGAACAGCACCGGCCTCGCGGCCCGTGCGCTCCAGCTCGCGGGACGCACCGATGCCGCTGCCAAGGCCGCCCTGTGGCTGCGGGCCCACCAGGTGATCGCTGTTGCCGGCTGCTACCCGGCCGTCGCGGCCGACACCGGGGCGGTGACCTACGACGACGCCGCGTTGGCGCTCGCGAAGGCCGGCCCGATGAATGCCGCGCTGATCAGCCAGTCGACCCGCACCACGGCGCAGGCGCTGCCCGGCCTGCTGGCCGCCCGCGCCGGCACCGGCACCAACGTGCTGTTCACCTCGGAGTACGTCCGCGCCGGCACCACGCCGTCGGTGGGCGTGGTCGGTGCCGCACCCGGTGACGAGCTGTGCGCCACCACCCCGGACGGGCAGAAGCTCGCCGCCACGGCCAACGCTGCCGGCGAGGCGCAGTTCCCGATCAAGCTCGGGACCGCGACCGCGACGACGGTCGTGACCGTCGCCAACGCGGCCGGTGTCGTCGGCACGGCCACGATCAAGGCACTCGGCGCCAAGAAGCTCGGCATCACCACCAAGGCGAAGGTGCGCAAGGGCAAGACCATCCGCGTCGTCGCGCGCGGCCTCGCCCCCGCCGAGACGGTGGTCGTCAAGATCGGCGGCAAGAAGAAGGCCGGCCAGGCCGACGGCAAGGGTCGTTTCGTCGCCAAGGTGAAGGCCAAGAAGCGGGGCAAGACGAAGGTCGTCGTACGCGGCCAGTTCGCCGACCGCACCGCGACCAAGACCGTCCGGGTCGTTCGCTGACCGTGCGGTTCCTCGGCAGCGCGATCCGTCTCACCGCCGCGACCGTCCTGGTCGCGGCGGTGGGTCTGGCGCTGCCCGCAGCGCCGGCGTCCGCCGCGACCTGCTCGGGCGCTGCCGGTGTCAGCGTCGTCGTCGACTTCCACGAGCTCGGCGGCGGCGCGCAGACGGCCTGCGTCGCCGACGGTGGCGGCAAGTCGGGCACGGCGCTGTTCGGGGCAGCGGGCTTCGCACTGAAAGAGGTCCAGCGCCAGCCCGGCTTCGTGTGTCAGATCGACGGTCTGCCTGCGAACAACGCGTGCGTCAACACCCCGCCCGCCGACGCCTACTGGGGCCTGTGGTGGTCCGACGGCAAGTCGGGCTCCTGGACCTATGCCACCACCGCGGCAGGCGGGCTGAGCGTCCCGGACGGCGGGTACGTCGCGTTCTCGTGGAACGGCAGCGCTGCCCGCTCGGCGCCGGGGGTGAGCCCGGCCGCCCACGCCGCCGCACCGACGCCCACACCGACTCCGACGTCCACGTCCAAGCCGACCAGCAAGCCGACCAGCAAGCCGACCAGCAAGCCGACCAAGAAGCCGTCAACGACGCCTACCGAGAAGCCGTCGAAGCAGCCGTCGAAGAAGCCGCCGTCGAGCGTGTCCAGCACCCCTTCCGCCGAGGAGTCCGCGACCCCGACGGCGTCGTCGAAGCCCAGCGAGTCTCCGACGAAGCAGCAGTCCGGCGAGGCCGGTCAGCCGACGAAGCCGCCCGGTGGGGTGGACGGCGAGATGCTGCCCGAGTCGACGCCGCCCTCGACCGATGCCGCACAGACTGACGCGGCACCGGCCGCCGCCGAGCCGGCCGAGCCCGATGACGGCGGGCTGCCCACCTGGGTCGGCCCGGTCGTGCTGGTCGTCCTCTTCGCCGCAGGTGGCGCGGTCGCCGTCGTACGCCGACGGCGGAACCCGGCCCCGTGAGCCGGCCCCGCGACCTGCACCCGGTGGCCTGGTGGCTGTGGGCAATCGGGCTGGCGGTCGCGGCCTCCCTGACCACCAACCCGCTGATCCTGCTGATGCTGATCGGGGTCGCCGCGCTGGTGGTCTCGCTGCGCCGCTCGGAGCAGCCGTGGGGGCAGTCGTTCCGCCTCTACGTGTGGCTCGGCGTCGCGATCGTGGTGATCCGGGTCGTCTTCCGGGTGGTCTTCGGTGGCTACTTCGGCGGCCGGGTGCTGCTCGACCTGCCGGCGGTCCCGCTGCCCGACTGGGTCGCCGGGATCACCTTGCTGGGTCCGCTGTACTCGGAGGCGCTGCTCTTCGCGCTGTACGACGGCCTGCGGCTCGCGACGATCGTGATCTGCGTCGGCGCGGCCAACTCGCTGGCCAACCCAAAGCGGCTGCTGCGCTCGGTGCCCCCGGCGCTCTACGAGATCGGGACCGCCCTGGTGGTCGCGGTGAGCGTGCTGCCGCAGTTCGCCGACAGCCTGCGGCGGGTGCGCGCCGCGCAGGCGCTGCGCGCGGGGGACACCGGCCGCGTCAACGGGCTGCGCCGGCTGCTGGTGCCCGTCCTCGAGGACGCGCTCGAGCGCTCGCTCGCCCTCGCCGCCGGCATGGACGCCCGCGGCTACGGCCGCGCCGGCGCCGCCACGCCCGCCCAGCGTCGTACGACGGGCGCGCTGATGCTGGCCGGCCTGGTCGGCATCTGCGTCGGGACGTACGCCGTGCTCGACCACACCGCCCCGCGGATCCTGGCGCTCCCGATGCTCGCGGTCGGCGTCGTCGCCGCCGTCGCCGGGCTGCGCAGCGCCGGACGCCGGGTCGAGCGCACCCGCTACCGCCCCGACGCGTGGCACTGGCCGGAGCTGGCCGTGGTCGCCTCCGGGCTCCTGGTCGGCGGCATCGGCTGGTGGGTCAGCGAGCACCAGATCCTGGTCGCCTACCCTCCGCTCGACGCGTTCCCGACGCTCAGCGCCGCGGCGCTCGCCGCCGGCGTGGTCGCGCTGCTCGGAGCGCTCTGCTCGCCGCCCGCGGCCCGCTCGAGCGTCGCCCTGCCCGTCGTACCCGCCCATCAGGAGGTGGTCGCATGATCGAGCTGCGCGGCATCTCCTTCTCGTACGACGACGCGGCGCCCGTCCTCGACGGCGTCGACCTGGTCGTGGAGGAGGGCGAGCTGGTGCTGGTCTCCGGCCCGACCGGCGTCGGCAAGTCCACGCTGCTGGGTGTCGTGACCGGGCTGGTGCCGCGCTTCTCCGGCGGCACGCTGGACGGCGACGTGCTGCTCGACGGCGTCAGCATCGTGCACACGCCGCCACGCGAGCGCGCGCACGCGATCGGGTACGTCGGGCAGAACCCGGCCGCGGGCTTCGTCACCGACACGGTCGAGGAGGAGCTCGCCTACGGCATGGAGCAGCTCGGCCTGCCGCCGGAGACCATGCGCCGCCGCGTCGAGGAGACCCTCGACCTGCTCGGCATCGCCGACCTGCGCCACCGCGACCTGCGCACCCTGTCGGGCGGCCAGCAGCAGCGCGTCGCGATCGGCTCCGTGCTCACGATGCACCCGCGGCTGCTCGTGCTCGACGAGCCCACCTCCGCGCTCGACCCGACCGCGGCCGAGGAGGTGCTCGCGACGCTGACCCGGCTCGTCCACGACCTCGGGGTGTCGGTGCTGCTCGCCGAGCACCGGCTCGAGCGGGTGATCCCGTTCGTCGACCGGATGTGCCTGCTGACGGGCGCCGGCCGGGTGACCGTGGGCGAGCCGGGCGAGCTGCTCGTCACCTCGCCCGTCGTACCCCCGATCGTCGAGCTCGGCCGCGCCGCAGGCTGGAGCCCGCTGCCGCTGAGCGTCCGCGATGCCCGCCGGCTGGCCCGCGACCTGCGGCTCGCCCCACCGGTGCCGGTCGACGAGGCCCCGGTGAGCACCGCGGTCGCCGTACGCGGTCTCGAGGTCGTGCACGGCCAGACCGTCGCCGTACGCGACCTCGACCTCGAGCTCGGCTCTGGCCGGGTCACCGCCCTGATGGGTCGCAACGGCTCCGGCAAGTCCTCGCTGCTGTGGGCGGTCCAGGGCAGCGGACGCCGTACGGCGGGCCGGGTGGACGTGTCCGGCAGCGACCCGGCAGCGCTCGCCCCTGCCGGTCGGCGCGCACTGGTCGGGCTGGTGCCGCAGAACGCCGCAGACCTGCTCTACCTCGAGACCGTCGACCAGGAGTGCGCGGCCGCCGACGGCGGGTCGGGTGCCTGCCGTGCGCTGCTCGACCGGCTGGTGCCCGGCATCCCCGGCGGCCAGCACCCCCGCGACCTCTCGGAGGGGCAGCGCCTCGCGCTCGCCCTGGCACTGGTCCTGGTGTCCCGGCCGCCGGTCCTGCTGCTCGACGAACCCACGCGCGGCCTCGACTACGCCGCCAAGCACGTGCTGGCCGGCATTCTGCGCGGCCTCACGGCCGAGGGCCACGCCGTCCTCGTCGCCACCCACGACGTCGAGTTCGTGGCCCAGGTCGCCGACGACGTCGTCGTGCTCGCGGACGGCGAGGTCGTCTCGTCGGGACCGGTCCGCCGGGTCGTCGCCGAGTCGCCGGCCTTCGCCCCGCAGGTCACCAAGGTGCTCGGCGCTCCGTGGCTGCGCGTCGACGAGGTCGTGGCTGCGCTGTGAACGCTGTGCGCATCTCTCCACGCTCGGCCCTGGTGCTGGGCATCGCGTCGTTGGCGGGGCTGATGATGCTGTGCTGGCCGCTGCTGCTGCGGGCGGGCACGGGGGAGCGGGTGGACCCGCCGTTCCTCTTCCTCGGGCTGCTGCCGATCGTGATCGCCGTCGTGCTCGCCGAGCTCAACGAGGGCGGCCTCGACCCGCGGGTGCTCGCCGTCCTGGGCGTGCTCAGCGCGGCCAACGCGATCCTGCGCGGCGTCTCCCCGGGTACGGCGGGCGTCGAGCTGACGTTCTTCCTGCTGATCCTCGGCGGCCGGGTGTTCGGGCCGGGCTTCGGCTTCGTCCTGGGCTGCACGTCGCTCTTCGCGTCGGCCCTGATGACCGCCGGCGTCGGGCCCTGGCTGCCCTACCAGATGCTCTGTGCCGCCTGGGTCGGCATGGGTGCCGGGCTGCTGCCGCGCCGGTTCGCCGGCCGCGCCGAGATCGCGCTGCTCGCGGCGTACGGCGTCTTCGCGTCGTACGCCTTCGGGCTGCTCATGAACCTCTCCGGCTGGCCCTTCATCGCCGGCATCGCGGTCGAGGGCCACGAGGGCTCGCTGTCCTACGTGCCCGGGGCCGCGGTGCTCGACAACCTGCACCGGTTCCTCGTCTACACCGTGCTGACGTCGACGGGCAGCTGGGACACGATGCGCGCGATCACCACCGCCGTGGCCATCGCGCTGCTCGGTCCGGCGATCCTCGCGACGCTGCGGCGGGCCGCGCGTCGCGCGACGGTCACCGGGGTCGTCAGGGCTCGATGACCAGGATCCGGTCGTCGTCGGCGGCCGGGTCGCCGCGGCCGTCGGTGTTGCTGGTGGTCACCCACAGCCGTCCGTCCGGGGCGGCGGCGACGGTGCGCATCCGGCCGTACTTGCCGACGAAGAAGGCGGTCGGGTCCTTCGCCTGTCGGCCCGTGACGTCGACCTGCCACAGCCGCTCGCCCTTGAGCGAGGCCATCCAGAGGTTCCCGTCGAGCCACGCCAGCCCCGACGGTGAGGCCTCGTCGGGGTTCCAGACGAACACCGGGTCCTCCAGGGAGCTGTCGCCGCTGCCCACGGCCTTCCCCTCGACCATCGGCCAGCCGTAGTTGTTGCCTCTCCTGATCAGGTTGAGCTCGTCGAAGTCGTCCTGCCCGAACTCCGAGGCCCACAGCCGGTCCCGGTCGTCGAAAGCCAGGCCCTGCACGTTGCGGTGCCCGTACGACCAGATCGGCGAGCCGTTGAACGGGTTGCCCGGTGCCGGCTCTCCGTCGGTGGTGATCCGCAGGATCTTGCCGGCCGTGGTGCTCTTGTCCTGGGCCAGGTCGGACTGCCCGGTCTCGCCGGTGGAGGCGTAGAGGTAGCCGTCCGGCCCGAACGCCAGCCGGCCGCCGTCGTGGATCTGACCCCGCGGGATGCCGTCGAGGATCGTCGTCGGCTTCCCGAGCCTGTCGTCCTTGAGGGTGGCCTTGACGATCTTGTTCTCGGTCGCGGTGCTGTAGTAGAAGAACAGCATCCGGTCGGTCGCGAACTCCGGCGACACGGCGACCCCCATCAGGCCGGCCTCCCCGCCGATGTCGCCGCTGCCGACGGCGTCCGCGATGGTGCCGACCTCGCGCACGTCGTACGCCGGACTCGCGAGCAGCAGCACCTTGGTCGTGTCGCGCTCGGTCACGATCGCGTCGCCGTTGGGCAGGAAGCCGACGCCCCACGGCGCTGCAAGGCCGGTCGCGACCGTGTCGACGACCTTCGGTGGGGTCGTGTCCCTCTCGGGGGAGGCGGTCGAGGACGGCGACCCGGACTGCAGGGTCTCGGACGGCGTCGGCGACGAGAACGTCTTGCCGGGCTCGTCACTGCCGTCGCTGCAGGCCGTGAGGCCGCCCGCAGCGAGGACGGCGGCGCTGGCGAGGGCGACGAGGCGTCTCATGCGCGAAGACTAGCGATTGCGGCTGAACCCGCCGGGCGACCAGGGGAGAGGCAGGTCGCGCCCGGCGGGCTCAGCCGTGTGCAGCCTGGGCTGCGGCCTCCGGCGCCGGGACTCGGCCGCGCGCGGCCAGGAAGTCCTCGACGTCGTTGAGCTCCGCACGCCGTTGTGCGAGGGCGGTTGAGGCGATCATGGCGTTGCGACGGGAGCGCTGCTGGGACTCGACCGGCCAGCGCCGTACGGCGTGCACGGCGTGCCCGATCGGGTGTCGAGCGTGGCGCGGTACCAACTGCATCGCGGGCTCCCTGTGTCTCCCGAGTGACAACGTGCGCCCCACGCTAGGAGCCGGCCGCTTCGCCCGGGTCAACGACGTGTGACGGTTGCGTGAACTCCGGGGCGGGTGGTCCGCGGGACGTCATACGGTGCGAGCAAGGGGACACACTGTCCGTATGACGTCCCGCGGCGCCACGTGTGTCAGTCGGGCGCCGGCGCCAGGTTCCGCGAGGAGCGCGTGGCGCCGACGGACGCGATCACGACGAACGTCATCGCGAGCCACTGCTCCCAGGTGAGGAACTCCTGCAGCACGATGATGCCGGCGAGCGCCGCGGCGGCGGGTTCGAGGCTCATCAGGATCGAGAAGACCGACGCCTTGATCGAGCGGAGGGCGACGAGCTCGCACGAGTACGGCACCACTGACGACAGCAGTCCGACCGCGGCGCCGAGGAGCAGGATGTGGGGGTCGAGGAGGTCGCCGCCGCCCTCGCCGATGGCGAACGGCGTGAGCAGCAGGGTCGCGAAGACGCTGGCGAGCGCGAGTCCGTCGAAGCCGGGCCAGCGCTGGCCGGTCTGGCCGGCCAACAGGATGTACGACGCCCACATCGCGCCGGCGAGCAGCGCGAAGAGGGCGCCGGCGAGGTTGACCTCGCCGCCGCCCGAGAGCCCGAGGACGGCGACGCCGAGGCCGGCGAGCAGCACCCAGAGGAGGTCGCGCACCCGCCGCGAGCCGATGACCGCCAGGGTGAGCGGCCCGATGAACTCCAGCGTGACCGCGATCCCGAGCGGGATCCGGGCGAACGCCTGGTAGATCGCCCAGTTCATCACCCCGAGGCAGACGCCGAAGGCGAGCACCACCAGCCAGTCCGTCCGGGATCGTCCGCGCAGGACCGGCCGGGCGATGGCCACGAGCACGACGGCGCTGGTCACGAGCCGCAGCCAGACGATCGTCGTCGGGGCGATCTCGTCGAAGAGGCTCTTCGCGATGCCGGCGCCGAACTGCACCGACAGGATGCCGATCAGGACCAGCCAGACCGGTGAGACCAGTCGGAGCGATGAGTCTCTACCGGTCACCGGGTCAATCTAGAAGAATGATCAGTTGACCGAGGAGGCGGCATGGCAGACCGGACGCTGTTGATGGTCGGGACCCGCAAGGGTCTCTGGATCGGTACGTCGGACGAGGCACGCGCGGACTGGGAGTTCACCGGGCCGCACTTCGACATGGAGGAGGTCTACTCCTGCCTGATCGACACTCGGGGGGACACCCGCGGCGGCGCGCCCCGGCTGCTCGCCGGAGCCTCGTCGAGCTGGCTAGGCCCGCAGGTCTGGCGCTCCGACGACCTCGGCGCCTCCTGGCAGGAGACGCCCAACGGCGCGATCCGCTTCCCGGAGGGATCCGAGGCCAACGTCGAGCGGGTCTGGCAGCTGGTCCCGGGCGTCGATCCAGGGGTCGTGTACGCCGGGACCGAGCCGGCCGCCGTGTGGAGGTCCACCGACCGTGGCGAGACCTTCGCGCTCGAGCAGGAGCTCTGGGACCACCCGCACCGCACCGACTGGGGCGCCGGGTTCGGCGGCCAGGCGTTCCACACCGTGCTGCCGCACCCCACCGACGCGTTGGCGGTGACGGCGGCGCTGTCGTCCGGCGGGGTCTACCAGACCACCGACGGCGGCCAGTCCTGGGAGGCCCGCAACCACGGCATCAAGGCCGAGTTCCTCCCGGAGGGGCAGCAGTACCCGGAGTTCGGGCAGTGCGTCCACAAGATCACCCGGCACCCGAGCCGGCCCGAGCGGCTCTACCTGCAGAACCACGGTGGCGTCTACCGCTCCGACGACGAGGGCCGGATCTGGAAGTCCATCGCCGACGGGCTGCCGGCCGACTTCGGCTTCCCGATCGTGGTGCACCCGCACGAGCCGGACACCATCTTCGTCTTCCCGATCAGCGGCGGCGACAAGCGCTACCCGCCCGAGGCCAAGGCCCGGGTCTGGCGCTCCCGCGACGCGGGGGAGACCTGGGAGGAGCTCGGCGACGGCCTGCCCGACGACTTCTACGTCGCCGTGATGCGCGACGCGATGTGCGCGGACGACCACGACCGCACCGGCCTCTACTTCGGCGCCCGCAACGGCGCCGTCTGGGGCTCGGCCGACGAGGGCGCGACCTGGCGCCAGATCGTCGCCGACCTCCCCGACGTGATGGTGGTCCGGGCCGCGAGGGTCTAGAACTGCGAGCTCAGAACTGGCTGCCTTGGGCAGCCGTCGTCTCGGGTGCGTAGACCGGCAGCTCGCCGGTGTTGTCGAACTCCTCCGGAGGCAGGATCGGGTCCGGTACGCCGGCGGTGATCGTGCTGCCGTCCGCGCGGGTGCCGCCGATGACCGGGTGGTCGCCGAGCAGCCCGTCGATCCGGTCGCCCTGGCCGTCGAGCTCGACCACCAGCGGCGCCGCAGCGGTCACGACGTACGACGTGCCCCGGACCGTCAGCGGCACGTCGGCCGAGGCGGGGTCGGGGAGCGTGAAGGTGATCCGCTCCTCGGTCAGCTCGACCAGCACCCGGGCGCCCTGCCAGCAGAACCGGAAGCGCAGCGACGGCCACGAGGCCGGCAGGCGCGGGTCGAAGCTCAGCAGCCCGCCGTGGTCGCGCATGCCGCCGAAGCCGAACACCAGGGCGCTCCAGACCCCGCCGGTCGAGGCGATGTGCAGGCCGTCGACGGTGTTGCCGTGCAGGTTCATCAGGTCGACGTACAGCGACTCGTGGAAGTAGTGCAGCGCCGCCTCGTGGTAGCCCACCTCGGCCGCGATCACCGACTGCACGACCGCCGAGAGCGTCGAGTCGCCGGTGGTGATCGGGTCGTAGTACTCGAAGTCGGCGCGCTTCTCGGCGAGTGAGAAGCGGTCGCCCTGCAGGAAGAGCGCGAGGACGACGTCGGCCTGCTTGAGCACCTGGAACCGGTAGATCACCAGCGGGTGGTAGTGCAGCAGCAGCGGCCGCAGCTCGGACGGTGTCTTGGAGAGGTCCCAGACCTCGCGGTCGAGGAAGAAGTCGTCCTGCGGGTGGATGCCGAGGCCGGTGTCGAAGGGGATCGTCATGCCGGCGGCACAGGCGCGCCACTCCTCGACCTCGTCGTCGGACAGCCCCAGCCGCGCCGAGACGCGGACGAAGTCCTGCGGGTAGGCGTCGCGGATCCGCTCGACCGAGGCCACCGCCTGCTCGAGGTTGAAGCGGGCCATCACGTTGGTGAAGAGGTTGTTGTTGACGACGGTCGTGTACTCGTCCGGACCGGTGACGCCGTGGATGTGGAAGGAGTCGTCACCGTTGCTGCGCCAGAAGCCGAGGTCGGCCCACATCCGGGCGGTCTCGACCAGGATGTCGATGCCCTCGCGGACCAGGAAGCCCTCGTCGCCGGTGGCGCGGACGTACTTGATCAGGGCGTAGGCGATGTCGGCGTCGATGTGCACCTGCGCCGAGCCCGCTGCGTAGTACGCCGAGGCCTCCTCGCCGTTGATCGTCCGCCAGGGGTACATCGCCCCGCTCTGCGCCATCTCGCGGGCCCGCTCGCGCGCGGCCGGCAGCATCACCGAGCGGAAGTGCAGCGCGTTGCGAGCCACCTCCGGCTGGGTGTAGCTGAGGAACGGGATCACGTAGACCTCGGTGTCCCAGAAGTAGTGACCCTCGTAGCCCGATCCCGTCATGCCCTTGGCCGGTACGCCGAGGCCGTCGATCCGGGCGGTCGCCTGGGCCAGGCTGAAGAGGTTGTAGCGGGTTGCCTGCTGGACGGCCAGGTGCTCCTTCGTCTCGCCGACGATCTCGACGTCGGCCGACGCCCAGAAGTCGGCGTACCACCCGCGCTGGTCCGCGACGTAGTGCGCGAGCCCGTGCCGGGCGGCCCGGTCGAGCGTGCGGTCGCACCGGTCGGACAGCTCGCGCACCGGCACGCCGCGCGAGGAGTGGTAGGCCACGGTCTTCTGCAGCCGCATGGTGGTCCCTTGGGTCGCGTCGACCCGGAAGACCACCTTGGCCAGGTCGTCCTCCGCGCGGACGACCGTCTCGCACTCGTCGCTCGTGTGGAGCATGTGGTCGGCGGCGACCGCGACGGTCATGCCCGAGTGCGCGCACTGGTAGCCGAGCATCAGCCTTTCGTCGGTGGCAGAGCTCATCCGCGGCAGCAGCACGCGTTGGCCGAAGGCGCCCGCCTTGCGCGGGTCCACGACCTCGCCGCCCGCGGTGGTCGGCATCCGGTACTCGTCGACGCCGTCCTGCCGGTTGAGGATCTGCGACGAGATCACGATCGGGGCGTCACCGGTCAGCACCTCGACCTCGAGAGTCATGATCGCGAGGTGTCGCTGGGTCATCGAGACCATCCGCGTCGAGTCGATGCGGACCCGCTTGCCCGACGGCGTACGCCAGATCAGGCTGCGCCGCAGCACGCCGTCACGGAAGTCCAGGCAGCGTTCGTAGTGCTCCAGGTCGGCGGTGCCGAAGGTCAGCGGCTCGTCGTCGACGTAGATCTTCATGACCTTGGCGTCGGGGACGTTGACCAGGGTCTGACCGGTGCGGGCGAAGCCGAACGCCGCCTCGGCGTGCCGGATCGGCCAGGTCTCGTGGAAGCCGTTGAGGAAGGTGCCGTGGGCGTACGACGGCCGCCCCTCCTCGGGGTTGCCGCGCATCCCGAGGTAGCCGTTGGCGACCGAGAAGAGCGTCTCGGTGATCCCGAGGTCGTCGGCGCGGTAGCCGGTCTCGACCAGCGCCCACGGCTCGATCGGGAAACGGCCGCGGTCGAGGGGGTTCGCACCCACGGCGTGGCCGTTCATGCCGCAGCTCCCGCCGGGACGAGCTCCGCCAGGTCCGCGACGACGACCGTCGCGCCGGCCTCGGTGAGTCGCGCGGCTCCGGCGCCTCGGTCGACGCCGACCACCAGCCCGAAGCCGCCGGCCGCGCCGGCCCGTACGCCGGACACGGCGTCCTCGAGCACGACCGAGCGGGCCGCGGTCGCGCCGAGGAACTCGGCCGCGTGGACGAACGTGTCGGGTGCCGGCTTGCCCGCCAGCCCGAGCTCGTGGGCGAGAGTGCCGCTCACCACGATCCGGAAGCGGTCGGCGAGCCCGGCGGCCTCGAGCACCGCGGGGGCGTTGGCCGACGACGACACGACCGCGAGCGGCAGGCCGAGGTCGCGCAGGTGGTCGAGCAGCAGCACCGAGCCCGGGTACGACGCGACCCCGTCGCGCTCCAGCACCTCGTTGAACGCGTCGTTCTTGCGGTCGCCGAGCTCGACGACGAGATCTCGGGGCGCCGGGATGCCACGCGAGGTCAGGAAGTCGGCGACACCCTCGTAGCGCGGCTTGCCGTCGACCTGGGCGAAGTAGTCGGCATCCGTGTACGGCGCGCGGTCACCCGGCCCGTCGTACGACTGCAGGAAGGCGTTGAACATCTCGGCCCACGCCACCATGTGGACCTCGGCCGTGGGTGTCACCACACCGTCGAGGTCGAACAGGACAGCGTCGTACGACGACCACGTCACGGGGTTCACCCCAAAAGGCTAGGCCTCCGCGGGTCCGGGCGCAGTGAGGTTGGCCTCTCGGCTGCCGGGCATGTCGAGACCGGCGACCTGGCGGCGAATACGCTGGGGGGCATGACCGAGCCCGACATCAAGCCCCGTTCCCGCGACGTCACCGACGGTCTGGAGTCGACCGCCGCGCGAGGGATGCTCCGGGCCGTAGGCATGGGCGACGAAGACTGGGAGAAGCCGCAGATCGGTGTGGCCTCCAGCTGGAACGAGATCACCCCCTGCAACCTCTCCCTCCAGCGCCTCGCGCAGGCCGTCAAGAACGGCGTGCACGCGGCCGGTGGCTACCCGCTCGAGTTCGGCACCATCTCCGTCTCCGACGGCATCGCGATGGGCCACGAGGGCATGCACTTCTCGCTGGTCTCGCGCGAGGTGATCGCCGACTCCGTCGAGACCGTGATGATGGCCGAGCGCCTCGACGGCTCCGTGCTGCTGGCCGGCTGCGACAAGTCGCTGCCCGGCATGCTGATGGCCGCCGCCCGGCTCGACCTCTCCAGCGTCTTCCTGTACGCCGGCTCGATCATGCCCGGCCAGGTCGACGGCAACGACGTGACGATCATCGACGCCTTCGAGGCCGTCGGCGCCTGCCTGGCCGGCAAGATCTCCCGCGAGGAGGTCACCCGGATCGAGAAGGCGATCTGTCCGGGCGAGGGCGCCTGCGGCGGCATGTACACCGCCAACACCATGGCCGCCGTCGCCGAGGCGATCGGCATGTCGCTGCCCGGCTCGGCCGCGCCGCCGGCCGTGGACCGTCGCCGCGACGGCTTCGCGCACCGCTCCGGCGAGGCCGTGGTCAACCTGCTGCGCCAGGGCATCACCGCCCGCCAGATCATGACCAAGGAGGCGTTCGAGAACGCCATCACCGTCGTGATGGCGCTCGGCGGCTCGACCAACGCCGTGCTGCACCTGCTGGCGATGGCCCGGGAGGCCGAGGTCGACCTGACCATCGACGACTTCAACCGGATCGGCGACAAGGTCCCGCACCTCGCGGACCTCAAGCCCTTCGGCAAGTACGTCATGTACGACGTCGACAAGGTCGGCGGCATCCCCGTCGTGATGAAGGCGCTGCTCGACGCCGGCCTGATGCACGGCGACTGCCTCACCGTGACCGGCAGGACGATGGCGGAGAACCTCGCCGACCTGGCCCCGCCGGAGCTCGACGACGACGTGATCCGCAAGCTCGACCGGCCGATCCACGCGACCGGGGGACTGACGATCCTCAAGGGCTCGCTGGCGCCCGAGGGTGCGGTCGTGAAGACGGCCGGCTTCGACGACTCGGTCTTCACCGGCACTGCTCGGGTCTTCGACGGCGAGCGCGCCGCGATGGACGCGCTCGAGCGGGGCGAGATCAAGGCCCGCGACGTCGTGGTGATCCGCTACGAGGGCCCCAAGGGCGGTCCGGGCATGCGCGAGATGCTCGCCATCACCGGCGCGATCAAGGGCGCCGGGCTCGGCAAGGACGTCCTGTTGGTCACCGACGGCCGCTTCTCCGGCGGTACGACGGGCCTCTGCGTCGGCCACATCGCACCCGAGGCCGTCGACGGCGGCCCGATCGCCTACGTCCGCGACGGCGACACGATCACCCTCGACGTGGCCAACCGGCTGCTCGAGATCGAGGGCGTCGACGAGGACGAGTGGGAGAAGCGCAAGGTCGGCTGGGAGCCGCTGCCGCCGAAGTACACCCGGGGCGTGCTCGGCAAGTACGCCAAGATGGTCCAGTCGGCCGCGCACGGCGCGATCACCGGCTGATCAACGACCACGGGGCTCGGCGACGACGACCCGGTAGCGGGTGTAGTGGAAGCGGCCGGCCGCGTCGACGACGCGGCCGGTGCAGCTGACCAGGACGAGCCGGTGCGCGCCCGTCGTGCTGAAGAGCCGCTGTGGGAGCCGGCGGGTGCGGTCGTACGTCGCGGTCGTGACGACGCGGTAGCGCTGGTGGCTCCGGCCGCGGGTGACGGTGACGAGGTCTCCGCGCTCCGCCCGGCTCAGCGCCCACAGGGCGCCAGGTCGGTCGTGCCGGTCCGAGACGTGCCCGGCGATGACGGTGGTGCCGATCTTGTCGCCCGCGGCCGCCGAGCTGCGCAGCCACGCGACCGTGCCGACCTCGGCGGGCAGGTCCATGCGGCCGGCGCTGACGCCGGTGGGGGTGATCGGCGCGCGCAGGCCGAACGCCGGGCCGGTGACGGTCGAGGTCGCGCTGCGCGCCGGTGGGTAGCCGGGCAGGGTCCCGGAGTAGCCGCCGACGACCGACGGCACGCCGTACGCCGGCTTGGCGACCGTCGTGGTCTCCGACGCGAGTCCGCACGCGTGGCGGCCCGGCCCGTTGCGGTCCGTGGCTCGCGTCGTCACCCGCCAGGTGTAGATGCCGGGCTCGTGGACGCGCACCGGCGGCGAGGTGTTCTGGCCGTTGTGCACCCGCCAGGTCACGGCGGCGGCCTGATGCGCTGCTCGGCACCTGGTCGCGGCGCGGGACGCGAAGGGTCCGTAGAGCCGTGCCGTGGCTGGAGCGCTGGTGCCCTGGGCCAGGCCCGTGACGTGGACGCGGTCGACGAGCCGCTGGCCGGGGGTGATGCGGTCGCGCGCGGTGTGGGTGTGCAGCCGCGGCGTGGTGGCAAACACCTGGACGACCTCGTGGCGGTTGCCGTACCCGTGGGGTGCCGCGACCAGGCCGCCGGTCTGGAAGCCGTTGGTGACGTTGGCGACGAACGTGTAGCAGCCGGGCCGCTTCGGCCGGGCCGAGGGCGTCGTGATGGTGCCGCTGCCGGTCTGCTGGACCGGCTGGAAACGGACGGCGACGTCGGGGTGCAGGCGAGTCCAGCGCACCTTGCGGCAGCTACCGTCCACCGGTGACACCGGTCCGAGCAGGGCGGGGCGCACGGTCAGGACGCGGCCGGCGCCGAGGTTGCGGACGGTGATCCGGTCCGAGACCTTGCCGCCAGGCCCGATCCGGGAGCTCGAGGCGTGGGAGGTCACCCGCCACGGGAGGATCACGGTGGCCGGGACGACCCGGAGCGTCTCGGGTGGGTCGCCCGGCGGCATCGTGAACGCGTCGCCGGTGGTCGGGGTGAGCACCGCGCCGTACGAGTAGCAGCCCGGCGCCAGGAGCGGGGTCGGGTCGGTCGCGACGACCTGGTCGCCGGTCAACGCGATCGGCGGGTAGAGCCGGGCGACGGGGAGCCCGCCCGCGGCCCAGGGCGCGGCGGTGCATCCGGCGGCGGGTACGGCGACGGGTCCGTAGAGAGTGACGTCCAGGTTGGCGGTCCCGGTCGGGCCCAGACCGGTGACGGTGAAGGTGTCGGTAACCGAGCCGCCGAGCTCGAAGTCGTGAGCCGAGACCTGGCTGGTGGCCGAGGGCTCCAGGGGCGGGCTGTCGAAGGGGATGGTCCGGCTGTTCTTGCCGAGCAGGTTGAGTGGCTCACCGGCCAGGCCCATCGACTGGACCGGATAGGTCGGGTCGCCGACCATCAGGGTGCCGACCGGGTCCTCGAGCACTGCGGAGACGTCGAGGACCACGTTGCCCGCTGTCGCCGACCGGACCCAGAGCTCGGTGCCGGGCGGGACGCTGCCGCCGCTGGTGAACGGCTGGGTGCCGGCGGCGTCGAGGAACGCCTCTCCTCCGGAGACGACGACGGTCACCTCGCCTTCGGCGTTGGCCCCCAGCGTGTACGGGCCGGTCAGGACGCCGGCGAGTCCGGAGACGGGACCGGTGATGGCCGGGCGCGGATCGGGTGCGGCGACCGGCCCGTCGCGGAGTGCCCGGGTGACGACGTCGTCGACCGCGTCGTACAGCTCCCGGACCTGGTAGTCCGGCGGCATCACGATGCCGTCGGTGAAGTAGTGGATCGCCATGGCCACGACCCCGGAGCGCTGGCGGTTGGCGACCGTGGCGTTGGTCGTCGAGAGCGTGGGCAGGTTGGTCGCTGGCCAGTTGTCGGTGAGGATGCGGCGCACGTAGCCGGCGTGGTCGATGGTGCCGTCCCACGGCTCCGGGTCGTAGCCGGTGCCGGTGCGCTGTCCGGCGGCCCACTCGACGCAGTAGCCGGACCCGATCGTGTTGCCGCTGGCGTCGCGGAAGTTGTAGCGGCACGAGTTGGTGCCCTTGAGCGTGGTGTAGCCGGTGGTGTCGTAGCCGAAGTCGGGATAACCGGCGAGGAGGTTGTAGTCGGCTGGTGCGAGCTCCGGCAGCGGCTGGTTGTACGGCGGGGCGGGGCGGACGCCCACCTCGATGCACCCGTTGGTGCCCCACTGGACGGCCGCGAACGGCGGCTCGGGAGCCGGTGGCTCGGCGGTGCTGGTCGCCGAGACCACCCCGAGCAGTGCCGCGACCAGCGTGATGGCAAGCCCCGCGACGACCAGCGTCGGAGGCCGAGCACGCATGAGCCCGAGCCATGCCACCCCCAGGACACTAGCGCAGCATTCGTGCGATAGACATGGGCGTCAGACCTGCCCCGCGGAGGACGAATGCCCGATCGCCAGCCCGACCAGCGGGGTCCCGTCCTCTTCCTGGTCCTGCTGGTGATGATCGGCCTGATCGTCATCGCGTGGGGCGCAAACCACCCTTCGGTGGTCGAGCAGGTCTCGACAAGCTCGACCCCCGATGTCGTCGAGACCCCGGCAGTCGAAGTGCCTGCGGTGACCCCGTCGTCGGCTCCCGTATCCAGCGAGCTCCCCGGCGGCGGCACCCAGGTCTTCGGGGGCAACCACTTCCTGGTCGCCTACTACGGCACCGGCCAGACCAGCGCCCTCGGCGTCCTCGGCGAGACCTCGGCCGACACCATGGACCGCCGGCTGCACCGGGCGGCGCGTCCGTTCCGCAAGCCCGGCCAGCCGGTGCGGCACGTCTACGAGCTGATCGTCACGATCGCGGACGGCCACCCGGGCAAGGACGGCGACTACAGCCACGACATCCCGCGCTCGGAGATCCGCCGCTACATCCGGGCGGCTCATCGCAACGACGCGCTGCTGCTGCTCGACCTCCAGCCCGGTCGCACCAGCTTCCTCGAGACGGCCAAGCGCTGGGAGTGGGCGCTGCGCGACCCGTGGGTCGGCCTCGCGCTCGACCCGGAGTGGCGGATGGGACCGCGCCAGGTCCCGGCGCACACGGTCGGCCAGGTCGGCGCGAGCGAGGTCAACCGCACCTCGGCCTGGCTCGCCCGGCTGACCGCCCGCGAGACGCTGCCGCAGAAGCTCTTCGTGCTGCACCAGTTCCGGGTCGACATGGTCGAACGGATCGGCCGGGTCAAGCAGCGACCGGAGCTCGCGATGGTCCAGCACGTCGACGGCTTCGGCACCCCGCGGCAGAAGTTGGCGACGTACCACGCGGTCGCCCGGCCGGGGCAGTTCACCATGGGCTTCAAGCTCTTCTACGACGAGGACGTACGCCGGATGCAGTCGCGCGCCGTGCACGCCGTACGCCCGAAGGTGCGGTTCGTCAGCTTCCAGTAGCTCCCGCGATCGTGAACGACGCCCGGTGGGTCGCGCCCGGCTCGAGCGCGACCAGGTCGACGCCGGAGTTGAACGCGTCGGGCGGTGCGGTGGTCGGCTCGACGGCCAGCGCCTCGCGCTCGCGGCCCTTGATCGTGTCGCCGGTGAAGACGTGCAGCCAGCCGACGCCCTCGTGGCCGGTGAGCCGCACGCTGCGGCCGGTGTCGGGGTCGGCCAGCGTCACGGTCGCGCCGTCGGCGACCCCGCCGTACGGGTGGTCGAGGACGATGCCGCCGATCGCGCGCTCCTCGCGGAAGTCGTACGGCGTACCGTCCACCGGCTGCGCCGGGCCTGCGTGGCCGCGCCCGCTCATCGGGCACCAGGTCGAGGCCGGCAGGGTGAGCACGCACTCGTCGACCCGGCGGCCCACGGTCAGGTAGGGGTGCAGGCCGGCGCCGTACGGCGCGGTGTCGGCGCCGGCGTTGGTGGCTGAGAGGACGGTCGTCAGCCCGTCGTCGCCGAGCCGGTAGTCGACCTGGAGGTCGAGCGCGAACGGGTAGCCGGTCTGCGGCTGGAGCTCGTAGGTCAGCACCACCCGGTCGGTCGTGTGCTCGGCGACCTCCCAGGCGACCCAGTGGGCGAGCCCGTGGATGGCGTTGCCCTTGGCGGGCTCGCTGAGCGGGAGCTGGTAGTGGTGGCCACCGAAGTCGTAGGCGCCGTCGGCGACCCGGTTGGGCCAGGGCATCAGCACCGCCCCGCGGGTGCTGCGGCACATCTCGCCGGGCTCGGACCCGGCGACCAGGTCGACGCCGTCGCGGGTCAGCGTGCGCAGGCAGGCCCCGACGGTGACGATCTCGGCCGCGTAGGGGCCGTGGGAGAGGGGGAGCGGGAGACCCGCGGCAGCGCGCACGACCACACCTTAGGGTTTGTCTGTGCCACTCGTTGCCGGGGTCGACTCCTCCACCCAGTCCTGCAAGGTCGTCGTCTGCGACGCCGAGACGGGCGCGGTCGTCCGCACCGGTCACGCGTCCCACCCCGAGGGCACCGAGGTCGACCCCGAGGCCTGGTGGGTCGCCCTCCAGACCGCGATCGCGGCAGCCGGTGGTCTCGACGACGTCGCCGCCGTCGCCGTCGGCGGCCAGCAGCACGGCATGGTCTGCCTCGACGCAGCCGGCGACGTCGTACGCCCGGCGCTGCTGTGGAACGACACCCGCTCCGCCCAGGCTGCCCTCGACCTGATCGACGAGCTCGGCGGGCCGCAGCCGTGGGTCGACGCGGTCGGGCTGGTGCCGGTCGCGTCCTTCACGGTCACCAAGCTGCGGTGGCTGCGCGACGCCGAGCCCGACAACGCGGCTCGTACGGCGGCGGTGTGCTTGCCGCACGACTACCTGACCTGGCGGCTGGCCGGGGCTCCTGGCCTGGATTCGTTGGTGACGGACCGCGGCGATGCCAGCGGCACCGGCTACTGGTCGCCGTCGACGGGCTCCTATCGACGGGATCTGCTGACCCTCGGGCTGGGCCACGACGTGGTCCTGCCGCGGGTGCTCGGGCCTGCGGAGTCCGGCTTGTCGATGCCGTCGGGTGCCCTGCTCGGTCCCGGCACGGGCGACAACGCGGGCGCCGCTCTGGGACTGGGCGCGGTCGCCGGTGACGTCGTCGTCTCGATCGGTACGTCGGGGGTCGCCTGCGCCGTCGCCGATGCGCCCGTGGGTGACGTGACCGGCGCGGTGGCGGGCTTCGCCGACGCGACCGGCCGCTTCCTGCCACTGGTCGCCACCCTCAACGCGGCCCGGGTGCTCGACGCCGCCTGCCGGATGCTCGGTGTCTCGCACGAGGAGCTGTCCGAGCTTGCGTTGTCGGCACCTGCCGGTGCCGGCGGCCTGGTCCTGGTGCCCTACCTCGAGGGCGAGCGCACCCCCAACAAGCCCGACGCCACCGGCGCGATCCACGGGCTCCGGCTCGAGACCGCCAACCCGGCGTACCTCGCCCGCGCCGCCGTCGAGGGCATGATCTGCGGCCTCGCCGACGCCGTCGACGCCGTACGCGCGCTGGGGACGCCGGTCGAGCGGATCATCCTGGTCGGCGGAGCGGCCCGCTCGCGCGCCGTACGCGAGATCGCGTCGGCGGTGCTCGGGCTGCCGGTGTCGGTGCCCGAGCCGGGGGAGTACGTCGCGCGCGGCGCGGCCCGCCAGGCCGCCTGGGTGCTCGCCGGCGGTGCCGAGCCGCCGGAGTGGCCGCTGTCGGGGGTCGTCTCGACCGAGGTCGAGCCGACGCCGTCCGTGCGGACCCGCTATGCGTCGGTGCGAGACCTGACCGCGGTGCGTCCATGACGCATCCACTGGATGCGGCCGACCCGCTGGCGTCGTACCGGGACCGCTTCGTCGGTGCCTCGTCCGACCTCGTCTACTTCGACGGCAACTCGCTCGGGCGGCCGCTGTCGGTGTCGGGGCCGCGTATCGCGCGGTTCGTCGAGGAGGAGTGGGGCGGGCGGCTGATCCGCGGCTGGGACGAGCGCTGGATGGCACTGCCGCAGACCATCGGCGACGACCTGGGTCGTGTCGTGCTCGGCGCGGCGCCCGGTCAGACGACGATCGGCGACTCCACCACAGTGCTGCTCTACAAGCTGATGCGGGCGGCGGTCGCCGCGCGGCCGGGGCGCACCGAGATCGTGATCGACCGCGACAACTTCCCGACCGACCGCTACGTCGCCGCCGGCATCGCCGAGGAGTGCGGGCTGACGCTGCGCTGGATCGACGTTTCGCTCGTTGGCGGGGTGACGCCAGAGCTGCTGTCGGCTGCCGTGGGTCCGTCGACCGCCCTGGTGGTGCTGTCGCACGTGGCCTACCGGTCGGCCTGGCTGGCGGACGCGCCCTTGCTGACGTCGATCGCCCACGAAGCCGGGGCGCTGGTGCTCTGGGACCTGTGCCACTCGGCGGGCTCGGTGCCGGTGTCGCTGGACTCATGGGATGTCGATCTCGCCGTCGGGTGCACCTACAAGTACCTCAACGGCGGGCCTGGCTCGCCGGCGTTCTGCTACGTCGCGGCTCGGCATCTGTCGTCGTTGAGCCAGCCGATCCAGGGATGGCTGGGCTCGGTCGACCCGTTCCTGATGGGGCCGTCGTACGCGCCCGCCGCCGGCATCCGCCGCTTCGTCTCGGGCACGCCTGCGGTCGTCGGGATGCTCGCGATGCAGGACATGATCTCGCTGATCGAGTCCGTCGGGATCTCTGCCGTGCGCGAGAAGTCGGTCGCGCTCACGTCGTACGCGATCTCGCTGGGCGAGTCGGTGCTCGGTCCGCTGGGCGTCGTCCTCGCGTCGCCCCGTGCTGACTCCGAACGCGGTGGCCACGTCACCTTCAACCACCCCCTGATGCGCGAGGTCACCGCCGCTCTCTGGGAGCGCGACGTCATCCCCGACTACCGCGACCCGGGCGGCCTGCGGCTCGGGCTGTCGCCGCTGTCCACGTCGTACGCCGAGGTCGAGCGCGGCATCGGGCTGGTGGCCGAGGCGCTCGAATCCGTCGCCGGTTGAGGTGCACCGGTGGTTGAGGAGGCGCGCCAGCGCCGTCTCGAAACCTCTAGCCTGCGGATCCGCTCGGGTCGGTCGCCGACAGGCTGACAACGCGGGTACGGCGGGCTCCGGGTCGACGCCGCCTCCCGGCTTCCGGCCGCCACGGTGGTTGAGGTGCGAGCGAAGCGAGCCTCGAAACCACCGCAGGCCAAGTAAGGCGGTGACCACGGCGTGCGGGTCCGATCGATCCGGCCGCCGACAGGCTGACAACGCGGGTACGGCGGGCGCGGGTCGCCGTCGCTTCCCGGCTTCCGGCCGACACGGTGGTTGAGGAAGGCGCGCTAGCGCCGAGCCTCGAAGCCACCGCAGCGTAGGCGGGTCGGTGAGCGTGGCCTGCGGGTCTGCTCGGGTCGGCCGCCGACAGGCTGACAACGCGGGTACGGCGGGCGCGGGTCGCCGTCGCTTCCCGGCCTCCGGCCGACACGGTGGTTGAGGTGCGAGCGAAGCGAGCCTCGAAACCACCACCCCGAAAGTCGGCCGGAAATACTTCTCGGAAGTGTCCACATCCCGTTCAAAACAAGGGTTCTGAGCACCTCACTGTCGGTGCCCAGTGCTTGGCTAGACCCATGAGCGAACGCCAGCACACCACCGGTCTCGGGGAGTCGCCCGACTCCCCGGGCCAAGTGCTGGCTGCCCTCCACACCAACCATCGGGTCGCCACCCAGGTCGACATCGACAAGCTGAACCTCGCGGTCGCGTGGGCGGTCATGCACCCCGTCGAGTCCATCGACCACGGCGCCGCGACCGTCGACGGCACCGAGGGCGAGCTCGCGATCGCCGGACCCGGTGCGCCCCTGGTCGCGGAGTTCTGCGTCGCCGACCTCGCCCTCGCCCTCGGCATGTCCACCGACGCCGGCCGCACCTACCTCGGCGACGCCATCGAGCTCCGCTACCGCCTCCCCAACCTCTGGGCGGTCGTGACGGCGGGTCGGGTGCCGGTGTGGAAAGCCCGCCGGATCGCCCAGGCCACCAAACCTCTCTGCATCGATGCCGCCGGCTACGTCGACCGGCACCTCGCCCACCAGGCGCACCGGTGCTCGTACGCGCAGATCGACCGCGCCATCGCCGATGCGCTGCGGCTGTTCGACCCGGCTGAGGCCGAGAAGCGCCGCCGGGAAGCGGCCGATGCCCGGCACTTCGACGTCGACCTCCAACAGGTCTCCTTCGACGGCACCGTGCACGTCGACGCCGACCTCGACCTGGCCGACGCTCTCGACCTCAACGACGCCATCACCCACGGCGCCGCCCAGCTGGCCGCGCTCGGGTCCACCGAGTCCCTCGACGTACGCCGCTCACTGGCCGCCGGGGCGCTGGCCCGCCGAGAACTCACCCTCGACCTCACGACCGATCCCGAAGGCCGGACGGCATCGCCTCGCAAGCGGGAGCTGGTCATCTACGTCCACCTCGCCGACGCAGGTGTAGCCGGAGTCGAGAACACCCGCACCGCGATCAGCGTCGAGCAGGTCAAAGAATGGTGCCACGGCACCAACACCACCGTGACCATCCGGCCGGTCATCGACCTCAACGACCACCTGCACACCGACGCCTACCGGCCCACCGAGGTCATGCGTGAGCAAGCGGTGCTGACCAACGCCACCTGCGTCTACCCGCACTGCAGTCGCCCAGCACGGTCCGCCGACCTCGACCACATCGAGGAATGGGACGGCCACAACACGACCAGCGCCAACCTCGCCCCACTCTGCCGGTGCCATCACCGCTACAAGACCCATGCGGGTTGGACCGTCGTACGCACCGGACCCACGTCGTTCACCTGGACCAGCAAGCACGGCTACTCCTACGACTGGGACACCCGCCACACCCGACATATCCACTGACCCACACCCCGCCGGCACCGCCGACGGGGCCACAGCCGTGTCTGGCGGCAGTCAGATGTCCGCAGGGATGAGAGCGAGGAAGGGCTCGGTCCCTGGTCCCTCGTGGTCGATGTCGAACTCGAGGGCGACATCGTCCGCCGCTACGACCGCCTCCTCCAGTTGGGGCGGCCAGGCCAGCCACACGAGGGTCGTCGGCGTGTGGCGTCGAAAGATCTCGTAGGCATCGCGAGCCGTGGCGAACATCTGCTCCTCGCTCAGACCGAGGCGCAGGCCACGAAGGGCCCAGGTGAATCCGTAGAGCCCGATGTACCCCGTGGTTTCGAACTCTTCCTGGATGTCCTCGAGGAGCGCAGACACGTGGTCGGGGTCGCTCACGGGAATGGGTTTCCTTCCAGCGGGATCTTGAACTTGTCGCCATTCTGCGACACCACGGCATAGGGGCCGTGCGTCATCTGACTGGGCCTGTTGCCCGGATAGCCGTCCATCACTCGGATCTGCCGGCCGTTGTGGAGGGGATCCTCGTAGACGACTCCGTGGCCGCTGCGGGGAGGGTGCCGTTCCCAGTTGTGGATGAGGTCGTTGATGTCGCGCTTGCTCATGCCACGCAGAGCCTGCGGGTCGAAGTGCCTCGGCATCCGGATCGAGACCCGCAGCTCGCGGTGCTTCATGGCAGCCGTCAGTGCCCGCGCGTCCGAGGCGATCACGACCCCCTTGAAGCGCGCCAGCGAGTCGCGGACGCGGGCGAGAGTGCCGCCCGCGGTCCGGATGGCGGTGGCGGAGGTCGCGGCGGCGGCGCGGACCAGGTTGACGAACACCTCGAGCCGGGGTGCGGCGGCGGCAATGCGGGCGGCAGTGGCCGCGGTGGCGGCGACGACGGAGCCGCCTGCGGTGAGGACGCTCAGCGCGGCGCCGGCGCCGGCGATGATGACCGTGTCGCGGACCAGGTCGTGCAGCAGGTCGAGGATCGCGGCGCGCTGGAGCCCTTGAGCTCGCGGACCACGCCGATCGCGACGGGGATCTCGGGCGAGACCTCCTCGCGCAGCGCTGAGATGACCAGGTCATGGTGGTCGACGATGGCTTCGAGGCTCTGCCCGACGGTGCGCCAGGTCGTGGCCGCGGCGCGCAGCTTGCCGGCGTGGGCGTCGGGCCACACGAACGACTCGACCCGGTCGAGGATCCAGTTGAGGGCATCAGGCAGGGAGCCCGGGTGCCGCCGAGTGCGGACGGCGGCGTCGCAGGCAGGACGGCCGCGTAGGTGTCCTCGTCCGGCAGTGCGGCCCCGTCGAAGACGTTCGCACCGGCCAGGATCGAGCGCTGCTCGGCGCGGTGGTGGTTCGCCAGGGAGGCATGGGTGAGGCGCCCGACCGTGGTGAACGCCTCGACTAGGTCGCCGAACGCCCCGACGGCACTGCCGGCAGCGTCATCGTACGTCGCCGCGAAGTCAGCTGACGTCGACGCGTCGCCCGCCATCGCGCCGTACGACGCCAGTTCATCGACCAGCTGGTCGTACCGCAGGGCGGCGGCATGGTTGGCGTGGACGCAGGCGCGCGCGGCGGAGGAGTAGCCGCTCTCCGTGACCACGAGCCTCATGCCCACCATCGTCCGACGCCGAGGCGGGCTCCGACAGACCCCGTCGACGATCTGTGGACAGCCGTTCACGGGGACCGGCGGGCCACAGTCATGTCCGGTGGCACTGTTGACCGCATGCGATTCCCTCGACCGCTCGTGCCAGGCGACACCATCGGAGTCACGTCACCCTCCAGCGGCGTGGCCGCCCGCCATCGGGCACGGTTCGAGGCGGCGCTCGCGTCCTTGCGGGCGCGCGGGTTCGAGGTCGAGGTCGGTGAGTGCATGTCGGGGGACCGGGTCACGTCGGCGCCGAAGGAGCAACGTGCCGCGGAGCTCACCCGGATGCTGCTGGACCCGGCGGTCCGGGCCGTCGTGCCGCCGTGGGGCGGCGAGCTCGCGATCGACCTGCTCGACCAGCTCGACTGGCAGGAGCTCGCGGCCGCGGAGCCGACGTGGACGGTGGGCTACAGCGACTCCACGGCCTGGATGCTGCCGATCACCCTGCGGCTGGGCTGGGCCGCGATCCACGGCACCAACCTGATGGAGACGCCGTACGTCCCGGAGGACGGCCTCCTGCACTGGGCGGAGATCGCGTCCCTGCCGGCGGGCTCGACCTTCACCCAGCGCAGCCCCGGTCGCTACCGCAGCGGCGGGCGCGACGACTGGGAGGGCGACCCGGGCGTGTCGAGGATGACGCTCGACGCGTCGGGCACCTGGTCCGTCCTGGGCGGCGGAGCCGTGGACGTGACGGGTCGGTTGGTCGGTGGCTGCCTCGAGATCCTGACGGCGCTCGCCGGCACGCCGTACGGCGACGTGGGCGGCTTCGGTCGTGCGCACGCCGACGAGGGTCTGATCGTGTTCGTCGAGGCGTGTGAGTACCCGGCGTACGACATCGCCCGGATCCTGCACGGCCTGCGGCTCTCGGGCTGGTTCGACGACGCGGACGCGGTTCTCGTGGGCCGCACTCACGCTCCCGGGTTCGACGACCTGAGCCAGCACGGGGCCGTCGCCGACGCGCTCGCGATGCTCGACATCCCGGTCGTGCTCGATGTCGACTGCGGCCACGTCCAGCCGATGCTGCCGCTCGTGAGCGGGGCGCTGGCGCGCGTGGTCGTCGACGGCAAGCGGCACGAGATCACCCAGACGCTCGCCTGACGCGCTACTCGTGGATGTGATCGCGCCAGTCGTCGGGCACGCGGCCGGCGGGACCGGGCACGGGCTGGTCCTCGGGGCGGCAGACGGCCGGCGCCAGCTCCGGGCCGAGGAACCCGGACTCGGTCGTGTAGTCCCAGAACCAGTCCTCGCCGGGCTCGAAGCTGGTCATCACCGGGTGGCCGGTGGCGCGGAAGTGCGCGGTGCCGTGCTGGGCCGGTGAGGTGTCGCAGCAGCCGACGTGGCCGCACTGCGTGCACCGGCGCAGGTGGACCCACCAGCCGCCGCTCTCCTCGCACTCGACACAGCCGGTGCCGCTCGGCGGGACGGAGGGGTCGATGCCGGGTCGTTCGCTCATGGTCCGACGCTATCGGGTGGTCCGGTGACTAGGGTCTCGATCGTGCCCGAGACGAACGAGTACGGACTGCAGGTCGGCGACGTCGTGCCCGGTTGGACGGCGCGGCCCTGGCCGGAGGCGACGACGCTGACCGGCCGCTACGTCACCCTCGAGCCGTTGGCCACCGACCATGCCGCAGCGCTGTACGACGCCCTGTGCAACCCCGGCGACGAGGAGCTGTGGACCTACCGGCCGACGGACCCGCCGGTCGACGTCGCGGCCATGACGGACCTCATCCAGGAGCACCTCGACGCGAGCGGGCTGGAGACCTTCGCACTAGTGCCGAAAGGCCAGCAGGCGCAGGGCATCGCGTCGTACACGCGCATCGACACGGCGTACGGCCAGGTCGAGATCGCGGGCGTCCTCTACGCGAAGACCCTCCAGCGGACCCGCGCCGCGACCGAGGCGATCCACCTGAGCATGCGGCACGCGTTCGATGACCTCGGCTACCGCCGGTTCGAGTGGAAGTGCGACAGCCTCAACGAGCCGTCCCGTCGCGCGGCCGCCCGCCTCGGCTTCACCTACGAGGGCCGGTTCCGCAACCACATGATCACCAAGGGCCGCAACCGCGACACCGACTGGTACTCGGTCACCGACGCCGAGTGGCCCGCGGTGAAGGCGGCCCACGAACGCTGGCTCGACCCGGCCAACTTCGACGAGCACGGCACCCAGCTCACGAGGCTCCGAGCCCCTCGTCGCGCGCCTTGATCATCGCCTGCGCGCGGTCGGGGATGCCGAGCTTGGTCAGCACGTTGGAGACGTGGTTGCGGACTGTCTTGGGCGAGAGCACCATCCGGCGCGCGATGGTCGCGTTGTCGTAGCCGCGGGCGAGCAGGTCGAGCACCTCGCGCTCACGGTCGGAGAGCTCCGGGAACGGCACCCGGACCGCCGTACGCCCGGACGTGAGGGTCGCCATGGCGCGCGAGGCGACCTGCGGGCCGAGGATCGCCTCGCCGTTCGCGACCGCCCGGATGCCGCGCTCCACCTCGGCGGGGGAGGCGCTCTTGAGCAGGTAGCCGCGGGCACCCGCGCGCATCGCCGCGACGACGGACTCGTCGTCCTCGTCCATGGTGATGACCAGTACGGCGAGGCCGGGGCGGGCGCGCACCAGGTCGCGCGTGGTCTCGATGCCGGAGTCCTCGCCGAGGTGCAGGTCCATCAGGACGACGTCGACGGTGTCGTCGATGCGTTCCCGCGCCTGCTCGGCGTCCTCGGCCTGGCAGGCGACCTCGATCCCGTCGAGGGAGCCGAGCAGACCGGCCATGCCCAGGCGGAAGACCGGGTGGTCGTCGACGACCGCGACCCGGATCAGCTGCTCAGCCATGGGACACCACGGGTGGAGCGTAGCGACGACCTCGGGGCTCAGTGGCTCGCTCGCTGCTGACGGTCGCCGAAGGCGAAGCCCAGGCCGAGGACCAGGACGAGCACCGGACCGGTGAAGCCGGCCATGTACTGCAGCGGCGACAGGCCGATCAGCAGGGTGATGCCACCCAGGACGGCGCTGACCCAGCCGAGCCAGCGCGGCGCCGCGGCGTGCCGGATCGCGGCGACGGCGACGGCGACACCGGTCAGGCCGGCACCGACCCACAGCCAAGGGATGGTGCCGATCCAGTGACCGACCACGGCCGCGAACTCCGCGTCGATCGCAACCGTGTCGTCGGTGACGCCGAAGACGATCTCGGTGGTGAAGCCGGCGCCCATCAGCCCGGCCACCGCCGTGAGCAGCAGGCCACCCGCCGCGACGTCGGGGAGCAGGCTGCCGGCCGGTGCCTGGGCACGGAGACGACGCCGCAGGCCGGCCGCGAAGACCAGCAGCAGGAGGGCCGCGCCGGTCATCGTGAGGTGGAGGACCAGCAGCTGCGGCACGTAGTCGCCCAGCCGGTCGAGGATCAGGTCCGCGTCCCCGGCGTACTCCTTGTTGTAGACGGCGTCGATCTGCAGCGACGCCTGGATCCCGACGACGCCGGCGAGGCCGGCGACCGCCCCGACGTACGCCCAGGCACGGCTGGTGGTGGGGGACACCCTGCGCGGTCGGGCGTCGAGCTGTTCGGCGGTGGTGGTCACGATGGAGCTCCTCGGTCTCGGCTCTCCGGTCTCGAGAGCGGTGGGCTCACGCTCGGCCGCCCGGCGTCCCAGTGGGCAGGGCAGGGCGTCCCGAATCGCCGGGCAGCTGTGTCGGCGCGGTGTGCCAAGGTGGAGGACATGGATCAGCGGCTGAGTTTCGTGTCGGTCGCCGTACGCGACCTCGACGCCACCCGGGCGTTCTATGTGGACGGCCTCGGCTGGACGGCGTCGATGGACGTCCCCGGTGAGGTGCTGATGATCCAGGTGGGCGAGCTCGTGGTGCTGTCGCTGTGGGCCGAGAGCGGCTTCGAGAGCGAGGTCGGGCCGATCCGGCGCGGCGAGGGACTCGCGCCGGTCACGCTCGCGCACAACGTGGCGACCCGCGAGGAGGTGGACGCTGTGCTGGCGACCGCCCGCGCCGCCGGTGCCGACCCGGTGCACGACGCCGTCGAGCGCGACTGGGGCGGCTACACGGGTTACTTCGGCGACCCGGACGGTTACCGCTGGGAGATCGCTTACAACCCCGGACCGATAGGACAGGTGGTGCTGCCATGAGCGAGCGCAGCGAGCGAGAAATCCAAGACCGCGATCCGAAGACCGTGCTCCGTTACCCGGATGTCGAGGCCGAGGGTCTCGCCGACTGGCGCTTCTTCCTGATGCGGCTCCACGCGAGATACCGCACCGGCAGCTTCGTCAAGGGCCTCGAGCTGGTCGCCCGGATCACCGCGGCGGCCGAGGAGGCCAACCACCACCCCGACGTCGTACTGACCTATCCGCAGGTCGACGTCGACCTCACCAGCCACGACGTCCACGGCGTCACCAGCCGCGACCTCGCGCTGGCCCGGCGGATCTCCGAGATCGCGGCCGAGCTCGGCATCGAGTCGGCCCCGCGCGACGTCTCCACGCTCGAGCTCGCGCTCGACGTCCCGGCGTACGCCGAGGTCAAGCCGTTCTGGGCGGCCGTGCTCGGCTACGCCGACGCCGCCTGGCCCTCCGAGGTCCAGGACCCGGGCGGTCGCAACAACACGCTGTGGTTCCAGGAGGCGCCCGACGCGACGGGCGACGTGCAGCAGCGGTTCCACCTCGACATCGTGGTCCCTCGAGAGGTGGCGGAGGAGCGGGTCGCCGCCGCGGTCGCCGCGGGCGGCACCCTCGTCAGCGAGGCGGCGGTGCCGGCGTACTGGGTGCTCGCCGACGCCCACGGCAACAAGGTGTGCGTGTGCACGGCCGACGGCCGCGAGCCCTCGGCGGGTGAGACTGCAGAGTGAGACCCGCGTCTCGGATCCTGGGACGCCTGGCACACTCGGATGCGGGCGAAGGGGCCTGCGGTTACCGTGGGGCCATGCGCAAGCACCTCCTTGTAGTACGCACCCGACGTGTGGGCTGAGTCAGAGACCGACTCGAGCGCGCACGTCACCCCTCGCCGCCCATCCGGGCCGAGGGGTTTTTTGTTGGGCAGGCACGGTTAGGGCGGCAGCCCAGGAAATCCAGAAGAGGACACAGTGATGAGCGAGCAGATGACAGGCGCGCAGAGCCTGATCAGATCGCTGGAAGCCGCGGGCACGACCGAGATCTTCGGCATTCCCGGTGGCGCCATCCTCCCGGCGTACGACCCCCTCATGGACTCCTCGATCCGGCACATCCTTGTGCGGCACGAGCAGGGTGCGGGCCACGCCGCGCAGGGGTACGCCGCGGCGAGCGGTCGCGTCGGCGTCTGCATGGCGACGTCCGGGCCGGGGGCGACCAACCTGGTCACGCCGCTGGCCGACGCGCACATGGACTCCGTGCCGATGGTGGCCATCACCGGCCAGGTCGGCGCCGCGCAGATCGGCACCGACGCCTTCCAGGAGGCGGACATCCGCGGCATCACGATGCCGATCACCAAGCACAACTTCCTGGTCACCGACCCCGCCGACATCCCGCGCACGGTCGCGGAGGCGTTCCACATCGCGAGCACGGGTCGCCCCGGCCCCGTCCTGGTCGACGTCGCGAAGTCCGCCCTGCAGGCGATGACGTCGTATACCTGGCCGACGGAGCTCAACCTGCCCGGCTACCGCCCGGTGACCCGGCCGCACTCCAAGCAGATCCGCGAGGCCGCGCGGCTGATCCTCGAGTCCCGCCGCCCGGTCCTGTACGTCGGCGGCGGCACCATCCGGGCCGGCGCCTCGCGTGAGCTGCGGGTGCTCGCCGAGCTGACCGGCATGCCGGTCGTGACCACGCTGATGGCGCGCGGTGCTTTCCCCGACAGCCACCCGCAGCACCTCGGCATGCCCGGCATGCACGGCACCGTCGCCGCGGTCGCCGGCCTGCAGAAGTCAGACCTGATCATCAGCCTCGGCGCCCGCTTCGACGACCGGGTCACCGGCAACCTGGACTCGTTCGCGCCGGGTGCGCGGATCATCCACGCCGACATCGACCCGGCCGAGATCGGCAAGAACCGCGCGGTCGACGTCCCGATCGTCGGCGACTGCCGCGAGGTGATCAGCGACCTGATCGTGGCGCTCAAGGCGGAGGCGGACGCCGGTCATACCGGCGACTACGAGGGCTGGGTCGCGTTCCTGGCCGGGATCAAGAAGACCTACCCGCTCGGCTACGACAAGCCGACCGACGGTGGCCTCTCCCCGCAGTACGTCATCGAGCGGCTCGGCGCGATCGCCGGCCCGGAGACGATCTTCACCTCCGGCGTCGGCCAGCACCAGATGTGGGCGGCCCAGTTCATCGGCTACGAGCACCCCAACACCTGGATCAACTCCGGCGGTCTCGGCACCATGGGCTTCTCCGTGCCGGCCGCGATGGGCGCGAAGGTCGGCATGCCGGACTCGACCGTGTGGTCGATCGACGGCGACGGCTGCTTCCAGATGACCAACCAGGAGCTCGCGACCTGCACGATCAACGACATCCCGATCAAGGTTGCGATCATCAACAACGAGTCGCTCGGCATGGTGCGGCAGTGGCAGACGCTCTTCTACAACGAGCGTTACTCCAACACCGACCTGCACTCGAAGCGGATCCCCGACTTCGTCAAGCTCGCCGACGCCTACGGCTGCGTGGGTCTCGCGTGCGAGAGCCCCGACGACGTCGACGCCACCATCAACAAGGCGATGGAGATCAACGACGTGCCGGTGGTCGTCGACTTCCGGGTGCACCGCGACGCGATGGTCTGGCCGATGGTCGCCGCGGGCACCAGCAACGACGAGATCAAGTACGCCCGCGACCTCGCCCCGAAGTTCGACGACGACGCAGAGCTGGAGCTCCGAGCATGACGACCGCGCAGAACACGAAGCACACGCTGTCGGTCCTGGTCGAGAACAAGCCCGGTGTACTGGCCCGGATCGCCGGCCTCTTCAGCCGCCGCGGGTTCAACATCGACTCCCTCGCGGTCGGCCCGACCGAGCACCCGGAGATCTCCCGGATGACCATCGTGGTCGACGTCGAGGGCTCGCCGCTCGAGCAGGTGACCAAGCAGCTCAACAAGCTGGTCGAGGTCATCAAGATCGTCGAGCTCGACGGCTCCTCCTCGATCAACCGCGAGCTGCTGCTCGTCAAGGTCAAGGCCGACGCCGAGAGCCGTGGCCAGGTGCTCGACGCCGTACAGCTCTTCCGGGCCAAGGTCGTCGACATCGCCCCCGACGCCGTGACCATCCAGGCCGTCGGCAACGCCGACAAGCTGGGCGACCTGCTCCGCGTGCTCGAGCCCTTCGGCATCCGCGAGCTCGTGCAGTCCGGCATGGTCGCCATCGGCCGCGGCTCCCGTTCCATCTCCGAGCGCAACCTGCGCCCGGTGACCATCCCCGCCCCGCCCGCAGCGGGCTGAAGTACCACCAACACGAAGGAGAAGCCCCAGTGGCTGAGATGTTCTACGACGACGACGCCGACCTGTCCCTGATCCAGGGCAAGCACGTCGCGGTCATCGGCTACGGCAGCCAGGGCCACGCCCACGCGCTGTCCCTGCGCGACTCGGGCGTCGACGTGCGGATCGGCCTGCAGCCCGGCTCCAAGAGCCGCGCGAAGGCCGAGGCCGAGGGCCTGCGCGTCCTCACCCCGGCCGAGGCCGCGGAGGAGGCCGACGTCATCGTCATCCTCGCGCCCGACCAGCACCAGCGGAAGCTGTACGCCGAGGAGATCGCGCCGCAGCTGGCTGCCGGCGACACCCTGGTCTTCGGCCACGGCTTCAACATCCGCTTCGGCTACATCACGCCGCCCGAGGGCGTCGACGTGTTCATGGTCGCCCCGAAGGGCCCCGGCCACCTGGTCCGCCGCGAGTACGTCGACGGGCGCGGCGTGCCCGTGCTCGTCGCCGTCGAGAAGGACGCGTCGGGCAACGCCTGGCCGCTCGCGCTGTCGTACGCCAAGGCCATCGGTGGCCTGCGTGCCGGCGGCATCAAGACCACCTTCACCGAGGAGACCGAGACCGACCTGTTCGGTGAGCAGGCCGTCCTGTGCGGTGGCGCCTCGCAGCTGGTCATGTACGGCTTCGAGGTCCTCACCGAGGCCGGCTACCAGCCCGAGGTCGCCTACTTCGAGTGCCTCCACGAGCTGAAGCTGATCGTCGACCTGATGTACGAAGGCGGCATCGCCAAGCAGCGCTGGTCGGTCTCCGACACCGCCGAGTTCGGCGACTACGTCTCCGGTCCGCGCGTCATCACCCCCGACGTGAAGAAGAACATGGAGGACGTGCTCGCCGACATCAAGAACGGCAAGTTCGCCGAGCGCTTCATCTCGGACATGGACAACGGCTCGCCGGAGTTCACCGAGTTCCGCAAGAAGGGCGAGTCGCACCCGATCGAGCAGACCGGCCGCGAGCTCCGCAAGCTGATGGCGTGGGTCAAGAGCCACGACTCGGACTACACCGAGGGCACCGCCACCCGCTGATCCACCGCCGAGTCGGCGCCAGTTTGCAGAAACTGGCGCCGACTCGGCGCATCTCCGATGTAACGCAAACCGAGCCTGCGGCGCTGTGTGTGGTGACAGACCTCTTCGCGACAGGCGGCCCCATGAACACACGTGCTCTCTCCATCGGCTCGGCCTCGGCGTTCGTCGTCGCCGGCCTCTTCGTGAGCCTGCCGGCGAGCGCCGCCGAGGCGACCTGCCAGGGGCACGCGGTCACGATCGCCGCGACCGGGACCGGCCGCGCCGTCACCGGGACGGACGGACCCGACGTCATCAGCTCGGTCGGGTTCACCGACGTCGTCATCGACGCGAAGGGCGGTGACGACATCGTCTGCGCCGGCCGCTGGTCGACCATCCTCGACGGTCCCGGTGCCGACACGTTCTCGGGCGTGCGCTCGACGACGCTCGGCTACACCAACGCGACGGCCGGCGTACACATCGATCTCTCGGCGGGCACGGTGGTCGACGACGGTGGAGCGACCGACACCGTCATCGGCATCCACAAGGTGCTCGGCAGCCAGTACGACGACACCTTCATCGGGTCGCCGGGCGACGACGACTACAACAGCGGCGACGTCTTCTCGACACCGCGCAACGACGTCATCGACATGGGCGCCGGCGACGACGTCGTGCGGACCAAGTTCGGCACGGTCAACCTCGGCGGCGGCGACGACGAGGCAGTGGTGGTCGGCTCGACGGTCGACGGCGGGTACGGCGACGACGAGATCACGCTCGCCGAGGGAGGCACGGCAAACGGTGGCCCGGGCAGGGACGGGCTCGCCGCCGTTGCCGACCGGGAGGACCCGGTCATCACGCCGCGAGCGTTCGTGCTGAGGGGCGGCCCGGGCGCCGACCGGATCTCCCCGATCCTCGGGTGGCACGAGGACGACGTCCTCGACGGCGGTCGGGGTCTGGACACCCTGGATCTCGAGCGAGGCTCCGCCGTGACGGTGGACCTGCTGGCTCACACGGTCCAGTTCCAGTCCGGGCGTACGACGTTCGCGGCGTTCGAGGACGTCGTGGGCAGCCGGTACGCCGACGTCCTCCGCGGCAACTTCCTCCACAACCGCCTGGTCGGCAAGGGCGGCGACGACCTCCTCGTCGGCCGAGGAGGCCGGGACACGCTGATCGGCGGCAAGGGCTTCGACCGTGCCATCGGCGGTGCCGGACGCGACCGCTGCGTCGCTGAGCTACGACGCAGCTGCTGATCAGGCGGGGAACCCGCCGGCGCGGCCGAGCATGGCCGGCGCCTGCGGGTAGCCGACCAGCTCGCTGATCCAGGTGCCGGTGGCGGCCATCGACGCGAGGTCGATGCCGGTCTCGATGCCGGACCGCGAGAGCAGGTAGCCGAGATCCTCGGTGGCGATGTTGCCGGTGGCGCCGGGTGCGAACGGGCAGCCGCCGATGCCGCCGGCCGACGCGTCGAGCACGCTCACGCCGGACTCGATCGCCGCCAGGGCGTTGGCGTAGCCCGTGTTGCGGGTGTTGTGGAAGTGGGCGCGCAGCGGGATCTCGGCGTCGAGCGCCCGCAGGCCGGAGACGATCGACCGCACCTGAGCGGGTACGCCGACGCCGATCGTGTCGGCGATCGCAAGCTCGTCGGGGGCGGCGTCCAGCACGCCGCGAGCGACCTCGAGCACCCGCGACGTCGACACCTCGCCGTCGAAGGGGCAGCCGAAGGCGGCCGCGAGGATGACGGTCGTGGCCAGCCCGGCAGCGCGGGCGTCGGACGCCATCGCCTGCCAGGCGGCAACCTGGGCGGCGGTGTCGACGCCCTGGTTCTTCATCGCGAGCCCGTCGGAGACGACCACGACGACGGTCGCCTCGTGGCAGCCGGCCGCGATCGCGCGGTCCAGCCCGCGCCGGTTGAGCACCAGCCCGATGGAGCGCAGCCGCGGGTCGTCGCGCACCTCGGCCATCACGGCCTCGGCGTCCGCCATCTGCGGCACCCGCTCCGGGTGCGCGAACGCGGTCACCTCGACCCGGCGGGCGCCGGCATCGAGCGCGCGGCGTACTAGCGTTGCCTTGTCCTCGGTCGAGACGAGCTGCTTCTCGTTCTGCAGCCCGTCGCGCGGGGAGACCTCGACGATCTGGACTTCTGCCATGGCCCTAAATATATCTGATATACGATTCGTCTTATGACGACTCCTGGACACAGTACTGGGCCCCTCGCCGGAGTCCGCGTGATCGAGGCGGGGCAGCTGCTCGCCGGTCCCTTCGCCGGGACGCTGATGGCCGACCAGGGCGCCGACGTCATCAAGGTCGAGGCGCCCGGCGCCGGCGACCCGATGCGACAGTGGGGACGCACGGACGGCACGTCGCTGTGGTGGCCGGTCGTCGGCCGCAACAAGCGCTCGGTCACCCTCAACCTCCGCGAGGAGGAGGGCCAGGAGCTCTTCCTCCAGCTGGTCGCGAAGTCGGACATCATCGTCGAGAACTTCCGCGCCGGCACCTTCGAGAAGTGGAACCTCTCCTACGAGCGCCTGCGCGAGGTCAACCCCGGCATCATCATGGTGCGGGTGACCGGCTTCGGTCAGACCGGTCCCTACGCCTCGCGCGCCGGCTACGGCTCGATCGGCGAGGCCATGGGCGGCCTGCGCTACATCCTGGGCGACCCCGACCGGCAGCCGTCACGCGCCGGCATCTCGATCGGCGACTCCTTGGCCGCCATGCACGCCACCGTGGGTGCCCTCTCGGCGCTGCAGCACCGGAACGTCACGGGCGAGGGCCAGGTCGTGGACGCCTCGATCTACGAGTCGGTGCTGGCGATGATGGAGTCGCTCGTGACCGAGTGGGACCAGGCCGGTTACCAGCGCGAGCGCACCGGCGCGATCCTGCCCAACGTGGCGCCCTCGAACGTCTACCCGACCAAGGACGGCCAGCTCATCCTGATCGCCGCCAACCAGGACTCCGTCTCGTCACGCCTGTTCGCGATGATGGGCCACCCGGAGTGGTCGGACCCCGGACATCCGTACTCGACCCACGTCGGCCGCGGCAACGACCAGGCGCACCTCGACGAGCTGATCTCCGAGTGGACCGCCACCGTCGGTGCCGAGGAGCTCCTCGACATGATGGACATCGGTGGGGTGCCGGCCGGCCGGATCTACAAGGCTGCCGACATGCTCGAGGACCCGCAGTTCCAGGCCCGCGAGTCCATCGTCGAGGTGCCCGACCAGACCTTCGGGACGCTGAAGATGCAGAACGTCGTCCCCAAGCTCTCCGCCACCCCCGGCAGCGTCCGGTGGACCGGGCCGGAGCTCGGCCAGCACAACGAGGCCGTGTACGGCGACCTGCTCGGCCTCTCGGCGGAGCGGCGTGCCGAGCTCACGGCGACGGGCGTCATCTGAGATGGCCCCGACCGATGACCGCGAGGACGACTACGCCAGCGTCGGCTTCCGCGGCCGGATCGGCTGGGGGGCCCGGCCGGCGGTCGTCGTCGTCGACGTCGTCACGGCGTACCTCGAGGGCGGCCCGCTGACCGACGCCGGCGGCCGCTTCGAGAGCGCCCGCGCGAGTACGGCGCGAGTCGTCGGCGCGGCCCGGACGGCCGGGCACCCCGTCATCTTCACGACCGTCAAGCTGGCCGCCGGTGGTGCCGACGCCGGCTGGTTCGCCGTCAAGGTGCCGGGGCTGAGCGTCTTCGAGGACGGCTCGCCGTACGCCGGGTTCCCCGACGCCCCCGCGCCGTTGCCGGGCGAGATCGTGGTGACGAAGCAGTACGCGTCGTCGTTCTTCGGCACCAGCCTGGCCGCCACCCTGACCGCGGGCGGCATCGACACCGTCGTGGTCACCGGCTTCTCGACCAGCGGCTGCGTGCGCGCCACCGCGCTCGACGCGCTCCAGCACGGGTTCCGGCCGATCGTGGTCGCGGACGCGTGCGGTGACCGGGACGCGGCGACGCACGACCAGAACCTCTTCGACCTCGACTCCAAGTACGCCGATGTCCTCTCCGAGCAGGACGTCGTCGCCCACCTCACCTCAGGAGCCACCGCATGACCACCATCGACCTCGACGGCTCCGACCTGCAGTGGGCCGAGCACAACATCGCCGGCTCCGACCAGCCGGCCAAGCTTGTGATGCTGCACGCCGACGCCGAGCGCCAGACCCGCACCGTGCTGGTGCAGTTCCCTCCCGGCTGGAAGCGCGACGCCGTCGGCCACCAGCCCGCGGGTGAGGAGATGGTGATCCTCACCGGTGCGCTCAGCATCAGCGGCGTGACCGCCGGCCTCGGTGACTACCTGGTCGTCGAGCCGCGGGCCACCCGCTCGGCGACGTCGGTCGCCGACGACACCCGCGCTCTGGTGTGGTTCTCCGGCCCCGGCGGCGGCTGGACCGACGGCCCGGCCGACGACGCCGGCACCGCCACCGTGTCGCCCCTCGCTGCCGGTGAGCAGCGGGGTGCGCACGCCGAGCTGGTCGGCACCGTCACGGTCCACGACGAGCTCGCCGAGCAGGCCTTCGACGCCGATGTCGACGTGCTCTGGACCGAAGACCGGCACTGGGCGCACCTGCCCGCCGGTACGCCGGTCCCCGCCCGCCCCGGTCAGGCCGTCGTCCACCACTGGGGCTGATGTCGTGCGTCGAGCGACGCGAACTGGCTCTCGGAACTGCCTCTGGGCAGCCAGATGGCGTCACTCGACGGGGGCTCAGCCGGCGAGTGCGCGCCGGGCGTCGTCGTCGTAGAAGCGCGTGGTGCGCTTGAGCACGACGAGGGTGACGAAGAGCGGCGGCAGCAGCACGAGCATCGCCAGCCGCAGCGAGCCGACGGCGTCGGACGTGATGCCGACGAGCAGCGGCCCGGCGGCACCGCCGAGGGTCATCAGGAACTGCAGCAGGGCGAAGCCGAGGCCGCGCCGGCTGGCGGGTACGACGTCAGCGGACGCCGCCGTCAGGTTCGGGATCGCACCCGCGAACCCCACGCAGCAGACCGCGATCAGGGTGAGTCGCACGGGCAGGCCGGGCAGCAGCACGACGCCGGTGAGGGCGACGGCACCCAGCACGAGGAAGCCCAGCGCCGTACGCAGCCGCCAGGCGGACTTCACGCCGTGTCCGCGGTCGCCGATCCGGCTGCCGAGGATGATGCCGATGACGATGCCGGTGCCGCCGACACCGCCGGCCAGGCCGGCCGCGGCGTCGTAGTCCAGGCCCTCGGTGCGCTCGAGGAGGGTCGGCAGCCAGTAGAAGAGGCCGCCGAGGCCCAGGTAGAGCAGCGACAGGCTGGCGATCACACCGCGCAGCGCCCTGATGTCGAGCAGCTCGCGCGCCTCGGTGATGACCGAGCCTCGGTTGGCGAGGCTCACCGCGCCGTGCTCGGCGGTGGTGGCGGTGCCGCCGCGCAGGCGGTCGATGCTGTCGCCCAGGCCGCGGAGAGGTTCGCGGACCGTGAAGACGAGCAGCGCCACCAGGACACCCGGCACGGCGACGATGAAGAACACCGAGCGCCAGCCGACCGCCTCGGCCAGCACGCCGCCGAGGGCCACGCCGACGGGCAGGCCCATGTAGTAGCCGGCCCGCTCCATGCCGTACGCCTTGCCGCGGCTGGCGCCGGGGTAGTAGTCGGCGAGCAGGCTCGAGGCCGGCGGGTTGTAGAGCTGGCCCGCGGCGCCGAGCAGGATCCGGCTGATGAAGAAGAGCGCGAACGACGTCGCGATGCCGCTCATCACCGACACGGCTGCCCAGGCCAGCACGACCACGCCGACGATCGCCGTACGGCGTCCGGTGTCGGCGAGCCGACCGGCGGGCAGCAGCAGGACCACGCCGGCGACGGCCGCCGCGGTCGGGATCGCGCCCGCCAGCGTGTCGCCGAAGTCGAAGTGGTCCTGGATCGCCGGCAGCGCGCCGGCCACCAGGTTGAACTCGACGCGGTCGATGAACGCGACCAGCGCGATCACGATCGCCGGCCACCAGCCGAACGGAGCCGACCGCGCCAGGTCGATGGTCACCGGCTCCCGGCCGGGGAAGGCGTCGATCTGGGTCACGGAATCGTCTCGAGTGGCTTCCGACATCCGGCCTGCTCCTAGGGTTCGGGGGACTGGTGTGCGAGGCTTGGACCAGAGCGTAGATCATATATAGGAGTTGTGAATGCCGATCGTTCGTGTGGCCGCCGTCCAGTTCGCCGTCACCGAGGATGTCGCGGAGAACCTCGCGACCTGCCTGCGGCTGACCGACCAGGCGGCCGCCGAGGGCGCCCAGGTCGTGGTGCTGCCGGAGTTCTGCAACCACGTCTCCTGGTACGACGACCGCGCGCACGCGCGCCGGATGGCGCAGACCCTCGACGGTCCGTTCGTGACGGGGCTCGCCGACCGGGCGCGCGCGCACGGCATCCACCTGATGGTCAACTGCACGCTGGCTCGCGAGGACGGCCGTACGACCGGCAGCAACATCCTGATCGGCCCGGACGGCGAGATCCTCGCGGTCACCGACAAGCAGGTCCTGATGGGCAGCGAGCGCGACCACCTCGACCCGGCGGTCGCCGCGTCACCGGTCGTCGACACCGCGTTCGGCCGGGTCGGCCTCTACTCCTGCATGGACGGCGTCATCAACGAGACGCCGCGGATGCTCGCGGTCGGCGGCGCCCAGGTGCTGCTCAACAGCCTCAACTCCTTCGCCCTCGACGAGGCGTCCTTGCACGTGCCCGTGCGCGCGGTCGAGAACCGGGTCTGGGTCGTGGCCGCCAACAAGGTCGGACCGCTGGTCCCCGCCCGCAGCATCGCGATGGTCGCCGAGCGCGTGGGCGTGCCGGTCGAGATGCTGCACGGTGCGGGGGAGAGCCAGATCGTCGCGCCCGACGGCACCATCGTCGCGATGGCGCCGCGCACCGGCGAGGCCGTCGTGGTCGCCGACATCGAGGTCGAAGCCGCCGACGACAAGCGCCGTCCCGACGGCACCGACGTGATGACCTCGCGCCGCCCCGACCTCTACGGCCCGATCCTGGACGCCCCGCGCGGACGGCAGCGGGAGGCCGGTGCCGAGGAGCTGGTCACCGCGGTCGTGAACCCCGCCGACGGTGACGACGTGGCTGCCCTGCTGACCGACGCCCTCGCCACCGGCGCCGGCCTCGTCGTGCTCCCCGAGCTCGCCGGGGTCGCGCCCGCCGCGATCGTCGCCGCGCTCGCTGGCTCGACGGCGTACGTCGCGACCAGCGTGGCCGAAGGCGACGCCCACGTCGGCCTGGTGCTCTCGGCCGACGGCATCGAGCTGCGCCAGCCGCAGCTGCACGCCAGCGCCCAGCACCCGTGGGCCACCGCCCTCGGCGACGGCCTCGGCGTCGTCGACCTGCCGTGGGGCCGCCTGGCCGTCGTCGTCGGCGACGACGCGCTCTACCCCGAGACCTTCCGGCTCGCCTCGCTGCAGGACGCCGACGTGGTGGCGGTGCCGTTCACCACCCGGGCCGCGGCCGACCTGGACCCGCTGCTGCTCGAGCGGGCGGCCGAGAACCGGCTCAACGTGGCCGTCGCCAGCCGCCAGGGTGCGTACGGCGGGGGCGCGCTCTACCCGCTGTCGAGCGACTTCACCCTGTGGGCGCCCGACCGGGGCCCGTTCGCGGGCATCATCAGCCGGCCCGACCCGGTGCTCGCGACGAGCGCCGTCGAGGTCGCGACGCTGCGTCCCGCCTGCGCCGTCAACCGCTTCGTGAGCAAGGGCACCGACCTGGTCGACGGTCGCCCGTGGGAGCTCGCCGCCGTACTGGTCGCGCCGGCTGCGCGGGTCGGCTGAGGCCGGTGTCCCGCACCGCCGCCGTCGTGCTCGGCCTGGTCCTGGCGGTGGTCGGCCTCGTGCTCGTGCTCGAGGTCCCGGCGACCAACGCCTTTGTCCGCGGCGAGGTCGGCGGGCACGACGGCACGCAGAACCTCACCGACTGCTCCATCACGGTGTCGTACGTCGTGGACGGGAGCAGTCACGATGTCGAGTCGGGGCGCGCCGACCGGTGGTGCGGCTTCCGCGCGGGTGACGCCGTGCCGGTGTTCTACGACGCGGCGTCGCCGCAGACCGCCACCCTCGCGCCGCGCGACGGTCGGCTGTGGTGGCTCGTCGGCTGCGGGGTGGCGTTGCTCGCCGGCGTCGCGCTCGGCGCGCGGCGTCAGGCGCGGGCGGCCTCGTTGGCATCGGGCTGACGCTCGAGCGCGACCTGGAGGTCGGCCTCGCTGCTCTCCAGGTGGTGGATCCACGCGTCGCGGAGCGCCTCGGCCTTGCCTTCGCGGGCCAGGTCGAGGAGCACCCGGTGCTCGCTGACGCGTGCCTCCGTCGTCTCCGGGGCCTGGTCCAGGTTGCCCATGAGCAGGTGCAGGTAGCGGTCGGCCGAGTGCCAGAGGATCTCGAGCACCCGCCGGTCGATCGGGCCGGTGACGTCGTCGAGGAGCGCGGCGTGGAACGCGTGGTGGGACGCAGCCAGGGCGGCGGGCTCGCGCTCGATCTCGGCGTACTCGTCCAGCGCGGTCTGCGCCTGCTCGATCCGCTCGTCGGTCATCTGCGCCATGGCACGCATCGTGAGGTCGCCCTCGATGAGCTTGCGCAGCCGGTAGATGTCGGCGAGGTCCTCCGGGCTGAGTGAGGCCACCAGGGCCGAGCGGCCGGGGCGGAGGCTGACCAGCCCCTCGCTCTCCAGGCGGCGCAGCGCCTCGCGGACCGGGATGTGGCTGACGTCGAACTGCTCGCACAGCTCCACGATGGAGACGGCCGCTCCCGGCTTGATGTCGCCGTTGAGGATCGCGCGGTGCAGCTCGTCCGTGACGCGGTCGACCAGCGACAGGTGGGCGATCGGACGGACCGGTGCTCCGGTGCGTGCGGTGCGGGCCATTCGGCTGTCTCCTCAGATTTGTCGGCCGACGCGTCGGTCGGCCGGGGGCAATCGTGGCATGTCCGCAGGGGGAATGTCCCAAACGGCTTGCACGAACCACCTATCCGATATTGTATATTCTCTAGTGGAAGGAGGTGGGCAGATGGTCGACCCCGCAACGTTTCGTGACGTCATGGCCCAGTGGCCGAGCGGCGTCACCGTGGTGACGACGCTGGTGGACGGCGCCTGGCACGGGATGACGGCGAGCTCGTTCTCGAGCGTGAGCCTGGACCCGCCCCTCGTATCCGTGTGCCTGGACCGGCGCCTCTACTCCCACGGCCTGATCTCGGCCGGTGGTGTCTTCGGGGTCAACGTCCTCGCGAAGGATCAGGCCGAGGTGGCGCGGCGGTTCGCCGGGATGGTGCCCGGCCTCGCGGTCGCCGACCGCTTCGACGGCGAGAGCTGGACGACCGCCGACACCGGCGTACCGCTCCTCGGCTCGGCGCTGGGCTGGCTCGACTGCCGCGTGGTGCACGAGTACCCCGGCGGCGACCACACGATCTTCGTGGGCGAGGTGGTCGCCGGCCACGCCGCTCGGCGTACGGCGCCGCTGCTCTTCCACTCACGTGGCTGGGGTCAGTTCGCCGACGTGCTGCCGGACGTCGCCACGCTCGCGGACGGCGGCCTGGTCGCCGCGCTGCGAGCCCGCGAGCACTCCGAGGACGAGGTCCTCGGCGCCGCCCGTGACGTCGCCGCCAGCGGGGTCCGGGTGCGGGTGCTCGACCTGACCCACGACGCCGGCGACCCGGTCGTCGTCCCCGAGTCCCTCGCCGCGGGCACCAGTGCGCTGGTCGCGACCCGCGAGCAGCTGGAGCGCGCGCTCGAGCTCAACATCGACGTGGTCGAGGTCGCCCTCGACCCGGCCCGTCCGGGCGCGATCGAGGAGACCCGAGCGCTCGTCGAGGGTGTCAACGAGCGGGTCTCGGTCATCCTCCGCGACGCCTTCGCACCCGAGCGCACCGACGCCGTCCTGGCCGCGGTCGTGGCCTTCTCGGAGGCCCGGGTGCTCGAGATCGGGATGTCCGACAGCTACGGCGCCGCGACTCCGCTCCAGGTCCGCTCGGTCCTGCAGGACGCCGTCGGGCTGGCCCGGCCGGTGCCGCTGCGGGCCCGGCTCGGCGACCGCGACCGCCTCGGCCTGGTCAAGGCGCTGACCGCGCTCAAGAGCGGGGTGCACCACTTCAACACCACGCTCGCGGGCCTGGACGGCTCGGTCGCGACCGAGGACCTGGTCCGCCTCCTGGGGGAGCTCGACGTCGACACCCCGGCCGACGCGGCCCAGGTGGGACTCGCCGCCGACGCCCTCCGCCTCACACTCACGCCCATCTCGGGGCCCGAACTCGCGGCGACCAACGCCGTGACCAATCCAGTAGGAGCCGCAGGATGACGGCACAGCAGAACGCCCGCTTGACTGCCCGCTTGACGGCGGAGTACCTCCTCCCGGATCTCACCGACGCCGAGCGCGCCCGCGCGGAGCGCGTCGAGTCCGTGCTGCCGGCGATCGCCGCCGCGGCCGAAGGCGCCGACGAGGCCGGGGCTCTGCCCGAGGGCCACCTCAAGCTGCTCGGGGACGCGGGCCTGCTCGGCCTCGTCGTCCCGGAGGAGTACGGCGGCCTGGGTGGCGGCCTGCGCGACCTGGCGGCCACGACGTACACGCTCGGCACGGTCTGTGGCTCCACGGCGCTGGCCTTCTTCTTCCACTGCTCCTCCTCCTCGCGCGGGATGCTCCCGCTCGCGGCCCTCGACGCCGGTCTGTACGACGACGAGGAGGCGCCGGTCGTGCGTGCCTTCGCCGAGAAGGTGCTGCACCTGATGGGCACCGACAAGAAGGCGATCGGCAACTTCGCGAGCGAGGCGGTCAAGGCCTCCAACGCCAACGTGCTGATCCGCACCACCGCGACCCGCACCGACGGCGGCTGGCTGCTCAACGGCGAGAAGTCGTTCGGCTGCCTGTCCGGCTCGGCCGACTACTACCTCGTCACCGCTCGTCGCGAGGACGTCGAGGGGCTCGACGCGCTCACCCTCTTCCTGGTCCCGCGCGACACCGACGGCTCGCGCCCGCGCTCGCCGTGGGTCGGGCTGGGCATGCGCGCCTCGGACAACAACGGTCTGGTCCTCGAGGACTGCTTCGTCCCGGACGAGCTGTCCCTGGCCGTGCCCGGAGCCTTCACCCGGGCGACCTCGATGTCGCGCGGCTCGTGGGTCGGCAACCAGATTGCGATCGCCTCGATCTACGCCGGCATCGCCCAGGGCGTGTGGGACTACGCGATGGACCGGACGATGTCCGCGAAGTTCGCCGACACCGGCAAGCCGATCGCCTCCAGCCCGATGCACCAGGTGCTGATCGGCGAGGGGGAGCGGCACCTGGCCGAGGCACACCTGTGGCTGCGGCGCCAGATCGACCTGGAGGCCAGCGACCCGCCGATCCTGCCCAAGCCCGAGGTCGTCCAGAGCTGGAAGCTCGCCAAGGGCGCCATCTGCGAGCATGCCCATGAGGTCGCCCTGGCGTCCCTCAAGATGTGCGGCACCTCGGGTGCGCTGATGGGCAACACCATCGGCCGTGCGATCCGCGACACCGCCATGGGCCTGGTGCAGGCCTTCCCGGCGGAGCGCGGCAAGCTCGACCTGGCGAAGATGATCGTCGACAACGAGGGCTGGGCCGGTCTCACGACCACCGACAGCTTCAAGAAGTAGGAGCAGCGTGACCACCGAGGCGAACCTCGACCTCCCGGAGGCGGGCCAGCTCGTCGCCGGCACCTGGTCGGCACCCACCGAGCAGCTCGACCTCGTGCTCGAGGACCCGTTCACCGGTCGCGAGCTCGGCAAGGCGGCGGCCAGCTCGGCCGCCGACGTCGACCGTGCGATCGAGGCTGCCGCGGCGGCGTACGACGGGGGCAGCTGGCTCGCCCTCCCGGTCGAGCGTCGCGCCGAGATCCTCGACGCCGTCGGCGTCGCCCTCGCCGACGAGGTCGGCCGGCTCGCCGCGCTCGAGTCCTTCGCGACGGGTGTGCCGATCAAGCAGACCTCGATCGTCGGCGTGATCGTGCCGGGCGCCTTCCACCTGGCCGCGCAGATGCTGCGGGGCGGCGTGCTGCTCGACAGCTACACCTCCGACGCCGGCAACGGGATCGAGGTGCACCGCCTCCCGCTGGGACCGGCCGTGTGCCTGGTGCCGTGGAACGCGCCGGCTCCGATGGCCGCCCACAAGGTGGCGAGCGCGCTCGCCGCGGGTGCGCCGACGATCCTCAAGCCGAGCGAGTACGCGCCGTACGGCACCACAGAGCTGGGACGCGTCATCGCGCGCGTCCTGAACGAGGCGGGCACCGACCCTGGGTTCTTCCAGGTGGTCCAGGGCGGTCCCGCCGTCGGTGGGCAGCTGGTGCGCGACCCGCGCGTCCGCGCCGTCTCGTTCACCGGCGGCGCGGTCGGCGGCCGCGCGGTCGCCGCCGCGTGCGCGGAGGACTTCACCGCGCTGCAGCTCGAGCTGGGCGGCAACAACCCGCTCGTCGTGATGCCCGACGCCGATCCGGCCGCCGCCGCGCGCGCCGCGGTCGACCTGCTGACCACGCTCAACGGCCAGTGGTGCCGCGCGCTCGGCCGGCTCGTGCTGCCCGCGGACCTCGCGGACGAGGTGCTCGCGCTCGCGCTGGAGCGGCTCGCCGACCTCACCGTGGGCAACCCGCTCGACCCCGAGACCGACCTCGGCCCGATGGTGCACTCGGTGCACCGGGCCCGGCTGCAGGCCGAGATCGCGACCCGCGAGTCCGCCGGTGGCTCTGCCCACGCGAGCACGACGCTGCCCGACGGCTCCGGCAGCTTCCTCGCGCCGACCCTGCTGACCGGCGTCCCGAGCTCGGCGGCGGTCGAGGAGATGTTCGGCCCGGTCGCGACCGTGCACACCTACGGGACCGAGGACGAGGCGCTGGCCCTGGCCAACGGCACGCCGTACGGCCTCGAGGGGTACGTCGTCGGCACCGACACCGAGCGTGCGCTGGCGTTCGCCCGCCGGGTGCGTGCCGGCGAGGTGAAGGTCAACGGCTCCACGATCATGAGCCTGCACCTGATGTCTCCCCGCCCCGCATGGGGCCTCTCCGGGCTGGGAGAGGAAGGCACCGTCGAGACGATCCGCATCTTCACCGGCGCCCGGGTGGTTGGCGTCGAGGGCATGTCCGCCCTCCACGGCAAGTAGCGATGAACGCTCCCTCCGACCGGTTGCGGTCACTGCTGGCCGGCCCCGACCTGGTCCATCTTCCCGGGGTGTACGACGCGGTCAGCGCCCGGCTGGCCGCCCGGGCCGGCGTTGTCGGCGCGCACCTCTCGGGTGCGGTCGCCTCCGCGGTCGCGCTCGGTCTGCCCGACCTCGGCTTCGTGCACGCCGCCGACATCGTCCGGGTCGCGCAGAGCGTCGTACCCGCGCTGGACGGACTGCCGCTGCTCGCGGACGCCGACACCGGCTACGGCAACGCACTGCAGGCGCGGGCGACCGCGCGGTCGTACGCCGCCGCCGGCATCGCCGGCCTGCACCTCGAGGACCAGGTCGCGCCGAAGCGCTGCGGCCACCTCGCCGGCAAGCAGGTCGTCGACGTCGCCGAGGCCGCGGCGCGAGTGCGTGCTGCCGTGGAGTCGGACAGCGGCATCGTCGTCGTCGCCCGCACCGACGCCCTCGGCGTCGAGGGCGTGGCCTCGGCGACCGAACGATGCGTGGCGTTCACCGAGGCCGGCGCGGACGCCGTCTTCGTCGAGGGCGCGGGCACGCCGGACCTGGCTCGGGTGGCCGAGGGGGTCACCCGAGCCACCGGCGCCTGCCCGCCCCTGGTCGTCAACCGGTCCGAGGCCGCGGGCAGCGAGCCGCCGCTCGACCAGGACGCGCTGCGGGAGCTCGGCGTACGCGTCGTCATCCACCCCGTGTCCGCCCTGCTCGCCGCTGCCCACGCCCAGGCGTCGGTGTACGCCGCGATCGCCGCGACCGGCGACGCCGGCGGCGCCGCCGCGCGGCTCGGCTGGACCGACCTCACCGACCTCGTCGGGCTTCCCGACCTCCTCACCCTCGAGCAGCGGTACGCCGCAGGAGACTCCGCATGACTCAGGCAAACAGTCGCGACAGCCAGACCCACGTCCTCGTCGCCGGCGCCGGCCCGGTCGGCATGACCGCGGCACTGCTGCTCGCCCGCGGCGGCGTACGGGTGACCGTCCTGGAGGCCGGGGCGTCGCTGGCCGGCGAGTCGCGGGCCTCGACCTTCCACCCGCCGAGCCTCGAGATGCTCGACGAGCTCGGCGTGCTCGAGCCGCTGATGGAGCGTGGTCTGGTCTCCACCGGGTTCCAGTACCGCGACCGGCGTACCGGCCCCATCGCCGAGCTGGACCTGGGCGTGCTGGCCGAGGACACCCGCTTCCCGTTCCGCGTCCAGCTCGAGCAGTCCAAGCTGACCCCGATCATCCTCGAGGTGCTCGCCGGCATGGACAACGTGACGGTCCACTTCGACCAGCGCGTGGTGCAGGCGTCGACGGACGGCGAGACCGCCACGGTGACGACCGAGGCGGGCGACACCTTCACCGCCGACTGGGTGCTGGGTGCCGACGGCGCCAACTCGCAGGTACGGCAGACGGCCGGGTTCACCTTCGAGGGGATGACCTACCCCGAGCGGTTCCTGGTGGCCTCGACCACCGAGGACCTGGAGACCATCCTGCCGGGCATCTCGGCGGTCAACTACGTCTTCGACCCGACCGAGTGGCTGGTGCTGCTGCGCACCCCCGAGCACTGGCGGGTCCTCTTCCCGACCCCGCAGGACACCCCCGACGAGGTCGAGAACGACCCTGCCCGGGTGCAGGAGCGGATGCGCGGCGTTGCCGACCTCGGCCGGGACTGGGACGTCCTGCACACCACCCTCTACCGCGTCCACCAGCGGGTCGCGGACACGTTCCGCAAGGGCCGCCTGCTGCTGATGGGCGACGCCGCGCACATCAACAACCCGCTGGGTGGGATGGGCATGAACAGCGGTATCCACGACGCCTACCTGGAGACCAAGGCGCTGCTGGCGCTGATCCAAGGTGAGGGGACCGTGGAGCAGTTGGACGAGGCATGCGAGGCCCGCCGTCAGGTCGCGCTGTCGTACGTCAAGACGATCACTCACGACAACTGGGAGAAGCTGCGTCAGGACGACCCCGAGGCGATCCGGGCCTACCACGACGAGCTGCGTGAGCTGGCCGCAGATCGGGAGCGGATGCGCAAGCACCTGCTCAACACCTCGATGATCAACTCGCTGCGCTCCGGCAAGGTCGTCGACATGGTCGGCGTCCGGCCCCCTTCATGATCAACGCTGTCCAGCGGGAGAACCCCGCACGTGTCGACGAGCTCGTCGGTTCGGTCGAACCAACCGACCCGGCGGGCGTCGACATCGCCGTGGCCCGGGCCCGCTCCGCGCAGCGGGCCTGGGCCGCGATGGACCTCGGTGCGCGGTGCGCCGCGGTCCGCGCCGGCGCCGACCGGATCGCCGCCGAGATCGACGACCTCGCCGTACTGATGGCCCGCGAAACCGGCAAGGTGCTGCCCGACTGCCGCGGCGAGCTGGGCTTCTCCGTGACCGTGTTGCGCTGGTCGGCCGACCGCGCGGAGGAGCTGCTGGTCGACGAGGTCGTCGACGACGAGGCGGGACGCCTGCTCATCCGGCGCCGGCCGTACGGCGTGGTCGCTGCCGTCACCCCCTGGAACGCGCCGATCATCCTGGCCGCCCTCAAGCTCGGGCCTGCGCTGGTGTCCGGCAACGTGGTGGTCGTCAAACCGTCGCCGCTGGCGCCGTTCGCCATCGCGCGGGTGATCGAGCTGCTCGGCTCCGGTCTTCCGGACGGTGTCGTGCAGACCGTGCAGGGCGACGCCGAGACGGCGACCGCGCTGGTCGGCCACCCCGGCGTCGACCGGGTGGCGTTCACCGGTGGCGAGCGCGCCGGCCGGGCGATCGCGGCCCTCGCCGGCCAAAGCCTGACCCCGACCCTGATGGAGCTCGGCGGCAACGACGCGGCGCTCCTGCTCGACGACGCCGATCTCGGCCCCGACGCGATGGAGCGGCTGGTGATGGCGACGTACGCCACCTCCGGTCAGGTCTGCATGGCGGTCAAGCGGCTGCTGGTCCCGCGCTCTCGTCACGACGAGCTCGTCGAGGCCTACCGGGCCGCCGCCGACCGCGTGCTCCGGATCGGCGACCCGCTCCACGACGGCGTCACGATCGGTCCGGTTGTCACCGCGGCCTCCGCGACCCGCGTCCGGGGCATGGTCGACGCCGCGGTCGAGGGCGGTGCCGAGGCCTTCGTCCTGGGCTCGGTCGACGTCGGCACCGATCTCAGCCGAGGTCACTTCCTGCGGCCGACGCTCGTGCTCGGTGCTGCCGACCACGACGCCCTGGTCGCCGACGAGCAGTTCGGCCCGGCCCTGCCGGTGCTGGCCTACGACTCGCTCGACGAGGCCGTCGCCCGGGCCAACGCCGGCGACCTCGGCCTGGCCGCGTCCGTGTGGTCCGCCGACGAGGAGCGCGCCTTCGTCGTCGCGTCCCGGCTCGACGCCGGCTTCACCTTCGTCAACACCCACAACCGCACCGGGATGTCGCTACGTGCGCCGTTCGGCGGGGTCAAGCGCTCCGGCTGGGGTCGGGAGTACGGCGACGAGGGCGTGCTCGAGCACACCCAGCCGTGCGTCGTGCACGCGCCGGGCGCGTTCCGCGCCGGGGGAGCGGGCCTCGGCGCCTCGGCGTACCCGAGCTGACAGGTGCCCTCGGCGGGGTTGGTTGTTGACAACCAACCCGGCGACCTGCCGTTGGACGAGTGGTCCTAGGCGGGTGGGTTGTCGACAACCAACTCGGCGACCTGACGTCGGAGGAGGTCGGCAGCCGCCTCCCAGGTCAGGTGGCGCTCGTCGTCCGTGACCCGCCGGTCGCAGATCCGGTCGAGCTCGATGCCCAGTCTGTTCCGCTCGCGTTCCACCGCGCCGGCAAGGATCGCAGCCGGCGCCGGCCGGCCGCGCGCCTCCTCGCCGCGAGCGAGCTCGACGAGCGCGCGCAGCACCTGGACGCCGTGGCGTTCACCCGCGATGCGCGGCAGTCGTGTTGGCAGGTCGTGCTCGCGGTCAGGACCGGCCCACGACTGCCACCTCTCGCCGAACACCATGCAGATCAGCTCGATGACCCGCGCGCGGGTAGTCCTTGAGCACGGCCTGCGGGGTGACGTTGATGGCCCGGGCCAGCGCTCCGACGCTCAACGCATCGACGCCGCCGGTGCGCAGGAGGTTCACGGTCGCCTCGGTGAGTCGGTCGGCCGTGTGGAGTGCGTACGGTCGCAGGAACGGCTCGTCCTCAGGGTGCCAGTCGGGAGTCATCGTCCGAGCATCCGCGTTCGCGCGGCGACCGGCACGGCTCATCCACAGCCACCGATCCGCGAGATGCTGGATCCGATGCCGGAACCCGCTTCCCCCATGTCGTAGATTATATATACTTTGACCGACCACCCCGAGCATGACCGGCGAGGAGCACGATGAGCCAGAACCTGAAGTCCGTGCAGGAGTACTTCGACGAGGCGCCGCCGACCGACATCTCGGAGCTCTTCGGCACCTGGCTCGAGCTCGTCGAGCGGCTGAAGACCCGGCTCACCGAGCGCTTCGACCTGACCCGCGACCCGTCGTCGGAGGTCCTCGAGTCCTTCGGCGGCAAGGACGGCGGCCCCACCGGCCGGGTCCGCACGTACGCCGGCCCGGAGATCGACTGGATGGTGCACTCGCACATGGAGAACGCCGCCATGGGCTTCTGCAACGTGCACCTCACCGTCTGGCTGGGTCCCCAGGTGAAGGTCCCGCACTTCGGGATGGCGCTGGGCGCGTTCCCGCAGGGCTGGGTCTACCTGGACTCGGTGCCGCGGACCCACCTGCTGACCGACACCGACTCGTTCGACCGCTACTTCGAGCCGCTCAACGCCGAGTGGGAGCAGGTCCGCCAGGACAACGACTTCCTCGAGCCGTTCGTCAGCCGCAGCGCGTTCGTCCGCGCGGGCCTGTCGCCGACGGCGCACTGCTACATGGCGCCCGCCGACTCCCGCACCACCGACCTGGTGACCTCCCTCGCCGAGGCGCAGCTCGAGCGCTGGATCGGCTGGGTCGACGCGGCCGAGCGGGTTCCGGCCGAGGAGCAGGCCGCGCTGGCCGCCAACGACGAGCTGATCCGCCGCAACATCGCCGAGCGCGACCCGGCCAACGAGATGGGCGACCGGTTCTTCGGCCCGGAGATGACCAACACCCTGGTCCGCGCCCTGTGGGGCGGCGACCGGCAGCTCCCGCACGCCCACGAGCAGGCCTGACCGGATGCCCGACAACGTCCTGGTCCGCACCCTCCGTACGGCGACCCGCGTCCCCGGCACGGAGGCGCCGTACGACACGGTGCACCTCGCCGTCCGCTACCCGGCGCTGCCGCCGCGCGACGACGTCGAGCGGATGAGCGGTCGCCTGGCGGCCGACGGCACCGGCGCGCCGTACCCCGTCGTGGTGCTCGTCTCCGGGGTCAACTGCCCCGCCGACGCCTACCGCTGGCTGGCCTTCCGGCTGGTCGAGGCGGGCTTCGTCGTCGTCGGCTACGACTGGGTCGGCCAGCTCTTCCCGGGTGAGTACGGCCTGACCCCGGGCGTCGACATCGTCGCCGCCGGCCCCGACCACTACGGCGAGCGGCCGACGACGCCCGCCCTCGGCCCGGTGCTCGACGCCGTCGCTGCCCTCAATGAGTCCGGCCAGCTCGCCGGGCTGCTGGACCTGGACAAGATCGGCGTCTTCGGCCACTCGGCGGGCGGCACTGTCTTGCTGCAGTCCGCGCGCCCGGAGTGGTTCCCGCAGATCCGCGCGGTCGTCGCGTACGGCGCGCACACGATGGCGTCGCAGATGATCGGCTACCCGCCCAACACGCTGCTCCCGGCCCCGATCGAGGCACCGACGATGATCATCGCCGGCACCGACGACGGGGTCGTCGCCGCGAGCGCCATCCGGTACGGCGAAGAGGCCGGCGCCGCCGGTCACGACCCGGTCGAGCGCACCTGGCGCGAGGCCGTGCCGGCGACCACCGAGGCCTGGCTGGTCCACCTCGCGGGCGCCGGGCACATGCTCGCGTCGTACCCCGAGGACCCGTCCACCGCCCGGGGATTCCTCGAGACCCCGACCGACGCCGACCACGACCGCCTCCGCGAGGTGCTCGGCGATGTCGTCGCCACCTTCATGGCCGCCCACCTCACGGGCAGCCCGTCCGCGAAGTCCCAGCTCGAGCAGCTCGCCGAGCAGCCGCAGCCCGAGATCGCCGCCGTCCGGCGACGCCAAGGCGCCTCAGTCGATTCGGAAGCGCCTGCTGCGCGTGCTTTCGCATCCGATCTGGCGGCGTTGTCGGCGACTCAACGGGACTCCGTCCCGCCTTCGCACCTCCGCCTTGCCAGATCGGCGCGAAACCTCGCTCGCGACGGCGCCGAATCGACTGAAGCACCCTAGGAGATATCGATGTTCAAGAACTTCTGGTACGCCGTCGAGTTCAGCCACGACGTCGTCGCGGGCAAGCCGAAGAAGGTCAAGATCCTCGGCCAGCAGCTGGTGCTCTACCGCAAGACGAGCGACAACTCGGTGGTCGCGATGTCGGACCTTTGCGTCCACCGCGGCGCCGCGCTCTCCGGCGGCGAGATCAAGGGCGACTGCATCGTCTGTCCGTACCACGGCTGGGAGTACAAGCCGAACGGCGAGGTGCAGAAGATCCCCGCGCACCCGGACAAGGGCATCCCGCGCAAGGCGCGGATCGACTCCTACCCGGTGCAGGAGAAGTACATGTTCGTGTGGGTCTTCATGGGAGACCTGCCCGAGGAGGAGCGCCCGCCGATCCCCGACTGGTCCGACATCGACGACACCGAGAACTACCGCGCCGTCACGGGCGAGTTCCTCTGGAAGTCCAACTACGAGCGGATCCTCGAGAACGGCGTCGACGTCTCCCACACGCCGTTCGTGCACGGCGGCGTCTTCGGCAACAAGGAGAAGCCGGAGACCCCCGAGTTCGAGATCGAGAGCTCGCCGTGGCACTGCAAGGTGTCGGTGGTGCTCAACCCGCCGAACTCCAAGGGCATCTGGGGGATGCTCAACCCCAACAAGACCAAGAACCTGCAGGAGCGTCCGCCGGTCCCGGTGTCGACGACCTGGTGGCTGCCCAACCTGCTGCTGCTCGACGTCGGTACGCCGATGGGCCAGCTGAAGATCTTCGACGTCAACATCCCGATCGACGAGGAGACGACGCTGGTCAAGTTCGTCGCGCTCCGCACCTTCTTCAAGGGCAAGTGGGCCGACGGCGACGCCCGCCGCCGGGTCTTCAAGGTGCTCTACGAGGACCAGGCCGTCGTCGACACGGTCCGTCCGGAGCTGCTGCCGTTCGACCTGTCCGACGAGCTGCACGTCAAGAGCGACTACAACGCCGTGCTCTACCGCCGTCGCCGCCAGGAGCTCATCGAGATGGGCTGGGGCGTCGAGGGCAACACCATCGTCGGGGAGGGTCCGGCCCGGGTCGAGCAGCGGGTGATCCCGTCGCCCATCCGCAAGGAGGTCCCCGAGCTCGCGAGCGCGTGGAACTTCAAGGAGGTCCGCAGCAGGGAGATCCTGCGCGGCAACACCGACCGCGCGACTCGCGGCGACGTACCCCGCACCGACCCCGTGTCGCAGTCCGACAACACCATCCAGGAGATCAAGTCATGAGCAGCCTGTCCGGAGCCCTCTGCCAGGGCACCCTCGACACCATCGTCGAGCGCGGCGACCTGACCGAGGTGACCGGCCCCGACGGCGGCCCGCTCCTCGAGCTGGTCTCCGAGGCGTTCGGTGAGGTCGGCGAGGCGCGCGTGTTCCGCGGCGAGCGGATCGCCAAGGCCGTGTACGTCGGTCTCGCGGTGCCGCCGATCGGGCTCGACAGCCACATGGTCTTCGCCTTCAGCCCGGCCGGCGTGCCGGTCCCGCACTTCACGCTGGACTCGGTGTTCGGCCAGGGGACCTACGCGTTCCACCTCGACCTGATCCCGCGGGCCGACCTCGGCACCCACCTCGACTACCTCGACTGGGCGCACACGCCTCTGGACGCGGCGTTCGAGGAGGTGTCGGCCCGTCCCGGCCTGACCAAGACCGCGATCGGTCCGCGCCAGTTCGCGATGATGTCGCCCTGGATGCTCGTGCACCGGGCCGAGGAGGAGGCGTTCCGCGGCATCGGCGGCACGGTCGAGACCTACCTCGAGCACTGGTTCTCCCTGGTCGAGGGCGAGGTGCCCGACGCCGTACTCGCCGACGTGGCTGACACCGACCTCGCCGCCCGCGACGAGCGCAACCGGGCCAACATCTTCAACCCCGACGTCGACAAGGTCTGGGCGCAGGTTCAGCAGCTGGTCGGCGCGGAGCAGGCCGAGGCCGTCCGCACGCTGCTGCTCGACAACTCGATCCCGGCCGTGGGGGTGTCCGCATGACCGCGGTCGAGGACGGCACGGCCGTCGACACGACTGCCGAAGAGACAAGTGAGTGGCAGAAGCGGATCGCGGGGGAGTGGCACGGTCGCCCGGGCCTCTTCGACGCGGTCGGCAACCACGTCGGCTTCGAACGGGTCGACCGCGCGAGCGTCGTCGAGGACGGCGTCTCCCGCTACTGGATGAACACCCAGCTGGAGGGCTCCGGCCCGCTGCGCAACCGCTTCGAGCTGGGCGCGCACTTCGACTTCGGCATCGTCGACTCCGACGAGAACCGGGTCTACTGCGGCCCCGACTTCTACGGCACCGGCCAGCCGCACGGCCTCTTCGTCGAGGCCAACTACTACTCGCCGGGCTGGCAGGCCGACCTGCGCACCTGGAACCAGGTGCTCGCCGACGGCGAGACCCAGGTCTACTCCTCGGTGCTGCACGACGGCTGGGCCGTCTGCGCGGTCTTCAACGGCATCTACAAGCGCACCTTCGACCACGAGACCAACCCCGAGACGCAGAAGTTCGTCGAGGACTGGATCGCGCTGGAGACCCAGCGAGGCTCGCGGCCGCAGGTGCTGCCGACCAAGGAGAAGGGCGCCTGGACCGGCACCCTGTTCGTCGACCCGGTGGACCACAGCGGCACCGGTGAGGCCCAGGTCGTCATCGAGCACGACCCGCAGTCGCTGCGGCACGCCCGCCAGCACGTCTCGTGGACGGGTGCGCTCGACCGCAGCTACACCTTCGACCGCTACCGCGACGGCGCGCGCACGCTGTACGAGGGCCCGGAGGTCTTCGGCAACGCGACGTCGTACGGCCGGGCGCTCTTCACCAGCCAGCACCTCGTCGGGCCGGACGCCCGGGGCGTCGAGAAGATCCGTGGCCGTGAGGTCCTGATCGACGCGGACACCCGCGAGCTCGCCGTCGTGTGGCAGCTCTTCCACGGCGAGACCGTGACGCACTTCGTGCACGGCCTGCTCACCTGGGAAACGGCATGACGGGTACGTCGGACCGGGTCGTCGTCGTCACCGGCGGCACCCGCGGGATCGGCCTCGGCCTGGCCCGCGAGCTGCTCGCCCGTGGTTGCCGCGTCGTCGTGTGCGGTCGCTCCGCGGACGGCGTCGACGCGGCCATCGCCGAGCTGGCCGGGGCGGCCGGGCCCGGACGGGTGACCGGCATCGCCACCGACGTCACGTCGCGGGTGCAGATGCAGGCGCTGTGGGACCACGCCGTCGCGACGTACGGTCGGGTCGACGTCTGGATCAACAACGCCGGCCTGTCGGCACCACGTCGCCCGCTCCCGGAGGTCTCCGAGGAGACGGTGTCCGCAGTCGTGTCGGCGAACCTGATCGGCGTCACCAACGGCTGTGCCGTGGCGCTTGCCGGCCTCGAGGCGCAGGACGGCGGTGGCTGGATCTGGAACATGGAAGGCTTCGGCTCCGGTGGCCAGAAGCAGCCCGGCATGACGACGTACGGCGCCACCAAGCGCGCGGTCACCTACCTGACCGAGTCGCTCGTGAAGGAGACCAAGGGCGGCAACGTCAAGGTCGGCTTCCTGTCGCCCGGCATCGTCGCCACCGACCTGCTGACCGATGACTACGACGGCCAGCCCGAGGCGTTCGAGAAGGCCCGCAAGATCTTCAACATCCTCGGCGACCGGGTCGAGACCGTGACGCCGTGGCTGGCCGACCACCTGCTGGCGGCCAACAAGAGCGGCGCCCGGGTGGCGTGGCTGACCACGCCGAAGGCGATGGGCCGCTTCATGACCGCGGGCTTCAAGAAGCGCGACATCTTCGCCACCTCCACGAGCGGTGCTGCCTGATGGCGGTCGATCCGTGCACGGAGTACGGGCTCGCGCTCGCGCTAGAGGACTTCGTACCGGTGCTGCTCGCCGGCGCCGGGACGATGGTGCTCGGTCAGTACGCCGGACGGGTGCTGCCCGCCGTGCGGATCCCGGCCCTGCTCGCGGGTGCGCTCGTCACCCTCGGTGGGCTGGCCAAGGCGACCTGGAAGCTGCTGGTGGCGGCCGAGCCGTGCCGCAACTACCCGTTCCTGGAGAACATGCTGTTCCCGTGCCTGGCCTTCGGCTTCGCCGGCATCGCGTGCGCCCTGGTCGGCGTCTGGCGCGGACGGCAGGCGCCGTGGTGGCCGTTCCTGCTGCTGCCCGCGCTCGGCGGCATTGCCGCGCTGGCCGTCTGGGACACCTGGCCGCTGCTGATCGTCTCCGCGATCGGCGCCGTCTTCGTCGGCGTACTGGCCATCCGGCTCTCACTCCGCGGGGACGACCGGGTCGGCGCCCTGCTGTTCGTCTTCTACATCGTCGGCACGCTCGTGCTGCCGCCGCTCGCGGCCCGGCCACACCAGTCCGAGCAGCTGCAGTGGGGTGAGCAGACCACCAACACCCTGGTCCAGCTCAGCTTCCTGCTCGGCGGCCTGCGGCTGCTGCGGCGTACGCCGGCCGTCTCCACCTCCGACCCGACCTCCGTGGGAGCCAACGCATGACGGACCGCCTTGGCTGGCGCCGCAAGTTCGGCGTGATCGCCCCGAGCACCAACACGATCGTCCAGCCCGAGTTCGACTCGATGCGGGTCCCCGGCGTGACGTCGCACTACGGCCGGATCCTGATCCGCGACGGGCGGATCGGCGACGACGAGGGCATGGAGGCGCTGCTCGAGCAGATCCGGGCCTCGATGGCCGACTGCGTCGAGGGCATCATGACCATGCAGCCCGACTACATGGTCATGGGGATGAGCGCCGAGACCTTCTGGGACGGCGTCGAGGGCAACCGGCAGTTCGTCCAGCAGATCAAGGACCTCTCCGGCGGCCTGGGCGTCGCGACCGGTGCGGAGGCCTGCGAGCGGGCGCTGCACCTGTACGGCGCGAAGAAGATCGCCGTCGTCACGCCGTACACCCCCATCGGTGACGCGAACGTCCGCAAGTTCTTCACCGAGCTCGGCTTCGAGGTCGGCGCGGTCAAGGGGCTCAGCTGCGAGTCGGCGGTCGCCATCGCCCACGTCAGTGAGCGGACCCTGCGTGAGTCGCTGATCGAGGTCAACGACTCCGACGTGGACGCGATCGTCCAGTGCGGCACCAACCTGTGCATGACCGAGCTCGCCGACGAGGCAGAGCGCTGGCTGGACAAGCCGGTCATCGCGATCAACGCCGCCACCTGGTGGATGGCGCTGCGCGAGAACGGGATCGACGACCAGCTCCAGGGCTACGGGTCGCTCCTCCGCGAGCACTGACCGGTCCTTACTCTTTCCCTGTGTACGCCGCCCTCTGGCGCCTGCTCCCCGGCCCGACCTGGCTCAAGGTCGCCGAGGCCGTGGCGCTCATCGCCCTGGTCCTCTGGGTGCTGCTCGGCTGGGTCTTCCCCGCCGTCGAGCCGCACCTGCCCTTCGACCGCATCGATGTGGGGGAGTAGGCGTCGGGTTTGTGGCCGCCTTTCAGGTGGGCCACCGGAGTGCGGATGCGCCTTTGGGTCCGGCAGTCCATTTTGGGTATATCGGCGTCCACGACAAGATAGTGGAGACGTCGTCATCGAGAATGTTCCCACCTAGTTCAAGGGGACATCATGAGCGCGTTCAACCGAAACATCATCACTGCCCTTGATATCGCGAACTTGCTCGCCCCGCAGGTGGGCACACCGCGAACGCTGGATGCGGCTCCGCCAGCCGGAGCAATTCCGGAAGGCGCTCCCGCTCCGCCTGCGGGTGGAGTCAACGTGCCGACCGCCGACGACTACCTGACCAAACTGCTCAAGTACGTGCCGCTCGAAGTGCTAGGCGCCTACCTGTTCGTCGAGAGTCTGATCACCACCAATGTCTCGGAACCGAATGAACTTCAGAATTGGCTGTTCTGGACGCTCGTCGTCACGATCCTGTTGGCAGCGGTGTACGCACGCACGGTGCTGAACGTCGTGCGACTCTCCCAGATCGTGATGGGAGCAGTCGGGATCGCTGTCTACGTATTCGCTACCGGTGGATGGTTCGCCACCATGGGTTGGTACGACGATTGGTATTCCGGCATCGCGTTGGTGCTGTTCGGTTTCCTGATTGCGGTCATCAAGCTGCCCGGCCTTCCCGTCGGCGGCGCCTAGCGCACGCGACCGCCGGACCCGATCAGCCGATCTCGGGCGGCGGGCCGTCGTCGGCCGAGCGCCGCTCGACCAGCTGGGCGCCGACGACGAGCCGTTCGGTCGAGCTCCAGCGCGGGTTGCAGGTCACCAGGGTCATGGTGCGCTGCTTGGCCTTCTCGCCGGGGTGACCGGCGACCGGGGCGAGCACCTCGGTCGCGTTGGGGCTGAGGATCCGCACCCAGGTCACGTCGTACACGAGCCAGCCGTCGACGGTCTCGACGACGACCGGGTCGCCCTCCTCGAGCTTGTCGAGCTCGGCGAAGGGTTCGCCGTGGGTGGCGCGGTGGCCGGCGACGGCGAAGTTGCCGACCTCGCCGGGGAGTGCGGTCTGGGGGAAGTGGCCGGGGCCCAGGGCCAGGTCCTCGTCGCTGACGCCCTCGACGACCACCCAGCTCCAGTCCTTGCCGAGGGCGGGGATGTGCAGGATGCCGAAGCCGTCGCCGGACTCGGGAGCCTTGGCCAACTTGGCGTGCTTGCCATCGTGCTGCTGGGCGTGGAAGTCGGAGCGCAGGTCGTCCTGGGCCGCGGCGGTGCGGTGGTTGGTCCACACCAGCAGGTAGAAGACGAACACCGCGAGCACGAGTCCGACCGTGATCGCCAGTTCCGCGACCGCCCGAATGGTGACCCGCGTCACCGAACCCACCACACTGTGCACAATATGAATATATCATCGCGGAATCGCCGGTTCGGCGAGTGAGCTGGAGGTGGGGATGAGGTCAGGGGCACGCGCTCTTGCCGCGCTGCTGATCGTAGGTGTCGCCGCATCGGCAGGGCTGACCGCGGTCGACTCCGCCGCCGCGGCGACGGCACCGTCCGGCGGGTGCTGGTCCTACGCGCCGAGCGCGACCGCGCTCTCGGCGCCGCCCCTCGCTGACATCTCCACCGAGCTCGAACCGTGGACCACCGTGCCCGACGGCGGGTTCCAGCTCCAGAGCACCGGCGCCACCGCGGCGGGCGGCAAGCGCACGGTGACGGCGACCATCGCCAGCGGGCCGGTGATCTCGTCGACCGACGTGACCGGCACCGCGTCGGTCCTGCTCTCGCTCGACGACAACCCGTTGGCGCCGGTGACGGTCCCGTTCGAGGCCGAGGGCGGCGAGCCGGTGGAGGGCCTGGTCGCGAAGGTCGTCGACCTCCCGGTCGGCGCCGTCGGCGCGCACCAGCTCCGCCTCGACGCCGTCTACTTCGACGTGCCTGACGAGCTGCTCCGGATCGCCTGCAACGGGCAGACCGGCGAGGCGGCGTCTCCGGACGGCCCGAACCCCGCCATCGACCCCGAGCCGACCGACGTCACCTCGCCGTACGCCGTGGTCGCCTCCTCGTCCGTCACGGTGACCGCCGTCCAGGACCAGGCCGTGCTCGACACCGCCCGGCCCGGCGACGTCGTGTCGCTGAAGCTCGCCGGAATGGCGTCGTCGGCGCAGGTGAGCCTGCAGCTGTGCGCCGCCTCCGGTTCCTGCACCAACGTTGGCAACGCCGTGACCGCGGCCGACGGCTCCGCCACCACGACCTTCATGGTCCCGGGTGACGCCGCGGTCGGCGCCGGCACGCTGAAGGTCTCGGACGGGACCACCGTGGTCTCCACCAACTTCGCCGTGCTCGGGGTGCAGCTGGTCGCCGCCGCCGAGGAGCTCGACACCGAGTCCACCCTCGTGACGCTGACCGGCACCGGCTGGGACCCGAAGCGGGACGTCACGATCCGCGGCTACACCGGGAGCGCCAGCTCCACCACGGCCACGTCCGACGCGCAGGTGGTCGCCGCGGTCGACGCGAGCGGCGCGTTCACCGCCGAGTACGAGGTCGCCGACGAGGACACCGAGTCGGTGATCGTCGACCAGGCGCGCTCCGGCAGCCACATCGGCGCGGTCTACCTGATCTCCGGCGTGATCGGCGGTGCGGCCGTCGACCCGGGCGACGACCCGGACCCGACCGACGACCCGAGCGACAGCTCGACCGACACGCCGACCACCACCCCGGTTGCGCCGCCCGTCGCGGTCGCCCCGCTCGTGCCGCCGGTCGACATCCCGCTGCCCGGCGACATCCCGATCACCGAGCCGCCGGTGGCGACGCCCGGCGACGAGACCGCCGTCGCCGACCTGTCGGTGACGGAGGCGCGCCTCGACGGTGAGACCACCCTGAGCGAGCTCTTCGGCGGGTCGCCCAAGCGGGACCTGGTCTTCCTGGTGACGAACGTCGGCGACCAGACCGTCACGAACCCGGTCGTGCGGGTGTCGGTCGGCCGGACCGCCGACATCGAGCCGGAGCTGGTCGACGCCGAGGTGGGTGACCTCGACCCCGACGAGCAGGCCGTCGTGACGGTCCCGCTCGAGCTGCCGATGGCGGCGTTCGGCGACTACTACGTCGTCGGGCAGGTGGGCGACACCGACCTGGGCGCCTTCGAGGTCGAGTGGACGACGTACCCCTGGGGCCTCTTCGCCCTCAACGTGCTGGCTCTGGCCCTGCTCGGCTGGGGAGTACGGCGTCGCGTGCTGCTGCGTCGCAAGACCTCGGCCGCGGCGTCCGCGCTGGCTGTGGACTCGGACGCGGTCGTCGACCTGGCGGCAGCGGACGCCTGGTGGGCCTATCGCGCCGGCACCGGACCGAAGCCGGTGCGCCGCGTGGCCAACCCGGTGCTAACGGGGACCACCGGCCCCGCCGTACCGGCCGGCCCACACCCCGACGAGCCCCAGGCGGGAGAGGCGATCGTCGACCTCGACGCGGCCGAGAAGTGGTGGGGGCGGCGTGCCGGGAAGGGAAGTTCTCGTGCGTCCTAATATCGTATATTGTCTACGGAAAGCCCCCGAAGCGAGCCAGCCCGAGCGAGCGGAGTGACGACACACGTGCAGAGCAAGAGGAAGTGGACCCGGGACCGGTCGGCGATGGTGCGCGTCGGCGCGGTCGGTGCGGCCCTGGCCCTTGCGCTCGCCGGGTGCGGGACGCTGATGCCGGGCGGCAACACCGGCAGCACCGACCTCGGTGTCGCTGCCGCGGAGGGCCCCGGACCCGGCGTCACCGACGACACCGTCAAGGTCGTCTTCATCGCCGTCGACCTGGACGCGGTCAAGAAGACCACCGGCTTCCACACGGCCTCGGTCGGGGACCAGGAGGCGCAGGTCCAGGCGCTCGAGGACTGGGTCAACGACCACGGTGGCCTCGGCGGCAAGAAGCTGGACGCCGTCTTCCGGCTGTACGACGCGGGCAAGGACACGCCGGCTGCCGAGGAGCAGCTGTGCAACCAGATCACCCAGGACGACAAGGCGTTCGCGGTCGTGATGACCGGGCAGTACCAGACCAACGCCCGGCCCTGCTACACCGACCGGCAGACCCTGGTCCTGGACGCCTCGCTGTACGCGATGAGCAACGACTACTTCGCCCAGCAGTCGCCGTACCTCTGGACCGGGAGCTTCCCCGAGTACGACGGCTTCGTGCGCTCCTACGTCAAGGTGCTGACCGAGCAGAAGTTCTTCGACGGTGAGGACAGCGTCGGCGTCGTCGCCGCGGACTCGCCGCTCAACCGGGAGACGATCGACAACCTCGCGGTGCCGCTGCTCAAGGCCGCCGGGGTCGACGCGGAGGTCTCCTGGGTCGACACGACCAGCACCGGCAGCATGTTCGAGGGGCTGACCCAGGCGGCGGTGACCTACCGCAGCAAGAACATCGACCGGGTCATGTTCCTCGGTGGGTCGCGGCTCGCCAGCGTCTTCGCAAGCGTCGCGGCGACGCAGGACGGCTTCGCGCCCCGCTACGCGATCTCGAGCTTCGACAACCCCACCTTCTTCGTCAACAACCCCCAGACCATCCCGGACGGGACGATGGACGGGATGGTCGGCATCGGCTTCCACACACCCCAGGACGTGCCGGACGACGAGGTCCCCTTCCCGACCGGCAAGGCCGAGACCGCCTGTCTCAAGATCTACTCCGACGCCGGCATCAGCTTCGAGTCGCGTGAGTCGGCGCGGGTGGCGCTGCCGTACTGCGACGCGGCCAAGCTGCTCAAGCTCGGTGCCGACGGGATGAGCGCGGACGCGTCGTTCAACGCTGCGGCATGGGCGCAGGCGGTCGACCGTGACGGCGGTTCCTTCCAGACCGCCTCGGGCTTCGGCAACCGGCTCGGTGACGGTGGCCGAGCGGCCACCGGTGCCTACCGCTTGCTGCGGTACGACGAGGCCAAGGGCCACTTCGTATACGAGGGACCCGAGGTGCCGTTCGATGACGAGTGACGTCATGGCGGCGGGTGCGCCGGCGCTGTCCTGCGCCGGCATTCGCGCGTCGTACGGCCCGGTGCAGGTGCTCTTCGACGCCGGTCTGAGGGTCGAGCAGGGCGAGATGGTCGCGCTGCTGGGCCCCAACGGCGTCGGCAAGAGCACGCTGCTCAAGGTCATCGGCGGACTGCTGCGTCCCGACGACGGCAGCGTCCACCTCGGCGGCGCCGACGTCACCACCTGGTCCACCCGCAAGCGGGTCGGGAGCGGGCTGTGCCAGGTCGTCGGCCAGGCGACCTTCCCGTCGCTGAGCGTGACCGAGAACCTCTCGATGCACGGCTACGCCTCCGGCAACCGGAAGTGGACGAAGGAGGCCGTCGAGGCCGCCCTCGCCGTCTTCCCGCGGCTGCACGCCCGCCGCGACCAGCCCGCGGCGAACCTCTCCGGCGGCGAGCGCCAGATGCTCGCCCTGGCCAAGGCGATCGTGGTCGAGCCGAAGGTGCTCGTCATCGACGAGTTCTCGCTCGGCCTCGCCCCGGTCGTCGTCGGCGGCCTGATGGAGCTGGTGCGCCGGCTCAACGACCGGGGGAGCGCGGTGCTGCTCGTCGAGCAGTCGGTCAACGTCGCCCTGTCGCTGGTGGACCGCGTCTACATGATGGAGAAGGGCGAGATCATCGCCGAGGAGAGCGCCGCCGCACTGGCCGGAGACCCCGAGCGGGTCCGGTCGCTGATGCTCGGCGGGCACGTGGCAGGAGCGACCGCATGAGCGGCTTCGACTTCGGCCTCGACCGGCTCGTCATCGGCCTCTTCACCGGCCTGACCTACGGCATGCTCGCCGTCGGGCTGGTGCTGGTCTACCGCTCCAGCCGCTTCGTCAACTTCGCGCACGGCTCGGTGGGCGCCTTCGGTGCCTCGATGCTGGCGCTCTTCGTCGTCGACTGGGGCCTGCCGTACTGGGCCTCCTTCGTGGTCGCGATCCTGGTCGCCGCCGCGCTCTCGGGCCTGATCGAGGTCGGCGTCGTACGCCGCCTCGAGGGCCGCCCGAGCCTGATCGGCATGATCGCGACCCTGGGCCTGTCCCAGCTGATCCTGGTCATGTCGCTGCTGATCAACAGCGACGGCGTCAGCGGCTTCACGTTCCCCAGGCCGACGCACCTGCCGACCTTCCAGATCCAGTCGCTGCCGATCGGTACGCCGTACGTCGCGATGCTGGTGCTCGGCCCCGTGCTGCTCGCCGCCCTCGGCTGGTTCCTGCGGCACCACCGGATGGGCGTCGCGATCCGCGCCGCCGCCGACGACCCGGACACCGCTCGCCTCGAGGGCATCCCGGCCCGCTGGATGGCGACGCTCGCGTGGGCGATCGCGGGCGGCATCGCGGCCTTCTCGGCGGTGCTGGTCACCCCGACCACGGCCGGAGCCGGCATGGAGGGCCTCGGCCCCGACCTGCTGCTCAAGGGTCTCGCCGGAGCTGTGATCGCGCGGATGTCGTCGATCCCGATCGCCATCGCGGCGTCGCTCGGCATCGGCGTCATCGAGCAGCTGCTCCTCTCGAACGCCGACACCCGTGACCTCGTGACGGTCGTGATCGCGCTGATCATCGTGGTCGCGCTGCTGCGCCAGCCGCAGCTCGGCCGCTCCGGCCAGGACAAGGGCCGCTGGCGTCGCGTGGTGCTCCCGCCGCTGCCGGAGGCCTACCGCAGCGTGCGCAGCATCCGCTGGATCCCGCGCGTCTCCGTCGCGGTCGGCGTGATCGTCGCGGTCGGGCTCGCGTACGTCGTCAGCAACGACACCGCATCGGTGCTCACCCTGGTCGCCGGCTACACGCTCGTCGGCCTCAGTGTCGGTCTCCTCACCGGCCTGTCGGGCCAGCTGTCGCTCGGCCAGTTCGCGTACGCCGGCATCGCGGCGGCCGCGTCGGTGCACGTGGCGGCGTCCAGCCACAGCTTCCTCTTCGGCATGCTCTGCGGCGTGATCTCGGCGGCACTGGCGTCCGCGCTGGTCGGCATCCCCGCGATGAAGCTGAAGGGTCTCGCCCTCGCCGTCTCGACGCTCGCCTTCGCCCTGGCGACGTCGAGCTGGCTGCTACGCCAGGACATGTTCCTGGGCGACGGTCTGGCGCCGGCGAAGCCGACCTGGTGGGACTACCCGCTCGAGTACGCCGTCGACTACTACCTCTTCGCGCTGGTGATGCTCTGCGTCGGCCTCTGGGTCACCAACAACCTGCGGCACGGCGGGTTCGGCCGGATGGTGCAGGCGCTGCGCGACAACGAGCACGCGGCCCGGGCCTTCACGGTGCCCAACCGGCTGCGCCTGATCCAGCTGTACGCCGTGTCGGGTGCCCTCGCCGGCCTCGGCGGCATCGTGATCGGGCACGGGCAGTCGCAGCTCACCGTGAACTCGTTCCCGGCCGACGCCAGCATCGACGTGGTCGCGGTGACCGTCATCGGTGGCCTCACCGTCACCCTCGGCCCGCTCATCGGCGCGCTGCTGATCGTCGGCCTGCCGGCTCTCGTCGGCATGGGCACGGTCGGGCAGGCCGCACTGGCCATCGCCTGGCTGCTCGTGGTGATCTTCCTGCCCGACGGCCTGGGCGGGGTCCTCGTGCGCGGCCGCGACCTGCTCTACGACTGGCTCGCCCGCCGGCACGGCATCGACCCGTTGCGCGAGCGCCACGGCGTCGTCGATCTCAGTGGCCACGCGTCGTCGCCCCTGCACGAGAAGCCGCGTCTGGAGGGCCTCGTGACGAGCGCCGCTCCGGAGAGCCGCCGTCCCGGCCCGATCCTGACCGTCGACAGCGTGTCGCGTCGTTTCGGCGGGGTGGTCGCTGTCGACCACGTCAGCTTCGAGGTAGCGCCGGGGGAGATCCTCGGCGTCATCGGGCCCAACGGTGCCGGCAAGACGACCTGCTTCGAGATCGTCGCCGGGTTCACCAAGCCGGACCGCGGACGCATCGTCTTCGACGGCATCGACCTCACGACGGCGACCCCCGAGGAGCGGGCCCGCGAGGGGTTGGTCCGGTCGTTCCAGGACGCCGCGCTCTTCCCCACCCTGACGGTCCACGAGACGCTGATGGTCGCCCAGGAGCGGGCCGAGCCGACCCGGCTCTGGACCTCGGCGCTGGGCGTCCGGACCGCAGAGCGCGACAAGGCGCAGGCCGCCGACGAGGTGCTGGAGCGGATGCGACTGACCCGCTACGCGCGGCACGCGGTCGGCGACCTCTCGACCGGGACCCGGCGAGTGGTCGAGCTTGCTTGCCTGCTCACGCTCGAGCCCCGGGTGCTGCTGCTCGACGAGCCGTCGGCCGGCATCGCGCAGAGCGAGAGCGACGCGCTCGGCGACCTGCTGCTCGCGATCCGCGAGGAGCTGGGTACGACGATGGTCGTCATCGAGCACGACCTGCCGCTGCTGTCGCGACTGTCGGACCGCATGCTGGCGATGAACCTGGGCCGCGTCATCGCGGCCGGGACCCCCGACGAGGTGCGCAACGACCCCGCCGTCGTGACGTCGTACCTCGGCGCCGACCAGGCGGCCATCCACCGATCCGGCCTCCGGCTCGCGAGTGAGCCCGACGCCCTTGAGCCCGACCCGCTGATCACCCGGATCCAGCCGGTGACGAGTTGATGAAGAACCCCGAGGAGATCGACGTGAGAAGTCGCGTGACCCTGCTGTCCCGAGGCCTTGCCGCCATCGCCGCACTGCTGGTGGTGGTCGTGACCGCGCCACCGAGCTTCGCGGCGCCGACGCTCAACGTCAGTGCGACCACGGGTCTCACGGACGGCCAGATCATCACGATCTCCGGCTCGGGCTTCGCCCCCAACCTGGAGAGCATCGCGATCGGCCAGTGCAAGACCGGGTACGTCGGACCGGCCGACTGCAACACGCTCGGCGGCGCCCAGTTCAAGAACGCCGACGCGAGCGGCAACGTCGCCAGCTTCACCATCAAGGTGGCGGAGAAGTTCGGCAGCACCGACTGCACCAAGCAGCAGTGCGTGATCGCGGCGGCGCCGCTGCCGACCAACGCGGACGCGGCGAAGATCAAGGCGAACACCTACGTCGTCAACATCAGCTTCGGGGCCGCCGCAGCGGCCACCCCGACTGCAGCGGCGACCACCCAGACGACCACCCAGGCGACTGACACGAGCACGCTGCCGAAGACCGGTGCCGGCGACTCGATGCCGGTGCTGATGCTCGGCGCCACGGCGCTGCTGGCGGCAGGCATCGGCCTGATGCTGCTGGTGCCCGGTCGCCGGCGCGGGGAGCACAGCTGATGAGCGCCCAGCAGGGCAGGCTCGCGCGGCTGCGGCACCCGCTGGCCGCGGTCCTGGGTGTGGCCGGGATCCTGGTCGGTTCGATCGCCGCGCTCGGTACGTCGTCGGCGTCGGCGGCGGGCAACGAGCTGGTCGGCACCACGAACTTCACCTGCGTCGTCACGCCCAGTGACGGTGTGGCCTACCCGGCGTACCCCTATGCCGGCACGATCACCCTCACTGCGCTGCGGCCGGCGGGCTCCACGGAGGTAACCGTCTCGGCGAAGATGTCGCAGATGTCCGGGGTCGCTCCCGTGAACGTGAGCGCGAGGTTCTTGAACGAGCTCAAGCTCGAGGTCGCCGGCAATCCCGTCTCGGTGAAGGGCGACGGCACGGTCAAGCTCGTCGCGCACGGCAATCCGCCGGTGGGGGAGCCGTTCACCATGCCGGATCTGTCCGGCAAGTTCACCTCGAGCGACCCGACGGTCGCCATCACGGTGAAGGGCTTCACGTTCGAGCTGCCCACGTTCCTGATGAAGGGTGTCTGCGATACGACCAGCGGCACCGCTCTCGGCAACCTGACGATCGTCGAAGGCGTCCCGCCCACTCTGACACCCACCCCGACGACCACCACGTCCGCGACGGCCACGCCGACCCCGAAGCCGTCTGCCACCGCGAAGACCGGCAAGAGCGGCAAGGCCGCCAAGGGGACGGTGCCGTTCACGTGCGTCCTGTCGATCAACCCGGACCCGTTCGAGTACAAGGCCACGATGACGATGAGTGGCTACCGCGAGAAGGCGGGCGACGACGTCTCGCTGGTGAGCACGATGAGCGATCTCCCGGGTATGTCGCCGGTGCCCATCCAGGGCTCGATGGACTACACCCTCGACGCCAAGGTCGGCGGCAAGAAGGTCACGCTGAAGAGCACGGGTGACGTGAACGCGCAGCCCAAGGCGGTGGTCCCGGTCAAGGATCTCAGCGGCAGCGTCGATGCCGAGGGTGACGAGCTCGCTGTGGTCGTCACCGGGTTCACGTTCAACTTCCCCAGCGGCGGCGTCGGCGCGAAGTGCACGGCCGACTCGGTCGCGCTCAGCAAGATGACCGTCGGCTCCGAACCGATCGACACCGACTCGGCAAGCAGCTCCGCGACCACGAGCACCACCACCGGTGGCACCACCACGACCGCCCTGCCGAAGACCGGTGGCGGCGACTCGATGCCGGTCGTGGCGCTGTGGGCGCTCGCACTCACGCTGCTCGGTGTCGCCGGGCTGCTCTGCGTGCCGCGGACCCGTCGCCAGCACTGACAGCACCCGCACAACACGAAGGCCCCCCGACCAGGTCGGGGGGCCTTCGTCGTACGTCGGCTGCGGTCAGGCCTGGGTGGCCTTCGCCAGCGTGGCGGCGTCGTACGAGCGGCTCGCGACGAAGCCGCTGTCGCTCAGCCGGGCGACCGAGATCGGCCGGGTCGGCGCAGCGATCTCGTTGCGGTAGACCAGCGCGGGCAGGTCCTGCGCGACGGAGATCGCGTCGAACAGCGCCGCGTTGGTCGGCGGCACCTCGGCGTGCGTGAGGTTGTGGACGCCGGTGATCCGCGACTCGAGCGCGTGCACGATCGCGTCCGCGGCGTCCTCGACCGCGAGCCGGTAGAACAGCGCGTCGGCGCTGAACGGCACCGAGCCGCCGAGGTACTGGTGCGCCATCGCGATCTTGGCCTCGACCGGCGGGTCGCCGGCGCCGAAGATGTCACCGCAGCGGAAGACGACCGCCCGGTCGCCGGCGCCGTCGAGATAGGTGCGCTCCATTGCCAGGAACATCGTCGGGCTCGGGTCCGTCGAGTCGGTGACGGGGGAGTCCTCGGTGACCTCGGGCAGGTCGTTGGCGGCATCGCCGTACACGGAGAGCGACGAGAGCGCGACGACGTACGGCGTGCCCTCGGCCGCAACAACAGACTCTGCCGTGTCCACGAGGATCTCGCGGTACGACGCGGCCCGGTCCTCGGGCGTCATCGCCCGCTGGGCGTTGGGCCCGGCCGCGACGACGACCGCGTCGCGGCCCGCCATCGCGGCGCGTACGGCGTCCCGGTCGCTGCCGCGCAGCACCAGCACCTCGTCGAACTGCTCGCGCAGCCCGTCGACCTTGCCGGGCGTCGTGGTGGTGCCGGCGACCTCGTGGCCGAGAGCGCGGAGCCGGGCCCCGACCTCGGTGCCGACGAGGCCGGCGCCGATGACGAGCACGTTCATCTTGGAGACCTTCACGAGCGACCGTCCAGCTCGGCGATCTGGCCGAGGCCGGCGCGGGTCGCGACGAGCTCGTCGACGCGCTCGGCACCGAGGAACCGCTTCGACAGCTCGTTCATCGGGTCCATCGTGTAGCCGTAGGTGCGCACCAGGTGGTCGCGCTCGCGCAGGGCGGCGCGCTCCTCGACCGGCACCGGCTGCGCGTCGGCGACCCAGCCCAGCCAGGTGTCGACCCGGTCGCGGACCGCCTCGCGGAACACCTCGACGGCGTCCTCGTCGCTGCAGGTGGCCATGTAGGAGTTGGCGATCGGGGAGTTGAAGGCACGCATGTAGGTGCCGTGGCTGACCGACCAGATGAAGCGGTCGTCGCCGCGGAGCTTGAGCCACTTCTCGTTCTGCGGCTCGAAGTAGCGGTTGAGGTAGTCGATGTCGGTCATCGGGTCGCGCCGCGGGACCACGTCGCTGAAGTGGAAGACGTTGGGGACGGTCCCGAACACGAGCACCAGGTGGGGTACGTCGATGTGCGGGCCGAGCCAGACCTGGAGGTTCATGTCGAGGATCGAGGCCTTGCGGTTGCCGATCCAGGAGTGGACCAGCCACTCGACGCCGTTGTCGGGGTCGCCGACGTACGGGTTGAGGGAGCCCTCGTAGCCGCCGTCGTCGGTGCTCCAGTACTCGAGCCCGGCGCCGGAGGCGTGCGGGTGGACCTCGAGCGCGGCGGTGATCTTGTCCTTCGCCTCGCTCAGGATGCCCCACAGTGCCGCCCACAGCTCGGAGCGGTCGACATCGGGGGCCTCGGCCAGGAACTCGTGGATCGTCTTCGTCTGTGTGCTGCTCGTCATGGCAACACGCTACAGATATATGATCTATGTTGTCACTGGAACTGTCGGCATCGAGGACTCGAACGGGTGAGGAGAACGCCGTGATCGTGGTGGTCAGCCAGGCTTGGACCAAGGAGGGCGAGGAGCACGCCGCGGCGTACATCTCGCTGTCCGGGGAGTTCGGCCGCTTCTTCCGCGACCACCCGGGCTACCGCGGCCGCCGCCTGGTGCGCGGCGTCGAGGACCCGACGCACTTCACCCACCTGCGCTACTTCGAGACCGTCGCGGACTACGAGGAGTGCACGCAGAAGCCGGGCTACGAGGACCACCTCTACGCCATGTACGAGCACCTCAAGCCCTACGAGTCCTACCCGCGCGAGTACCTCGAGGTCGTCCTCGACGAGCCCGCAAATGATGGGCAGAGCGCCCCGGCATGAGCACGTTCGTCCTGGTGCACGGAGCATTCCGCGGCGGCTGGTCCTGGGACCGGGTCGCGCCGCTGCTGCGCGCCGCCGGCCACGAGGTGCTGACGCCGACGCTGAGTGGTACGGCGAGCGCGCTCGACGTGTGGGTCGAGGAGGTCGTCGCCGCGACCGGTGGCGAACTCGCGGTCCTCGTGGGGCACAGCCAGGGCGGCGTGGTCGTGCGTAAGGTCGCCGTGCGCCATCCGGAGCTCGCGGCCCACGTCGTCTACCTCGACGCCGCGGTGCCCGACCCGGGGGAGCGCGCGGTCGACGTGGCCCCGGCGCCGGTCGACGACAGCCTGCTCCCGCCCCGCGAGACCCTGATCCCGCCTCGCCCGTTGACGGCCGGCGGCGATCTCGACGAGGCCACCGCCGCGTGGATGAACGAGCGGCTGGTGCCCACGCCCTTCGCCCCGTCGCTCGACCGCGCCTCGCTGGGCGAGCCGACCGCGCCGGCGACGTACCTCTTCTGCACGGATACGCCGACGACGTACCCGTGCGCCACTACACGTAGCCGGCTCGACGAGCGCGGCACGCCGTACCGCTGGGTCGAGGCGGGGCACGATGCCCCGCTCACCCGGCCCGAGGCGGTCGCCGAGCTGTTGCTCGACGCCGCAGACACGAGAGGACGCGCATGAGCGTGCAGCCCGGCTGGCAGGGACGGTTCTTCGAGGACTTCACCGTCGGCGACATCTACCAGCACCCGTTGGGGCGCACGGTCACCGAGAACGACAACACGTGGTTCTCGCTGCTGACGATGAACACCAACCAGATGCACTTCAACGCGGAGTACGCCGGCCGCTCGGAGTTCCAGAAGCCGTTGGTCGTGTCGACCCTGACCGTCGCGATCGCGGTCGGCCAGAGCGTCACCGACCTGACCCAGAACGCGTTCGCCAACCTTGGCTGGGACGACATCAAGATGACGCACCCGGTCTTCGCCGGCGACACGCTCTACAGCGAGTCGATCGTGCTGGAGAAGCGCGAGTCGTCGTCGCGGCCGCACGCGGGCATCGTCACCGTGCGCACCCGCACCCTCAACCAGGACGGCAAGGAGGTGTGCTCCTTCAAGCGCACCTTCTACGTCTACAAGCACGGCGCCGAGCAGCTCGAGGGGATCTTCCCCGAGGGCGAGCGGCCGCTGACCACCGAGGACTGACGTGCGGATCACGTACGGCCCGTGGGGCGAGACGCTCGGCGAGCTCGCCGACGCCGCCCGCGCGGCCGAGGACGCCGGCGCGGAGGTCGTGTGGGTGCCCGAGCTGCACCGCGGCGCGACCACGTCGGCGGCCGCGATCGCGGCGACCACGCGGACGACCCAGGTCGGCACCGCCATCGCGCTGGCCTTCACCCGCAGCCCGATGGTGACCGCGCTGGAGGCACTCGACCTCGACGAGATGTCCAACGGGCGCTTCGTGCTCGGCCTCGGCACCGGCGTACGCCGGCTCAACGAGGACTGGCACAACGCCCAGTGGGGCAAGCCGGTCACCCACCTGCGCGAGACGGTCCGCGACATCCGGGCCTTCTGGGCGGGCTGTACGACGGGCGAGCCGATCGACCTCGACGGCGAGTTCGAGCCGATGCACATCCGCGGCTACCGGCGCCCTTACCCGGTGCTGCGCAGCGACATCCCGATCTACCTGGCCGCGATGGGCCCGGCGCTGACCCGGCTGACCGGCGAGATCGCCGACGGCTGGATCTCGCACGAGCTGTCGTCGCCCGAGCACCTGCGCGCGCAGATCCTGCCCGAGATCGAGGCCGGCATCGCCCGCGTCGAGGGCCGCACCCGCGGCGACATCGACCTGGTGACCTCGGTCTGCTGCTCGGTCGACGCCGACCCCGCCGTCGCCCGCCGTCGCGCCGCCGGCATGGTCGGCTTCTACGCGAGCGTGCGCACCTACGCCGACTTCTTCGCCTTCCACGACCTGGCCGCCGAGCAGGAGGCCGTGGTCGAGGCGTTCCGCGGCGGCCGCGGCGCGGGCACCCTGGCCGACGCCGTCGCCGACCGGATGGTCGACGCGCTCACGCTGTCGGGCACCCGCGACCAGGCCGTCGAGCGGATCGCGGCGTACGCCGAGGTCGCCGACACCATCAAGCTCACCCCACCCACGCACGGGCTGTCTCCCACGGAGATCCGGGCGGCGCAGAAGGAAGTCATCGCGTTGATCAGCGAACTCAATGGAGCTTCGGCATGAAGCCGCTCGAGGACGTCCGCATCGTCGCCGTCGAGCAGTACGGCGCCGGCCCGTTCGGCAGCGTCCACCTCGCCGACCTCGGCGCCGAGGTCATCAAGATCGAGGACCCACGGGTCGGTGGCGACGTCGGCCGCTACGTCCCGCCGTACGCCGAGGGGGAGGACTCGCTGTTCTTCGAGGCCTTCAACCGCAACAAGTCGAGCCTCTCGCTGGACCTGGCGACCACGGCCGGGCGCGCGGTCTTCGAGGACCTGGTCAAGGTCAGCGACGCGGTCTACAGCAACCTGCGCGGAGACGTGCCGGCCAAGATCAAGATCACGTACGACGACCTGAAGCACCTCAACCCCGCGATCGTCTGCTGCTCGCTGACCGGCTTCGGCATGACCGGTCCGCGGTCGAAGGAGCCGGGCTACGACTACGTGCTGCAGGCCCTGGCCGGCTGGATGGACCTGACCGGTGACCCGGAGGGTCCGCCCACGAAGTCCGGGCTGTCGATGGTCGACTACAGCGGCGGCTTCGTCGCCGCGATCTCGCTGCTCGCCGGCATCCACGCCGCACGCCGCGACGGCATCGGCATGGACTGCGACGTCAGCCTCTACGACACCGCGATGGGGCTGCTGACCTACCCGGCCACCTGGCATCTCAACGCGGGCTTCACGCCGGTGCGCACCCGCCACTCCGCGCACCCGTCGCTGGTGCCGTTCCAGGCCTTCGAGGCCAAGGACGGCTGGATGGTCGTCGGCTGCGCCAAGGAGAAGTTCTGGCAGCGGCTCACGGTCGTCATCGAGCGGCCCGAGTGGGCGACGGACCCGCGCTTCGAGACCTTCGCCGACCGCGACCGCAACCGCGACGTGCTGATCCCGATGCTCGAGGAGATCTTCGTGCAGCGCACCGTTGCCGAGTGGGTCGAGCCGCTGCAGGCTGCTGCTGTGCCGACTGCGCGGATCAACGACGTCGCCGCCGCGCTGACCGAGCCGCACACGATCGCCCGCGACCTGCTGGTCGAGACCGAGCACCCGCGCTACGGCACGGTCCGCCAGGTCGCCTCGCCGGTCCGCGTGGGATCCGAGCCGCCGACGTACCGCCGGGCGCCGCTGCGCAACGAGGACGCCGGCCGGATCCTCGGCGAGATGCTCGGGTACGACGCCGCCGCGGTCGCCGACCTCGGCGACCGGGGTGCCTTCGGATGACCGTCGCCTCCGACCTCGCCGCGTGGGCCCTGGGCCTGCGCAGCGAAGACCTTCCCGACGAGGTGGTCGCGGCCGCGTGCCGGCACCTCCTCGACGGGCTCGGCACGGCCGTCGCCGCGGCCCGCCGGAACGCCGCCGAGCCCGCGCTGTCCGTGGCGGCCGGGCTCGGCGGTCCTCCGGAGGCGACCCTGCTCGGCCGCGGCGTACGCATCTCGGCCCCGGCCGCGGCGCTGGCGACCGGCACCCTGGTGCACGCGCTGGACTTCGACGACACCCATGCTGGCGGGCTCGTGCACGCCACCGCCGTGGTGCTCCCGGCGGTGCTGGCCGTCGGCGAGGAGGTCGGCGCCACCGGCGAGGAGGCCGTGCTCGCGGCGGTGGTCGGCTTCGAGACCGTCTGCCGGATCGCGGGCTCTGCGCCGCACGCCTTCCACCAGCGCGGTCTGCACGCGACGCTCGCGTGCGGCGTCTTCTCCTCGGCCCTGGTCGCCGCCCGGCTGATGCGGCTCGACCTGCCGACCACCGTCAACGCGCTCGGCATCGCCGGGAGCTCGGCCGGGGGACTGCTGGAGTTCCTGGCCACCGGATCGTCGACCAAGCAGCTGCACCCGGGCCTCGCCTCCCATGCAGGCATCCTGGCCGCCCGGCTCGCCGCCGCCGGCGCGGACGGCCCGGACTCCGTGATCGAGGGCGAGCGCGGGCTGTACGCCGCCCTCGCGGACGGCCACGCCGACCCGGCCCTGGTCACTGCCGACCTCGGCGTGCGTTGGGAGACGACCCGGATCGGCCTCAAGCCCTACCCGGCCTGCCAGCTCATGCACGCGGCGCTCGACGCCGGCCTGCAGACGCTGCCGGTCGACCCGGCGTCCGTGACCTCGGTGGTCGTCGAGGTGCACCCCGACAGCGCGAAGATCGTCTGCGAGGCCGACAAGGTCACCCCGCGCACGGCGTACGACGCGAAGTTCTCGCTCCAGTGGAGCCTGGCCGCGCTGCTCACCGACGGCCAGGTCAGCGTCGACACCTACGCGCCCGAGTCGCTGGCGCGACCCTCTGTCGCGGCTCTCGCGGCCCGGGTGCGGATCGTCGAGGTGCCGTCTCCTGTCGTCGCGGCGGACGCGCCCGGTCGCGTCACCGTCGAGCTCGCTGACGGCAGCACCCTGACCGGCCACGTCGACCGCAGCGCCGGTGCCGCGCTCGACGCCAAGCTGGCCGTCAACGTCGGTGGCCCCGACGCCGCGGCCGAGCTCACCGCCGCCGTGGACGCCTTCGACCTGCCCGCCCTGATCGCCGTCGCCGACCGTTTGGCGACTTCCGAGGAGAACCGATGAGCATCGAGTACGTCACCGTCGCCGCCCTGGAGCGGTACGACGAGCTGCGCACCGAAGGCGCGCTCACCACCGTCGTGGTCGAGTCGCTGCCCGGCGGCGCGGACTACCGCGTCGAGTCCGACGCCCCGCCGGTCGGCGCGGGCGCGGTCGTGCTGCCGACGGTGCTGCCTGTCGATGCCAGCGGTGACGTGGTGCACGAGGGCGACTTCGTCGGGCAGTACGCCTGGTGCCTCGACGAGGCGGGCCGGCGGCTGGAGGCACTCGGTCTCTCGCTCGACGCGGCGGTCACGACGTTCGACTACAGCACCCCGGAGACGCGCGACGTCTACCGGCGTACGCACCGTGAGCGCAAGGCCCGGCTCGGCGGTGCGGGCGTCTTCCCGGGCGCCGGCGGCATCCTGATGTCGCGGCTGCACCGGCCGGGCGTGCTCGTCGCCCTCGACGTCACCGCGTCGCGGCTGCCGCTGAAGGCGGTCAACCCGGGGTGGACCCGCTACGAGACGCTGACCTACACGCCCGGCGTGCTCGCCGGCGACACGCTCTACATGAGCGGCTTCGCGGCGCTCGACATGGTCACCCAGGAGGCGCTCTTCCCGGGCGACTCGGCGGCGCAGTCGGAGGCGACGTACGCCGCCGTACAAGAGGTGCTCGACGAGGCCGGCGCCTCAGCGGACCAGCTGGTGCACGTGCTCGAGTACGTCTGCCCCGACGGTGACGGGCCGGCGATCGCCGCCGCGCGGGAGGCCCGCTTCCCGGGCGCGAAGGCGTCGGTCGCCGGGTGCGCCGGCCTGCTCCGCCCCGAGTTCCTCTTCGAGGTCTTCCCGACGGCGGTGATCGTGTGAGCTTGTTGACTGACGAGGTGCGTGCGCTGGTCGGGCGCTCCCGGACCTACACGGCGCCCGAGCCGCTGGGCCGCGCGTCGATCCGCTACTTCGCGATGGCGACCGGCGACGACAACCCGGCGTACCTGGCCGGCGACGTGGCGCCGCCGACGTTGGTCTGCGAGACCAACCAGTTCACCGGCCTGACCCGTGATGCCAACGGCTACGCCGGCCACGGCTGGGACTTCCACCTGGCAGGCACCCGCGAGGTGCGGGGCGGCAACGCCTATCGCTTCCACCAGCCGGTCCGCCCGGACGACGTGGTCACCGCGCGCTGGGAGGTCACCGACGTCACCGAGCGCATCACCGGCTCCGGGCAGTCGATGGTCATCGTGACGTCGGTGGCGACGTACACCAACCAGGACGGGGACCTGCTCGTCGAGAACGAGGAGACGCTGATCTACGTGGAGGTTGCTGCCAGATGACGACAGGGACCGAGCTGTCGCTCGAGCGCACGATCGAGCTGCCCGACATGGTCGCGTACGCCGGGGCCACGTGGGACTGGCACCGCCTGCACTACGACAGCGCCTGGCTGGCCGAGCGCGGGCTCGAGCGGCCGGTCGTGGACGGTCAGCTCTTCGGCGCGCTGCTCGCCGAGATGGTGCTCGACTGGGCCGGGCCCGGTGCGGAGCTGACCGCGCTGTCCTTCCGGTTCAAGGGGTTCGTCTTCGCCGGGGAGACGGTGCGCTGCACCGGACGGGTGATGTCCGTCGACGACGGGGTGACGTCGCTCGAGTGCCGCGTCGAGGTCGTCGGCGACGACGCGCGGGTCGCCGTCGCTCCGGCTGCTGCCGAGGTGCGGCTCCCGTGACCGGGTACGTCATGGTCTCGGCACCTGGGCCCCACCAGCCACACTCCTCAGGCATTGCTGTCACTTCTCGGCCGTTGCAACGCCTGAGAAGTGACGGTTTCACCGGTGAACCGGTGAAACCGACAGCACCGGAGCTCCCATGACCACCGGAGTCGCCATCGTCGGCGCGGCGGAGTCGGACCTCGGGTCGACCGGCCTCTCGATCCTCGGCCTGCAGACCCAGGCGGTGACCCGCGCGCTGGCCGACGCGGGGCTCACGCTGGCCGACGTCGACGGCATCGCCACCACCGGCGTGGGCCGCTTCTCCGCGACGCAGCTCGCCGACCACCTCGGCGTCGTACCCACCTGGACCGACTCGACCTTCGCCGGCGGCAGCGCCTTCGAGATGTTCGTCGCCCGTGCCACGCAGGCGATCCGCGACGGGCAGTGCACGACGGTGGTGATCTCGTTCGCCTCCAACCAGCGTTCGGCGCGCTCGCGCCGGCTGGGTGGGGTCTTCGAGCCGTGGGTGCCGGAGGCGCAGTTCGAGGAACCGTACGACCCGCTCTACCCGGCCTCCTACTACGCGATGGCCACGCAGGCCTACCTGCACCGCTACGGCGGCACCCGCGAGCAGCTCGCCGAGATCGCCGTCGCCGCGCGCGAGTGGGCACTGCTCAACCCGGCCGCCTTCCGCCACGAGGCGGGACCGCTGACGGTCGCCGACGTCATCGACGCACCGATGGTCTCCAGCCCCCTCACTGTCGCCGACTGCTGCCTGGTCACCGACGGCGGGGGAGCGGTGGTCCTGACCTCGCTCGAACGAGCCCGCGACCTGCGCCGTACGCCGGTCGAGGTGCTCGGCTACGGCGAACGCACCACCAACACGTCGTTCACGACCGTCGACGACCTGGCCGTGCCGGGCGCCGCGGGCGCGGCTGCGGACGCCTTCAAACGGGCCGGGATCACGGTCGCGGACGTCGACGTGCTCGAGGTCTACGACTCCTTCACGATCACCGCCGCGCTCAGCGTCGAGGGGCTCGGCTTCTGCGGCCCCGGCGAGGTGCTCGACCTCATCGCCGACGGTCGGATCCGTCCCGGCGGCGCGCTGCCGCTCAACACCAACGGTGGCGGGCTGTCCTACTGCCACCCGGGCCAGTACGGCGTGCTGCTGCTCGTCGAGGCCGTCCGGCAGCTGCGCGGCGAGTGCGGTGCCCGCCAGGTCGCCGGCGCCGAGGTCGCCGTCGCTCACGGCACCGGCGGCATCCTGTCCACGCACGCCACCGTCGTCCTGGGGGCCGCCCGATGACCGAGCAGACGACGTGGATCCCCGGCGAGGTCCCACCCGCCGACGAGATGACCGAAGCCTGGTGGGAGGCCACCCGCGAGCACCGGCTGACCGTCCAGGCGTGCACCGCCTGCGGCCACCGGCAGCACCCGCCCCGCGCGCTGTGCACCGGCTGCGGCGACACCGACCACCTGGTGCAGCAGGACGCGTCGGGTGCCGGCACCGTCGACACCTACACCGTCGTGCATCGGCCGCCCCGCAAGGACGTCGAGACGCCGTACGTCGTCGCGCGGGTGCGCCTCGCCGAAGGTCCGATCCTGCTGACCCGCCTGCCGGCGGAGCCCACGATCGGCGACGCCGTCACTGTCGGCTGGGTCGACCTGCCCGACGGCCGGGCCCTGCCCGTCTTCAACCCCACAACCGAGGAGACCCCATGAAGTTCGAGCTGGACGAGGACCAGCGCGAGTTCAAGGCGCTGCTGCGCACCTTCGTCGACCGGGAGATCGTCCCCGTCGCCCGCGAGTGGGAGCAGGCCGGTCGCTACCCGACCGAGATCGTCGACGGCATGAAGGAGATGGGGCTCTTCGGCATCACCGTGCCCGAGGAGTACGGCGGGCTCGACCTCGATCCGGTCTCCTTCGCGCTGGTCTTCGAGGAGATCGCCCGCGGCTGGATGGGCATCGCCGGCATCCTCGGCAGCCACTCGCTGGCCTGCCGCCTGATCGCCATGCACGGCACCGAGGAGCAGAAGCAGAAGTACCTGCCCGACCTCGCGACCGGCGAGCGCCGCAGCGGCATCGGCCTCACCGAGCCCGACGCCGGCACCGACCTCCAGGGCATCCGTACGACGGCCCGGCTGGCTGGCCAAGGAGATGACCAGCACTACGTGGTCAACGGCGCGAAGATGTGGATCACCAACGCCCGCTACGCCAGCCCGCTGCCGGTGCTGGTGAAGACCGACCCGAGCGCATCGCCCGCCCACAAGGGGATGAGCGTGCTGCTGATCGAGGCGGACACCCCCGGCTACGAGGTCACCAAGGACATTCCCAAGCTCGGCTACAAGGGCACCGAGTCCTGCGAGATCTCGCTGACCGACGTACGCGTCCCCGTCTCGCAGCTGGTCGGCGGCGTCGAGGGCCGCGGCATGCAGCAGGTGCTGTCGGCGCTCGAGTGGGGCCGGGTCAACATCGCTGCCCGGTCGGTCGGCATCGCCCAGCGCGCGCACGACGAGGCGCTGTCGTACGCCAAGCAGCGCAAGGCGTTCGGCCAACCGATCGCGGAGTTCCAGGCGATCCAGCTCAAGCTCGGCGAGCTCGGCACCCAGGTGCAGGCGTCGCGGCTGATGGCCTACTGGGCCGCCGACGCCGTACGCCAGGGCCGGGCCGACGGCGCCACCGGGATGGCCAAGATCTTCTGCTCCGAGGTCGCCCTGCAGGCCGCCATCGACGCGATGAAGGTGCACGGCGGCTACGGCTACTCGACGGAGTTCGAGGTCGAGCGGCTCTACCGCGACTCGATCCTGATGAGCATCGGCGAAGGCACCAACGACATCCTTCGCACCGTGGTCGCGAAGTCGCTGATCAAGGGAGAGACCCGTGTCGGTTGACCTGAACGCCTGGCTCGCGCGCTCCGCGCTCTACGTGCCCGGTGACGCCGAGGACAAGCTGGACCGCATCCTCGAGCGCGGGGCCGACGAGGTCATCATCGACCTCGAGGACGCCGTGGCGCCGAAGGCCAAGGACCGCGCCCGGGAGACGGTGCGCATCTGGCTGCACGACCTGCCCGTGCTCGACAACGTCGGCGTCTGGGTGAGGGTCAACCCCGGTGCGCTGCGGGAGGCCGACGTACGCGCGGTCGCTGGCGCGCCGGCACTGACCGGCTTCATGGTCGCCAAGACCGAGACGGTCGACGAGCTGGTCGCCCTCGACAAGCTGCTGTCGTCGCTGGGCTCCACGGCTGGCGTCGTACCTCTCCTCGAGAGCGCGCGCGCCGTGCTGCGGGCCAGCGACCTGGCGATGGCGCCGCGCGTGCAGCGCCTGCAGATCGGCGAGGCCGACCTGCGCGCCGACGTCGGGATCACGCCAGGGCCGGACGAGCGGGAGCTGCTCTACGCGCGCTCGCACGTCGTACTGGCCTCGACCGCGGCCGGCATCAACCCGCCGATCGCGCCGGTGTCGACCAACTTCCGCGACCTCGACGCCTTCCGGGAGTCGACCCTCGAGCTGGCGCGGCTGGGCTTCGTCGGCCGCGCCTGCATCCACCCGGGGCAGGTCGCCGTCGCCAACGAGGTCTTCACGCCGTCCGTCGAGGCCGTCGAGGCCGCCCGCCGGCTCGTCGGTCGCTGGGAGTTCGCCGGCGCCGGTGTCGCCGTCGACGACGACGGCCACTTCGTCGACGAGGCCGTCGTACGCCAGGCCCGCCTCACCCTCGCCCGCGCCCGCTGAACGCTGGTTGAGGTGCGAAGCCGCGCTAGCGGGTGAGCCTCGAAACCCCTGCCCGAACAGATCTCCAGGAGGAACCACATGACCGCCGCAGTCGTCACCGGCAGCACCAAGGGCATCGGCTTTGCGCTCGCCCGCGAGCTCGTCCGCCGCGGCCACCACGTGGCCGTCTCGGGCCGCACCCAGGAGGCCGTCGACGAGGCGGTCGGCAAGCTGTCGCCCGAGGCCGCCGAGGGCGCCCGCGTCGTCGGCGTACCCACCGACGTCACCGACGCCGCCCAGGTGCAGGCGCTCTGGGACGCGGCCGTCTCGGCGTTCGGGTCCGTCGACCTCTGGGTCAACAACGCGGGCGTCGCCTACACGAACCGAACCATCGTCGAGACCACGCCCGACGAGGTCGCGACCATGGTCGGCACCAACATGGTCGGCACCATCACCGGCGCCCAGGTCGCCGTACGCGGCATGACCGCCGCCGGCCGCGGCCAGCTCTTCAACGTCCTCGGCGGCGGCAGCGACGGCTCGGTGCGGCCCGGGATGGGCGTCTACTCGGCAACCAAGCGCGGGCTCGACATGTTCACGCAGGCGCTGGTCAAGGAGGTCGAAGGTACGCCGGTCCGCGTCGGCCAGGTCCGCCCCGGCATCCTGATCACCGACGGCTGGCTGCGCGAGGCCGCGAGCCACCCTGAGGCGGTCTCGAGCCAGCGCAAGATGGTCAACATCCTCAGCGACCACGTGGACGACGTCGCGCCGTACCTCGTGGAGCGGATGCTCGCCAGCAGCAAGAATGGCGACGCGATCGCCTGGCTGACCACCAGCCGGATGATGAAGAAGTTCCTCAAGGGCGGCAAGGACGACAAGCTCGCGCGCTACGGCCTCTGACTGACTCGGGTCGTCCGCCTCTCGGCTAGCCATAGGTGCTTGTGAGGCGGACGACCCGGCTCACGACACGTCGATGACGACCTTGCCGAGGTTGCGACCGCTCATCATCCGCGCGAAGGCGAGCGGCGCGAGGTCCAGCCCGGCGTAGCGGTCCTCGAGGACGACCAGCTCGCCCGACGAGATCAGCGCGCCGACGTGCTGCACGTGCTCGGGCGCGAGCTCGACGTGGTCGTAGACGACGAGACCGTGCACCTCCGCACGCGCAGCGAGTACGGCGCCGGCGCGCAGCCGGGTGGGCGCGGCACCGTTGTACTGGTCCATCAGCCCGACGAGCGAGACCCGCGCGCCGACGGCCAGCTGCTCCATGACGACGTCGAGCGTCGCCTGGTCGCCGAGGTGCAGGTAGCCGTCGATGCCGTCCGGGCACGCGGCCCGGAGCTCGTCGGCCAGCCCGCGCCCACGCCGTACGGCGGCGGCGTAGCCGAGCCGCTCGGTGGCGAGCGCCGCCTTCTCGTCCGAGCCGACGATCCCGACGACCCGGGCACCGGCGCCCCGCGCCAGCTGGCCGGCGACGGCGCCGACCCCGCCGGTCGCGGAGCCGACCACCACGGTGGCGCCGAAGCGCGGGCGCAGGTGCCGCACGTGCGCGACGTACGCCGTGAGACCCGGCATCCCGAGCACACCGAGGGCCGCCGAGAGCGGCACTCCCGGCGGAACCGACACCGGCGTCACGGACGAGCCGGCCACCACCGCCGACGAGCGCCAGCCGGTCTCGGCGAGCACGTGCTGCCCGGTCTCGACCTCCGGGCAGCACGACTCGACGACCTCGCCGATGGAGCGGCCCGGCGGGACGGCGCCGACGCCGCCGAGCGAGTACCGCTGGTAGGGGTCGAGCGACAGCGAGCGGACGGCGATCCGCACCTCGCCCTCGGCCAGCGCCGGGCAGGAGGACTCGACGAGGTCGAAGTCCTCCGGGGTCGGCGGACCGTCCGGCACGCGGGTGACGACGACTTCGAGCACAGGGTCCTCGCAGGGTTGGAGGACGCGCCGCCGGCTGACACGGGGGAGTCCGGCCGGCGACGCGTCGACTGTGGGTCGCTCCGCTGTCTAGACGGAGCCGGTCGGGCGGTGCAGGTAGCGGCCAACGGGCTCGCCGCCGACGACGCCGTCGGTCATCACCTGGTGGCCGCGCACGAACGTGTCCGTGACGCGAGCGGTCAGTTCGGCGCCCTCGAACGGCGTGTACTCCTGCGTCGACTCCGAGTCCTCGGCGCGCACGGTCCACGTGACCGTGGTGTCGACGAGCGCGATGTCCGCGTCCTTGCCCACGGCGATCGCGCCCTTCGAGGCACCCAGGCCGTAGCGCTCGGCCGGGTTGGTGGCGGTGAGCTCGGCGATCCGGCCGAAGGGGACACCCCGTCGGGAGCCTTCCGAGACCATGCCGGCGAGGAGGTACTCCGCGCCGCCGAAGCCGGACTTGGCCAGGAAGACGTCGTCCTTCGGGTCGCCGAACTTCAGCTCCTCCTTGCAGCACGCGTGGTCCGAGACGACCCAGTCGATCTTGCCGTCGATCAGGTAGGCCCACAGCGCCTCGACGTCCTCACGCGGGCGCAGCGGCGGGTTCACCTTGCCGCCGACGCCGTGCGCGGTGTCGCAGTCGGCGAGCAGGTGCCCGACGGTGACCTCGCGGCGGAAGTCGATGTGCGGGAACGCGTCGGCCATCCGCAGCGCCGCCTCGACCGCCTTGCGCGAGGTCAGGTGCAGCAGGTTGATCGTGGGCAGCTCGGTCTCGTGGGCGAGGTACGACGCGATGGTGACCGCGAGGCCCTCGGAGTGCGGCGGCCGCGAGGCGTTGTACGCCGGCAGCCCGCTGAGGGTTCCGTCCTCCTCGACGAGCTTCGTGTACGCCGTCATGATCTCGGCCGTCTCGCAGTGCAGCGACAGCGAGATCTGGTCGGCGATCTCGGGGAACTTCTCCCGCGCTGCCTGGATCCCGCGCATCACGAACTCGAAGTGCGCGTAGTCGTAGCGCTCGCCCTCGGGCGTCATCAGGAACGAGCTCTGGTCGGTGCTGCGGCCGTGCAAGCCGTGGCCGCCGTAGAACATGAAGATCTTGAACGACGTGACGCCATGATCCCCCACCAGGGAAGGGATCTCCTCGATGTGCCGCTTGCTCATCGGCGCCAGGTGGTAGGCGTAGTCGATCATCGCGCGGCCCTCGGTGAGGGACAGGACCTCGGGGAAGAAGTCCCCGTAGTCGCCGCCCTTGTTGAGGTAGTACTGCCCGGTGCGCATGTAGGTCAGCGCGGTCGTCACGCCACCCTGCGCCGACGCGCGGCTCTCGCTGACCGCGTCCTCGGGCAGCGGGTTGTAGATGCCCCAGTGCTGGTGGGCGTCCACGACACCGGGGAACGCGACCTTGCCGCCGCCATCGACGACGGTGTCGGCGAGGTCCGTGGAGAGGCCGGCTTCGAGGCGGACGATCTTGCCGTCCTTGACCCCGATGTCGAGCCGCTGCGGCTCGGCCTGGCCCGGCACGACGGCCGAGACGTTGGTGATGATCAGGTCAAGCTCGCTCATGAGTTCTCCTTCAGGGAGGCCAGGGGGGACAGGAGGGCGGCGACGTCGGTCGCCTCACGCAGGGAGCCGACCGCACGGCGTACGGCGTCCGCGGCGTCGGTGTCGAGACGGCCCGCGACGTTGTCGGCGAACTTCGTGCCGAGCTCGTCGTCGCTCAACGGCCGCGCCGGGCCGCCGCGGTTGGTGAGGACCTCCTCGACCAGGACCTCGCCGGCCTTCGTGGTCAGGGTGACCACGGCCGGGAACTGGAAGGGGTAGATCTCGTCGCAGCGCTCGTCCGGCACCACGCTGACCGTCGCCATCACGGCGCGACGGGCTGGGTCCTGGGCGAGCTCGTCGGTGAAGTCGTCGAGCCCGAGGCCGAGCCCGCCGCCGCCGAAGAGGCCGGCGGTCACGCCGTACGGCCCGCTGAACTGCGCCTGGTAGCCGGTCTCCGGCGCGCGCTTGACCTCGATCGGCTCGCCGATCGTGCGGATCACCGCGGTCGGGGCGCCGATGACGATCGAGGCGACGTCGTCGGGGCGTACGCCGCGGGCGCGGAACGCGCGGCCGGCGTCGATCGACGTGTGCGTGAAGTGGTTGGCCGGGTAGGGCTTGAAGAAGATCCCCGGCACCGACCAGTCCGTGCCCAGGCCGTCGGTCACAGCCGACGGGAAGAACTGCCCGTGCAGCCAGGCCTCGAAGAAGCCGAACCGACCCTCGAGCACCGTCGGCGGACCGGTGAAGCCACGACGCACCAGCTGGGCAGCCGTGACACCCGCCTGTGCCGCGAGGCCGCAGTGCAGGCGCTTGACCGTGCCGCCGGTGCGGTTGGCCTCGATGACGCCGGACGCCATCGACGCGGTGAGCCCGAGGGCGTCGACGACGCCCTTCTCGTCGGCGCCGTAGAGCAGGCTCGCCGCCACCGCGGAGCCCATCGCGCCGGTGATCGAGGTGGCGTGCTGGCCGTGCTCGAAGAAGACCGAGTTGCCGAGCTGCTCGTCGTAGCCCGCCATGCCGAGGCGTACGGCGACCTCGAGGCCGACCGCCACCGCGCGGACGACCTGCTCGCCGCTGGCGCCGTTGTGCTCCGCCGCGGCCAGGGCGGCGGGTACGACGCTGGCGCTGGGGTGCAGCACCGACGGGAGGTGCGTGTCGTCGTAGTCGAGGGAGTGCGCGAGCACGCCGTTGGCGAAGGCGGCCTGGGCAGCCGTCACCTTGGTCGGTACGCCGACGGCGGTGGCCTGCGGGTGCCCGCCCTGGTCGAGCACGTGGCCGATCGCGGCGGCACTGGTCGGCAGCCGGTGCGCGGCGACGCAGAGTCCGAGGACGTCGAGGATCCGCTGCTGGACGCTGACGGCGACGTCGTCGGGGACGCCGTCCTTGGCGGACCCGGCGGCGAACGAGGCGATCTGCTCGGAGAGGGTCTGCGTCATGCGCCCACCACCGCGAGGGGACGCACCGGCGAGCCGGTGGCGCCGAAGAACGCCAGCGGCGACAGGATGAAGAGGAACTCGTGAATGGCGTCGCGGGCCAGCTCCTCGAGGTCCATCGTCTCGACGATGTAGATGCCGCGCTCGACGAGCAGCACCCGGTGGGCGGGCAGCAGCCCGTGGCCGGCACCCGGCGCGAGCCGCTCGAAGGCGATCGTGTCGGCGCCGACGGCGTGCACGTCGTGGCCCGCGAGCCAGGTCGCGCCGGCCTCGGAGACACCCGGCACGCCGGTCTCCTGGCCCATGAACGTCGCCTTGTCGCCGGAGTCGAAGTGCTGGCCCCAGCCGCTGCGCACCAGCACCACGTCACCCGCGCCGATGGTCACGCCCTGGCGCTCGACCGTGGCCTCCAGGTCGGCGACGGTGATCTCCTGGCCGGCCTCGAGGCGCTCGACACCCAGCGTGGCGGGGACGTCGAGCAGCACGCCGCGCCGGACCATCGGCTCGATGGTGTGCGCGCCGAGCTCGACGTACCTCCCGCCCTGGAGCGCCTCGGTCGCGTCCAGGCCGCCGTACACCTTGCCGTCCTGGGAGACGTGCGAGAGCGCGTCGACGTGGGTGCCGACGTGGGTGCCCATCGTGATCATGTCGTTGGCGGCGGAGCCGCCGTCGGCGCGCACCATGTCGCCGTGGCGGCGCGGGTGTGCGTGCCAGTACGCCGGGTGGTTGGGCGACTGCGGCATCCCGACGGTGAGCATCCGGCCCAGGTCGACGACGCGCAGGCCGGAGCGGACGGCGTCGAGCAGCTGGTCGGTCGGGTCGCTCATCGAATGATCTCCTTGGTGCGCAGGGCTTCGCGTTCGTCGGCGGGGATGCCGAGCTCGTCGAGTACGGCGTCGGTGTCGGCGCCGATCGACCGGCCGGGGAACCGGATCCGGCCGGGGGTCTCCGACATCCGCCACATCACGTTGTGCTGGATGACCTCACCCAGCGCCGGATCGGAGACCTTGGTGAGCATCTGGGTGACGCGCACGTGCTCGTCCTCGACCAGGTCGCGCGCGCTGTAGACGGGGGCGACGGCGGCTCCGGCCTCGGTGAAGGCGGTGACCACCTGGTCGCGGGTGCGGTCCGCGATCCAGCCGCCGACGTACCCGTCCAGCAGGTCGGCGTGCTGCGCACGCGTGTGCCCGGAGGCGAACCACGGCTCGTCGAGCACCTCGGGGTGGCCGACCAGCACGAGCACCCGCTCGGCGATCGCCTGGGCGCTGGTGGAGATGGCCACCCAGTGCCCGTCACGGGTCTCGTAGGCGTTGCGCGGCGCGTTGTTGGTGGACCGGTTGCCGTGCCGCTGGCCGACCTCGCCGGTCAGTCCGTAGACCGACGGGCCGGGTCCGACGGCCGTCATGATCGGCTCGAGCAGGCTGAGGTCGAGCACCTGCCCCTTGCCGCCGTTCTTTTCCCGCTCGTAGAGCGCCATCGAGATCGCCGACGACGCGGCGATGCCGCAGATCGAGTCGGCCAGGCCGAAGGCGGGCAGGGTCGGCGGCCCGTCCGGCTGGCCGGTCAGGTGGGCGAAGCCGCTCATCGCCTCGGCCAGGGTGCCGAAGCCGGCGCGCGCGGCGTACGGCCCGGTCTGGCCGAAGCCGGTGATCCGGGCGACGACCAGACCGGGGTTGAGCTCCTGCAGCACGTCGGGGGAGAGGCCCCAGCGCTCCAGGGTGCCTGGGCGGAAGTTCTCGACCAGGACGTCGGCGGTCGCGACCAGGCGGCGGAAGACCGCGGCGCCCTCGGCGGCCGACAGGCTGAGCGCCACGGTCCGCTTGTTGCGCGCGATCTCCGACCACCAGATCGGGGTGCCGTCGAGCGACGGCCCGTGGCCGCGCATGCCGTCACCGGCCTTCGGGTGCTCGATCTTGATCACCTCGGCGCCGAAGTCGCCGAGGATCTGGCAGGCCAGGGGACCGGCCAGGATCGTCGAGGCGTCGACGACGCGGATGCCGGTGAGCGGTCCGTCGGAAGTAGTCATCGTCGCGGATCATATATGATCTAGAGATGGCTGTGGCGGAGTACGACGTGGTCGTCGTCGGAGCCGGTCCCGCCGGCCTGTGCTGCGCCACCCGGGCCGCCCGCGGCGGGGCCCGCGTGCTCCTGGTCGAGAAGGACCGCCGGATCGGCGGCACCCTGCACCTGAGCGGCGGCCACCTCTCGGCGGGCGGCACCAGCCTGCAGCGCGACCACGGCATCGTGGACAGCCCGGAGGCGCACCTCGCGGACATCGCCCGGATCAGTCGCGGCACCGGGCGGACCGATCTGATCGGCCTGGTCGTCGAGCACGCACCGGGGGTGATTGAGTGGCTGGTCGACAGTGGGATGCCGTTCGACCCGGAGACTCCGCGGATCGTCCACGGCCACGAGCCGTACGAGGTCCCGCGCACCGTGTACGGCGTCGAGGGCGGGCTGTCCGTGCTCCAGGTGCTGGAGCCGGAGCTCGACGAGGCGCTCGCGGCGTACGACCTGACCCTCTGGACGAACACGCCCGTCACCGGCCTGCTCACCGACGACTCCGGCGTGGTCGTCGGCGTCGAGGTCTACCGCGACGGTGCCGAGGTCGCGATCGCGGCCGGGGCCGTGGTGCTCGCGACGGGCGGGTACGGCGCGGACGCCGAGCTGTTCGCCGAGCGGCACGGCGTCGCCCTGGTCACCGTCGCCGCGCGCACCTCGACCGGCGACGGCATCCACCTCGGCCGCAGCGTCGGCGCCGGGCTCCAAGGGGCCGGGACCTACCTGCCGACCTTCGGCGGGATGCCCGACCCGCAGGCGCCGCACCGCGCCAACTGGGCCGAGCGGCTGCTGCTCACCACCGAGCGCCCGCCGCGAGAGATCTACGTCGACCGGGCGGGTCGTCGCTGGATCGCCGAGGACGAGCCGTCGATCGACGCCAAGGAGCGCGCGTTGACCGCGCTCCCCGAGCAGGTGTTCTGGACGGTCTTCGACGACGACGCCGTGGGCCGGTCCGGTGGGGGAGAGCCGCCGATCGTGCTCGGCTGGGGACCGGACGACCTGCGCCGCCATGCCAACGTGCGCCTCGGCATCCATGCCGCTGACAACCTCACCGAGCTGGCCGCGCTCGCCGGCATCGACCCGGACGGCCTGGTCGCGTCGGTGGCGTCGTACAACGCGGCCGTGGCTGCCGGCGTCGACGTCGAGTTCGGGCGCACTTACCTGCCCGCGCCGATCGCGGCCGCGCCGTACTACGCGCTGCACAACCAGGGCATCGCCGTGGTGACCTTCGACGGTCTCGACATCGACGAGAGCTTCGCCGTCCGTGGCGAGGATGGTCTGCCGATCGCCGGGCTGTTCGCGATCGGCGAGGTGATCGGCGCCGGTGCCACCTGCGGCAACAGCTTCTGCTCCGGCATGCTCCTCACCCCGGCGCTGGTCTTCGGTCGGTTGCTCGGGGAGCGTCTCGGCGACAGGTAGGTTCGCCGGGTGGTGTTCGACGCATCCCGCCCGAGCGGCTCGGATCACACCGGCTGGTCCGACTCGTCGGCCCGCGCGGTGCTCCAGCTGATGGTGGAGTCGGTGGCCGAGATGGTCGGCTTCGAGATCGCCACGCTGTCGGTGGTGCTCGGCGATGACCTGGTGACGGTCGCCTACACCGGTCCGGAGGAGCACCGGGACTTCCTGATGAACGCCGTCGACCCGGTCTCGATCCTTGACCCGGTCCTGGAGAAGGCCGAGACCTGGGGCCGGTTCCGCTTCCTCGACGCCGACGTCCACAAGGTCGAGCTCGAGGGGCACTGGGTGATGCTGGCGCCGGACCGGGGTGACGACCCCGACTCCTGGCATCCCGAGAACGTGCTGATCGGCCTGCTCTCCGACGACGACGGCGTGCTCGTCGGCCTGCTCTCGGTCGACCTGCCACTCTCCGGGCGACGCCCCGACGCGGCTCAGCGCGGCCTGCTCGAGCGGTACGCCGCGCAGGCGGAGCGCGCCGTACTCACAGCCTTCGAGCGCGAGGAACTGGTCCGACAGGTCGAGCACGCGGAGTCGGCGCGCCGGCTGATCCGGTCGGCCGCGATGCCGGCGCAGGCGTCGCTGGAGGCCGTGCTGGCGCACACCCATGGACCGTTGGTCGAGGGCTTCCACGCGAGCGGGCTGTGGGCGGAGGTCTTCGGGGCGGACGGGGGCAGCTGGTGCTACGCCCGCGACCGGCTCGGCGAGGTCATGGAGATGTCCGACGAGGTGGTCGCTCTGGCCCGGGAGCTCGCTCCTCGGCTGTGGGCGACGCAGCAGGTCTTCGTGATGGGAGAGGACACGATGGGCCTGGACCGGGCGCTCGCCGTACCTCTCGGTGCCGGCGGCGAGTGCCTCGGACTGCTGGTGCTGACCCGTGAGTTCGCACACCCCGCGTGGTCGCGCGTCGAGCAGGCATCGGCGCTCGAGATCGGCCACGACCTGGGCGCGGCGCTCCTGACCGCGCGCTCGCTCGAACGGGAGCGGTCACTGGTGCGCGAGCTGCAGGAGCTTGACGACTACCGGAGCCAGCTCTTCGCGACGCTGTCCCACGAGCTGCGTACGCCGCTGACCGTGATCTCCGGCAACCTGGAGATCGTGGGTGGGCTCGGGCTCGCGATGGACGAGCGGGCGGTGGGGTTCTTCGAGGCGATGAACCGCGGCGCCGACCGGATGCAGAAGGTGGTCGACGACCTGATGCTGCTGGCGCGGGTGAGCCATCCCCGGCACCCACTGGCCAGCCTGCCGATCGACCTGCGCGAGGTTGCCCTCGACGTGGTCACGCTGCTCGACTCGACGGCCGGCTCGAAGGGCCTCAAGCTCGACGTGCACCTCGACGACGGTCCGCTCTTCGTCCCGGGCGACCCGACCGAGCTCGACCAGCTGGTCGGCAACCTCGTCAGCAACGCCGTGAAGTACACGCCCTCGGGCGGCACGGTCACCCTGTCCGTACGCCGCCGCGACGCCGAGGTCGAGCTGCAGGTCGCCGACGACGGCCTGGGCATCACGGAGGAGGACCAGGCGCGGATCTTCCGAGCCTTCTACCGCACCGAGAACCCCGATGCCCTGAACGAGCCGGGCACCGGCCTCGGCCTCGCCATCGTCGCCACCGTCGTCGAGCGCCACAGTGGCCGCCTCGACGTCAGCTCCCGCCTCGGCGAGGGCACCGTCTTCACCGTGACCCTGCCTGCGGTCGCCGCTGGTTGAGCTCCCGCAGGTTGAGGTGTGAGGCGGTGTACGCCGTTCCCGGTGGTTGAGGTGTGAGGCGGTGTACGCCGTTCCCGGTGGTTGAGGTGTGAGGCGCGGTACGCCGTTCCCGGTGGTTGAGGTGTGAGGCGCGGTACGCCGTTCCCGGTGGTTGAGGTGTGAGGCGCGGTACGCCGTTCCCGGTGGTTGAGGTGTGAGGCGCGCCAGCGCCGAGCCTCGAAACCACCACCCCCGGCCCACTTTTCGTCCACAACCGCTCCTTGCGGCTGCGTTCTCCACCGATCCGGCTCACCCGGATGCGAGCACCGGTCGGAGCGGGTTGGCTGGACCCATGACAGCGATGACCACACCCCGCCACCAGGTGGCCTCGGCGACCGCGCAGCTGCGCGACATCGTCGACACCCTGGTGGACGTCTCGGTGTGGTCCATGGATGCTGCTGAGACTGCGTCGACGCTGGTGGAGCTGACCCGCCTCGAATCGCAGGTCATGGAGCTGAGGTCTCGGGTCGCCGCCCATGCCGATGAGCTGCAGGCCGGCTCAGACGTCGGCGCCACGAGTACGGCGAACTGGCTCGCCCACCAGACCAGACAGACCCGCCCGGCCGCTGCCCGCACGGTGCGGCTCGGGTACGACCTGGCCACCCACGACCACGTGCGCGACGCCCTGGCGCGCGGTGACCTGCGGGTGGACCAGGCGAGGGTGATCATCGGAGCGGTCGCGGCGCTGCCGGACGACCTGGACCCCGACCTGGTCATCCGAGCCGAGCGGCACCTGGTCGCCGCAGCCGCGGAGCACGACGCCCGCACCCTCAAGATCCTCGGACGCCGGCTCCTGGAGGTGGTCGCGCCCGAGGTGGCCGACGCCCACGAGGCCGACCTGCTCGAGAAGGAAGAAGCCAAGGCCGCCCAGGCGACCAGGCTGACGATGACCGACGACGGACACGGGAGAGTCCACGGCCGGTTCACCCTGCCCACGGCGCAGGCGGCGATGCTGAAGAAGCTGCTGCTCGCGATCGCCGCCCCCAAACACCAGGCCGCCACCCACGGACCAGGCGTGCAGCGGCGTCCGGGGCCGGAGCGGATGGGCAGGGCGTTCGCCGAGCTCATCGAACGCATCCCCGCCAAACGCCTCCCGAAGGTCGGCGGCACCGATGCCACCATCGTGGTCACCATCGACCTCGACACCCTCACCGGCAAGCTCCACAAGGCAGGTGTCCTCGACACCGGCGAACGCATCAGCCCAGGGCTTGCCCGACGCCTCGCCTGCACCGGCCGGATCATCCCCGCCGTCCTCAACGGCACGTCGCAGGTCCTCGACATCGGACGCGCCCGACGCCTCTTCACCAAGGCCCAGCTCCTCGCCATGTCCCTCCGCGACGGCGGCTGTGTCGCCGAAGGCTGCGACTGGCCACCCTGGCTCTGCCACGGACACCACTGGATCCGCTGGGCCGACGGAGGACCCACCGACCTCGCCAACGGCGGACTCCTCTGCCCGAGACACCACGCGAGAGCCCACGACCCGACCTACGAGACGACCCGACAACCGAGCGGCGGCGTCACCTTCCACCGACGGGTGTAGAAGCGTGACCGCTAGGTTCGCGCTGTGAAGCGCGGCCGGATCCTCCTGCTCAACGGAGCGTCGAGCTCGGGCAAGAGCAGCATCGGCCAGGCACTGCTGCGGCGCACCCGAGCCGGCTACCACCGCGTCGTCGCCGCGCTGGCATCGAGCGGCAACGACGTGGTCATGGACTACCCGTTGAGCGAGCCATGGCGGATCGACGACCTGCTCGACGTGCTCGAGGGGTACGACGTCACGCTGGTCGAGGTGCAGTGCGACCCGGACGAGCTGGAGCGACGGGAGCAGGGCCGCGGAGACCGGCCGGTGGGGCTCGCTCGCTCGCAGGTCGTCGACGCGCACGGCGACCGGGACATCTCCGTCGACACCACGAGGACCGGCCCCGAGGAGGCGGCCCGCGTGATCGCGGACGCGCTCCCCGGCGTACCGGTCCCCAAGGCGTTCGAGCGGATGCGGGTCAGAAGGCGGTCGAGCCCGGCTTGATCACGCCGAGCGCGGCGGCGAGCAGAACCAGGGTCCAGATCCCGTAGACCCAGGGCTCGCAGCGCTTGATCGAGCCGAGGATCGCCTTCTCGACCTCTGGTGTCGAGCCCGCGGTGACGAGCTTGCCGAAGGCCGGCCCGAACGGGACCAGCTGCCGACGGATCATCACGCCGCAGAAGATGCAGAGGGCGTACGCGACGACCTTCGCACCCAGCCACTTCGGGTTCGTCTCCACCCCGAACGGGTCGGTGGCGAAGATCGTGTAGAGCCCAAACCCGACGAGTACGGCGCTGAGCGAGTAGCGGACCAGCAGGTCCGCCTTCTGCGAGAACCGGGCGATCGCGGTGTCGCCGCCGCGGTAGTCGATCAGCGACACCACGAGCCAGGTCAGCCCGGCCACCCACACCAGGGCGAGCAGCCAGCCGTGCACGAAGAAGTCGTCACCGAGCGGACCCCAGGCCATCAACGTGATCCCGCTGGGCAGGATCAGCACCAGTGAGACCCGGGGGGCGATGTCGACGCCGTGCATGATCTTCGTCGACACCGCCCGGGCCTCGGGCCCGACGTCGCTCTTGATGATGTAGCGGCTCGCGTAGTAGACCCCCACGTCGCCGCCCAGCCAATAGGCGAAGAGGACGATGTGGAGGAAGACCGCGAAGCTGTGGCCGTTGAACCCGTGAACACCGGCTGCAACAAAGGGGGCCATTACATCCCGTCGCCGTCCCAGCGGCCGCGCGAACGGCTGCGGACGGGCATGCTCGAGAGGATCGGCGCCGGGATCGGGTCGCCCTTCTGCCACTTGCGACCGGCACCCCAGTTGTGGGCGTTGTCGTCCTTGCGCTCGTCGGCGTGCTCGGTCTCGCGACCGCTCCAGCCGAAGTCCACGTCAGCGGGCTCGTGCGAGTGACCGTGGTCGTCACCGTGCGCGTGGTCGTGCGAGTGGTCATGGTCGTGCGAGTGGTCGTGACCGCCGCCGTGGCCGCCCTGCAGGTTGAACGCGTCGAGCGCCTTGGCGATCGCGATGTCGGCCTTGTTGGCGCCGGAGCCGTGGTGGGCGACCGGGGCGTCGTACTGGCCCTGGTCCTTCTGGAACTGCCACGAGGCGGTCAGCTGGCGCATGTCCTCGTCGGTGCGCCACGGCGTCGCCATGTCGTGCGTGGAGTGCGCCCAGCGGGCGGCCGGGTGCGGCGACTCGTCGAGGCCGTTCGGGCCGTAGTTGACGCCCTCGCCGCCCCAGCGGACCCACTCGTTCTGGGTGTACCAGTTGGCCAGCTCGCCGTCGGAGCGCAGCAGCCAGGTGGCGCCGCCCTCCATCGTCGTGAAGTGGCCGTGCTTCACCCGCGCGGGGCGGAAGAAGTAGGTGCCGAGGTCCAGGGTGCCGAAGTTGTACTCCATGTGGCCCTGGGTCGTGTACGCCTCCTCGTAGCAGGGGTGGTGCGCCAGACGGTGGTCGGACCAGCCCTCCTGCGCGTGCACGAGGCGGGTGTAGAAGCCGCTGACCGGGTCGACGTGGAGGTACTTGATGAAGAGGCCCGGCATCGGGCCGGGGTTGGGGACGGCGTCCCACTTCATCGCCTCGGAGTCGATGACGATGACGTCCTCGCGGGCGTCGGCCCAGCGCTGCGCGCCGGCGAATGACTCGACCGGGTCGAACCCGGCGTCGCCGTACTCGCGGTAGTGCAGAATCTTGGTGCCTTCGGCGATCTTGATGTAGTCGATCGGCACGCCCTTGGGCGCGTAGACGTAGCCGCCCTTGCCGATCCGCTTGCCGCCGTAGTCGATCTCGCCCTCGACCACGTAGTACTCGGTGTTGGCGTGGTGGATGCCGGGACCGCGGCCCCAGTCGGTGTGGAAGTCGATGCGGAGCGACGACGAACCGTCCTCCTCGTCGACCGACAGCCGGCGCTCGCTCGCGCGGCCCTCGCCGCCGGGCAGCTCGGCGCCGTGCCAGACGTAGTCGTCTTCCTGGATCAGCTCGACATGCGGTCGCACTTACAGCTCCTTCGTGGATGGGGTGAGTTGGTCGCGCAGCTCGCGCTTGAGGACCTTGCCTCCGGCGTTGCGGGGGAGCGCGTCGAGCGCCGCCCACCGGCGGGGGATCTTGTAGCCGGCGAGCCGGTCGCGGCAGTGCGCCTCGAGCTCGGCCCGGCAGTCGTCATCGAGGGCACCACGGAGGACGACGTACGCCGCGACCTCCTCGCCCCACGTGCTGCTGGGGGCGCCGACGACGGCGGCGTCGAGGACCGACGGGTGCTGGATGAGCACGTCCTCGATCTCGCGGGGGTAGACGTTCACCCCGCCGGAGATGATCAGGTCCTTCTTGCGGTCGACGATGTGGATGTAGCCCTCCTCGTCGCGTACGACGACGTCGCCGCAGGTGAGGAAGCCGTCGTCGGTGGTGCACGCGGCGGTGGCGTCCGGGTCGTCGTGGTAGCCGTTCATCAGGAACGGCGAGCGGCTGAAGAGCTCGCCCGGCTCACCGGCCGGCACCGGGTTGCCGTCGTCGTCGACGACCTTGATCTCGGTGAGGAACCACGCGTGCCCGACCGAGCCGGGTTTGCGGTCCTGGTCGACCGGGCGCAGGTTGGTGATGATGCCGCCCTCGGTCGAGCCGTAGAGCTCGTGGATGCCGCACGCCGGGAACTCGCTCATCACCCACTGCTTGAGCGGCCACGGCAGCGCGGCCGCGTTGAAGTAGAGGGTGTCCAGCGCCGACAGGTCGTGCTTGGCGACTGCGCCCTCGCCGAGACCGCGCAGCATCTGCGCGTGGGTGGGCACCAGGAAGGTCGACTGCACCCGGTCGCGCTCCAGGAGCGCGAGGAACGCCTCGGGGTCCCAGCTGCGCAGCATCGTGACGGTGCCGCCGCAGAAGACCGGTGCGTAGCCGAACGCGAAGCCGGCGCCGTGGTACATCGGCGCGACGGCGGCCGACGTACGACCCGGGCCGAGGCCCCACTCGAGCGCGCTGAGGTAGAAGGTGAGCGCCCGACTGCGGTGCGAGACCAGCACGCCCTTGGGGCGGCCCGTCGTGCCGGACGTGTAGGCGATGCAGAAGGGGTCGAGCTCGTCGACGGCGACCATCGGGTCGGCCGGGTCGGCGGCCGCGAGCTCCGTCTCGTACGCCGGGCCCAGCGTCGTCCCGCCGATGCTGAGCACGACCAGGCCGAGCTCGGGTACGGCGGCGCCGGCGACAGCGGCCAGGGCGTCGTCGAGCACCAGCGCGCGGGCGCCGGAGTGCTCGAGGATGAAGCGGCTCTCGGCCGGGGTGAGGCGCGGGTTGAGCGGCACCATCACCAGCCCGGCCTTGGCGATGCCGGCCGCGATCTCGGGGTACTCCAGCCGGTTGCCGAGCAGCACCGCCACCCGCTCGCCGGGCGTCAGCCCACCCGCGATCAGGCGGTTGCCCAGCCGGCTGGCGCGCTCGTCGAGCGCGGCGAAGGTCAGGGTCCGGTCGCCGTCGATGACGGCGGTGGCGCCCGGCGTGGCCTGGGCGAACTCTCGGATCCCGCCTGCGATGTTCATCGGCGCTCCGCCGCTTGCAATCCCCATCCTGCACCTCCCTCGAAGCCGTGGTCGGCCAGACTATATACGATATAAGAAAGATGGAAGTGGTGGTTTCGAGGCTCGCCGCTAGCGCGGCTCACACCTCAACCACCCTGTCGGTGGTTGAGGTGTGAAGGCCGCCAGGCCTGAGCCTCGAAACCACCACCGACGGAACAATCTGCGGGTCGGTTGTTGTTCAGACCCGCGTGAAGATCGAGATCTGGAGTGACGTCGTCTGCCCGTGGTGCTTCGTGGGGAAGCGTCGTCTCGAGACGGCCCTGTCCACGTTCGAGCACGCCGAGGACGTCGAGGTCGTCTACCGCTCCTTCGAGCTGGACCCGAGCGCCCCGCACCACGGCCACGAGCTCAGCACCGGTGTCATCGCCCGCAAGTACGGCCGCAGCGAGGACGAGATGCGCGACATGCAGCAGCAGCTGATCGACGTCGCGGCCCAGGACGGCCTGGCGATGCGGCTCTTCGACACCGTGCACACCAACACCATCGACGCCCACCGCCTGCTCCACCTGGCCCTCGAGACCGGTGGTCCGGCACTCCAGCGCGAGCTCAAGGAGGCGCTGCTCTCGGCGTACTTCGAGGGCGCCGCGGACGTCGGTGACCACGACGTACTCTCCGAGGTGGCGACGAAGGCCGGCCTCGACGAGGCGCGCGTCCGCGACGTGCTCGCCAGCGACGAGTACGCCGACGCGGTCGCGGACGACATCGCCCAGGCCCGCGCGTACGGCGCGACCGGGGTGCCGTTCTTCGTCGTCGACCAGAAGTACGGCGTCTCCGGCGCCCAGCCCGCCGAGGTCTTCAGCCAGGTGCTCGACCAGGCCTGGACCGCGTCCCACCCGGTGCTGCAGATGGCCGGCGGCGACGCCGAGGCGTGTGGTCCGGACGGCTGCGCCATCTAGCGAACAATGGTTAGGCAAACCTAAGCCGCAGGCGTACGATCGCGGCTTGTGCTCGCGAACTACCTGATCGGCCTGCGTGAGGGCCTCGAGGCGGCCCTGGTGGTCAGCATCCTGGTCGCCTACCTGGTCAAGATCGACCGCCGCGACCTGCTGCCGCGGATCTGGATCGGCGTCGGGCTCGCGGTGCTCGTGTCCCTCGGCTTCGGGTTCGCGCTGTTCTACGGCCCCCGCGGCCTGACCTTCGAGGCGCAGGAGACGATCGGCGGCGTCCTGTCGATCGTCGCGGTCGTGTTCGTCACCTGGATGATCTTCTGGATGGCGCGCGCCGCCCGCTCGCTGAGCGGCGAGCTGCGCGGCCAGATCGACGACGCCGTCGAGGGGCCTTGGTGGGGCCTGGTGCTGGTCGCGATCCTCGCGGTCGGCCGCGAGGGTCTGGAGACCGCGCTCTTCCTCTGGTCGGCCACCGAGGCGGTGTCACGTGACACCAACTCGACGTGGCAGCCGCTGGTCGGCGCCGCCCTCGGCATCGCGACCGCCGTGGTCCTGGCCTACCTGCTCTACCGCGGCGCCATCTCGATCAACCTCAGCACGTTCTTCACCTGGACCGGCGGCTTCCTGATCCTGGTGGCCGGAGGCGTGCTGTCGTACGGCGTCCACGACCTCCAGGAGGCCGGTGTCCTGCCCGGGCTCAACAACCTGGCGTGGGACGTCTCGGACACGGTCGACCCGACCACCTGGTACGCCACCCTCCTCAAGGGCATCTTCAACTTCTCCCCGCAGACGACCGTGCTCGAGGCCGTCGTCTGGGTCCTGTACGTCGTGCCGGTGATGTTCCTCTTCATCCGCGGCGCCCGCCGGCGCAGCACTCCTCCCGCTCCCGCTCCCGTCAGCAACTGACCCGTCCGAAGGAACTACAGACACATGCGCAAGCCCCTGCTCGTGGCCGCACTGCTGGTCACCACGCCGTTCTTCGCCGCGTGCACCGAGAACGCCAAGGACGACGGCGGCAAGTCCGGCGACGCCCGCACCGTCGCGGTCACGTCCACCGACGACGAGTGCAAGGTCTCGGCCGCCGAGGTGCCGTCCGGGACGCTCACCTTCGACGTGACCAACGACGGCTCGCAGGTCACCGAGTTCTACCTGCTGGGCGAGGACGGTCTCCGGATCGTCGCCGAGGTCGAGAACGTCGGGCCGCAGCTCTCTCGCCAGCTCGTCGTCAACGCACCGGCGGGCACCTACTACACCGCGTGCAAGCCGGGCATGAAGGGCGACGGCATCCGCGCCGACTTCACGGTCACCAAGTCCGGCGACGAGCCGTCCGTCTCGGCCGACGACCAGGAGCTGGTCGACACCGCGCTGACCAACTACGCGGCGTACGTCCAGGACCAGTCCGACCAGCTGGTGGCCAAGACCCAGGAGTTCGTCGACCTCTACAAGTCGGGCGACGACGACGCCGCG